>NZ_JBWKHE010000005.1:0-499056 GCF_056433405.1 Streptomyces sp. NPDC044719
CTGGCGTTGACTTTTGGCACGCTGTTGAGTTCTCAAGGAACGGTCGCTTCCTTTGTACTCACCCTCTCGGGCTTTCCTCCGGGCTTCCCTTCGGTCTTGCGTTTCCGACTCTATCAGATCCTTTTTCGATCCGATTCCCTGTCGGCGGGATTTGCCGTGAGGCCTTGGCTTTCGCTCGTCGGCCTTTCGACATTCACTACGTTAGCCGATTCGCCGTCCAACTCATAATCGAGTCTGTCGGCATCGAATTCAGGCATGCGGGCACACCGAATTCGCCCCTGCTGAGGGGAGTGACTAGGTAGTGGGTTGGCCGCTTCCGACTGCTGGCGATTGCCGTACCCGGTTCAGCGGCTCGGGCCACATTACGCACCTTGCGGGGACGCGTCAACTTCGGCGGCGCCTCGGGACATGGGCGCGATAGGGGCTCACCGTCGGGTCGTCGGCGACCCAGAAGCGCCAGGGGTGCACGGCCCCGTCGCCTGACACCCCGGTGCGAGGGCCGTTGAGTACCTGGTCGGAGGGCACGGGAGTGCCGGTCAGCATGCGGAGGGGGGTGTCCTCGGGAGTGCACGCGTCCGTGCCGTCCAGGGAGCGGTCCACGCCCAGGGCCGTGGCCAGTCGGGCCGGGCCTTTGGCCAGTTCCTTGTCGTTGCGGGCCGAGAGTCGACGGGTGCGGGCCAGTTCGGCGCCCTCGATGATCTCGCCGGCGCGGAGCAGGACCGCGCTCGCTTTGTCCTCCGGACCGCACACCAGGTTCATGCAGAACCACATGCCATAGGTGAAGTAGACGTAGACGTGTCCGGGCGGACCGAACATCACGTCGTTGCGGGCCGTGCGACCGCGATAGGCGTGGGAGCCGGGGTCGTCGGAGCCGTCATAGGCCTCGACCTCTGTGAGGCGGAGGGCGATCGGACCGTCCGGGGTGGTGCGTACCAGGATGCGGCCGAGGAGATCAGGGGCGACATCGAGGACGGGCCGGTCGAAGAACTCCCTGGACAGGGGCGTACGGTCGGGGGTCGCGATCATGCCGTCCGAGGGTACTAAAGACGTGTGGTGCGGCGGGGTGGCCAGCGGGCACCGGTATTGCCAGGGTGAGGGCATGGAACCGGCCACGGCCGGATCGCGTTTGTATGGATCAAGGATCCACCCGTAGTGGGCGAGAGGGAGAGACATGGCGTTCAAGAAGCTGCTCGCGAGCCTGGGGGCCGGCGGGGCTTCGGTCGAGACGGTGCTGCACGAGGTCAACGTCGTGCCGGGCGGTGTCGTCCAGGGTGAGGTGCGGATCCAGGGCGGGTCCGTGAACCAGCAGATCGAGGGGCTCTCGGTCGGGCTGCAGGCCAAGGTCGAGGTGGAGAGCGGCGACCAGGAGTACAAGCAGGACATCGAGTTCACGAAGTCGCGGCTGGGCGGGGCGTTCGAGCTCCAGGCGAACGCGGTGCACGCGGTGCCGTTCGGGCTGGAGATCCCGTGGGAGACCCCGATCACGATGATCGACGGGCAGACGCTGCGCTCGATGCACATCGGTGTCTCCACGGAGCTGGAGATCGCGCGGGCCGTGGACTCGGGTGACCTGGACCCGATCAACGTGCACCCGCTGCCGGCGCAGAAGGCGATCCTGGACGCGTTCATCCAGCTGGGCTTCCGGTTCAAGAACGCGGACATGGAGCGCGGTGTCATCCGGGGTACGCGGCAGAAGCTGCCGTTCTACCAGGAGATCGAGTTCTACCCGCCGCAGCAGTACCGGGGGCTGAACCAGGTCGAGCTGAGCTTCGTGGCCGACGAGCAGGCCATGGACGTGGTGCTCGAGATGGACAAGAAGCCGGGGCTGTTCAGCGAGGGCAGTGACACGTTCCGCTCGTTCAAGGTGGGGCTCCAGGACTACCAGGGCACCGACTGGACCGCGTACCTCAACCAGTGGCTGTCCGAGGTCGGCAGCAAGCGCAACTGGTTCTAGGCTCGGGGCTGACTGAACGAATCGATCAGGAGGTACCGAGGTGACCGAGCTCAAGCGGCGGCCGCTCCCCCACGACTTCCATCCGCCCGTACCGTCGTTCACGGTCACGAGCAAGGATGTCGAGGAGGGTGCGACGCTCCAGGACGCTCAGGTCTACGCGGCCGGCAACACCTCGCCGCAGTTGCGGTGGGAGGGCTTCCCGCCCGAGACCAAGAGCTTCGCCGTGACCTGCTACGACCCCGACGCCCCTACGGGCAGCGGGTTCTGGCACTGGGTGCTGTTCGACATTCCGGGCTCGGTGACCGAGCTGCCGGTGGGTGCGGGCAGCGGCGCGTTCGAGGGTCTGCCCGAGGGCGCGATCCAGGCGCGTAACGACTACGGCAGCAAGGAGTTCGGTGGTGCCGCCCCGCCACCCGGGGACGGTCCGCACCGTTACGTGTTCACGGTGTACGCCGTGGATACGGAGAAGCTCGGTCCGGATGCCGAGGCTTCGCCCGCCGTCGTGGGCTTCAACCTGCGGTTTCACACGATCGGGCGGGCCCAGCTGATCGGTGAGTACGAGGTGCCTGCCGAAGGCTGAGCAAGCCGCCTCACGATCCCAGCGTTCACGGAACGTTTGCCCGCTCCTGGTCTTGGAATTGATCAGGAGCGGGCATTTTTGTTGCCGGGGGCACGGGGGTCACCCCCCGTGAGAGCAGCAGATATTGCGTTGTCCATCTCGGCGTGCCCGGCCAGAGTTGATCCCAGCCCGCCAGGGGGTGGGCCGGTGCACACGGGAGGTGGGCTGGTATGCGGGACACGCTGGTACTCAACGCGAGCTTCGAGCCGCTGTCGACGGTAACGCTGAACCGAGCCGTCGTTCTGGTGCTTCAGGACAAGGCCGTCGTCGAGCAGGCCCACCCCGAACTGCGGATGCGGGGAGCCGCGGTCGACATACCGGCGCCCCGTGTGATCAGGCTCTGCCAGTACGTACGGGTGCCCTTCCGAAGACGAGCGCCGTGGTCGAGGCGGGGTGTGCTGGTCCGGGACCGGAACCGGTGCGCGTACTGCGGGAGGCGGGCGACGACTGTCGACCACGTGGTGCCGCGGTCGCGGGGCGGGCAGGACACGTGGCTGAACACGGTGGCCTCGTGTGCGGAGGACAATCACCGCAAGGCGAATCGGACTCCGGTGGAGGCGGGTATGCCGTTGCTTCGGGAGCCGTTCGAGCCGACGCCGGCGGACGCGATGCTGCTGGCGCTGGGGCAGGACGACTTCGACGCGCTGCCGGAGTGGCTGGCGCAGCCCGCTGCCTAGCTGACATACGAAGGGGCCCGCTTCCAGAGAAGCGGGCCCCTTCGATGTGCCGGTCGTGCGTGCCCGGTCAGTCGATGGACGGCTTCTCGCGGCGTTCCTGGGCGGGGACGCCGGCTCCGGACGCGCCTCCGTTGCCGCCGGAACCGCCGCCGATGCCGCCGAAGTTGCCCATGGCGCCGGACAGGCCCTTGAGGGCGTCGCCGATCTCGCTGGGGACGATCCAGAGCTTGTTGGCGTCGCCCTCGGCGATCTTCGGGAGCATCTGGAGGTACTGGTAGGAGAGGAGCTTCTGGTCCGGGTCTCCGGCGTGGATGGCCTCGAAGACCGTACGGACGGCCTGGGCCTCACCTTCGGCGCGCAGGGCGGCCGCCTTGGCCTCACCTTCGGCGCGCAGGATCTGGGACTGCTTCTCGCCCTCGGCGCGCAGGATCTCGGACTGCCGGACACCTTCGGCCTGGAGGATGGCGGCGCGCTTGTCGCGGTCGGCGCGCATCTGCTTCTCCATCGAGTCCTGGATGGAGGTGGGCGGTTCGATCGCCTTGAGCTCGACGCGGTTGACGCGAATGCCCCACTTGCCGGTGGCCTCGTCGAGGACGCCGCGCAGGGCCGCGTTGATCTCCTCGCGGGAGGTCAGGGTCCGCTCCAGGTCCATGCCGCCGATGATGTTGCGCAGCGTGGTGACGGTGAGCTGCTCGATCGCCTGGATGTAGCTGGCGACTTCGTAGGTCGCGGCCCGTGCGTCGGTGACCTGGTAGTAGATGACGGTGTCGATGTTCACGACCAGGTTGTCCTGGGTGATCACCGGCTGCGGCGGGAAGGGGACGACCTGTTCGCGCAGGTCGATGCGGTTGCGGATGGTGTCGATGAACGGGACGACGATGTTCAGGCCCGCGTTCAGTGTCCGCGTGTAGCGGCCGAAGCGCTCGACGATGGCCGCGCTGGCCTGTGGGATGACTTGGATCGTCTTGATCAGGGCGATGAAGACCAACACCACCAGAATGATCAGGACGATGATGACCGGTTCCATCGTCGTTCCCCGTACCCTTCTCCGCCTCGGCGACTTCGGCAGATCTTATGGTTGTCGAAGATCTTGCTGGTCGAGTCTGACAGACCGTCGCGTAGCTGGCGAGGAGTTCACTCCAGTTACGTCCTGCGAGGTCACATGACGATCGCAGTGGCTCCCTCGATGTCCACGACGTCCACTTCCTGGCCTACTTCGTAAGCACGGTCGGTGTCGAGGGCGCGGGCCGACCAGACCTCTCCGGCCAGCTTGATCCGGCCGCCTGAGGCGTCGACGCGTTCCAGGACGACGGCTTGTCGGCCCTTCAACGCGTCCACGCCCGTGGCGAGTTGGGGCCGCTGGGCGCGATGCCGGTTCGCGATGGGCCGTACGACGGCGATGCCTGCGGTCGAGATGACGGCGAAGACCACCACCTGTGCGACGGCTCCGCCACCGAAGACGCCGGTGACCGCCGCCGCGGCGACGGCGCCCACCGCGAGCATGCCGAGTTCGGGCATCGCGGTGACCACGAGCGCGATGCCGAGCGCTGCCGCGCCGATCAGCCACCACAGCCATGCGTCGATTTCCACATGGTCATGGTAGGACCGACGCCCCTGTCGCCGACAGGGCGCCCAGCGTGTGAAATGCCGTTCTTACTCTGGGATTTGTGTGGTCTGGGGGCGGGTCAGGACAGCGGGAGGCCCTGTGCGGTCCAGCGCTCGCCCGCCTGTTCGACGACGAGCGGAAGGCCGAAGCAGAGGGAGAGGTTGCGGGAGGTGAGTTCGAGCTCGAGCGGGCCGGCGGCGAGGACCTTGCCCTGGCGGATCATGAGGACGTGGGTGAAGCCCGGGGGGATCTCCTCGACGTGGTGGGTGACCATGAGCATCGAGGGGGCGATGGGGTCGCGGGCGAGCCGGCCGAGGCGGCGGACGAGGTCCTCGCGGCCGCCGAGGTCGAGTCCGGCGGCGGGCTCGTCGAGGAGGAGCAGCTCGGGGTCGGTCATCAGGGCGCGGGCGATGAGCGTGCGCTTGCGCTCGCCCTCGGAGAGCGAGCCGAACCTGCGCTCCAGGTAGTCGCTCATGCCGAGGCGGTCGAGGAAGGCGCGGGCGCGCCGCTCGTCGATCTCCTCGTAGTCCTCGTGCCAGGTGGCGGTCATGCCGTACGCGGCGGTCAGCACGGTCTCCAGGACCGTCTGGCGCTTGGGCAGCTTCTCGGTCATGGCGATGCCGGCCATGCCGATGCGCGGGCGCAGCTCGAAGACGTCGGTGCCGGGCCTGCCGAGGGTCTCGCCGAGGATGGCGGCGGTGCCCGAGCTGGGGAAGAGGTAGGTGGAAGCGAGGTTGAGGAGGGTGGTCTTGCCGGCGCCGTTCGGGCCCAGGATGACCCAGCGCTCGCCCTCCTTGACCGACCAGGAGACCTGGTCCACCAGAGCCCGGCCCTCGCGGACCACGGATACGTCCTGAAGCTCCAGAACATCGCTCATGAGCGCGTTGTCTCCCCTTGCAGTGTGGCCGGTCTCGGCTGTCGCGTAAGCCTGTGGCTCGGTCCGCCGCGCCGGTGGGCGCAGCCCTCCATGAAATCTACGCCACCGGTCGGTCCGGGCATTCCCTCGGTCCGGGTCTTGGGCTCTCTTAGGGTGGGGGCATGCTCTCGGAACCACGTGCTGGACGTCTTGCAGCTTGGGGAAATGCCCTTTTGGCCGGACTTGTCTCACCTGATGACGCCGTGCTCGCCATCGTCGGGGAGGACGCGGTGCACCGGGTGGAGGGGCTGCCCGGGGAGCCGACGCCCGTCGGGCTGACGCTCGCGCTGGGGCGGCTGCGGACGCTCGGGGTGACCGGGCTGCGGCTCGCGCTGCCGGCGCCCGGGCATCCGCTGGGGCTGAGCGGGCCGCCGGAGTTCAACGCGCGTGCGCTGGACGCCGAGGAGGCCGTGGTCTGTTACGGCGCCGCGTTCGGGCTGGTGCCGGAGGTGTACGAGGCCGGGCCCGAGGGTGATGTGCATGTCGAGGTCGTATGGCATGTGCTGCCCGTGCGGGAGGCGCCGCCCGCAGATGTGCCGTCGCTGGGTGAGGCCGAGCGGGAGCTGGCGGAGGCCCTTCGCGAGGCGACGGAGGTGCTGACGCGGCTGGATGTGGCCGGGTCGGGGCCGGTGGCCGAGGCGGCGATCGATGCGTATCGGGCGCGGGCCGAGCGGGGGCGGGAGGTGCTGGCGCCGGGGTATCCGTCGCGGGCGGTGCGGGTGCTGGAGCTGGCGCAGCGGGTGGGGACGTTGATCGTGGTGGCGACGGAGAGTGGGCACGGGGGTGCGGTGAGTGCGTCCGAGATGGGGGCGCGGCGGGAGGCGTTGCGGCCGGTGGAGCGGACGGCTCGGCGGGCGCAGGTCGCGGCGTACAACTCCGTTGTGGAGGAGCGGGAGCGGGGGGTGCGGTGACGGTCGGGTGCCGGGTGCTCGGCGTTTGTGCTGGGGCCGGGTGGGTGCGCAGCCCGGCGTAGCGGGGTGCCTCCCCCACTCTCGGCTTCGCTCGAGCGGGGGGACCCCCACCCCCCACCCGTGCCGCCCCTGGCGGCACGCATGCCCGCAGCTATGCCGAACGGCCTCCCGGGTGGGGCCGGGAGGCCGGGGTCACCTTC
Organism: Streptomyces sp. NPDC044719; assembly: GCF_056433405.1. Taxonomy (NCBI): domain Bacteria; kingdom Bacillati; phylum Actinomycetota; class Actinomycetes; order Kitasatosporales; family Streptomycetaceae; genus Streptomyces; species Streptomyces sp. NPDC044719. The sequence goes on from NZ_JBWKHE010000005.1 coordinate 6,884, forward strand.
GGCTCGGAAACGGAGGTGAAGTCAGTGGTTGACGGCGAGGTTGCCGAACGCCGGGTTCAGGACGCCGATGACGTTCACGCTGTTGCCGGAGACGTTGACCGGGACGTGCACCGGGGCCTGGACCACGTTGCCCGAGGCGACGCCCGGCGAGCCCACGGCGCTGCCGTCGGCGTGCGAGCCGCTCGTGGCGGAGGCCATGCCCGCACCGGCGGCGAGCAGTCCACCGGTCACCATCGTCACGGCAGCGGCCTTCTTCAGGTTCTTCACTTCTGAGCCCTCCTTGCGATCGCCGCGGCAGGCGCCGCGGCACGCACTGGAGAACGGCGGAGACCCACCGAGGATGCGCCATGCGAGGGACATTCCCACGACAGTATGAATCTCGGTCCGGAGTGGAACCTTCCGTTGCCATGGGGTGAGCAGGTCAGCCGGTCACACCATGGCGAACGGCCCACAGGGCGGCCTGGGTTCGGTCGGACAGGTCGAGCTTCATCAGGATGTTCGAGACGTGGGTCTTGACGGTCTTCTCGGAGAGGACGAGCGCGCGGGCGATCTCCCGGTTGGAGCGGCCGTCCGCTATCAGGCCGAGCACCTCGCGCTCCCGGTCGGTGAGCGAGCCGGCCCTTCCCGGCCCCGAGTTGGCCTCCTCCTGGGACAGCAGGGCGCCGGCGACCTCCGGCTGGAGGAGGATGTGCCCGGCGTGGACGGAGCGGATGGCTCCGGCGAGGGCGTCGGGGTCTACGTCCTTGTACACGTAGCCGGCGGCGCCCGCGCGCAGGGCCGGGACCACCGTGCGCTGTTCGGTGAAGCTGGTGACGACCAGCACGCGCGCCGGGTTGTCGAGTTCGCGGAGTCTGCGCAGGGCGTCGACGCCGTCCATGCCCGGCATCTTGACGTCCATGAGGATGACGTCGGGCCTCAGCTCCTCCGCGCGGTCCACTCCTTCGGCGCCGTCCGCGGCCTCGCCGACGACCTCTATGTCGTCCTGCACCTCGAGGAAGGTGCGCAGGCCCCGGCGGACGACCTGGTGGTCGTCGACGAGCAGTACCTTGATCGCGTCAGCCACCGGGGACCTCCATCTCGATCGTGGTGCCCTTGCCAGGCACCGATTCCACGGTCAGCGTGCCGCCGGCCCCACTCGCCCGGTCCCGCATGGAGACCAGGCCCAGATGGCGCCCCGCGCGCCGCACCGCCTGCGGGTCGAAGCCGCAGCCGTCGTCCGCGACCCGCAGGACGGCTCCGCCGTCGCGGCGGTCCAGGGTCACGTCGACGTGGTCGGCGCCGGAGTGGCGCAGGGCGTTGTGCAGGGCCTCCTGGGCGACGCGCAGGACGGCTTCCTCCTGGGAAGCCGGCAGGGCCTTCACGCCACGGCAGGTGAAGGTCACACGGGCGGTGTGGGCGCGGTCGAGGACCTGCACCTGCGTGCGCAGGGTGGCCACGAGGCCGTCCTCGTCGAGGGCGGCGGGGCGCAACTCGACGACCGCGGCGCGCAGTTCGTCGGCGGCCTCGGCGGCCAGCACCGCCACCTGATGGAGTTCGCCCTTGGCGCGGGAGGGGTCCCGGTCCACCAGGCGGGCCGCGGCCTGGGCCGTGAGGCGCAGGGAGAAGAGCTTCTGGCTGACCGCGTCGTGCAGTTCGTGCGCGAGGCGGGAGCGCTCCTCGGCGATGGTCAGTTCACGGCTGCGTTCGTAGAGGCGGGCGTTGGTGAGGGCGATGGCCGCGTGCTGGGCGAGGATGCCGAGGAGTTCCTCGTCGTCGGCCGTGAAGCCGCAGCCGCCTTCGGGCTTCTCGCAGTTCTTGTTGGCGAGGAAGAGCGCGCCGATGACCTCGTCGCCGTCGCGGATCGGCAGGCCCAGGAAGTCGACCAGGTCGGGGTGGGCCTTCGGCCAGCCCTCGAAGCGGGGGTCCTTGCGGACGTCGGCGAGGCGCTCGGACCTGGCCTCGTGCAGCATCGCGGCGAGGATGCCGTGCTGGCGCGGGAGGGGGCCGATGGCCTTCCACTGTTCCTCGCTGACGCCGTCGACCACGAACTGGGCGAAGCCTCCGTGATCGTCCGGCACGCCGAGCGCGGCGTACTGCGCGTCGAGCAGCTCGCGGGCCGAGGCGGTGATCGTCTTGAGGACGTCGCGCACCTCGAGATGCCTGCTCATGGCCAGCAACGCCGAACTCACCGCTGCGAGGCCGGACCGGGGACCGTGACTCATGTCCTCACGGTACCGGCGGGCTGTGACAGCGCGGATCGGACCAGTGGCGGCGGGTGCCCGGTCCGGTGGGCCTAGGTCTCGGGGCCGAGCCGGAAGGGCGCGCGCGGCCTAGGGCCTGTCTGACAAATCCCCGTCGTCCGCCCGAAGGGCGGGCTCCGCGGCGTCTGGTGCGTGCGATCGCAAGGCGCCGGAGCGTCCTCGTGGCGGAGCCACGTGGGCGGTTCGGCAACGCGGCGAGCGTGCGTGCCAGGCGTCGCGGAGCAGGCGTGGATTTGTCAGACAGGCCCTAGGACCGGGGGCGCCGGGCCTGTGGCTTAGGGCGAAGGGACCCGGTGGATTGCGGCCCGCGTCCGAGGTGGTCCGGGCGGCTCCGTTCCTACGTTGAGGGCACGCGATCACGAGGAGGGAGCCGATCATGCCGGTTGCGATCATCACCGGGGCCTCGAAGGGCCTTGGCCGTGCGCTCGCCGAGGCCCTGGCGGGCCGGGGCTGGGATTTGGTGCTCGACGCCAGGGGCTCCGAGGCGCTGACGGAGGCGGCCGGGGCCGTCTCCGCGTACGGCACGCGCGTGACCGCCCTGCCCGGGGACGTCACCGACGCCGGGCACCGGGCGGAGCTGGTGTCGGCGGCGGAGCGGCGGGGCGGTCTCGACCTGCTGATGCACAACGCGAGCGCGCTGGGCGCCGAGCCGCTGGTGCGACTGGAGGAGCTGTCCCTGGAGGGGCTGCGCCGGGCCCTGGAGGTGAACCTGGTGGCGGGTCTCGGCCTGGTCCAGGAGGCGCTGCCGCTGCTGCGGGCTTCGGGGTCGGGCACGGTCGTCGCCGTCAGCTCGGACGCGGCCGCCGAGGCGTACGAGACCTGGGGCGGCTACGGGGCGTCCAAGGCGGCTCTGGACCAGCTGGTGGCGGTGCTCGCCGTGGAGGAGCCGGGGCTGCGGGTCTGGGCGGTGGATCCCGGGGACATGGCGACCGAACTGTATGCGGCGGCAGTACCGGACGATCATGATCCGCGGCCGGATCCGGCGGCTGTGGTGCCGGGGTTCCTGCGGCTGCTGGACGAGCGTCCGGCGAGCGGGCGGTACGGAGCTCCGGCTCTGCTGGAGGGGACCCGATGACACCGGCCGTGCGCGTGCCGGAGGAACTGTCGGCCCGGGTGCCGGTCGAGCAGCGGGGGCCCGGGCTGGACCGGGACGCCGTACGGATGCTGGTGTCGCGGGGTGCGGGGGTGGCGCATCACACGTTCACGGAGCTGCCGCGGCTGTTGCGGGCGGGGGATCTGCTCGTGGTCAACACCTCGGCCACGCTGGCGGCTGCCGTCGACGGGCGGCTCGGGCACGCGCGCGTGGTGGTGCACTTCTCCACCCATGGGGATGACGGTCGCTGGGCGGTGGAGCTGCGGGAGCCCGACGGGCGGGGCACCACGCGCGCGCGGGACGCAGACAGTGCGCGAAGCGCTCTTCGGAGAAGTGGTGGCGGGAGACGGGCGGGAGGGCCCGCGGGTTCGGAGGTGTGCCTTCCGGGAGGGACCCGGCTGGTGCTGGAGGAGCCGCTGAGCGGGCGGAGCGGCCGGTTGTGGTGGGCGCGGGTGTCCGGGCCCGGGATTCCGGGGCTGCTGCGGGAGTACGGGCGGCCCATCCGCTACTCCTACACGGAGCGGGACCAGCCGCTGTCCGTCTACCAGACGGTGTTCGCGCTGCCCTCGGCGGACGGGGCGGGCAGTGCGGAGATGCCGAGTGCGGCGCGGCCCTTCACGACGCGGCTGGTGGCGGAGCTGGTGAGCCGGGGGGTGGGGTTCGCGCCGGTCACGCTGCACACGGGGGTGTCGTCGGCGGAGGCGCACGAGCCGCCGTATCCGGAGCGCTTCGCGGTGCCCGCGGCGTCGGCGCGGCTGATCAACGCCGTGAAGGCCGGTGGGGGCCGGGTGCTGGCGGTCGGGACGACTGCGGTGCGGGCCGTGGAGTCGACGGCGGGTGCCGACGGGGTCGTACGGGCGCGGGCGGGGTGGACCTCGCTCGTGGTGACCCCGGAGCGCGGGGTGCGGGTGGTGGACGGGCTGCTGACCGGGCTGCACGAACCGGAGGCCTCGCATCTGCTGATGCTGGAGGCGGTCGCGGGGCGGGCGGCGGTCGAGCGGGGATACGAGGCTGCGCTGCAAGGCCGCTACCTGTGGCACGAGTTCGGGGACGTGCACCTCGTCCTACCCGGCGAAGCCCCTCACATAGCGCATTGCTCAAGCAACTGGCAGTGAGACGGATCTTCGCCTGATGTGAGCCCTCGCATAGGACCCACGTCACGTACGAAAGGACGTAGGAGACAAACTCGACCTATTGAGCGGGGCAGACGGTCCAGTCTGCCCCGATTTGCCCCTCCCTGATCCACTATCTCCCTTCGTACGTCACACCTTTGCCACGCCATTTTGCGGCCGCTAAGAATGGCTGCCGTCGCTCAGCGCCGTGGGTTCACCTCCGCGGCGTTTGTGTCGGAAACACACCGAGTCCAACGCCGGACGCCGAGCGACTCCCGCGCTATTCGAAGAGGTCCAACCACCATGCCCAAGAACATCTTCAGCCGTGGCCCCAGTCGTAACCTGACCCGTCACCACAAGATCGCCATGGCGGGTGTCGCCACCCTCGGCGCCGCCGCCATCGGGTTCTCCGCGGTGCCGAGCGGTGCTTCGACGAAGACCACGACGGAAGCCGCTCAGTCGGCTCCGGTGGCGTTCAGCAACCAGCAGATCAAGGACGTGAAGGCGAGTGTCACCGACCAGATGGCCGGTGCCAGCCTGAAGGCCGAGCAGATCGAGGCGAAGAAGAAGGCCGACGCCGCGGCTGCCGCCAAGAAGAAGGCCGCCGCCGAGGCCGCGAAGAAGAAGGCCGAGGCCGCGCGCGAGGCCAAGGAGGCCGCGAGCCGCGACGCCAAGCGCGCCGAGGCCAAGAAGGCCGCCAAGAAGACCTACCCGAACAACCTCGACGGCTGGATCCGCGAGTCGCTCGAGATCCTGAAGAAGCACGACATCCCGGCGTCCTACGACGGCATCCACCGGAACATCATCCGTGAGTCGTCCGGTGACCCGAAGGCGATCAACAACTGGGACATCAACGCCATCAACGGCATCCCGTCGAAGGGTCTGCTGCAGGTCATCCCGCCGACCTTCAAGACCTGGCACGTCCCCGGCACCTCCTGGGACATCTACGACCCGGTAGCCAACATCACCGCCGCCTGTAACTACGCGGCCGACAAGTACGGCTCGATGGACAACGTCGACAGCGCGTACTGAGGTAGCGCGGACCTCTGCTCGCTGAACGAGAACGCCGAAGGGCGGCACCCTCCTGACGAGGTGCCGCCCTTCGGGCGTCGTGCGGCGGAGACTACTTGCGCATGACCTCGGGCTCGTGGCGGCGCAGGAAGCGGGCCACGAAGAAGCCGCAGAGCACGCCGAGCGCGAGCAGTGCGCCCATGTCCATGGCCCAGGCCCCGACCGTGTGCTCCCACAGCGGGTCGTTGTCGCCGGCGGTCTCCGGCGGGGCGATCTTGTTGAAGTCCAGCGTGGCACCGGCGGCGGCGACCGCCCAGCGCGACGGCATCAGGAACGAGAACTGGTTGACGCCGATCGAGCCGTGCAGCGTGAACAGGCAGCCGGTGAAGACGACCTGGATGATGGCGAACATCACCAGCAGCGGCATGGTCTTCTCGGCGGTCTTGACCAGCGACGAGATGATCAGGCCGAACATCATCGACGTGAAGCCCAGCGCCATGATCGGGATGGAGAGCTCGACGAGGGTCGCGCTGCCGAGGACCAGGCCCTCCTCGGGGATCTCCCGGCTGGAGAAGCCGATGACGCCGACCAGCAGGCCCTGCAGCACGGTGATCATGCCGAGCACGAACACCTTGGACATCAGATACGCCGAGCGGGACAGGCCGGTGGCGCGCTCCCGCTCGTAGATGACCCGTTCCTTGATCAGCTCACGGACGGAGTTCGCCGCGCCCGCGAAGCAGGCGCCGACCGCGAGGATCAGCAGGACCGTCGTCGCGGTGCCGTTCGGGATGATCCGGCCGGTCTGCGGGTTGGCCGGGTTCGGCAGCAGGCCCTGGTCCGCGTCGATGAGGAGACTGACCGCGCCGAGCACGGCCGGCAGGATCACCATCAGGGCGAGGAAGCCCTTGTCGGACGCGATCACCGAGACGTAGCGCCGCACCAGCGTGACGAACTGCGACATCCAGCCCTGTGGCTTCGGCGGCTTCATCGCCTGCATGGGCGGAACCTGTACGGACTGCGGCGCCACGGCGTCGATGTCCGCTGCGTACATCTGGTAGTGCTGCGAGCCCTTCCAGCGGCCCGCCCAGTCGTAGTCGCGGTAGTTCTCGAAGGCGGAGAAGACATCGGCCCAGGTGTCGTAGCCGAAGAAGTTCAGCGCCTCCTCGGGCGGGCCGAAGTAGGCGACGGCGCCGCCCGGGGCCATCACCAGGAGCTTGTCGCAGATCGCCAGCTCGGCCACGGAGTGGGTGACGACGAGGACCGTTCGGCCGTCGTCGGCGAGGCCGCGCAGCAGCTGCATGACGTCGCGGTCCATGCCCGGGTCGAGGCCGGAGGTGGGCTCGTCCAGGAAGATCAGCGAGGGCTTGGTGAGCAGCTCAAGGGCCACCGAGACGCGCTTGCGCTGGCCACCGGAGAGGGAGGTGACCTTCTTCTCCTTGTGGATGTCGAGCTTCAGCTCGCGCAGCACCTCGTCGATGCGGGCCTCGCGCTCGCGGGCCGTGGTGTCGGCCGGGAAGCGGAGCTTGGCCGCGTACTTCAGCGCCTTCTTGACGGTCAGTTCCTTGTGCAGGATGTCGTCCTGCGGGACCAGACCGATGCGCTGGCGCAGCTCGGCGAACTGCTTGTAGAGGTTCCGGTTGTCGTAGAGGACCTCGCCCTGGTCGGCCGGGCGGTAGCCCGTGAGTGCCTTGAGCAGCGTCGACTTGCCGGAGCCGGACGGTCCGATGACCGCGATGAGCGACTTCTCGGGGACGCCGAAGGAGACGTCCTTGAGGATCTGCTTGCCGCCGTCGACCGTGACGGTCAGATGGCGGGCGGAGAAGGACACCTCACCGGTGTCGACGAACTCCTCGAGCCGGTCGCCGACGATGCGGAACGTCGAGTGGCCGACACCGACGACATCGGCCGGGCCGAGCAACTGCCCGCCGCCCTTGGGGATCGGCAGGCCGTTGACGTACGTGCCGTTGTGCGAGCCGAGGTCGCGGATCTCCATCCGGCCGTCGGGCGTGGCGTGGAACTCGGCGTGGTTCCGGGAGACCTGCAGGTCGGAGACGACCAGCTCGTTCTCCAGGGCACGGCCGATGCGCATCACGCGGCCGAGGGAGAACTGGTGGAACGTGGTGGGGCTGCGGTCGCCGTGGGCCGGCGGCGCCCCCGCGGCGCCGCCGGGAGTCTGCTGCTGCGGGATGTGCCCGCCGGGCTGCTGCGACTGCGGCTGCTGCGGCTGCTGCCAGCCGGCCTGCGGAGCCTGCTGCTGGGAGGGCGCCTGCTGGGCCCAGCCTGGGTTCGCGCCCTGCGCGGCATACGGCTGCTGCTGGGGCTGGGCCTGCGGCGTGGCCACGGAGGCCGCGGTGCCGGAGAGACTCAGTCGCGGTCCGTCGGTGGCGTTGCCCAGGTTCACCGCCGAGCCCGGCCCGAGCTCCATGTGGTGGATCCGCTGACCCTGCACGAACGTGCCGTTGGTGCTGCCATGGTCCTCGATGACCCAACTGCGGCCGTTGAAACTGACCGTGGCGTGACGCCAGGAGACCCTGGCGTCGTCGAAGACGACGTCCCCCTGCGGATCACGTCCGAGGGTATATGCCCTGGACGGATCGAGCGTCCAGGTACGTCCGTTTGATTCCAGTACGAGTTCCGGCACTCCATGCCCCACTGAGTTGTCCCCCGAGTTACCCCCGACATGGGGAGTCTAGGGATGTCGAACATCGGGGGGAACTATTTCAGGAGCGGCCCCCTGACCGAAAGTCGGGCCTTGTGAAAACCGCGCACGGACGCTTCGGCCGATTCCGTTGACGGGGTTGAAACCGGGCCGGAGAGTGGTATTTCGTCGCGAGGGGGACATGGGCGGTGTTCCCGCCGCGCAGCGGATCGGGGGGTCTGCCATGGGTGCCGGTGCAGGTGTCGAGAAGGCGAGTGGCGGCACGCGCGTGCCGTGGGGGGACGTGCTGATGTCCGCCGTCGCCGCCGTGAGCTGGGCGTTGATCGGGATGGCGGGCACGGCGGCGCTGGGGCTGCGGCTGCTGGAGGCGGACGCGGCGGGCTCGTTGGGGCCGATGACCGCGGCGGTGGTGGCCCTTGGGGCGGGTGGTTCGGTCACGCCGTCCGGCGATGTGTCGGTGTTCGGTCTTACCGGTGCGGAGGCGGACACGGCCATCGAGATCACGCCACTGGGGGTGAGCCTGGTCGGGGCGCTGCTGCTGTCGTACTTCTTCCTGCGGTCCTTGCGGGCGGCGGGAGTTGTGATCTCACCGGCCGAACTCCTCGCGCGTGCCGGTGCGGTGGTCGCGTTGTTCGTGGCGATGCTGGGCGGGCTGGCCTGGGCGGGGCACGACGTCATCACGATCGACGGCGGCTCGCTGCGGCTGGACGACCTGACCGGCGGGGGCGGGAGCGGAAGCGGCGGCCTGGACATCCCCGGGCTGGGGGACGTCGGAGACATCGGCGGGCTGTTGCCGGACCGGATCGGGGACCTGGTCGACGCGCGGGCGGCGGTCGGTTTCACGGTCGACACCGTGCCCACGCTGTTCGGCGGGCTCGGATGGTCGGCCGGGATCCTCCTCGTCGCCCTGCTGGCCTCGCGCCGCACCCCGCTGCCCCGGGGGTGGGAGGCCGTGCACCGGGTCGTACGGCCGGCCGTTTCCGCGGTGGTGACCGTACTGCTGGTGGCCGTTGCGGCGGGGTTCGCCGCGGCGGCGTACGCGGCGACTGGTGACGACCGTCCCGAGCGCATCGCCGGCGCGGCGCTGCTCGGCGCGCCGAACGGGGTGTGGCTGGGCGTGCCGATCGGCCTGTTCGTGCCGTGGGACGGCAGGGCCACGGGGGAACTGACCCGTTTCCTGCCGGACCCGCTGGACGACCTGCTCGCGGGCCGACCCGGCCGGCAGGTGACGCTGGCGAGGCTGGCCGAGCTGGACGGGCGGGTGTGGCTGCTCGGGGTGGCGGCCGCGCTGATGATGCTGCTGGCGGGGGTGTTGACGGCGGTGCGGTCGCCGGTGGTGAGCGTCGCGGAGGTGCGGGCGGGGGCGACGGTACGGGGTTCCGGTGCCCTCGGTTTCGCGGGCCGGTGCGCGCTGCGGCTGGGGGTCGTGACCGCGCTGGCCCTGCCGTTGCTGGCCTGGCTGACGGATGTGTCCGTGACGGCCTCCCTGTCCGTGCTCGGCTTCGACGCGTTCGGCGCGGGCATCGAACTGCACGGGCATCTCGGCATGGCCCTGCTGCTGGGCGCGGTGTGGGGCGCGGGGGCCGGGGCCGTGGGGGCGTTGCTGGCGTGGGTGAGCGGGGCCGCCGGGCGGTCGGTGGCGGCGTTGGCCCGGGGGGACGGGTCGACAGGGCCGGGGGGCGGCTCGGGGGCGAGCCGGTACGACGACGAGGGCATGGGCCGGCATGATGGCGCCGGCCGGCACGACAACGACACCGGTTGGCAGGACGAGAGGGCCGGGCGGTCCTGGGACCGGGGCGTTCCGCGAGGCGAGCGGGCGTCGTACGGGAGGGAAGCCGGGCCCTATACGCCGGGGACGCCGTACCGGCCGCCGAACCGGGACACCAATCCGTACCTCCGGGTTCCGGACGAGCTGCGAGAACCGGAGGACGCGCCGCCTGCCGGTGAGGAACGGCGGCCCGGAGAGGCCTGGGGGCGGCCCGGCGACGCGCGCCGGGGCCGGCCTGACGAAGAGCTGCCGGACGCGGGGGCCACCGAGCCCGGGAACGGCGACGTGTACGGCGCGCCCACCGTGGCGCGGCCGGTCGGGCCGCCGCCGCGCGGCCCCCGCCGGCCGCCCGGGCCGCGCGGCGGGAACGGGCCCCCGACCCGGCCGGACGACGGGCCGCCGCCCCCGCCTCCTCCCCCACCACCGCCGCGGAACCCGCGGGGCGGAAGGTGATCCCGAGGGCGGAGGGGCGCGCCTACCGGTGCGTAAGACTCACGCCATCGACGCGACACCCAGTGTTCGCTGTCCGCCAGCCGGACCTCAGGGGCGGTGTGACCTGCCCGCCGGATACGGTGGAAGCACCATGAGCGCATCGCAGACCTCGTCCTCTGACGTCCCCACCCTCCTTGTCAAGATCTTCGGCAAGGACAGGCCGGGCATCACGGCCGGCCTCTTCGACACCCTCGCCGCCTACTCCGTCGACGTCGTCGACATCGAGCAGGTCGTCACCCGTGGCCGGATGGTGCTGTGCGCGCTCGTGACCGAGCCGCCCCCCGGCCTCGAGGGAGATCTGCGGGCGACCGTCCACAGCTGGGCCGAGTCGATGAAGATGCAGGCGGAGATCATCTCCGGCCTCGGCGACAACCGGCCGCGCGGTCTGGGCCGCTCGCTGGTCACCGTGCTCGGGCATCCGCTCACCTCGGAGGCGACCGCCGCGGTCACCGCGCGGATCACCAGGACCGGCGGCAACATCGACCGTATCTTCCGGCTCGCCAAGTACCCCGTGACGGCCGTCGAGTTCGCCGTGTCCGGGGTGGAGACCGAGCCGCTGCGCACCGCCCTGGCGCCGGACGCCGCGAAGCTCGGCATCGACGTGGCCGTCGTCGCCGCCGGCCTGTACCGGCGTGCGCAGCGCCTGGTCGTCATGGACGTCGACTCGACGCTGATCCAGGACGAGGTCATCGAACTGTTCGCCGCGCACGCCGGCTGCGAGGACAAGGTGGCCGAGGTGACGGCGGCCGCGATGCGCGGGGAGCTGGACTTCGAGCAGTCCCTGCACGCGCGCGTGGCGCTGCTTGAGGGGCTGGACGCCTCGGTGGTGGACAAGGTGCGCAGCGAGGTGCGGCTGACGCCGGGCGCCCGCACCCTGATCCGTACGCTGAAGCGGCTCGGCTACCAAGTCGGTGTCGTCTCGGGCGGGTTCACCCAGGTCACCGACGATCTGAAGGAGCGGCTGGGGCTGGACTTCGCCCACGCCAACACACTGGAGATCGTCGACGGCAGGCTGACGGGCAAGGTCACCGGCGAGATCGTCGACCGCGCGGGCAAGGCCCGGCTGCTGCGCCGGTTCGCGGCGGAGGCGGGCGTGCCGCTGTCGCAGACCGTGGCGATCGGTGACGGTGCGAACGACCTGGACATGCTGAACGCGGCCGGTCTCGGCGTCGCCTTCAATGCCAAGCCGGTGGTGCGCGAGGCCGCGCACACCGCGGTGAACTTCCCGTTCCTGGACACGGTCCTGTATCTGCTGGGCGTCACGCGCGAAGAGGTCGAAGCGGCGGACACCCTCGACACGCTCTGAGGCGGACGGGAGGGGCCCGGCACCGCACGCACCGCACCGGTGCCGGGCCCCCTGTCACGGCCCCGCTGTCACGCGGAGACGGTCACTCGGTCGGCGCCCAGTAGTCCCGCAGCGCGGCCACGCCCGGCTCCACGCTCTTCCACGAGCCGGTGAACGACAGGACGGCGAAGGCGGCGGCCGGGAACCCGCGGCGGTCCATCCGCTCGCGGGCGTCGTCCTCGGCCGAGCCCGCCAGGATGTCGGCGAGGCCCTGGACGCCCGGGTTGTGGCCGATCATGAGGACGTTCCGCACATCGTCGGGGGTCTCGTTGAGCAAGGCGATCAGTTCGCCCGGCGAGGCCTCGTAGATCCGCTCTTCGTAGACGGTTTTCGGCCGATGTGGGAACTCATGGACGGCGAGCTTCCAGGTCTCCCGGGTCCGGACCGCGGTGGAGCACAGGGCCAGGTCGACGGGGATGCCGGTGTCGGCCAGCCTGCGCCCGGCCTCCGCCGCGTCTTTTCGGCCCCGGTCAGCGAGCGGACGCTCGTGATCGGTCACTTGTGGCCAGTCGGCTTTCGCATGGCGGAAGAGGACAATCGTGCGGGGTTCTGCGACGCTCATGAGATCCAGCTTCGCATGAAACACGCCATCGAGCGCAGGGAGTTGACCACCGGCTTCGGCCGTGCTCAGCGGGCTGTCAGCTGCTGCAGTCGCTCGAAGAGGTGGGTGACCACGGGGTCACCGGTGGCCGCGTGGGCGCCGGACGGGTTCAGGATCAGGACGAGCAGCGCGGTGAAGAGAAGCGTCGGCAGGGCCAGGGCCCACCAGGGAAGCCGGCTGTCGGCGCCGGACCGGGTCGCCGGGTGGGGCGGGGTCTGCGTAGGGGCCGACATGGGTGCCTCCGCTCTTCGAGTGGCCGGTGGCCCCCCGTCTCGCGGCCACACCTCGAAGCTACGGAATCCGCGGCAGCCAACCCATCCGGTGACCCACCCACTTGACCCTGACCCTCACCCCCTAGGGGACAGGGGGGCTAGCCCCACCATCGGCGGGGCCGGGGCCGGGGCCGGTCACGGCGAGGCGAGCGTCGCGATGACGGCGATGACGATGAAGATCGCGAAGAAGGCGCCGAACACGAGCAGCATCTTCTTCTGACCATGCTGGGGATTCGGATCGAGCACTGGCATGGGGCAAGTGTCGCACTCACCCCGGGTCCGGTACGCCCCGGGGTGAGGCCGACGCGAGGAGGCCGCTTCAGCGGTCCGCCTCGTCCTCCACGGTGCGGTCGCGGCCCGCCAGCCAGCCGACGACCATCTGCGGGATCATCAGGGCGCTCATCAGCGTGATCGGCAGGCCCCAGCCGCCGCTGTGCTGGTAGAGGACGCCCACCAGGAGCGGTCCCGGGATCGAGATGAGATAGCCGGTGCTCTGCGCGAACGCCGACAGCTGGGCCACCCCCGGGCCGGTCCTGGCCCGCATGCCGACCATGGTGAGGGCGAGCGGGAAGGCGCAGTTCGCGACGCCGAGCAGCAGGGCCCAGACCCAGGCGCCGCCGGCCGGCGCGAGATACAGCCCGGCGTAGCCGATCAGGCCGCAGATGCCCAGGGCCAGCACGATCGGGCCCTGGTGCGGCAGCCGTGTGGCCAGGCGGGGTATGACGAAGGCCAGGGGCACGCCCATCGCCATGGTGAGCGCCAGCAGCAGCCCGGCGGTGCCGGCGGGCACACCGGCGTCCCGGAAGATCTGCGCCATCCAGCCCATCGTGATGTAGGCGGCGGTGGCCTGGAGCCCGAAGAAGACGGCCAGCGCCCAGGCGGTACGGCTCCGGGTGATCCGCAGCCGCGGCGCCTCCACACGCGCGGGGTCGGTAGAGGTGGACGCCTGAGTCTCCTCGTGCGCGGGTTCCGTTCCAGCGGAGGCCCCCGGGCGCCGCCGTACGAACGGCAGCCACGGCAGGATCGCCGCGACGGCGAGCCCCGACCACAGGGCCAGGGCCGACTGCCAGCTGCCGCCCAGCGCGTCGGACACGGGCACCGTGACCGCGGCCGCGAGGGACGTGCCCAGGGCGAGTCCCATGGAGTAGACGCCGGTCATGGAACCCACGCGGTCGGGGAACCACTGCTTGACGATGGCCGGCATCAGGACGTTGCTGACCGCGATGCCCATGAGGGCGAGGGCACTGGCGGCCAGGAAGCCGGCCGTGCCGCCGGTGTACGGACGGATCGCCAGGCCGGTGGCGATGGCGATCATGCCGGCGCAGACCACGGCGCCCGCTCCGAAGCGGCGGGCGAGCCGCGGGGCCATCACGCCGAAGACGGCGAAGCACAGCGGCGGCACGGAGGTGAGCAGTCCGGCCACGCTGCCGCTCATGCCGAGCCCGTCGCGGACCTCCTTCAGGAGGGCGCCGAGGCTGGTGATGGCGGGCCGCAGGTTCAGGGCGGCCAGCACGATGCCGAGGACGAGCAGCCGTGTCGTCCACGCGCGCGTGGACGGGCCGCCCGGTTTCCGGGCGTCGTGCGCGGCCGAGCTGCGAACGGTCGGGGGCGTCATCGTCCGGGTTTCCTCACTAGCCATGTGGCCCATCATAGAATCATGGGATGATTGACTGTCCAACCCGTCCACTCCTCGGCTGCCGTCCGGCGCCCCGGTCGTGCGAAGGTGAGCCATGCCTCTGAGCCATCCCCGTCGTTCGGCGCTCTCCGAACAGGTCATCGCCGCGCTGCGGGCCCAGATCACGTCGGGCGAGTGGCCGGTCGGCTCCCGCATCCCGACCGAGCCGGAGCTGGTCGAGCAGCTCGGCGTCGCCCGCAACACGGTCCGTGAGGCCGTCCGCGCGCTCTCGCACAACGGCCTGCTGGACATCCGCCAGGGCTCCGGCACCTACGTCGTGGCGACCAGTGAGCTGGCCGGTGTGATGCAGCGGCGGTTCGCCGGCGCCGACCCGCGGCACATCGCCGAGCTGCGCTCCACGCTGGAGTCGTCCGCCGCCCGGCTGGCCGCGGAGCGGCGCACCGAGAAGGACCTCAAGCAGCTAGACGCGCTGCTGCTGCGGCGTGAGGAGGCCTGGGAGTCGGGTGACGCGGAGGCGTTCGTGACCGCGGACGCGACCTTCCACCTGGCCGTGGTCTCCGCCTCCCACAACGACGTGATGACCGCCATGTACGCGGACCTGGGCGAGGTGCTGCGGGACTGGCTGCGCGAGGACGTCGGCGAGGAGCTGACGCCGGAGACGTACATGGACCACGGGCGGCTGCTCGACGCGATCCGCGTGGGAGACGCGGACCGGGCGGGGACGGAAGCGGCCCGTTATCCGTTCCTGTGCCGCCTGGGCGGGATCAGCTCGCCCTCCGGTGACTGACCCAGGCGGCGCCGACTTCCTTCCAGCAGCGCCCCTTGAGGCGCACGGTCTGCGCAGGCCCGGCCTCCACGGGGGAGCTGTCGGTGTCGATGTCCCACCAGCGGGCGCACTCGACGTGCAGGCTCACGCGGTCGGTCTCCGGGTAGGGGTTGTGACAGAACGCGGTCACCCTGGAGTCCTCGACGCGGATCCGGCACGCGGCGCCGAAGGGATCCTCCCGCTCCTGCTCGTCACCGGCGGGCACACGCGCGTGTGGCACCGCCTCGTAGGCCAGGGTCAGCACGAGAGCGACGGCGACGGACAGTGAGGCCGTTCGGCGGGACAAGCGCACAAGGGGACCTCCTCGGCCGTGCTGGGGAGGGGACCGCGTGGTGAACGCGTACTCCAGAGTGCCCGGTCACGGGCCTCCCCCGCCCGGCCTGCTGGGCCGAACGGGTGACGCCCCGCTCCCCCGCGCGCTGCGGGGAACGGGGCGTCGACGGCGTACGGGAGATCAGGCTCCGATGGCGTGCAGACCGCCGTCCACGTGGATGATCTCGCCCGTGGTCTTCGGGAACCAGTCGCTCAGCAGCGCCACGATGCCGCGGCCGGCCGGCTCGGGGTCCTTCAGGTCCCACTCCAGCGGGGAGCGGGAGTCCCATACGGAGGCCAGCTCGCCGAAGCCCGGGATCGACTTGGCGGCCATGGAGCCGATCGGACCGGCCGAGACCAGGTTGCAGCGGATGTTCTGCTTGCCCAGGTCACGGGCCATGTAGCGGCTGGTGGCCTCCAGGGCGGCTTTGGCCGGGCCCATCCAGTCGTACTGCGGCCAGGCGTACTGGGCGTCGAAGGTCAGACCGACGACGGAGCCGCCGTTCTGCATCAGCGGCAGGCAGGCCATGGTCAGCGACTTCAGGGAGTACGCCGAGACGTGCATGGCCGTGGCGACCGACTCGAACGGCGTGTTGAGGAAGTTGCCGCCGAGGGCGTCCTGCGGGGCGAAGCCGATGGAGTGGACGACACCGTCGAGGCCGCCGAGCTCCTCGCCGACGATGTCGGCCAGGCGCCCGAGGTGCTCGTCGTTCGTGACGTCGAGCTCGATGACCTTGGTGGGCTTGGGCAGCTTCCTGGCGATGCGCTCGGTCAGCGTGGGCCGCGGGAACGCCGTGAGGATGATCTCGGCGCCCTGCTCCTGGGCCAGCTTGGCGGCGTGGAAGGCGATGGAGGACTCCATCAGCACACCGGTGATCAGGACGCGCTTGCCCTCGAGAATTCCGCTCATGGTGATCAGTGACCCATTCCCAGTCCGCCGTCAACGGGGATGACGGCTCCAGTGATGTACGAGGCGTCGTCCGAGGCGAGGAACCGCACCGTCGCGGCGACCTCCTCCGGCTGGGCGTACCGGCCGAGCGGGATCTGCGCCACGATGCCCGTGCGCTGCTCGTCGGTGAGCACCTTGGTCATGTCGGTGTCGACGAAGCCGGGCGCGACGACGTTGAAGGTGAGGTTCCGCGAGCCCAGCTCACGGGCGAGGGAGCGCGCGAAGCCGACCAGGGCGGCCTTGGAGGCGGCGTAGTTGGCCTGGCCCGGACCGCCGTACAGGCCGACGACCGAGGAGATCAGGACGACGCGGCCCTTCTTGGCCCGCAGCATGCCGCGGTTGGCGCGCTTGACCACACGGAAGGTGCCGGTGAGGTTGGTGTCGATGACCGAGGTGAAGTCCTCCTCGGACATGCGCATCAGGAGCTGGTCCTTGGTGATGCCGGCGTTGGCGACGAGGACCTCGACGGGGCCGTGGTTCTCCTCGATCTCCTTGTAGGCCTGCTCCACCTGCTCGGGGTCGGTGATGTCGCACTTGACGGCAAGGAAGCCGGCGGGCGGCTCACCCGAGCGGTACGTGATGGCGACCTTGTCGCCGGCATCGGCGAAAGCGCGGGCGATGGCGAGGCCGATGCCCCGGTTGCCTCCGGTGACGAGAACCGAGCGGCTCAACGGATCACCCTTTCGATAGCGGTCTGGTACGCCCGCCCGGGCACCTGGACGACAGGCGGCGATGACAGGCGGCTTCCTCGAAAACCTATCGGTCCGGAGACGCCCGCGGACAATCGGGCACCGACAGTGGCGTACGGGACTCACTGTCGGGTCCCTACAGAAAGCCACGCACCCGGGGTACGCAAACTCGTGGCCCGCGCGCGGGATGGGCGACATGATCGGAGCAGTCACGCAGTACGGCAACCACGCTCACCTCGACAGAAAGAGACGGCGGTGCCTCATACCATCGACGAGGCCTTCACGGCCCTCCCCCTACGCGCCCTCGCCGACGCGGCCCTCGCACGCGCGCGTGCGCTCGGTGCCGAGCACGCGGACTTCCGGTTCGAGCGGGTGCGGGGGGCCTCCTGGCGGTTCCGGGACGCCAAGCCCGCCGGGTCGTCGGACACCACCGACCTCGGGTACGCGGTGCGGGTGGTGCACGGCGGTACGTGGGGTTTCGCGTCCGGTGTGGACCTCAGCCTGGACGCCGCCGCCAGGGTCGCCGGGCAGGCGGTGGCCATGGCGAAGCTGTCGGCGCAGGTGATCAAGGCGGCGGGGTCGGACGAGAGGGTGGAGCTGGCCGGCGAGCCGGTGCACTCCGAGAAGACGTGGATCTCGTCGTACGAGATCGATCCGTTCACGGTGCCCGACGAGGAGAAGGCCGGGCTGATCGCGGACTGGAGCGCCCGACTGCTGGCGGCCGACGGGGTCGATCACGTCGACGCCTCGCTACTCACCGTCCACGAGAACAAGTTCTACGCCGACACCGCGGGCACCGTGACCACGCAGCAGCGGGTGCGGCTGCACCCGGTGTTCAACGCCGTGTCGGTGGACGAGTCGACCGGCGAGTTCGACTCGATGCGTACCCTCGCGCCGCCCGCGGGACGCGGCTGGGAGTACCTGCGGGGTACCGGCTGGGACTGGGAGGACGAGCTGGAGCGGATCCCGGAGCTACTGGCCGAGAAGATGCGCGCACCGAGTGTCGATCCGGGCCTGTACGACCTGGTCGTCGACCCGTCCAACCTGTGGCTGACGATCCACGAGTCCATCGGGCACGCGACGGAACTGGACCGAGCGCTCGGCTACGAGGCCGCCTACGCCGGCACGTCCTTCGCCACCTTCGACCAGCTCGGCAAGCTGCGGTACGGCTCGGAGCTGATGAACGTCACCGGCGACCGCACCGCCGAGCACGGGCTCGCCACGATCGGGTACGACGACGAGGGCGTCGAGGCGCAGTCGTGGGACCTGGTGAAGGACGGCACGCTCGTCGGCTACCAGCTCGACCGGCGGATCGCGCGGCTGACCGGGTTCGAGCGGTCCAACGGCTGCGCCTACGCCGACTCCCCCGGGCATGTGCCGGTGCAGCGCATGGCCAACGTGTCGCTGCGGCCGGACCCGGCCGGGATGTCGACCGAGGACCTGATCGGGGGCGTGGAGCGGGGGATCTACGTCGTCGGCGACCGGTCCTGGTCGATCGACATGCAGCGCTACAACTTCCAGTTCACGGGCCAGCGCTTCTACCGGATCGAGAACGGGCGGCTCGCCGGACAGCTGCGGGACGTGGCCTACCAGGCGACGACCACCGACTTCTGGGGCTCCATGTCCGCCGTCGGCGGTCCACAGACCTACGTCCTGGGCGGCGCCTTCAACTGCGGCAAGGCCCAGCCGGGGCAGGTCGCTTCCGTGTCGCACGGCTGTCCGTCTGCCCTCTTCAAGGGCGTCAGCATTCTGAACACGACCCAGGAGGCCGGTCGATGAGCGCGCGTACCAGCAAGCCGCACGAGGCCGTCGAGCGCGCCCTCGAACTGTCCCGGGCGGACGGCTGTGTCGTCATCGCCGACGAGCAGTCCACCGCCAACCTGCGCTGGGCGGGCAACGCCCTGACGACGAACGGCGTCACGCGCGGGCGCACGCTCACCGTCGTCGCCACCGTCGACGGCAAGGAGGGCACGGCCTCGGGGGTGGTGTCACGGTCCGCCGTGACCGCCGACGAGCTGGAGCCCCTGGTGCGGGCCGCCGAGGCGGCCGCGCGCGGTGCCGGGCCCGCCGAGGACGCGCAGCCGCTTGTCACGGGCGTGGCCGCGAGCCCGGAGTTCACGGAGGCGCCCGCCGAGACCTCCTCCGCGGTGTTCGCCGACTTCGCCCCGGCGCTCGGTGAGGCCTTCGCACGCGCGCGTGCCGGAGGCCGGGAGCTGTACGGGTTCGCCAACCACGAACTGGTGTCGACGTACGTGGGCACCTCCACGGGACTGCGCCTGCGGCACGACCAGCCGAACGGGACGCTGGAGCTGAACGCCAAGTCACCGGACCGGACCCGGTCCGCGTGGGCCGGGCGCTCCACGCGGGACTTCAAGGACGTCGACCCGGCGGCCCTGGACGCGGAGCTCGCGGTGCGCCTCGGGTGGGCCGAGCGGCGCGTGGCGCTGCCCGCGGGCCGGTACGAGACGCTGTTGCCGCCGTCGGCCGTGGCGGACCTGCTGATCTACCAGCTGTGGTCGGCGTCGGGCCGGGACGCGGTGGAGGGCCGCACGGTGTTCTCCAAGCCGGGCGGGGGCACCCGGGTCGGCGAGAAGCTGACCGATCTGCCGCTGACCCTGCGCAGCGACCCGAACGAGCCCGGCCTGGAGTCGGCGCCCTTCGTGATCGCGCACTCCTCCGGGGGCGACGAGTCGGTGTTCGACAACGGGCTGCCGCTGGCGGCCACCGAGTGGATGCGCGAGGGAGAGCTGCGGCATCTGACGACCAGCCGCCACAGCGCGGGCCTGACCGGCCTGCCGGTGGCGCCGGGCATCGACAACGTGATCCTGGACGGGGGCGAGGACCGCTCCCTGGACGAGATGGTCGCCGACACCGAGCGCGGACTGCTGCTGACCTGCCTGTGGTACATCCGCGAGGTCGACCCGGCCTCGCTGCTGCTGACGGGCCTGACCCGGGACGGCGTCTACCTGGTCGAGAACGGCGAGGTGACCGGCGCGGTGAACAACTTCCGGTTCAACGAGACGCCGGTCGGTCTGCTGGGCCGGGTGACGGAGGCCGGGCGGACGGAGAAGACGCTGCCGAGGGAATGGAGCGACTGGTTCACCAGGGCCGCGATGCCGGCCCTGCGGGTGCCGGATTTCAATATGAGCTCTGTCAGCCAGGGCGTATAACCTCGTACCTGATTACGAGCCCATTCAAGGAGATGCGAGAACCGTGACGGACATCGTCGACGAGCTGAAGTGGCGCGGGCTGTTCGCCCTGTCCACTGACGAGGACGCTTTGCGCAAGGCGCTCGCGGACGGTCCCGTCACGTTCTATTGCGGCTTCGATCCGACGGCGCCGTCGCTGCATGTGGGGCACCTGGTGCAGGTGCTCACCGTGCGCCGGCTCCAGCAGGCCGGTCACCGGCCGCTGGCGCTGGTCGGCGGTGCCACGGGTCTGATCGGCGACCCGCGTCCGACGGCGGAGCGCACGCTGAACGACCCGGAGACGGTGACCGGCTGGGTCGGCAAGCTGCGTTCCCAGATCGAGCCGTTCCTGACCTTCGAGGGCGAGAACGCGGCCGTCATGGTCAACAACCTCGACTGGACGGAGAACCTCTCCGCGATCGAGTTCCTGCGGGACATCGGCAAGCACTTCCGCGTCAACAAGATGCTGACGAAGGACTCCGTGGCCCGGCGCCTGGAGTCCTCCGAAGGCATCAGCTACACGGAGTTCAGCTACCAGCTCCTGCAGGGCATGGACTTCCTGCAGCTCTACCGCAGGTACGGCTGCACGCTCCAGCAGGGCGGCAGCGACCAGTGGGGCAACCTCACGGCGGGCCTGGACCTGATCCACCGCCTGGAGCCGGACGCCACGGCGCACGCCCTGGCGACGCCGCTGATGACCAAGGCGGACGGCACCAAGTTCGGCAAGACCGAGGGCGGCGCCGTCTGGCTCGACCCGGAGATGACGACGCCGTACGCGTTCTACCAGTTCTGGCTGAACGTGGACGACCGGGACATCTCGAAGTACATGCGCATCCTGTCCTTCCGGTCCCGCGAGGAGCTGGAGGAGCTGGAGAAGCAGACCGAGGAGCGCCCCCAGGCCCGTGCCGCGCAGCGCGCCCTGGCCGAGGAGCTGACGACGCTGGTGCACGGCGCGGACCAGACGGCCGCCGTGATCGCCGCGTCCAAGGCCCTCTTCGGGCAGGGCGAGCTGGCGGAGCTCGACGAGAGGACGCTGGCCGCGGCCCTGTCGGAGGTGCCGCACATCCAGGTCTGTGAGCTCGGCCCGGTCGTCGACCTGTTCGCCGAGGTCGGCCTGGTGGCCAGCAAGTCGGCCGCGCGCCGCACGGTCAAGGAGGGCGGCGCCTACGTGAACAACGTCAAGGTCGCCGGCGAGGACGCGGTCCCCGCCAAGGAGGACCTGCTGCAGGGCCGCTGGCTGGTGCTGCGCCGGGGCAAGAAGAACCTGGCGGCGGTCGAGGTCACGGGCGGCTGAGCATGCGTGGGAAGGAGGTCGTCTCTGGTGCTGAGGCGGCCTCCTTCGCCGTGCGCCCCGCCGTCACGCCCGCCGTCTGTCTCCTCGTGCGCCCGTCCAGGCCTTGTCCCCGAGGCCGACGAGGATGATCGCCATGACCAGCTGGAAGACATGCCGCCACCAGTCGATGCCCGCTGTGGCGTCGACACCGGCCGCCCGGGCGATGGCGTTGCCGGCGATGCCTCCGATGATGCCCAGGATGACGGTCAGCCACAGGGGGATGTGCTGCTTGCCCGGAATGATCGCCTTGGCGAGCAGGCCGAGTACCAGTCCCACGATGATCGCCCACAACCAGCCCATCGCTGCCTCCTCGTACGGCTTGACGTGAGCTCTACGGCCAGTGTCGGCCCAGGTGCGGTACGCCGCATGCCGGGGATGGCCATACGCGCCACGGCGCACGCCCTTCGCCTCGGCCGGACGGGCCCCGGTCTCGTAGCGGGCGCGGCCGCGGCGTAACGTGGGAGCTGTCCTGGTCAGGTACGGGCGGATGGTGGAATGCGATGCGGAAGCAGCACGGCGGCAACGTCCAGGTTTTCCGGATCACCGGCGCCCGGACGGGACTTCAGGAGGACGTACGCGGGCGGCAGCGCCGGTACGTGATCTCGATGACGGTCCGCACGATCTCCGTGATTCTCGCGGCCACGTTGTGGAACGTCGAACGGCACGTCGCCATCGTGGCGTTGGTGCTCGGGCTGGTACTGCCGTACATCGCGGTGGTGATCGCGAACGCCGGGCGCGAGAACGCGCCGTCTCTGCCGTCGACGTTCGTGGCGGCGCCGACGCGGCCGATGATCGCGCCGCCGGGGACGCAGGACGGTTCCGCGGAATCCGTCGCGGAAGATGCGGTGTCCGGGCACGCGCCGGGAGCGAAGACCGATTCGCGGGAGCGGTAGGACGTCCGGGGGCGATCACAAACGGAAGTCAGCTTCCCGCCAAGCTCAAGAAAAGCTCAGATCAATCATGTTGTTCAGGTGCCGGGGGCGGGGTTACCCGTGACATACTTCGTACGCGCTCCGCATCCCCCGTCGGAGCGACGGACCGACGCCGGGCAGCTCCCCCCGTGGCTGCTCGGCGTCGCCTTTTCTGGTGAGAAGAAGCTGTGAGTGACGAGACGCCCATCTGTTCCGCGAAGGGTTGCCGCGTCGACGCGGTGTGGGTGCTTGCGTGGAACAACCCGAAGATCCATACGCCGGAGCGGCGCAAGACGTGGCTCGCGTGTGAGGAGCATCGCGAGCATTTGTCGCAGTTCCTCGGGGTGCGGGGTTTTTTGAAAGACGTGGTTCTTCTGAAGGAGTGGGAAGCGAAGGACGTCTGACGTCTTTCGAGTGCCCTCTATCCACCGATCGCTGACATGGGGCGGTCCGGCTGTACGAATGTCGGGTCGTCCAGGCCCGCTCCCGCCTTCTTGCCCCACATCGCCAGGCGCCAGATGCGGGCGATCTCCTCGTCCGGGGCGTCGGAGCGGAGGGCGGCGCGGAGGTCTGTTTCCTCCTGGGCGAAGAGGCAGGTGCGTATCTGGCCGTCGGCGGTGAGGCGGGTGCGGTCGCAGGCCGCGCAGAAGGGGCGGGTGACGGAAGCGATGACGCCGACCACATGCGGCCCGCCGTCCACCAGCCAGCGCTCCGCCGGGGCCGATCCGCGCTTCTCCTCACCCTCGGCGGTCAGCTCGAAGCGGGTGCGCAGGGAGGTCAGGATGTCCCCTGCCGTGATCATGCCGTCGCGCTTCCAGCCGTGCTGGGCGTCCAGGGGCATCTGCTCGATGAAGCGCAGCTCGTAGTCGTGCTCCACGGCCCAGGCGAGGAGGTCCGGGGCCTCGTCGTCGTTGAGGCCCGGCATCAGGACCGAGTTGACCTTGACCGGGGTCAGGCCGGCGTCGCGGGCCGCGTGCAGGCCTTCGATGACGTCCTTGTGGCGGTCGCGGCGGGTGAGCGTCTTGAAGACGTCCGGGCGGAGGGTGTCGAGGGAGACGTTGACCCGGTCCAGGCCCGCCGCCTTCAGGGCGGCCGCCGTGCGCTTGAGGCCGATGCCGTTGGTCGTGAGGGACATCTGGGGGCGCGGCTCCAGGGCCGCGACGCGCTCGACGATGCCCACCAGGCCGGGGCGCAGCAGGGGCTCGCCACCGGTGAAGCGGACCTCCTCGATACCGAGGGAGGTGACCGCGATGTCGATCAGGCGGACGATCTCGTCGTCGTTAAGCAGGTCCGGCTTGGCCAGCCACTGCAGGCCCTCCTCGGGCATGCAGTAGGTGCAGCGCAGATTGCACCGGTCGGTCAGCGAGACCCTCAGGTCGGTGGCCACTCGGCCGTAGGTGTCGATGAGCACGTGGGCCCCCTCCCTCGATGCGGATCGTGCCCGGAGCACTTCCTCTCCGACACCTGCGAGCCTACGTGACCGCACTGACAACTCCACAGGCCCGATCCCACGACGCGGAGCGCGGCCGCGCCGCAGGGACCTGGAGGTTCCTACGAGGCGGCCGCGCGAGGGGGTTGGTGCTCAGTGGGCGCCGGTGCCGGTCAGGGACCTGACCTCCAGCTCGGCGTACTTCTTGGCGTCCGGCTCCTCCTTGGACAGGACGGTGCCGAGCCAGCCCATGAGGAAGCCGAAGGGGATGGAGATGATGCCCGGGTTCTTCAGCGGGAACCAGGCGAAGTCCACCTCGGGGAACATCGCCTTGGGGTCGCCGGAGACGACCGGCGAGAACAGCACCAGGCCGACGGCGACGATCAGACCGCCGTAGATCGACCACAGGGCGCCCTGGGTGGTGAAGCGCTTCCAGAACAGGCTGTAGAGGATCGTCGGCAGGTTGGCGGAGGCCGCGACCGCGAAGGCGAGCGCGACCAGACCGGCCACGTTCAGATCGCGGGCGAGGGCGCCGAGGCCGATGGAGACGACGCCGATGAAGACGGTCGCCCAGCGGGCCGCGCGGACCTCCTCGGCGCCGGACGCCTTCCCCTTGCGGATGACGTTGGCGTAGATGTCGTGCGCGAAGGACGACGACGAGGCGAGGGTGAGGCCGGCGACGACGGCGAGGATCGTCGCGAAGGCGACCGCCGAGATCGTGGCGAGCAGGATCGCGCCCCAGGTCGAGTCGACACCGCCGAGGTGCAGGGCGAGCAGGGGTGCCGCCGTGTTGCCGGACGGGTTGGAGGCGATGATCTCGTCCTGGGAGATCAGCGCGGCGGCGCCGAAGCCGAGGGCGATGGTCATCAGGTAGAAACCGCCGATGATGCCGATCGCCCAGTTCACGGACTTACGGGCGGCCTTGGCGTCGGGCACCGTGTAGAAGCGGATCAGGATGTGCGGCAGGCCGGCCGTGCCGAGGACCAGGGCGATACCGAGGGAGACGAAGTCCAGCTTGGAGGTACCGGTCATGCCGTACTGGAGGCCGGGCTCCAGGAAGGCGGCGCCCTTGCCGCTGTTCTCGGCGGCCTGGCCGAGCAGGTCGGAGATGTTGAAGTTGAACTTCAGCAGCACCAGGAAGGTGATCAGGATGGTGCCGCCGATGAGCAGCACGGCCTTGACCATCTGGACCCAGGTGGTGCCCTTCATGCCGCCGATGGAGACGTACACGATCATCAGGATGCCGACGAGGGCGACGATGAGGATCTTGCCGGCGTCGGAGGTGATGCCGAGCAGCAGCGAGACGAGGACGCCCGCGCCGGCCATCTGGGCCAGCAGGTAGAAGATCGACACGACGATCGTGGACGTACCGGCGGCGGTGCGGACCGGGCGCTGGCGCATGCGGTACGCGAGGACGTCGCCCATGGTGTAGCGGCCGGAGTTGCGCAGCGGCTCGGCGACCAGGAGCAGGGCGACCAGCCAGGCGACCAGGAAGCCGATGGAGTACAGGAAGCCGTCGTAGCCGAAGAGGGCGATCGCGCCCGCGATGCCGAGGAACGACGCGGCCGACATGTAGTCGCCGGACACCGCGAGGCCGTTCTGGAAGGCGCTGAACTGGCGGCCGCCCGCGTAGAAGTCGGCGGCGTCCTTGGTCTGGCGGCCGGCCCAGATGGTGATGCCGAGCGTGGCCAGGACGAACAGCGCGAACAGGGTGATGATCAGCGGCCGGTGCTCGCTGGCCTCGTTCGCGGCGAGGAAGGTCTGCTGTACGGGGCTCATGCGCCGCCCTCCATCCGGGACTTGATGGCCTCGGCCTTGGGGTCGAGCTTCGCGGCGGCGTGCCGCGAGTACCACCAGGCGATGAGGAACGTGGTGATGAACTGGGCGACGCCGAGGACGAAGGCGACGTTGATGTTGCCGAACAGCTTGGTTCCCATGAAGCCGCCCGCGTAGTTCGACAGCAGCACGTACAGCAGGTACCAGGCGATGAAGGCGACGGTCAGCGGGAAGGCGAAGGAGCGGTAGGAGCGGCGCAGTTCACCGAACTCCGCGCTCTCCTGCACCTCGGCGAACTCCTCGGGTGAGGGGAGTTTGTGTTGCTCTTTCGAGGGGGGCGGTGCATCGGTGGACACGGAGAGTCTCCTCGTGACGACGGAAGCGGTTTTCGACGGGGACGGAGGCGAGTGTCCTCGCGCTCCCTGCTCAACGTCACGGCGGCACGCGAGAACCGGTTCAACCGCCGGGCGTTCTTTCCGAAGTCGTTTCGACAAAACGTTGCTGGCCAGCGAGAGCGCGGGATAGCTTCGCCCTGCACCACCCCGTCATGTACCTGCCCGAGCACCACCTGTGCCTCGGGCCGGTTTCGTTTCCGGATGATGTGGAGACCCCATGTCTCAGCTGCGTTCCAGACGCCGGCTCGCCCTCGCCGTGCCCGTCGTTCTGTCTCTCACCGCCTCGCTGGGCTTCCTGCCGGCTGCCGCGTCGGCCGCCCCGCGCGCGGAGTCGGCCGCGCCCTCGGCGGACGCCCCGAAGCTGGCGTACGTCGTCAACACCAAGGTGGACCGTCGCACGATCGCGTCGGTGAAGAAGGCGATCGGCGCGGCCGGCGGCTCGGTCGTGACCACGTACGAGCGGATCGGCGTGATCGTCGTCCACTCCGCGAACCCCGACTTCGCCAAGACCGTGCGCAAGGTGCGCGGTGTCCAGTCGGCGGGTGCGACGCGGACGACGCCGCTGACCGCGGCGGGGACGAAGGAGGAGGGCGCGGCGCAGTATCTGACCGGCGCCCAGGCCGCGCGGGCCGAGGCCGCCTCGGCGAAGACGCCCGAGAGCGAGCCGCTCGAAGCCGACCAGTGGGATCTGCGGGCGATCGGCGCCGACAAGGCCGCGAAGATCAACCCGGGCAGCCGGAAGGTGACCGTCGCCGTGATCGACACCGGCGTCGACGACACGCACCCGGACATCGCCCCGAACTTCTCCGCGTCGCAGTCCGCCAACTGCGCCGGCGGCAAGCCCGACACCAGCGAGGGCGCCTGGCGTCCGTACACCCCCGAGGACTACCACGGCACGCATGTCGCCGGTGAGATAGCCGCCGCCCGCAACGGCATAGGCGTGGCGGGCGTCGCACCCGGTGTGAAGGTCTCCAGCATCAACGTCACCGACCGGGCCAACGGCCTCTTCTACCCGGAGAGCGTCGTGTGCGCCTTCGTGTTCGCCGCCGACCACGGCGTCGAGATCACGAACAACAGCTATTACGTCGACCCCTGGCTGTACAACTGCATGGACGACCCGGACCAGCGGGCCATCGTCGACGCGGTCAACAGGGCGCAGCTTTACGCCCAGAAGAAGGGCACGCTCAACGTCGCCTCGGCGGGCAACTCCAATCACGACCTGGACTCGGACGCCATCGTCGACGACTCCAGCCCGGACGACTCCACCCCCGTCGAGCGCACCATCGACCCGCACGAGTGCTTCGACGTGCCGACCCAGCTGCCGGGTGTCGTCACGGTGAGCGCGACGGGCGTCGACAACGTCAAGTCGTACTACTCGACGTACGGCAAGGGTGTCGTCGACGTCGCGGCGCCGGGCGGTGACGGGCGCTACCAGATTCCCGACACGCCTTCGAAGAACGGCCGCATCCTGTCCACCATGCCGGGCGGCACGTGGGGCTTCCTCCAGGGCACCTCGATGGCCTCCCCGCACGCCTCCGGTGTCGCCGCGCTGCTGAAGTCCAAGCACCCGTGGGCGTCCCCGGCCCAGCTCCAGGCCCTGCTGAAGGCGCAGGCCGACCGGACCGCCTGCCCCGAGTCCTACGACCAGGACGGCAACGGCACCCAGGACGCCACCTGCGAGGGCGGCAAGCGCGTCAACGGCTTCTACGGGTACGGCATCGTCAACGCGCTGCGCGCGGTCAAGTGACCTGTGCATCCTAAGAGTTCACGCACCGTCAGCTCCGTCAGCTCGTACCGCGAACCTACTGGAGACACCATGACAGCGCCGCACGCGCGCTACCGCCGCGCCGTCGCGATCCCGGCCGGGATGGCCATGGCCACGGCCCTCGCGTTCCTGCCGAACACCACGGCCACGGCCGCCGACGACGCCCCCGCGGCGGTCTCGGCCGACGCGACCCCGCTCAGCTATGTGGTCAACGTCAAGCCGGGGCACGGCACTTCGGCGTATGTGAAGAAGGCCGTCGGCAAGGCCGGGGGCACGATCGTGACGTCGTACGACCAGATAGGCGTCATCGTCGTCCACTCCTCGAACCCCGACTTCGCCAAGACCGTCCGCAAGGTGCGCGGCGTCCAGTCGGCCGGTGCCACCCGGACCAAGCCGCTGCCCACGGCGACGACGGGCGACCTCGGCACGCCGAAGGCGCTGAGTGCGGCCGAGGTCGCCGAGGCCAAGGCCCCCGCCGGGCTGGACCCGCTGCAGCCCCAGCAGTGGGACCTGCCGGCCATCAAGGCGGACAAGGCGCACGAGAAGTCGCTGGGCAGCAAGAAGGTCACGGTCGCCGTGATCGACACCGGCGTGGACGACACCCATCCCGACATCGCACCCAACTTCGACCGCCAGGCGTCGGTCAACTGTGTGTCGGGCAAGCCGGACACCGCGGAGGGGGCCTGGCGGCCCGGTGCCTCGGAGAGCCCGCACGGCACCCATGTGGCGGGTGAGATCGCGGCCGCCAAGAACGGCGTCGGCATGACCGGTGTCGCGCCCGGCGTGAAGGTCTCCGGCATCAAGGTGTCCAACCCGGACGGCTTCTTCTACACGGAGGCCGTGGTGTGCGGCTTCGTGTGGGCGGCCGAGCACGGGGTCGACGTCACCAACAACAGCTATTACACCGACCCCTGGTACTTCAACTGCGGCGACGACCCGGACCAGAAGGCGCTCCTGGACGCGGTCTCCCGGGCCTCCCGGTACGCGGAGAAGAAGGGCGCGGTCAACGTCGCGGCGGCGGGCAACGAGAACTACGACCTCTCGGCCGACGAGATCACCGACCCGTCGTCCCCGAACGACACCACGCCGGGCGACCGGACCGTCGACCCCTCGGAGTGCCTCGACATCCCGACCCAGCTGCCGGGTGTCGTCACGGTCGCCTCGACGGGCGCGAAGGGCATCAAGTCGTCCTTCTCCAACTACGGTCTCGGCGTCGCAGACATCGCCGCGCCGGGCGGTGACTCGACCGCCTACCAGAAGCCGGAGGCGCCGGCCACGAGCGGGCTGATCCTGGGCACGCTGCCGGGCGGCAAGTGGGGCTACATGGCCGGTACGTCCATGGCGTCCCCGCACGTCGCGGGCGTCGCCGCCCTCATCAAGTCGACGCACCCGTACGCCTCCCCGGCCCTGGTGAAGGCCCTGCTGTACGCGGAGGCCGACGCCACGCCGTGCACGGACCCGTACGACATCGACGCCGACGGCAAGATCGACGCGGTGTGCGAGGGCTCCAAGAACCGCAACGGCTTCTACGGCTGGGGCATCGCGGACGCGCTGGACGCGGTGACCAAGTAGAACTCGTGTGAATGCGGCCCGGGCCGGGCGGGGGCACCCGCCCGGCCCGCTGCGTCTGCGGTTCGTGGGGGGCGTGGGACCGTCGCGCGTCTGGCCTCCCGGTGTGTGTCCTGGCCGGAGCTGCGCCATGAGGGTGACGCCGACTTCTACAAGGCGCGCGTGGACAAGGCGGTCGCGGCAATCTCACGCTCGCCGCCGCCGCGTCCAGGGCCGACTGAGTTCGCTCCCCTGGACTTGCCCGACCATGTGAAGGTTGGTGAAGATCTTGGGGTGACCTTGACAAGACCCACGCCAGGAGTGGCCGACGGCGGCGGGCCCGTACGGCGCACCGGTGCGGGCCGGGCCGTCGCCGTCCTGGTCCTGGTGGCCCTGGCCGCGCTGATCCCGCTGCTCGGCCCGTCGACCGCGCTGCACGGCACCGGGGAGGCAGGCGCGCCCGGGGCCGGCGGCATCGCCCTGCTGCGTACGGTGCTCTTCGCGGCGCTGTGCGTACCGGTCGGCGAGCTGTTCGTGAACCGGCTGGCGCGTTCCGTGCCGGGCCCTGAGAGGGCCCCCGGCCACGCCCCGGCCGCGCCCCGCAGTTGGTCACCCTTCGCGGCCGTCGCCGGTTTCGCCGCCGCCCTCGCGCTCGCCTCGGTCGTGGCCGCGGGCAACCGCGTCCCGGGCGGTCTGTCGGACCTGGACATCGGCGGGCTCTACGCGTCCAGGGACGGCACGCTCGCCCTGCTCGAGGTCAACGCGTTCCTCGTGGCGGGGCTGTGCGCCGCGTCGGGCCGGCCTGCCAGGCAGGTGTGGCCGCTGGCCGCCGTGATCGTCGCCGAGGCGCTGCGCGCGCACCCCACGACCGAGCACAGCCCGCTGACCGGCTCCGGGCTGACGCTCGTCCACCTGACCTGCGCGGCACTGTGGGTGGGCGGTCTGCTGCACGCGCTGCGGACCCTGCGGTTGTGGCACGGCCGGTACGACCCGGGGGCGGGCGCGGCCCTGCTGGGCCTCTACGCGCGCGTGGCGGCGGTGCTGCTCGCCGCCATCACCGCGACGGGTGTGTGGAGTTCGCTGCGCCGGATGCCGCCGGGCACCATCGTGGAGCAGCTGACGGCCACGGCGTACGGGCGGGCGCTGCTCGCCAAGGTGCTGCTCGTGGCCGCCGTCGCCGCCCTCGCCCTGTGGGCCCGGAGCCGGCTGCGCCGGGCGGCCGATCCGCTGACCGCCTGTGCGCCGGCGCGGGCGGAGGTCGTCGCTCTGGGCCTGGTGGTCGCGGTGTCCGGACTGCTGACGGCCCTTCCGGTGCCCATCCGCTGGTGAGCCCTGGACGGAGCCCCGGTCGGTGAGCCTCAGACGGCGCGCATCTCGCCGTACGTCGCGGCCGGTGCCCTGCGCGCGTTGAGCGCCCCCAGTGTGCCGCCGGCCAGCAGGGCCTGCGCGGCGATGTACGTGAGCATGATCCAGAAGTCCGGCCGGGGCAGCTGCGGCCAGTCGGCGACGCCGGTCGCGATGAGCGTGTCGGAGAGCAGGAACAGCGCGCCGCCGAGTCCGGCGAAGAGGCCGAGCCGGGTGGCGGACCCGCACGCCATGGCCGTGAGCAGGAGGCTGTACCCGGCGACGGGCACGCGCAGGTCCGCGGGCAGGTCGGGCCACAGCAGCGCGACGGTGGTGACGAGAGCGGTGCCGTAGCCGAGGGCGAGGAGGGCCGCACGCGCGCGTGGGACCGCGTCGCGGCTGCCGTACGTCCTGAAGAGGACGAGGTAGCAGACATGGCCCGCGGCGAAGGAGCCCATGCCGGCGAGGAAGGCCGGCTCTGCGTCGGACAGCAGCAGGACGTCCCCGCCCCAGCCGAACAGCAGGGCGGCCAGGAGCAGCCGCGGCGCCTGGCGCAGGGCGGCCCACAGGGCCAGGAGCGGCATCAGCAGGGGCTTGGCCAGGGTGTGCCCGGCGTCGAAGCCGGCCGCGAGGGAGACGAGGTCGACGGCGGCGGCGAGTGCGAAGGCGGCGAGGAGGAGGCGGGCGGGGGTCACGCCGACGTGCTCTCACCGGCGTGGGTCGGGGCCGCGGCGGGGTCCGTCGGCGGAGCCGTATCCGTATCCGTATCCGTATCCGTTCCCGTTCCCGTTCCCGTAGCCGTAGCCGTATCCGTATCCGTATCCGTAGCCGGGGTCGTCGTCGCGGGAGCGGGGGCGGGCCCCCAGCCCGGTCCCCGGAAGACGCGTCCCGCACGTTCGCGCCAGCTGTGTGCCGCCTTCAAGTCCCTCGCGATGGCCACGTATTCGTGCGTCGCCACCTTCAGCAGGTTGTATGTGTCGATGTTCTTGGTCAGTCCGTACACGGGCCGCTCGGTCTCGGGGGCGAACGACCCGAACAGCCGGTCCCAGACGATGAGGATGCCGCCGAAGTTGCGGTCGAGGTAACCGCCCTGGGAGGCGTGGTGGACGCGGTGGTGCGAGGGGGTGTTGAAGACGAACTCGAACCAGCGGGGCATCCTGTCGATCCGCTCGGTGTGGATCCAGAACTGGTAGACGAGGTTCGCGGAGGAGCAGAACGCGAGCGCGGCGGGGTGCACGCCGGCGGCTATGAGCGGGACGTAGAACGGCCACACCGTCAGGGACGTCCAGGGCTGGCGCAGCGCGGTGGTGAGGTTGAACTTCCGGCTGGAGTGGTGGACGACGTGGCAGGCCCACAGGACGCGGATGACGTGGTGGCCGCGGTGGGACCAGTAGTAGAAGAAGTCCTGCCCGAGCAGCATCAGCGGGACGGTCCACCACAGGACGGGCACGCGCAGGGGCGTCAGTTCGTAGATGGCCGTGTAAATGGCGACGATCGGGATCTTCCACAGGAAGTCGAAGACGAGACTGCCTAGGCCCATGCCGACGCTCGTGGCGGCGTCCTTCGCTTCGTAGCCCTCCGCGTCCTCGTCGGGATGGAGACGGCAGCTCACCATCTCGACCACGGTGAGCAGCACAAAGGCGGGGATCGACCACAGCACGACATCGGGCAGGTTCGGCATGCAAGCACCGTAGGACCGCCGTCCTGCCCCGACTAGACGTTGTTACCCACAAGTATTACCGACGGTACGCGCTTGCTTCTTGGTGATCTCCACCAATCAAGGTGACTGAGTGTCGGACAGACGTACGCCTCGCGAACGGACAGACCGGACAACACGCCTGAGGGAGTATCGGAAGGGCCGAGCGAGCCCACCTGGCGGGCGGTGGTGTCAGTCGGGGCCCGTATCCTCAGGGACCATGCTCGATGACCTGACGACCGCAGTGCCCTCTTCCACGTCATGGCCGGCCGCGTATCCCAAGGGGTACGCGGTCGTTGACGTGGAGACCACAGGTCTGGCCCGGGACGATCGCATCATCTCCGCGGCCGTCTACCGGCTCGACGCGCGCGGCGAGGTCGAGGACCACTGGTACTCGACGGTCAACCCGGAGCGTGACCCCGGCCCCGTGTGGATCCACGGACTGACGAGCGAGGCACTCGAGGGCGCGCCCCTCTTCCAGGACATCGCCGAGGAGTTCACGACCCGGCTCGAGGGGCGGGTGCTCGTCGCGCACAACGCCGTCTTCGACTGGCAGATGATCGCCCGGGAGTACGCGCGGGCGCAGCGCGAGGCACCGGTGCGGCAGCGGCTGTGCACCATCGCGCTCTCCAAGGAACTCGGGCTCCCGCTGCCCAACCACAAGCTGGAGTCCCTCGCCGCGCACTTCGGCGTCGTCCAGCAGCGGGCGCACCACGCGCTGGACGACGCACGCGTGCTGGCCGAGGCGTTCCGGCCCAGCCTGAGGGCCGCGGCGGCCAACGGGGTGCGGCTTCCGCTGCTGGAGTGCCGGCCGCTGACCGAGTGGTCGGACCGTCCGGCACCCCGCATCGGTCAGCAGGCGGGCTACGGCGGCTACCGGCCGACCAGTTGGCGCCCGGCCCGCAAGCGGCCCGCCTGCCCCTACCCCAACCCGGGGCGCTACGAGGCGGGCGGGCGGCTCAAGCAGGGCATGCGGGTCGCCTTCTCGGGTGACACCTCGGTGGAGCGCGATCTGCTGGAGGACCGCGCGACCGAGGCCGGGCTGCACGTGGCCACCAGCCTGTCCCGGCTCACCAGCCTGCTCGTCACGAACGACCCGGGCTCGGGCACGTCCAAGGTGGTCAAGGCGCGGCAGTTCGGCACGCCGGTCGTGGACGAGGCGGCGTTCGGGCAGCTCCTCGCGGATGTGGAGCCGGCGTCGGAGGGGTGACCGCATGCGGAGCGGCGCCGGAGGACGACCGTACGGACGGGTGATTGGAGGGCGACTCGCCCGGCACCGTCTCGCCCGGGCCGGGAAGACGGCTCACCCTGTGGCGCATGGCGACCTGTGAGGTATGTGGCAATCAGTACGGAATGACCTTCGAGGTGCACGCGCAGGGCGCGGTGCACGTCTTCGACTGCTTCTCCTGCGCGATCCACCGCATGGCACCCATCTGCGAGCACTGCCGTGTACAGATCATCGGCCAGGGCGTGGAGGTCGAGGGCCACTGGTACTGCGGCGCGCACTGCGCACGCGCGGAGGGAAAGGCGGGAATTGTCGACAAGGTGTGAAACCGTACCCGCCTGATGGCACCCCACGACCGAGTTGTACGGTCGTGGGGTGTACCGCTTCCTGATGTCCCGGCAGTGGGTGATCCTCACGCTGATCGCCCTGCTTCTCATCCCCACGATGATCAGGCTGGGCATCTGGCAGATGCATCGCTACGAGGAGCGCACCGCCCGGAACCAGCTGGTCACGGACGCGCTGGCGGCCGACCCGGTGCCCGTGGAGAAGCTGACCGGGCCCGGGCACACCGTGACCAGCGCCGAGCGATACCGCACGGTGACCGCGAAGGGCCATTTCGACTCGGAGGACGAGGTCGTCGTCCGCCGCCGCACCAACTCCGACGACGAGGTCGGCTACCACGTCCTCACCCCGTTCGTCCTCAAGGACGGCAAGGTCCTGCTGGTGAACCGGGGCTGGATCCCCTCCGACGGTCCGAGCCAGACCGCGTTCCCGAAGGTTCCCGCACCGCCGGCCGGCGAGGTCACCGTCTCGGGGCGGCTGATGCCCGACGAGACGACCGAGGCGAGCGGCATCAAGAACCTCGAAGGGCTGCCCGACCGGCAGATCATGCTGATCAACAGCGAGCAGGAGGCACGGCGCCTGGATGTCCAGGTGCTCGGCGGCTACATCGCCCAGACGGCACCCGAGCCCAAGGGCGACACCCCCGAGCTCCTCGGCAATCCGGGCAAGGAGGACGCCGCGCTGAACTACGCGTACGCCATCCAGTGGTGGCTGTTCGCCGCGGCCGTCCCGGTCGGCTGGGTGGTCCTGGCCCGCCGCGAGGCCCGGGACCGGGCGCAGGCGGCAGCCGCGGACACCGACACGACGGAGGCGGAGCCGGCGGCCGTGTGACCTGACCAACGGCCGCCGACAGCCCGCGTCAGCAGGAGCGCCCCGGCAGGCCCGGCCCCCGGTCGTCAGCATCAGCCCCTCCCCCGGCGACTCGCCCCCGGTCGTCAGCATCAGCCCCTCCCCCGGCGACTCGCCCCCGGCCGTCAGCACTAAGCCGCGCGGGCCCGACCCTCGACCGTCAGTCCTTAGCCCCCCGGGCGGGCGACCCCCGGATCGTCAGCCCACGCCCTGGGCGGGCCCGACCCCCAGCCCGTCAGCCCACGCCCCGGGTGGACCCGCCCCCGGCCCGTCAGCCCCAAGCGCCTGAGCGGCGGGCCCGACCCCAAGCCCGTCAGCCCAAGCCCCCCGGGCGAGCCCGACCCCCGGATCGTCAGCCCACGCCCCGAGGGGCCCGGCCCCCGGCCCGTCAGCAGCACCGCCCCCGCGGCCCCGACCCCCGGTCCAGCGTGCGCAGCAGTTCGCGGACGTACCAGGCCACGGCCCGCGCGCAGCGCACGGCCCTCATGGGCGGGCCCCTGTCAGGGACTCGGCAGGCTTTCCCGGCACCTCGATGCGGGACTCGACGTACGGCGCCTCGGTGGTCGGCAGCGGACCCGGGGCCCGGGCCGCCCGTACGCACACCACCGCCGCGTTCACGAGCACCACGGCGACCAGCAGCAGGAACAGCGCGATCAGTACGCCGTCGACCGTGGAGTTGGTGACGACGGTCTGCATGTCGGCCGGGCTCTTGGCGGGCGGCAGGACCTGGCCCGCGTCGAGGGCGTCGGCGTAGCGGGCACGCTGGGCGAAGAAGCCCACCTTCGGGTCGTCCGAGAAGATCTTCTGCCAGCCGGCGGTGAAGGTGATGGCGACGACCCAGGCGAGCGGGACGCCGGTGACCCAGGCCCAGCGCAGTTTCCCGGACTTGACCAGGACCGTGGTGCAGACGGCCAGGGCGATCGCGGCGAGGAGCTGGTTCGCGATGCCGAAGAGCGGGAAGAGCTGGTTGATCCCGCCGAGCGGGTCGGTGGCGCCGGTGTACAGGAAGTAGCCCCAGGCCGCGACGACCAGGGCGCTGCACAGCCAGATGCCCGGCTTCCAGTTGACCCGGCCGGCCGGCTTCCAGACGTTGCCCAGCATGTCCTGGAGCATGAAGCGGCCGACCCGGGTGCCCGCGTCCACCGTCGTCAGGATGAACAACGCCTCGAACATGATCGCGAAGTGGTACCAGAAGGCCTTCATCGCGGTGCCGCCGATGACCGCGGAGAAGATCTCCGACATACCGACGGCCAGCGTCGGGGCCCCGCCGGAGCGGGCGATCAGCGTCTGTTCCTCCACGGCCTTCGCGGCCTGGGCCAGCTGGTCGGGGGTGATCGTGAAGCCGAGGCCGGCGACCGCGTGGGACGCCGATTCGGCCGTCGTGCCGAGGAGGGCCGCCGGGGCGTTCATGGCGTAGTACAGGCCCGGCTCCAGGGTCGCCGCCGCGATCAGCGCCATGATCGCGACGAACGACTCCATCAGCATGGCGCCGTAGCCGATCATCCGGACCTGGGACTCCTTCTGGATCAGCTTCGGTGTGGTGCCGGAGGCGACCAGGGCGTGGAAGCCGGACAGGGCGCCGCAGGCGATGGTGATGAAGAGGAAGGGGAAGAGCGCGCCCGCGAAGACGGGCCCCGCCCCCGAGGAGGCGAAGTCGCTCACCGCGTCCGCGCGCATGACCGGGGCGGCGACCACCACGCCCACCGCGAGCAGCGCGATCGTGCCGATCTTCATGAAGGTGGAGAGGTAGTCGCGCGGCGCGAGCAGCATCCACACCGGCAGCACGGAGGCGACGAAGCCGTAGCCGACCAGGCAGAAGACGAGGGTCGTGGGGCTCAGGGTGAAGGCGGAGGCCAGCGAGGACTCCTGGATCCAGCTCCCGCCGACGATCGCGAGCAGGAGCAGCGCGACGCCGATCAGGCTGGTCTCGACGACGCGGCCCGGGCGGATGACGTGCAGCCAGAAGCCCATGAACAGGGCGATGGGGATGGTCATCGCGACGGAGAAGGTGCCCCACGGGGAGTGGGCGAGGGCGTTGACGACGACCAGGGCCAGCACGCCCAGCAGGATGATCATGATGGCGAACACGGCGATCAGGGCGGCGGCGCCGCCCCACCTTCCGATCTCGTCCCGGGCCAGCTGCCCGAGCGACTTCCCGTCCCGTCGCATGGACAGGAACAGCACGACCATGTCCTGCACCGCGCCCGCGAAGATCACGCCGGCCACGATCCACAGCGTCCCGGGCAGATAGCCCATCTGCGCCGCGAGCACCGGCCCCACCAGCGGTCCGGCGCCGGCGATCGCGGCGAAGTGATGGCCGAGCAGCACCCGGCGGTCGGTGGGGTGGAAGTCGACGCCGTCCTCGAGTCGCTCGGCGGGGGTGGCCCGGCGGTCGTCGGGCCGGAGCACGCGCCGGGCGACGAAGCGGGAGTAGAAGCGGTAGGCGATGGCGTACGAGCCGAGTGCCGCGACGACCAGCCAGACTGCCGAGATCTCCTCGCCCCGGGCGAGGGCGAGGACGCCCCAGGCGATCGCGCCGAGCAGGGAGACGGCCGTCCAGAGCAGGAGGGACCGAGGGGACATTCGCGGCTTTACGGGCGCTGGTCGGCCGGATTCGGGCAGGACTGATACGGGCATGGCGGCTCCTCACCGTGGCGGTGGTGTGCGACAGGACCTGCGCGGGGGCCGGTGTGGGGGCGCTTCCCCGACCTGCGCACCTCTCCCGCTCGCTGTCGGTCTGTGCAAGAGTTGCGCTCCCGCCGGAAGTGGATGACACGGCGTTCCCCGAAGAATTTCCGTCGGTTCCCTGTCCTCCGGACGGGCCGTCCGCGCAACTCTCGCGCAAGGGCACAGGCACACAAGGACGGTGACCCATGGCTGACGGCGCCATGACCGCGACGTTCCTCGCCGTGATCGGCGGGGCGTCGCTGCTCGCGGTCACCGCTCGGCGGCTGCGTCCGGTGGACCGGCTGCCCTCCCTGGAGGGCTGGGCCCTGGCCGACCGCAGCCTGGGTCCCGGCTGGACCTGGATGCTGCTCGGCGGCACGATCTTCACCGCGTACACCTTCACCGCCGTGCCCGGTCTGGCGTACAGCAACGGCGCGCCCGCCTTCTTCGCCGTGCCATACACGGTGATCGTCTGCCCGCTCGCCTTCGTGCTGCTGAGCCGCCTGTGGAGCGTGGCCCGCCGGCACGGCTACGTCACCGCCGCCGATTTCGTCCGGGGCCGGTACGGGTCGCCGCCGCTGGCCCTGGTGGTCGCGCTGACCGGGATCCTCGCGACGATGCCGTACCTGGCGCTGCAACTGATCGGCATCCGGGCGGTGCTGACGGCCGGGGGCGTCCATCCGCGGGGCGTGGCCGGGGACCTGGTGCTGGTGGCGCTGTTCGCGGGGCTCGCGGTGGCCACGTACCGGCACGGGCTGCGCGCGCCCACCGTCATCTCGGCGCTGAAGGCGGTGGCCGTGTTCGGCTCACTGACCGCCGTGACCTGGCTGGTCCTCGAACGGTTCGGCGGCCCCGGCCCGGTCTTCGACGGGGCCGCGGCGCGACTGGGCGAACCGGCGCTGCTCCTCTCCCCCGCCCAGCAGCCCGCCTACGCCGGCCTCGCCCTCAGCTCCGCCCTCGCCCTGCTGATGTACCCGCATGTGCTCACCGCCGGTTTCGCCGCCGACGGGCCGCGCACCCTGCGCAAGGTCTCGGTGGCGCTGCCCGCCTGGACCGGGCTGCTCGCGCTGTTCGGCTTCCTGGGCTTCGCCGCCCTCGCGGCGGGGGTACGGGCGCCGCGCGGAGGTGCCGAGGCGGCCGTGCCGATGCTGGTGGACCGGCTGATGCCGGCGCCACTGGCCGGGCTGGTGTTCGCCGCGATCGCCGTCGGGGCGCTCGTCCCCGCCGCGGTGATGTCGATCGCCGCCGCGACCAGCTTCGTCCGCAACGTCTACGTCGAGTACGTCCAGCCGACGGCCACGCCCAAGCGCCAGGTGCGCATCGCCAAGGCGGTGTCGATCACCGCGAAGGTCGGCGCCGTGGCGTTCGTGTTCGGGCTGCGCGACCAGGACGCCATCAACCTCCAGTTGCTCGGCGGCGTGTGGATCCTGCAGGTCTTCCCGGCGGTCGCCGTCGGACTGTTCACCGGGCGGCTGCATCCGCGGGCGCTGCTCGCCGGGTGGGCCGTGGGCATGGCGTCGGGGACCTACCTGGTGGTGCGCGAGGGGTTCTCCTCGATCGTGCCGCTCGGCACCGGCTCCGGGCCGCTGGAGATCTACGCCGGGCTCGCGGCCCTGCTGTTCAATCTGGCCGTCGCGGTGGCCGGCACCGTGGCCCTGACCCGCCTGGGCGTCCCGCGCGGCGCCGACTCGACCGACCTGCCGTCCCGCCTGACCGTCCGGCGACGCCCGGAGACCGGAGCGAAAAACCCGTGAGACGCAGACAGCACTCCCCCGTCGCGGCGCCGGCCGTGCCACCGCCCGCCGCCGTACCCCTACCCCCGGCGGCCGCCGATCCGGCCGACCTGGAGCGGGAGGCCGGCGTGGCCCGCCTCTTCGAGCTGCACTCCTCCTCGATGCTGCGGCTCGCCGTCCTGCTGGGCGCCGACGACCCGGAGAACGTGGTGGCCGAGGCGTACTACCAGATCTACCGCAAGTGGCGGCGGCTGCGGGACGCGGCAGCGGCGGAGGCCTATCTGCGGTCCACGGTCTG
Source organism: Streptomyces sp. NPDC044719 (assembly GCF_056433405.1). Classification (NCBI taxonomy): domain Bacteria; kingdom Bacillati; phylum Actinomycetota; class Actinomycetes; order Kitasatosporales; family Streptomycetaceae; genus Streptomyces; species Streptomyces sp. NPDC044719. The sequence goes on from NZ_JBWKHE010000005.1 coordinate 46,388, forward strand.
CAATCTGACGCGGATGCGGATACGCCACCTCCAGGTCGCCCGCCGCCACGAGGAGAACCCGCCGAGCCCGCCGGACGAGACGGTTGCCTCCGCCGAGCACGCCGCGCTGCTGCGCGACGACCAGCGCGTGCTCATCGACGCGCTCCAGCAGTTGCCGCCCCGCCAGCGCGAGGCGCTGGTGCTGCGGCACTGGCTCGGTCTGAAGGAGAGTGAGATAGCCGCCGCGATGGGTATCTCCGGCGGTTCCGTCAAGACACACATGGCACGCGGCATCGCCGCCCTGACCCAGGCGATGGAGGCCCGGCGATGACGAATCGAGATGCGACTCCGCCGCGTGGCACGAGCACGGACCGGACCGGCCACGGCGACGGCCGCACCGAACGCGAGCTGCGCGAGGCACTCGAGGCACTGGCCGGCGGGGTGCTCCCCGACCCCGACGCGTACCGCACGGCACGTGGCGAATGGCTGCGGCGCGAACGCCGGCGGCGGCTCGTGCTCGCCGTGCTGATCGCGGTCGTCTTCACCCTGGCCACGCTGATCGGCCTGTGGGTGCTCAACCAGGCACCGTCGGATCCCGGCGTCATCTTCTCCGGCAAGGGCTCCCCCGCCGCCGAGAGCCTGTCACTCACCCGGCTCCACCCCTGATTGCAGGCCCGACCGGCCGGGAACCCGCACTCCGTGCATACCGGTATCGAGGACTACGCGCTCGTCGGTGACGAACAGACCGCTGCCCTGGTCGGCATGGACGGCTCCGTCGACTGGCTGTGCCTGCCCCGCTTCGACTCGGCCGCCTGCTTCACCAAGCTGCTCGGCGACGAGGACAACGGCTACTGGCGCATCGCCCCCGTGGGGGCGGACCGGTGCACCCGGCGCGCCTACCGCCACGACACCCTCGTCCTGGACACCGAGTGGGAGACCGAGCAGGGGGCGGTCCGTGTCACCGACCTGATGCCCCAGCGCGACCAGGCCCCCGACCTCGTACGGATCGTCGAGGGCCTGGAGGGCGAGGTGACGCTCCACAGCGTCCTCAAGCTGCGCTTCGACTACGGCTCGATCATTCCGTGGGTGCGCCGGGCCGACGGCCACCGGGTCGCCGTGGCCGGCCCGGACTCCACCTGGCTGCGCAGCGAGCCGGAGGTGCGCAGCTGGGGCGAGGACTTCGGAACGCACGCGGAGTTCACGGTCCGCAAGGGCGAGAAGGTCGCGTTCGTCATGACCTGGCACCCCTCCCACGAGTCGCGCCCGCCACTCGTCGACCCGTTCGACGCGCTGCGTCACAGCGTCGAGGACTGGCGGGCCTGGGTGTCGCGCTGCCGCTACCAGGGGCCGTACCGGGACGCCGTCGTCCGCTCCCTGATCACCCTCAAGGCACTCACCTACGCCCCGACCGGCGGCATCGTCGCCGCCCTCACCACCTCACTGCCCGAGGAGCCGGGCGGAGTGCGCAACTGGGACTACCGCTACTGCTGGCTGCGCGACTCCACCCTCACCCTGAACGCGCTGCTCGCCGCGGGCTACCAGGAGGAGGCCGAGGCCTGGCGGAACTGGCTGCTGCGCGCGGTCGCGGGCGACCCGGCCGACCTGCAGATCATGTACGGCCTGGCGGGCGAGCGACGGCTGCCCGAGTCCGAGCTGCCGTGGCTGTCCGGCTTCGCCGGCTCCGCCCCCGTACGCATCGGGAACGACGCCGTGAACCAGCTCCAGCTCGATGTCTACGGCGAGGTCATGGACTCCCTGTCGCTGGCCCGCGAGTCGGGCCTGTCGGCCCAGCCGGACGTGTGGGCGCTGCAGACGGCCCTGATGGACTTTCTGCGGACCCACTGGCGCCAGCCCGACGAGGGGCTGTGGGAGGTGCGCGGCGGCCGGCGCCAGTTCGTGCACTCGAAGGTGATGGTGTGGGTGGCCGCCGACCGTGCCGTACGGACCCTGGAGCGCCATCCGGAGCTGGACGGCGACCTGGAGGGCTGGCGCGCGCTGCGCGACGAGGTGCACCGCGAGGTGTGCGAGCGGGGCTACGACCCCGAGCGCAACACCTTCACGCAGTCCTACGGTTCACGCGAACTGGACGCCGCGCTGCTGCTCATCCCACGCGTCGGTTTCCTCCCGCCCGACGACCCTCGGGTGATCGGCACCATCGACGCGATCCGCGCGGAGCTGGACCACCGCGGCCTCCTGCTCCGCTACACGACCGACGACGCGGACGTGGACGGACTGCCCGGTTCCGAGGGCACCTTCGTGGTGTGCTCGTTCTGGCTCGCGGACGCCCTGTTCATGACGGGCCGTACGAAGGAGGCCCGCGCGCTGTTCGAACGGCTGGTGGGTCTCGCCAACGACGTCGGCCTGCTGTCCGAGGAGTTCGACCCGGTGACCGGCCGGCAGCTCGGCAACTTCCCGCAGGCGTTCAGCCACATCGGCCTCGTGAACACCGCCCTCGCCCTGTTCGGTGCGGAGGGGGCAGGATAGGGACCATGGATCTTGGACTGAAGGACCGGGTGTACGTCGTCACCGGGGCCACGCGAGGCCTCGGCAACGCTTCCGCGCGCGAGCTGGTCGCGGACGGGGCGAAGGTGGTCGTCTCGGGCAGGGACGAGAAGAGCGTCGCCGAGACGGCGGACGCGCTCGGCCCGAACGCGGTCGGGGTGGCCGTGGACAACGCCGACCCCGAGGCGGCGGCCCGGCTGATCGGGGCCGCGCGGGAGAACTTCGGGCGCTTCAACGGTGTCCTGATCAGTGTGGGCGGTCCGCCGGCCGGGTTCGTCGCCGACAACACGGACGAGCAGTGGCAGGCGGCGTTCGAGTCGGTGTTCCTCGGTGCGGTACGGCTGGCTCGCGCCGCGGCTTCCGGGCTGGAGGCCGGGGGCGTCATCGGGTTCGTGCTGTCCGGGTCGGTGTACGAGCCGATTCCGGGGCTGACCATCTCGAACGGGCTGCGGCCGGGGCTGGCCGGGTTCGCCAAGTCGCTGTCCGAGGAGCTGGGGCCACGGGGGATCCGGGTGGTGGGTGTGCTGCCCGGGCGTATCGACACGGACCGCGTGCGCCAGCTGGACGGGTTGTCGGCGGACCCCGAGGCGACCAGGGCGGCTTCGGAGTCACGTATTCCGTTGCGGCGGTACGGGGCGCCCGAAGAGTTCGGGCGGGTGGCCGCGTTCCTGATGTCGCCGGCGGCCTCCTATCTGACCGGGGTCATGGTCCCCGTGGACGGTGGAGCTCGGCACGGGTTCTGAAGTTGGCCGGCTGCGGGTTCGTGGGGGCTGGTCGCGCCCACGCGGCGGAGCCGCACATTCATACAGCCCCGCGCCCCTGACAGGGCGGTCGTGCTCAACTCACTCGTTCCGCACGGTGCTTGACGCCCCGCAGCCTCACCTCTGCCGGGAGTGCGGCAAGCCCCGCCGAGGTTCTGGCGTGGTTCAGGGCGCCGGTCGTCAGGTCGTGCAGGGCCGTTCCCGGGTCCACGTGCGGTTCCAGCGCGAGCCGAACGCGGGCCTCGGGGGCGGTACGGCGGCCCGTCAGGCGGGCATCGGCGCGGTCCACGCCATCGGCCCGTTCCGCCTCCTGGGCGAGCGCGCTCTCCAGGGCCCGGCCGCGCAGCAGCGCGCCGTCACCGTCGCCGGTGTCGACGAGGACCTCGGCGAGGCGGCGTCTGCGGAGCACCGCGACGAACCACCACAGGGCGAGCAGCAGGAGAACGGCCAGGACGGCGATGACGGACGGCCACCACCAGCCGTCCTCCCGCCAGCGCGTGCGTTCGGCGTCGCTCAGCAGAACGTCGTGCCGGCTGTCGTGGATCCACCACGAGGGTGCCGGGGCGCCGAGGCCGACGGCCAGTACCGAGCCGCCCAGCACCAGCAGGACGAGGCCCACCAGCCCGAGGATCACGCGGTTGACGATCCGGAGCACCGCCGTCACCCCTTCCGGCCGGGCCGTCGGACGTACACCGACACCGCGGGCGGCCGGGACAGCCCCAGTCCGCGGACCGCGTCGGTGAGCACGGCGTCCAGTTCGGTTCGTACGTCGTCCAGTTCACGGAAATGCGAGGCGGCGCGGACCTTGGCCTTGGTCCGGCGCATCCGGACGTCCACGGACTGCACGCCGGACACCTCCATGGCCCGGTCCCGCAGCGCGGACGCGGCGGCGTCGCGGTGCAGTCCGGCGCGTACGTCGGCGTGCGCGCGCCGCATCGGGAGCACGGCCCGCAGGCCGGGCGTGGCGGCCAGGACGAGGAGCCAGAGCCCGAGGGCGGCGGCCACCCCGGCCCCGACGAGCACCCAGACGTCGTCCAGGGGCCGTTCGGCGAGCTGCCGGGCGAGTTCCCGGCGCCAGCTCATGACGGGCCGGCCGGCCCGCACGGACGCGATGTCGTACAGGAACAGTCCGGCGAGGCCCAGGAGCAGCAGTGCGACGATGCCGGCGGGGACGCGGCGCGCCGACCAGAAGCGGCCTTCGCTGCCGCCCTCGCCGCCGAGTGCGGGCGGCGGTCCGTCGGCTTCCGCCGGCGCGGACGGGTCGAGTCCGTCGCCGGTCTTCGAGGTGTCGACGACCGGCAGGCGCTGGGTGGTGCCCTCGGCCTCGGGCGGTTCGGCCGGATCGGTGCCCCGGGGTTCGCTCATCGCGTCCTCCCCTGTGCCGCGCCGGGTCCGGCGACCAGGTGCAGCCGCTCCACCTGGACGACGACCTCCGGCACGTCCATGCCCGCCAGGGCGCCCACCCGCTCGACGACTTGGCGACGCACCCCGCGGCAGCGGTCGCCGACGTCGCAGGGGTAGTCGAGTTCGATGTGCACCCGGACATGGGCGGCCTCGTGGTGGACGACGACGCCGGCGGACGGCCGGCCGGCGTCGGGCGGCAGTGTCCCGACGGCCTCGCGGGCCGCCTGCGAGGCGATCTTCGCGACCACCCGGTCGGCGATCCGGGTCGCGCCGCGCTCGCCCGGCGGGACGGCGGTCATGGGTCTGTCGAGCTCACCGGCCCCCGCGCTCACGGTCGTCACCGCCGCCGCTCGTGACGTGGACGGAAGAAGTCGCCGAAGTCCATGTCCCCGTCCAGGAACCGGCCGACGACGAAGCCGACGGCGCCCAGCGCCGCCACCAGCAGGAAGGCGCCGAAACCGCCGAAGTATCCGGCGAATGCCAACGCCATGCCGGCGATCATGCCGACCACGGCCATGCTCATGCGCTCCTCAGCTCCTCAGCCGCTGTGTTGTCCGGTGGCCCGTGCCTCACTGGATCCGCCGCTCCGGTTCCTCTTCCTCCTCGTCCGGCAGCTTCACGTCGCTCACCGCGATGTTGACCTCGACGACCTCGAGGCCGGTCATCCGCTCGACGGCGGTGATGACGTTCTCCCGCACGTCCCGGGCGACATCGGCGATCGACACGCCGTAGTCGACGACGATCTCCAGATCGAGGGCCGCCTGCACCTCGCCGACCTCGGCCTTCACCCCGCGTGTCACGGACTTGGCGCCGCCGGGTACGCGGTCGCGCACGGCTCCGAAGGTGCGTGAGATGCCGCTGCCCATGGCGTGCACGCCGTCCACGTCGCGTGCGGCGAGCCCGGCGATCTTCTCCACCACGCCGTCCGCGATCGTCGTACGCCCGCGGGAGCCCGGGTCTCCCCCACCGCGCTTGGCCAACGGACTTCTGCGCGCCGCCGCCGTCTCGGACTCCCCGCCCCGGTTCTCGGTCATGTCAGTCATCACCGCACGTCCTTTTCGGTTGTCGTCCTTCGACCACCGTAAGCACGGTTGCGTGGTAGCGCGCCCCTGATGCGGCAGGCTGGAGGAATGACGGCCGATCGGTGGACGCAGGCAGTGAGACATCAGCTGGGCCTCGGCAGACTCCTGCCGCTGGGTGATGCGCGGGACGGCGCATGGATCGCCGAGCAGGCGGCCGAGGCGGTGCTGCGGCGCGCGGCGCGGGACGCTCCGGGCGTACGCCTCGACGCGCTCCGTGTCGCGCTCGCCGACCCGGCGGACACCGGGGAGCCGGCCGTACCGGCCCCGCCGAGTGCGCAGCCGCCCGGACCGTTGCGGGTGACGGCGGAGTTCGCGGCCACGGCCTCGCAGCCGCTGCCGACGACGGCGTCCCTGTTGCGGGCGACGCTGGCGGCCACGGCGACGCAGGGGCTGGGTCTGACGGTGTCGGAGGTGGACCTGCGCGTGACGGGGCTGCTGGACGAGGAGCCGGAGCCCGGGCCCGCCGTACGTCTCCCCGAACCACCTCGGGCCGCGCGGCCCGAGGGCGGCGACGAGGGCCGTGTCGCGGCCGCCGCGCTCGAGGTCCCGGGCGTGCTCCACCTCACCGCCGCGCTGGGCCACCCGGTGCACATCGAGGAACTCCCTGGCGAGGCCGCGCTGCCGCACCGTCATGTCCGGCTGGAACTCGCGGTGGGCGCGGACCACCAGGCCCGTGAGGTGGCCCGAGCGGTCCGCGCGGCGGTGCGCAGGACACTGCCGGACCACCCGACGGTGGCGGTCCTGGTGAGCGGGATCGGCTGAGGAATCCCTGCTGCGCCGGGAGGTTCCGCCTCAGTCCCCGATGCCCGCGAGGTCCCGCAGGCGGCGGGCCTGGGCCTGGCGTTCCGCGCCGCGCTGGGCCTCGTAGGTGCGGTCCTGGGCGCCGCGCAGCAGCGCCTTGGTCTCGACGACGGCGTCGCGGGGCGCGGCGAGCACGGCCGAGACGAGGTCGCGGACCGTGTCGTCGAGCTGGCCGGCGGGCACGGCCACGTTGGCCAGGCCGGTGTTCACGGCCTCCTCGGCCGTGACGAAGCGCCCGGTCACGCAGATCTCCAGCGCGCGGGCGTAGCCGACGAGGCCCACCAGCGGATGCGTGCCCGTCAGATCGGGCACGAGTCCGAGGCTGGTCTCGCGCATGGCGAACTGCACGTCGTCGGCAACGACGCGCAGGTCGCAGGCGAGGGCGAGCTGGAAGCCCGCCCCGACGGCGTGCCCCTGGACGGCGGCGACGGAGACGATGTCGCTGCGCCGCCACCAGGCGAACGCCTCCTGGTACTCGGCGATGGTCGCGTCCAGCTCGGCGTCGTCACCACGCGCGAGGTCGATGAACGACGGTTCCCCGTCGAAGCCCTCGGGCGTGAACGCCTGCCGGTCGAGACCGGCCGAGAAGGACTTGCCCTCGGCCCGCAGCACCACGACACGGACGGAGCCCGGCAGCTGCCGCCCGGCCTCGGTCAGCGCCCGCCACAGAGCGGGGCTCTGCGCGTTGCGCTTGGCCGGATTGGTCAGCGTCACCGTGGCGACCGCGTCGTCGACGGTGAGCCGTACGCCGTCCTTGTCGAGTACGGGAACGAGGTCCTTGTCGGGCGAAGCCATGGACGCCTCCGATGTGTGCGGTCAGCTAAGTGACTGCACAGTAACCACCCGGTCGATCAGCCGACCGACCGGGTGGCCACCATCGGAGCCGAGGGGCCACCCGGGGTCAGGCCGTGGCCTTTTTGCCCCGGGTCGCCCCGCCACGCCCTCGCAGCGTGACGCCCGACTCACTGAGCATGCGGTGCACAAAGCCATACGAGCGGCCGGTCTCCTCGGCCAACGCCCGGATGCTCGCACCGGCGTCGTACTTCTTCTTCAGGTCTGCCGCGAGCTTGTCGCGCGCGGCGCCGGTCACCCGGCTGCCCTTCTTCAGAGTCTCGGCCACCCGTGCCTCCTCATGGGAAGTGCGCTCTGGTCTCCTCATGATCACCCCTCCGGGCCTTGATGGCCACCCATTCGGCAAGGTCCGTGAGACAAGGTTGTGACGACGGGAGCACATCCCCACATCCGGAATAGGGAATTCCGATGAGCGGCGTCCGTACGGCCGAACGGATTGCCCCGGGAAATACCAGGTCAGAAAGGCGGCGCGGCCGAGCCCGGAAGAATCCGGGGCTCGGCCGCGAAATCGATGTAGGACACACCTCGGTACGAGGAGATCTCACACAGATGATGGATCACCGCTAGGCCGAATGATCCATACGTCGTTGATCACGCATTCGATCAAGCGGCACTGACGCTCAGGCCAGGGCGACGAGGTCCGCGTAGTCGGCGCCCCACAGGTCCTCGACGCCGTCCGGCAGCAGGATGATCCGCTCCGGCTGGAGCGCCTCGACCGCGCCCTCGTCGTGCGTGACGAGGACGACAGCGCCCTTGTACGTACGCAGCGCGCCGAGGATCTCCTCGCGGCTGGCCGGGTCGAGGTTGTTGGTCGGCTCGTCGAGGAGCAGGACGTTCGCCGAGGACACGACCAGGGTGGCGAGCGCCAGGCGGGTCTTCTCACCGCCCGAGAGGACCCCGGCCGGCTTGTCGACGTCGTCGCCTGAGAACAGGAACGAGCCGAGCGTCTTGCGGACCTCCACCAGGTCCAGGTCGGGGGCGGCCGACCGCATGTTCTCCAGAACCGTGCGCTCCGGGTCGAGGGTCTCGTGCTCCTGTGCGTAATAGCCCAGCTTGAGGCCGTGGCCCTCGATGACCTGGCCGGTGTCGGGCTTCTCGGCCCCGCCGAGCAGCCGGAGCAGGGTCGTCTTGCCCGCGCCGTTGAGGCCGAGGATGACGACGCGTGAGCCCTTGTCGATGGCCAGGTCGACGTCGGTGAAGATCTCCAGCGAGCCGTAGGACTTCGACAGGCCCTCGGCCATCAGCGGGGTCTTGCCGCACGGGGAGGGCTCGGGGAAGCGCAGCTTGGCGACCTTGTCGGACTTCCGCTCCGCCTCCAGGCCGGCCAGCAGCTTGTCGGCCCTGCGGGCCATGTTCTGCGCGGCGACGGTCTTGGTGGCCTTGGCCCGCATCTTGTCGGCCTGCGAATGCAGCGCGGACGCCTTCTTCTCGGCGTTCTGCCGCTCGCGCTTGCGGCGCTTCTCGTCGGCCTCACGCTGCTGCTGGTAGAGCTTCCAGCCCATGTTGTAGACGTCGATCTGAGCGCGGTTGGCGTCCAGGTAGAACACCTTGTTGACGACCGTGTCGACCAGCTCGACATCGTGGGAGATCACGATGAAGCCGCCGCGGTAGGTCTTCAGGTAGTCCCGCAGCCAGATGATCGAGTCGGCGTCGAGGTGGTTGGTCGGCTCGTCGAGCAGCAGCGTGTCCGCGTCGGAGAACAGGATGCGGGCCAGCTCGATACGGCGGCGCTGACCGCCGGAGAGCGTGTGCAGGGGCTGGCCGAGCACGCGGTCGGGCAGATTGAGCGCGGCGGCGATGGTGGCGGCCTCGGCCTCGGCGGCGTACCCGCCCTTGGTGAGGAACTCCGTCTCCTGGCGTTCGTACTGCTTGAGCGCCTTGTCGCGGGTACCGCCCTTGCCGTTGGCGATGCGCTCCTCGTTCTCGCGCATCTTGCGGATCAGTACGTCCAGGCCGCGGGCGGAGAGGATGCGGTCGCGGGCGAGGACGTCGAGATCGCCGGTGCGGGGGTCCTGCGGGAGGTAGCCGACCTCGCCGGAGCGGGTGATGGTGCCGCCGGCGGGGATGCCGTCGCCGGCGAGGCATTTGGTGAGGGTGGTCTTCCCCGCGCCGTTGCGGCCGACCAGGCCGATGCGGTCGCCCTTGGCGACTCGGAAGGTGGCGTTTTCGATGAGGACGCGGGCACCGGCGCGCAGCTCGATACCGGAGGCGGAGATCACGGACAGACTCCAGGGCGGATACGGGGGCGGGATGGACGGCTGAGGACGTTCCCGCCGTCTAATGCGCGAGGAGAATGGCCATGGGGGACAGTCTAACGGGGACGTGCAAGCACTTTTTGACCGAGTCAGGCAGCGGGACAACGAGGAAGTGATCGCATGGCAGGCTCGTCCGGCGGACGTCCGAGCATTTACCCGACGCTGCTGTACACGGACGCCAAGGCGGCGGTCCGGCAGCTCACGGAGGCCTTCGGTTTCACCGAGCTGTCGGTGTACGAGGGCGAGGACGGCTCGGTGATGCACGCCGAGCTGACGCAGGGCAACGGCGCGGTGATGGTCGGCACCAAGGGCCGCGGCGGCGTGTTCGACGCGGCCATGAAGGAGGCCGGCACCACGGGGGTGTACGTGGTGGTGGACGACGTGGACGCACACCACCGCCGCGCCGTGGACCACGGCGTGGAGATCCTGATGCCCCCGACGGACCAGGACTACGGCTCGCGGGACTACATGGCCCGGGACCTCGAGGGCAATGTGTGGAGCTTCGGGACATACGCGCCCGACATAACTTTCTAGCTGCCGCCGGTGTGCACCTGGAACGCGGCCCGGCGTACGGCCTTGGCCAGGGCCGGGTCGGGGTGTGCCGCGGCGAGGGCGACCAGGACCTGCACGGTGCGCGGGTGCCCGACGGCGCGTACCTCGTCCAGGAGCATCGGGACGGTGGGCTGGATCGCTGATTCCAGGTGCCGGACGAGCAGCGGGGCCTCACCGTGGTCGGCGACGGCGGCCGCGGTGTCCACCCACAGCCAGGTCGCCTCCTGACGGGTGAGGACCTCGTGGGCGTCCTCCGGGTCGGCGCCGTCGTGCTCGGCCAGCCACAGCAGGGCGTACGGCCTGAGCGTCGGCTCGGCGACCACGCCGCGCACGTCGGGCTCGGCGGGGGCGCCGACGACCCGCAGCGCCTCGAAGGCGAGGCCGCGCAGCAGGGCGTCCTCGCCGCGGGCGGCGTCGAGGAGCTCGGTGACGGCGCTGCCGACGGGGCGGGCGGCGAGCCAGGCGCGGTACTCGGCGCGGGCCGCGTTCGGGCGGAGCTGGGCGCAGCCGCGGAGCATGTCTTCGGCCGCCTGCTCGATGTTCCCGGCGGGGCTCTGCGCGGCGACGCAGATCTGCTCCAGCTTGACCCAGACGGCCCAGCTGCCGAGCGGGGTGAGTGTGGCCTGGCCGTCGCCGTAGGTGAGGGCGCCGACGGAGGCCAGGGCGCGCAGGGCCCAGTCGAGGAGGGGGGCGAGCGGGGCGTCGGTGGGCTCCGGCTCGGCCACCGGCTCGGGCTGGGGGCCGTAGGGGATCTCGCAGCGTGCGGTGCGCAGCTCGGTGACGCGCTGCTCCAGGAGGTCGAGGAGCTGCTCCACGGGGACGGGGCCGGCGGACAGCTGCAGGAAGGAGAGCGCCTGCGGCATGGCCGAGACGACCTCGGCGACGGCGGCGGCCTCGCGGTCCTCGGGCTCCGGATGGGCCAGCGACCAGGCGTCGAAGAGGGCGACCCAGCCGCGCAGGACGGCGCTGTCGTCGCGGTTCCAGGCACGCAGCCGCCAGCCGGGACGGGCGCTGTCGCCGTGGACCTCGATGAGGCCGGCGAGGCGGGCGGTGTCCCAGTCGGCCCTGACCTGAGCCGGGGTCAGGCCGAGGTCCTGGGCGGCCCGTTCCGCGGTCGCGTCGGAGAGGGTGGCCTTGCCGTCGGCGGTGGCGCTGTCCCCGCCGGGGCCGAGCGCGGCGTCGGCCCAGCGGGCGACGCGGGCCGCGGCGGCCAGACCTGAGCGCGCCATTCTGGCCAGCTCCGCCGGTGCCGGGGTGCCCTCCGGGGGGCGCGGTGCGGGTCGGCGCGAGCGCCGCTGGTTCATCGCTCTGGGGGCGGCGGCCAGGGGTCGCGGGCGGACGAGTCGAAGCCTGGAGTCGCGCGGGATACGGGACGTCACGGGTGCAGTCTTCCGGTTGACGGTCCGAAAACCCAAACGGAATGTCACGGCGGGCGACGGGGATGGCCAAGGCACCGGTTCCTGGGAGTGGTCGAGGGTGGGAACAAGCCAGTGGTACGACGCTAAACGGAATCATCGCGACCGGTCGCTGCGGAGCGGGGCGGGACATGGCCGCGACGGGGCGCGGGGGTGATGGAGGGGGTCACATGAGAGGCGTCAGGAAGCGTCGCAGCGCCTCCTCGTAGGCCTGCGGGTCGGCGTTCCACATCGCTCCGTGGGGCGCGTTGCCGACGGTGTAGAGGGCGACCATGTCGGGGCGCGTGCCGGCGAGGTGACGGGAGAACCGCCAGGGAGCCACCGTGTCGTCCGGGCCGTGGAAGACGAGCGCCGGGATGCGGAGCCCGTCGAACGGCGCCGGGCCCGCGACGCCGTCGTCGGACAGACCGGTGCGGCCCTGGGCGGCGCGGACAGCGAGGGGCAGCAGCGGGCCCGGGGTGCGGCGGGCCGCGGCGAGGGCGCGCAGGGTGGTCTGCCAGCTGAGCACCGGGGAGTCCAGGACCAGCCCCGAGACGCGGTCGCGCAGTCCCGAGTGCGCGGCGGCGCGCAGGGCCATGGTGGCGCCGGTGGACCAGCCGTGCAGGACGACCTGCCGGGCGCCGTGGCGCACGGCGTAGCGGATCGCCGCGTCGAGGTCGCGCCACTCGGTCTCGCCGAGGTGGTTCAGCCCGTCGGGCCGGCGGGGTGCGCCCAGGTCGCCGCGGTAGGCGAGGGCGAGCACCGGGAAGCGGTTGCGGTGCAGGAACTCCATGACGTTCATGGCCAGTTCCCGTGTGGTGCCCAGGCCGTGCACGGCGATCACCCAGGTGTCCCGGGCGCCGGCCACGAACCAGGCGGGCAGGGCGCCGAGTTCGCCGGGGACGTCGACGTCGGCGTGTTCGAGACCGAGGGCGGCGCTCGGGTTGCCGACGTACACGTTCGCGGTGAGCCAGGCCTTGTCCCCGGCCTTCAGGGTGCCGTGCGTGACGCTCTCCAAGCGGCGTACGACGGTGTCAGCGGTGTGCGGGGCGGTGGTCAGGACGGGGCCGACCACCGCGTGGGAGCCGTCACCGGAGAGGCCGTAGCGGCCGGGCCGCAGGGCGGCCAGGTCCCGGGTGAGGGTGATCTGGCCCGCGGCGGTGCCGTGCACGGTGAGCCGGGGTTCGGTGGGCAGCGGCCTGCCGGGAGGCGCCTTGAGCGCGGCGTCGCTGGCGAACCGGCCGGCGGCCACGGCGGCTGCCCCGGCTCCGATCACGGCGGTGGCGGCAGCGGCCGCCGCTCTGACAGTGCGCACGGCTCCAGTGTCCCGGCGGACCGGGCGGGGGACCAGTGGGCGGGGTCGGTGGGGTGACGAGCGCGGGCGCCGGGGCGGGGGTGATCGGCCGGGTTGTGGTGTCCGCGGCGGTATCCGGTGGGCGGGGTTGGGCGGGGCGGCCGGGTTGGGGCGGGGCGGCATCCGGTGGGCGGGGTTGGGCGGGACGGCCGGGTTGGGCGGAGCGGCATCCGGTGGGCGGGGCCAGGCGGCCGAGCGGAGCGGCATCCGGGAGCAGGGGCTAGACGGCCAAGCGGAGCGGCATCCGGGAGCAGGGGCTAGACGGCCGAGCGGAGCGGCATCCGGGAGCAGGGGCTAGACGGCCAAGCGGAGCCGCGCGCGGGGCGGGGTGCCGGTAGACCACGGAGCGATGGCCACGTCCGCGGCGGCATGCCGGTGACCGGCCGAGCCGGGGCCGCAGCCGCCGGGGCGGGACGCCGGTGACCAGCCGAGCAGAGGCCGCAGCGGCGCGGCGGATTGCCGGACACCGGCGGAGCGATGGCCGCGCGCGGGGCCGAGCGGCCGGCGGAGCGGTGGGCGCAGCCGCGGGGCGGCATGCCGGTAGCCCACGGAGCGATGGCCGCGTCCGCGGCGGGACGCCGGTGGGCGGTGGTGGTGGTTGCGCGAGCGGTGAGGGGCGTGACGGGCATCCGGGGTGTGGGCGGCGGTGAGGGGCAGTGGGCCGGGGAAGGCGGGTCAGCCGGGCTGGCCGTAGCCGCGTAGCCGGTTCTCCACCTCCGCCAGTTGTTCCGAGGACAGCAGGCTCGGGGACAGGCCCGGGACCGATGTGGCCGTCAGCCACAGGCGGCACATCCATTCCAGCTGGGCGGTGCGGTCGTAGGCCTGGTCCAGGGACGTGCCGTAGGTGATCGTGCCGTGGTTCTGGAGGAGGCAGCCGGAGCGGCCGGCGAGGGCGCGGAGCATGTTCTCGGCCAACTCGTCGCTGCCGTACGTCGCATACGGGGCAACCCGGACGGGTCCGCCGAGCGCGGCGGCCATGTAGTGGATCAGCGGGAGCTCGCTCACGAGGGTCGAGACGGCCGTCGCGTGCACGGCGTGGGTGTGGACGACGGCGTGGGCGCCGGTCGTGCGGTAGACGGCGAGGTGCATGGGCAGCTCGCTGGTCGGGACGAGCGCGCCGAGGACCTGCCGGCCGTCGAGGCCGACCCCGGTGACGTCGTCCGGCGCCAGCCGGTCGTAGGGCACGCCCGACGGCGTGACCAGGACGATATCCCCGACGCGCACCGAGACGTTGCCTGACGTTCCGACGACGAGCCCGTCGGCGACCGTCCGGCGGGCCGTCGCGACGAGGTCCTCCCAGGCGCGCGCCTCCTCGGGGCGCACACCCCTCCGCCGTGACTCCCCCACATCCTGTCCGCCGCCTCGGACGTCCCCCGTGTCCCGCTCGTCGCCTCGCTGCTCAGCCATGCGGCGATCCTGCCAGGCAGCCCTTCAACGCGCCGCCGGGCGGGGGCACTTTAGGCCGGAAACCGCGCATCCGTAAGGGCGCATATCGGCACAAACACGTCGCGGATCCCTCTTGGCCGGAGATCATCGGGCGTTCAATGGTCTTCCAGTACTCTCTGGGGGATTTGCCGCGCACGTCGCCATTCCGGGGGGAATCACATGGCCCGTGACCACATATCGACCCGCCGCCGCAGCCGCTTACTGGCGGTCTCCGCCGCGGCGCTCGCGCTGGGAGGGACCTCGCTCGCGGAGTTCCCGGCCGCGGCGGCGAGCCGCCCGAAGGGGCACGACGTCTCGTCCCACCAGAAGAACGTCGACTGGCAGCGCGCGAAGGCGAAGGGCGCCAGATTCGTCTACGTCAAGGCGACCGAGTCCACCACCTACCGCAACCCCTACTTCAGCCGGCAGTACAACGGCTCGCGCGCGGCGGGCCTCATCCGCGGCGCCTACCACTTCGCACTGCCGAACAGGTCCTCGGGCCGGGCCCAGGCGGCCCACTTCGTAGGCAACGGCGGCAGTTGGAGCGCGGACGGCTGGACGCTGCCGCCGGCGCTCGACATCGAGTACAACCCGTACGACAAGAAACACAAGTGCTACGGCCTGAGCAAGGCCGCGATGGTCAGCTGGATCAAGTCGTTCAGCGACGAGGTCAAGCGGCTCACCGGCCGCCGCCCGGTGATCTACACGACCACCCACTGGTGGAACACGTGCACGGGCAACAGCCGCGCGTTCGCCGCGAACCACGCCCTGTGGGTCGCCCGCTACGGCGCGGCGAGCGCGGGGCCACTGCCGGCGGGGTGGTCCTCCTGGACCTTCTGGCAGTACGACAACGGCGACGGCACCCTTCCGGGTGACCAGAATCTCTTCGACGGGTCACTCGATCGACTGAAACAGTTCGCCAAGGGCACGTGATCGTTGGGGCGCAAGGGCAGTCGCACCAGGGCGGAATGACGGCCCCCTGTTGCGGACACCCCTGCGCCCCTCCCAGTTCATCTTCCGTTCACTCGGGTTACCTACGTTCGTCCCGCCAACGACGCCGAACGATTGCCTGGGTAAATGGAAAGCTTCTCGCTGATCCTCGCGATTGTGGTGGTAACCGCACTTGCGTTCGATTTCACGAACGGTTTCCACGACACCGCGAACGCGATGGCCACGACCATTTCCACGGGCGCCATGAGACCGAAGATCGCGGTGGCCATGTCCGCGGTGCTCAACCTGGTCGGCGCCTTCCTGTCCGTCGAAGTCGCGAACACGATCTCCAAAGGCCTGGTCGACGAGGCCGGCATCCGTCCCGAGGTCATCTTCGCCGCTCTGGTCGGCGCGATCCTCTGGAACCTGCTGACCTGGCTCGTCGGTCTGCCGTCCAGTTCGTCGCACGCCCTGATGGGCGGCCTGATCGGTGCCACGATCGCCTCGGCGGGCGTCGGCGCGGTGCACGGTGACGTGCTGGTCACCAAGGTGCTGATCCCGGCGATCGCCGCCCCGCTGGTCGCGGGCATCGCGGCGATGCTCGGCACCCGGTTGACCTACTCCCTCGGCAAGAAGGCCGACGGCGAGGCCTCCAAGAAGGGCTACCGGGCCGGCCAGATCGCCTCCGCGGGCCTGGTCTCGCTGGCCCACGGCACCAACGACGCCCAGAAGACGATGGGTGTCATCACCCTCGCCCTGGTCGCCGGCGGCGCCGTCGCCCCCGACTCCGACCCGCCCATGTGGGTCATCCTCTCCGCGGGTATCGCCATCGCGCTCGGCACCTACCTCGGCGGCTGGCGCATCATCCGCACCATGGGCAAGGGCCTGACCGACCTCCAGCCGCAGCAGGGCTTCGCCGCCCAGACCAGCGCGGCGACGGTCATCCTGGCCTCCTCGCACCTCGGCTTCTCCCTCTCCACCACCCACTCCGTGTCCGGCGCGGTGATGGGCGCGGGGCTCGGCCGCAAGGGCGGCGTGGTCCGCTGGTCGACGGCGACGCGGATGTTCGTCGCCTGGGGTCTGACGCTGCCGGCGGCGGCCCTGGTGGGTGCGCTCGCCGAGTACGTGACCGGCTTCGGGAACTGGGGCACGGCGGTCGTGGCGATCTTCCTGGTCGCCTCCAGCGCGGTGATCTGGAAGCTGTCGCGCCGCGAGGTCGTCGACCACACGAACGTCAACGAGGTCGACGAGGAGCCGGCCGGCGTCGTGACCACCGCCATCGCCGCGGTGACGCCGCCTCCGGCGGGCCCGTCCGAGGAGCTGGCCGCCACGATCCCGGCCCAGGCCGATCGCAAGCCCTCCACCACGACCACCTCGGTCTGATCCCGCCCACCCGGTGACAAGGAAGAATCTCTGAGATGAAGATCGACTGGGCGACCCTCGGCTCCGTCTTCGGCGTCAGCCTCGTGGCCACCGTTCTCCTCGTCGGCCTGTTCACCCTCGGCATCACCGGCCTGTCGCGCCGCGAGCGTGCGGTGGCGGCGGGCGGGTCCGCGGGGCTCGCGGTGACGGGCGCGTATGCGTGCTTCGCGGCGTGTGCGGCGGCTGTGGGGTACGGGATCTATCTGATCGTGGCCTGACCACGATCGTCTGTCGCCGGGCGGCACGGGGCTTTGGTCCTGGGCCGCCCGGTTGTCGTGGGCGGGGGTTCAGGGGCAGGGGGAGCCGGTGTCCGCGCCGGCCGTCGCCGGCGTCTCGAGGGGCCGCCGTCGCTCAGCAGGGTTCCGTCGTCGGCCAGGACTCACGGAGATGTCGGCGTCGCTCTCGATGGCCGGCCCCACCGGCTCACCATCGGCGCGCCGTGTCGGCATTCCACAGAAAGCGAACTCGCGGGCGCCCTGGCCTTCGCACGGTCGCGGCAACGGTGACCGGCCGTCCCGTATCGCCGCGTCGGGCCGCAGGAATCCGGAGCCGGCGGGAGTGCCGTCGGCGGAGCGGACCCGGGCCGCCGCGGAGCCGAGCCGGTCCCCGGGAGCGGAGCGGCGTGTTAGCGCGGTGTGGGCTTGTCCACACTCTCCTCTCGCAGGTCAACGGCAAGTTGACGGCTGTTCGCGGCCGTGGTGGACTGCCGGGGCCAATACGGCGGCAGGAGAGGAAGCCGGTGGAAGTCCGGCGCGGTCCCGCCACTGTCACCGGGGTAACAACCCCCGGGAGCCAGGAACTCTCACCGCCGGTCTCGTCGAACCAGGGCGTGGACACCCTGAGTGAGGACATATCGCCATGTTCGGCTGCCGATCGAGGGTCAGTACCCCACCATTGTCCGCCCCCGTGGCCGGCTGAGCCCATGGGTGCCGGTCGCGTTCACGCGTACGGTGCCGCCGTCGGTCTGATCGGTGATCTGCTGCTCGGCGATCCTCGCCGGGGGCATCCGGTCGCCGGGTTCGGGCGGGCCGCGCGTGCCGTGGAGCGGGTGCTGTGGCGGGACCACCGGGGGTGGGGCGCGCTGCACACCGTGGTGTGCGCGGGCGGGGCCGCCGCGCTGGGGGCCGTCGCCGCGCGTGCGGTGCGTACGTCCGCCCCCGCGTCGGTCGGACTGACCGCTGTCGCCACCTGGGCCGTCGTCGGGGGGACTTCACTCGCGCGGGAGGCGCAGGCCATCGGGCGCGCCCTGGAGGCCGGGGACGTCGACGCGGCCCGTGCGCGGCTGCCGCATCTGTGCGGACGGGATCCGCAGGCCCTGGACGCCGACGGGATCGCCCGGGCCGTCGTCGAGTCCGTCGCGGAGAACACCTCCGACGCCGTCGTGGGGGCGCTCGTGTGGGGCGCCATGGGTGGCGTGCCGGGGCTTCTCGGGTTCCGGGCCGTCAACACCCTCGACGCCATGGTCGGGCACAAGTCGGCGCGGTACCGGCGCTACGGGTGGGCCTCCGCGCGGCTGGACGATGTCGTGGGGTGGCCAGGGGCCCGGCTGACCGCCGTGCTCGCGGCCGTGGCCGGGGGCGATCCACGCGGAGCCGTGACGGCCTGGCGTGCCGATGCCGCCAAGCATCCGAGCCCCAACGCAGGGCCCGTGGAGGCCTCGTTCGCGGGGGCGCTCGGGGTGCGGCTCGGCGGAA
Organism: Streptomyces sp. NPDC044719; assembly: GCF_056433405.1. Taxonomy (NCBI): domain Bacteria; kingdom Bacillati; phylum Actinomycetota; class Actinomycetes; order Kitasatosporales; family Streptomycetaceae; genus Streptomyces; species Streptomyces sp. NPDC044719. The sequence continues at coordinate 64,795 of NZ_JBWKHE010000005.1, forward strand.
CCCTGTCCTACGGCGGGCGGGTCGAGCACCGGCCCGTCCTCAACGGCGCGGGGCACGGTGTCAAAACCCGGGACATCGAACGGGCCGTACGGCTGTCCAGGCGTGTCGGCTGGCTCGCGCTCGGCGTCTGTGTCGCCGCGCGCCACATCGTGAAGGGGCGTACGTCATGACGGGCGGTGGGCTTCTCGTCGCCGGTACCACCTCCGACGCCGGCAAGAGCGTCGTGACCGCCGGGATCTGCCGGTGGCTGGTGCGGCAGGGCGTCAAGGTCGCGCCCTTCAAGGCGCAGAACATGTCCCTGAATTCGTTCGTGACGCGGGAAGGCGCCGAGATCGGGCGGGCGCAGGCCATGCAGGCGCAGGCGTGCCGCGTGGAGCCGACCGCGTTGATGAATCCCGTGCTGCTCAAGCCCGGCGGCGAGCAGAGCAGTCAGGTCGTGCTGCTGGGCAAGCCGGTCGGGGAGCTCAGTGCCCGCGGGTACCACGGGGGGCGGCAGCAGCGGCTGCTCGGGACGGTGCTGGACTGCCTGGAGCGGTTGCGGGGCACGTATGACGCGGTGATCTGTGAGGGGGCCGGTTCGCCGGCGGAGATCAATCTGCGGCGGACGGACATCGTCAACATGGGGATCGCCCGCAACGCAGGCCTCCCCGTGCTCGTCGTCGGCGACATCGACCGGGGCGGGGTCTTCGCCTCGTTCTTCGGGACCGTCGCCCTGCTGTCACGCGAGGACCAGGAGTGTGTCGCCGGGTTCCTCGTGAACAAGTTCCGTGGGGACGTCTCCCTGCTGGAGCCGGGGCTCGACATGCTGCACGGCCTCACCGGGCGGCAGACGTACGGCGTTCTGCCGTTTAGGCACGGGCTCGGGATCGACGAGGAGGACGGGCTGCGCGTCTCCCTGCGGGGGACGGTCCGTGAGTCCGTCGTCGCCCCGCCCGTCGGCGAGGACGTGCTGCGTGTCGCCGTCTGTGCCGTCCCCCTCATGTCCAACTTCACGGACGTCGACGCGCTGGCCGCCGAACCCGGTGTCGTCGTGCGGTTCGTGGACCGGCCGGAGGAACTCGCCGACGCCGACCTCGTCATCGTGCCCGGGACCCGGGGGACGGTCCGCGCGCTGGAGTGGCTCAGGGAGCGGGGGCTGGCCGACGCGCTCGTGCGCAGGGCCGCCGAGCAGCGGCCGGTCCTCGGCATCTGCGGCGGCTTCCAGATCCTCGGCGAGCACATCGAGGACGAGGTCGAGAGCCGCAGGGGCAAGGTCGACGGGCTCGGGATCCTGCCCGTGCGGGTGCGGTTCGCCCGCGAGAAGACCCTCACCCGCCCGGCGGGCGAGGCCCTCGGGGAGCGCGTCGAGGGCTACGAGATCCACCACGGCGTCGCCGACGTCACCGGAGGGTCTCGGTTCATCTCTGATGACAAAGGACACAGCCTGGACGGCTGCCGGGTCGGCCAGACCTGGGGCACGCACTGGCACGGCTCGCTGGAGTCGGACGGGTTCCGGCGGGCCTTCCTGCGCGAGGTGGCTGCCGCCGCGGGCCGGCGCTTCGTGCCGGCGCCGGACACCTCGTTCGCCGCGCTGCGCGAGGAGCAGCTCGACCGGCTCGGCGACCTGATCGAACAGCACGCGGACACGGACGCGTTGTGGCGGCTCATCGAGTCCGGCGCGCCACCGGGGCTGCCCTTCGTCCCGCCGGGAGCGCCCGTATGAGGGCCGCGGCGGTGGTGCGGACCGCCGGCACGGCGCCCGCGGGCCACCTGAGACGCTTTACCGGCTGCCTGATCCCCGGCCTGATCCACCGCCTGATCCACCCGCCACGCGAAGGCGACTTGGAGGACGACGAAAAGTGACCCCCCCCTTTCCGTTCACGGCCGTGGTCGGCCAGGACGATCTGCGGCTCGCGCTGCTGCTGAACGCCGTGTCTCCGGCGGTCGGCGGTGTGCTGGTGCGCGGCGAGAAGGGCACGGCCAAGTCGACGGCCGTGCGGGCGCTGTCGGCGCTCATGCCGGAGGTGGACGTCGTCTCCGAGTGCCGCTTCTCCTGCGACCCCGGCTCGCCCGACCCGGGCTGCCCGGACGGGCCGCACGAGCCGGGGGGTTTCGCCTCCCGGCCGGCCCGCATGGTCGAGCTGCCCGTCGGCGCCTCCGAGGACCGGCTGGTGGGCGCGCTGGACATCGAACGGGCGCTGTCGGAGGGCGTGAAGGCCTTCGAGCCCGGCCTGCTCGCCGACGCGCACCGCGGCATCCTCTACGTCGACGAGGTCAACCTCCTCCACGACCACCTGGTGGACCTGCTGCTGGACGCGGCGGCGATGGGCGCCTCGTACGTGGAGCGGGAGGGCGTCTCGGTGCGGCACGCCGCCCGCTTCCTGCTGGTCGGCACCATGAATCCCGAAGAGGGCGAGCTGCGGCCGCAGTTGCTCGACCGGTTCGGGCTGACCGTGGAGGTCGCGGCCTCGCGCGAGCCCGAGCAGCGCGTGGAGGTCGTACGGCGGCGGCTGGCGTACGACGACGACCCGGCCGGGTTCGCCGCCCGCTGGGCCGACGAGGAGGCCGACGTGAGGGCCCGGATCGTCACCGCGCGGGACCTGCTGCCGTCGGTGCGGCTGGGCGACGACGCGCTGCGGCAGATCGCGGCGACGTGTGCGGCCTTCGAGGTGGACGGCATGCGCGCCGACATCGTGATGGCCCGGACCGCCACCGCGCTGGCGGCCTGGGCCGGGCGTACGGACGTGCTCTCCGAGGACGTGCGGCAGGCCGCGCTGCTCGCGCTGCCGCACCGCCGGCGCCGTAACCCCTTCGACGCGCCGGGTCTTGACGAGGACAAGCTGGACGAGACCCTGGAGGAGTTCTCCGGGGACGACGACCCGGACCCGGACTCCGACCCGGACCCGGACTCGGGGCCGGACGGACCTGGTGGGGGCGGTGGACAGCCGGCGCCCGACGGACCGCGCGGCGGTGACCAGGAGGCCCGGCCGGAGACCGAGCAGGACGGGCAGCCGCAGCCACAGCCGTCGGGAGTCGGCGAACAGTCGGCCGCACGCGCTTCCGAACCGTTCCGGACCAAGGTGCTGAGCGTGCCAGGACTCGGCGAGGGTGCCGCCGGGCGGCGTTCGCGGGCCCGGACCGAGCACGGCCGGACCACGGGCGCCCGGCGGCCGAAGGGCTCCCTCACGAAGCTGCACCTGGCGGCGACCGTGCAGGCCGCGGCCCCGCACCAGCGGGCACGCGGGCGGTCCGGGCCGGGGCTCGTGGTGCGCCGCGACGATCTGCGGCAGGCCACCCGTGAGGGCCGCGAGGGCAATCTCGTGCTGTTCGTCGTGGACGCCTCCGGGTCGATGGCGGCGCGGCAGCGGATGAGCGCCGTGAAGGGGGCCGTGCTGTCGCTGCTGCTGGACGCGTACCAGCGGCGGGACAAGGTGGGCCTGGTGACCTTCCGGGGGTCGGGCGCGGAGGTCGCGCTGCCGCCGACCTCGTCCGTGGACGCGGCGGCGGCCCGGCTGGAGTCGCTGCCGACCGGCGGCCGTACGCCGCTGTCCGCCGGGCTGCTGCGCGCGCACGACGTGCTGCGGGTGGAGCGGCTGCGCGATCCCGCGCGGCGGCCGCTGGTCGTGGTGGTGACGGACGGGCGGGCCACCGGCGGCCCGGAGCCGGTCGCCCTGGCCGGGCGCGCGGCGCGGCTGTTCGCGGCCGAGGGCGTCGCGTCCGTCGTCGTGGACTGCGAGTCGGGTCCGGTGCGGCTGGGGCTCGCCGGGCAGCTAGCGGGTGAGCTGGGCGGCACCGCCGTGACGCTGGACGAGCTGCGGGCCGACTCCATCGCCGGTCTGGTCAAGGATGTGCAGGGTACTTCGAGGAGGGCAGCGTAATGCCGCAGGGACAGCCGAGTGTCGTTCCGGACGACGGACTGACGACCCGACAGCGCCGGAACCGGCCGCTCGTCTTCGTCCACACGGGCGTCGGCAAGGGCAAGTCCACCGCCGCCTTCGGGCTGGCGCTGCGGGCCTGGAACCAGGGGTGGCCGATCGGGGTGTTCCAGTTCGTCAAGTCGGCGAAGTGGAAGGTCGGCGAGGAGAACGCGCTGCGTGTGCTCGGGGCGTCCGGTGAGGGCGGGTCCGTCGACTGGCACAAGATGGGCGAGGGCTGGTCGTGGGTGCAGCGCGACGGGCAGATGGACAACGAGGAGAAGGCCCGGGAGGGCTGGGAACAGGTCAAGCGGGACCTGGCGGCCGAGACGTACAAGCTGTATGTGCTGGACGAGTTCGCCTACCCGCTGCACTGGGGCTGGATCGACACCGACGAGGTCGTCGAGGTGCTGCGGAACCGGCCCGGGACCCAGCATGTCGTGATCACCGGGCGGAACGCGCCCGGGAAGCTCGTCGACTTCGCGGACCTCGTGACCGACATGTCCAAGGTGAAGCACCCCATGGACACCGGTCAGAAGGGGCAGAGGGGCATCGAGTGGTGATGTCCTCGTCCGTCCCCCGGCTGGTCGTCGCCGCGCCTGCTTCCGGCAGCGGCAAGACCACCGTTGCCACGGGGCTGATGGCCGCGTTCGCCGCGCGAGGACTCTCCGTGTCCCCGCACAAGGTCGGGCCGGACTACATCGACCCCGGGTATCACGCGCTCGCGAGCGGGCGCGTGGGACGGAACCTCGACGCCTATCTGTGCGGGCCTGAGCTGGTCGGGCCGTTGTTCCTGCGCGGGGCGCGGGGGTGTGACATCGCCGTCGTCGAGGGCGTGATGGGGCTGTTCGACGGGGCGGCCGGCGAGGGCGAGCTGGCGTCCACGGCTCATGTGGCCAAGCTGCTGCGGGCGCCGGTGGTGCTGGTCGTCGACGCGTCGTCGCAGTCCCGGTCGGTGGCGGCGCTGGTGCACGGGTTCACCTCCTGGGATCCGGAGGTGCGGGTCGGGGGCGTGATTCTCAACAAGGTCGCGTCGGACCGGCACGAGTGGCTGCTGCGGGAGGCCATGGAGCAGGTCGGGGTGCCGGTGCTCGGGGTGCTGCGGCGGGCGCCGCAGGTGGACACGCCGTCGCGGCATCTGGGGCTGGTGCCGGTCGCCGAGCGGCGCGAGGAGGCCCTCGACGCCGTCGCGGCCATGGCCGCGCAGGTGTCCGAGGGTTGTGATCTGGACGCGTTGATGCGGCTGGCCCGGGGTGCGGGCGCGTTGTCCTGCGCGGCCTGGGACGCGGCTGATGCGGTCTCCTCCCCCACCGGCCCGCCGGCCCGGTCGCACGAGAGACCCCGGCCACGGATCGCCGTGGCCGGCGGTGAGGCGTTCACCTTCTCCTACGCCGAGCACACCGAGCTGCTCACCGCCGCCGGTGCCGAGGTCGTGCCCTTCGATCCCCTGCGGGACGAGGAACTTCCCGAAGACACAAGCGGGTTGGTGATCGGGGGCGGGTTCCCGGAGATGTACGTCTCCGAGCTGTCGGCCAATGAACCCCTGCGCAAGGCCGTCGCCGGCCTGGCCGAGAGCGGTGCCCCGGTCGCGGCCGAGTGCGCGGGGCTGCTGTATCTGTGCCGGGAGCTGGACGGGCAGCCGATGTGCGGGGTGCTGGACGCCGGGGCGCGGATGACGCGGCGGCTCACCCTGGGCTACCGGGACGCCGTGGCGGTCGGCGACAGCGTGCTCGCGGCGGCGGGGACACGGATACGGGGGCACGAATTCCACCGGACGGCCGTGGAGCCCGGCTCGGGCCCTGATCCCGCCTGGGGGTTCCGGTCCCCGCAGCCCCGGGTCGAAGGGTTCGTACGGCGCGGTGTGCACGCCAGTTATCTGCACACCCACTGGGCGTCCGAGCCCGGTGTCGCCCTCCGGTTCGTGGAGAGGTGCCGGACGTCATGAGCGGCACGCCGGCCGGAGTCGGGGCCGGGCCCGGTGACCCGGAGCCGGTGCCGGTGCGGGGCGTGAACGCCCTGGTCGTCGGGGTCGGGGCGGCGCGGGGCGCTTCCGTCGAGGAGGTGCTCGGGCTGGTCGAGGACACCCTGCGGGAGGCCGGGTTGTCCGCGGCGTGCGTCGCCGAGCTCGCCACCGCCGACGCCAAGGCGCGGGAGCCGGGCGTGATCGAGGCGGCGCGGCGGCTCGGGGTGCCCCTGGTGACGTACTCCGCCGGGGAGTTGGCGGAGGTCGACGTGCCGAACCCGTCCGGCGCGCCGCTCGCCGCCGTCGGAACCCCGTCGGTGGCCGAGGCCGCCGCGCTCGCCGGCGGGGGCGAACTCCTCGTCCCCAAGCGGAAGTCGGCCGCGAGCCCAGCGCGGGCGACCTGTGCCGTCGCCCGGCGGCCGGCGGTGGCCGGGCTCCGGCCGGACGCCCGCCCGGACACCTCACGCGACACCGAGACGACCGTGGCGGGAAGCGCCCGCCGCGAGTCCGCCGGTCGTCCGAAAGGCGCCGAGCCGGGCCCCTGCCTGCACCCTCCGGCCGGGTCCGAGGCCGCGTTCAACGTCCAGCCGTACCACCCCACTTCCGCCGAGGAGCACCTGTGACCACCCCGCCCGCCCTGCTCATCGCCGGCCAAGGCACCTCCCGTGACGACACCGGATCCGAGGCGTTCCGCTCGTTCATACGGCAGCTGGGGGCCCGGCGCCCCGAACTGCCCGTCGCGGGCGGCTTCGTCGAGCCGTCGCGGCCGCCGTTGGGCGACGCCGTCACCGAGCTGGTGGAGCGCGGCGTACGGCACTTCACCACCGTTCCGCTGACGCTGGTGCCCGCCGGGCACGCCCAGGGCGGTATCCGGGCGGCCCTGGCCCGTGAGAAGGAGCGGCACCCCGGGATCTCGTACACGTACGGCCCCCCGCTCGGCCCGAACCCGGCGCTGCTGGACGTGCTGGAACGGCGGGTGGACGAGGCGCTGGGCGGCGCCCCGGGGCGCAGGCCGGGTGACCGGGCCGATGTGACGGTGCTGCTGGTGGGGCCCGGGTCCACGGACCCCGGTGCCAACGCCGAGGTGCACAGGGCGGCGCGGCTGCTGTGGGAGGGCCGCGGGTACGCGGGGGTCGAGACGGCGTTCGCGTCGCTGGCGGCGCCGGACGTGCCGAACGGGCTCGACCGGTGCGTGCGGCTGGGTGCCCGGCGGATCGTGGTCCTGCCGTACTTCCTGCTCACCGGCGTCCAGCCCGACCGGGTGCGGCAGCAGACGGAAGGCTGGACGGAGGCACACCCGGGGATCGAGGTGCGCTCGGCCGGCGTCATCGGTCCGGAGCCGGAGCTGCTGGACCTGGTGTGGGAGCGGTACGAGGAGGCCGCCGGGAGCCATCACGCGCCCGGGCACTTCCAGCAGGGGGCGGACTCGCATGCGCACTGAGAGCGGGCACGATCTGCGCCACCACGGGGACGCGGAGGTCCGCGATGACGGCGGCTCACTCGTCGATCTCGCCGTGAACGTCCGGGCCGGCACACCTCCGGTGTGGCTGCGGGAGCACATCGCCGCGTCGCTGGGCGGGCTCGCGGCCTACCCCGACGGGCGGGCCGCACGCGCGGCGGTGGCGGAGCGGCACGGGCTGCCGGCGGAACGGGTGCTGCTGACGGCGGGCGCGGCGGAGGCGTTCGTGCTGCTGGCGCGGGCGCTGAAGGTGCGGCGGCCGGTCGTCGTCCACCCGCAGTTCACGGAGCCGGAGGCGGCGCTGCGGGACGCGGGGCACACGGTCGGCCGGGTGCTGCTGCGCGCGGAGGACGGCTTCCGGCTGGACCCGGCGGCCGTTCCCGAGGACGCGGACCTGGTGGTGATCGGCAATCCGACGAACCCGACGTCGGTGCTGCATCCGGCGGAGACCATCGCCGGGCTCGCCCGTCCCGGGCGGGTGCTGGTCGTGGACGAGGCTTTCATGGACGCGGTGCCGGGCGAACGCGAGGCCCTGGCGGGCCGCGTCGACGTCCCCGGCCTGGTGGTGCTGCGCAGCCTGACCAAGACCTGGGGGCTGGCCGGGCTGCGCATCGGGTACGTGCTGGCGGCGCCCGAGACCATCGAGGACCTGGAGCGGGCGCAGCCGCTGTGGCCGGTGTCGACACCGGCGCTGGCCGCGGCGCGGGCGTGCGTGGGCCCCCGGGGCGTGGCCGAGGCGGCCCACGCCGCCCATCGCATCGCGGCGGACCGCGCCCACCTGGTGGCGGGCCTCGCGCGGTTCGCCGCGGCGGGGTTGCGGGTGGCCGAGCCGGCGGAGGGCCCGTTCCTCCTCGTCCGCCTGCCGCACGCGGCGACCGTTCGCCGCCGTCTGCGTGACCTCGGCTATGCCGTGCGCCGCGGCGACACCTTCCCCGGCCTGGACGAGGAGTGGCTCCGGCTGGCGGTACGGGACCGGACGACGACGGACGGGTTCCTGCGGGCACTGGAGCGCGCGCTGACGGGCTGACGGGTCACGTTCCGCCCTGACGCCCCGCGACCCGGAAGGTCAGCCCCGGCGGCGTGCCAGGGCCACCGCTCCCCCGCCTGCGGCGAGCAGGGCGATCGCGCCGCCCATGATGTACGGGGTCATCGAACTGCCGCCGGTCTCGGCCAGGCCCTCCTCGGCGGGGGCGCCCTGTGGCTCGAGCTCGGCGGGGGCGTCGGACGGCTCGGCGGACGGCCCGGCAGGGGGCTGTGCGGCGGGTGCGGCCTTCGGGGTCTCGCAGGTCGCCTCGGCCAGGGTGAGCGTGCCATTCACCTCGGCCACGTTCAGCTTCAACGGGTTCACGGACACTTTGAGTTCGAGGGCGGTGGCGGCGGCCGTCCGGGATGTCGTCCGCGTCCTGGAGAGGTCCAGGCGTACGTCGCCGACGCCCGGCACCTCGACGTCCGTCGGGCCGCCGGCGGTCAGGGTGACGCGCTTGCCGAGCACGGTCACCGAGCCGGGCAGGTCGGTCGTGGCGACCGGCTTCTTCCCGATCTCGCAGACGGCCTTCGAGGTGACCTGCTCGATCTCGACGACCGACAGCAGCGGCAGGCCGGGGACATGGACGCGGGCACGGGCCAGGGTGGTGCTCCCCTCGGCCTTCCCGGCGGTCGCGGTGGCTCTCGCCTCGGCCGCGTCAGCGCGCAGCACGCTGAAGGGCCGTCCGCCGTTCACCCCGTCCAGGTGGGCGGTCAGCGCCGTCTTCTCGGCGCTCCGCGGGGCCTGGACCTCGTTGAGGGAGACGGCGAGCGGGGCCTCGACCGACTTGTTCAGCAGCGAGACGTCGAGGCCGGTGCGCAGCACGACAGCGCTCGCGCGGCCGTGATCGCCAGTGGCGTGCGCCGGGCTCACACCGGTCAGTGCCACAAGCCCGGCGGCCAGGGCCGTGGCCGTCGCCACGGTCGCCAGACGGCGTGCGGGCATGCGGAAGGAAGTGCTGTTCACGGTGGGGACTCCAGGGGAGACAGGCTCGGGACCCGGAAAGAATCGCGCACCCGTCGCAGGGCGTCAGCGATCTGACACCTCTTCACTCCAACGTGGCGATACCGGGGAAGTTTTCGATTCCCCCGGCACAGGCGTTCCCCGGCGTCACCCTCGCGGCTAGCCGACCACGCGCCCGTTCAGCACCACCCGGCGCGGCGCAGCCAGGACGCGTACGTCGGCCCGGGGGTCCTCGTCGTAGACGACCAGGTCGGCCGGGGCGCCCTCGTCCAGGCCGGGGCGGCCGAGCCAGGAGCGGGCCGTCCAGGTTCCCGCCGCCAGCGCGTCGAGGGGCGGGATGCCGGCGGTGACCAGTTCGGCGACCTCGGCCGCCGCCAGGCCGTGGGCGAGACCGCCGCCGGCGTCGGTGCCGACGAAGACGGGGATGCCGGCGTCGTAGGCGCCCCGGACGGTGTCGTAGCGGCGTTCGTGGAGTCGGCGCATATGGGCCGACCAGCGCGGGAACCGGGACTCGCCGCCGTCGGCGAGCTGTGGGAAGGTCGCGATGTTGACCAGGGTCGGCACGATGGCGACACCCCGTTCGGCGAACAGCGGGATGAGGTCCTCGGTCAGGCCCGTCGCGTGCTCGACGCAGTCGATGCCCGCCTCGACGAGGTCCTGCAGCGAGTCCTCCGAGAAGCAGTGCGCGGTGACCCGGGCGCCCAGCCGGTGGGCCTCGGCGATCGCCGCCTCCACCGCGCCGCGGGGCCAGCAGGCCGACAGATCCCCGAGGTCGCGGTCGATCCAGTCGCCGACCAGCTTGACCCAGCCGTCACCGCGCCGGGCCTCCTGGGCGACGTAGGCGACGAGGTCCTCCGGCTCGATCTCCCAGGCGTAGTTGCGGATGTAGCGGCGGGTGCGGGCGATGTGCCGCCCGGCGCGGATGATCTTCGGCAGGTCCTCGCGGTCGTCGACCCAGCGGGTGTCGGAGGGCGAACCGGCGTCGCGGATCAGCAGCGTGCCGGCGTCCCGGTCGGTCAGGGCCTGCTTCTCGGCGACGTCCTGGGGGACCGCGCCGTGCCGGTCGAGTCCCACGTGGCAGTGCGCGTCGACGAGGCCGGGCAGGGCCCACCCCTTGACGGTGCGGATGTCGCGGGCACCGGTGGGACGGTCGTAGGAGACGCGGCCGTCCACCACCCACAGTTCGTCGCGGACGTCCTCGGGCCCGACGAGCACCCGTCCCTTCACGTGCAGCACCGTGCGTTCGCTCATGCACCGCACCCTAGTGAGCCGTGGACCTCGGCTGCGAGGGGGGACGTACCCGCCGGTTACCCTCGATGCCGTCGGCCCCGGGCAGACGCCGCCCGCCCCGTGAACGAAGAGAGCCCCACCGTGACACACCCGTTTCTGGACCTGGCCCCGCTCGGCGCGGACCGCTTCGCCGCGATCGAGGACCGTGTGGCGCGGCTGCTGAGCACCGAGCAGGACGTCGTGATCATGCAGGGCGAGGCGCTGCTGCCGCTGGAGGGCGCGATCCGTGCCGCGGCCGGGCCGGGGACGACGGCGCTGAACGTCATCACGGGCCCGTACGGGCAGACCTTCGGCGACTGGCTGCGGGATTGCGGTGCCACGGTGATCGACCTGGCGGTGCCCTTCCACACGGCGGTCAGGGCCGAGCAGATCCGGCAGGCCTTCGCCGAGCACCCGGAGATCGACTTCGTGTCCCTGGTGCACGCGGAGGCGGCGACCGGGAACACCAACCCGGTCGCGGAGATCGGCGAGGTGGTGGGGGCGCACGGGGCGCTGTTCTACCTGGACGCGGTGGCGTCGATCGGTGCCGAGCCGGTGCTGACGGACGCGTGGGGCGTGGATCTGTGCGTGATCGGGGCGCAGAAGGCGATGGGCGGTCCGGCCGGTGTCTCTGCGGTGTCGGTGAGCGAGCGGGCCTGGGCCCGGATGGCGGCGAACCCGGGGGCGCCGCGCCGGTCGTATCTGTCGCTCCTCGACTGGAAGGAGCGCTGGATCGACGGCGGCCGCAAGGCGCTGCCGCACGCTCCGGCGCAGCTGGAGATGCTGGGGCTGGAGGCGTGCGTGGAGCGGATCGAGGCGGCGGGGCTGGATGCCGTGATGGCCCGGCACGCCTGTGCCGCGGCGGCCACGCGGGCCGGTGCGGTCGCGCTCGGTGGCGGACTGGAGCCGTATGTGTACGAGGCCGGGGACGCGGCGCCCGTCGCCACGACGCTCCGGGCGCCATCCGGGGTCGTGGCGTCGGAGCTGGTGGCCAGGGCCCTGAAGTCGGACCCGGCCCTGCCGGTCGCCGCCGGCGGGGGTGCGCTGGCCAAGGAGATGATCCGGGTCAACCACTATGGGGCGGATGCGACGCGGGGTGCCGTGCGGGCGAGCCTGGCGGCGCTGGGGGTGGCTCTCGCCGAGCACGGGCTGAGTGTGGATGTGGAGGGGGCGCTGCGGGCCGTCGAGGAGGCGTGGAGGTAGTCGTCGGCTGAGGTTCGCAGGTTTTCGCCCCCGCCGCCCCTTCCCGTCCCTGCCTCCAGGGGCTCCGCCCCTTCGACCCCGCTGGGGGCTGCGCCCCCAGGCCCCCGCTTCGGCCTGGACGGCCTCGTCCTCAAGCGCCGGACGGGCCAAGTGAGGCCGCGGTGCGCCATGAGGGGCGCTGGACGGGCTGAAAGACGCCGGTCGGCGCCAGTGGCCGGGGAGCGATGTCAGTGCTGCGTGCCATGCTCCCCGTATGACCACCGACACATCTGCCGAACGCCCCCCTACCCTCCCCGACGGCCGTCCCGTGCCGCGCCTCAGCGGTGATGAGCGGGCCATGCTCGAGAGCTGGCTGGACTTTCACCGGGCCACGCTGGAGCTGAAGTGCGCGGGGCTGGACGACGCGCAGGTGCGGATCCCGGCGGCGGAGCCGTCCGCGCTGACGCTGCTCGGGCTGGTGCAGCACCTCGCCGAGGTCGAGCGGAACTGGTTCCAGCGGGTCACCGCCGGTCTCGACGCCCCGCCCCTGTTCGAGGACCCGACCGGTTACGCGCTGGATCCGGGACGGGGTCTCGACGAGGCGCTGGGGATCTGGCGCGGGGAGATCGCGCGCGGGCGGGAGCTGTGTGCCGGGCTGCCGCTGGACCACGTCGGGCGGGTCGCCGAGGGGCCGGTCCCGGGGATGGAGGTCAGTCTGCGATGGGTGCTGATTCACATGATCGAGGAGTACGCCCGGCACAACGGTCACGCCGATATCCTGCGGGAACGCATCGACGGAGTGACCGGGGCCTGAATTACACGTGCTTTCCGCTACATCCCGCATGTAAGCTGGCACACATATTAAGAATTCATCAACGAACAGCTTCCCGTATTCTTCTGCCCGCTTTCTTCGGTCCTAAACCCAGAGATTTTGGGGACACTCAGCGGGGAAATTCGGGCAGATCTCGTGGGGATTACATGGCTGTGACGCGTTACACACCGTGACTGCTTCGCCCCATATTTCCAGGACAATACCGGGCATCTCGCCGCCCTGACGCCCAAAGACTCGCGCCCGCGCGATAACACAGACGTGGCTCATACGTAACCCCGTCCGGCGATGCAATTTTGAATCTCTCTGGGTAAATTCAATTCGCATGACTGCCGTACAAGCAGATCCGCAAATCGACCGTCCCACCGTGGCCGACGGAGCCGCACTGTGGCGGATGGCGAAGGACTCGAAGGTTCTGGACCTGAACTCGTCCTACAGCTATCTGCTGTGGTGCCGCGACTTCGCGGCGACGTCGGCCGTGGCGCGTGACGAGCACGGCGAGCCGATGGGCTTCATCACCGGGTACGTGCGGCCGGACCGCCCGCGCACCCTGCTGGTCTGGCAGGTGGCCGTTGACGAGGCCCACCGCGGGCGCGGACTGGCCGCCACGATGCTCGACGGTCTGGTCGCCCGGACCGTGGCCGAGCACGAGGTGACGACGGTGGAGACCACCATCACCCCGGGCAACACCGCCTCGGAGCGCCTGTTCACGTCGTTCGCCGAGCGCCACGGCGCCCGGCTGGAGCGCGAGGTGCTCTTCGACACGGCCGTGTTCCCCGACGGGCCGCACGACCCCGAGGTCCTGTACCGCATCGGCCCGCTGCCCCACTGACTTCCCGCACCGCCCCCACTCCCGCAGACTTCCCCCACGTACCGAGGAGCGATCCGTCGTGACCATCACCCAGCCCGACCTGAGTGTCTTCGAGACCGTTGAGTCCGAGGTGCGCAGCTACTGCCGCGGCTGGCCCACCGTCTTCGACCGCGCCGTGGGCAGCCGTATGTACGACGAGGACGGCCATGAGTACCTCGACTTCTTCGCCGGAGCGGGGTCACTGAACTACGGGCACAACAACCCGGTCCTGAAACGCGCCCTGATCGACTACCTGGAGCGTGACGGCGTCACGCACGGGCTCGACATGTCGACCACCGCCAAGCGCACGTTCCTGGAGGCCTTCCAGAACCTGCTGCTGCGGCCGCGTGACCTGCCGTACAAGGTCATGTTCCCCGGCCCGACGGGCACCAACGCCGTGGAGGCCGCGCTGAAGCTGGCGCGGAAGGTGAAGGGGCGCGAGTCGATCGTGTCCTTCACCAACGCCTTCCACGGCATGTCGCTGGGCTCGCTGGCCGTGACCGGCAACGCCTTCAAGCGGGCCGGCGCCGGTATCCCGCTGGTGCACGGCACGCCCATGCCGTTCGACAACTACTTCGACGGCACGGTCGAGGACTTCCTGTGGTTCGAGCGGCTGCTGGAGGACCAGGGCTCCGGCCTCAACAAGCCGGCCGCCGTGATCGTCGAGACCGTGCAGGGCGAGGGCGGCATCAACGTGGCCCGGCCCGAGTGGCTGCGTGCCCTGTCCGAGCTGTGCGAGCGGCAGGACATGCTGCTGATCGTCGACGACATCCAGATGGGCTGCGGCCGTACCGGCGCCTTCTTCTCCTTCGAGGAGGCGGGCATCGTGCCGGACATCGTCACCGTCTCGAAGTCGATCAGCGGCTACGGCATGCCCATGTCGCTGTGCCTGTTCAAGCCCGAGCTCGACGTCTGGGAGCCCGGCGAGCACAACGGCACCTTCCGCGGCAACAACCCCGCGTTCGTCACGGCCACCGCGACCCTGGAGACCTACTGGGCCGACGGCTCCGCGATGGAGAAGCAGACCCGCAAGCGCGGCGAGCAGGTCGAGCAGGCGCTGATCTCCATCACCGAGGAGAACCTGGCCGATGTGAAGGAGTACCGCGGCCGCGGCCTGGTGTGGGGCCTGGAGTTCCACGACAAGGAGCGCGCGAACAAGGTCGCCAAGCGTGCCTTCGAGCTGGGGCTGCTGATCGAGACGTCCGGTCCCGAGAGCGAGGTCGTCAAGATGCTCCCCGCCCTCACCATCACCCCGGAAGAGCTGGACGAGGGCCTGCGGACGCTGGCCCGGGCCGTCCGAGAGACCGCCTGACACACCAACCGAGCATCACTCATCTAGGAGGCATCGCAGCACCGTGATTGTCCGTTCGTTCAAGGAGATCGAAGGTACCGACCGGCACGTGAAGTCGGCGTCCGGTACGTGGGAGAGCAAACGCATCGTCCTCGCCAAGGAGAAGGTCGGCTTCTCCCTGCATGAGACGGTCCTGTACGCGGGTACGGAGACGTCGATGTGGTACGCGAACCACATCGAGGCCGTCGTCTGCGTGGAGGGCGAGGCGGAGCTGACCGACCACGAGACCGGGAAGTCGTACACGATCACGCCCGGCACCATGTACCTCCTGGACGGGCACGAGAAGCACACGCTGCGGATCAAGAAGGACTTCCGCTGCCTCTGCGTCTTCAACCCGCCTGTCACCGGACGGGAGGACCACGACGAGAACGGCGTATACCCGCTGCTCACCGAGGAGGTGTGACGCTTCATGACCGCCACCTACGACACCACCACCGGCATGCCGGACCTCTATCCGAGTCGTGGCGCCGCCGAGGTACTGACGCCGCGGCAGGACCCGGTCGTCTGGGGCGCGCCCGACGCCCCGGGCCCGGTGGCGCCGGCCGACCTGCTGTCGTTCGAGCGTGACGGGTTCCTCGCCATCGACGAGCTGATCAGCGAGGACGAGGTCACCGTCTACCGGAACGAGCTGAACCGGCTGGTGCACGACCCGGACATGCGGGCCGACGAGCGGTCGATCGTCGAACCGAAGTCCAAGGAGATCCGTACGGTCTTCGAGGTGCACAGGATCAGCGAGGTGTTCGCCAGGCTGGTGCGCGACGAGCGGGTCGTCGGCCGGGCGCGGCAGATCCTCGGCTCGGACGTCTACGTCCACCAGTCGCGGATCAACGTCAAGCCGGGCTTCGGGGCCAGTGGCTTCTACTGGCACTCGGACTTCGAGACGTGGCACGCCGAGGACGGTCTGCCGCGGATGCGTACGGTGTCGGTCTCGATCGCGCTGACCGAGAACTACGACACCAACGGCGGACTCATGATCATGCCGGGTTCGCACAAGACGTTCCTCGGGTGCTCGGGAGAGACGCCGAAGGACAACTACAAGAAGTCGCTGCAGATGCAGGACGCGGGCACGCCCTCGGACGAGGCGCTGAGCAAGTTCGCCTCGCAGCACGGCATCAAGTTGTTCACGGGCAAGGCCGGTTCGGCGACCTGGTTCGACTGCAACGCCATGCACGGTTCCGGTGACAACATCACGCCGTTCCCGCGCAGCAACGTGTTCATCGTGTTCAACAGCGTGGAGAACACGGCGGTCGAGCCGTTCGCGGCGCCGGTTCGACGCCCCGAGTTCATCGGGGCGCGGGACTTCACGCCGGTGCGGTGACCACCGTGCGGTGACTCGCCACTGAGCACCGGGCCGGGCCTCCTCGTGTGGGACGGGAGGTCCGGCCCGGTCATGTCCTCAGCCGGACAGGACGTCCAGGAGCCGGTCGACGTCCGCCGGGGTGTTGTAGAGGTGGAACGCGGCCCGCAGATTGCCGGAGCGGTCGGACACCTCGATGCCCGCCCGGCTCAGTTCGCCCTGCCGGTGGCCGAGCCCCGGTACGGACACGATCGCCGAGCCCGGTGCGGACACCGGCGCGTGGCCCAGCCCGTCGAGCCCGGCACGGAAGCGGTCCGCGAGTGCGACGTCGTGGGCGTGCACGGCGTCGACGCCGAGTTCTTCGATCAGCTCCAGTGAGGCCCGCAGCCCGGCGTAGGTGAAGAGGGCCGGGCTGATGTCGAACCGCCGTGCGGAGTGGGCGAGTTCCTCGACGGGGCCGTAGCAGCTGTCCCAGGGGCGTTCGCCGGCGACCCAGCCCGCGAGCAGCGGCGTGAGCCCGCCGAAGTCCCGCGGGGCGACGAAGAACGAGGCCCCGTGCGGGCCCAGCATCCACTTGAATCCGACGGCGGCGAGGAAGTCGTCCGCGTCGGCGTCCATCGGCAGCCAGCCCGCGGACTGGGAGGCGTCGACGTAGGTGCGGGCCCCGTGCGCCCGGGCCGCCTCCCGCACGGCGGGCAGGTCGGCGAGCCGGCCGTCGGCGGACTGGGCGACGCTGACCGCGACGAGCGCGGTGCCGGGACGGACGGACTCGGCGAGCCGCTCCAGGGGCACGGCGCGCACTTTGAGGTCACCGCGCGCATGGAACGGGTTCACCAGGGAGGCGAAGTCGCCCTCCGCTGTGAGGACTTCGGCGCCGGCGGGCAGCGAGGCGGCGATCAGCGCGCCGTACTCGGCGACCGAGGCGCCGGTCGCGACCCGCTCGGCCGGCACCCCGGCCAGCCGGGCGAAGGACGCGCGGGCGGCCTCCACGTCCTCGTACAGGGGACCCAGGGGCGTGCCCTCGGCACGCATCCGCACCGCCTGGTGCAGGGCGGTGACGGTACGGGCGGGCAGCAGCCCGTTGCTCGCGGTGTTGAGGTAGGTGTGCTTCGGGGTGAACTCGGCGCGGACGAGGTTCTCGAAGGTCTCCATGGGACCACTCTGCGTCCCCGGGGAACCCCCCGTCCATTGCCGATAACTGCGTGATGTCGCTAAGAGACGCTTATGGATCCGCCCCGACCTGCGGTTTTCAGTGCTGGGGCACCGCACAGCCGTCCGGGCCACACGCGTCCGCGCCGTCGGTTGCGCCGGTCTCTGCGCTGTCGACGATCTTCAGCGGCGTGCGCTCGCCGAACGCCTGCGTCAGGGCCTGGGCGAAGACCTCGGCGGGCTGGGCGCCGGAGACGCCGTACTTGCGGTCGAGCACGAAGAACGGCACACCGTTCGCGCCGAGCTGCGCGGCCTCCCGCTCGTCGGCCCGGACCTCGGCGGCGTACGCCTCCGGGTCGGCGAGCACCGCGTGGGCGGCGTCCGCGTCGAGCCCGGCTGCCACGGCCAGCTCCACGAGCCGCTCGTCCTCGCCGAAGACCGAGCGCTCCTCGGCGAAGTTGGCCCGGTACAGCGCGTCGAGCAGCTGCTCCTGGCGGCCGTGCTCCTTGGCGAGGTGGAGCAGGCGGTGCATGTCGAAGGTGCTGCCGTGGTCGCGGCCCCGGGTGCGGTAGTCAAGACCCTCGGCGGCGGCCTGGGCGCCCAGGTTGTCCTCACCGGCCTCGGCCTGCGCGGCGCTCATCCCGTACTTCTTGGTCAGCATCGTGATCACGGGCTGGATGTCGTCCTTGGCGCGGCCCGGGTCCAGCTCGAAGGAACGGTGCACGACCTCGACCTCGTCGCGGTGCGGGAAGTCCCGCAGCGCCTTCTCGAAGCGGGCCTTGCCCACGTAGCACCAGGGGCAGGCGATGTCGCTCCAGATCTCGACGCGCATGTCTCGGCTCTCTCCAGCTCGTACGGGTACGGAGACTCCCTCCGCCGAGTGCATGAACGTTCAAGCAGGGGGCTTCATTCCCCGGGCAGGGTGAACCGCATCCGCAGATGGTGGTCACCCTGCCCGGCCGGCTCCGGCACCCAGCCCTGGCGCCGGTAGAACCCCTGCGCCCGCCGGTTGTCCACGTGCACGTCCAGGGCGGCCGTCCGCCTGCCGTCGGCCTGCCACTCCTCCACGCAGGCGGCGTGCAGGGCGGCCCCGACACCACGGCGCCAGTGCCCGGGATCGACGTGGAACTGGAACAGCTTCACCGTGTCGGCCGGGGAACCCTCGGGGGTGCGGAAGGAGGCCAGGCCGATGATGCGGCCCGCCTCCACGACGCACAGCACCCGGCCGTCCGACCGTGCGATGGCGCCGTGCCAGGCGGCGGTCCAGTCGGTGCCGTCCTGCGGCAGCCCGTCGGGGTAGTACGTCGCCCGGGCCCGCGCGTGCAGCGCGACGATGTCCGCCACCTCGGCGGGCAGCACGGTACGGATCACACGGCCTGGAATCACGTGGTCACTGATCATGGAACGGAGGACGTGCCCGCGCGAGCGCCGGTTCCCCGGCGGGCCTCAGCTGCCGTCCCGCAGGTCCTTCGGCCAGTTCGGGCGGAACTCGATGTGGTCGTACGTCACCACGCAGCCCTCTCCCATCGGGGACTGCGCCATGAAGCCGACCAGGGCCGCGCCCGTCTCCTTCTCGTCGCCCAGGGTGAAGAGGCGGACGAAGGTCCAGTGCTCGCCGTCGCGGGAGGCGTGGAAGCCGAAGGCCCGGCCGGTGCGGCTGACCCGCAGCCAGACGGAACTGCCCTCGACCGTGAAGGAGTTGGCGTCGTCGGAGTGGCCCCGGGTGACGACCGTGCAGACGGTGGGGACGTCCGGGGAGTACTCGAGGCAGAGCTTGGCCCAGGCCCGCTCCCCCACGTGGACATAGAGCACCCCGGCGTCGAAGGCGGCGCCGAACCCCACCGTGACCCGGGCGATCAGCTGGAAGTCCCCTTCGGGCGCCCCGAGCAGCCGCGGCGCGTCGGCGGCGGGGTCCAGCCCCTCCCCGGTGGGCGGCACGAACCGATCCTGCCTGGGCCCGGCCCACCCGGAGAGCACACCGTCCTCGTAGGACCAATGACCGTCGGGCCCATACGTACGCAGACCGAAAGGAAGTTCGGTAAATTCCAGATCCATCCGACCAACTCTTCCAGGTCCGCCCCTCGGGGGCGCGGGGAACCGCGCGATCAACCACGGACGACCCGCAGCCCGCAGCTCACCGCGCCCCTACGGCGCTAACGCTCCAAACGCCCGTTGAACCGCCGCGGCAGCCCCAGCGGGTTCTCGTCCCGCAGCTCCGCGGGAAGCAACGCGGACGGCGCGTTCTGGTACGCCACCGGCCGCAGCCACCGCTCGATGGCCGTACCGCCGACCGACGTGGACGTGGAGGTCGTGGCCGGGTACGGGCCGCCGTGGTGCTGCGCGGGTGCGACCGCGACCCCCGTCGGCCAGCCGTTCACCAGGACGCGACCGGCCAGCGGCGTCAGGTCCGCGAGGATCTCCGCCCCGCGCCCCTCCCCGGCGGCCTCCTCCTCGGAGAGCTGCACCGTCGCCGTGAGGTTCCCCGGCAGACGCGACAGCACCGCCTTCACCTCGGCGTCGTCCTCGTAGCGGGCCACCACGGTGACCGGCCCGAAGCACTCCTCCAGGAGCAGGTCGTGCTCGCCCTCCGCGGCCAGCCTGCTCGCCGGGACGGTGAGGAAACCCGCGCTGACGGTGTGCTCGCCGCCCGAGCCGGGCGTGACCGGGGACTCCACGTCGGACAGCCGCGCGCGCTCGGCGACACCGGCGACGAAGTTGTCACGCATGCGGTGGTCGAGCAGGACTCCGGCGTCGGTGTCGCTGACGGCGTCCGTCAGGGACTTCAGCAGCGCGTCACCGGCGGCGCCGGCGGGCGCGAGGACCAGGCCCGGCTTCACACAGAACTGGCCGACGCCCAGCGTCATCGACCCGGCGAGACCCGCGCCGATCGCCTCGGCGCGCTCGGCGGCCGCGGCCTCGGTGACGACGACCGGGTTCAGCGAGCCCAGCTCGCCGTGGAAGGGGATCGGGACGGGGCGGGCGGCCGCCGCGTCGAAGAGGGCCCGGCCGCCGCGCACCGAGCCGGTGAAGCCGGCCGCCGCGACCAGCGGGTGCTTGATCAGCTCGACGCCCGCCTCGAAGCCGTGCACCAGCCCGACGACGCCCTCGGGAATGTCGTGCCGGGCGGCGGCGCGGCGCAGCACCTTGGCGACGTACTCGGACAGGGCCGGGTGGTCCGGGTGGGCCTTGACGACGACCGGGCAGCCGGCCGCGAGGGCGCTCGCCGTGTCGCCGCCCGCGACCGAGAAGGCGAAGGGGAAGTTCGACGCCGAGTAGACGGCGACGACGCCCAGCGGCACCTTGTAGCGGCGCAGGTCCGGGACCGGCGGGGTCGCGGTGTCGTCGGGGTGGTTGATGACGACGTCGAGGAAGGCGCCCTCGTCGACGATGTCGGCGAAGGCCCGCAGCTGATAGCAGGTGCGGGCGAGTTCGCCGGTCAGCCGGACCGGGCCGAGCGCGGACTCGGCGTCGGCGGTCTCGACGAGACCGTCCTTGGCCGCCTGCAGCTCGTCGGCGGCGGTGCGCAGGAAGGCCGAGCGGACGGCGCGGTCGGCGAGTGCGCCCCGCGCCTCGTCCGCGGCCCGGACGGCGGCGTCCACCTCCTGGGCTGTGGCCTCCACCGCAACCTGCTCGCGCTGCTTCCCGGTTCGGGGGTCGACACTCCAGACTGGTGCTGCTGCCACCGCGGGTCCCTCCACATTCGTTGCCGCATGCAATGCCGCAGTATGTACGTCATCACCAGGGATGTTCGATATACTGAACGCTGTCTCTGATGATGAATGCTGTCGGAGACTATAACTCCAGCATCTCGTCGAACGAAGGGGTCACAGGCGATGTCGGCAGGCGAGACAGGCGGCGGTGCGCAGGTCAAGAGCGCGGTGCGGACCGTGGAACTGCTGGAGTACTTCGCGGGCCGGCCCGGTATGCACTCCCTGGCGGCGGTCCAGGAGGCCGTCGGGTATCCCAAGTCCAGCCTGTACATGCTGCTGCGCACCCTGGTCGAGCTGGGCTGGGTGGAGACGGACGCGACGGGCACGCGGTACGGCATCGGCGTCCGGGCCCTGCTGGTCGGCACGTCGTACATCGACGGCGACGAGGTGGTCGCCTCGGCCCGCCCGACGCTGGACCGGCTCTCGGACGACACCACGGAGACGATCCACCTGGCCCGCCTGGACGGCACGAACGTCGTCTATCTCGCCACCCGGCAGTCGCAGCACTATCTGCGCCCCTTCACCCGGGTCGGCCGCCGGCTGCCCGCGCACTCCACGTCCCTCGGCAAGGCGCTGCTGAGCACGTACTCGGACGAGCAGGTCCGCAAGATGCTCCCGGAGACGCTGCCCGCGCTGACCGAGCACACGATCACCGACCGGGAGAAGCTCATCGAGGAGCTGCGCCAGGTGCGGGAGCAGGGCTTCGCCGTGGACCGCGAGGAGAACACGCTGGGGCTGCGCTGCTTCGGCGTGGCGATCCCGTACCGCACTCCGGCGCGGGACGCGATCAGCTGCTCGGTGCCGGTGGCCCGGCTGACGCCGGCGCACGAACAGCTGGTGAAGGACGCGCTGTTCGACGCCCGGGACCGGCTGACACTGGCCACCCGTAGGCTCTGAGACATGAATGTCGAGCTGCGCGAGGTACACGACAGCGATCTGCCGGTCTTCTACCGGCAGATGAACGACCCCGAGGCGCTGCACATGGCGGCCTTCACCCCCAAGGATCCGTCCGACCGGGACGCCTTCGACGCGCACTGGGCCAAGATCCGCTCCTCGTCCGCCGTCGTCCGCACGGTGCTGGCCGACGGTGACGTGGTCGGCAGCGCCGCGGTGTACGGGGAGCCGGGCGAGCGCGAGGTGACGTACTGGATCGACCGCGCGTACTGGGGGAAGGGCATCGCCACCGAGGCCCTGCGGGCGCTGGTGACGGAGGTGGACGAACTCCCCCTCTACGCACGGGCGGCTTCGGACAACGTGGGGTCGCTGCGTGTCCTGGAGAAGTGCGGGTTCCGTGCCGTGGCGTCGGCCAGGGGGTACGCCCAGGCCCGGGATGCCGAGATCGACGAGACGGTGCTGCTCCTGGAGGGCTGAGAACCCTCCCCGCGGATCTCCCCCGTCCGGCGGAGGCGGATCGTCGCCCCGCAGGACGTGCCGTCCGCCTCCCGCGCGGGAGCCTGATCGCATGACGCAGTCGATCACTCCCCTCGCCGCTCCCCGCCCCGCCGTCCGTTCGAGCCGCCCCCGGCGGATCCTGCGTGCCGTCGCCGTCCTCTCCTGCCTGCCGTACCTGGGGCTCAAGGCCGCCTGGATCGCCGGAAGCCACATCGGCATCCCCGAGGGGAGCGCCCTGCTCGACGACCGTGTCGGGATGGCCGTGATCAACGGTCTCTCCGTGCTGCTGGACAGCGCGGTGATCGTGCTGGCGCTGGTGCTGACCCGGCCGTGGGGCCTGAAGGTGCCCGCGTGGCTGCTGGCGTTCCCCGTGTGGGTCGCCACCGGGCTGCTCGCGCCGATCATGACCGGGTTCCCGGCGCAGCTGGTCGTGAAGGCGTTCGGCAGCGGAGCGGCGCCGGACCAGGGCCATGACTCCTTCCTCCGCGCCTGGGTGTTCACCGTGGTGTACACCGGGTTCATCCTCCAAGGGCTCGCTCTGGGTACCCTGTTCGTGCTCTACGCCCGTGACCGCTGGGGGCATGTGTGGCGCGGCCGGGTGTGGGAGCTGCCCGTCGGAGTCGTCGGGCCCGCCCACCGCGCCCTGGCCGTCGCGGCCGCCGTGCTCGCCCTGTTGCCGCTCTCTCTCCACCTGCTGTGGGCCTGCGGTGTCACCGCCGGGCTCAGCGGGGGCCGGGCGGCGGACCGCACCGCCGACTTCTACGTCCTGGAGGCCGTGTACGTGCTGTTCCTCGTCGCGGCCGTCGCCGGCGGCTTCCTGCTGGCGTTCCGGCGCGGCCGGGCCCTGCCCGTGGCGGTGCCGCTCGGGCTCGCCTGGGTCGGCTCGGGTGCCGTGGCCTGCTGGGGCGGCTGGCTGTCGCTGGCCTCGCTCGGCGGTGTGGAGGATCTCGCCGACCGTGCGACGCCGTTGATGAGCCTCGCCTACGCTGGGCAGATGCTCGTCGGCTTCCTCGTCGCCGCCATCGGCGTCTACTACTTCGCGGAGCGCTCGGCCGGGGCCGCACGGCGGGCCGCGTGAGACAGGCCGCCCGGCTTCTGTTCGGCCGGCGGGCCCGACTGCGCTGGATCCATCTGATCCTCGGCGGCGCGCTCGCCATGCCGTACGTGCTGGTCGGCTCGGTGATCATCGGCCCGGCGACCGGCTCCACGGACGTCTTCAGCTCCTTTCCCCTCCAGCTCGCCTCGTTCGGGGTGGGGCTGCCGATCGCCGCCGTCACGTCCGTCTTCCCGCTGACCCGGCCGCTGGAGGCCGCCGCCGTGCGCTGGCTGTGCGGTGTCGACGCGGACCGGCTCGCCTTCGGACCGGCCGGGACGCGGGGCGAGAAGGGGCGTACGGCGGCCTGGTTCACGCTCCATCTCGGAGTGGGCGGGATCATCGCGGGGATGTCGCTGGCCGTGCCGCCGTTCGCCGCCGTGCTGATCGTGCTGCCGCTCCTCGCGGGACTGCGCGACACCAGGCTCGGGGTGCCCGAAGTCCTCGACCACGCCTGGGTTCTGGCGTTCGCGCCGGTAGCGGGCGCGGCCGTGCTGGTCGCCCTCGCGGGCTGCGCGGCCGGGTGCGGTGCGCTGCTGGCCCGCTGGGCGCCCGACCTGCTCGGCCCGTCTCCCGAGGGCCGGCTGGCCGCTGCCGAGGCCCGCGCCGCCGACCTCGCCGTACGCAACCGGCTGGCGCGGGAGCTGCACGACTCGGTCGGCCACGCGCTGAGCGCGGTCACCCTCCAGGCGAGCGCGGCCCGCCGGGTCCTCGACTCCGACCCGGAGTTCGTGCGTGAGGCCCTCACCGCGATCGAGGACACGACCCGGCGTACCATCGGCGAACTCGACGCCGTGCTGGGTGTGTTGCGCGAGGGCGACGGACCCGGCACGGCCCCGGCGCCCACCCTCGCCGGTGACCTCGACGGCCTGCTGTCCCGTACCCGGGCGGGCGGGGCCCGGGTGACGGCCACGATCGGCGCCGACCCGGAGGCACTGCCTCCGCTGCTGTCCCGCGAGGCCTATCGCATCGTGCAGGAGGGGCTGAGCAACGCCCTCAGGCACGCCGGCCACCGGGTCGCCGTGGACGTGCGGATCGCGGTGGCGGACGGGGAGCTGGAGATCGCCGTGGAGAATCCGGTGACCGGCCCCGCGCCCTCCCGGCCCGGCGGCGGCCACGGGCTGCGCGGCATCGCGGACCGGGCCAGGCTGCTGGGCGGGACGTCGACGGCCGGACCTGCCTCCGCGCAGACCTGGCGGCTGCGCGTACGCCTGCCGATGAAGGGGCCCGCATGACGGCCCGTACGAAGGCCCGCGACGAAGGGACCCGCATGACCCGCCCGGCAACCGTCCGTGTCGTCCTCGCCGACGACGAGCGCATGGTGCGCACCGCGCTGCGCGCCATCCTCTCCGCCGAGCCGGACCTGGAAGTGGTGGGCGAGGCGGCCACCGGTGCCGAGGCCGTGTCGGTCGTACGGGACCTGCGGCCGGACGTCGTCCTGATGGACGTCCGTATGCCGGAGATCGACGGCATCCGCGCCACCGAGCAGATCCTGGCCACGCTGGACGAGCCGCCCCGGATCGTCGTCGTGACGACCTTCGAGAACGACTCGTACGTGTACGACGCGCTGCGCGCCGGAGCCGCCGGGTTCCTGCTGAAGCGGGCGGACGCCGACGCGCTCGTGCAGGCGGTCCGGCTGGTGGCGCGCAGCGACAGCCTGCTGTTCCCGGCGGCCGTCCGCACCCTCGCGACCGAGCACGCACGCGCCCACCCCGCGCCGCCCGCGTGGGTGGCGAAGCTCACCGGACGCGAGCGGGAGGTCCTGCGGCACATGGCCGCCGGGCTGACCAACGCGGAGATCGCCCGCCGGATGGAGGTCGGCCCCGCCACCGTGAAATCGCACGTGGCCGCGGTCCTGGCCAAGACGGGCACCCGGGACCGTACGCAGGCGGTCATCGCGGCGTACGAGGCGGGCTTTCTGAACGCCGGATGAGAAAACGGACGGGCGGGAACGATCCACCCCTCCTGGCTCGTCCTCATGTTCGGGATGAACAAGACGATCAGGCGCGCATCGGTCTTCGCGCTGCTGCTGGTGTTCGCTCTGCTGGTCAGGGCGACCTGGGTGCAGTTCTACGACGGCCAGGCGCTCGCAGACGACAAGGACAACCGGCGGAACGCCATCGAGACGTACTCGGCGCCGCTCGGGAACATCATCGTGGGCGGCCGGTCGGTCACCGGCTCGGCCAAGACGAAGACAGGCGACCTCAAGTACAAGCGCACGTACACGGACGGTGAGCGGTACGCGGCGGTGACGGGCTACGCCTCGCAGGCCTATGCGCCGACCCAGCTGGAGGGCATCTACACCGACCTCCTGAACGGCACGGACAACCGTCTGAAGTCGGTGATGGACACCGTCACCAACCAGCGGGCCGAACCGGGCAACGTGGTCACCACGATCGACCCGGACGTGCAGAAGGCGGGGATCGACGCGCTCGGCGACAAGAAGGGCGGCGCCGTCGCCATCGACCCCAAGACCGGGAAGATCCTCGCGGTCGTGTCGACGCCGTCGTACGACCCCTCGTCGCTGACGGACGCCAACACCGCGGGGGTGGCCTGGAAGAAGCTGACGAGCGACCCGGAGAAGCCGCTGACCAACCGCGCCCTGCGGCAGCCGCTGCCGCCCGGCTCGACGTTCAAGCTGGTCGTGGCCGCGGCGGCGCTGGAGGACGGGCTGTACGAGTCGGTCGACGACAAGACCGACAGCCCGGACCCGTACACGCTGCCGGGCACCAGCAAGGAGCTGTCGAACGAGAACCCGAGCGCGCCCTGCACGAACGCCACGATCCGTACGGCGTTGCAGTACTCGTGCAACAACGTCTTCGCGAAGATGGCCGTCCATCTGGGCCAGGACAAGGTGAAGGCGATGGCGGAGAAGTTCGGCTTCAACGACGACCAGCTGGATGTGCCGGTCCGGGCCTACACGAGCGTGTACCCCTCGGACATGTACCCGTCGCAGACCGCTCTGACGGGCATCGGCCAGTTCGATGTCACCGCGACCCCGCTGCAGATGGCCATGGTGTCGGCGGCCATCGCCAACGGCGGCAAGCTGGTCTCGCCGCACATGGTGTCGCAGATCACCAACAGCGGCGGTGATGTGCTGCAGGACTACGACGACGAGGCGGACTCGAAGGAGATCGTCAGCTCCTCGACCGCCGAGCAGTTGCAGTCGGCGATGCAGACGGTCGTGGACAAGGGCACTGGTTCGAACGCCCAGATCGCGGGCGCGACCGTGGGCGGAAAGACGGGTACGGCGCAGCACGGCGAGAACAACAGCCAGGTGCCGTACGCCTGGTTCACCTCCTACGGGAAGTCCGGCTCGTCGGGCAAGGAGGTCGCCGTGGCGGTCATGGTCGAGCAGTCGAACGCCGCCCGCTCGGAGGTCAGCGGCAACGGCCTGGCGGCGCCGGTCGCCAGGGCGATGATGGAAGCGGCGCTCAAGGACTGATCCTCCGACTGAACCTTCGCCATGTGAAAGCCGTCTCTACAGACAGATGGGCCGCCCCCTTCCCCCCGGGGGCGGCCCTTCGCCTTGACCCAGACGTCACTTGGCTCCGAGCAGCTGCTCGATGGGGTCGATCGCGAAGTACACGAGGAACAGCGCCGAGGTCCCCCACAGCAGCCAGTGGACCTCCTTGGCCTTGCCGAGCACGGTCTTGATGACGACGTAGGCGAGGAAGCCGGCGCCGATGCCGTTGGTGATGGAGTAGGTGAACGGCATCACGGCGATGGTGAGGAACGCGGGGATGGCGATGTCGTAGCGGTCCCAGTCGATGTGCTTGACCTGGGTCATCATCAGGAAGCCGACGGCGACCAGGGCCGGGGCTGCCGCCTGGAGCGGGACGATGGTGAGCAGCGGGGTCAGGAACAGTGCGAGGCCGAACAGGCCGCCGGTGACGAGGTTGGAGAAGCCGGTGCGCGAGCCCTCGCCGACGCCGGCCGCCGACTCGATGTAGGAGGTCGCCGAGGAGGCGGAGGCCGCGCCGCCCGCGACCGCCGCGGCACCGTCGATCAGCAGCACCCGGCCGAGGTTCGGGACCTTGCCCTCCTCGTCCAGCAGACCCGCCTCGGCGCTGACGCCGACGACGGTGCCCATGGTGTCGAAGAAGTCGGACAGGATCAGGGTGAAGATCAGCAGGACGACCGTGATGACGCCGACGCCGGGGGCGCTGAACGCGCCGAACAGGTCGAAGTCGCCGATGAGTCCGAAGTCGGGAGTGTCGACGAGGTTGCCGGGCCAGGACGGTGTGGTCAGGCCCCAGGTCTTGATGTCGGCGAGGGAGTTGATCACCAGGGCCACCGCCGTCATGCCGACGATGCTGATGAGGATGGCGCCCTTGACCTTCCGGGCGAGCAGGCCGATCGTCAGCAGCACGCCGAGACAGAAGACGAGCATCGGCCAGCCGGCGAGGGTGCCGGTGCCGCCGAGCTGAACGGGCACGGTGGTGTTCGCGGCGTCCGGGATGCGGCTGACGAACCCGGCGTCGACGAAGCCGATGAAGGCGATGAACAGGCCGATGCCGACGCTGATCGCCTGCTTGAGCGGTTGGGGTATGGCGTGCATGACGGCCTCGCGCAGACCGGTCACCACCAGCACGCAGATCAGCAGGCCTTCGAGGACGATCAGGCCCATCGCGTCGTCCCAGCTCATCAGCGGGGCGATCTGGAAGGCGACCACGGCGTTCAGGCCGAGTCCGGCGGCCAGCGCGAGGGGCAGATTGCCGCCCACGCCCATGATGATCGTCATGACCGCGGCCACCAGGGCGGTGGCGGTGGTGAGTTGGACGGCGTCCAGCTGGTGCCCGAACTTGTCCTTCGCGCTGCCCAGGATGATGGGATTCAGGACAAGGATGTAGGCCATCGTGAAGAACGTGGCGAAGCCGCCGCGGATCTCACGGCCGAAGGTGGATCCCCGCTCGGAGATCTTGAAGAACCGGTCGACGCTGTTCACCGGTGGTGGTGCGGCGTCGGACCGGTCGGCCACCTTCTGCGATTCGGACATGACGAGTGCTCCTTGATGCCTGGGTGATCGGTGTGCGGGTGCTGGCTGGATTTTCCTCGTGTTGAACCACGTTCAGGTTTTCTTCGTGTTACGGAATCGAAGTCCGGCCCGCCATACGCCGTTCGAAGCTCCGTACGAACCATCCTGACGAACGCTGCTACGCTTCCCGATCTCGTCCGGGCCTCCCCCGGATGATCACATGTCATCTACATGACACGCACAGGGGCCCCCGTCCGGGAGCGCCCGAAGCCGCTGCGAGGAGAGGTCGCCCGTGGGCACAGTCGTCGACGACGCCGCCTCCGTGGAGTTCCACGCCTTCTTCGAGCGCCACTACGCCGAACTGTCCCGCCTGGCCTACCTGCTGACGGGCGAGTCGGACACCGCCGACGACCTGGCGGCGGACGCGTTACTGGCGCTGTGGCACCGCTGGGACCGGGTACGCGCCGCCGACCATCCGGCGGCGTACGCCCGCGGTGTGGTCGCCAACCTGGCCCGCACCCGCATCCGCAGCGCGGTGCGCGAGCGGCGGCGCATCGCGCTGTTCTGGTCGCAGCGCGAGGAGAACACCGAGAACCCGGACGTCGCGGGCGTGGTCGACGTCCAGGAGGCGTTGCGCCGGCTGCCGTTCCGCAAGCGGGCCTGTGTGGTCCTGCGGCACGCCTTCGACCTGTCGGAGAAGGACACCGCGCTCGCCCTGGGCGTCTCGGTGGGTACGGTGAAGAGCCAGACCTCGAAGGGAATGGCCGAACTCCAGCGGTTGCTGGGCACACAGGGAGTGCCGCAGCGGATGCACGCGACGCTGGGCGCGCCCCGTTGTGCGCCGGCCGTTGAGGGCTTGCGCACCGGCGAGGGCGGAGGGAGGGACCGATGACCGTCCGGCGGGACGTGCACGAGGAACTGCGCGCCCGGCTGCACGAGGCGGCCGGGGGGCACGAACCCGACCGGGAGAGCATCCTGGCCCGGGTCGAGCGCGGCATGGCCGGTCCGGCCGAGTCCGCGCACCGGGCCACGCGTCCGCCGGTGTTCGGCTGGATGCGGGTGGCCGGGGCGACCGCCGCGGTGGCGGGCGTGCTGGCGGTGGGCGGTTACGCGGTGGCGTCCGCGGTGAAGGACGAGACCGCCCCGCAGCAGCAGGAGGTGGCGACGTCTCCGACGCCCACACCGTCGCCGGAGGCGACGAGCCGGGCCCCCGCGCCACCGGTGGATCCCACGCCGACCTCCTCGCCGGAGCGCCGCGAGTCCGCCCCGCCGCCCTCTGGGAAGCCGAGCGCCCCGGTCAGCGCGCGGCCGCCCGCCGCCACCGCGGACGGGCCGCTGTGGTCGGACGGCTCGGTCGACCCGCACAGCAACGACTTCTGGGCGCAGAGCAACATCACGATCAAGACCCGCGAGGAACTGACCGCGCTGACGGTGCGGTTGAGCGTCGCCCAGACCGGCGGGGTCTCCGACGCCGGCGCCTGGCGGTCACTGCCCGAGAACGACTTCACCCTCACGGTCGGCGAGCGGGACGGCTCCCTCGTCTACACCTGGACCCTCAAGGAGGGCCGGAAGGTCCCGGCGGGCGAGTGGGTGTTCGCAGGCCAGTTCGACCACGACCGCGGGGGGCGTGACGCGGGCGCCGACCGCTACACGGTGACGGCGGCCGCGGGACCGGACCGGCTGTCGGTGGGCGGCGGCTTCGCGGCCGTGGACGACGCGGACGACGAAGGCGACGACTCGTAGGTCCCGCGTGAAAATGTTCTGAAGACGCGGCAACCCTTTCCTCACCGGTGACCACCACTACGCGCAAAGAGTCACCCCCCATTCGAGGAATCGGTACATGACTGCACCAGCAGAACAGCGCGTCCGCCACCGCCGCCGGGTCACCAAGCGGCGGGCCGTGATCGCCGGGCTGTCGGCGTTCGGTATCGCGGGAGCCGCCTTCGCCACCACGTCGATGCTCTCCACCGCCAGCGCGGCGTCCCCCTGGCCCGCCGACAAGGGCAGCGAGCCCGTGTCCAAGACCATCCCGGTCTCCGGTGTCCGCGACGGCGGGATGAAGAAGTTCTACGGCAGCGGCGCGCTCGGCGGCGACAGCCAGGACGAGGGCCAGAAGCCTCTCTTCGAGCTGGCGGACGGTGCCACCCTGAAGAACGTCATCATCGGCACCCCGGCCGCGGACGGCGTGCACTGCAAGGGAAGTTGCACGCTGCAGAACGTGTGGTGGCTGGACGTCGGCGAGGACGCGGCCAGCTTCAAGGGCAAGTCCGCCTCGGCGGTGTACAAGGTGATCGGCGGCGGCGCGAAGAACGCCGACGACAAGGTGCTGCAGTTCAACGGCGCCGGCACGCTGAACGTGTCCGGATTCCAGGTGCAGAACGCCGGAAAGCTGGTCCGTTCCTGCGGCAACTGCGGGACGCAGTACAAGCGCACGGTCGTGCTCAACGACATCGACGTGACGGCGCCGATGAACTCGATCGTCGGCGTGAACGAGAACTACGGCGACACGGCCACGCTGTCGAAGATCCGCATCCACGGCGACAGCAAGAAGAAGATCAAGACGTGTGTGCGCTTCACGGGCAACAACACCGGCAAGGAGCCCAAGGAGCTGACCCCGCCCGGGCCGGACGGCAAGACCTGCAAGTTCAAGGCCTCCGACATCAGCTACCAGTGAGGACCCACCTCAGGTGACCCCGGCCGGCCCTGATCCCCCCTTGGGCCGACCGGACGCCGGACGTCCGGGCCCCCAGTCGGACCTTCGGCACCCGGCCCTCCGGAGCCCCCCTCCGGACGGTCGGACGGTACTGGCCGAGCCCCCCTCGGCCGGTCGGCAGGACGCCCCCGCCGGTGCGAACCGGCGGGGGCGTCGTCGTACCTCCGCATTGATGCGCGTATCGCATGGACAGATCTCGGTTTGATGCTGGACAGGGATCCGGTGGTGCTCCGAAACTCTCGCGTAATACCGCACCTCCCGTACTACCTCGGCCCGCCCTCCAGCTCGACGACCGAGACGAGGAACCATGAGATCGATCCCCAGACGTACGGTGCTCGCCGTCACCGCAGGTGCGGTCGCGGCGCCGACCGTGAGCACGTCGGCCACGGCAGCCCCTTCCGAAGGACGGCAAGCGGCCTCAGGACCCAACCCGGTCCTGCGGACGGACCTCCTCACGCAGGTGACACCGAGGAACAACTGGCTGGTGACAGCGGTCGCCGTCCAGTACGCGCACCACATCGACTTACGCGGCGGGACGGTCCCGCCCACCGCCTTCCAGGTGCAGGCCACCGTGGGCGGAAAGACAGCGGCTCGTACGGTGACCCGGGTCTACTCCCACACCTCGGCCGCGGTGGACGACCGCTCCCACCCCGGACGACCGGGGGACCGTCTGATCATCGAGCTCGATCCGAACGACGCCAACGCAAGGGCGGTCGGCACCACCGATCCCCTTCCGCTCGACCGCGCCTACTGCGTCAGACAGGTGGCGGACGTGCGCACCCCGACGGGTGAACCGGTCCTGAAAGCCGGTCCGTTCGCGCACCGGAACAACGACGTCATCACTCCCGTGGCCGACGACTTCGCCGCCGGTTCCTTCACCGACTCCGCAGGCTTCGAACTGGACTTCCGGCTGTACCGGCCCGCGGGATTCCTACGGAACCCGCAGACCCGTACCCGGTACCCGCTCGTTGTCACCCTGCACGGCGGTGGCGAAGTCGCGGACAACAACATGACCCAGCTGACGTCCAACCGGATCGCGGTCACGTTCGCCAAACCGGAACGACAACGGCGCAACCCCGCCTTCGTCCTCTCTCCGCAGATCCCCCTGCCCCGTCCCATGGACGGACCCGACGGCACGGACTGGACCGACGCGAAGGTCCAGGCCGCGCTGATCGAACTCATCGACACCTTCGTGCGCGAGCACTCGGGCCAGGTGGACACCGGCCGGCTCTATCTGGTCGGCCTGTCTTCCGGCGGGCGCGGCATCTACAGCCTGCTGGCCGAGCG
This sequence comes from Streptomyces sp. NPDC044719, assembly GCF_056433405.1. Classification (NCBI taxonomy): domain Bacteria; kingdom Bacillati; phylum Actinomycetota; class Actinomycetes; order Kitasatosporales; family Streptomycetaceae; genus Streptomyces; species Streptomyces sp. NPDC044719. The sequence goes on from NZ_JBWKHE010000005.1 coordinate 97,197, forward strand.
ACCCGACGTGTTCGCCGCCGCCCTGCCCACGGCCGGCTGGGGCGAAGCGGCCGCCATGGACAGGGTCACGCACATCCCGATCTGGGCCGACCACTCGGTCGACGACCCGGTCGTCCCCTACCGGGAGGGCCGGTTCGGCAACCCCGGCACCTGGACCCTGATGAACGCGCTGGAGACCGCCGGTGCGCGGGTCACCCGTGGGGAGTGGGCCAACGACCTGCCGAAGGCACAGTTCGAGGCCCGGTCGCGGGCCCTCCTACGGCAGGCCCGGGCCACGCGCAGCCACGTGCTGTTCACGAGCTACACGGCCGGAACGACACCGGTGAACCCCCACCTGTCATGGGCCCAGACGTACGAGAACGACGTGGTCATCGACTGGCTCTTCGCGCAGTCCCGCTAGCCGTGCCGCTCTCATCGCTTTCCGGAGGTAGAGCAATGCGTTCCTGCAGTCGTTCCACCGGCACCAGCGCGCCGTTACGGACCCGGTCCCGTCCCATGACGGCGCTGATCACCTGGGCGACCACCATCGGCGTGGCGCTGACCCTGCTCACGGCCACCGCCGCGCCGGCGACCGCCGTCGGCATCCCGGGCCCGACGACCGCCTCCCTGGAGGCCGCCGACGGGCCGCTGACCACCGCCACCTACACCGTTCCCCGCCCGAGCGGGTACGGCTCGGGCACGGTCACGTATCCCACGGCCAAGGGCTCGTATCCGGGCGTCGTGCTGATGCCGGGCTACCAGGGCACCCAGCAGAACCTGCGGTGGCTGGCACCTCGCCTCGCTTCCTGGGGCTTCGTCGTCATCAATGTCGGAACGAAGACGCTCACCGACGATCCCGAATCGCGCGGCCGCCAGATCAGCGCCGCCGGCACCCAGTTGCTCACGCTCGGCAAAACCCCCGGCAACCCGCTGTCGGGGAAGCTCAACGGCACCCTGGGCGCGGCCGGTCACTCGATGGGCGGCGGGGGCGTCATGGCGGCCCTCCGGGACGACCCGCGCTTCCGGGCGGGCGTACCGACCGCCCCGTACCACCCGAACGGAAACTTCTCCTCGGTCACCGAGCCCACCTTCTTCCTGACCTGTCAGAGCGACCCCGTCGCCCACGGCGACACCTTCGCGGTGCCCTGGTACAACTCCATGTCCCGGGCGGAGAAGCTGTACATCGAGGTACCGGGCGACCACCTCTGCCCGATGACGGGCTACGGCGACAAGGCCAAGCAGGGCAAGTGGATCGTGTCGTTCTTCAGCCTCTGGCTGCGTGCCGACACCCGCTTCAGCCCGTTCCTGTGCGGTCCCGCTCGTGACGCCGACAAGAACGACACCTCCCTGGTCACCCGCTGGATGGACACCTGCCCGTGAGGTGACCGACCCGCCGAGGAGACACGGCGCTAGTCCATGGTCGAGCCGATGGCCGTGGAGCCGGTCGTCAGGAACGTCGTCGCGGGGAGGGAGCCGTCCGCCTGGCGTGCCGCGTACGCACCGGCCGCGTCGGTCGACCTGAAGGGCGGGGTGGCGACGCCGCTGTCCCAGTTGTTGCCGGCGGAGTCCGTCGAGGAACCCCGCTTCACCGGGCCGCCCTTGTCCTGGACGGCGAGGTTCTTGCCGAGGCGGACCTTGCCGGTGGCGAAGTAGAAGCCGTTCTGGGCGTTGGCGTACGCGGTGTTGCGGTTCAGGGCGATGGCGCCGGTGTTGGAGTTCTCGGTGAAGCCGTGCAGCGTGTTGTCCCAGGCCGCGTTGTTGTTGACGACGTGGGCGGCGGAGGCGCCCCCGCCACCCAGTTTGAAGCCGTTGCCGTTGCCCTCGAAGGCCGGGTCGTTCCAGCGGTTCTCGCCGTTGCCGAAGGCCCAGGAGTGCTCGAGGGTGACCGGTGAGGAGAACTGCCACAGGTCGAGGCCGTCGTCGGAGTTGTCGTACAGCCGGGCGCCGGTGATCCGGTTGCCCGTCCCGGAGCCGAACTTCACGGCGATGCCGTCGGCGTTCTGGCCGTGTCCTGCCGGGTCGTAGTTGCCGTGGCTGTCCAGGTTCTGCACGAGGTTGCCGGTGGTGCCGTCGCCGCGCAGGGTGAAGCCGGAGTCGCCGTTGCCGGCGGTGACCAGGTTCCTGAACACGCCGCCGGCCGAGGACGTGGCGACGAAGCCCTGGGCGGGGGCGTTGACGAAGGCCAGGTCCTGGACGGTCCAGTAGTCGCCGTAGAGGCCGGCCAGCCAGGAGCCGGCAGGCAGCTTGGAGCCGTCGATGCGCACCTTCTCGCTGCCGTGGGGCCGGAGGGTGATGCGCGCCGAACTCGTGCCGTTCGCCGTGGACTTGAGGGTGGCGGCCGGGTAGTAGGTGCCGCCGCGGATCTGGATGACGGTGCCGGCGGTGGCGTTCTTCACGGCCGCTTCGAGCTGGGCCGCGGTGGAGACGGTGACCGCCGCCGAGGCGGCCTGCGCGCCGCCGCTCGACAGCCCGAGGTAGACGCCGCCCGCCCCCGCGGCGACGGCCACGGCCGCGGCGATGGTGAGCGTGCGGGTCCTGCGGTGGCGTCCGGTGCTGTGCAGCACGGAGCGTTCCTTTCCTGGGGGATGAAGGACGGAAGCGGTTCGGAGGGGCCCGCTCCGATCCGTTTCCGCCCAGCTGTCGCCGCCGCGCCGGGAAAGGGTTGCCGCCATCACGTGCACAGGCGGGCCCGGGTTCCGAAACTTTCGGAACCACCGGCCTCATGCACACCCGTTGACGCACTGCACCCGTCCGGTGAAACTCCGAAGGCCATTACCCAACAGAATCCCCCACACTCCGACAGGAAGTGTCATGCGCCCCCGCACGCTTCTGCTTCCGTTCCTGGCCCTGACCGGACTTCTCCTGACCCTCCTCACGGCGCCGCCCAGCACCGCAGACCCCGGAGCACCACCCGTGAAGCAATCCAAGTACGCCGGCTATCTCTTCGCCTACTTCACGGGTGAGGGCACCGCCGACGGCGAGCAGATCCGCTATGCCCTGAGCCGGGGCAACGACGCGCTGCACTGGCGTGAGCTGAACGCCGGCAAGCCGGTCCTGACGTCGACGATCGGCGAGAAGGGGCTGCGCGACCCGTTCGTGATCCGCTCCCCGAAGGGCGACAAGTTCTTCCTGATCGCCACCGACCTCAGGATGTACCAGAACTCCAGCGGGAGCTGGGACGACGTCCAGCGGCACGGCAGCAAGTCGATCATGGTCTGGGAGTCCACCGACCTGGTCAACTGGACCGACCAGCGCCTGGTGAAGGTCTCCCCCGACACCGCGGGCAACACCTGGGCGCCGGAGGCCTACTGGGACGACAAGCTCGGTGAGTACGTCGTCTTCTGGGCGTCGAAGCTGTACGCGGCGGACGACCCGGACCACAAGGGCGACACGTACAACAAGATGATGTACGCGACCACGAAGGACTTCCGCACCTTCAGCGAGCCGAAGGTCTGGAACGACCCCGGCTACTCGGTCATCGACTCCACGGTCGTGAAGTACAAGGACGAGTACTACCGCTACACCAAGGACGAGCGGGACCCCACGTCCTCCAGCCCCTGCTCGAAGTTCATCACCGGCGAGAAGTCGGCCTCCCTGACCTCGACGAAGTACGACTTCGTGGCCGACTGCATCGGCAAGGGCGCGATGGACCGCGGTGAGGGCCCGACGGTGTTCAAGTCGAACACCGAGAAGAAGTGGTACCTGTTCATCGACGAGTACGGCGGCCGTGGCTATCTGCCGTTCGAGACCACCGACCTGGCCTCGGGCAAGTGGACCCCGTCCACGAACTACCAGCTCCCGGCGAGCCCCCGGCACGGCACGGTGCTCCCGGTGACGCAGAAGGAGTACGACCGGCTGCTGGCGGCCTACCCGTCCACCTCCACCTCGGTGGTGGACGCGACGGCCGAGCGGCAGAAGGGCTACTCCATCGTCACGGACAGCGCCTCGAAGGTCGTGCTGCCGATGGAGCCCAAGGCCGACCTGCGGGGCCTCGCCCCGAAGCTCTGGGTGGGTGAGGGTGCCACGCTGAGCCCGAAGTCCGGTACCCGCCGCGACTTCCGCAAGCCGCAGAAGTACACCGTGACGGCCGCCGACGGGACGAAGCGCACCTGGACGGTCGAGGCGGTCCGCACCCGCAGCCCGCTGCTCCCCGGCCTGAACGCCGACCCCGACGTGCACTATCTCAACGGCAGATACTGGATCTACCCGACGACGGACGGCTTCCAGGGCTGGAGCGGCACCAAGTTCAAGGCGTACTCGTCGAAGGACCTGGTCAACTGGAAGGACCACGGCGTCATCGTCGACCTCGGTCCTGACGTGAGCTGGGCCGACAAGAACGCCTGGGCGCCCGCGATCGCCGAGCGGAACGGCAAGTACTACTTCTACTTCTGCGCCGAGCAGCAGATCGGCGTGGCGGTGGCCGACTCCCCCGCCGGCCCCTTCAAGGACGCGCTCGGCAAGCCGCTGGTCGCCAAGGGCGGTGCGCTCAAGGGCCAGATGATCGACCCGGCGGTCTACACGGACGACGACGGTCAGGCGTACCTGTACTGGGGCAACGGGCACGGGTACGTGGTGCCGCTCAACGACGACATGGTGTCCTTCGACGCGTCGAAGGTGAAGGACATCACCCCGGACAACTTCCGCGAGGGCTCCTTCGTGATCAAGCGGAAGGGCACGTACTACTTCATGTGGTCGGAGGACGACACCCGCAGCGAGAACTACCACGTGGCGTACGCGACCGGACCGTCCCCGCTCGGCCCGTGGACCAAGCGCGGGACGATCCTTGAGAAGCGGCCTGAGTACGGCATCCTCGGCACCGGCCACCACTCCGTGGTGAACACGCCCGGCACCGACGACTGGTACATGGTCTACCACCGCTTCGCCCTCAACGGCCCCGGCCTGCCGGGCGGCGACGGCATGCACCGCGAGACCACCGTCGACCGCATGGAGTTCGCGGCCGACGGCACGATCAAGCCGGTGGTGCCGACGCTGGAGGGCGTCGAGCCGGTACGGCGGTGAGCCTCACAGGACGTCGTCGAGCCAGCTGACGACCTCGTCCTGCATCGCGTGGGTGAAGACGTGGCCGAGCTCCGGCCACGTCTTCAGCCGTATCCGCTCCTCCGCATGGCGCGAGCGCCAGACGGCACGCAGCTTGTCGTAGGCGACCCGTACGCCCTCGGCGGGGAAGAGCGTGTCGAGCCCGCCGTTCATGAACAGCATCGGCCGGGGGGCGGCGATGCTCGCCACGTCGGGGATGTCGAGATGCCGGGCGAGCCCCGGGTGGAGCATGTGGAACGCCGACTGCCCGCGCAGCGTGTTGTTGCCGGGCACCATCATCTCCTTCAGGCCGGTCATCCAGCACACGCTCGCGGCGGCCGCGATGTGGTCGCTGAGGGCGGCGGTCTGCCAGGCGCGGTAGGCGCCCATGGAGAAGCCGACGGCCGCGACCCGCCGGGCGTCCACCCGGTCCAGTCCCGCCAGGAAGGCGGCGGCCCGCTGGTCCTCCCTGGCCATGAGCCCGGCGAGCGAGGAGCCGAGGTTGTAGAAGTTGGCCGCCAGCGCCTGCTGCTGGTCGTAGGTGAGCGGGCCCCGGTCACCCCAGCCGAGGGCGTCGAGGCACAGCACCACATAACCCCGCCGGGCCAGTTCGTCGCCGACGAACCGCCCGCTGAAGTACTTGTCCGCCCACGCCCTGGCTGAGGCGAGACGTGTGTCGTCGTACCAGGGCCGGACGAGCTTCTCCTTCCCGATGTCGAACCTGGATCCGTGGTCGTGCAGGAGCAGCACGGCGGGGAAGGGCCCGTCGCCGTGCGGGGTGAGCAGGGCGCCGCGCACCCGCTCGTACCGGGTGAGGGACACGGTCACCAGCTCGCGCGAGTAGTCCCGCGTGTGGCCCCGCCCGGTGTACTCCGGCGCGAACGGCACCCGGCCCTGCCGCTCCACGAGGAGGTGCTCCTCGACCGCGGCCCGGGCGGTACGCCGCCAGACGCGGAAGTCGCGGATCGGGGACCTGCCCCAGGCGAGCGGGAAGGTCAGGGCGTCCTTCAGGGCCGGGTGGAAGTCGGGCAGCGGCCCGTCCACGACCGCGGCCTCCGCCCCGCTCACCGCTCCTCCGGCCAGCAGCGCCGACCCCGCCCCGACGACGAAGGTCCGCCGTCCGAGCGGCTCATGGGCGTCCATACGGCCTCCCGGCTCCGGCGTGCCGCAGCACGTACCGCTCGACCGCCGCCGGGGACGTGAGGGCGCGGTAGTCGTAGACGTCGGCCGGGTCCCAGCCGACGTCGCTCCCGAGGCCGAGACCGCTCGCCACGTCGTTCAGCCGGGCGGGCCGGCCGTTGAACCACGAGCCGGTGTCACGGAACCGCTCTCCGCCGTAGTCCGCGACGGCGGCGGACGGCAGGCCGCCCGGGTAGCGGAAGACGTTGCGCTCGGAGAAGATCGCGGACTCCACTCCGACGCCCAGGGCGTAGAGCGGCGACCGCCCCCGGTGGACGTTGTTGACGACGTGCACCTGCCCGAAGCGGACGCGCGGGGCGCGCTGCACGATGCCGCTGAACAGGTTGCGGGCGAAGGTCACCTTGAGATGCCCCCGGTCCCGGTCGCCCCGCCCGTCGCCCGAGCCGATGAGGATCGCCTTGTCGTGGTCGTCGAACCGGCTGTCGGAGACGGTGACGAAGTCGGAGCCGTCCTCGATGTCCAGCAGCCCGTCGTGCCGCTGGACGCGCTCGCCATGGAAGCCGAGGGGGGCCTCGCGGTCCGGGAAGCGGCCGTCGGTGAAGGTGCAGTGGTCGACCCAGATGTTCTTGCCGGTGATCACGGTCAGCGCGTCGAAGCGGGCGTTCCAGCTGCCGCGGGTGCCGTCGTCCGGGGACCAGCCGGTGAAGTGGTCGACGGGTGCCTCCAGCCGGAGGTTGCGCACGATGATGTCGCTGCCGGTGTTGACGGTCAGGAACACCCCGAGCAGCCGGGCGTCGCGCCCCATGCCCACCAGCGTGGTGTTGCTCGGCACGGTGAGCTGGATCTGCGCCTTCTCCTTGTTCGAGCCGGTCTGGCGGAGCTGCCGCTGCCGCTTGCAGTACTCGAAGCGGGTGTCGGACCAGGCGGCGCCGTCCGCGCCGAAGCAGGACATGTACTTGCCGAGGTCGTAGCCGGGCGCGTAGTCCTGCTCGCCGAGCAGGGAACCGTCTTCTGCCTCGTGTCCGGAGATGGCGCCGACGACCCGGATCACCTTGGGCGCGGTGGGATCGCCGTCGTTCGCCAGGGCCTGCTTCAGCTCGGCGCGGGTGCCCACCGTCCAGGTCCTGCCGCCCGCCCCGCCGTCGGTTCCGCTGCCGGTCGAGGCCCAGCCGACGGGGCCGCGTTCGGCGGCGGAGGCAGCGGGAGCCGGCCAGAGCAGGCACACGCCGAGAAGGAGCGCCGCGGCCCTACGCACAGGGTCGCCAGTCGCCGAGGTAGGTCTGCACGGTGTGCGAGGCGGCTTGCGCCCGGGTGAGCTGGGGCCGGTTCTCCGGAACGGACACGACGGCACCGGGCCCGGCGTTGCGGTACTCGGCGAACCTCATCGACTGCCAGGGATGGCCGCTCGCCATGTTCGTGTAGGGCGCGACCGCGTCGATGCCCGGGCCGAGCCAGGTGTCCCGGACGGTGAGCATCGGGCGGGCCGTGGTGTCGGAGCTGGGCACCCAGGGCCGGGCCAGCTTGTAGTGGCCGTCGGGGGCCTCGCTGCTGACGCGGCTCCTGGTCACCAGGTAGCCGAGGGGGTTGGCTCCGGCCGTGGACGGGGCGAAGACGAAGCCGTACGGGGCGGCCGGCAGGTCGGTGCGGTTCAGGGTGCGGAAGTGGCAGTGGTCGAAGACGGCGGTGGCCCGTCCGAAGACGAAGTCGACATCGCCCTCGGCGTAGCAGTGCGCGAAGTACTGGCGGGCGAAGGTGCCCAGCGCCATGGAGTCGGCGTACAGGGTGTCCTGGTGGCCGAGGAACCGGCAGTGGTGGAAGGCGGACCGGTCGCCCTGGACCTTGAGGGCGACGGCCTGGGTGCCGGTGATGTCGGGGTGGTCGGCGCGCAGCCAGTCGTTGGCGAAGGTGATCCAGCGGGCGGTGAAGCCGTCGGCCTGCACGGTGGTGGTGGCGGAGCCGGTGGTGCCGTGGGTGCCGCCGCCGGGCTTGGGGGTCCCGGCCGCGTTGTCGTACACGATCACGACGTCTCGGGGGTCCTCGCTCGCCCCGATCCAGGTCATCTCCGTACGGGCGGGGTCGACGGCGACGGTCTGCCGGTAGACGCCCGGCGCGATGACCAGGGTGTGGCCGGTCCCGGTCGCGGCGGCCACGGCGTCCCTGACGGTGGTGAAGTCACCTGCGCCGCCCGGGTGGACGTACAGGGTCTTGGGGTCACGGCGGGCGGCCGGTGAGCCGTACCGGCCGAACGGACGCGGACGGGTACCGGCCCGCGCGGGGCCGGCGGCGAGGCCGAGGGCGGTGCCCGCCGCGGCGCTCGCGACGAGGAACCCCCGGCGGGAGAGGGAACGGTGGGGTTGCGAGAGCATGCGGCTGCTCCTTCGCGGTGCGGATGGTGCGGGGCGGGGAAGGGCCGGGGCGGGGAAGGGCCGGGGCGGGGAAGGGCCGGGGCGGGCGCACCCCGGGGCGGGGGTGCGATGCGGGCCGCCCCGGCCGGTTCAGGAGGGGCTCGTCAGGTCAGCGCACGCGGCCGGCGCCCGCGCCGGCGTTGACGATGCCCGGGACCGCCTTCGCCGGGTCGACACCGGCCCGCAGGCTCGGCTTCCAGCCGGCACCCGACTGGAGCGTCTCCCCGGGGATCTCCGCGTTGTGCACGGCGATCAGGTCGACGGCCTTGCCGTTGACGTAGTTGGCGTTCGCGGTGACCGGCGCCTCGTTCCACTTCTTGAGGATCTTCCCCGGGCTGATGCCCTGCGCGAGCGTGAACGCGTTGTGCTCGGCGACGAGCCGGGACTCCTTGCCGATGCCGTAGACGTAGCCCCACTTCTGGCCCTTGGTGACCACGAAGTGGTTGTTGTACGAGTCGACCTGCCCGAACCGCACCCGCGGCGCCCGCTCGACGATGCCCTCGAAGCGGTTGTGGTGCAGCGTGACCTTCAGCTTGCCCGTGTCGTCGGCGGTGGCACTGTCGCTGTTGCCGATCAGCATGGTCTTGTCGTGGTCCTTGAACGAGTTCCAGGACACGGTCACGTGGTTCGAGCCGCGCACCACGTCGGCCAGCCCGTCGTGCTGCTGGTAGGTCTTGCCGAAGTAGGACGGCAGGGAGCTGTCGGGGTACCGGCCATCGGTCAGTGTGTTGTGGTCGATCCACACATGGGTGGAGCCGTACACGACGACCCCGTCGTACTCGGAGTTCCAGGCGCCGGTCTTGTTGTCGTCGGTGGGGTCCCACTGCGGGAAGCAGTCGACCGGGGCCTCGATGGTGAGGTTGCGGACGATGACGTTGTCGACGCCCTTGATCTGGAGGCTGCCGCCGAGGATCCCGGAGTTCCTGCCCACGCCGATGATCGTCGTGTTGGCCGGCACGCTCGCCTTGATGGCCTTGTCCTGCTGGGCGGCTGACGCGGCCCGCAGGTCCTCCTGCTCACCGCTGACGGGCTTGTCGTGCCCCCAGACGGCGGGGTCGTAGTCCGCGAGGTACTTCTGGAAGTCGTACCCCGCGGCCTCGAACGCCTCGCAGCCCTGGGAGACGGCGTCGATCATCCCCTTCACCTTGATGATCCTGGGCGCGGAACCGCCGTCCTTCAGGGCGGCCTTGAACTGCTCCCAGGTGCTGACGGTGTAGACGTGCGCGGCATCGGCGGCGGCACCGCCGCTGGTGCCGGTGCCGTACGCACCCCACCCGTCGTTCACCCCGAGGGTCTGGCGCGCCATGTCCCGCGCCTGGGCCTGCGCGCCGGTCCCGCCCAGGGACAGCACGAGCGCGGTGCACCCGACCAAAAGGGCGACTCTGCCAATGACATGATCATGACACTTCTGAATCTTCATGGTGCGGCTCTCTTCCTTCTGCGTCGAGGGGTGTTACGCGGCGGCCTCGGGCCAGCTGATCCAGGACTCCGGGATCTCCGCCTCCAGCCGGCGCACATCGCGCGGCGCGAGCACCCGGGCCCGGAGCAGCTCCCGTGCCACGAGCCGGGCCACGGCGATCGCGCCCGGCGGATTGAAGTGCGTGTTGTCCTGCTCGGTCGCGGTCCAGTTGAAGTACGTCTTCGTCTCCTCGACCCCGAGCTCCTGCCACAGGGCGAGCGACAGCGCCTGGAGATCCAGCAGCGCGACCCGTTCCTCGGCGGCGAGCGCCCGCATGGCCGCCGGATACTCACCGTGCGTCGGCACGGCCTTCCCACCCGCGTCGAACCTCCGCCGCTCGACGGCGGTGGCGAACACCGGCCGCGCACCACGGGCCCGGGCGCCGTCGACGTACCTCCGCAGATACTCCTGATACGTCGACCAGGGCTCGGTGTAGCGGGTGGGGTCCTCGGCCTTCTCGTCGTTGTGAGCGAACTGGATGAGAAGGAGATCGCCGGGCTTGATGACGGAGAGAATGGCGTCGAGCCGCCCTTCGTCGACGAAACTCTTGGAACTCCGCCCGTTCACCGCGTGATTGGAGACAGCGAGAGACCGCTGAAGAAAGAAGGGCAACGCCATCCCCCACCCGGTCTCGGGCGCGGCGGCAGCATATTTCTGGGCGGCGGTGGAATCACCGGCGATATAGAGGGTGCGACCGCGATGCCTGGTGGCTTGTGCGGCACCGGCAGCAGATAAGGCGAGAGGAACCGAGGCGACTGCGGCGACGGCAACCTGTCTTCGACTGAGAGACATCAAGACCAACTCCCTTTTTCAGGGGCGCGGGGAACTGCGCGACAAGCCACGGGACGGCCTGCACCCGGCAAGCCACAGGCCGCCCCACGGCGAATTTCAGAACTAACCGTTCTGCTGGTTCCACTCCTCCTGAGCCGTATTCAACTGCTCAGCCATCGTGTCCAGGAATTCCTTCGCACTCATCTTCCCGAGCAGCACCTTCTGGAAGTTCGGCTCATTGTCAGCCTTGGAAATCGTGTTCCAGTCAGGCAGGTAGTACGGCAACTGCACAATCGTCGTCGACCCGTCCGACAACGCGTCAGCGGCCAGCTTCGTGGGCTCCGCCTTCGAAATCCACGCATCCGACGCCGCGTCCGTGTTCGACGGCACCTGCCCCGCCGCCTCGTTGAACCGCGAGTTCTCCGCCTTGGACGTGGCGAACTCGATGAACTTCCACGCGGCCTCCTTGTTCTTGCCGCTCTTGAACAGCCCCAGCCCGTCCACGGGGTTGGACACCTGCACGCGCTTGCCGCCGGCGCCCACCGGCTGCGGAATACCCCGGAACTTCTCGACCCCCAGCGCCTTCACGTGGTCCTGGTACGACCCGAGGTTGTGGTTCAGCATCCCGATCGTGCCGGAGTCCCACTGCGCGACCATCTTCGTGAAGTCGTTGTTCAGGTCGGCCGCCGGAGTGACCTTCTTGTACAGCGCCGCGTACTTCTCCAGCGCCGCCACGTTCTTCGGGTCGTTGAGTGTGGTCTTGTCACCGCCGGCGTCCCAGAACGACGTGATCCCGGACTGCCCGTACATGGCGTCCAGCGCCTGGGCTATGGACCCGGAGCCACCGCGAATGGTGTAGCCGAACTCGTTCTTGCCCTTGTTCGTGAGCTTGTCCGCGGCCTCGTAGAACCGCTCCCACGTCGTGGGCTCCTCCAGGCCCGCCTTCTCGAACAGGTCGGTGCGGTAATACAGCACACCGTTGTTCGCGGAGGTCGGAATCGAGTACAGCTTGTCGTCGCCACCGCCGGCCGCCTTCAGCGACTCGACCATGTCCTTGTTGAGCTTGCCGTTCAGCGAGGACTTGCCGAGCCGCTCGTCCAGCGGCTCCAGCGCGCCCTGCGCGGCGAACCCGGCGAGCATGGCCGCGCCCACACCGCCGACGTCCGGCAGGCCGCCGCCCTGGAGGGCGGTGTCGACCTTGGACTGGTACTCGGTGGAGGCGATCCCGACGTACTCGACCTTGATGTCCGGGTTGGCCTTCTCGAAGTCGGCGATGATCTTCTTCCAGATCTCGGTGCGGACACCGCCGTTGTTGTCCCAGAAGACGATCTCGCCCTTGCCGCTCCCCTCGGAGCCCTTGTCACCGCTCGCCCCGCTGCCGTCGTCGCCGCAGGCGGTGACGGTCAGGGCGAGCGCGGCCCCCAGGGCGACGGCCGTGGCGGCTCGCCTGCTTCTGCGAATGCTGATCTTCATTGGTCGGCTCTCTTCTTCTGGATCCAACTGGCTGTGAACGTGCGGGGGGTCAGTGGTGGCGGGCGTACGGAGCCCAGTCGTCCGTGCCCTTGAGGTAGTGCGCGACGGTGTGGGTCCGCGCGGCGGCGTCGCCCATCTGCGGCCGGTCCGCGGTCACGCCCGCTCCGGCCCCGTGGTTGCGGTACTCGGTGAACCGCGCGTCCTTCCACGAGAACCCGCTCATGTCGGTCCACGGCGACGACTTGACCGCGGCGGGCAGTTCGGTGTCCCGGATCAGCACCTGGGCGACGGCGTCCGGCTCACCGCCCGGGTGCCAGGGCCGTCCGAGGTGGAAGGTCCCGGCGGGCGCGTCACTCACGATCTTCGACCGGCTGATCAGGAACCCGTACGGGTTTCCCGTCCACGTCGAGGCGGCGGTGATGTAGCCGTTGTTCGTGTCCGAGCCGCGGCTCAGCGCCCGGATCACCGACCGTTCGATCACGGTCGTGGCCCGGCCGTAGACGAAGTCGACGTCGCCCTCGATGTAGGAGTCGCGGATGTAGACCCGGCTGACGGTGGTCAGCTTGGGGCTGTCGGTCATCAGCGTGTCCTGGTTGCCCAGGAACGCCGTGTCCTCGAAGACGATCCGGTCGCCGGTCGTCTTCATCGCCAGCGCCTGCTCGCCGTTCAGCTCGTGCGCGGCCTCGTCGAAGTCGTTGCTGAAGGTGAGGTTGCGTGCGGTGACGTCGTTCGCGGCGATGCGGACGGTGGCGCTCCCCGTCGAGCCTCCGTACGCGGCGGGCGTGTCGAAGACGATGACCGTGTCGGAGCGGTCGCGTCCGGTCCCGCGCAGCACAAGCTGTGGCTTGCTCGCGGGGATGTACACCTTCTCGCGGTAGGTGCCCGGCGCGACGGCGATGGTCACCGGGGTGTCGTTGCCGTCGGGCACGGCGTCCACGGCGGACTGCACGGTCGGGTAGTCGGCCGGTACGTTCAGCTCGACAGGGCCGCCGATCCGCTTCTGCGGCCCGGAGAACCTCTTCACCAGCGCGGGCACGGCGGCGGCCGGGTCGAGCCGGTAGGCGTAGAACTCGCGGGGGTCGAACGCCGTGCCCCAGGCGTCGTGCCGGCCCGTGGTGTTCCGCAGGATCGAGCCGCGCTGCACCAGCTCGGCGGTGGCGTCGGCCTGATAGGGGTGCTGAACGCCGTCGTAGAAGCTGTTCTCGATGACCATCTTCGTCCGGCCGCGCGACCAGTTCCCGTAGGTCCACACGGGGTCGCCGTCGGAGAGCTGCGAGGACAGGTAGTTGTTGTAGAGGTGCGCGTAGGCGCAGTTGTCGGCGGACGGGTTGCGCTGCTTGGTGCCGGTGAACCAGTTGTGGTCGACCGTGATCTGGGTCTTGACGTTCGGGGTCCAGCCGATGCCGAAGGTCTTGTTGTTGTTCGTGAACCGGTTGTAGGAGACGGTGACGTACTCGCTGTCCTTGCGGATGTCGAGCTGGCCGTCGCAGATCCGCGAGAACCGTATGTGGTCGATCCACACATGGTGGGCGGTGTCGAGGCGGATGCCGTCGTAGTCGGTGTCCTTGCAGTCCCAGTTGCCCTCGATGGCGGTGTCGCGGATGGTGAGGTTGCGGATGATGACGTTGTGCGTGCCGGGGTCGAGGGTGAAGCCGCCGTGCACGATCTCGGCGGTGTCGCTGACGCCGATGATGGTCTTGTCCGAGGCGACGGGTATCTCCGTGCCGAACGGGTCCATCTTCAAGGCGCCCTTGACGCGGATGACGTAGGGCTCCTCGGCCGCCGCGTACTTGGCGAGTGCGGCCTGGTCGGTGACGGTGACGACCTTGCCGCCCGCGCCGCCGGTGGTGCCGCCGGCGAGGGAGGCGAAGCCGTGGGGGCGGTCGGTCCAGCGGTCGGCCGCGGGCACGGTCTTCGCCGGCGGGGCTGCCTGGGCTTCTCCCATCGCCCCGAGGCTCAGCGCGGCGACGAGGCCGAGCACGGTGGCCACGACCTTGCCGTGCCCCGGTCTCGACAAGCGCTTGCTACGGAAGTGCGTCATTGCGGCTCCCAACAGGCGTACGACGGCAGGTGCGTTACGAGGTGCTGATCCGGAACCGGGTGAAGGTCGCCGCGCCGGCGTGTCCCTGACCGGTGGGCGCGAGGGCGAAGAGGCCGAGCAGGGCGCCGACCCAGCGCCACGGGGTGGCGGCGAAGACCGGGCCCGAGGGCCGGAAGCCGTCGCCGGTGTCGGCCGAGAAGCGGCAGCGCGCGCCCGCGCCGATCTCGATCCGCAGCCGGGCCCGGCCCTCGGGCGCGAGCCGCGGGTGGGCGGCATCCCGTTCGGCGTCCGCGACCCCCTCCGCGAACCGGTGCACGAGGTGCGTGGTCCCGTCGGTGCCCCGCTGGAGGCCGATCCAGCCGAACGCGTCCCCGAGGACTGCTAGTCCGGCGCGGGCCCCGGGCTCGTCGCTGTCGAGCCGCAGCTCCACCTCGACCGTGCGGGGCGCGCCGGGCAGCCGCTGGGTGAGCACGCTGGGCAGCTTGCGCAGGTCGTGGGCGTCGGCCGAGCGGACGCAGGTCAGCCTGAGCCCGTCCCCGGAGTGCTGGGTGGCCCAGCCGTCGCCCGGGTTGGCCGTCCACTGCCACTGGCGGCCGTACCGTCCGCCGGGGAAGTCGTCGTCGGTGGCGGGCGCCGCGGGCGGCTGCGGAGGCAGGCCGGGCATCTCGTGCACGGCGACGGGGGCGCCGTCGTCCCCGAGCACCGGCCAGCCGTCCGGGCCCCAGCTCATCGGCTGCAGGTGAACGACCCGGCCGTAGGCGCCGCGCTGCTGGAAGTGCAGGAACCAGTCCTCGCCGGTCGGGGTGCGCACCCAGCCGCCCTGGTGGGGGCCGTTGACGTCGGTGTCCTTCTGCTCCAGGACGATCTTCTCCTCGTACGGCCCGAAGAAGCCGCGCGAGCGGAAGGCGCCCTGCCAGCCTGTCTCGACGCTCCCGGCGGGGGCGAAAATCCAGTACCAGCCGTCGTGCCGGTAGAGCTTGGGTCCTTCGAGGGTGAACCAGCCGGGTATGCGGTCGGCGTCGACGATCACCTTGCCCTCGTCGAGGAGTTCGGTGCCGTGGGGGTGCATCCGGTGCCCGGTGAGGCGGTTCTTGATGCCGGAGCGGGACTTGGCCCAGGCGTGGACCAGATAGGCCTCGCCGGTCTCGTCGTCCCACAGGGGGCAGGGGTCGATCAGGCCCTTGCCGGCCTTCAGCAGGTGCGGCCGGGTCCAGGGGCCTCTGATCTCGGGGGCGTTGACCTGGAAGATGCCCCGGTCGGGGTCGCCCCAGAAGATCCAGAAGCGTTCGTCGTGATGCCGGAGGGACGGGGCCCAGACGCCGCAGTCGTGCCGGGGCCGCTCGAACTCCTCCGCCGGTTCGAGACGGTCCAGCGCGTGGCCGACCAGGGTCCAGTTCACCAGGTCGCGGGAGTGGAGTAACGGCAGGCCGGGGACGCGGCCGAAGCTGGAGGCGGTCAGGTAGAAGTCGTCGCCGACGCGGACGACGTCCGGGTCGGACCAGTCGGCGTCGAGGATCGGGTTGCGGTAGGTCGGGGTGGTCACGGGCTCACCGCCTTGCGGACCAGGGCGGCCGCGGCGTCCCGGCCGAGTCGGCCGTCGGCGACGACGGTGACGATCCGGCGGACGACGGTCTCGCCCGGCGGGATGGGCAGCCGCTCGTCGTGGGCCAGCGAGGAACCCACCCCGGGGTACTCCCCGGTGCGCACGAACCACGGGTCGCGGCGGGTCTGTTCGGTGGCCCCGGCGAAGACCAGCGTCCAGCCGGAGCCGGCCAGGGCGAGCCAGTCGGAGGGCCTGCCGTGCGCCTCGCTCTCGCCCTCGGTGCGGGCGGTGAAGACGTCCGGGGGCGCGGCCTCCTTGCGGGCCCGCCAGAAGAAGCCGCCGTAGGCCGCGCCCGGACGCCCGTTGGTCGCCGGGCTGCCGATCGACAGCGGCTCCTTGGTGACGTTGGTGAGGGAGAAGGTGAGGTCCAGGGCCCAGGCCTGGTCGGTGAGTTCGGTGGCCGCGACCGTACGGCGCTCGCGCAGCAGTTCGCCGCCCGCCGCCACCCAGCGCAGCTCCTCGACGAAGCCGTCCGGGTCGCGCAGCTGGAACGCGACGTGCCGCTGGGAGCCGTGGTTGTCCAGCTCGGTCGGGCCCTGGTCGCGGACGTAGGTGCGCCCGCCCCAGAAGTTGAACCCCTCGACGTCGGGAACGGCGACACCGACGCCGAGGTGGTGTGCGTGGTCGGCGGGGCTCAGCTCGGTGACCGCCGTACCGGACAGGGTGGTGACGGGATGCAGATACGGGCGCGGGGAGAGCCGGGCCGGCAGTTCGGGCCGGGTGACGTACCGGCCGACCGGCCGGCCCGCGACGCGCAGGACCGGGGTGTCGTTGCTGGTCATCTGGTGCTCACCTCGTTCGACAGGTGCGCCCAGGGGGCGCCGAGTTCGGAGTAGAGGGAGAGGGTGTCGGCGGCGGCCGCGACGAGTCCGTCGATGCCGGGGACGACACGGCGGTTCTCGTCGGGGATCCGGTGCCAGGCGGTGTCCGGCAGCGGTGCCGGGTCGGGAGAGGTGCGGATGGCCTCCACGACCTTCATGAAGGCACCGGTCTCCGCCGGCGGGACCAGCAGGGCCGCGCCGGTGGTGAGGTGCGCGACGAGGTTCTCCAGCAGGTCGGTGCGGCCGTGGTCGGACTCCTCCGGGCCGTGCCCCGCGCGCTGGAGCAGCACCCGGTCCTGCTTGTACCAGAAGGTGATCCGGCCGCTGCTGCCGTGCACCAGGACGTACGGCTCGTCCGACTCCTCGGCGCACAGGGTCGCGGCGACGGTCACCGGGTGGCCCTGCGTGGTGGTGATGCGGACGCAGGAGGTGTCGTCGGATTCGATGGCGTTGGCGCGCAGCAGCTCGGTCTCGATGCCGCTGACGTGCTCGGCGCGGGTGCTGCCGCCCAGGGCGAGGGCGGTGGCGACGGCGTGGGCGAGGGGGTTGGTCAGCGCCCCGTCGATGACGTCGACGCCGTTCAGCCGCCGCTTGCCCGCCCAGGGCGCCCGCCGGAAGTAGTCCTCGTCGCGTACCCAGGCACCGGCCCCGCCGAGCCCGACCAGCCGGCCGATCGCGCCCTCGGCGACCAGCTCGCGGATGGCGGGCAGGGCGTGCGAGCCCAGCGACTGGAAGCCGATCTGGCAGACGACCCCGGCCGCCGCGACCCCGTCGGCCATGCGGCGGAACTCCGCGTAGGAGGGGGCGGGCGGCTTCTCCAGCAGGATGTGCACGCCCCGCCCGGCCGCCGTGAGCGCGAGGTCGGTGTGGGTCGGGATCGGTGTGCAGATCACGGCGATCCGGGCGCCGGTGGAGTCCAGCAAGGCGCCGAAGTCGGCGGACTGCTCGGGCGTGCCCAGGTCGCCGAGTTCCTCCTCGGTCAGCGGCGTCAGCTCGCAGACGCCGACGAGCCGCACGATGCCCTGCTTCTGGAGGCGGCGGATGTTCTCGACGTGCCAGCGGCCGTGGCCCCGGGCGCCGGCGAGGACGACAGGCAGAGGTGTGTTCATGGCGTCGATCATGCGACCGGTCACGGGATCCTCCCCGCTCCCGCGCCGCGGGCCACGGCCCGGTCGGCCGCCGCGGCGCTGTCGATCGGCCCGTGCAGGGTGGGGGTCCAGCCGACGTCGGAGGTCAGATCGCGCTCGCTGCCGGAGTTGTAGGCGTTGTAGACGGCGAGCAGGTCGACCGGGTAGCCGTTGAAGAGGGTGCCGCTCTGGTGCAGGGCGCTGCCGTTCCAGCTCTTGACCAGGTCGGCGACCTCCACGTGGCCGGGGGCGTGGAAGGCGTTGTTCTCGGCGTGGATCCGCGACTCGGTGGAGACGCCGAGGGAGTAGCGGTGGTCGTCGGTGACCTCGTACCGGTTGTTGTAGACGTGCACCTGCCCGAAGCGGACGCGCGGGGCGCGCTGGACGACCGACTCGAACGCGTTGTGGTGCAGCGTGACCCGGAGCCTGCCCCGGTCGCCGGTGGCGGTGTCGCCGTTGCCGATGAGCATCGCCTTGTCGTGGTCGGCGAACCGGCTCCAGGAGACGGTCACGAGGTCGGAGCCGCCTGTGATGTCCAGCAGTCCGTCGTGGCGCAGGTAGTTGCGGGCGAAATAGGTGGGTTCCTTGGCGTCCGGGTGCCCACGGTCGGACGCGGTGACGTGGTCGACCCACACATGGGTGGCGCCGGTCAGCCAGATCGTGTCGTAGGCCGCCTTCCAGTCGCCGAGGCCGCCGGTGTTGGGCTGCCAGACGGGGAAGCAGTCGTAGGCGTCGCGCACCTCGAGGTTGCGGATGATCACGTTGTCGGCGTTCTTCACCTGAAGGCCGGCGCCCTTCAGAACGGCAGAGTCGCCGAGTCCGACGATGGTGGTGTTGGAGCCGACGGGCAGCACGATCCGCTCGGCCTGCCGGGCGGCGGAGGCCTGGCGGGCCTCCTCCTGCGGGCCGCTGGGCTTGGCGGAGCCCCAGGTGCGGGGGTCGAAGGCGGCGAGGTACTTCTTCAGGGCGTAGCCGCCGGTGGTGTAGTCGGAGCAGTCCAGCCGGTCGCCGTCGTCGTCGGTGTTGGCGTCGACGGTCCCGGCGATCTTGATGATCTTTGGGGTGTCGCTGCCGCCGTCGAGGGCGCGGACCAGTCCGGCGCGGTCGGTGACGGTGTGGACGTGCTCCGGATCGGCGGCGGCGCCTCCGGTGGTGCCTTGCCCCGCGGAGGCCCAGCCGTCGTTCGCCGGCAGGGTGTCGCGGCTGATGTCCCGGTCCTCGGCGTGCGCGGGGACGCACAGCAGCCCCAACAGCCCGGCCGCGACGGCCAGTTGCCCGATTCTCATCCCTTCACCGCCCCCGCGCTGAACCCGGTGATCAGCCACTTCTGGATGAAGGCGAACACGATCACGACCGGGACGGCCGCGATGATGCCGCCCGCGGCGAGGGCGCCCAGGTCGACGCTGTCCGCGCTCATCAGGGAGTTGAGGCCGACGGGGATCGTCTGCTTGTCCTGGTTGTTCAGGAACATCAGGGCGAACAGGAAGTGGTTCCAGGAGTGGACGAAGGCGAACGAGCCGACGGCGATCAGACCGGGCCGCAGCAGCGGCAGCACCACGATCCGGAAGGCCGTCATGCGGTTGCAGCCGTCCACCCAGGCCGCCTCCTCCAGGGAGTACGGCACGTTCTTGATGAAGTTGCTGATCAGGATCATCGACAGCGGCAGCTGGAAGACCGTCTCGGCGAGGATGACACTGCCCAGCGAGTTGATCATCTGGAGTTCGGCGAAGATCTCGAAGAGCGGGACCAGCAGCAGGGCTCCGGGCACGAACTGGGAGCACAGCAGGCCGAGCATGAACGCCCGCTTGATCTTGAAGTCGAACCGGGCGAGCGCGTAGCCGCCGGCCAGGGCGACGAGCGTCGTCATGAGCAGCGTGGCGACACCGACGAGCACGCTGTTGGCGAAGTAGGTACCGAAGCTGCGCTCCGTCCACACCTTCTCGAAGTGGTCGAAGGTCATCGGCCAGGGCACGAGCGAGGTCGAGCCGGCCGGGCGCAGCGAGAAGAGCAGGATCCAGTAGAAGGGGATGAGGGTGAAGACCAGGTAGATCCCCAGGGGCAGGTAGACCTGCCAGCGGGGTGCCTCGTCCCAGGCGCGGTTCCTCTTCGTGGGCCGCGGCGGTTCGGGGGTGGCGCGCACGGGAGCGGGTGCCGCCTTGGTGGCTTCCTTGACGCTCACTTGTTGTCGCCTCCGAACTTGCTCAGCCGCAGATAGACCATCGAGCAGAAGAGCAGGATCACGAACGCGACCGTGGTCAGGGCGGACGCGTAGCCGAAGTTGTGGGCGTCGACCGAGGTGTTGGCGATGTACAGCGGGAGGGTCGTGGTCTCCCCCGCCGGGCCGCCGCCGGTCAGCGTGTAGAGCAGGTCGACGTTGTTGAACTCCCACACCGCGCGCAGCAGCGTGGACAGGATGATGGCGTCCTTCAGGTGCGGCAGCGTGATGTGCCAGAACTGCTTGATGCGGCTGGCCCCGTCGACCTCGGCGGCCTCGTAGAGGTCCTTCGAGACGGACTGGAGGTCGGCGAGGATGAGGATCGCGAAGAACGGCACACCGCGCCACAGGTCGGCCACGACCGCCGCCGGGAACACCGTGGAGGTGTCCGAGAGCCAGCTCGTGCCGTAGGAGCCGATGCCGATGTCCGCGAGGTAACGGGTGATACCTGTCTGGGAGTTGTAGAGCAGCACCCAGATCGCGGAGGTGAGCACGCCGGAGACGGCCCACGGGGAGAAGACCAGGGCGCGTCCCAGGCCCCGCCCCACGAAGGTCTGGTTGACGATGAGGGCCAGCGCGAGGCCGAACAGCAGCTGGAGTCCGACCTCGACGAAGACCCACTTGGCGCTGAAGACCAGGGTGTCCCAGAAGATGGGGTCCTTGGTGAAGGCGTGGACGAAGTTGTCGAAGCCCGCGTAGCCGTTCCGCCACGGCTTGGTGGGGTTGTAGTTCTGCAGGCTGTAGTAGAAGACGCTGATGACCGGGTAGGCGATGAAGCCCAGCATGAGCAGGGCGGCCGGGGCGATCAGCAGGTACGGGAGCCTGCGCGGCGTGGCGGAGGCCCGGCGCCGCCGGGGTGGCGCGGGCGGTTTCGCCACGGCTGCGGCTTGGGCCATGACAGGGTCTCCGATCTCGGTACGGTCGTACGGGAAGCGCTTTCTCGATATGCGGGGGTCCGCCCGGAAGCGCGGTACGGGGTTCCTCTTGCGGTGGTGTGGCGAGTGCGGACTCGTTGTGCTCTGTCGCGCAGTTCCCCGCGCCCCTAAGTGGGACCGGTCAACCCGCGTAGGGATCCGGGGCCTTGCCCGGCCTTGCCAGGAACTCGAAGTCGCAGCCGGTGTCGGCCTGCGTGATCTGCTCGTTGTAGAGCGCGCCGTAGCCGCGCTCGTACCGGGTGGGCGGCGGTGTCCAGTCCGCCCGGCGCTGCTCCAGCTCCTCGTCGTCCACGTGGAGATGGAGGGTGCGCGCCTCGACGTCGAGGGTGATGGAGTCGCCGGTGCGGACGAGGGCGAGCGGGCCGCCGACGTACGACTCGGGTGCCACGTGCAGCACGCACGCGCCGTAACTCGTGCCGCTCATCCGGGCGTCGGAGATCCGGACCATGTCCCGGACGCCCTGCTTGAGCAGGTAGTCGGGCAGCGGCAGCATCCCGTACTCGGGCATGCCCGGGCCGCCCTTGGGGCCGGCGTTGCGCAGCACGAGCACGTGCTCGGGGGTGATGGCGAGCGACGGGTCGTTGATGGTGCGCTGCATCGTCTTGTAGTCGTCGAAGACGACGGCGGGGCCGGTGTGCTTGAGCAGGTGGCGCTCGGCGGAGATGTGCTTGATGACGGCGCCGTCGGGGCAGAGGTTGCCGCGCAGCACGGCGACCCCGCCCTCGGCGGCGACCGGGTTCTCGCGGCTGCGGATGACGTCGTCGTCGTGCACGACGGCGTCCCCGATCTGCTCTCCCAGGGTTCCGTTGACGGTGGGCCGGTCCAGGTGCAGCAGGTCGGTGATCCGCGAGAGGAAGGCGGGCAGACCACCGGCGAAGTAGAAGTCCTCCATGAGGTACGTCTGTCCGCCGGGCCGGACGTTGGCCAGCACCGGCACGGTGCGGGCGATGTGGTCGAAGTCGTCGAGGGTGAGCTCGACCCGGCAGCGCCCCGCCATCGCGATCAGGTGGATGACGGCGTTGGTGGAGCCGCCGAGCCCGAGCACCGTGGTGACGGCGTCCTCGAAAGCCTCGCGGGTGAGGATCCGGGACGGCTTGAGCGCGGTCCAGGCGAGCTCCACGGCACGGCGCCCGGAGGCGGCGGCCATCCGCTCGTGCCCGGAGTCGACGGCCGGGATCGAGGAGGCGCCCGGCAGCGTCATACCGAGGGCTTCCGCCGCCGCGGTCATCGTCGACGCGGTCCCCATGGTCATGCAGTGACCTGGTGAACGCGCCAGCCCGCCCTGCAGCTCCCTCAGTTCGCAGTCGGTCAGGTTGCCCGCGCGGTGCTCGTCCCAGTACTTCCACATGTCGGTGCCGGACCCGAGGGTCTCACCGCGCCAGTGGCCCGGCAGCATCGGCCCCGCCGGCGCGAAGATCGCCGGTACGTCGGCCGAGGCCGCACCCATGAGCAGCGCGGGTGTCGACTTGTCGCAGCCGCCGAGCAGCACCGCCGCGTCGATCGGGTACGACCGCAGCAGCTCCTCCGTCTCCATCGCGAGCAGGTTGCGGTAGAGCATCGGGGTCGGCTTCTGGTACGTCTCGGAGAGCGTGGCGACCGGGAACTCCAGCGGGAAGCCGCCGGCCTGCCACACGCCCCGTTTGACCGCCTCGGCGCGCTCGCGCAGATGGACGTGGCAGGGATTGATGTCGGACCAGGTGTTCAGGACGGCGATCACCGGGCGGCCCCGGTACTCCTCCGCCTCGTAACCGAGCTGGCGCATACGGGCGTTGTGCGACCAGGTACGAAGCTGGCCCTCGGCGCCGTACCACTGATGGCTCCTGAGCTCCTCGGGACGCAGTCTGCCGGTCATATCGACCACCCCGCGGCGATGGCGGCGACCTCGGCCCGCTCGCTCTCCGGCAGCGGCTTGCTCGGCGGGCGGACCTCGCGGCGGCACAGTCCGAGAGAGGCGAGGGCCTCCTTGACGACGGTGACGTTGTTGGCGGAGCCGCTGTCGGCACGCAGCTCCTCGAAGCGGCGGATCTGCTCCCAGACCTTCATGGCGGCCGGGTAGTCGCCGGAGCGCAGCGCCTCGATCATGTTCAGGGAGACGGCGGGGGCGACGTTGACGAGCCCCGAGGTGAAGCCGGTGGCGCCGGCGGAGAAGTAGGAGGGGGCGTACGGCTCGGCGAGCCCCGCCACCCAGACGAACCGCTCAAGACCGGCGTCCCGGGCGAAGGCCGCGAACCTGGCGGCGTCCGGGACGGCGTACTTCACGCCGATGACGTTCGGGCAGGCGTCGGCGAGTTCGGCGAGCCGGGCGCCGGTGAGCTGCGGGTTGCGGACGTACGGGACGACGCCCAGCTCGGGCACGGCCTCGGCGACGGCACGGTGGTAGTCGACCCAGCCGGCCTGGGAGACGTACGGGTGGACGGGCTGGTGGACCATCACCATCTGGGCGCCGAGCTCACGGGCGTGCCGGGCGGAGTCAACCGCGGTGGGCACGTCATGGCCGACCCCGACCAGGACGACGGCCCGGTCCCCGGCCTCGTCCATGGTCAACTCGGTGACCAGACGGCGCTCTTCGGGGGTCAGGGCGTAGAACTCGCCGGTGTTGCCGTTCGGGGTGAGGGTCGTGATGCCGCCGTCGAGCAGACGGCGCAGCAGGGCCCGGTAGGTGTCCCGGGCGACGGTGCCGTCCTCGGCGAACGGGGTCACCGGGATCGCCACCACGTCGGCCAGGGCCGCCCGCTGGGTCTCGAACGCCACGCTGCTCATTCCTGACCTTCCTGTTCCAGTCCTGCCTCGGGGAAAGCACGCCGCACGAAGGACGCGATGTGGGAGTGGAGGGCACGGGCCGCGCCGTCGGCGTCGCCGTCGAGGGCGAGCCGCAGGATCTCGCGGTGCTCGCCGGCCTCGCGCTCCCAGGAAGGCGAGGCGGCCCAGGCGACGGCGGAGACCAG
Organism: Streptomyces sp. NPDC044719; assembly: GCF_056433405.1. NCBI lineage: Bacteria > Bacillati > Actinomycetota > Actinomycetes > Kitasatosporales > Streptomycetaceae > Streptomyces > Streptomyces sp. NPDC044719. The sequence goes on from NZ_JBWKHE010000005.1 coordinate 121,148, forward strand.
GGCGGCCTGGTCGCGGACCTCGTCGAGCATCCGGCCGAGCAGCGGGTTGCCGCACGGCAGGTACAGGGCGCGGTGGAACTCCCGGTTGGCGAGGGAGCGTTCGGCGGTGTCGATGGCGGCGTCGGCCCTGGTCAGCGCCTCACGGGCGGCGTCCAGGGAGGCCCCGCGCTGTACGGCGCGCTTCAGCGCCTCGGGTTCCAGCAGCAGCCGTACGTCGTAGACCTCGCGCGCCATGTCCGCGTCCACCAGGCGCACCGTGACGCCCTTGTACTGGCTCATCACGACCAGACCGGTTCCGGCGAGGGTCTTGAGGGCCTCGCGCACCGGGGTCTTCGATACCCCGAACTGTGCGGCGAGCTCGGTCTCGACCAGCGCCTGTCCCGGCGTCAACTGCCCGGTGAGGATGCGGTGCTTGATCCCCTCCAGCACGAACTGCGTGCGGGAGGGGATCGGGGTGGGCACAGAGGTCATGCGCGCCTCTCGGATCTCACGTATCGGATCTCACGTATCGCGTCTCATATATGACGTACGAAGTACGACGCGATGACGGTAGGAGGGGCGCGTTTGTTTCGTCAATGCTTCTGACAGAGGAAGTAGCAATCGCTTTCTACGCCCTGGGGGCCCACCCCGGGTCCCGCCCGCTCAGTCCCACCGCCCTGGCCAGCAGCGGGGCGTCGGCCTCCACGCGGACGACGGGTCCGAAGATCTCGCCCCGGCCGGGGTCGTCGGCGGCCGCCTCGAGGAAGCCGTGGCACGCCTGGAGCGCGGCCGGGTCGGGGGCGTAGGGCTGACCGGTCGCCCGGGCCAGGTCCCAGCCGTGGATGACCAGCTCGTCGGTCGCGACCAGGCCCGCGATCTCGCCGGGCATGTCCACGCTTCCGGCGCGGGTCATACCGGACCACGCGGCCGGGTCCCGCCAGGCCTCGGCCATCTCGCCGAGCACCTTGGGCAGCTCCTCGCGCCAGCCGGCCCCCAGCTCGGGCAGGGTGGAGCCCGGGCTGGTGTCGGTCGTGACGCCCAGGTCCTTGCGGCCGGCGTCACGGAAGGCGACGGCGAGCCCGGCCAGGTGGGCCAGTACATGGCGCACCGCGTACTCCGGGCAGGGCGTCGGGTCCTTCAACTGCTCGTCGGTGACGCCCTCGGCCAGGCGTGCCACGACCGTCGCCTGCGGTCCGAGGTCGGGGGTCGGGGTCGGGGTCGTGTCGGTCATCGGCTGCTCCTCTGGTTCCGGTCCTGAGAGGTAGACCGGCACCGGCCACGGAACTCATCGCTTCGGAATCGTGGCCCATGGCCGGCCGACCTAAAATGCGCATAGGGGTTATTCCAGGCGCCTTCAGTGACAGGTGGTGCGTGATGGCGCAGGAGGGCGAGCTGAGAGTGCATCTGGAGCGCGAGCTGGCGGATGAGCCCACGCGCGTGTTCCGGGAGCTGACCGACCCCCTGGAAGTGGCTCGCTGGTGGGGCCCGGACGGGTTCAGCATCCCGAGTGTGGAGATCGACCTCCGCCCGGGCGGTGCCTACCGGATCGCGATGCAGCCCCCGGAAGGCGAGCTGTTCTACCTGGTGGGTGAATACATCGACGTCGATCCCCCGGTAGGCCTGGCGTACACCTTCCGCTGGGAGGATCCCGATCCCGAGGACCGGGAGACGGTGGTGACCCTGTCGCTGCACGACACCGGCGTCGGACAGTCCCGGCTCATCCTCGACCAGGGCGACTTCGCCACGGAGCGGCGGCGGGCCCTCCACGAGGAAGGCTGGACCGAGGGCCTCGGCAAGCTCGGGGACATGCTCGCCTCCCGCTGGGACTGATCACTTCCCACACGGGAATTAGGGCACCCTCCCGATCCCTCCGCCCGGTCCTTAGTCCCACGATGGCCAGGCATGACGACCAAGACGACCTGGCCTCTCGTACGCGTGCTGCGCGACCGCGACGCGGGGCTCTGCCTCTCCTCGGTGGTGGTCTCCGGCTTCGGCACCTCGGCCCTGTGGCTGGCGTCCGGCGTATGGGTCAAGGACCTCACCGGCTCGGACGGCCTGGCCGCGCTGTGCATGCTCGCCATGTGGCTGCCGACCCTGGCCGGCCCGCTGCTGGGCGGACTTGCCGACAGGGGCCGCCGCAAGCCGCTGCTGATCGGCGTGAACGTGCTCCTGGGCGCCGTCCTGCTCACCCTCGTGAGCGTCGACGCCCCGGGCGACCTGTGGCTGCTGTACGCGGTGCTGTTCCTCTACGGCGCGGCGGGCGTCGTCCATGACGCGGCCGAGTCGGCGCTCGTGGCGACCGCCGTCGACCCGGCCCTGCTCGGCGACTTCAACGGCCTGCGCATGACGGCCAACGAGGGCATGAAACTCCTGGCCCCGCTGGCGGGCGCGGGCCTGTACGCGGCGTACGGCGGTGCGGGCGTCGCCCTCCTGGACGCGGCGACGTTCGTGCTGGCCACGGGGCTGTACGCGCTGCTGCGGGTGCGGGAGGAGCGACCCGGGCCGCCCACCGGAAGCCGGCGGAAGCGGACCGCCGAGGGCGCCCGCCACCTGTGGGCGCACCCCGTACTGCGCCCCCTGGTCCTGGCGGGCGGCGCGACCATGCTGTGTGCCGGAGTGAACGGGGCGATGATCTACGCCGTCGTCGACGACCTCGGGCACTCCCCCGCGTACGCCGGTGTGCTGTACGCCGTGCAGGGCGCCGGGTCGGTCGCGGTGGGCCTGCTGTCCGGCGCGGCCCTGCGCCGCCTGGGCGAGCGGCGCTTCGCGGCGTACGGCATCGCCCTGCTGGCCGTAGCGGTGGCCCTGCGGGCGGTGCCGTCCGACCCGCTGGCGCTGATGTGCGGCGCGGGGATCGGCGCGGGCCTGCCCGCCGTACTGATCGCCGCCCTGACCTCGGTGCAGCGCGAGACCCCCGGCCCGCTGCTCGGCCGGGTCACCGCCACGGCCAACACGCTGGTGTACGCCCCGAACGTGATCGGACTGGCCACCGGAGCGGCCCTGGTCGAGCTGACCGGCCACCGGCTGGTGCTGGTAGCCCTGGGTGCCGCCCTGCTGGCGACGGCGACCCCGCTGCTTCAGCGCCCGGCGCGGACCGAGCCGACCGCCTCGCGGTCACAGTCGGACACCGACCCGGCCTGACCACTGGAACCGAGCCACCCGGGCACCCCGGCTGCTAGCGATCCGCGAGCACGGCACTGACCGCCTCGAGGTCACCGTCCGACGCCAACCCCGCGTGATACAGCCGCAGTTCCGTGGCACCGAGCCGACGGGCCTCGGCCACGTCGTCGGCGAGGGTGTCAGGACTGCCGCCCATGCCCGAGACGACGGGGAAGTTGGCGGCGATGACGGCGCCCTCCGTGCCCTGGCTCGCGAACGGCGTCAGGGTGCCGGTGCCGCCCGCGCAGGGCACGACCACGCCGTCCGCGACGGACAGGATGTGCGCCGGGTCGACGCCGGGGTTGGCGCCGACGTGGTAGGACACCGGGTCCGCGTGCAGCAGCACCTGGAAGCCGTCGGGGGCGGCCGCCCGGACCGCCGCGACCGCCTGTTCCTGAAGTGTGCGGGCGGTTTCGTCCCGGTACGCGCGCGTGGTGCTCGCGAGGGTCTCGCCGAGGAGCTTCTCGATGCCCGGCCAGCCCCCGTCGGAGGGCGCCACCCCCTGCCAGACCGGCTCCAGCGCGGTGCGTACGGCGGCGGCCAGCTCGTCGGCGTCCAGGCCGTGCCGGCCGTAGCCCTCCCGGCAGGACGGGCAGAAGCACAGCGCCATCAGGTACTGCCCGGCGTCCCCGAGGCCGACGCCGCCGGTCTTGTCGTGGGCGTGCAGATGCTGCAGGCCGTACCAGCCGAGGGACTCCAGCTCGGTGCCCCGCGCCCCGGGCCGTACGGCCGCCTCCGCCGCCAGATCGGTCAGGTACGCGCGCGTGGCGGGCTGGGTGATGCACGGCGCCCAGGGGTAGCGGTCGCCGTAGGCGTTGACGACCGAGGTGTCCGGATGCTCGGCGCCGAGGCGGGAGTTGTGCGCGAGGACGACCCAGGTGTGCACCTCCAGGCCGGCGTCCGCGAGAGCGACCGCGGCCTCGCCGAAGGCGTCCCCGGGGGCCCAGGCACCGGCCGCGTAGGGGCGCAGCTCCCGCCCCGCCCAGCGGTCGTCCGCCGGGTAGAGCACGGCGGCGTGCTCGGCGGTGACGATGCGGTGGCGCGGGTGGCGGGGCGTGAGGGCGCGGGTGGAGTGGTAGGCCGCGGCGAGCGTCACCTGCTCCACGCCGAGCGCGGCGATCCGCGCGGGCGCCTCCGGATCCCCGTTGACGTCCCAGGGGTAGACGAATGCCGACGCCTTCACTTGGCCTCCTCCAGCAGCGCGTAGCCGCGTTCGATCAGTTCGGCGAGCTGCTTGACATGATCCTCGGTCGGCTCGTGCAGCGGGGGCCGTACCTCGCCCACCTCGAGGCCGCGCAGCCGTACACCGGCCTTGACGAGCGCGACGGCGTAGCCGCGGCCCTGGGCGCGCAGTTCGACGAACGGGCGGAAGAAGCCGTCGAGCAGCTTCTCCACGGTCCGTTCGTCGCCGTCGGCGAGGGCCTGGTGGAAGGCGAGGGCGAGCTCGGGGGCGAAGCAGAACACGGCGGAGGAGTAGAGCGTGACGCCGAGGGCGCGGTAGGCGAGCTGGGTCTGCTCGGCGGTCGGCAGGCCGTTGAAGTACAGGAAGTCGCCCGGGACCTCCGAGCGCACGGCGCTGATGACGCGCTGCATCAGGTCGAGGTCGCCGAGCCCGTCCTTGAGGCCGATGATCCCCTCCGTGCGGGCCAGTTCGACGACGGTCTCCGGGGTGAAGACAGCGTTGTCGCGCTGGTAGACGACGACGGGCAGGGAGGTCGCGGCGGCCACCTCCCGGTAGTGCCGCAGCAGCCCCTCCTGCCCGGCGACGACGAGGTAGGGCGGCATGGCGAGCAGCCCGTCCGCCCCGGCGGCCTCGGCGAGGCGGGCGTAGCGCACGGCGAGCGCGGTGCCGTACCCGGCGCCCGCGACGACCGGCACCCGTCCTTCGGCCGCCTCGACGGCCGCCCGGACGCACCGTTCGAACTCCTCGGGTGTGAGCGCGTGGAACTCGCCGGTGCCGCAGCAGGCGAACACGGCGGCGGCCCCGGCCTCGACCCCGCGGCGCACATGCGTGCGGTAGGCGTCGAGGTCCACGGAGCCGTCGGGGCCGTACGCGGTGACCGGGAAGAACAGCGGCCCGCTGGGAAGGCTGAGTCGAGCGGCGAGAGGGGCTGACGTCACGAGCTCTCCCGGTTCCATATTCATGATTGGCGTCTATATTTCTGAACAGCTCCACGCTAAGGCGCCCCCTTGGCGCCGGTCAAGCGTGCGAACCCGCGACGCACCAGCGGATTCGCCGCTCCCGCGACCTACTTGACGGGCTCCACCCCGGCTCCATAGCGTGTCCACGAATATGAATGCCGTGCGCCCATGTACACGGTGGACCGTTCAAGGAGAACCGAGGATGCCCGCTCCCCGCACCGTTCTGCTCACCGGCGCCGCCGGCGGCCTCGGCACGCTGATGCGGGACCTGCTCCCGGACTACGGCTACGAGCTGCGCCTGCTCGACCTGCGCCCGATCGAGGACGCGCCGGACGCGATCGTCGCCGACCTCGGCGACAAGGACGCCCTGCGCGAGGCCGTCCGGGGCGTCGACGCGATCATCCACCTCGCGGGCATCTCCCTGGAAGCCCCCTTCGAGAAGATCCTCAAGGCGAACATCGAGGGCACCTACCACCTGTACGAGGCCGCCCGCGAGGAGGGCGTCGGCCGGATCGTCTTCGCCTCCTCCAACCACGCGGTCGGCTACACCCCGCGCCCCCAGGGCTCCGACCCGCTCATCCCCATCGACACCCCGCACCGCCCGGACACCTTCTACGGCCTGTCCAAGTCCTTCGGCGAGGACCTCGCGCAGTTCTACTGGGACAAGCACGGGATCGAGACGGTCTCGGTGCGCATCGGCTCCTGCTTCGCCGAGCCGACCAGCGTCCGCATGCTGTCGGTGTGGATGAGCCCTGCCGACGGCGCCCGCCTCTTCCACGCGACCCTGACCGCCGAGAACGTCGGCCACACCGTCGTCTACGGCTCCTCCGCCAACACCCGGCTCTGGTGGGACCTCACCACGGCACGGGCGCTCGGCTACGACCCCCAGGACGACTCCGAGCCCTTCGCCGAGAAGCTGATCGCCGAGCAGGGCGAGCTGCGGGACGGCAACGAGGCCCACGCCTACCTCGGCGGCCCGTTCGTGACGGACCCGCCGATCTGGCCGTACTGACCGGAAGGCACCACCTCCGGAGGCGGGCGGGCAGAGAACGGACCCGCCCGCTCGGGCATTCGGGCAACGCCGCCAGGGGCGCGGGGAACCGCGCGACCAGCCACGACGCGCCCACACACAGCCACGACCTCCCCACCTCTCACCGCGCGAACAGAAGACCGAACGGGCACAGACGGGCAGGATCGCTCCCGCAACAGACCTGGCCACCACGGAACACCCGCTGTAGAACTTCCCCCATGGCCCGACCGAGGGCCCGAACGGGCAGCACAGCAGGAGGCGGGTGACGGCCATGAACAGAACCGCGGAAGAACGTCAGCGCGAGATCGTGCTCGTCGCACGGCGTGACGGCGCTGTCGACGTCACCGCCCTCGCCTCCGAGCTGGGCGTGGCCAAGGAGACCGTGCGGCGGGATCTGCGCGTCCTGGAGGACCACGGCCTGCTCCGCCGCACCCATGGCGGTGCCTACCCCGTGGAGAGCGCCGGCTTCGAGACGACCCTCGCCTTCCGGGCCACCAGCCACGTCCCCGAGAAGCGCCGGATCGCGGCCGCCGCGGCCGAGCTGCTCGGGGATGCCGAGACCGTCTTCGTCGACGAGGGCTTCACCCCGCAGCTCATCGCCGAGGCACTCCCCAGGGACCGTCCGCTGACCGTGGTCACCGCGTCCCTGCCGGTCGCGGGCGCGCTCGCCGGGACCGACACCGTCTCCGTCCTGCTGCTCGGCGGCCGGGTCCGCTCCGGCACCCTCGCCACCGTCGACCACTGGACGACGAAGATGCTGGCCGGCTTCGTCGTCGACCTGGCGTTCATCGGCGCCAACGGCATCTCCCGCGAACACGGCCTCACCACCCCCGACCCGGCCGTCAGCGAGGTCAAGACGCAGGCGATCCGGGCCGCCCGCCGCACGGTCTTCGCGGGCGTGCACACCAAGTTCGGAGCGGTCAGCTTCTGCCGGTTCGCCGAGGTCGGCGCGCTGGAGACGATCGTGACGAGCACGCTGCTGCCGACGGCCGAAGCCCACCGCTACTCACTGCTCGGACCCCAGGTCATCCGGGTCTGACACCACACCGACCCTCGTCCCCCAGCGGGCGCGGTCACGCCTTGTGCTGCCCCTTATCTCCCCATATATCCAGGAGCGATCCATGCGAACCCAGAGCCGACGACGGCCACCGCGAGCCACGCTCGCCGCGGCCGCCGCAGGGACGCTGCTCGCCCCGCTGCTCTCCGGCTGCTGGGTCGGCGCGGGCGGGGCCGGATCCGGCGGCGACGCCATCAACGTCCTCATGGTCAACAATCCCCAGATGGTCGAGCTGCAGAAGCTGACCCGCGCCCACTTCACCAAAGAGACGGGCATCAAGGTCAACTTCACGGTCCTGCCCGAGAACGACGTCCGCGACAAGATCAGCCAGGACTTCGCCAACCAGGCCGGCCAGTACGACGTCGCCACCCTGTCCAACTACGAGATACCGATCTACGCCCGCAACGGCTGGCTGCACGAGATGAACGGCTACGTCGCGAAGGACCCCGCCTACGACGAGCAGGACGTCCTGAAGCCGATGCGCCAGTCCCTCACCGCGGAGGACGGCAAGCTCTACGGCCAGCCCTTCTACGGCGAGTCGTCCTTCCTGATGTACCGCAAGGACGTGTTCGAGAAGCAGGGCCTGACGATGCCCGCGCACCCCACCTGGCAGCAGGTGGCGGACCTCGCGGCGAAGGCCGACGGCGCCGAGCCCGGCATGAAGGGCATCTGCCTGCGCGGCCTGCCCGGCTGGGGCGAGGTGATGGCGCCCCTGACGACGGTCGTGAACACCTTCGGCGGCACCTGGTTCGACAAGAACTGGAAGGCGCGGCTCGACTCACCGGCCTTCGAGAAGGCGACGAAGTTCTATGTCGACCTGGTGCGCGAGCACGGCGAGTCCGGCGCCGCCCAGTCCGGCTTCGCCGAGTGCCTGAACAACATGACGCAGGGCAAGGTCGCCATGTGGTACGACGCCACCTCCGCGGCCGGATCCCTGGAGGCGGCGAACTCCCCGGTCAAGGGCAAGGTCGGCTACGCCCCCGCCCCGGTCGAGAAGACGAAGTCGTCCGGCTGGCTCTACACCTGGGCCTGGGGCATCCAGAAGTCCTCCCGCAACCCGGACCACGCCTGGAAGTTCGTCTCCTGGGCGTCCGGCAAGGGCTACGAGGAACTCGTCGGCGACCAGGTCGGATGGGCCGACGTCCCGGCCGGCAAGCGGGCGTCGACCTACGCCAACGCCGACTACCGCAACGAGGCCGCCGCCTTCCAGGAGATGACCAGGGAGGCCATCGAGGGGGCCCGGCCCGACGATCCCGGCGTGCAGCCGCGCCCCGCGCCCGGTATCCAGTTCGTCGGCATCCCCGAGTTCACCGACCTCGGCACCAAGGTCTCCCAGGAGATCAGCGCGGCCATCGCCGGACGCCAGTCCGTCGAGTCGGCCCTGAAGAAGTCTCAGGCGCTCGCCGAGAAGATCTCCGAGGAGTACGAGGGACGATGACCGCCACGACAACGGCCCCCGTGGCCTCCCCCGAGATACGCAACCCCGTCCGCCGGCCCTCCGCCCGGCTGCGCGCGTGGGCCACCCGGGCCCCGCTGCTCCCCGCCCTGATCTTCATGGTCGTCGTCACCCAGCTGCCCTTCGTGGCCACGCTGGTGATCTCCTTCTTCGACTGGAACGCCCTCTATCCCGACGCCCGGCACTTCACCGGCCTCGACAACTACCAGGAGGTCCTCACCGACGCGGACCTGCGCCACTCGGTGTGGACGACCGTGCTGCTGACGGTGGCGGTGGTCCTGGCCAGCCTGGTGCTGGGACTCGTCCTCGCCCTGCTGCTGGACCGGAGGTTCCGGGGCCGGGGCATCGTCCGCACCCTGCTGATCGCACCGTTCCTGGTGGTCCCGGTGGCGGCGGCCCTGCTCTGGAAGCATGTGCTCTACAACCCTGAATACGGCCTGCTCAATGGGTTGTTGCACTATGTGGGCGGTCCACAGCCCGACTGGATCTCCAACACCCCGCTGCTGGCGGTCGAGGCCTCCCTCGTCTGGCAGTGGACGCCGTTCATGATGCTGATCCTGCTCGCCGGCCTGCAGAGCCGCGACCAGGAGCAGATCGAGGCGGCCCGGGTCGACGGCGCGAGCGACTGGCAGATCTTCGTCCATCTGACGCTCCCGCATCTGCGCCGCTACCTCGAACTGGGCGCCCTGCTGGGCTCGATCTACATCGTCCAGAACTTCGACGCGGTCTTCACGATCACGTCCGGCGGCCTCGGCACCGCCAACCTCCCCTACACCGTCTACCAGAGCTTCTACCAGGCCCACGAGAACGGCCTCGCCTCGGCCGCGGGCGTCCTGGTCGTCATCGGCTCGATCATCATCGCGACCTTCGCCCTGCGCGTGGTGTCGTCCCTGTTCCGCGAGGAGGTGTCCCGCGCATGAACGTCGTTCGCCGCAACAGCATGGGCCTCATGGCCTGGCTGGCCGGGATCGTGTTCTTCCTGCCCATCGCCTGGATGGCCCTGACGTCCCTCCACTCGGAAGCCGACGCGGCCACCAACCCGCCCTCCTTCGCCGCCTCCCTGACGCTGGACGGCTACCGCGAGTTCTTCGGCGCGGGCGGCGGCGCGAGCCCCTGGCCGGCGCTGATCAACTCGGCGGTCGCGTCGCTGGCCTCGACCCTGCTGGTGCTGCTGCTGGCCTTCCCGGCCGCGTACGCGCTGTCGATCAACCGCGTCCGCAAGTGGACGGACGTCCTGTTCTTCTTCCTCTCCACGAAGATGCTGCCGGTGGTGGCGGGCCTGCTGCCGATCTACCTGTTCGCGAAGAACGCCGGGATGCTCGACAACATCTGGCTGCTGGTCATCCTCTACACGTCCATGAACCTGCCGATCGCGGTGTGGATGATGCAGTCCTTCCTCGCCGAGATCCCGGTCGCGGTGATCGAGGCGGCGAAGGTGGACGGGGCCAGACTGCCGACCGTCCTCGCCCGCGTGGTCGCCCCGATCGCCCTGCCCGGCATCGCCGCGACCTCCCTCATCTGCTTCATCTTCAGCTGGAACGAGCTGCTCTTCGCACGGGTGCTGACCGGCGTCGTCGCCGAGACCGCCCCCGTCTTCCTGACCGGCTTCATCACCAGCCAGGGCCTGTTCCTGGCGAAGGTGTGCGCCGCGTCGCTCGTCATCTCCCTGCCGGTGCTCGCCGCGGGGTTCGCCGCCCAGGACAAGCTGGTCCAGGGCCTGTCGTTGGGAGCCGTGAAATGAAGGCCGCCGTCATCGAGTCCGTGGGCAAGGCCGTCGTCGCCGAGGTCCCGGACCCGACGCCAGGGCCGCGCGAGGTCGTCGTCGAGGTCGCGGCCTGCGGGCTGTGCGGCACCGACCTGCACATCCTCCAGGGCGAGTTCGCCCCGGAACTGCCGATCGTGCCCGGGCACGAGTTCGCGGGGCAGGTGGTCGGGGTCGGCACCCAGGTCACCGAGGTCTCGGTGGGCGACCGGGTGGCGGTCGACCCTTCGCTCTACTGCTACGAGTGCCGCTACTGCCGTACGGGCCACAACAACCTCTGCGAGCGCTGGGCGGCGATCGGCGTGACCACGGCGGGCGGCGCCGCGCAGTTCGCGGTGGCCCCGGTGGCGAACTGCGTGAAGCTCCCGGAGCACGTCCGCACCCAGGACGCGGCCCTCGTGGAGCCGCTGTCCTGCGCGGTACGCGGCTACGACGTCCTCCAGTCCCGCCTCGGCGCGCACGTCCTGATCTACGGCTCCGGAACGATGGGCCTGATGATGCTGGAACTGGCCAAGCGCACGGGCGCGGCGAGCGTGGACGTCGTCGACGTGAACCCGGACCGCCTGGAGACGGCCCGCCGCCTCGGCGTCTCGGCGTCGGCGGCGAACCCCGACGAGCTGGATCGGCCGCAGGGCTGGGACCTGGTCGTCGACGCCACGGGCAACGCGGCGGCGATCCAGGACGGCCTGGACCGGGTGGCGAAGGCGGGCACGTTCCTGCAGTTCGGCGTGGCCGACTACGCGACCCGCGTGACGATCGACCCGTACCGCATCTACAACCAGGAGATCACCATCACGGGCTCGATGGCGGTGCTGCACAGCTTCGAGCGGGCGGCGGAGCTGTTCGCGAACGGGGTGCTGGACCCGGAGGTCTTCATCAGCGACCGCATCCCGCTGGAGCGGTACCCGCAGGCGCTGGAGCAGTTCGCGTCCGGTGTGGGCCGGAAGATCGTCGTGGTGCCGTAGCCAGGACTCACGGACCGAACCGCGCGTGGGGTGCGGCCCCCTCCGGCCGCACCCCACGCGTCCCCCGAACACGGCCCGCGATGCAAGATCCTTCCGCGCCAGTCTTGTGCAGCCGGACCACCCGGGGGAACATCCCCCTGATTCCGATTTTCGACGGATTGATAGCGGAGCGCCTATCAATGGCTGCCTGCGAAATTCGCTGGGAGTGCCCGCCTCCCGCCCCATAACCTCGCGGCATGCCACAACCCCACGGATTCAGCTACGAGCAGCACAGCGGCACAACCGTCCGCATCACCCACCACGGCCGCCCCGCCACCACCCTGAACGGTCCCCGGGCCGCGCGGTTCCTCACCGAGGTCGAGGCCTCCGACCCCCAGCTCGTCATGGCCCGCTGGACCGGCAACTACAAGCGGGGCAACGAACGCACCGCGCGCGGCCATCCCCGCAATCGCCGCTGACCCGATTGGGCTCAAGGTAAGGGAACGGCAAAACCGCCTCGCTCGTTCACCCGGCATGACAGCTATGACCCCCGGCTCGAACATTCCCCTGTCCGCCGCCCGCGTGACGGTGGACGTCGCCGCCCCGGTGCGGCTCGACGTATCGGGCCTGCTGCTCACCGCCGACGGCAAGGTGCGCTCCGACGACGACTTCATCTTCTACAACCAGCCGTCGGGCCCGGGCGTGACGTACCGCTCCGGCGGCGGCACCGCGCCCGACGCGATCACGGTCGACACAGCGGCCGTGCCCCCCGGCATCGAGAAGATCATCGTCACCGCCAGCCCGGATGCCGCGGGCCAGACCTTCCAGGGCGTCGAACCGACCGCCACGATCCGCAACGCGGACGACAGCTCCGTCCTGGCGTCGTTCACGCCTCCGCAGCTCGGCAGCGAGACGGCCCTGGTGATCGTGGAGATCTATCTGCGGGGCGGCCAGTGGAAGGCCCGCGCGGTCGGCCAGGGATACGCCAACGGTCTCGCCGGCATCGCCACGGACTTCGGTGTGACGGTGGAGGAACCGGCCGCCGCCCCGGCCCAGCCGGTCACGCCGCCGCCGGCCCCGACGCAGCCGCCCGTGGCCCCACCCGTCTCCACCCCCGCGGCACCCCCGGCCCCTGCCACGCCTCCCCCGCCCGCGCCCGGCACCGGGAAGATCAACCTCGACAAGGGCCGCGTCAGCCTCCAGAAGAACCAGACCGTCTCCCTCGTCAAGGGCGGCCGCCCCCTGCTCTCCTCGGTCAAGATGGGCCTCGGCTGGGAGCCGGCGTACCGCGGCAAGGACATCGACCTCGACGCCTCGGTCATCGCCTACGGGCCGCAGCGCAACCACATCGACAGCTGCTACTTCGGCAAGCTCCAGATCGTGGGCGGCGCGATCCGGCACTCCGGCGACAACCTCACGGGTGAGGGCGGCGGGGACGACGAGGTGATCATGGTCGACCTCGGCCGGCTGCCACAGGAGGTCACCGGCCTGGTCTTCACGGTCAACTCCTTCTCCGGCCAGAAGTTCACGGAGGTCGCCAAGGCCTACTGCCGCCTCCTGGACGGCACGACGGGCGAGGAACTGGTCCGCTTCGACCTCACCAGCGCCGAGCCGCAGACCGGCGTGATGATGGCCAAGCTGATCCGCCAGTTCTCCGGCGAGTGGGACATGACGGCGATGGGCGACTTCGTGAAGTCCCGCACGGTCAGGGGCATGGTCAAGCCGGCAGCCCAGGCCTTGTAGACAACCAGTTCCCCGCGCCCCTTCAGGGGCGCGGGGAACTGCGCGACAAGCCCCACACCTCCCGCACCCCGCAAAAACTCCCGCACCCCTACGGCGCCCGGGAAGGCGACCGCAACCCCTCCACCAACAGCATCAGATACCGCCGCACATACCCACACTCCGCATCCGCCAGCTCCGCCGCCGCGGCGACCCCATGGACCAGCCGCAGGACATCGATCGGCTCGACATCCCCCCGCAGCGCACCTGCCTCCCGCGCCGCCCCGACCAGCCGCTCCGCCGCGCCCTTCACCGAGTCGCCGCAGGCCGTCCCCACAGGAGAGCCGGTGTCCGTGACGGCCGGGCCCAGCAGCGCCTTGAGGCCGCGCACCTCGATCAGCCCGGCGCCCAGTTCGTACAGCCACTCCACCAGCGCCTCACCCGGCGGCAGCTCGGCCGCCAGCGCATCCGCCCGGGCCGCGATCGCCTCGATACGGTCGAGGTACACGGCCTCCAGCAGCGCGTGCCGGGTCGGGAAGTGCCGGTACAGCGTGCCGGAGCCCACCCCGGCCCGCTTCGCGATGTCGTCGAGCGACGCGCTCTCCCCATGCGCGGCGAAGGCCTCCCCGGCCGCCTCCAGCAACCGCTCGTAGTTACGCCGGGCGTCCGCGCGCATGGGCCGGACCTGCGCCACAGTCACTCCCTGCAGAACGGGGACATTCCCCGCATCCTATCGAGGCGAGATCCGGCCCACCGCGCCTCACGACTTCATCGCCCCCGCCGCCAGGTCCCGCAGGAAGTGCCGCGCCCCGATCAGGAACACGACGATCAGCGGGATGACGCTCATCAGGGCGCCCGCCATCACCAGGGAGTAGTCGGTGTTGTAGAGGACGTTGAGATTCGCCAGGGCGACCTGGAGGGTGACCTTGTCCGGATCGATCATCACGACCAGGGGCCAGATGTAGTCGTTCCACAGGCCGATGAAGGTGAAGATGCCGAGGAAGGCCAGGGCCGGGCGGAACAGCGGCAGGGCGACCGTCCAGTAGAGGCGGAAGAAGCCGGCCCCGTCGATCCGCCCCGCGTCCAGCAGCTCGTCCGGCAGTGAGTTCTGGGCGTACTGGCGCATCCAGAAGATGCCGAACGCGTTCGCCGCGCTGGGGATGATCAGCGCCTTCAGCGAGCCCGCCCAGCCGAACTCGGCCATGGTGACGAACTGCGGCACCAGGGAGAGCTGCGCCGGGATCATGTAGGTCACCAGCAGCATGCCGAAGAGGAACTTCTTCGCCGGGAACTCGTACTTGGCGAAGGCGAACGCGGCCAGCGAGTCGAAGAACAGCACCAGCACGGTGCCCAGCACGGCGACGACGACGGTGTTGAACAGCGAGCCGAAGAAGTCGACGGTGTCGAGCACCCGCCCCATGTTGTCCAGCAGATGGGGCCCCGGCAGCAGCTTGGGCGGGTAGCGGTAGATGTCCTGCGTGGTGCCGGAGGCGAGCACCACCAGCCAGTAGAAGGGGAACAGCGAGACCAGCACACCGAAGAGCAGCGTCGCCCGCACGCCGATACGGCTGAGCCTGCTGCCGGAGCCGATGGCCAGACCCGCGCTGCCGGTCGTCCTGTCGTCAGCGGCCATTGCGAGCCCCCTTGCGGCGCAGCAGACCGGCGATGCCGGGACGGCGGTCGTCGTCCGAGCCGGCGACCAGCCGCCAGTTGATGATGGTGAAGACGGCGATGATCGCGAAGAGGACCCAGCCCATCGCGGCGCCGTAGCCGAACTGGTGCTCCATGAAGGCCTTCTGCCACAGATAGAGCACGATGGTCATCCCTTCCTGTCCCGGACCGCCCGTGGTTCCGACGTCGGACGACTGGAAGAGCACCTGGGACTCGGTGAAGATCTGCAGGCCGTTGATGGTGGAGGTGACGGCGGCGAAGAGCACCACGGGCCGCAGTTGCGGCAGTACGACCCGGAAGAGGGTCTGCCAACTGTTCGCGCCGTCGACCCGGGCGGCCTCGAAGTGCTCGGTGGGGATGGCCTGGAGGCCCGCCAGGAAGATCAGCGCGTTGTAGCCGACCCACCGCCAGATGATCATGAGGGAGACGGACGACTTGATGCCCCACTCCGAGGACAGCCAGCCGATCCCGTCCACGCCGATCGCCCGCAGCACCGCGTTGGCGAGGCCCGCCTGGGCGAAGACCGAGCCGAAGACGACGGTCATGGCGACCATCGAGGTCACGTTGGGGATGAAGTACGCCACCCGGTAGGCGCCGGAGAAGCGGACCTGGGAGTGCAGCAGGAACGCCAGCACGAGCGCCAGGAACAGCATCGGCACCGTCGACAGGAGCCAGATCTCGAAGGTGTTGAGCACCGAGTGCCAGAACACCGAGTCCTGGAGCAGCCAGCCGTACTGCTGGAACCCGACGAAGCGCATGTCTCCGATGCCGTCCCAGTCCTGGAAGGACAGGTAGACGGAGAAGACGATCGGGAAGGCGCCGAAGACGGCGAACAGCACGTAGAACGGGGAGATGGCGAGCAGGGGCGGGACGTGTCGCCTGCGTCCGCCCGGGGTGGTGGACTTGGTACGGGGGGCAGGCCGCCGCTCGTCGGCCGCCGGCGCGCCGGCCGGATCGAGAACCGTGGCCACGTCAGCTCACCCCCACCCGGGCCAGGGTGGTCTCGGCCGTGTTCACGGCGTCCCGCCACGCCCGGTCGGGGTTCTTGCCGAGCATCTCCACATTGGTCAGCTCCTGGAAGAACGGGGTGTTGGCGGTCTCCTCGTAGGGGCTGAAGTAGACGACCGGGGCCTTCTGGGCGGCCGGGCCGAAGACGTCGATGGGCTGCTGACCGCCGAAGAAGGGGTCGGGCTTGTGCATCGCCGGGTCGGCGTAGGAGGCCGGAGTGGTGGGGAACAGGGCCATCTCCTGGTAGCTCTCGAGCTGGTTCGCGGGGCTGAGCAGCCACTTCAGGAAGGCGAAGGCCGCTTCCGGTTCCCGGCAGTAGCGGGTCAGGGTGACGTAGGAGCCGCCGTAGTTGCAGGGGCCGTCGGGCAAGGTGGTCAGCCGCCAGGCTCCTGAGGTCTTGGGGGCGGTGTCCTTCAGGCCGTAGATGGCCCACACCGCCGTGGTCATGGTGGCGACCCGGCCGCCGCTCATGGCCGCGTTGAAGTCGGGCGTACCGTCCGTGATCCTGGCGCTGAGCCCCCGGCGGAGGATCTCCACGGACAGGTCCCAGGCGCGCCGGACGTGCTCCTGGTCGCCGATGAAGCGGTTGCCGGCGTCCACGAACTGCTTGGGGCTCTGGAGCAGGACCTGCTGGAAGACGTTGCCGATGTTGCTCACCAGGTAGGGCTTGCCGGGTGCCTTCGCCCGCAGTGTCCGTCCGGCGGCGATGAACTTTTCCCAGGTGGGCACCCCTTCGGCGACATCCGCCGGTTCATGGGGCAGTCCGGCCTTCTCGAAGAGGTCCCTGCGGTAGTAGAGCGCGGTGGGGCCCGCGTCCAGGGGGAAGCCGATCATCCTTCCCGTCGGGGTGAAGCAGGCCTTCCACTTCCAGTCGAGGTACTGGTCGCGGACGGACTCCGCGCCGAGCGTGCGCAGGTCGAGGAACTCGTTCTCGTCGGGGAAGAACGTGGCGAGGTTGTCGCTGTTGACGACCGTCAGGTCCGGAACGTAGGCGCGGGCGGCGAGGCTGGTGCGCACCTTGGAGTCGATCTCGCCGTCCGGGATCTGGGAGCCCTTCACCCGCAGCCCGGGCACGCCGGGGACGCCGCGCCTGGCGGTGGCGAGCAGCTTGTCGCTGAGCGAGCCCTTCCAGTACCAGAGACTGAGATGGTCCGTGCCGGTGGAGGCCGATCCCGTCTCCGCCCCGCATCCGGTCAGTCCGAGCAGGCCCGCTCCCGCGCCGCCCAGGGAGGCCCCCAGAAAGCGTCTGCGGGACATCGTTCGGTGTTCCATGGGCGCGCACTCGCTTTCCGGGCGTACCGCGGCCGGGGAGACAGCGCTGCCGCGGGCCCGTTCTCACGGGGATGGGGGGAACGCTTCTGGGATGAGGAAGCGAAGACAACGATGTCGGCGGGCGCGTGGTAGTCGGGCCGACGGTGTCGCGATGGGGGTTTCTGGGGGTCGTGAACGTTCACGTGAGCGTTGCCGTTGAGTATCGGGGCGCCCGAAAACCGGTGTCAAGGGAACTGCACGGCAGATCTGCCGACGGGCACGACGGCCCGGGAGTCAGGCGGACTCGCGTACAACCAGTTCGGGCGTCACCCACGCGTCGGCGCCTCGCAGCGGCTCCTGACCGGCGCACAGCCGGGCCATCTGCTCCACGGCCAGCCGTCCCAGCCGCCGCTTGTCGATGTGCAGAGTGGTCAGGGCGGGGTCCACCAGCTCGCCCAGGGAGAGACCGTCGAAGCCCAGCACGGCCAGATCGTCCGGAACCCCGCGGCCACGGCGCCGGGCGGTGCGCATCGCCCCGACCGCGATCAGGTCGTTGAAGCCGAAGACCGCGGTGATCTCCGGCCGCGCGTCCAGCAGCCGCTCCATGCCGGCCTCGCCCCCGGTCACGCTGTGCTCGGGGCAGAGCACGATCCAGCTGTCGTCGACGGGCAGCCCGTGCCGCCGGACCTGCTCGAGGAAGGCCTGCTTGCGGGCACCGGATGTCCGCTCGCCGTCCAGCATGCCGATCCGGCGGTGCCCGGCCCCGACCAGGTGGGCGATGCCCTGCTCGACACCGGCGGAGGCGTCGATACCGACGGCCGCGAACCGGGTCTGCTGCGGGCCGCGCTCCAGCAGCACCAGCGGCACGCCCCCGAGGTGCCGGGTGAGCACGTCGTCCGAGTCCTTGAAGTAGCCCACGACCGCGTCCGCCTGGTGGGAGAGCACGTCGAGTGCCTGCCGCTCCCTGGCGTCGTCGATACGCGAGTCCCACACGACGACCTGCCAGCCGCGCTGCTCGGCCGCCTCCAGCACTCCGGCGGCCACCTCGGGGAAGAAGGGGTTGCGCAGGTCCGGGATGACCAGGCCCGCCGTCACCGCGCCCTTCTGGACGAGCCCGCGCGCGAACCGGCTGGGCCGGTAGTCCAGGAGCCGCGCCGCCTCCAGCACCCGTTCCTTGGTGCCCGGGTCGATCTCGCCCTTGTCGTTGACCGCCCGGGAGACCGTCTGGCGTGACACCCCGGCCAGGCGTGCGACGTCATGGATCGTGGCCCGGCGCCGGGCACCGTCGGGCCGCTCGTCACCCGGCTCCACCCGTTGTCTGTCGGTCCACACGATGGGCACTGTATCCGGCGCCGGACACCGCCCGGCAGGGGCAGCGGGCGGGCCGCTCGGTCGCCGAGCCCGGTGAACAGCGTCAGCCGCATGCGCCAGGGGCCTCCAGCCGGCAGTTCAGGGAGTTCCGGGGGGGTGCGTCGGCTCGGCGACGACCTCGGCTCCGGCAGCGGCGGGCTTCGCCGTGACGGCGACGGAGTCGTCCACCTGGAAGGCGCCCCGGACCTGACCGGCCACCCGCCGCCTCACCTCGACCTCGTCGATGAGGCCCCTCAGAACAGCGCGCTGTACGCGTTCAGCGCCGGCTGCCCGCCGAGGTGGGCGTAGAGGACGGTGGAGTCCCGGCCGATCTCGCCGTTGGAGACCAGGTCGATCATCCCGGCCATGGACTTCCCCTCGTAGACGGGGTCGGTGACCATGCCCTCCGTCCGGGCGGCGAGCCGCATCGCCGCCAGGGTGGTCTCGTCGGGGACGCCGTGCGTGCCCGCGTGGTACCGCTCGTCGAGCTCGACGTCGGACTCGGTCACCTCGCGCTTGAGACCGATGAGCTGCCCGGTGTTGTGAGCGATCCGGGCGATCTGCGTACGGGTGGCGGCCGGCTTGGCCGAGGCGTCGATGCCGAGCACGCGCCGGGGCCGCCCGCCCGCCTCCTCCAGCGCGGCGAACCCCGCGACCATGCCGGCCTGCGTCGACCCGGTCACCGAGCACACGACCACCGTGTCGAAGAAGACGCCCAGCTCCCGCTCCTGCCGCACCACTTCATGCGCCCAGGCGGCGAAGCCGAGGCCGCCCAGCGGATGATCGGAGGCACCGGCCGGGATGGCGTACGGCTTCCCGCCGCCCTCCTCGACCTCCCTGAGCGCCTGCTCCCAGCTCTCCTTGAACCCGATCCCGAACCCGGCCTTCACCAGCCGCACATCGGCCCCGGCGAGCCGGCTGATCAGGATGTTGCCGACCTTGTCGTACACGGCGTCGGGCCAGTCCACCCAGCTCTCCTGGACGAGCACGCACCTGAGGCGAGCCAACGTTGGTAGTGCAGATTGCAGTACCCCCGCCCCTTGTGCGGCCTCGAACACTCATCAATTTCACACAACCTGGTTGCCATTCAGACAGGTTGGCGAACTTGTGCCCTCTTACTCAAGCCATGGCCAGAGCCCTTCACTGCCACGCTCCAGCAAGGACACCATCCGGAAAGCCGCGTCCGACAGGCCGCCGAAGGTGTGCCGGTTCGCGGTGCCCGACGGGCCGTGGCCCGCCCGGTACCCGGCGAGGTTCCAGGTGTAGACCGGCACATCGGCCGGGATCTGCTCGGTCGGGTCACCCATGCGGTGATGCGTGTACTGCTCGTCGGTGACGATCAGCACCCGGTCGTGCTTCCGGTAGTGCCGGCGCACCGCCTCCGTCGTGTCGGTGCCGCCCAGGTCGCCGAAGCGGTCCAGGATCTTCAGCACCGACTCGCCCTCGCGGAACCGCACACGGTCGCTCGTCGAGCCGAACTCGACCAGGTCCGCGCGCTGCGCCCGCAGCGCGAGCGCCGTACCGAAGACCGCCGCCGCGTCGGCGCGGGTGAGCTCCGAGCGGTCGGACAGCCGGGACCAGAACATCGAGCCCGAGCGGTCCACGAGCACCAGCGTCCGGCCGGGCAGCGCGGGCACGTTGGCGAGCGAGTGACCGAGGGCCCGCTCCAGCGCGTACGACCAGCGCAGCGACGGGGCGTGCTGATACGCGGCGAGGTACCGGAAGGGGAACTGCCGCGAGCGCGCGACCTCCGCCGGGTCGCTGATCCGCGCGGCGACCCGCTCGGCGACCTCGTCGGACACCCCGGCCTCGTCGAAGTTCCGCAGGTTGCGCACGAGCGCCATGGTGCCCATGGACGGAATCACGGCCTCCCAGGCCGCCTTGTCCATCGGCCCCTGCAGCCAGCCCGCCAGCGTCTCCCACGTCATTCCGGCCACGGCCAGCCGCTCGGCACCGCCCTCGGCGGTCACGACCGCCCGCCGCTCCCCGACCGGCAGCGCCATCAGCTCGCGGTGCGCGCCGAGGACACGGTCCGCCGCCGGCGGTACCGCGGTGTCGGGGTTGTGCCGCCGGTCGAGGGCGTAGCGGAACAGCTCGCCCTGCCACGGCTTGTCCGGGTCCGGGGCCGCGTGCACGAGGTTGAGGATGTCGCCGAAGCGGTAGCCCTTGGAGGCGGTGTCGTACTTCAGCAGGGCCTTGCCGTGATAGAGGCGGCGCACGGCGTCGGCGACACCACGCTTGACCGGCTTCGGCACGTTCCGCCCGTACCTCGCGGTCCAGTACGCGAGCAGTTCGCCCGGCTCGTCGGGCCGCTGGAGCACCGAGGCGACGACCTGCCGGTTGGACGGGCCGTCGGTCGCGCCCGCGTCCAGGCGGGCCTTGACGTACTCGGCGGCGCCGACGACCGAGGCCGTGCGCAGATTGCCCTCGCCGCGCAGCCAGCCGAGCAGGCCGGCCGTCCAGGCCGGGTCGGTGACGGCGAGTTCGCGCACGAGCTCGGCGAAGCGGTCGTCACGGTCGGCGCCGGTCTCGTAGAAGGTCTGCTGCGACACGAAGTTCGAGACGGCGAGCAGAAAGAGCTCGGAGCGGGCATCCCGCTCCCGGCCACGGCCGCCCTCGTAGGTGCGCAGCACACGCCCGGTGGACGTCACGCGCGAGACGGGACGCGCGCGGGCTGCCTTGGAATTGAATCGCGCCATGGTGAATTCCCCCGAATTCGTTCGTGTTTCCGGGGGAGACGCTGCATGCAGGAAAAGAGGTGGGTGCCCGAGAACAGAAGTCGGCGACGGACTAATTCAGATGCTCTACCCATTGAGCTACGGCGACCCGAAGTCGCCGACGGGACTCGAACCCGCAACCCTCTGATCCCAGGAAGTAACCGTTGCCTGCGCACCGGGCACCCACCACATGCTGCGCCTCCCGAGATCAAGTCGGCGGCGGCGTCGGATTCTTTGGAAGAGAAGTAGCCGCTGCCATCGCACCGGGAGGTGCGTGACGTTGTGATCTCACTGTAGGAGGCGCAGCGCGGGAACTGCGACCGAATTTATTACCGCTTCTGGCGCTTCCAGGGGCCGGTGATGGCGAGCAGAATGCCCGGGTCCTGGATGTTGGCGTAAAGGGTCTTGCCGTCGGGCGAGAAGGTGACACCGGCGAACTCGCTGTACTCCGGCTCCTCTTCGGTGCCGACGTTCAGGTCGTTGCGGGCGATCGGGTACGTACGGCCGCTCTCGGTGGCGCCGAAGAGGTGCGAGACACCCTCGCCGTCCTCGGCGAGGACGATACCGCCGTACGGGGAGACGGTGATGTTGTCCGGACCGTCGAAGGCGCCGTCCTTGGAGGGGTCGGGGTTCACGCCGAGCAGGACCTTCAGCGTCAGCGTCCGGCGCTTGGGGTCGTAGAACCAGACCTGGCCGTCGTGCTGGACGGGGCTCTCCTCACGGGCGTACGAGGAGACGATGTAGGCACCGCCGTCGCCCCACCACATGCCCTCCAGCTTGCGGGCGCGGGTGACCTGGTCGTCCTTGAACTGCTTGCGCACGGGGGTGGTGCGGGCGTCACGGTCCGGCACGTCCAGCCAGTCGACGCCGTACACGGTGCCGATCTTCGTGGCGCGGGACAGGTCGTCGACGAACTTGCCGCCGGAGTCGAAGCACCTGGGCGCCTGGAGGACACCGGCGTCGTCTGCGAGCTTGCGGAACTTCCCGGGGCCGTACTCGAAGCCCTTGGGCGGGGTCCAGCGGAAGAAGAGGCCGTTGGGGCCGGAGGCGTCCTCGGTGAGATAGGCGTGGCCGCGCTTGGGGTCGATGACGACGGCCTCGTGGTCGTAGCGGCCGAAGAACTTCAGCGGCTTGGGGCCGCGGTTGGCGCGCCGGTCGCTCGGATCGACCTCGAACACATAGCCGTGGTCCTTGGTCATTCCGTTGACGCCGGCCTTGTCGGAGTTCTCCTCGCAGGTGAGCCAGGTACCCCAGGGGGTGCTGCCGCCGGCGCAGTTGGTGGAGGTGCCGGCGATGCCGACCCACTCGGCGACCCGCCCGTCGGGGCGCACCTCGACGACGGTGCAGCCACCGGCGGCGGCCGGGTCGTAGACCAGGCCCTCGGTGAGCGGCACCGGGTGCTCCCAGTTGGCGCGCGGGCCCTTCAGCTCGTGGTTGTTGACGAGCAGGGTGGTGCCGCGGGGACCGTCGAAGGTGGCGGTGCCGTCGTGGTTGGACGGCGTGAACTCACCGGACTCCAGCTTCGTCTTGCCGCTGTAGGTGATGATCCGGTACTTGAAACCGGCGGGCAGGGCGAGGATCCCCTTGGGGTCCGGCACCAGCGGCCCGTAGCCGACGCCCTGCTGGGAGTCCGCGGTCGCGTCCCCCGCGCTGTCGGTGTCGGTGTCGTAGGACGCGAGGGCGTTCGGTGCGGTGGCGAGGGCGCCGACACTGCCCGCCAGCGCGACACCGGCACCGGTGATCGCGGAGGTTCTGGCGAAGTCCCTGCGGGTGAGCGACATGGTGTCTCCTGTGACGGTGAGTATGCCGTGGAGGGTGGCGGACCTCGTTCGGCGAAACCGTCCCGCTCATCCATGAACGCCGGTTGAACAACACCCCAGGGGTGCGGGGAACTGCGCGATAAGCCAAGACGGCGCCGCACCCGCAAAAGCAAGGTCAACCCTGTTGCGACCGAGCCTTGAAGGCAGCCTTCCGAGCCTCCTTGGCAACCTTCTTGTCCGGATGCAACCGCCCCATCGCCTCCAGCACATCAGCCACAGCAGGATGATCCACACGCCACACGGCCGCGAAGAACCCACTGTGCTGCTGAGCCAGCCCCTGAACCAGCGCCCGCAACTCCTCGGAGTTCCCTTCGGCGGCGAGCTGCGCGGCCACCGTGTCGATGGTCAGCCAGTAGACCATCGCCTCGGACGGCGCGGGCACGTCCGCCGCCCCGTGCTCGGTCAACCACACCCGCGCGAGCCCGCCGAGCTCGGCATCGTCGAGCACTTCCCGCAAGGCGGGCTCAGCCGAGGCACCGACGAGCGACAAGGCCTGCTGGCAGCGCAACCGCCGCAGCGGCGCCCCGGCGTCCGAACCCCGCGCCGCCGCCAGCAACTCCCGCGCCGCGGCCAGGGATTCCCGCCGCTCCAGCCACTGCTGGGTCTCGGCCTGCGCCGCCCCGGGCGGGTATTCCGCCGTGCCGTCGAGCAGCGCGTCGGCCCCCTTGTCCGCGAGGTCCCCGACCGCCGGTGCCTCGAACCCGGCCTCCAGCAGCCGGGCACGCATCCCGTACAGCCCGAGCGGGGTGAGCCGGACCATGCCGTACCGGGAGACGTCGGTGTCGTCGACGGGCGCCGCGGGCTCCTCCTCGGCATCGGCCATGAGCGCCTCGTCCACCGGCTGGTACTCCACGAACCCGACCGGCTCCAGCGTCCGGAACTGGTCGTCCAGCCGCATCATCGCGTCGGACACCTGCTCCAGGACGTCGTTGGTGGGCTCGCCCATGTCGCTGGGCACGATCACCGACGCGGCCAGCGCGGGCAGCGGCACCGGCGCCTCGCCGGGAGTGTCCTCGCCGACGGTCAGCAGATAGAGGTTGCCGAGCACACCGTCGAGGAACTCGGCCTCGGCCTCCGGGTCCCAGTCGAGGGCGGAGAGATCGATCTCGCCGTCCTTGTCCACGAGATCCGCGATCCCCTCCAGATCGGGCACGCTCGCGTCGGCGAGCACCGTCTCCAGGGCCGCGAGCCACAGGGCGAGCACGTCCTGCGGCGAGCCACCGGTGAGCAGGGCCAGGTCCTCGCCCGCCCGGACGGTGCCCTCCTCCTCGTCGACGACCTCGACGAGCCCGGCGTCCACGGCCACCCGCCACGCCTCACTGGCGTCGGCGGCGGCATCGTCCCCGCTCAGCCCGAGCGTCTCGGCCGCCGCGGGCAACTGCTCGTCGACGAGCCCTCCCCCGGCGTCGACGCGGGTGTCCGGCCCGGCCCAGCGGGCGAGCCGGGCGGCCCGGGACAGCAGCGGCGTGGACAGTGCGGCACGTGCCAGCTCCGCTTCGGAAGTCAGCCGCACCGGCGGCAGGGGGGAGCTGTCTGACATCGGCTGTTTCTCCTAAGGCGCCTCAGGTGACTCAACCGCTCAGCCTAGACGGATTTCCACCCATGCCGCCCACTTCATCTCCCCGTCAGCCGCCGTACATGGCCGAAACCTTGACAAGTGACATGACCAGGCTGGAGATTGACGCGCGTAGAAGTCGGCGGACAGTTGTTCACCGGGTCAGCCCCACCCTGCCCGCCCGTCCACCGTCCGCTACGCGCGTCACACCGCCCGCCCCACAGGTAGCGGCAGACAGTCCACGCACCACCCTCGTCCCGGCACCTGTCATGTCCCCGGAGGGAATCCCGTTGCCGAGCAAGTCGTCCGCGCGTCTCGCCGCGCTCACCGTCGCCGCCGTGTGCTCCGCGGCATCCACGATCGTCCTCACCACCCCCGCGCACGCGGACTCGGTCCGCGTCCACGACGTCCAGGGCAGCACCCGGACCTCCCCGTACACCGGGAAGCAGGTCACGGACGTGACCGGAATCGTCACCGGCATCCGGACGTACGGTTCCTCCCGCGGCTTCTGGATCCAGGACCCGAACCCGGACGCCGACCCGGCGACCAGCGAGGGTGTCTTCGTCTTCACCAGCTCGACGCCGAAGGGGGTCGCCGTCGGTGACTCCGTCACGGTCAGCGGCACGGTCGCGGAGTACGTCCCTGGCGGCGCCACCTCCGGCAACCAGTCGCTGACGGAGATCACCAAGCCGACGTTCACGGTCCTCTCCAGCGGCAACAAGCTCCCCGCCGCCGCCACCATCACCTCGCGGTCGGTGCCCGCCACCTACGCGCCGACCGGCGACAGCACGGCGAACGGCTCGATCAACGCCCTGCCCCTCAAGCCCTCGAAGTACGCCCTGGATTACTACGAGGCGCTGGAGGGCATGACCGTCAGCGTCTCCGACACCCGTGTCGTCGGCGCCACCGACCCGTACACCGAACTCTGGGTGACGGTGAAGCCGCACGAGAACCGCAACCGCCACGGCGGCACGGTCTACGGCTCCTACGACGCCCAGAACACCGGCCGCCTCCAGGTCCAGTCCCTCGGGTCGACGGCCGACTTCCCTAAGGCGAACGTGGGCGACACCCTCACCGGCACGACGGCGGGCCCGCTCGACTACAACCAGTTCGGCGGCTACACCCTGGTGGCGAGCGAACTCGGCACGCTCAAGACCGGAAACCTGAAGCGCGAGACAACCGGCAAACAGCAGAGCGGCGAACTCGCGGTAGCGACATACAACGTCGAGAACCTCGACCCGTCCGACGACACGTTCGCCGCCCACGCCTCCGCGATCGTGAACAACCTGAAGTCGCCGGACATCCTGTCCCTGGAGGAGATCCAGGACAACAACGGCGCCACGAACGACGGCACGGTCGCCGCCGACCGGACGATGACCAAGCTGATCGACGCGATCGTCGCGGCAGGCGGCCCGAAGTACGACTGGCGCTCGATCGACCCGGCGAACAACACCGACGGCGGCGAGCCCGGCGGCAACATCCGTCAGGCCTTCCTGTTCAACCCGGAGCGGGTCTCCTTCGCCGACCGCGCGGGCGGCGACGCCACCACGGCCACCGACGTGACGAAGATCCGCGGCAAGGCCCACCTCACGCTCAGCCCCGGCCGCATCGCGCCTGCCGACGAGGCCTGGAAGAACAGCCGCAAGCCGCTGGCCGGCGAGTTCGCCTTCCGCGGCCGCACGGTCTTCGTGATCGCCAACCACTTCAACTCCAAGGGCGGCGACCAGGGCCTGACCTCCCAGTACCAGCCGCCGTCCCGCAGCTCCGAGACGCAGCGCCACCAGCAGGCCACCCTGGTGAACGGCTTCGTCAAGGACATCCTCGACACCCAGAAGAACGCGGACGTCATCACGCTGGGCGACATCAACGACTTCGAGTTCTCCAAGACCGCGCAGCTCCTGGAGGGCCGCGGCGAACTCTGGTCGGCGATCAAGTCCCTCCCCCGCAACGAGCGTTACTCGTACGTCTACCAGGGCAACAGCCAGGTCCTCGACCAGATCCTGATCAGCCCGTCGGTCCGCCGCGACTGCGACTTCGAGTACGACAGCGTGCACATCAACGCGGAGTTCAACGACCAGATCAGCGACCACGACCCCCAGGTCCTGCGCTTCCGCCCGTAACCCACAAGGGCCGGCTGAGCAACCGCTTCAGCCGGCCCACCTCACACCACTCACCCGGGCACAAGCCCCAGAGCATGCCGATACCGGCTCCCACTCACGCCCTGCACTCCCGGATACGTCCGCACCCGCTCCCACGCACCATCACTCCCTGGCGCAGCCAAGGCATCGTCGTAGGCCTGGCCACTCTCCCACTCAGCGTAGTTCAGCACATGCCCGCCATCGGCACTCAGATGGAAGTGAGCGGAGATCAGCCCGGCGTGCCCCTCCGGATCGTCCCCCACTGCCTTCACCACCAGATCGACCCAATCCTCCCGCCGCCCCTCGGCCCCCTCCTCGAAGTCGATCCGCACGGTGACGATCACCCCCGGCACCCGCACGTCCCCGACGGCCCTCTCCAGGCTGCGATACCGCCGGTACCTCCCGAGCCCCACGCGCTCGATCCCCGGCACGGCGGTGTCGATCTCGTCGACCCGCTCCTGCCGATGGGTCTTCACAAACGCCTCGAAGGCCTGCTCACCGCTCCACTGCGAGTGGTGCATCAACGTGGACCCGTCATGCCCCACGTACACGTGATATCCCAGCAGACCATCAGCGGGCCAGGGCCGCCGCTCCCACGTACTCCCGATCGCCTCCACAGTCCGCTCCTGCCGCTCGGGCGTCCCCACGCGCCAGGTACTGAAGAGGGGAGCACCGATCCGCGGGTCGGTGAGATCGGGGTGCTGCTCGCTCCGTCGGCTCATTGAACACTCCAGTCACGGTTCGCCGTTTGCGTGCACACCACCTTTCAATCTCAACCAAGCTTGAGGTCAAGCGGGGGTTTCCAGGTGCGCGGCGTCGGTGCTGGAGCCGGGTGGTGTAGCGGGAGCCGAACGCTCCCGCAGCCGCCGGCTCACGGAAGGGGACGTGTCGGGGGGGTGTCCGCCCGCAGCGGTTGTCGCGTCAACGAACAGCCAGTCGGCGTGAGACCCCATCGCGACGTTCCGAGGACGGACACCCCCCGGCGCGGCCCCGACCCACCACCCGGCGAGTAGGCGCTACGCGCACCCCCACCCACCCCCGCAGGCCGCCGCAGGCACCCGCCCCTCACCGATGCCCGTGATGATGCCTCCGCCGCAACACTCCGACAGCCACCACCGCCCCCGCAGCCGCCCCCACGACCAACACCGGCCGCGGATGCCGCAACCCGGCCTGAACAGCACTCCGCACCGGCCGAGGCCCCGCATGCGTCGCCCTGTCCTGCACCGTATGCCCAGCCTCCACCGCACTGCTGCGCAACTGCACCGTCATCGCCCCGGCCTTGTCCCGGAGATCAGCCGCCCGCGCCCGCGCACGCCCCTTCACATCCGCCTTCCCCGCCAACTCCTCCACCGTATTGCCGAGTTCAGTCCGAGTCCGCTCGATCTGCCGCCGCAGCTCATCGGGCCCCTTGGCCCCACCCGTCGCGTCCGTCATCGATGCGCCCTTTCCCTGATCTCCTCCACGTCCGCCTTCACGCTGCCAAGGGCCTCCTCAGGCGTCGGAGGCGTGGCCCGACGCAGCTGCCCCCGCCCGACCACACCCAGCACCGCCGCGATGACGAACAGCACCCCGGTCACGATGAGCGCCGCGGCCCACACCGACAGCACCAGCGAGAGAGCGGCGACCCCCGTACCCGCCAGCGCGAGAAACCCGGCATAGGCGACCGCACCCGCCGCACCGAGCAGCCCACCGCCACGCCCCGCACGCCGCCCCTTCTCGGCCAGCTCCTCCTTGGCGAGAGCCACTTCCTGCCGCACGAGCAGAGAGAGCTGCTCCGCGGCCTGTCCGACGAGCTCGCCCACGGAGTGGTGCTCGTCGCGCACGACCCGATGTTCCATGGTCCCGGTCACAGTGTTCCGCCTCCTCTCGAAGTAGGAACCCCCGAGTACCCGCACCACCCTCACACAACCTCGAAGTAAATCTAACCAACACTTGGTAGCAAATTTAAGTGGAGCTACACAATCGTGCCGCCGACACTACTGCCTATGACGACGATGACGAAGCCGATGCCGACCTCGTCGGCGACACCCTTCGGCCGCACCCTCTGCGCCATGATCACCCCGCTCACCGAGACCGGAACCCTGGACCTCGACGGCGCCCAGCACCTCGCCACCCACCTGATCGCAAACGGCTGCGACGGCCTCGTACTCTCCGGCACGACAGGCGAATCCCCGACCACCACGGACGCCGAGAAGTCGGCCCTGATCGCCGCCGTCCGCGAGGCCGTGACCGACACGGCGTCGATCGTCGCGGGCATCGGCACCGCCGACACGAGGCACACCGCCGACCTGGCCCGGGAGGCCGAAAAGGCGGGCGCGGACGGCCTGTTGGTGATCCCCCCGTACTACAGCAGACCCCCGCAGGACGCGATCGAGGCCCACTTCCGCGAGATCGCGGACACCACGGAACTGCCTCTCATGCTCTACGACATCCCGATCCGCACCGGCACCCGCGTCGAACCCGAGACGATCCTCCG
The DNA here is from genome assembly GCF_056433405.1 of Streptomyces sp. NPDC044719. Classification (NCBI taxonomy): domain Bacteria; kingdom Bacillati; phylum Actinomycetota; class Actinomycetes; order Kitasatosporales; family Streptomycetaceae; genus Streptomyces; species Streptomyces sp. NPDC044719. Next base: position 150,382 of record NZ_JBWKHE010000005.1, read on the forward strand.
CCTCGCCGAACACCCCCGGATCGTCGCGGTCAAGGACTGCTCGTACGACTTCCTGGGCGCCCAGAAGGTCCTGGCCCGCACGGACCTGGCGTACTACGCGGGCTGCGACGAGCACAATCTCGCGCTGTACGCCGTAGGCGGCACGGGCTACGTCAGCACGGTCGCGAACGTGATCCCGAGCCACCTCCGCGCGGTCCTGGACGCGTTCGACGCGGGCGACACCACACAGGCGGCCCACCTCCAGCAGCGGGCCACCCCCCTCATCGAGGCGATCATGTCGGCAGGCCTGCCGGGCACCGTCACGTCAAAGGCGCTCCTCACCGCCCTGAGCCTCCCCGCAGGCCCGGTCCGCGCCCCCCTGCGCCCCGCCGACCGCGCCACGACCGACGGCTTGCTGTCGCTCCACAGGGCCCTGGCCACCACCTGACCAGCCCCAGCTGCGGGCCCGGGCCCGCAGCTGTCCCGCCGGCCCGGCTCAGTTCCAGCCGTACCCGTCACCGAACAACAGCGTGTGCTCCAGCACGTCCTCCGCCGGATCGTCGACCTGGCCGGTGCTGACGTTCACCAGACCGAACCGGTGGCCGTTGTGCGAATTCGTGTTGGTCTCGTCGGCGTGAGCGGCCCCGGCCGGAAGCCAGCACACCGCCAGTACCGCCGCCGCCCCGGCCACACAACGCGCCACAACCCGCTCCCGCTCGTTCCTCATGCCCCGGTCGTTCCTCATGCCCGGTCCTCGTTTCATCGGTTCGGCGTCAGATCGGACCCTGCGTCCACCGGTTCATCTGCCTGGCCCGTCACGAGGTCACGCCCGATAATCCGTACGCACACGGCCCACCGCGGCGAAACGACAGCGCACACCCAAGCGCCCGCACGCACGAGCGCCCTCCCGGTCGTCCTCGGACCCGGGAGGGCGCTCGGCGATGACCGACGCGATCAGTTGTGGCTGTGCAGGATCTCGTTCAGCCCGCCCCACACCGCGTTGTTCGGCCGGGCCTCGACCGTGCCGGTGACCGAGTTGCGGCGGAACAGGATGTTGGAGGCGCCGGACAGCTCGCGGGCCTTGACGATCTGGCCGTCGGGCATGGTGACGCGGGTGCCGGCGGTGACGTAGAGGCCGGCCTCGACGACGCACTCGTCGCCGAGGGCGATGCCCACGCCCGCCTCGGCGCCGATCAGGCAGCGCTCACCGATGGAGATGATGACGTTGCCGCCGCCGGAGAGCGTGCCCATGGTGGAGGCGCCGCCGCCGATGTCCGAGCCGTCGCCGATCAGGACGCCCGCGGAGATACGGCCCTCGACCATCGACGTGCCGAGCGTGCCGGCGTTGAAGTTGACGAAGCCCTCGTGCATGACGGTGGTGCCCTCGGAGAGGTGCGCACCGAGGCGGACCCGGTCGGCGTCGGCGATGCGGACGCCCTTGGGGGCCACGTAGTCCGTCATGCGCGGGAACTTGTCGACGCTCGTCACCTGGAGATGCAGGCCCTCGGCGCGCGCGTTCAGACGGACCTTCTCCAGGTCGTCGACGGCGACCGGGCCCAGCGAGGTCCAGGCGACGTTCGCGAGGTGGCCGAAGATGCCGTCGAGGCTCTGGCCGTGCGGCTTCACCAGACGATGCGAGAGAAGGTGCAGACGCAGGTAGACGTCGTGCGCGTCGACCGGCTTCTCGTCGAGCGAGGCGATGACCGTGCGGACCGCGACCACCTCGACACCCCGGCGGGCGTCAGGGCCGACCGCAGCGGTCGCGCCGCCGCCGAGCAGCTCCGCGGCACGCTCGGCGGACAGCCGCTCGGTGCCGGACGGGCCGGGCTCGTCGGACAGCTCGGGCGCGGGGAACCAGGTGTCGAGGACAGTGCCGTCGGCGGCGATCGTGGCGAGGCCGGCGGCCACGGCGCCGGTGGTGCGAGGAGCAGTCGTGTCGGTCATGAGGGCAACCTAACCGGCGGACGGCGGTCGATGCGAACCGGTACGGGGCCGTCTCACGTGCCGGGCGGTACGTCTCCCGTGCTGGTCGGCTACACGCTGCGGCGTTGCCGCCACCACCCTCACCCCGAGCTCGCCCCAGCCCCGAGCCCGAGCCCAAGACGACCAGCCACCCACCTCACAACTCACCCCACGACCACCGGCCTCACACCCCCACCCCACAACCACCGACCTCACACCCCTGTCCCACAACCACCGGCCCCCGCCACAACCCGCCCCAGCACCCCCCGCGCATACTCCTCGTCATACGCCACCCCCGTCAGCAGCACCTGAAGACAGATCCCGTCGACCACCGCCACCAGCGCCCGCGCCGTGACGGGATCCGTGCGCCGGGACAGCAACTCGGCGACCCCCTCGGCCCACTCCGCGGCGACGGGCCGCAGGGCGGGCCGGCGCAGGGCGGCCAGATACAGCTCGTACTCCAGCTCGACGCCGGTACGGTCGCCCGCGAGCCACTCCCCCACCCATGCCGCCAGCTCCGCCGCCAGATCGGTCCGGGGGTCCGTCAGTCCGCCGCGCCCGGCGATCACCTTGGCGAACCCCTCGTTGGCCTGCCGCAGCGCGGCGACGAGCAGCTCGTCGAGGGTTCTGAAGTGATACGTCGTGGAACCGAGCGGCACATCGGCCTCGGCGGCGGCACTGCGGTGGCTCAGTCCGGCGATGCCCTTCTCCCCCACGACACGGATCGCCGCGTCGATGATCCGCTGCCGCCGCTCGGGGTCGTAGCGCCGGGGCATCAGTGACCGCCTCCCAGGTTCAGCACCACGACCCCGACGATGATCAGCGCGATACCGGCGGCCTTCGCGGCGGTCACGCCCTCCCCGAGGAACAGGACACCGATGGTGGCGATGGCGGCGGTGCCGACACCGGCCCAGATGGCATAGGCCGTGCCGACGGAGACGGTCTTCAGCGTCTGCGCGAGCAGCGCGAAGGAGACGAGATAGCCGACGAGCGTGAGCAGCGAGGGCCCGAGCCTGCTGAAGCCGTCGCTGTACTTCATGGCAGTCGTCGCGCCCACTTCGGCGGCTATGGCCGTAGCCAGCAGCAGATATCCCATATGTACAAGCGTACACACCATCTGTACACCCGTACACATCACAGGACGGAAACCGCTCTCACCAAACGCCCCCAGTGATCCCACACGTCCACTACGGTGTCACCGATCACACACCGGGCCACCACAACTGCGCCGCCGTCAAGGGTGCCCGATGGAGGAACCAGCGCATGACAGAAGACAAGTCCCGGCCGCCACAGGACCGTCCGTGGGAGAGCGGCTGGGCCCCGGACACCACCCGGGCACCAGGAACGCGACGACTCTGGCTGGCGGGCGCCCTCGCCCTGGCCACGGTCACCGCGTGCGTGACGGCGATCGCCGTGATGGACAGTCAGGCCGGCGAACAGGCACCCGAGTCGGCGGAGCCGACGACGCTCAGCAGCTCGGCCCCGGGCGGCCTGATCTCCTTCGCGACGCCCTCCGGGAGCGCCACGCAGACGCCCGGCAAGGAACGCGGACGCCCGTCCCCCACCCCCACGACGAGCGCACCCACCAGCCCGGCCGCATCCGAGAAGCCGCACTCGAAGGCACCGAAGCCCCCGGCGTCCCAAGGGACTTCACCGGCACCGAAGCCCCCCAAGTCCAACGGGATATCCATACGCTCGGTCAACTACCCGGACCGCTACTGGCGTGTGCGCGACGGCTATGTGCGCCTGGACTCGATCGGCTCCGGCCCCGAACAGCGTGAGGACGCCACCTTCCGGCGCGTCGCCGGACTCGCCGACTCCTCCTGCTACTCCTTCACCACCGCGGACGGCCGCTACCTGCGCCACCGCAGCTTCGTCCTCGTCAAGGACGCCGACGACGGCTCGGCCCTCTTCCGCAAGGACGCCACCTTCTGCCCCCGGCCCGCGTACCCCTCGGGCACGGTCATGCTGGAGTCGGTGAACTACCCGGGCCGCTTCCTGCGCCACCGCAACTTCCAGCTCCGCCTCGACCCGTACCAGCACCACGGGCAGTACCGCGCGGACGCGTCGTTCCGGCTGGTCGCCGGGCTGGACTGAGCATGACGAAGGGGCGGCACCCGGGAGGGTGCCGCCCCTTCGTCATGCGTGGATCTCAGTGCGTCTCAGGCGTCTCAGACGTCTCAGACGTTGAACCCGAGAGCCCGAAGCTGCTCCCGGCCGTCGTCCGTGATCTTGTCGGGGCCCCACGGGGGCATCCAGACCCAGTTGATGCGCAGTTCGTTCACGATGCCGTCCGTGGCGGACTTCGCCTGGTCCTCGATGACGTCGGTGAGCGGGCAGGCCGCCGACGTCAGGGTCATGTCGATCGTCGCGATGTTCGCGTCGTCGATGTGAATGCCGTAGATCAGCCCGAGGTTGACGACGTCGATGCCCAGTTCGGGGTCGACGACGTCGTACAGGGCCTCGCGGACCTCGTCCTCCGAGGCCGGCTTCATCTCGATGGTCTCGCTCATGCCGTCGTCTTCCTTTCGGCGTCGGCCTCGCCCAGGGCCTGGGCCGTCGCGTCCTTCCAGGCCATCCAGCTCAACAGGGCGCACTTGACCCGGGCCGGGTACTTGGACACCCCGGCGAACGCGACCGCGTCCTCCAGGACGTCCTCCATGGCGTCGTCGGGCTCGAGCTTCCCCTTGGACTGCATCAGCTCCAGGAAGGTCTCCTGGATCTTCCGCGCGTCGGAGAGGTCCTTGCCGACGAGGAGTTCGTTCAGTACGGACGCGCTCGCCTGGCTGATGGAACAGCCCTGGCCCTCGTACGAGACGTCCTCGATCGTCGTGCCGTCGTACTTCACGCGCAGTGTGATCTCGTCACCGCACGTCGGGTTGACGTGGTGCACCTCGGCGTCGCCGTCCCGCAAGCCCCGCCCGTGCGGGTTCTTGTAGTGGTCCAGGATGACTTCCTGGTACATCGAATCCAGCTTCACGGTTTCCGCACGCCTCTCAGCCGAAGAAGTTCCGTACGTGCTCCAGGCCGTCGATCAGTGCGTCGATCTCGGCCGGCGTGGAGTACAGATAGAACGACGCTCGCGTGGTCGCGGGAATTCCGTATCGCAGGCAGACCGGCCGCGCGCAGTGGTGGCCGACCCGGACCGCGATGCCCTGCTCGTCGAGGACCTGGCCCACGTCGTGCGGGTGGATGTCCCCGAGGGCGAAGGAGATCGCCGCGCCCCGCTCCTCGGCCGTGGTGGGGCCGATGATCCGGAGGTCGGGGACCTCCAGGAGCCGCTTCACCGCGTACTCGGTGAGCGCGTGCTCGTGGGCGAAGATCTTGTCCATGCCGATCGAGTTGAGGTAGTCGATCGCCGCGCCGAGCCCGACCGCCTGGGCGATCGGGGGCGTGCCCGCCTCGAACTTGTGAGGCGCCGGGGCGTAGGTCGAGGAGTGCATCGACACCGTCTCGATCATCTCGCCGCCGCCGAGGAACGGAGGCAGGTCCTCCAGGAGTTCCTGCCGTCCCCACAGGACGCCGATGCCGGTCGGACCGCACATCTTGTGGCCGGTGAAGGCCACGAAGTCGGCCTGCAGGGCCTGTACGTCCAGCGGCATGTGCGGCGCGGCCTGCGAGGCGTCGACGCACACCAGCGCACCGACCTCCTGGGCGCGGCGCACTATGGCCTCGACCGGGTTCTGGGTGCCCAGGATGTTGGAGACCAGCACGAAGGAGACGATCTTCGTCTTCTCCGTGATGACCTGGTCGATGTTCGACAGGTCCAGGCGGCCGTCGTCGGTGAGGCCGAACCACTTCAGCTTCGCGCCCGTGCGCTGCGCGAGCAGCTGCCACGGCACGATGTTGGAGTGGTGCTCCATCTCCGTGATGACGATCTCGGTCTCGGAGTCCACGCGGTAGGGCTCGTCGGCCCAGCCCAGCATGTTCGCGACGAGGTTGAGCGACTCCGAGGCGTTCTTGGTGAAGATCACCTCGTTGCGCGAGGGCGCGTTGATGAACTCCGCGACCTTGTCGCGCGCGCCCTCGTACAGCGCCGTGGCCTCCTCGGCGAGGACATGCACGCCACGGTGGACGTTGGCGTTGTGCTGCTCGTAGTACTCGTCGAGAACGTCGATGACCTGGCGCGGAGTCTGCGAGGTCGCCGCGTTGTCGAGGTAGACGAGCTTCTTTCCGTCATGGACCTGGCGGTCCAGGATCGGGAAGTCCTTGCGGAGCGCCTCAGTGTCGAGGAGGCCCGGCAGCTGTGTCACGCGGATGCGCCACCCTTCGTGTATGCCTCGTAGCCCTCGTCCTCCAGCTTGTCGGCGAGCTCGGCACCGCCGGACTCGACGATCCGGCCGCCGGAGAAGACGTGCACGTGGTCGGGCTTGATGTAGCGCAGGATGCGGGTGTAGTGGGTGATCAGCAGGGTGCCGACCTCGCCCGTCTCGCGGACCCGGTTCACGCCCTCGGACACGACGCGCAGGGCGTCGACGTCCAGGCCGGAGTCGGTCTCGTCGAGGACCGCGACCTTCGGCTTGAGCAGCTCCAGCTGGAGGATCTCGTGGCGCTTCTTCTCACCGCCGGAGAAGCCCTCGTTGACGTTGCGCTCGGCGAAGGACGGGTCGATGTTGAGGCGCTGCATGGCCTCCTTGACCTCCTTCACCCAGGTGCGCAGCTTGGGGGCCTCGCCGCGGATGGCGGTGGCGGAGGTGCGCAGGAAGTTCGACACGGAGACACCCGGGACCTCGACCGGGTACTGCATGGCGAGGAACAGGCCGGCGCGGGCCCGCTCGTCGACGGACATCTCCAGGACGTCCTCGCCGTCGAGGGTGACGGTGCCGCCGGTGATCGTGTACTTCGGGTGACCCGCGAGGGAGTAGGCGAGGGTCGACTTGCCGGAGCCGTTCGGGCCCATGATGGCGTGCGTCTCGCCCTGCTTCACGGTGAGGTCGACGCCCTTGAGGATCTCCTTCGTGGCGTTGTCGGCCTCGACGGTGACGTGCAGGTCTCGGATTTCAAGCGTTGCCATGGGTGCCTCAGGACTCCTGGGTGAGGGAGACGAGCACGTCGTCCCCTTCGATCTTTACGGGGTATACGGGGACGGGGCGCGTCGCCGGAAGGGCGTCGGGCTTGCCGGAACGGAGGTCGAAGCGCGAGCCGTGCAGCCAGCACTCGATGTGGCAGTCGTCGACCTCGCCCTCCGACAGGGAGACGTTCGCGTGCGAGCAGATGTCGTACACCGCGAACACCTCCCCCTCGGTCTGCACGATGGACATGGGCGTGCCGTCGAGTTCCACCCGCTTCGGGGTGTCGTCCTCCAGCTCGCTCAGGCCACAGACGCGTACGAATGCGAGGCTCATGCCACCGACGCCTCCAGCTCTTCCTCGATCTTGGCGATCAGGCGCTCCTCGATGTCCGGGAGGCCGATCTGCTGGACCAGCTCGGCGAAGAAGCCGCGGACCACGAGACGACGGGCCTCGTGCTCCGGGATGCCGCGGGCCATGAGGTAGAAGAGCTGCTCGTCGTCGAAGCGGCCGGTCGCCGAGGCGTGGCCGGCGCCGACGATCTCGCCGGTCTCGATCTCGAGGTTGGGTACGGAGTCCACGCGCGCCCCGTCCGTGAGGACCAGGTTGCGGTTCATCTCGTACGTGTCGGTGCCCTCGGCCTTGGCCTCGATGAGCACATCGCCGATCCACACCGCGTGCGCGTCCTCGCCCTGGAGCGCGCCCTTGTAGACGACGTTCGACTTGCAGTGCGGGACGTTGTGGTCGACCAGGAGGCGGTGCTCCTGGTGCTGGCCCTGGTCGGTGAAGTAGAGGCCGAAGAGCTCGGCCTCGCCGCCGGGGCCGGCGTACTGCACGCGCGGGTGCAGCCGGACGACGTCGCCGCCGAAGGTGACGACGACCGACTTGAAGGAGGCGTCGCGGCCGACGAGCGCGTTGTGCTGGGCGACGTGGACGGCCTTCTCGTCCCAGTCCTGGACGGAGACGACGGTCAGCTTGGCGCCGTCGCCCAGGAGGTAGTCGACGTTGGCGGCGAGCACCGCGTCACCGGTGTGGTCGATGACCACGACGGCCTCGGCGAAGGCGCCCAGCTCGATCACCTGGTGCCCGAAGGCGGTCCCGCCCTCGCCGTGCACCGCGATGCGGATCGGCTCGGTGAGGACGGTCTCCTTCGGCACGCTCACGACCGAGGCCTTCTCGAAGACGGAGTAGGCCTGGGCGGCGACGCGGTCCACCGGGATGCCCGCCTTGCCGAGCCGCGCGTCGTCGCGGCCGACGGCCTCGACGGTGACGCCCTCGGGGGCCTGGACATCGACCTTCACGCCGTTGCCGTTCGCCACGGCCGTGCCGTCGTGCAGACCGCGCAGGCGCTCCAGCGGGGTGAACCGCCACTCCTCCTCCCGGCCGTGCGGAACGGGGAAGTCCGCGACGTCGAAGGACGGCGGCGCGCTCATGCGCGTGGCGACGGTCGACTCGGCCGCGACGGCGATCGAGCCGGTGGTGGTAGAACCCACCGGGATGTTCTGGGCCTCAGCCATGGCTGTCGTAGTGCTCGCTTTCCGTTACGTAAGGGCTTGATGGACTGCGGTGGGTTTAGCCGACCGCGCCTTCCATCTGCAGCTCGATCAGCCGGTTGAGCTCCAGCGCGTACTCCATGGGGAGCTCCTTGGCGATGGGCTCGACGAAGCCGCGCACGATCATGGCCATGGCCTCGTCCTCCGACAGGCCGCGGCTCATCAGGTAGAAGAGCTGGTCCTCGGAGACCTTGGAGACGGTCGCCTCGTGGCCCATGGACACGTCGTCCTCGCGGACGTCCACGTAGGGATAGGTGTCCGAGCGGGAGATCGTGTCGACCAGCAGCGCGTCACAGAGCACGTTCGACTTCGAGCCCGGGGCGCCCTCGCCGATCTCGATGAGACCGCGGTAGGAGGTGCGGCCACCGCCGCGCGCGACGGACTTCGAGACGATGTTGGAGGACGTGTTCGGTGCCATGTGGACCATCTTGGCGCCCGCGTCCTGGTGCTGCCCCTCGCCGGCGAAGGCGATGGACAGGGTCTCGCCCTTGGCGTGCTCGCCCATCAGGTAGACGGCCGGGTACTTCATCGTCACCTTGGAGCCGATGTTGCCGTCGACCCACTCCATGGTCGCGCCCTCGTAGGCCACGGCACGCTTGGTGACCAGGTTGTAGACGTTGTTCGACCAGTTCTGGATGGTCGTGTAGCGGCAGCGGGCGTTCTTCTTGACGATGATCTCGACGACCGCGGAGTGCAGCGAGTCCGACTTGTAGATCGGGGCGGTGCAGCCCTCGACGTAGTGCACGTAGGCACCCTCGTCGACGATGATCAGGGTCCGCTCGAACTGGCCCATGTTCTCCGTGTTGATACGGAAGTAGGCCTGGAGCGGGATCTCCACGTGGACGCCCGGCGGCACGTAGATGAAGGAGCCGCCCGACCACACGGCGGAGTTCAGCGACGCGAACTTGTTGTCACCGACGGGGATGACGGTCCCGAAGTACTCCTTGAAGAGCTCCGGGTGCTCCTTCAGGGCCGTGTCGGTGTCCAGGAAGATGACGCCCTGCTCCTCCAGGTCCTCGCGGATCTGGTGGTAGACGACCTCGGACTCGTACTGCGCGGCGACACCGGCGACGAGGCGCTGCTTCTCCGCCTCGGGGATGCCGAGCTTGTCGTACGTGTTCTTGATGTCCTCGGGCAGGTCCTCCCAGGACTCCGCCTGCTTCTCCGTGGAGCGCACGAAGTACTTGATGTTGTCGAAGTCGATGCCCGACAGGTCCGAGCCCCAGTTCGGCATGGGCTTCTTCTCGAACAGGCGCAGGCCCTTGAGACGGAGCTTGGTCATCCACTCCGGCTCGTTCTTCTTGTCGGAGATGTCGCGGACGACGTCCTCGTTGATGCCGCGCTTGGCAGAGGCGCCGGCCGTGTCGGAGTCGGCCCAGCCGTATTCGTACTTGCCCAGGCCCTCGAGCTCAGGGTGGGCAGTCTCCGTGGGGAGAGTCATGCGGGGTTCCTCCCGGCCGTGCTTGCAGATGCGTTATCAGTGGTGTGGGAAATCTTGGGGATGAACGTCGTGCAGACGCCGTCGCCGTGCGCGATGGTGGCGAGCCGCTGTACATGCGTACCGAGCAGCTCGGCGAAAAATTCCGTCTCCGCCTCGCACAACTGGGGGAACTGCTCGGCGACGTGGGCGACCGGGCAGTGGTGCTGGCAGAGCTGCTCACCCTTCTGCGGGTGGGGCGCGCTGCGCGCCGTAGCAGCGTACCCGTCCGCGCTCAGGGCCTTGGCCAGCGCTTCGGTCCGCTTCTCGGACGGCGCGGCCTCCACCGCTTCGCGGTAGACGCCCGCCTGCGCGGCGATCCTGGCGCGGGCGAAGGCGACGATCGCCTCGTTGCCGCCCTCGCGGTCGGCGATCCAGCGCAGCGCGTCCGCCGCGAGCTTGTCGTACGACTGGTCGAAGGCGTCCCGGCCGCAGTCCGTCAGGGCGAACGCCTTGGCGGGGCGACCGCGGGTGCGCGCGCCGTAGACCCGCTGCTCGCGCGCTTCCACGACACCGTCGCCCGCGAGGGCGTCGAGGTGCCGGCGCACGGCCGCCTGGGTGAGGCGGAGCCGCTCGGCGAGCTCGGCGACGGTCGACGGGCCGTGGTCCAGGATGGATCGCGCGACGCGGTTGCGGGTGGACCGCTCACCGGTCGCGAGCTCCTCCTGCGGGGCAGCCATGGGGGCCTCCCGAGCCTCGCCGACGTTTTTCACAACGCCATTGTTGCGTAATTCGTCAGGACCGGGCAAGCCGCGTCCGGCTCACCCGACGGTGCCTTGCGTCACTTAGGTAAAGCTAACCTGACCTGCGGAAACGATCTTTGATCGATCAAACCGCTGGCATCCCGCAGCCCCTTCGGGGACACTCGCGAACCATGTCCACACCCCCTCCGACCGGCCCTCTTGTCACCCGGGACACACTGCGGACGCAGTTGGGCGAACTGGGCGTGCGGCCCGGTGAGACCCTCCTCGTGCACTCCTCGCTCAGCTCCCTCGGCTGGGTCAACGGCGGCGCCGTAGCGGTGGTGCAGGGACTGCTCGACGCGCTGGGCCCGGAGGGCACCCTGGTGGTTCCCACGCAGACGGGCGAGCTCTCCGACCCGGTCCTGTGGCGCGCTCCGCCCGTTCCCCCGGAATGGTGGGCGGCCATCCGGGCCACGATGCCCGCCTACGATCCCCGGATCACGCCCAGCCGCGGGGTCGGCGTCGTCCCGGAGACCGTACGGACCTGGCCCGGTGCCCTGCGCAGCGCCCACCCGCAGACCTCGTTCGCGGCGGTCGGGCCGCGCGCGGCAGAGGTGACCGAGGGGCACGCGACCGACTGCAGGCTCGGCGAGCGGAGCCCGCTCGCGAAGCTGGAGGCGACAGGCGCCCGGGTCCTGCTGCTCGGCGCCGGCTACGCCTCCTGCACCAGCTTCCACCTCGCCGAGTACCGGATACCGTCCCCGCGCGTCGCCGTGGGCAGACCGGGTCCGGAAGGCTGGGAGACCGTGACCGAGGTGTCGATCAGCTCGGACCGCTTCGACGAGCTGGGCTACGACTTCGAACGGGACCGTCCCGTCGTACGCGGGAAGGTGGGTGCGGCCGAGGCCCGGCTGTTCCCGGTGGCGGACGCGGTGGCCTACGCCGAACGGTGGCTGGCGGTGCACCGGCCACGCGAGGAGGAGTTCCCGCACCCCCCGGTCTGAGCCCGGCCCCACGTACCTAGACTCTGGACCCATGCGATGTGAGCCCGTGCTCCAGGTCCAGGCCCTGGTGAAGCGGTACGGCCCGAAGACCGCGGTGGACGGGCTCGACCTGGTGGCCCGGGAGGGTGTGACCGCCGTGCTCGGCCCCAACGGGGCGGGCAAGACGACGACGGTCGAGACCTGCGAGGGGTACCGGAAGCCGGATGCCGGCACGGTGCGCGTCCTGGGCCTCGACCCGGTGAGACAGTCCGGGCGGCTGCGGCCCCGCATCGGCGTGATGCTCCAGTCCGGCGGCGTGCACTCGGGCTCCAGGGCCGACGAGATGCTCCGCCATGTCGCCAGGCTGCACGCTCATCCGCTGGACGTGGACGCGCTCGTCGAGCGCCTCGGGCTCGGCTCCTGCGGACGTACGACGTACCGGCGGCTTTCGGGCGGGCAGCAGCAGCGGCTCGCGCTGGCGATGGCCGTGGTCGGGCGCCCCGAGCTGGTGTTCCTGGACGAGCCGACCGCCGGACTCGACCCGCAGGCCCGGCGCGCGACCTGGGACCTGGTCCGGGACCTGCGCGCCGACGGCGTCTCGGTGATCCTCACCACCCACTACATGGACGAGGCCGAGCAGCTCGCCGACGACGTGGCGATCATCGACGCGGGCCGGGTCATCGCGCAGGGCTCCCCGGAGGAGCTGTGCAAGGGCGGCGCGGAGAACACCCTCCGCTTCACCGGCCGTCCTGGCCTGGACGTGGGCTCGCTGCTCAAGGCCCTGCCCGCCGACTCCTCGGCCGCCGAGCTGACGCCGGGTTCCTACCGGGTCGTCGGCAAGATCGACCCGCAGCTGCTCGCGACGGTCACCTCCTGGTGCGCCCAGCACGGCGTGATGCCGGAGAAGATCTCGGTGGAGCGGCACTCCCTGGAAGACGTGTTCTTGGAGCTCACCGGCAAGGAGCTGCGATCGTGACCGCCACCGGCACCGGGATGTACACGCCGAAGCCCGGCGCGGCTCCGCTCCCCCGCATGATCGCGGCCCAGGCCGCGCTCGAGACGAAGATGCTGCTGCGCAACGGCGAGCAGCTGCTGCTGACGGTCGTGATCCCGACCCTGCTGCTCGTCCTCTTCAGCACCGTGGACATCGTCGACACGGGAGCCGGTGAGGCGGTCGACTTCCTCGCTCCCGGCATTCTCGCGCTCGCGGTGATGTCCACGGCGTTCACCGGCCAGGCGATCGCGACCGGCTTCGAGCGCCGCTACGGCGTGCTGAAGCGGCTCGCCTCCTCGCCCCTGCCGCGCTGGGGGCTGATGACGGCGAAGACGGTGTCGGTGCTGGTCACCGAGGTGCTCCAGGTGATCCTGCTGACGGTGATCGCCTTCGCGCTCGGCTGGTCGCCGCACGGCAACCCGTTCGCCGTCCTGCTGCTTCTGGTCCTCGGTACGGCGGCCTTCTCGGGCCTCGGCCTGCTGATGGCCGGGACGCTGAAGGCCGAGGCGACCCTGGCCGCCGCCAACCTGGTGTTCCTGCTGCTGCTCGTCGGCGGGGGGGTCGTCGTCCCGCTGGACAAGTTCCCCTCCGCCGCGCAGGACGTGCTCGGTCTGCTGCCCATCTCGGCGCTGTCCGACGGGCTGCGGGACGTGCTCCAGCACGGGGCCGGGATGCCCTGGGCCGACCTGGGGATCCTGGCGGTCTGGGCCGTGGCGGGGCTGGCAGCGGCCGGACGGTTCTTCCGCTGGGAGTAGGCCATGAGGGACCCTCGTGAAAGCGTGCACAAGCGGCGCCCTACGATGGGTCGCGTGCCAAAAGTGACCCGCGCCGACGCCATGGCCGCCCTGCGCAACCCGCTCGCCTTCATCGCCGCACGCTGGACCCCGGAACCCCGGACCGTCCAGCGCGCCGCCATGTCCGCCATCGTGATGTCGGTGCTCATCGTGGTCACCGGCGGTGCCGTGCGGCTGACCGGCTCGGGCCTGGGCTGCCCGACCTGGCCCAAGTGCACCGACACCTCGCTCACCGCCACCAGCGAGATGGGCGTCCACGGCGTCATCGAGTTCGGCAACCGCATGCTGACGTACGTGCTGTGCGCGGCCGTCGGCTGGGCGATCATCGCCGCGCGCTCGCAGAAGCCGTACCGGCGGGGCCTGGTCCGGCTGGGCTGGGCGCAGTTCTGGATCGTGATGAGCAACGCGGTGCTCGGCGGCATCGTGGTGCTGGTCGGTCTCAACCCGTACACGGTCGCGGCCCACTTCGTGGCGACGTCCGCGCTCATCGCGGTGGCCACGGTGATGTGGCAGCGCACCCGAGAGGGCGACACCGCACCGCGGCCGCTGGTCGGCAAGGCCGTGCGGCAGCTGGTGTGGTTCCTGACGGCGGCGGCTGTCCTGCTCATCCTGGTGGGCACGGTTGTCACCGGCGCGGGCCCGCACGCGGGCGACTCCAGCGAGGTCGAGCGGATGCCGGTCGACTGGGAGACGGTGAGCAAGCTGCACGCCGTGCTGGCGTGGATCGTGGTGACGCTGACGTTCGCCCTGTGGTTCGTTCTCAAGGCGGTCGACGCGCCGAAGGACCCCCTGAACCGCACCCGCGAACTGTTCCTGATCCTGCTCGCGCAGGGCGTCATCGGATACGTCCAGTACTTCACGGACCTGCCCGAGGTCCTGGTCGGCCTGCACATGTTCGGCTCGGCCGTGATGTGGATCTGGGTGCTGCGGGTGGCGCTGTCACTGCGTGAACGCCCCGAGGAGGCGGTGGACCTGCCGGGTCCCGCCGCCGAGGCCACGCTGACCAAGGCCTAGTCGAGCGCGTACACCCGGTGCGCGTTCCCCGACGCCAGCATCCCCGCCACCCGCTGCGCGTCGGTGAGTGACCACGCGCCCTCGGCGACCCAGGTGCCGAGCACCCGGCCGAGCGCCTCCCGGAACAACCGGGCGGCCACCACGTGCAGCTCGGGCAGCCCCTGGGCGCCGCTGGAGAAGAGGACCTTTCCGAACGGGGCCAGCTCCAGGATCTCCGCGAGCACGGTAGCGGCCCGGGCGCCGGTGCGGACCAGGGCGGCACCGCAGTCGACGTGGACGTGCGGGAAGACGCCGGCCAGATGGGCGGCGTGCCGGTGGTACGGGTAGCCGTGCAGCAGGACGAGGTCGGTGCCGAGCCCGGCCGTGGCCCGCACGAAGTCCGTCAGCAGCACCGGGTCCGTACGGTCGACGCGCAGGCCCGGCGCCCCGAGCCCCGCGTGCAGCTGGAGCGGCAGCCCCGAGGCGACGGCGCTCCACAGCAGATGCCGCAACAGCACGGGGTCGCTCAGCTCCCCGCCGACCCCGCGCCCCGCGAGCCAGCGGCCGACGGCTCCCCGCACCTCTCCCGGCCCGGGCGGCTCGGGCGCGAGCGCGAGGCCGTGCCGGACACCCGCGACCGAGGTGAAGGCGACGGCGTTCGCGGCGGCGGCGTGCACGGACTCGGCGAGGTTGGCGAGGAAGGACTCGACGGTTCCGGAGGTGTCGGCGACCTGTTCGGCGAGCAGTTCCAGGCGCACGATCTCATGGGCCTCGGCGGCGCCCGCGGAGGCCAGCTCGCCGGGTTCGGTGAGGTCGCCGGGGAGGCCGGTGTCGACGAGGTACGTCGTGATGCCGCTGCCGCGCAGGAGCCGGCGGCCGGACTCCAGGACGCCGAGTTCGCGGCGGCGGGCCAGATAGCGGGCGGGGGCGCAGTGGGGTTCCAGGCCGAGCAGGGGCGGGCACCAGCGCCGTACGGCGAAGCCGGTCTGGGTGTCGAAGAGGGTGGTGCCGGGGGCGGGTGGGCCCTCGGTGCGGGAGAGGTGGGCCTCGAAGGTGCCGAGGCCCAGCTCTGTGCGGAGTACTCCGTGGCAGTACTGGTCCACTAGGGACGGCGTTTCGATCATCCGGGCTCCCGGGGTGGACCCTGTTGCTCTCAAGGGTCCTAACGGGTGAACCGGGTTTGAGGTCGCGGTCCCGGGGCGGGAGGTGATGTGTGTCGGCGGGTGCGGGTCCGTTGTGGTTGCTCGCGCAGTTCCCCGCGCCCCCAAACAAGAAGGTCGGCTGCTCAGCCGTTCTTTGGACCGCCCACCTGGATACCGGCCATGCGGGACCACTCGTAGCGGCCCGTCGTCACCTTCGCCGCGAATTCGCCGTCGAAGGACTCGTGGCGGGTGATGCCCGACTTCTCCACCGCCTGCTCGGCGATCTCGAACGAGGGCGCCACCAGGTCGCCCCAGCCGCCGTCCTCGCCGACCAGGACGATGCGGGCGCCGCGTTCGCCGAGGTAGGCGATCTGGCCCTCGGCGCCGCCGTGGGTCTTGGAGAAGGTGGTGATCTGCTTGGCGAGCCGGGCGACCTTGCGCTCGGCCTTCGGGTCAACCTGCTGCGTGTCTGCCATGGTCAGGATGCTACTCACGAGTAGATCGACTGGCGAGGGCTGGGCCCTGTGACGTACATCAGCGCAGGAACGGGTCGACCGCGACGGCCACGAAAAGGATCGACACATAGGTGATCGACCAGTGGAAGAGGCGCATCTCCTTGAGCTTGGCGCCCGTCACCTCTGCCTTGGCGCGGTTCTGCAGGCCGTGTGCCTCCCACAGCCAGAAACCTCCGGCCAGCAGGGCGACCGCCGTGTAGAACCAGCCCGTGTAGCCGAGCGGGGTCAGCAGGAGCGAGACGGCGACCATGACCCAGCTGTAGATCACGATCTGCTTGGCGACCACCTTGTTGGAGGCGACCACGGGCAGCATCGGCACGCCCACGCGCGCGTAGTCCTCTTTCACCTTCATCGACAGCGGCCAGTAGTGCGGCGGCGTCCAGAAGAACATGACGAGGAACAGGATGACCGGCGCCCACGACATGGAGTTCGTGACCGAGGACCAGCCGATCAGCACGGGCAGACAGCCGGCGATGCCGCCCCACACGATGTTCTGCGAGGTACGGCGCTTGAGGATCATCGTGTAGACGACGACGTAGAAGAGGAGCGCGCCGAGGGAGAGCCAGGCCGAGAGCCAGTTGACCGCGAGGCCGAACAGCAGCGTCGAGACGACGGCCAGGGTGATGCCGAAGGCCAGGCACTCGCGCGGGCTGACCATCCCGGTGACCAGCGGGCGCTGCGAGGTGCGGTCCATCAGCGCGTCGATGTCGCGGTCGATGTACATGTTGAGCGCGTTGGCACCGCCCGCCGACAGGTAACCGCCGACACAGGTCAGCAGCACCAGCGTCAGGTCGGGCACACCCTGCTGCGCCAGGAACATCACCGGAACCGTGGTGATCAGCAGAAGCTCGATGATCCGCGGCTTGGTGAGAGCCACGAACGCCATGACACGGGCCCCGAGCGGCCGGTGGGCCGGGCTCTGGTCCGTCCCGGTCATCCCCGCTGGACGGGATTCAACGGCCGTCACGCACACCCCTACAGAGACATCCCAGCAAGCCTCAGCCGTGTGAAGTCCCGGTAAAGGCTCGCGCGTACCACGCCACTTTAGACGTTGCCCAGAGTCGGACATTCGCGGGGGTCGGGTCGTGTTGAGGGGAGGGTTCCGACGGGCGCGTCCAAGCTCGATTGAGCACCCGGATGAGCGGCTCCGTATTCACCTGTCGAATGCGGTACGGCCCAGTCAGGAGGCGGATCGTGATGAGCCCCGGCACTCTGGAGTGACTCGAAAAAACGCACGTCCCACGGGGGTAGGCTCGACTGCGGCCGGTGGGCGCCCCGATACACCGGCATCCGACATGTGGAGAGGAGCCCTGACCCAGGGTGAGCACCAAGCCGACCACCACAGACCTCGAGTGGACCGAGTTGGACCAGCGGTCCGTCGACACCGCGCGTGTCCTGGCCGCCGATGCCGTACAGAAGGTCGGTAACGGCCATCCGGGTACGGCGATGAGCCTGGCGCCTGCCGCCTACACCCTCTTCCAGAAGGTGATGCGGCACGACCCGGCGGACGCCGACTGGGTCGGGCGGGACCGCTTCGTGCTGTCCGCCGGCCACTCGTCCCTGACCCTCTACACCCAGCTGTACCTGGCCGGTTTCGGCCTGGAGCTGGACGACCTGAAGTCCTTCCGCACCTGGGGCTCCAAGACCCCGGGTCACCCGGAGTACGGGCACACGACCGGTGTGGAGACCACGACCGGCCCGCTCGGCCAGGGTGTCGCGAACGCGGTGGGCATGGCGATGGCCGCCCGCTACGAGCGCGGCCTGTTCGACCCGGAGGCCCCGGAGGGCGAGTCGCCCTTCGACCACTTCGTCTACTGCGTCGCCGGTGACGGCTGCCTCCAGGAGGGCATCTCCGCCGAGGCCTCGTCGATGGCGGGCCACCAGAAGCTCGGCAACCTGATCCTGCTGTGGGACGACAACCACATCTCGATCGAGGGCGACACCGAGACGGCCGTGTCCGAGGACACGGTCAAGCGGTACGAGGCGTACGGCTGGCACGTGCAGCGAGTCGCTCCGAAGCCGGACGGCGACCTGGACCCGCACGCGCTCTACGACGCGATCGAGGCGGCCAAGGCCGTCACCGACCGGCCGTCGTTCATCGCGATGCGCTCGATCATCGCCTGGCCCGCCCCGAACGCGCAGAACACCGAGGCCGCGCACGGCTCGGCGCTGGGTGACGACGAGGTGGCGGCGACCAAGCGTGTGCTGGGCTTCGACCCGGAGCAGAGCTTCGAGGTCTCCGACGAGGTCATCGAGCACACCCGCAAGGCGCTGGAGCGGGGCCAGGCGGCCCGGGCCGTGTGGGAGAAGGCGTACCAGCAGTGGCGGGACAACAACCCCGAGCGCGCCGCCGAGTACGACCGCGTCGCCAAGGGTGAGCTGCCCACCGGCTGGGAGGACAAGATCCCGGTCTTCGAGGTCGGCAAGGGCGTGGCCACGCGTGCCGCCTCCGGCAAGGTCCTCCAGGCCCTCGGTGGGGTCATTCCCGAGCTGTGGGGCGGCTCGGCGGACCTGGCCGGCTCCAACAACACCACCATCGACAAGACGTCGTCCTTCCTCCCGGCGGACAACCCGCTGCCGGAGGCGGACCCGTACGGCCGCACGATCCACTTCGGTATCCGCGAGCACGCGATGGCCGCCGAGATGAACGGCATCGCGCTGCACGGAAACACCCGGATCTACGGCGGCACCTTCCTGGTCTTCTCCGACTACATGCGCAACGCGGTGCGACTGTCGGCCCTGATGCACCTGCCGGTGACGTACGTGTGGACGCACGACTCCATCGGCCTGGGCGAGGACGGCCCGACCCACCAGCCGATCGAGCACCTCGCCTCGCTGCGCGCCATCCCTGGGCTGAACGTGGTGCGCCCGGCGGACGCCAACGAGACCGCGATCGCCTGGCGCGAGATCCTCAAGCGCTGGACGAAGGAGTTCGGCAAGGGGCAGCCGCACGGTCTGGCGCTGACGCGGCAGGGTGTGCCGACCTACGAGCCCAACGAGGACGCCGCGCGCGGCGGTTACGTGCTGTTCGAGGCCGAGGGCGGCGAGCCCGAGGTCGTCCTCATCGCCACCGGCTCGGAGGTGCACGTCGCTGTCGAGGCGCGCGAGCAGCTCCAGGGCGCCGGCGTGCCCACGCGCGTGGTGTCCATGCCGTCGGTGGAGTGGTTCGAGCAGCAGGACCAGGGGTACCGGGACAGCGTCCTTCCGCCGGCCGTCAAGGCTCGCGTCGCGGTCGAGGCCGGTATCGGACTGACCTGGCACAAGTACGTCGGGGACGCCGGCCGCATCGTTTCCCTGGAGCACTTCGGTGCTTCGGCCGACGGCAAGGTCCTTTTCCGCGAGTTCGGCTTCACTGCCGAGAACGTGGCCGCCGCCGCCCGGGAATCGATCGCCGCAGCTCAGCGCTGACGCTCATATACGACACGTAGGAGATGGAATTTCCATGACAGACGCACTCAAGCGCCTCTCCGAGGAAGGCGTGGCGATCTGGCTGGACGACCTGTCGCGCAAGCGGATCACGTCCGGCAACCTCGCCGAGCTGATCGACCAGCAGCACGTCGTGGGCGTCACCACCAACCCGTCGATCTTCCAGAAGGCGATCTCGCAGGGCGACGGCTACGACACGCAACTGACCGATCTCGCCGCCCGCAAGGTCACCGTCGAAGAGGCCATCCGCATGATCACCACGGCGGACGTCCGCGACGCCGCCGACATCCTGCGCCCGGTCTTCGACGCCACCGGCGGCAAGGACGGCCGCGTCTCGATCGAGGTCGACCCCCGCCTGGCGCACAACACGCGGTCGACGGTCGCGGAGGCCAAGCAGCTCGCCTGGCTGGTGGACCGGCCCAACACCCTCATCAAGATCCCGGCGACCGAGGCGGGCATCCCGGCCATCGCCGAGACCATCGGCCTGGGCATCAGCGTCAACGTCACGCTGATCTTCTCCCTGGAGCGCTACCGCCTGGTCATGGACGCGTTCCTGGAGGGCCTGGAGAAGGCCAAGGAGCGCGGCCTGGACCTGTCGCAGATCCACTCCGTGGCGTCGTTCTTCGTCTCCCGCGTGGACACCGAGATCGACAAGCGGATCGACGCGCTGGGCACCGACGAGGCCAAGGCCGCGCGCGGCAAGGCCGGCGTGGCCAACGCCCGTCTGGCCTACCAGGCGTACGAGGAGGTCTTCTCCTCGGACCGCTGGAACGCGCTGGAGAAGGCGGGCGCCAACAAGCAGCGTCCGCTGTGGGCGTCCACCGGCGTGAAGGACAAGGCGTACAAGGCCACCCTGTACGTCGACGAACTGGTGGCTCCGAACACGGTGAACACCATGCCGGAGGCGACCCTGTTCGCCACGGAGGAGCAGGGCGAGATCCGCGGCAACGCCGTCGCCGGCACGTACGAGCAGGCCCGGGCCGACCTCGACGCGGTCGAGAAGCTCGGGATCAAGTACGACGACGTCGTCCAGCTCTTGGAAGAGGAGGGCGTCGAGAAGTTCGAGGCGTCCTGGACCGACCTGCTCAAGTCGACCGAGGCCGAGCTCAAGCGCCTCGCCCCCTCGGAGGGCTGAACAGGTGTCGAGCAGCAATCCGCTGCGTGACCCCGCGGACCGACGGCTCCCGCGTATCGCGGGGCCGTCGGGCCTGGTCATCTTCGGCGTCACGGGCGACCTCTCACGCAAGAAGCTCATGCCCGCCGTGTACGACCTCGCCAACCGGGGCCTGCTGCCGCCGGGCTTCTCGCTGGTGGGTTTCGCGCGCCGTGAGTGGGCGCACGAGGACTTCGCGCAGGAGGTCCACGACGCGGTCAAGGAGCATGCCCGCACGCCCTTCCGCGAGGAGGTCTGGCAGCAGCTCATCCAGGGCATGCGCTTCGTGCAGGGCACGTTCGACGACGACGACGCGTTCGAGCGGCTGCGCTCCACGATCGAGGAGCTGGACAAGGCACAGGGCACGGGCGGCAACTTCGCCTTCTACCTGTCCGTTCCGCCGTCGGCCTTCCCGGTGGTCATCCAGCAGCTGAAGAAGCACCAGCTGGCCGACCAGCAGGGCGGCTCCTGGCGGCGCGCGGTCATCGAGAAGCCCTTCGGTCACGACCTGAAGTCGGCCGAGGAGCTCAACAAGGTCGTCCACGAGGTGTTCGCCCCGGAGCAGGTCTTCCGGATCGACCACTACCTCGGCAAGGAGACCGTCCAGAACATCCTGGCGCTGCGCTTCGCCAACACGATGTTCGAGCCGATCTGGAACCGGTCCCTCGTGGACCATGTGCAGATCACCATGGCCGAGGACATCGGCATCGGCGGCCGGGCCGGATACTACGACGGCATCGGCGCCGCCCGCGACGTCATCCAGAACCACCTGCTCCAGCTGCTGGCGCTCACCGCCATGGAGGAGCCGGCCTCGTTCGACGCGGACGCGCTGGCCGCCGAGAAGACCAAGGTGCTCGGCGCCGTGAAGCTGCCGAAGGACATGGGCCGGGACACCGTGCGCGGCCAGTACTCGGCCGGCTGGCAGGGCGGCGAGAAGGTGACCGGCTATCTGGACGAGGACGGCATCAACGCCTCGTCGAAGACCGACACCTACGCCGCGATCAAGCTGGAGATCGACAACCGCCGCTGGGCGGGTGTCCCCTTCTATCTGCGCACCGGAAAGCGGCTCGGCCGCCGGGTGACGGAGATCGCGGTCGTCTTCCAGCGGGCCCCGCACTCCCCCTTCGACACGACGGCCACCGAGGAGCTGGGCTCCAACGCGATCGTCATCCGCGTCCAGCCGGACGAGGGCGTGACGGTCCGCTTTGGCTCGAAGGTCCCGGGCACGTCGATGGAGATCCGGGACGTGTCCATGGACTTCGCGTACGGCGAGTCCTTCACGGAGTCCAGCCCGGAGGCGTACGAGCGTCTCATCCTGGACGTTCTCCTCGGTGACTCGAACCTCTTCCCGCGCACCGAGGAGGTCGAGCTGTCCTGGAAGATCCTCGACCCGATCGAGGAGTACTGGGACAAGAACGGCAAGCCCGCCCAGTACCAGGCCGGTACCTGGGGCCCCGTCGAGGCGGACGAAATGCTCGAGCGACACGGACGGAGCTGGCGCCGGCCATGAAGACAGACCTGACGGACACCACCGCCAGCAAGGTCAACAAGGCGCTGGTGCAGGGGCGCCGGGCGATCGGCACCCCGGCGGTCGGCATGGTGCTCACGCTGGTCATCGTGACGGACGAGGAGAACGCCTACGACGCGCTGAAGGCGGCGAACGACGCCTCGCACGAGCATCCCTCGCGCACGCTCGTGGTCATCAAGCGTGTCTCCCGCTCGCCCCGCGACCGTACGCAGTCCCGCCTCGACGCGGAGGTCCGCCTCGGCGCCGACGCCGGCTCGGGCGAGACGGTGGTGCTCCGCCTGTACGGCGAGGTGGCCGACCACGCCCAGTCGGTGGTGCTGCCGCTGCTGCTGCCGGACGCCCCGGTGGTGGTGTGGTGGCCGGTGAACGCGCCGCTCGACCCGGCGAAGGACCCGCTGGGCGCCCTCGGCCAGCGCCGGGTGACCGACACGTACGCCTCCGAGCAGCCGGTGCGGGACCTGGCGACCCGGTCGGGGACCTACACCCCCGGCGACACCGACCTGTCCTGGACCCGCATCACGCCCTGGCGCTCCATGCTGGCGGCGGCCCTCGACCAGGTCACCTGCGAGGTCAGGGCCGTCGAGGTGGAGGGCGAGGAGTTCAACCCGAGCTGTGAGCTGCTGGCGATGTGGCTCGCGGACCGGCTGGACGTCCCCGTGAAGCGGTCGCTGTCCAGCGGGCCCGGTCTGACGGCGGTCCGCCTGGACACCAACTGCGGCCCGATCAAGCTGGACCGCGCGGACGGCTCACTGGCCACGCTCTCCATCGACGGCCAGCCGGACCGCGGAGTGGCGCTCAAGCGCCGGGACACGGCCGAGCTGATAGCGGAGGAGCTGCGGCGGCTGGACCCGGACGACACGTACGCGTCGGCCCTGCGGTACGGGGTCGACCGGCTGAAGTCCTCCTGGTCCGCTCCGGCGCCGCGGGGCTCCGAGGAGTCGGTGGCCAAAGGAGAGAGCGGAGAGCCCAAAAGTGACGGGCGAGGCCGCCTCGCCCTCCCCGCGCCCGTCGAAAGGGCTGCGAAAGCACCCGCTGCGGAAGCGTCGGCGCAGGCACCGGTGAAGCAGGAGCCGCCCGCACTGGAGCCGGTACGGAAGGCCACGAGCAAGTGAGGGGTACAGCGAAGTGAGGGCTACGACGAAGTGAGTACGGCACCGCAGCTGGTCGTGCACCGCGACAAGGAGCTGATGGCGCAGGCCGCGGCGGCCCGGCTGATCACGAAGATCGTGGACGCGCAGGCCTCCCGGGGCTCGGCGTCCGTGGTCCTCACGGGCGGCCGCAACGGCAACGGCCTGCTGGCCGCACTGGCCGCGGCGCCCGCCCGGGACGCCGTCGACTGGAGCCGGCTCGACCTCTGGTGGGGCGACGAGCGGTTCCTGCCCGAGGGCGACCCGGAGCGCAACATCACGCAGGCGAGGGAGGCACTCCTCGACTCGGTGCCGCTCGATCCGAAGCGGGTGCACGCGATGCCCGCGTCGGACGGCCCCCACGGCGCCGACGTGGACGCGGCGGCGGCCGCGTACGCGGAGGAACTGGCGCGGGCGGCCGGCCCGGAGAACCACGGCCCCGTGCCGACGTTCGACGTGCTGATGCTCGGCGTGGGCCCGGACACACATGTCGCCTCGCTGTTCCCGGAGTTGCCCGCGGTACGCGAGACGGACCGTACGGTCGTGGGTGTGCACGGCGCGCCCAAGCCGCCGCCGACCCGGGTGACGCTGACGTTGCCGGCGATCCGGGCGGCGCGGGAAGTGTGGCTCCTGGCCGCGGGCGAGGACAAGGCGCGGGCGGCGGCGATCGCGCTGTCGGGCGCGGGCGAGATCCAGGCACCG
The DNA here is from genome assembly GCF_056433405.1 of Streptomyces sp. NPDC044719. Classification (NCBI taxonomy): domain Bacteria; kingdom Bacillati; phylum Actinomycetota; class Actinomycetes; order Kitasatosporales; family Streptomycetaceae; genus Streptomyces; species Streptomyces sp. NPDC044719. The sequence continues at coordinate 174,402 of NZ_JBWKHE010000005.1, forward strand.
GCGGCGGGGGCGTACGGCCGCAGCCGGACTCTGTGGCTGCTGGACGGGGCGGCGGCCTCCCAGCTTCCGCGCTCGCTGTATCCGCCGGCCTCGGCGTGAGCGTCGAGGACGCCGGACTTTCTCATCACCGGAGCGGCTGGAGCCCCTGACCTCAGGGGATTTCCGGCCGCTTCGGCGTTCCGGTGCTCAACTCCCGCCCAGTACCCGCGCGGTGAACGCCGCCAGATCGGCCCGGAAACGCTCACGCGCCACGTGCCGCCGGCCGGCCAGGTGGTCGACCAGGTCCGCACGGACCGCCGCCAGGAGCGCGTGGGCGGCGAAGTCGCCATCGGGGAAGCCGGGGAGTTGTTCGAGGACGTCCCGGAGCGTGCCGTGCCACCAGTCGTAGTGCGCGGCCCGATAGGGGCTGTCGCTTCCCGTGCCCTCCAGCGCCACGGACAGGTGCCGGTGATCGAGCTTGAAGCACAACAGGGCGTCGAGCAGGGCCGGGACGCGTTCTGCCGGGGGCGTGCCGGGCCCGAGCGGGCCGGGACCCTCGGCGACCGCGTGGCGGACCGGTTCCAGCCGGGACTCGTAGAGCGCGCGGATCAGCCCGGTGCGGTCGCCGAATCCGCGGAAGAGCGTGCCCTTGCCGACGCCGGCCGCGGCGGCGATGTCGGCCATGGTCACGTCCTCGGGGTCCGCAGACGCCGCGAAGAGCCGGTCGGCCGCCGCCAGGACGGACTCACGATTGCGCACGGCGTCCGCACGGGGCTTGCGTTCGGGCATGAGACTCCTCCTCTTGCTCCTCTTTCCTCCGGCCGCTTAAACGGACCACTGGTCCGCATCTTGCTAAACGGACCGCGGGTCCGTATCGTCTGACACTAAGCGGACCAGCGGTCCGCATCGTAGCGGAGGGACCCCCATGACCACATCCTTGACCCCGACCGACCTGTACCACCGCAGCCTGCGGCTGCTGCTCGACAAGGACATCGCGGCCTGGGTCGCGCTCTGGGACGACGACGGTGTCCTCGAGTTCCCGTTCGCGCCCGAGGGGTGGCCGAAGCGCCTGGAGGGCAAGGCGGCCGTCCTCGACTACATGCGCGACTATCCCGACCACATCGACCTGCACGACTTTCCCGACGTGACCGTCCACCGGACCGACGCCCCCGGGACGATCGTGGTGGAGATGCGCGGAGTGGGGCGGCTGGTGAAGAGCGGAGAACCGTTCGACATGACGTACATCGCCGTGGTGACGGTCGCCGACGGACGCATCAGGCACTACCGCGACTACTGGAACCCGCTCGCCCTGCCCCAGGACGGCGCGGCGGACTTCGCCGGGAGGGTCCGATGACCGCGGCCACCCTCGTCATAGGCGCCACCGGCACGACCGGCGGGCGGGTGGCCCGGCTGCTCACCGCGCGAGGCCGGCGGGTGAAGGCGGCGAGCCGGGGCGCGGTCGCCGTCGCCGGGGCCGAAGCGGTCCGCTTCGACTGGTACGACCCCGGGACGTTCGAGGAGGCGCTGCGGGGCGCGGACCGGGTCTATCTCGTCCCGCCGGTCGGGGCGCCCGAGCCCGCAGCCGTCATGCTGCCGTTCCTGGAACAGGCCCGCGCGGCCGGGGTGGGCCGGGCCGTGCTGCTCGGCTCCTCGGCGATCCCCTCCGGCGGCCCGGCCGTCGGGCAGGTGCAGCAGGCCCTGCCCGGCCTGTTCGAGACCTGGGCGGCATTGCGGCCGTCGTGGTTCATGCAGAACCTCACCGGCGACCACCCGCACGCGCGGAGCGTCCGCGAGCACGGGACGATCCTCACCGCGACGGGCGAGGGACGGGTGGCCTTCGTGGACGCCGACGACATCGCGGCCGTCGCCGTCCACGCGCTCACCGCCGACCGGTGGACGGAGGGCGACCTGGTCGTCACCGGGCCGCAGGCGCTGAGTTACGCCGACGCCGCGGCTGTGCTCAGCGAGGTCACGGGGCGCCCGGTGACCCATCAGCGGCTGACCTGCGAGCAGTTGCGCGACCGGCTGGCACAGGACATGCCCCCCGAGTTCGCCGCGATGCTCGCCGGTCTGGACCACGCCATCGCCGAGGGAGCCGAGGACCGGGTCACCGACACGGTCGAACGCCTCACCGGCCGCCCACCACGAGGCTTCCGCGCCCACGTGGAACACGCCTCGAGGCGGGCGGTGGACCGCGCCCGCCTCCCCACGGCTACTTGACAGAACCCGCCATCACGCCCTGCACGAAGTGCTTCTGGAACGCGAAGAACACGACCACCGGAACCACCAGCGACACGAACGCCCCCGGCGCCAGCACATCGATGTTGCTGCCGAACTGCCGTATCTGCGACTGGAGTTCCACCGTCAGCGGCTGCGAGGAGCTGTCCGCGAACAGCAACGCCACCAGCATGTCGTTCCACACCCACAGGAACTGGAAGATGGCCAGGGAGGCGATCGCCGGCCGTCCCACGGGCAGTACCAGCCGCGTGAAGATGCGCCACTCACTGCCCCCGTCCATGCGCGCGGCCTCCAGCATCTCCTTCGGTATCTCGGAGAAGTAGTTCCGCAGCAGGAACACGGCGAACGGCAGGCCGTAGGCGACGTGGAAGAGCACGACACCCGGGATCGTCCCGAACAGCCCCAGCTGCCCGAAGAGTTTCGCGACCGGCAGCAGGCCGATCTGCACGGGCACCACCAGCAACGCGACCACGACCAGGAAGATCGTCTCCCGACCGGGGAAGTCCAGCCATGCGAAGGCATAGCCCGCCAGTGCCGCGATGACGACGACCAGCACCGTCGTCGGCACCGAGATCAGCACCGTGTTCCAGAACGCCGTCGTGATCCCGGCGTTCCCCAGCAGCTCCGAGTAGTTGTCGAAGGACAGCTGCCCGGGGCTGGTGAACACCGTCCACCAGCCGCCCTTCGCGGTGTCCTCGGCGGAGCGCATCGAGGACAGGAACAGCCCGGCCAGGGGCGTCATCCAGACCAGACCCACGATCACGAGGAAGGCCTGGACGACACCGTTGCCCAACCCGCGCCGAACCGCGTTCATCGCTGACTCCTTCGGAAACGGCGGACGTTGAACACCATGGCCGGGACCACCAGCAGCAGGAGCAGCACACCGAGCGCGCTGCCGAGCCCCTGGTTGTTGCCGCCGCCGAACGACACCAGCCACATCTGCGTCGCGAGCACGGTCGCGTCTTCCTGCACCGGCCCGGGCGCGATGATGTAGACGAGGTCGAACACCTTCATCACGTTGATCACCAGGGTGATGAAGACGACCGTCAGGACGGGCGCCAGCAACGGCACCGTGATCCGCCGGAAGATCTGCCACTCGTTCGCGCCGTCCATCCGGGCCGCCTCCAGCGTGTCCCGCGGCAGCGTCGCCAGGCCCGCGCCGATCAGCACCATGGAGAAGCCGGTCCAGATCCACAGGTACGCGCCGATGATCGCCGGTGTGACCAGCGCCGGTCCGAGCCAGGAGACGCCCTCATAGGGCGGGGCGAAGTTGGACGACGGCAACCGCACCGCGTAGGAGCCGGCTTCGAGTCCCTCGAAACGGAAGGAGCCGTCGGACGCGGTGGTCGCCGTGGCGACCGGCTTGCCGTCGCGCACCGCCTCTACCTTCATCTCGGGCAGTCCGCTCTCCCGCCGGTCGACCTTTCCCTGCTCCCCTCCCCCGCCGGGCGTGAAGTCCAGGTAGACCACGCCGCGCACTTCGCCGGGGGCGGCCTTCTGCCCCGCCGCCGCGTAGGCGGCCTTCGTGCCGCCCGGCAGGTCGTCGGGCAGGACCCCGACCAGCGGGAGCGACACCGCGCTCCCCGGCGACACGCTCCGACTCGTGCGGTACGACCCGTCCTTCTCCTTCGTCAGCCCCTGCCCGTCACGTGCCCGGGCCGTCGGGTAGGACGAGGAGCCCTCGAACGCGTCATGGACGGAGACCACCGCGGCGTTGAGGACGCCCTTGTCGGGATCCTCGTCGTAGGCGAGCCGGAAGATGATGCCGGCGGCGAGGAAGGAAACCGCCATCGGCATGAAGAGCAGCAGCTTGAAGGCCGTCGCCCAGCGGACCTTCTCCACCAGGACGGCCAGGATCAGCCCGAGCCCGGTCAGCAGGGCCGGCGCCACGACGACCCAGATGGCCGTGTTGCGCACGGCGTTGAGGGTCGCCGGGTCGCTGAACATCTCGGCGTAGTTGTCGCCGCCCACGAAGGTCGTCCCGGAGGCGTCGAAGAAGCTGCGGCCGATGCTGAACAGCACGGGGTAGACGACGAGCGCGCCGAGCAGCAGCAGCGCGGGCAGCACGAACAGCAGGGCGATGACCTTGCCGCGCCGGCGCAGTCGCCGTGTGCGGTCGGCGATCGGGCCGGGCGGCGGGGGACTCGTCTCTTTCACGAGGGTCGCTGTCATGACGTATCAGTCCTGGTACGCCTTGGCCGCCGCGGCCTCCAGCTTCGCCGCCGTGCCCTTCGGGTCGGACGGGTCACGCAGGAAGTCCTGGAGCAGCTTCCACTCGCCGGTGCCCTTCGTGCCGCCGAACGCGGCCGGGGCCTGGTCGGACATGTCGAAGCGGACCGAGTCCCCGGCCTGGACGAGGGACTTGGCGGTGGCACGGGTGACGTCGTCGCCGTACTCGGCGAGGTCGAGCTCCTTGTTCGGGGAGAGGAAACCGCCCGCCTCGGCCCACACCGCCGCGGCCTCCGGCGTGGCCAGGAACTCCGTGAGAGCCTGCGCGGCCTTCTGGTTCTTGCCGTCCTTCAGAACAGCGGCCGCGTCACCGCCGCTGACGACCGGCGCCTCGCCGCCGCCGACCGCCGGGAACGGGAAGAAGTTCGCGTCCTTCCCGACCGTCTTCCCGAACTGGTCCTTGGCGACGCCGGCGACGAAGTCGCCCTCGTAGACCATGCCGGCCTCGGGCTCCGGCCCGAAGACCTTCTCCACCGAGCCGGGGAAGTCGGTGTTCAGGGCGCCCTTCTGGCCGCCCGCGATGAGCTGCTTGTCCTTGAAGAGCTTGCCGAGGGTGGTGAGGGCGTCGACGACCGACGCGTCGGTCCACTTCAGCTTGTGCGCGGCGAGGGCGTCGTACTTCTCGGGTCCGGCCTGGGAGAGGTAGACGTTCTCGAACCAGTCGGTGAGGGTCCAGCCGTCCTGTCCGGCGACGGAGAACGCGGCGAGCCCGGAGTCGGACACGGTCTGCCCGGCCTTCAGCATCTCGTCGTACGACTTCGGCGGCTTCACGCCGGCCTGGGCGAGGGCGTCGGGGCTGTACCAGACGGTCGACTTGTGGGCGGCCTTGAAGTACAGGCCGTAGAGGGTGCCGTCGACGCTGCCGTAGTCCTTCCACACGGGGGCGTACCCCGCGTCCACGGACTGCTCGGTCTTCTTCGACAGCGGCTTGAGCCAGCCCTTGGCGGCGAACTGCTTGAGCACGCCGACCTGCGGGACCATCACTACGTCGGGGGCGTTGCCGCCCTCGATCTTGCTGCCGACGACGGTGGAGACGTTGTCGCCGGTGGACGTGAACTGCGTCTTGGCGCCGGTCTTCTCGGTGAAGGCGTCCAGCACCTTCTGGAAGTTCTTCTGCTCGGTGCCGGACCAGACTCCGGCCACGGTGACCGTCTGGCCGCTGAGCGGCTTGTCGCCGCCGCCGGCCGTGACGGGGCCGCCGCCGCAGGCGGTCGCGCCGAGCGCCAGGACGAGTGCGGTGCAGCCGGTGAGCAGGGTGGTACGTCGTCGCATCATCGTTGATGTCCCTTCGGGGAGTTGACTTGCGGGGAGTTCAGGAACTGATCCACCAGGCGGCCGTGGAGCCGGGCAGCACCCCGGCGGGGCACGGGCCGCTGGCCAGCAGTGGGGTGCCGGAGACCGGCGCGGGAGTGGGGGCCGTGCCGAAGTTGACGGCGCACACCAGGTCGTCGCCGCGGGAGAAGGCCAGGACGCCGGGCGGGGCGTCCAGCCAGCGCAGCGTGCCCTCGCCCAGCTGGGGAAGGGCGCCGCGGAGCTGGAGGCCGTCGCGGTACAGGTGCCAGAAGGAGCGGGTGTCCGCGAGGGCGCGGTCGGTGGCGTACTCGGCGAAGTACTCCGGCTGCGGCAGCCACGGCTTGGCGCTCTCCGCACCAGGGGTGAAGCCGAAGGGCGACGCCTGCCCCGACCAGGGCAGCGGCACCCGGCAGCCGTCACGGATACGGGCCCGGCTGCCGGTGCGGTGGAAGATCGGGTCGGTGAGCACGTCGTCGGGCAGGTCCACGACCTCGGGCAGGCCGAGCTCCTCGCCCTGGTAGATGTAGGCGGCGCCGGGCAGTGCCAGCATCAGCAGCGCGGCGGCGCGGGCCCGGGCGGTACCGAGGCCGCTCCCTTCCGTGGCGGGTTCGCCGTAGCGGGTGACGGTGCGGACCTGGTCGTGGTTGTTGAGGACCCAGGTGACGGTCGAGCCGGTCCCGGCGATGTCCTGCATGGCCTCGGAGATGACCTTCTGGAAGGCCTCCGGGTCCCAGGGGGCGCTGAGCAGGTCGAAGAAGAAGGCCTGGTGGAGCTCGTCCGGGCGGACGTACTGGGCGTGCTCGCGGGCGGTCGGGACGGAGACCTCGCCGACGAGGAGGCGCTCGCAGCCGTCCCGCCCGGTGTACTCCTCGCATATGGAGCGCCAGCGCCGCCACACCTCGTGCACCTCGGGCTGGTTCCAGGCGAGCGGGTTGACCGAGTCGCGGGTGCGGGCGTCGGCCTCCGGGTCGTCGGAGTCGGGCAGCTCCGGGTGCTTGAAGAGGCCGGCGGCGACATCGATGCGGAAACCGTCGACGCCCCGGTCCAGCCAGAAGCGCAGCACCCGGTCGAACTCGGCGGCGACCTCCGGGTCACGCCAGTTCCAGTCGGGCTGCTCGGGCGTGAACATGTGCAGATACCACTGGCCGGGCCGCCCGTCCGCCTCGGTCACCCGGCTCCACGCCGGGCCGCCGAACATCGCGTGCCAGTTGTTGGGCGGCTCGTCGCCGTCCGGGCCGCGGCCGTCGGCGAAGTGGAAGCGGGCGCGGGCCTCGCTGCCGGGAGCCGCGGCGAGAGCCTCGCGGAACCAGGGGTGCTCGCTGGAGCAGTGGTTCGGGACGATGTCGAGGAGCACCTTGACGCCGAGCCGCCGCGCGGCGCCCACCAGCAGGTCGAACTCGGCGAGATCGCCGAAGAGCGGGTCGACGTCGCAGTAGTCGGCCACGTCGTAGCCGTGGTCGTGCTGCGGCGAGGGATAGAAGGGGCTCAGCCAGATCCCGTCGACGCCGAGCTTCTTCAGGTACGGCAGCCCGGCCCGGACGCCGGCGAGGTCGCCGACGCCGTCGCCGGTGCTGTCGAGGAAGCTGCGGACGTAGACCTGATAGATCACTGCGTCACGCCACCAGTGGTGCCTGTTCAACCCATCGACCTGTCTCTGAGGAGGGCAGCGGTTATGCATGCATGTTAAGTAGGCATGTCGAGAGGGTGTCAATGAAAAGGCGCAAGCTACTGGGGAATTGATGTGGGGCGAATCAGCATTAATCGGGCACTTTTTAGCCAGATGAGATGTCCGCGTTACCTAACAAGTAACTAGAAGCGCTAGCCGCGCGAGATGACGGCGAGCTCCCGTGCGAGACGGCGCACCGCCGCCGTCGGCGTCTGGTGCCCGGCCATCGCGTCGTGCACGACCGCCTGGACGACCAGGCTGACCTGGTCGTAGCGCGGGCTCTTGGGGCGCGGCGCGGCCGCGAGCACGCTCTCGCGCAGGGTCGGCAGATACGGGAACCTGCGGATGAGCTGCGGATCCTTGTAGAGATCGGCCCGTACGGGCGGCAGCGCGCCACGGGTGAGGACCTGACGCTGGACGCCCTCACTGGTGAGATACGCGAGCAGGCGGGCGGCCGAGTCGGGATGCCGGGCATGTGTGCTGACGGCCAGGTTGGAGCCGCCGAGGACACTCGTCCCCGGACCGTCCCGGCCGGGCAGCGGCACGGCGCCGATCTTCCCGGCGACCCGGGAGCCCGGGGCGGAAGCGCCTACGTACGCGTACGGCCAGTTCCGCAGGAAGAGCAGCCGGCCGTCCTGGAAGGCCTGCTTGGACTCCTCCTCCTTGTAGGTCAGCGCCTCTTTCGGGATCCATCCCTCGCGCACTCCGCGCGCCAGGAACCCGATGCCCTCGCGGGCGGCCTCCGAGTCGACGGTGACGCGCTCGCCCTCGTCGCCGAGGATCGAGCCGCCCGCCGAGTAGACGGCCTCGGCCGCGTTGACGGTGAGGCCCTCGTACGGCAGGAACTGCCCGGCGTAGCCGTCGAGGCCGTGCTTCGGGGCGATGGTCCTGGCATACCGCTCCAGGTCCGCCCAGGTGCGCGGCGGTTTGACGCCCTCCTCGGCGAGGACGTCCTTGCGGTAGAGGAGCAGGCCGGCGTTGGTCACGTACGGCACGGCGTACAGCTGTCCGTCGTAGGTCGCCGTGTCCACGACCGGCGGGAGGAAGGTCTTCAGCGGGAAGCGATCGCGGGGCAGGGGCCTGATCCAGCCAGCCGCGGCGAACTCCGAGGTCCAGTTGACGTCGATGTTGAGCACGTCGAACCGGCTGCGGTCGCCGTCGCGCAGGTCGGTGGCCATCTGCGCCTGGGTCTCGTCGGCCGAGTCGGGCAGCTCGACGAGGGTCACTTTCTCGCCGGGGTGCGTGCGGTTCCAGCCCTCCAGCAGGGGGCCCAGATAGCCGGTGAGGTCCCCGGCGGTGGCCAGGGTGAGTGGTCCGCGGCCGCCCTGCGGCGGCTCTCCCGCCTGCGCTCCGGCGGCGACATAACCGGTCAGGACCACGACGAGAACGAGAAGGCCCCTACCCGCGGCATGGATCCACCGCATAGGTTCCTCCCTGTACACCGGCGACGGGCACCCTTGCCCGGAATCAGAGGCCATGTATACCTGTTAGGTATGGGCGATACTAGGGTCTGGAGCACATTGACCGGACAGGAGGACTGCACGCGTGCGCCTGCACCTCCTGGCACTCCTCGCCCGCGGCCCCGCCCATGGCTACGAGCTCAAGCAGGACCTTGAGCAACTGCTGGGCTCCGCGTACCCTCAGCCGAATGTCGGCCAGATCTATGTGACCCTCGGCCGCCTCGAGAAGTCGGGACTGATCGAGGGCGAGGACGTGGCGCAGTCCAGCCGGCCCAATAAAAAGGTCTACCACCTCACCGACGCCGGGCGGGAGGCGCTGCGGGTCTGGTTCGAGGAGCCCGAGGACGAGCCGCGGGTGCGGGACGACTTCTTCATGAAGCTGGCGCTCGCTCCGCAGACCGGGCTCGCCGACCAGATCTCCCTGATCAACCACCAGCGGCGCCAGTATCTGAACACCATGCGGCAGCTGTCGAAGCTGGCCGCCACCGAAAACCGCGACAACCGCATCGCGCATCTGCTGATAGAGGGTGCGATGCTGCACTTGCAGGCCGATCTCGACTGGCTGGAGCGGTGCCAGGAAGAGCTGGAGGAGCTGGAGTGAGCGACGACCGTCCCGCTCCTGTGCTGCGCGCCGAGGGGCTGGTGAAGACCCACCACGGCGAGGGCGCGCCCGCCCATGCCGTGCGCGGGGTGGACCTGTGCGTACGGCAGGGCGAATTCGTGGCGATCACCGGCCCGTCCGGCGCCGGGAAGTCGACGCTGCTGCATCTGCTCGGCGGTCTCCAGCGGCCGGACGCGGGCCGGCTCTGGCTCGACGGCGAGTCCACCGACACCTACGGCGAGGCCCGCTGGGCGGTGGAGCGCCGGAAGCGGATCGGGATCGTCTTCCAGTTCTTCAACCTCGTGTCCAACCTGTCCGTCGCCGACAACGTGGAGCTGCCCGCCCTGCTCGCCGGGAGCTCGCCGAAGCAGGCGCGCACCGAGCGTGAGGCACTGCTGACCGAGCTGGGCCTGACGGGCAAGGAGCGCAGCATGCCGGGCGAGCTGTCCGGCGGTGAGCAGCAGCGGGTCGCCCTGGCCCGGGCCCTGGTCAACCATCCCCCGCTGCTGCTGGCCGACGAACCGGCCGGCAGCCTCGACAGCAAGGGCACCCGCGAGGTGATGCGGCTGCTGTCCCGCTTCCACCAGCGCGGCCAGACGATCCTCCTGGTCACCCATGACGCACGGCTGGCCAGCGCAGCGGACCGGGTGATCAGCTTCTTCGACGGCCGGATCGCCGACGACGCGGAACTCGACGGCGGCACACCCCCGCGCCGCTCCGGCATCTCCGGTGTGCTGGAACTGAAGGACTGACATGCGGGTGTACGACGGCTGCCCCACGAGTGGGCCGAAAGGCCGGGTGCCCGGCCTCCCGACGCCCGGGCCGAGAGGCTGAGGCCCGTGCGAGCCACCCTGCGCTGGGCGCACTCCGATCTGCGCACGCACCGCGGCGAGGCGCTGTTCCTCGTCCTCGCCACCGCGGGCATCGTCGCCTCACTGCTGCTGGCCACGGCCCTGTTCGGGTACGCGACCAATCCCTGGCAGCGCGTGTTCACGCAGTCGCACGGGGCGCATGTGTGGCTGCACACCGACACCGCCGCCGACACCGGGAAACTGACCGGCCTGGACGGCGTCGACTCCGTCGCCGGGCCCTATCCCACCGCCGACACCACGGTCTCCTCACGGGGCAGCCGCGCCGCCGTGGAACTGCGCGGCATCCCGGAACGCCCCTCCGTCGGCCGCCCGCCGATCGTCTCCGGCCACTGGCTCGACCCCGCGACACCGAACGGTGTGGTCCTGGAGAGCCGCCTGGCCCGCGCCCTGCTGGCCGAGCCCGGCGACACCATCGGCGTGCCCGGCACCGCCCGCGAGCTGACCGTCGTCGGGGTCGCCGACAGCGCCGAGCCGCGCTACCGGCCCGGTGAGCAGCCGGGCCTGGTGTGGGCCCTGCCGCCGGCCGTGCCGGATCCCGGCGGTCAGGTGATCGGGCTGCGGCTGACGGACCCCGACGACACCTCCTACATCGTGCAGCGTGCCGTGACCGTGCTGGGAGCCGGGGCGATCGGCGAGGTGTCCACCTGGCAGCAGGCGCGCGCCGAGGCCCAGGGCGACAACCGGCTCCTCGGCCAGGTGCTGGGCCTGTTCGGGCTGGGCGCGCTGGTCGCCGCCGGGCTCGCCGTGCACGGGGCGATCAGCACCCGTATCCGCGGCCACCTGCGGGACCTCTCCGTACTGAAGGCGATCGGCTTCACCCCGGGGCAGGTGGTCCGCGTCTTCCTGCTCCAGCACCTCGCCTACGCCCTGCTGGGCGCCGTGGCCGCCGCCGCGCTCGCCGAGGCCCTGGGCAGCCGGATCCCCGGCCGGCTCGGGGACGCGGTCGGTGTGTGGCAGGGCCTTCCCGGGCACACCGTGGCGCTGGTCGTCATCCCGGTGGGCGCGGTGCTGTTCATCGGCGCGACCACCGGCCTGGCCGCGTGGCGGGCGGGACAGGTGCCGCCGGTGCCGGTGCCACGGCCCGCGGCGGCGCTGGGCGGGCGGCTGTCCGGGGCGACGGACCGGAGCCGCGGGACGCGGGACGCCGGCCGGGGAAGGCGGCCGGCTTCCGCTTCGCCGGGCGGGCGGCCGACGAGCGGCGTACGCCGCGTCCTCAGGCTCCCGCCCGCGGCTCCACGGACCGGACAGCTCTCCGGCACGGCCCGCCGGGCGCTCGGCATGCGGATTCCGCCCGCGCTGGTGCTCGGCTGGCACAACGCGTTCACCCGCCGCCCCCGCTCCCTCGCCACGGTCGCCCGGCTCACCCTGCCGCTGCTGCTGATCGTCGTGGCGATGAGCGCGTGGACCACCATCGACCGCTTCCACAGCGAGCCGGAGCAGATCGGTCTGCCCACCACGCTCAGCGTCCGCGCCGACAGCGGTCTGAGCGAACGGCAGACCCGCACCCTCCTGGAACGCGACCCGCAGGTCGCCGCCGCCTACCCCGGCGTCGAGACGGCCGCCCTGGTCCCGGGCCAGACGGCGACCATCGCCCTGCGCGGCCTCGGCACCCGGCAGGACCCCTACCCGTACACCCTCGCCGAGGGCCGTGACGCCCGCGGCGCCGACGAGGCGGTGGCCGGGCAGGGGCTGCTCGACCTGCTGGACGTGCGCGTCGGTGACTGGGTCCGCATGACCGTCGGCGACCAGCCGCAGATCCTGCACATCGTGGGCCGCAGCATCGAGCCGGAGAACGCCGGCCGGGTCATCTCCACGTCCCTCGACACCCTCCGCGCGAACGACCCCGGGCTCCGCCCGACCCTCTACGAGCTGCGCCTGGATCCCGGCGCCGACCCGGGGGAGGTCGCCGACCGGCTCGCCACGGCCGGGCGCGGTCATCTGGACGTGCACACCGTGGCCAACCCCGCCGACGGGCTCTCCCCGCTGCGGGCCGTCGTCACCGGGCTGATCGCCGTGCTCGCCCTCATCGGGCTCATCGAGCTGCTGACCGCGATCGGCGGCGCCGTCCGCGAGGGCGAACGGGACCTGCTGGCGCTGAAGGCCATCGGCCTGTCCCCCCGCCAGATCACGGCGATCACGGTCACGGCCATCGGCTGTACGGCCCTGGCGGCCGTGCTCGCCGCCACCGCCCTGGGCCTGCCGCTCGCCCACTGGCTGATCGACGCCCAGGGCAGATCGAGCGGAATCGGCGCGGGGATCGCGCAGAGCCCCTCGGCCCTGCTCATGCTGCTGCTGGGGGCGGCGGCGGTGCTCTGCGCTGCCGCCCTGGCCGCCCTGCCCGCGGCCCGGGCCGCACGGCGGCGGCTGGCGGACACGCTGAGCGCGGTGGCCTGACGACCTCGGTGGTCGACCCCGGCGCTGCAACCCGGTGCTCAGCCCCGGCAAGGGAACTGCGGGTTGTAATGCGGCTGTGGGTTGGGCGCGTGCTTCAGAAGGGACCGGGCCGTCAGCGTGCCGCCTGTCCAACCCCCGCCTGTGCGTGCCATGTCGCGCTCCCCCGAGCACTCGCCGTCATGATCGCCCGGGAGTCCACGGGGCGCGGACGGCACCCCGCCGTCCGCGCCCACTGCCCGGAATCCCTCACTCCCTGCCGCGCAGCTCCCGGTACGTCGCGACCAGCGCCTCGGTGGACGCGTCCAGGCCCTCGACCTCGGCGCCCTCGGTCAGCGCGGGCTCGACGCGCTTGGCCAGGACCTTGCCGAGCTCGACACCCCACTGGTCGAAGGAGTCGATGTTCCACACCGCGCCCTGCACGAACACCTTGTGCTCGTAGAGGGCGACCAGCTGGCCGAGGACCGACGGCGTCAGCTCGGGCGCCAGGATCGTGGTCGTCGGGTGGTTGCCCTGGAACGTCTTGTGCGGCACCAGTTCCTCCGGCACACCCTCGGCCCGCACCTCCTGCGGCGTCTTGCCGAAGGCGAGCGCCTGCGTCTGGGCGAAGAAGTTGGCCATCAGCAGATCATGCTGCGCCTTGAGCTCCTCGCTCAGCTCGGCGACCGGCCGCGCGAAGCCGATGAAGTCCGCCGGGATCAGCTTGGTGCCCTGGTGGATGAGCTGGTAGTAGGCGTGCTGCCCGTTGGTGCCGGGCGTGCCCCACACCACCGGGCCCGTCTGCCACTGGACGCCACGGCCCTCGCGGTCCACCGACTTGCCGTTGGACTCCATGTCGAGCTGCTGGAGGTAGGCCGTGAACTTCGACAGGTAGTGGCTGTACGGCAGCACCGCGTGCGACTGGGCGTCATGGAAGTTGCCGTACCAGATGCCCAGCAGGCCCAGCAGCAACGGCACATTGGACTCGGCGGGCGCGGTGCGGAAGTGCTCGTCGACGATGCGGAAGCCGTCGAGCATCTCCCGGAAGCGGTCCGGGCCGATGGCGATCATCAGGGACAGGCCGATCGCGGAGTCGTACGAGTAGCGCCCGCCGACCCAGTCCCAGAACTCGAACATGTTGGCCGTGTCGATGCCGAACCCGGCGACCTTCTCGGCGTTCGTCGACAGGGCGACGAAGTGCTTGGCGACGGCGGCCTCGTCACCGAGCGCCTCCAGCAGCCAGCCACGGGCGGACGTGGCGTTGGTGACCGTCTCGATCGTGGTGAACGTCTTGGAGGCGACGACGAACAGCGTCTCCGCCGGGTCCAGGTCCCTGACCGCCTCGTGCAGGTCGGCGCCGTCCACGTTCGACACGAAGCGGAACGTCATGGAGCGGTCCGTGTAGGCGCGCAGCACCTCGAACGCCATCGCGGGGCCCAGGTCGGAGCCGCCGATGCCGATGTTGACGACGTTGCGGATGCGCTTGCCCGTGTGCCCGGTCCACTCCCCGGAACGGACGCGGTCGGCGAAGCCGGCCATCCTGTCGAGCACGGCGTGCACACCCGGCACCACGTTCTCGCCGTCGACCTCGATCACCGCGTCCCGCGGCGCCCGCAGCGCGGTGTGCAGCACGGACCGGTTCTCGGTGTTGTTGATCTTCTCCCCGCGGTACATGGCGTCCCGGAGCCCGAAGACGTCGGTGGCGGCGGCCAGTTCTCGCAGCAGTCGCAGGGTGTCGTCGGTGACCAGGTGCTTGGAGTAGTCGACGTACAGGTCACCGACCCGGAGGGCGTACGCGGTGCCGCGGCCGGGCTCGGCGGCGAACAGCTCGCGCAGCCGGACCTCGCCCAGCTCTTCGCGGTGCTTGGCCAGTGCCGTCCACTCGGGCGTCTGGTTGAGCCTGGTACGGCCGTCTGCGTTCATCTCGGACTTCAGCCTTCTTTCCTGTCCTGCCTGCGTACCTTGCCCCGCTGCCGGTCCCAACCTAATTGATCAGCGCGTGGCATCGGTGGTCGTGGCACCGTCGTCCGGTTCAACAACAGATACGTTCGCGTTGAGTGTGGGTATCAGCGCGATGACGGCCAGGAGGAAGAAGGCGGCGGTGAGCAAGGGCGGGGTGTTCGGGCCCCAGGCGGTGGCGACGGCTCCGCCCAGCAGGGCACCGAGGGGTACGCCGGCGAAGGCCAGGGTGCGGAAGGCCGAGCTGACCCGGCCCAGCAACTCGGCGGGACTGCGCTCCTGCATCAGGGTCGTCGTGTTGACGTTCCACACCATGCCCATGAGTCCGAAGACGACCAGCATCCCCACCAGCACGGTCAGACTGCGCACGGTGCCCATGACGACGAGGGCCGCGGTCTGCACCGAACCGGCGAGCAGCACCGAGCGCAGCCGGCCGATCCGCGCCACGAGCCGGCCGTTCACCACTCCCCCGGCCAGGCTGCCCAGAGTGAAGGCGGTGCCTGTCGCCGCGTAGCCCGCGGGGCCCGCGTCCAGCCAGTCGGTGACGAGGACCACCAGCAGGGCGAGCAGGGTGCCCATGCCGATGTTGCACAGGGCGGAGGCGGCGCACAGGCTGCGCAGGGCGCGGTCGCGCCACAGGGTGCGCAGCCCTTGCGCGATCTCGCCGCGCAGGGTGCTGCCCGCCGGTCTCGGCTTGCGGTCGGTCTCGGCCGGCAGTGTGGCGATCAGCGCGGCGGCCACCAGGAAGGTCACCGCGTCGGCCGCGAAGGGCACGGCGGCCCCCGCCGCCAGCAGCAGCGGCACGACCGGTCCGCCCAGCAGGCCGCCGGCGATGCGCTGGCCGGTCATCAGCCGGGCGTTGGCACTGCCCAGCGCGTCCCGGTCGACCAGGGCGGGCAGCAGCGCGGTCGCGGCGTTGTCGAAGAGCGTCTGGAGGGTGGTGAGCGCCACGGCCAGCACGATGAGCAGGCCGATCGAGGCGTGGCCGAGCGCGACGGCCACGGCGAAGGCGGCGACCAGCAGGCCGCGTAACGCGTCCGCCATCCACATGGCGCGCCGCTGGTCGACGCGGTCGGCGACCGCTCCGCCGAGCAGTCCGAAGACGATCCAGGGCAGATAGCCGCAGGCCGTGACGGAGGCGATGAGCAGCGGCTCGTCGGTCAGTGTGACGGCCAGCAGGGGCAGCGCGGCCGTACGCAGCGCGTCGCCGAAGCTGGACAGCACGGCAGCGCTCCACAGCCGTCCGAAACCCCCGCGCCACACGGGCGCGCGCACGCTCCCCACCTCGACCGTCGCCACTGTTCCCCCTACACGGTTCGCCCGATGCACAAACCGTAGAGGGCACCACTGACAACGGGTCCGCGACCGGGTCTCGGCAGGCCTCGGAAACCAGCTCCGGCCGGGCACCTGCTGGTGCCCGGCCGGTCTCAATTCCTAGATCTCGCCCCGCAGTTTGGCGAGCGCCTCGGCGAGGATCGCCTCGCCGTCCGCATCGCTGCGCCGCTCCCGCACATACGCCAGGTGCGTCTTGTAGGGCTCGGTGCGCGGCGGGTCCGGGGGGTTGTCCCGGTCCTGGCCGGCCGGGAATCCGCAGCGGGGACAGTCCCAGGTTTCGGGCACCTGCGCGTCGCTGGCGAAGCTCGGCTGGGTCTCGTGTCCGTTGGAGCACCAGAAGGAGATGCGCAGCCGCGGCGCGGACTCGCCGCGCTCGGCCTCGCCCATCGGCCCCGCCCCGACCCGGCTTCCCCGGATCGCGTTGCCACTTGCCACGGTCGTAACTCCCTGCGTGATGGTGCCGCGAAGCGAGTCGGCGTTCCGCTTCGCTGCGAGCGCCTCAGTCTACGTAAGGCCCAACGCGCGTCCAGTGATTGGAGTTACAACCCTCACACGAAGACGCAAGCCCCATGATAGGCCGCGCTCTGCTGCGCGTACCGAACATGGGGCCTTGCGTACGAGTTCCGTGCGGATTGCGTCTCGGTCAGTTGTTCACCTTCATCAGGATGCCGAGCACGACAATGCACGCGAACCAGGCCAGACCGACCACGACGGTGATCCGGTCGAGGTTGCGCTCGGCGACCGAGGAGCCGCCGACGGAGGACTGCATGCCGCCACCGAACATGTCGGAGAGGCCGCCGCCCTTCCCCTTGTGCATCAGCACCAGCAGCATCAGCAGCAGGCTGAAGACGATCAGGGCGATCGAGAACCCCATAACCACGGCTGGACCAACTTCCTCGGATTCTGACGGACGACGCGGGGCCCAGCACAAGGCTGGACCCCGCAAGGGTACGACGTTACGCCGCTACCGCATACTCACTGGTCGCGGAACCGCACGATCTTGACGAACTCGTCGGCGTCCAGCGAGGCGCCGCCGACCAGGGCGCCGTCGATGTCGGCCTGGGCCATGATCTCGGCGACGTTGCCCGCCTTGACCGAGCCGCCGTACTGGATCCGGACCTTGTCGGCCAGGTCCTGCGAGTACAGCTCGGCGATCTTGCCGCGGATCGCCGCGCAGACCTCCTGGGCGTCCCCGGCTCCGCAGACCTTGCCGGTGCCGATGGCCCAGACGGGCTCGTAGGCGATCACGATGGTCTCGGCCTGCTCGGCGGGGAGGTCCTTGAGACCGCCCTCGACCTGGGCGAGGGTGTGGGAGACGTGGTTGCCCGCCTCGCGGACCTCCAACTCCTCACCGACGCACAGGATGGGGGTCAGGCCGTGCTTGTAGGCGGCCTTGACCTTGGCGTTCACCAGCTCGTCGGTCTCAGCGTGGTACTGGCGCCGCTCGCTGTGGCCGATCGCGACGTACGAGCACTTCAGCTTGGCCAGCATCGGGCCGGAGATCTCGCCGGTGAAGGCACCGCCGTCGTGCGCCGAGATGTCCTGGGCGCCGTACTTGATCTTGAGCTTGTCGCCGTCGACCAGGGTCTGCACGGAGCGCAGGTCGGTGAAGGGCGGCAGGACGGCGACCTCGACGGCCTCGTAGTCCTTGTCGGCCAGGGCGAAGGCGAGCTTCTGGACGTGGGCGATGGCCTCGAGGTGGTTGAGGTTCATCTTCCAGTTGCCCGCCATCAGCGGCGTGCGCGCGGTCATGTGGGTCAGTCCTCCAGTGCGGCGAGGCCGGGGAGCGTCTTGCCCTCGAGGTATTCGAGGGAGGCGCCGCCACCGGTCGAGATGTGGCCGAATGCCGTCTCGTCGAAGCCCAGGGTGCGCACGGCGGCGGCGGAGTCGCCACCGCCGACCACGGTGAAGCCCTTGGATTCGACGAGTGCCTGGGCGACCGCCTTGGTGCCCTCGGCGTAGTCGGGGTGCTCGAAGACGCCCATGGGGCCGTTCCAGAAGACGGTGGCGGCGTCGGCGAGCTTGGATGCGTACAGCTTGCAGGTCTCGGGCCCGTTGTCGAGGCCCATCCGGTCGGCCGGGATGGCGTCCGCGGCGACGGTCGTGGGGTTGGCCGGGGCCTTGGTCTTCAGGTCCGGGAACTCGGTCCCGGCGAGGATGTCCACCGGCAGGACCAGCTCGACGCCGGTCTTCTCGGCGCGCTCGATGTACTCCTTGACGGCCGGGATCTGGTCCTCCTGTACGAGGGAGGTGCCGATCTCATAGCCCTTGGCCTTGAGGAAGGTGTAGGCCATGCCGCCGCCGATGAGGATCCGGTCGGCCTTGCCGAGCAGCTGGTCGATGACGGCGAGCTTGTCGGAGACCTTGGCCCCGCCGAGAGCGACGACGTACGGCCGCTTGACGTCCTCCGTGAGCTTCTTCAGCACGGCGACCTCGTTGGCGATGAGGTAGCCGGCGGCGTGCGGCAGCCGGGCCGGGAGGTCGTACACGGAGGCGTGCTTGCGGTGCACCGCGCCGAAACCGTCGCCGACGTAGACGTCCGCGAGGGCGGCGAGCCGGTCGGCGAAGGCGCCGCGCTCGGCGTCGTCCTTGCTCGTCTCGCCGGCGTTGAAGCGCAGGTTCTCGATGACCGCGACCTGGCCGTCGGTCAGGGCGGCGACCGTGGCCTGGGCGGACTCGCCGACCGTGTCGGCCGCGAAGGCCACGTCGGCGCCGAGGAGCTCACCGAGGCGCGCGGCGGCGGGGGCGAGGGAGAAGGCCGGGTCCGGGGCGCCCTTGGGGCGGCCCAGGTGGGAGGCTACGACCACGCGGGCGCCCGCCTCGGCGAGGGCCTTGACCGTGGGCAGCACGGCGCGGATACGGCCGTCGTCGGTGATCGTCGTACCGTCCAGCGGCACGTTCAGGTCCGCGCGGACGAAAGCCCGCTTGCCCGCGACTCCTTCGGCGAGGAGTTCGTCGATCGTCTTCATGAGGGGACTCCTGAAAGAGCTCGTGATCGCTCGTAAGCGCTCGTGATCGAACAGCTCTGATCTGTACGTGCGTCAGGGCTCGGGCAGCGCGTCCTCGCGCTGCCCGAGCCCTGCTCTCACATGGTCGTGCCTGCTCGGTTGATCAGAGCTGGTTGCCGACGAAGACCGTAAGGTCGACGAGGCGGTTGGAGTAGCCCCACTCGTTGTCGTACCAGCCGATGACCTTCACGTTCTTGCCCTCCTGGACCATGGTCAGGGAGGAGTCGAAGGTGCAGGACGCCGGGGCGTTGACGATGTCGGAGGACACGATCGGGTCCTCGGTGTACTCGAGGAGACCCTTGAGCTCGCCCTCGGCGGCCTTCTGGAAGGCGGCGTTGACCTCTTCCTTGGTGACCTCGCGGCCGAGCTCCAGAACGAGGTCGGTGACCGAGCCGGTCGGGACCGGGACACGCATGGCGATGCCGTCCAGCTTGCCCTTCAGCTGGGGCAGGACCAGCGCCGTGGCCTTGGCGGCACCGGTCGTGGTCGGAATGATGTTCTCGGCGGCGGCACGCGCGCGACGCAGGTCCTTGTGCGGGAAGTCAAGGATGCGCTGGTCGTTGGTGTACGCGTGCACCGTCGTCATCAGGCCCTTGACGATGCCGAAGTTCTCGTCGAGGACCTTGGCCATCGGCGCCACACAGTTGGTGGTGCAGGAGGCGTTGGAGATGACGTGATGGTTCGCCGGGTCGTACTTGTCCTGGTTGACGCCCATCACGATGGTGATGTCCTCGTCCTTGGCCGGAGCCGAGATGAGGACCTTCTTGGCACCGCCGGTCAGGTGCTTCCCGGCGTCTTCCTTCTTGGTGAAGATGCCGGTGGACTCGATGACGATGTCCACGCCCAGCTCGCCCCACGGGATGTCGGCGGGGTTGCGCTCGGAGAGGACCTTGATGGTCTTGCCGTCGACGGTGATCGTGTCGGCGGTGTGTGTGACCTCCTGCTTCAGGCGGCCCAGGATGGTGTCGTACTTCAGCAGGTGAGCGGTGGTCGCGGTGTCACCCAGGTCGTTGACAGCCACGATCTCGATGTCTGCACCCTGCTCCAGCAGCGCGCGGAAGTAGTTACGACCGATGCGGCCGAAGCCGTTGATGCCTACGCGGATCGTCACGAACCGATCTCCTCGTTGGTACGCCGGCCATGAAGAGCCGGCGAGCTCTGTTTGGGATGTCCCCGACCGCCTACGACCCTACCTCCCTGAGCCCCAGGTGGTGACATCCAGATGCCCCATACACGGCAGGGCGGTCCGTACCCGCCAGTAGGGGTACGGACCGCCCACCGCTGAGAGCAAGATCACTCGAATTCGCTACACGGAGCGTGCCCCTGTTGACCAGGGACGTCACCCTCTCAGGGAAGAGGGATCACCCGTCCAGGGAGGCGAGCGCCTTCCTCATCAGTGCCGTCCGGTCGGCCGCCGCGGCGACGTGTTCCAGGCCGAAGCCCAGCAGCACGGTGTCGTCCGTGGTGACCGCGCCGAAGGTCTGGAACAGCGCCCCGGTGCGCGCCCAGTCCTTGAGGACCGCGGGGCTGCCCGCGGGCGGGCCGGCCACCTTCCAGGCGCCGAGCGAGGTCTCGAAGCCCTCGGTCTCCTTCGCCGTGCCGCCGATGACGAGCGAGGCGTCGTCGGCGAGGACGCCGCGTCCGCCGGTGCCCGGGTCGGTGACGTAGCTGATCGACAGCTCGACCGTCTTGCCGGCGTAGGCGCTCAGGTCGAAGTTCACCTGCTGCCAGCCGCTGGAGGCGCCGGTGAGGCTGTGCCACTGGCCGGAACTGCCGGTTGCGGTG
This sequence comes from Streptomyces sp. NPDC044719, assembly GCF_056433405.1. Classification (NCBI taxonomy): domain Bacteria; kingdom Bacillati; phylum Actinomycetota; class Actinomycetes; order Kitasatosporales; family Streptomycetaceae; genus Streptomyces; species Streptomyces sp. NPDC044719. The sequence continues at coordinate 195,197 of NZ_JBWKHE010000005.1, forward strand.
CAGCCGGCGTCGGTCAGGGTGAGGTAGCGCTTCAGCCAGGGGTGCTTATTGACGTAATAGCCGGCCGCGCACTCCTCCGGCACGGTGGCCTTGGTGGCGCCGCCCGCCTCGGGCAGGGTCGTCCAGTCGTCGGCGCCGGTGGTGTGGGCCTCGACCAGGACGTGGTCGTAGCCGGGCTCGGTGTCCCACAGCAACTGGGTGCGCAGCGTGGGCTTGTCGGCGGCCGTGGTGCCGGTGAGGTCCACGGTGCGGGTGAGGCGCTTGTAGCCGTCGTTGGTGTGGACGGCCGCCGCCATGGAAGAGCCCGCGTACGGGCCGTACGGGTTCACCGTGCCGGCGAACTGTCCCGCGCCCTCGCTCGCGAACTGCGGGTACGTGCCGGCGGGCAGTTCGCCGGAGGTGACCGCGTAGGTGCCCGCCTTGTCCAGCGGGTTGCCGGGGGCACCGGCGAGCGTGCCCGTGAAGCCGCCCAGGCTGCCGGAGCCGGTGAAGCCGGTCGCCCCGGGGGTGGAGGTGCGGCTGTAGGCACCCAGGTAGTACTGACTGAAGTCGTTCGACAGGGTGCCGCCGCCCAGGTCGACACTGCCGCCGGCCTGCTCGCCCGCCTCGATCAGCCTGCCGCCCTCGTTGAGGAAGGCCCGCAGTTGGAGCTGGGTGGCGACGCCCGGTGTGCCCGCGCCCGTGTAGTGGACGACGGTGTCGTAGTGGCTCAGCACGCCGAGCGCGTCGGGCGCGCCCTGCTTGGCGACGTCCCAGACGACGGCCTTGCGGCCGTTGGCCCTGAGCGCGTCGACGTAGCTCCGCGCCTGCGTGGCGGTGGCGCCTTCCTCGGCGACCACGAGGGTGTTCGCCCTGGGGATCTCGGCCACGGTGTAGGTGAAGCGCTTGCTGGAGACCGGCTTCCCGTTCTTCGTCTCCCCGGTGAACCACACCTCGACCTTGTCGCCCGGGTCGCCGTCCTTGACCTTCGCCCGGTACTCGTCGAAGTAGAGGTTGTCCTCACCGCCGTACGTCTCGCCGCCCTGCCAGGGCCTGAGCGCCATGTCCTCGGTGCGGCCGCCGTTGACGCGGTACCTGAGTTCCTTGTCGCGCACGGACTTGCGTGCGACGACGGAGATCTCCTGGTCGGCGCCGCGCGAGTACGACGTGGAGAAGGCGGCCGGGGTGAAGTCGGCGGCGCTCATGCCGACCGAGGAGGACGGCCGGTCGGGGTGGGCGGCCGACTCGGCGACGGAGAGCGCGAACGGGACGTTCTTCGCGAACTCCTGCTGGATCAGCTTCTCGTCGTCCGGGAAGGTGAAGACGGACCGGCAGTCGGACGCCTTCCACTCGTCGTTCGGGTCGACGTTCGAGGCCGTCGCGCAGGTCGACATCTCGGGGGTGAACATCGCCAGGCCGTTGACGTTCGCCGCGTGGCCGTCGGCCTCGCCGTTCGTCGTGTACAGCTCGGAGGAGACCTGCGGGTGGTAGCCGGGGACCGCCGGGTTCTCGGGCGTGCCGGCGAGCGCCTTGTACAGGACGTCGTCCGGGGTTTCGGTCGCCACCTGCCAGCCGACTCCGTAGAGGATGAGTTCGGCGGCGGAGTGGTAGTTGATGCCGTACGTGAAGCCGATCCGCTTCTGGAAGGCGTCCAGGGCCTTGGTCTCCGGCTCGGAGGCCGGGCCCGCGCCGCGGTAGGTCTCGCTGGTGGGGTTGGGGGACGAACCCTCGTCGTCGTAGCCCCACTTGTAGGCGAAGTTGCGGTTGAGGTCGACGCCGTCGCCGGTGCTGATGACGCCGTCGCCGTTGACGTCCCGCAGGTTCTTGCGCCACATGCGGTTGTCGTCGCTCTTGAAGGTGTGGTCGTAGCCGTCGGGGTTGGCCGACAGGAGGAACCACAGCTCGGTGGAGTCGACGATCTTCTTGACGCGCTTGTCCGTCTTGTACGTGTCCAGGTAATGGTGCATCAGACGCCGGGTCATCTCCGGCGTGATCCACTCGCGCGCGTGCTGGTTGGACATGTAGAGGACGGAGGGCTTGGAGCCGTCCTTCGTCTTCTTCGCGTTCTTGGTGAGCTTCAGGGCGAGGATGTCCTGGCCACCCACCGTCTTGCCGATGGAGACGACCTTGGTGATGCCGGGGTGCTGCTGCGCGGTGCGGAGGATCTCCTCCTTCAGACCGCCCCCTCCGCTGTACGGGCGGAACACGCCCTCGGCGGCGTTCTTGACGCGGTTCTCGGCCCCCGCGGAGACGTTGTGCTCGGTGAGGTCTACGCCCTGCTTGCGGAGCTTCTTCGCCTGCTGGTCGGTGAGGTAGACCTCGACGGTGCCCGTGCCCTTCTCGGGCACCTGCTCGCCGAGTTCGTGGCCGTCCTGGCCGGCGGCCAGCAGCAGGGGTACCTGCTTCTGGGTGACCTCGGCCCGGAAGACCTTGACTTCGTCCGCGTCGGACGGGGCTGAACTTCCCGGTTGTGCCTGGGCGATGGGTGCGATGCTCGCTCCGCCGATCAGGAGCGCGCCGACAGCGAGGATCGATCTCGCTCTTCGTCTCATGAACCCCCCTAGCGTGGGTCCGCCACAGCAGCGAACAGATGCCAGGCTCATGACAGTCCATGATCGAGTCAAGAGTGCCTGAACGACACGCGAAAGCCGGTGCCGACCACCCAAGTGGGCGCCGGACACCGGCTGATTGACGGCCTGTGAGGTCAGCCGACGAGGTTGTCGGCGAGGTCGTCCGCGAGGTTGGACTCCGTGCCCGGGATGCCGAGGTCGGAGGCGCGCTTGTCGGCCATGGCCAGCAGGCGCCGGATCCGGCCGGCGACGGCGTCCTTGGTCAGCGGCGGGTCGGCGAGCGCGCCCAGCTCCTCCAGGGAGGCCTGCTTGTGCTCCATGCGCAGCCTGCCGGCGGCGGCGAGGTGCTCGGGCACGTCGTCGGCGAGGATCTCCAGGGCGCGCTGCACGCGGGCACCGGCGGCGACGGCCGCGCGGGCCGAGCGACGGAGGTTGGCGTCGTCGAAGTTGGCGAGCCGGTTCGCCGTGGCCCGCACCTCGCGGCGCATCCGGCGCTCCTCCCAGGCCAGCACCGACTCATGGGCACCGAGCCGGGTCAGCAGGGCACCGATGGCGTCACCGTCGCGGACGACGACCCGGTCCACGCCGCGCACCTCACGCGCCTTGGCCCCGATCGACAGACGTCGGGCGGCGCCGACCAGCGCGAGCGCGGCCTCGGGGCCCGGGCAAGTCACCTCCAGGGAGGAGGAGCGGCCGGGCTCGGTGAGCGAGCCGTGCGCCAAGAACGCGCCACGCCAGGCGGCCTCGGCGTCGCAGGTGGCCCCCGAGACCACCTGCGGGGGCAGGCCGCGGATCGGGCGGCCGCGCCCGTCGACCAGGCCGGTCTGGCGGGCCAGCTGGTCCCCGCCCGCGATGACGCGCACGACGTAGCGGGAACCGCGGCGCAGCCCGCCGGGTGCCATCACGATCAGTTCGGAGCTGTGGCCGAAGATCTCCAGAATGTCCCGCTTCAGTCGGCGGGCCGCCATCGCGGTGTCCAGCTCCGCCTCGATCACGATCCGACCGCTCACCAGGTGGAGGCCGCCGGCGAACCGCAGCATGGCGGAGACCTCCGCCTTTCTGCAGCAGGTCCGGGTGACGGGGAGCCGGGAGATCTCGTCCTTCACCGCTGCCGTCATCGCCATGGGCCGATCCTTCCATGCATCCGAAAAATACGGTCGTACGCGGCGGCCAACAGCTCCGGGTCGTGCCTCGGGGTCCCGTCGGGCCTGGCCACAGGCGCCAGCTCGACCGCGGCCCCGAACCGCTTGGCGGCGTCGGTCAGGGAGTCACGGTCGGGCACGGCGGCCTCGTCGGCCAGCACCACGTCCAGGGCGAGTTTAGGGGCGTGTCGTCCCAAAACCTCCAAATGACGCTGCGGGGAGAAGCCCTCGGTTTCTCCGGGCTGCGGGGCGAGGTTCAGGGAGAGTACCCGGCGTGCCTTCGTCTGCGTGAGCGCGTCCAGCAGCTCCGGCACGAGCAGGTGCGGGATGACCGAGGAGAACCAGGAGCCGGGGCCGAGCACCACCCAGTCCGCGTCCAGGACGGCCTCGACCGCCTCGGGCACGGCGGGCGGGTCGTGCGGCACGACGTGCACGGACTGCACCTCGCCCGGGGTGAGGGCGACGGTGGCCTGGCCGCGGACCGTGTCGACCTCCTCGGGGCGCTCCGGGTCGTGGCCCTTGACCAGTGCCTGGAGCTCCAGCGGGACGGCGGACATGGGCAGCACGCGCCCCTGGGCGCCGAGCAGGCGTCCGACCAGGTCGAGGGCCTGCACATGGTCGCCGAGCTGCTCCCAGAGGGCGACGATCAGCAGGTTGCCGACCGCGTGCTCGTGCAGGTCGCCCTGGGACTGGAAGCGGTGCTGGATGACCCTGGCCCAGGTCTGGCCCCAGTCGTCGTCACCGCACAGCGCGGCCAGCGCCTTGCGCAGGTCGCCGGGCGGCAGCACGCCCAGCTCGTCGCGGAGCCGGCCGCTGGAGCCGCCGTCGTCGGCCACGGTGACGACGGCGGTGAGGTCGCCGGTGATGCGGCGCAGTGCGGCCAGTGAGGCGGACAGGCCCATGCCGCCACCGAGGGCGACGACCTTGGGCTGGGTGCCCCGGCGGCGGGGTCTGCCGCCCCGGGCCTCGGCGGGCCGGCCGGCCCGTGCGTCGGTGGAGCCGTCGGGCACCACCCGGCGCAGCCGGCTCAGCCGCGGAGTACGTCGTGTCATTCGCGTCCCATGTCCCGGTGTACGACCACCGTCTCCACGCCCTCGGAGGCGAGCCGGGCGGCGAGCTTCTCCGACATGGCGACCGAGCGGTGCTTGCCGCCCGTGCAGCCCACGGCGATGGTCACATAGCGCTTGCCCTCACGGCGGTAGCCGGTGGCGACGAGCTGGAGGAGCTCCGTGTAGCGGTCGAGGAACTCCTTGGCACCGGGCTGGTTGAAGACGTACCCGGAGACCTCTTCGTTGAGGCCGGTGTACGGGCGCAGCTCCGGGACCCAGTGCGGGTTCGGCAGGAAGCGGCAGTCGACGACCAGGTCGGCGTCGACCGGCAGGCCGTACTTGTAGCCGAAGGACATCACCGTGGCCCGCAGCTCCGGCTCCTCCTCGCCCGCGAACTGGGCGTCCATCTTGGCGCGCAGCTCGTGCACGTTCAGGCTGGAGGTGTCGATCACCAGGTCGGCGTCGCCGCGCAGCTCGCGCAGCAGCTCGCGCTCGGCGTCGATGCCGTCGACGATCCGGCCGTCGCCCTGGAGGGGGTGCGGGCGGCGGACCGACTCGAAGCGGCGCACCAGGGCGTCGTCGGAGGACTCCAGGAAGACGATCCTCCGGGTGACGTTCTTCGCCTCCAGGTCGGCGAGGGACTCGCGGAGGTTGTCGAAGAAGCGGCGGCCGCGGACGTCGACGACGACGGCGATCCGGGCCACGTTGCCCTGGGAGCGGGCGCCGAGCTCCACCATGGTGGGGATCAGCGCGGGCGGCAGGTTGTCGACGACGAACCAGCCGAGGTCCTCCAGGCACTTCGCGGCCGTCGAGCGGCCGGCCCCGGACATGCCGGAGATGATCACCAGCTCGGGGATGGCCGCGTCCGGGACCGGGGCCTTGTCGTTGGGCGTGCCCGTGCTCACCTGTGCTCCGTCTCCGGCTTGCTGTTCTTGCCCGTCGTGCTCGTTCACATTCATGTCTCCTGCCCCCGTCGTTCGTCCGGGGCGCCCATCGTCACGGGCTCCCCACTGGAACCCATGGTGCCGGGTTCCGGGCCGGCTTCCGTGCCGGGTTCCTCTTCCATGATCTCTCCAGTCGCCGTGTTGACGGCGGGTGCGGCCGGGGCCGCCTGGGCGAGGGCCGCCGCGATGGTCTCCGCGGTCTTGCGGCCTATGCCGGGAACCTCGCAGATCTGGTCGATGGTGGCAGATCGCAGTTTCTTCAACGAACCGAAGTGTTTCAGGAGTGCCTGCTTGCGCGTGTCCCCCAGTCCCGGCACGTCGTCCAGGGGGCTGGAGCGGAAGCGCTTGGCGCGCTTGGCGCGCTGGTAGGTGATCGCGAAGCGGTGGGCCTCGTCACGGACCCGCTGGAGCAGGTACAGGCCCTCGCTGGTGCGGGGCAGGACCACCGGGTCGTCGTCGCCGGGCAGCCAGACCTCCTCCAGGCGCTTGGCGAGGCCGCACACGGCGATGTCGTCGATACCGAGCTCGTCCAGTGCCCGCCGGGCGGCCGCGACCTGGGGTGCGCCGCCGTCGACGACCACGAGCTGGGGCGGGTAGGCGAACTTCTTGGGGCGGCCGTCGTCCTCGGTGGGGCCGGTCCCGACGATCTCGCCGTTGCTGTCGATCGCAGGGGTCTCGGCGTTCTCGCCGTCGGTCCACTCGCCCGTCTTCTCCTTCTCGGCGAGGTAGCGCCGGAAGCGGCGGGTGATCACCTCGTGCATGGAGCGGACGTCGTCCTGCCCGGCGAAGCCCTTGATCTGGAAGCGCCGGTACTCGCTCTTGCGGGCCAGGCCGTCCTCGAAGACGACCATGGACGCCACGACGTCGTCGCCCTGGAGGTGGGAGATGTCGTAGCACTCGACCCTGAGCGGGGCGCTGTCCAGGTCGAGGGCGTCGGCGATCTCCTCCAGGGCACGCGAGCGCGTGGTCAGGTCGGAGGCGCGCTTGGTCTTGTGCAGGACGAGCGCCTGCTGCGCGTTGCGCTGCACCGTCTCCATGAGGGCCTTCTTGTCGCCGCGCTGCGGGACGCGCAGGGAGACGATCGAGCCGCGCCGCCCGGTGAGCCACTCCTGGACGGGCTCAAGGGGGTCGGGCAGGGCCGGGACGAGGACCTCCTTGGGGACGGCGTCGCCGGTCTCCTCGCCGTACAGCTGCTGCAGGGCGTGCTCCACGAGGGCGCCGGTGGTGATCTCCTCCACCTTGTCGGTGACCCAGCCGCGCTGGCCGCGCACGCGTCCGCCGCGCACATGGAAGATCTGGACGGCCGCCTCCAGCTCGTCCTCGGCGACGGCGATCAGGTCGGCGTCGGTCGCGTCCGCGAGCACGACCGCGTTCTTCTCCATGGCCTTCTTCAGGGCCTCGATGTCGTCGCGCAGCCGGGCCGCCCGCTCGTACTCCATCTCGTCGGCCGCTTCCACCATCTGCTTCTCCAGCCGGCGGATGTACGTGTTCGTCCGGCCGGTCATGAAGTCGCAGAACTCATCCGCCAGTTCGCGGTGCTCCTCGGCGGAGACCCGGTCCACGCAGGGGGCCGAGCACTTGCCGATGTAGCCGAGGAGACAGGGGCGGCCGGTGCGGGCGGCGTTCTTGAAGACACCGGCCGAGCACGTGCGCACGGGGAAGACGCGCAGGAGCAGGTCGACCGTGTCGCGGATCGCCCACGCGTGCGCGTACGGCCCGAAGTAGCGGACGCCCTTCTTCTTGTGACCGCGCATCACCTGCACGCGCGGGTACTCCTCGTTCATCGTCACCGCGAGGTACGGGTAGCTCTTGTCGTCGCGGTACTTGACGTTGAACCGGGGGTCGTACTCCTTGATCCAGGAGTACTCCAGCTGGAGCGCCTCGACCTCTGTGGACACCACCGTCCACTCCACCGACGCGGCCGTGGTGACCATGGTCCGGGTGCGCGGGTGCATTCCCGCCACGTCCTGGAAGTAGTTCGCCAGGCGCTGGCGCAGGCTCTTCGCCTTTCCGACGTAGATCACCCGGCGGTGCTCGTCACGGAACCTGTAGACCCCCGGCGTATCGGGGATCTCACCCGGTTTGGGGCGGTAGCTGGAGGGGTCGGCCATGTCTCACACCCTACTGGCGAGCACCGACAGTCCGACGGGAGCGCGGGACACGATCACGGGCCAGGCGGGTGGCAGTTTCCAACGGCATGTCCCGCCGCGGGGATTACGGCGGGCCGGTAGCGGGAATGCAGGCTTCCCACGGGGACACGGCGGCGTCCGGCGGACGAGGGCCGTGTCGGTGCAGGCACAGGTTGTCAGTGCGGACCGGCCGCTTCCCACGCGGAGCGGGCGGGCCACGGGTCGGAGGGCTGCGCAGATGAAGCAGATGCGGATCGAGAAAACCCGGCGGACGGTCCGTGCCCGCCGGTACGCGGACGAGGCGTTCGCTCTGCGCGACGCCCTGGACCCGCGCGACCCCGACATAGTGCGGGCCAAGCGTCTCGCCCTCGAGGAACAGGGCGGAAGCGACCGCTCCTAGAAACTCACCGTCTGCCGCGAACGCCCGGGGTGTACGCCCCGGGCGTTCGCATGTCCGGCCGGGTGTACATCACTGTCCGGCATCAGGTGTTGTCGGGACCAGGTCAACACGCTTCAATGCGGTGGAACTCGGGACCCTGAACGACGACGTACGGATGTGAAGACCTGCCGTGCGCCGGCAGGACGGCCCCGGGCGGCCAGTGCGAACGGTCTGACCAGCCGTTGCCGACTCACAGAGAGGCCCCTGCATGCCGCACGCCACACAGCACGCGGACGTCGCCACCGCTGACCTGGACTCGGCCCTGCGAGGCGGCCCCTTCCACGTCGCCCTGCGTGCGGCGATCGCAGCCCGCGGGCTGCCGCTGCAACGCGTGCAGCACCACCTGTCCCGCCACGGCGTGAAGGTCGGTGTCACGAGCCTGAGTTACTGGCAGCAGGGGGCCAGGCGTCCGCAGCGCCCCGAGTCGCTTCGAGCCGTCCGCGCGCTGGAAGAGATCCTGGAACTGCCCGAGGAGTCGCTGATCAGGCTGCTCGCCGAGTCCGACGCCGGCCCGGCCGGGCAGCGGTCCGCGGCCCGGTCCTATCGCTCCCTGGTCGAGGCCTCCGGAGTCCTCGACCAGTTGCTGGCCGAGCTGGGCTGCCCGCCCGACGGGGGCTTGCACACCCTCGGGCATCACGAGCGGCTGCGCATCGGGGCGCGGCGCGAGCTGGCCGAGCGCGAGTCGCACCACATCGTGCGCGCCCACCGGGACGGCGTCGACCGCTTCGTCGCCGTCCACCACGGCGACCGGGGAGCCGTGCCCGAGCGCATGAGGGTGCACGCCCTGGAGAACTGCCGTACGGGACGCGTTCGTTGGCATCGCGACACCGGCTTGTTCGCCGCCGAGCTGCTCTTCGACACCCGGCTGCGGGCCGGGGACACCTTCCTGTTCCGCTACGGCGTCGAGGACGGGACGGCGGACGAGTCGCGCGAGTACGTCCGCGGCTTCGACGCCCCCGGCGGCCAGTACGCACTCCAGGTGTGCTTCGACGCGGCGGCCCTCCCGGTGCGCTGCCACCGGTTCGCTCAGCACTCGGCGGCGGCGCCGCGCAGCGGCTGCCAGGACCTGCCGCTGAGCGGACGGCACCGGTCGGTGCACGTCGTCGAGCCGCGCGTGCGCGCCGGGTTTCTGGGGATCGGCTGGGACTGGGAGTAGGAGGCACGACGGCGGGCCGTGTCCGGCGGCCCGTGGTCGCGGGTCCGGGCCCGCCTGGACGTAAACGTTTGCGCAATCGTTTACGTCCGCCGTCGGATGCGATACGTTTCCCGCCGGATCACCGGTACCGCCGGTATCAACCGGGACCACCGGTACCGCCGGGACCACCGGTACCGCCGGATGCGGAGAAGGGAACGGCATGGCGACCATGGCCGACGTCGCGCGGAGCGCCGGTGTCTCCGTGGCGACCGTCTCGCACGTGCTGAACGGCACCCGGCCGGTGCTGCCGCACACTCGCCAGGCGGTCCTGGACGCCGTGGAGGAGCTCGGCTACACCACGAACACGCTGGCCCGCTCCCTGGTGACGTCACGCACCCGTTCCATCGGACTCGCGGTGTCGGCGATCAGCAACCCGTACTTCACGGAGATCCTTCAGGGAGTCGAGGCCAGTGCCCTGGAACACGGCTACAGCCTGCTGATCGCCGATCCGCACGACGACCCGGAGCACGAGCGCAAGGTCGTCCAGCTGCTGCACGAGCGCCGGGTGGACGGCATGATCGTCGCGCCCTCGGCGGACCCGCGCGGACTGCTCGCCTACCTGGAGCGGCACGACGTGCCGGCGGTGTTCCTCGACCGGCTGGTGAGCGCCCCGGCCGGCGACGGTGGTCCGCGCTTCGACCAGGTGTGCGCCGACAACGCCGAACCGACGTCCCAACTGGTCACCCATCTCGCCGGCCTCGGCCACCGGCGGATCGGGCTGGTGGCGGGGCGGCCGGGGCTCAGCACCACGAGCGAGCGGATCACCGGCTACCGCAGCGGTCTCGCCTTCGCGGGACTGCCGTACGACGAACGGCTCCTGGTGCACGGCGACTCGGAGTCGGACGGTGGCGAAGAGGCGACCGCGGCCCTGCTGTCCCTCGCCGTGCCGCCCACCGCGCTCGTCACCGGCAACAACGCCATGACCATCGGGGCGCTGCGTGCCCTGCGCGCCCGTGGCCTGTCCGTACCGGGCGACATCGCGCTGTGCTGCTTCGACGACTTCGCCTGGGCCGATCTGTTCTCGCCCCGGCTCACCGCGGTCGCACAGCCCAGCAAGGACATCGGCGCCCGGGCCGTACACGTGCTCCTGGAGCGTCTCGCCGAGCCGGGCCGGCCGGCGCGGACGGTGCGGCTCCCCTCCGCCTTCGTCCACCGCACCTCGTGCGGCTGCCCGGAGGAGCCCACGCGATCCGAGCACCCCGAGCGGCCTCAGCAGGCCCAGCTGCCCCACTAGCCCCAGCAGCTCCAGCAGTCCGTGCAGTCCGTGCAGTCCGTGCAGTCCGAGAGAGGAACCGTCGCATGATCGTCGTCGCCGGTGAGGCACTGATCGACCTGGTACCGCGGGGCACGGGTGCCCTGGCGGCGTTGCAGCCGGCGCTCGGCGGCGGCCCGTACAACACGGCCGTGGCGCTGGGCCGCCTTGGCTCCCCTGCCGCCTTCTGCTCCCGGGTGTCGTACGACGCCTTCGGGGAGGCGCTGCTGGACCGGCTGCGCGAGACCGGGGTCGACGTGTCGTCGGCGCAGCGCGGGACCGAGCCGACGACCCTCGCCGTCGCCACGGTCGGCGTGGACGGCTCGGCGGCGTACTCCTTCTATGTGGACGGGACGGCGGACCGGTTGTTCGCGGCGCCCGCCGCGCTGCCGTCGGGCACCCGTGCGGTCTCCTTCGGCACCTGCTCGCTGGTGCTGGAGCCGGGGGCGAGCGCGTACGAGGAACTCATGCGCTCAGCGGCGGCGCAGGGAGTGTTCACCGCGCTGGACCCGAACATCAGGGCCGGGCTGATCCCGGACGCGGACGCCTACCGGGCGCGGTTCAAGAGCTGGCTGCCGTCCGTGTCGCTGCTGAAGCTGTCCGCCGAGGACGCCCAGTGGCTCGGCGGCACGCCCCAGGAGTGGCTGGCGGCGGGCCCGGCAGCGGTCGTGGTCACCCGGGGCGGCGACGGGCTGACCGTCTTCACCGCTGAGGGCGGCGAGTACTCCGTACCGGGCGAGCGGGTGGAGGTCGTGGACACGATCGGCGCGGGCGACACGGTCAACGCGGCGCTGCTGCACGGACTCGCGGTGCGCGATGCGCTGAGCGATCGGGCCCTGGAAGCGCTGGGGTCCGACGGCTGGACGGAACTCCTGCGATTCGCGGCTCGCGCGGCGGCCGTCACCTGCTCACGGGCGGGTGCGGAACCGCCGTACGCTCACGAGCTGGAAGGCTGAATCCGCTCAGCCGGCCTCTCCCACGGCCCGCAGCGCGCCGGGGCGGCGCCCGTCGAGGCGGTCCAGGGCGGCGGCCGTGGCATCGTCGGCGGGCAGATGGACGATCACGCGCTGGCCCTCGTCGGGCAGCACGAGCGTCTCGTGCAGCAGTCGCAGCGATCCGGCCTCCGGGTGCTCGATGTGCTGGGATCCCGTCCGCCGTGGTGCCAGGGCCAGGTCCGCGAACCGGTCGGCGAACTCCGCCCCCGCTGTCACCGTCAGCTCGTCGGCCAGTTCGGCGACGTAAGGATCCCGGAGCGGGGCCCCGTGCCGGAGCCGGGCGACGAGGTCGTCGGCCACCCGGTCCCAGTCGCGGTAGGCGCTGCGGGCCCGCTCGTCGGTGAACAGGTACCGGAGCAGGTTGGGCCGCTCGTCGTCGAGCAGGCCGATGGGTCCGGCCAGCCGCTCGTAGCCCGCGGTGTGGGCGAGGATGTCGCCGATCCAGTTGACGACCAGCGCGGGGGCCGGCTCCAGGCGATCGAGCACCGACCGGACGGTGGGGCGGGCCGTGTAGCCGAGCGAAGGGGCCGCCGCGCAGACCAGCGGGTCGCCGCCGTCCGCCTCCTTGGTCAGGCGGCGCAGCAGCATCCGGTCGTTGAGCGACAGCTGCAGGGCGTCGGCGAGGGCACCGAGCACCTGGGCGGAGGGGTTGCGGTCGCGTCCCTGTTCCAGCCGGGTGAGGTACTCGACGCTGATGCCGGCGAGCGTGGCCAGTTCGGCGCGTCGCAGGCCCGGGGTGCGGCGCCGGGACCCCGTGGGCAGGCCCGCCTCGGCGGGGCTGACGGCTTCACGCCAGGTGCGCAGGAACGTGCCCAACTCGTTGTCGCTCACCCGCCGAACGTACAACGCGCGCGGGCGCGGATCGTGGCCCTGCCACTACCAGGCTCCGGACGGTCTCCCTCATCGGCCGCGTGACCCTCAGGGTGGAGCACATGACGAACGACATCGCTGCCGCCGCTTCCGCCACCACCCTGCCGCTGACTCCGGGGGACTGGGCCCTGGACCCGTTCCACTCCTCCGTGAACTTCACCATCCGTCACCTGGGCATCGCCAAGGTGCGGGGACGCTTCGAGCGGCTGGAGGCCGAACTGTACGTCGGGGAACGGGTCGAGGACGTGCGGGTCTCCGCGACCGTCGACCTGGCCTCGATCGACACCGGCAACGCCGACCGGGACGCGCATGTACGCGCCTCCGACCTGCTCGACGTCGAGAAGCGCCCGACGATGACGTACCGCTCGACGCGGGTGTCGGGTGCGGGCGAGGACTGGACGATGGAGGGTGAGCTGACGATCGGCGGGGTGAGCCGGCCGGTGACGCTCGCCGTGGAGTTCGGCGGGCTGGTCGAGGTGCCCATGGACGGCAGCCGGCATGCCGGGTTCGAGGCCACGGGTGAGATCCGGCGCAGCGAGTTCGGGCTGGACTTCGCTCCCGGGCTGCTCGGGGAAGTGGTGAAGATCCAGCTCGACATGCAGTTCGTGGAGCCGAAGAAGGACTGACCGGCACAGGGACGCGCGATACGCCGACGGGCCGTGCCCCACGGAGGTCTCCGTGGGGCACGGCCCGTCGGCGCAGCCTCAGCCCTTGGTCGTCCGCGTCGTCTTCTTCGCGGCGGCCTTCGTGGTCTTGGTGGCCTTGACCGCCGCCTTCTTGGTGGCGGTGCTGTTGACCCTCTTGGTGGCGGTCTTCTTCGCCGGGGCCTGCGCCGCGACCGTCTTCTTCGCGGCCGTCCGGCGCGGTGCCGGCACCGAGGCCGCGTCGCTGATGCGGTCGGCGCCCAGGACATCCTGGAGGAACTTGCCGGTGTGGCTGGTCGGGACCGCGGCGACCTGCTCGGGGGTGCCCTCCGCGACGACCAGGCCGCCGCCGGCGCCGCCCTCGGGGCCCATGTCGACGATCCAGTCGGCGGTCTTGATCACGTCGAGGTTGTGCTCGATGACGATGACCGTGTTGCCCTTGTCGACCAGTCCGGACAGGACCGTCAGCAGCTTGCTGATGTCCTCGAAGTGCAGACCGGTGGTCGGCTCGTCCAGGACGTAGACCGTGCGGCCGGTGGAGCGGCGCTGGAGCTCGCTGGCGAGCTTGACGCGCTGGGCCTCACCGCCGGACAGGGTGGTCGCGGACTGGCCGAGCCGGACGTAGCCGAGACCGACGTCCTTCAGGGTCTTCATGTGCCGGGAGATCGCGGGGACCGCCTCGAAGAATTCCGTGGCCTCCTCGATCGGCATGTTCAGGATGTCGGCGATGGACTTGCCCTTGTAGTGGACCTCCAGGGTCTCCCGGTTGTACCGGGCGCCGTGGCAGACCTCGCACGGGACGTACACGTCCGGGAGGAAGTTCATCTCGATCTTGATGGTGCCGTCGCCCGAGCAGTTCTCGCAGCGGCCGCCCTTGACGTTGAAGGAGAAGCGGCCGGGCAGATAGCCGCGGACCTTCGCCTCGGTGGTCTCGGCGAACAGCTTGCGGATGTGGTCGAAGACGCCGGTGTAGGTGGCCGGGTTGGAGCGCGGGGTGCGGCCGATGGGCGACTGGTCGACGTGCACGACCTTGTCGACGAGGTCGTCGCCGTCCACGCGCGTGTGCCGCCCGGGTACGTTCCTCGCGCCGTTCAGCTCACGGGCCAGGTGGGTGTACAGGATGTCGTTGACCAGGGTCGACTTGCCGGAGCCGGACACGCCGGTGACGGCGGTGAGTACGCCCAGCGGGAAGGACACGTCGATGTCCTGAAGGTTGTTCTCCCGGGCGCCGTGCACCGTGAGCTGCCGGGACGGGTCCAGCGGGCGCCGGATGTCGGGCAGCGGGATGGCCTTCTTGCCGGACAGGTACTGACCGGTCTGCGACTCGGCGTTGGCGAGCAGTTCCTTCAGGGAGCCGCTGTGCACGACCTTGCCGCCGTGCTCGCCGGCGCCGGGGCCGATGTCGACGATCCAGTCGGCGGTCTTGATGGTGTCCTCGTCGTGCTCGACGACGATGAGCGTGTTGCCCATGTCGCGCAGCCGGACGAGGGTCTCGATCAGGCGGTGGTTGTCGCGCTGGTGCAGACCGATGGACGGCTCGTCGAGGACGTACAGGACGCCGACCAGGCCGGAGCCGATCTGGGTGGCCAGGCGGATGCGCTGGGCCTCGCCGCCGGAGAGGGTGCCGGCCGCGCGGTTCAGCGAGAGGTAGTCCAGGCCGACGTCGACCAGGAACCGCAGCCGTTCGTTGACCTCCTTCAGCACGCGCTCGGCGATCTTCTTGTCGCGGGCGGTGAGCTTCAGCTCGCCCAGGAAGTCCGCGCAGTCGCTGATCGACATCGCGGAGACCTCGGCGATGGACCTGTCCATGATCGTGACCGCGAGGACGATCGGCTTCAGTCGCGTGCCCTCACAGGTGGGGCAGGGCACCTCGCGCATGTAGCCCTCGAAGCGCTCACGGCTGGAGTCGCTCTCGGCCTCACTGTGCCGGCGCTTGACGAAGGGGATGGCGCCCTCGAAGGCCGTGGTGTACCGGCGCTCGCGTCCGTAGCGGTTGCGGTAGCGGACCTCGACCTGGGTCTTGTGGCCGTGGAGCAGGGCTTTCTTGGCGCGCTGCGGCAGGCCCGCGAAGGGGATGTCCGTACGGAAGCCCAGCGCGTCGGCCAGGGCGCCGATGAGGCGGCCGAAGTAGTCCTTGGTGTGCCCGTGCGACCAGGGGTGGATGGCGCCTTCGTCGAGGCTCTTGTCCTCGTCCGGGACGATCAGTTCCGCGTCGACCTCCATGCGCGTGCCGATGCCGGAGCAGTCCGGGCAGGCGCCGAAGGGCGAGTTGAAGGAGAAGGAACGGGGCTCCAGCTCCTCGAAGGAGAGGTCGTCGTACGGGCAGTACAGGTGCTCCGAGTACATGCGCTCGCGCTCGGGGTCGTCCTCGGGGAGGTCGACGAAGTCGAGCACGACCATGCCGCCGGACAGGCCGAGGGCGGTCTCCACGGAGTCGGTGAGGCGGCGCTTGGCCCCCTCCTTGACCGTGAGGCGGTCGACGACCACCTCGATGGTGTGCTTCTCCTGCTTCTTCAGCGTGGGCGGGTTCGACAGCTGGACGGTCTCGCCGTCCACCCGCGCGCGGGAGTAGCCCTTGGTCTGGAGCTCGGCGAAGAGGTCGACGAACTCGCCCTTGCGCTCGCGCACCAGCGGCGACAGCACCTGGAAGCGACTGCCCTCCGGCAGCTCCAGGACCTTGTCGACGATGGCCTGCGGCGACTGGCGGGAGATCGGGCGGCCGCACTCGGGGCAGTGCGGCTTGCCGATGCGCGCGAAGAGCAGGCGCAGGTAGTCGTAGACCTCGGTGATGGTGCCTACCGTGGAGCGCGGGTTGCGCGAGGTCGACTTCTGATCGATGGAGACCGCCGGGGAGAGGCCCTCGATGAAGTCGACGTCCGGCTTGTCCATCTGGCCGAGGAACTGCCGGGCGTAGGAGGAGAGCGACTCCACGTAGCGCCGCTGTCCCTCGGCGAAGATGGTGTCGAAGGCCAGCGAGGACTTGCCCGACCCCGACAGGCCCGTGAAGACGATGAGCGAGTCGCGCGGGAGGTCGAGCGAGACGTTCTTGAGGTTGTGCTCGCGCGCTCCACGAACGATGAGACGGTCGGCCACGCCGGTCCGCACCTTTCTTGAGAGAAGTGACAGGGGCGGGGCCCCCGTCGTTCTCAGACTAGGGGGAGCCACTGACAACGCCGGGCGGATTCACGGGTTGCCAACAAACCCCGGCTCTCCAGCATGCCCGACGTCACGTCCGACCATATAGCACGTGCATTCGATTTACGGCACTCGTTCACCACCTTCACCCAAAGGTGTGACGGGGCTAGGGTCAGCACCATGATTGATCACGGTCATGACCTGGCGTCTGTACAGGACGCTACGGAGCGGCTGCTCATCGCAGTCGGCAAACTGGACAACGCGTCTGTGACGCAGCCGTCACGGCTTCCCGGCTGGACCCGTGGCCATGTCCTCGCCCACCTCGCCCGCAACGCGGACGCCCTCGTGAACGTCCTGGAGGGACGTCCCATGTACGTCTCCGGCGAAACCCGGGACAGCGACATCGAGCGGGACGCCCCGCGCGCCCTCGACGTCCAGCTCGCCGACCTGCGCGAGAGCGCGGCCCGCTTCCAGGAGACCGGGGCCGCTCCGGCGGACTGGTCGCGCACGGTGGAGCTGCGCAACGGGGTCACGGACTCCGCCTCCCGGGTGCCGTTCCGGCGCTGGGTGGAGGTGGAGCTGCATCACGTGGACCTGGGGATCGGCTACGAGCTGGAGGATCTGCCGGCGGAGTTCGCCGAGCGGGAGATCGTCTTCCTGGCCGACCGGTTCGCCGGGCATCCCGACGTACCGGCCACGCGCCTCACGGACGGCACGCGCGCGTGGAGCACGGGGCGGCAGCCCGGAGACGGACCCGAGGTGACCGTCACCGGTCCCCCGGCCGATCTGCTGGGCTGGCTCGCCGGCCGCCGTGCCGGATCCGGCCTGACGGTGGCCGGCGGCCCGCTTCCGGCGCTGCCCCCGCTCTAGGACCCGGACCACTCCCCCGCTATAGGCTGGCGGACATGACGTACAGCGGAGAGGTGACGGTCGGCGGGCCTGCCGACGTGCACGAGCTCAAGGACCTGATGATCACCAAGATCGCGGTCGGCCCGATGAACAACAACGCCTATCTGCTGCGCTGCCGGGCCACGGACGAGCAGCTGCTGATCGACGCCGCGAACGAGGCGGACACGCTGCTCGGCATGATCGGTGGCGACGGCATCGCGTCCGTCGTCACCACCCACCAGCACGGCGACCACTGGCAGGCGCTCGCCGAGGTCGTGGCGGCCACCGGCGCCCGCACGTACGCGGGCCGGGACGACGCCGAGGGCATCCCCGTACGGACCGACGTGCTGGTCGACGACGGCGACACCATCCGGGTGGGGCGCGTGGAGCTCACCGCGCGCCACCTGGTCGGGCACACGCCCGGCTCGATCGCCCTCGTCTACGACGACCCGCACGGGCATCCCCATGTGTTCACCGGGGACTGCCTGTTCCCCGGCGGTGTGGGCAACACCCACAAGGACCCCAAGGCGTTCGCCAGCCTCCTCCACGATGTCGAGACCAGGATCTTCGACGTCCTCCCGGACGAGACGTGGGTCTACCCGGGGCACGGCAACGACACGACGCTGGGCACGGAGCGCCCGCAACTTCCGGAGTGGCACGCGCGCGGGTGGTGACCGAGGTGGCACGCGCGCGGGTGGTGAGAAGCCGGGCCGGGGCGCGAGTTCGCAGGAACGAGCCGCGCACGCGCCCCGTGTGAACGCTTCACACACGCCGGTGTCGTACGCGCGCTCCCGGTGCGCGTAGTTGCGCAGTCAACTGGTGGGAGCCCCGCGCAGGATGACGGCTCCTGGGCGGATGGGCCGCCGGCCTGTCGATCCCCGCCCTCGGCCGGCGGCCCCGGCGCCCGCCCGACACGGCGCGCGGCGGGAAGAGTTCACAAGAACGCAACGCCCGCTCCCACGATGCGAGCACTTACCGTCGTGACCTCGACAAACGAGCCCGTCGGCTGCCAATCTCGCGCCATGCATCCTGCCCCGCGCGCCCTGCGCCGCGCTGCCGCCGCCGCCGTCCTCCTCGCCGCCGCCGTGAGCTGTGCTCCACAGCCGGAGGCCTCGGACGGGCCATCGGCATCGGCCGGAAGCACCTGTGCGAAGGGCAAGTTGGCCACCCACACCTCGGGCAAGCTGACGATCGCCACCGACGAGCCCGCCTACGAGCCGTGGTTCAAGGACGACGACCCCGCCGGCGGCAAGGGCTTCGAGTCGGCGGTCGCGTACGCCGTCGCCGAGCGGCTCGGGTACGGCAAGGACGAGGTCGCCTGGCAGACCGTCCCGTTCAACAAGGCCTTCGCGCCCGGCGAGAAGACGTTCGACTTCGACATCAACCAGGTCTCCGTCAGCGCCGAACGCAAGAGGGCCGTGGACTTCTCGTCCGGCTATTACGACGTGCGCCAGGCCGTCGTCGCACTGAAGGGCTCCAAGGCCGCGAAGGCGAAGAGCATCGCCGACCTGAAGGACGTGAAGCTGGGCGCCCAGGTCGGCACCACCAGCCTCGACTACATCGACGACGTGGTGAAGCCGAAGCAGGCGGCCGCCGTCTTCGGCAAGAACGACCAGGCCAAGTCCGCGCTGAAGAACGGCCAGGTCGGCGCCATCGTCGTGGACCTGCCGACCGCCTTCTACATCACCGGGGCCGAGATCACGGACGCGACGATCATCGGCCAGTTCGAGGCCCAGGGCGGTACGCCGGAGCAGTTCGGCCTCGTGCTCGACAAGGGCAGCGCGCTCACCCCCTGCGTCTCCCGGGCCGTGGACGCGCTGCGCGAGGACGGCACGCTGGCGAAGCTCGAGCAGCGGTGGCTGTCGGACGCCGTCGACGCGCCGGTGCTCAAGTGACGCTGGACAAGGCGGAGCCGGCGGAGAACTCCGGCGAGCAGGACGCTCCGGACGGGTACGTCCCGTCGCAGCGGCGCCTGGACCGTGAGCGCTACCAGCGCGCCCGTGCCCGCCGAGCCACCGCGATCGGCGCGCTCTCGACTCTCGTGACCGGAGCGGTCCTCTACCTGGTCGTCGTCAACGCCCCGGGCTGGCCGCGCACCAAGGAGACCTTCTTCGACTGGGGCTACGCGCGCGAGGCGTTCCCGAAGGTCCTCGAAGGGCTGTGGCTGAACGTCCGGCTGCTGCTGGTCTGCGGTGCCGCGGTGCTCGTCCTCGGCATGCTGATCGCCGTCGCGCGTACGCTGCGCGGCCCGGTGTTCTTCCCGCTGCGCTTCCTCGCCGCCGCCTACACGGACTTCTTCCGGGGGCTGCCGCTCATCATCAACCTGATGATCGTGGTCCTCGGCGTGCCGGCACTGCGGCTCCAAGGGGTGACCGTCGACCCGGTCCTCCTCGGCGGCACCGCGCTCACCCTGACGTATTCGGCGTACGTCGCCGAGGTGTTCCGCGCCGGCATCGAGTCCGTGCATCCCTCGCAGCGCGCCGCGGCCCGCTCGCTCGGGCTCAGCAACCGGCAGGCGCTGCGCCACGTGGTACTGCCCCAGGCGGTACGGCGCCAGGTGCCGCCGCTGCTGAACGACCTGGTGTCGCTCCAGAAGGACACCGGGCTGGTCTCGATCGGCGGTGCGGTGGACGCCGTACGGGCCGCCGACATCATCGTGGGCCGCAGCCTCAACTACACGCCGTACATCGTCGCGGGTCTGGTCTTCGTCGCGTTGACCATCCCCATGACCCGGTTCACGGACTGGGTGACGGCACGGATGGACCGCCGGCGGGCCCAGGGAGGAACCACATGAGCGAGACGCCCGTGTTGCGCATGGAGTCCGTCCGCAAGACCTTCGGCGGCTCGGTCGTCCTGCGGGACGTCGATCTGGAGGTGGCCCCGCACACGGTCACCGCGCTGATCGGTGCCTCCGGCTCCGGCAAGTCCACGCTGCTGCGGTGCGCGAACCTGCTGGAGGAGATCGACGACGGGGCGATCTGGCTGGACGGCGAGGAGATCACCGACCCGCGCGTCGACCAGGACGCCGTGCGCCGCCGGATCGGCGTGGTCTTCCAGTCGTACAACCTCTTCCCGCACATGACGGTCCTGGAGAACATCACGCTCGCTCCGCGCCGGGTGCACGGCCTGCCGAGCGCGGAGGCCGAGGAACGGGCGCGTGAGCTGTTGGAGCGGCTGGGCCTGGGCGAGAAGGCGGGCGAGTACCCGGACCGGCTGAGCGGCGGCCAGCAGCAGCGGGTGGCGATCGTGCGTGCCCTGGCCGTACGTCCCCGGCTGCTGCTGCTCGACGAGATCACCGCCGCCCTCGATCCCGAGCTGGTGGGCGAGGTCCTCACCGTCGTCCGCGACCTGAAGGACGAGGGCATGACCATGGTGCTGGCCACGCACGAGATGGGTTTCGCGCGGGAGGTCGCCGACCAGGTGTGCTTCCTGGAGGGCGGCGTGGTGCTGGAGCGCGGCACCGCCGAGCAGGTCTTCGGGGAACCGCGGCAGGAGCGCACACAGCGCTTCCTGCGGCGGATCGTGGAGGCGGGACGGCTGTAGTCGGAACGGCTGTAGGCGGGGCGGCCGTAGTCGGGGCGAGGCGGGTGTAAGGGGCGCTCGCCTCGGTCGTCGGGGCTTACATCGTGGGCCGGGTCTAGGCGTCCGCCTGTCCCGCCCCCGCCAGCGCGGCGACGCGCTCCACCCCGAACACATAGCCCTGCACCCCGCAGCCCGCGATGACCCCGTCGGCGCGCAGCGAGACGTAGGAGTGATGCCGGAACGACTCGCGCTGGTGGATGTTGGAGATGTGGACCTCCAACACCGGCATGCCGTCGCAGGTGTTGAGGGCGTCCAGGATGGCGACGGACGTGTGCGAGTAGGCGCCCGGGTTGATCACGATGCCGCAGTGGTTCAGCCGCGCCTCGTGGATCCAGTCCACCAGCTCGCCCTCATGGTTGGACTGGCGGAAGTCGACCGTGCCGCCGTGCGCGGCCGCCGCCTTGGCACACAGGGCCTCCACGTCGGCGAGGGTGTCGGAGCCGTAGATCTCGGGCTGACGCTGGCCGAGCAGGTTCAGATTGGGGCCGTTGAGGATCATGATCGGGGCGTTGGCCAGGGTGCGGGGCACGGTTCCTCCGGTCCGTTCAGGGTCGGGCGGCCCGTGACGGACCGCTGCTCGGACCCGGTTTATCACGGTGCGCCGACAGCGCGCCGGGTCGTAGTCTCCCGGCATGACGAGCCTCTCCTACCCGCCCAAGCCGTCGCCCGGTGACCGTATCGCCGTGATCTCGCCCTCCTCCGGTCTGCCGGGGCTCTTCCCGCTCCCCTACGAGCTGGGCCTGGAGCGGCTGCGCAAGGAGTACGGGCTGGAGCCGGTCGAGTATCCGGCGACGCGCATGATGGGCTCCTCCCCACGGGAACGGGCCGACGACATCCACGCCGCCTTCGCCGACCCGGACATCAAGGCGGTCATCGCGTCGATCGGCGGGGACGACCAGATCACCGTGCTGCCGCTCCTGGACCGGGAGTTGCTCCAGGCGAACCCGAAGCCCTTCTTCGGGATGAGCGACAACACCAACCTGCTCGCCTTCCTGCACAACAGCGGCATCGTCGGCTACCACGGCGGGAGCGTCATGTGCGAGCTGGGCCGTCCTGGCGCCATGCACCCGCAGACCGCCGAGTCCCTGGGTGCGGCCCTGTTCACCTCCGGCCCGTACGAGCTGAAGCCCGCCGAGCGGTGGCGTGACGTCGACCGGGACTGGGCGGATCCGTCGACCTTCGATGCCGAGCCGGAGACCCGGCCCGGGACCGGCTGGACCTGGGTCAACGCCGACCGGGTGGTGGAGGGCCGCAGTTGGGGCGGCTGCCTGGAGATCGTCGGCTGGCTGCTGATGGCCGACCGCGAGATCGCGCACGACCTGTCCGAGTACGACGGCGGGGTGCTGCTGCTGGAGACCTCGGAGGACATGCCGAGCGCCACGGAGGTCTTCAGCACACTGCGCAACATGGGTGAGCGCGGGCTGCTCCAGCGCTTCCCGGCGCTGCTGATGGGCCGACCGAAGACCTGGTCCTTCGAGCGGCCCAACACCCCGGAGGAGGCGGCGCGTTACGCGTCCGACCAGCGTGAGGCGGTCCTGCGTGCCATGCGGGCCTACGCTCCGGACACCACGATCGTCTTCGACGTGGACTTCGGGCACACCGATCCGCAACTGGTGATCCCGTACGGGGGAACCGTGCGCGTGGACGGACCGGACCGGCGCATCACGGTCACCTACTGAAGAACCCCGAGCCCCCGCGCGCCCCCGTAACCGGCCGTCACCGTGGGTAGTTGACGCGGCATGCACGACGTACGCACCGTAAGGGCACCCTCCATGCCGCGCCTAGCGGCGGCCTCGCTCGCCGGCACGGCCATCGAGTTCTACGACTTCTTCGTCTACGGGACCGCGGCGGCCCTCATCCTGGGGCCGCTGTTCTTCCCGACCTTCTCGCCGGTGGCCGGGACGCTGGCCGCCTTCGCCACCTTCGGCGTGGGCTTCGTGGCACGTCCCCTGGGGTCGGTGCTGTTCGGGCACATCGGGGACCGGCGCGGACGACGGCCGGTCCTCGTCGCCTCCCTGCTGCTGACCGGCGCCTCCACGGTCGCGGTCGGCTGTGTGCCGACGTACGACACGATCGGCGTGCTCGCTCCCCTCCTGCTCCTGGTGCTGCGCTTCCTGCAGGGACTGGGGCTCGGCGGAGAATGGGGCGGGGCGGTGCTGCTGACGGTGGAGCACGCGCCCGCAGGCCGGCGCGGGCTGTGGTCGAGCTTCCCGCAGGTCGGGCCCGCGCTGGGGTTCCTGCTCGCCAACGGTGTGGTGCTGGGGCTGTCGACGACGCTGTCCGAGGCGCAGTTCGCCGCGTGGGGGTGGCGGGTGCCGTTCTGGGCGGCGGGGGTGCTGGCGATCGTGGGGCTGTGGCTGCGCTCGTCGCTCGCCGAGAGCCCCAGCTTCCTCGAACTCGACGACCACGCGCGCGTGCCGCTCGCCGAGGTCCTGCGCGACCACTGGCGCCTCCTTCTGCTGACCGGCGGAGCGCTCGCGATCGGCTACGCGATCTTCTACGCCGTGACGACCTGGTCCCTCGCCTACGGCACGGAACGGCTCGGGGTGAGCCGCGGCGTCATGCTGACCTGCATCATGGGCGCGGTGCTCGTGAAGGGCGCGCTCACACCGCTGGTGGCGATGCTCGGCGACCGCTACGGCCGACGGCCCATGTGCCTGGCCGGGTGCGCGGCGGCCGCCCTGTGGATGTTCCCGATGGTCGCGCTTCTCGCCACCGGCACGCCACTGCCGATGTTCCTCGGCTTCCTCGGGGCGATGCTCTCGTTCATCACGATGTTCGCCGTGATCGCCGCCTATCTGCCGGAGCTGTACGAGCCGCGGGTGCGCTGCACCGGCGCCGCCGTCGGCTACAACCTCGGCGGTGTGCTCGGGGGCGCGCTCACGCCGATCGTGGCGACGGCGCTGGCCGAGCAGGGCGGGCGGGTGCCCTGGGGCGTGGCCGCGTATCTGACGGCGATCGCGCTGTTCAGCCTGGGGTGCTTCGCGCTGCTGCCGGAGACCCGTCCGGTGCCGGCGGGAGCAGGGGCAAAGGCTGGGTCTGGGGCTGAGGCGGAGGCGTCTACGGGTTGATCGCCAGCTCGAGATACGCCGCGAACAGCACCAGATGGACCCCGCCCTGGAGCGGTGTGGCCCGCCCCGGGACCACCGTCAGGGAGGCCACCACCACCGTCAGTGCGAGCAGCACCATGTGCGTGGCGCCGAGGCCGAGCACCAGCGGGCCCGACAGCCACACGGACGCGAGAGCGACGGCTGGAATGGTCAGGCCGATGCTGGCCATGGCCGAGCCGAGGGCGAGGTTCAGGCTGGTCTGCACACGGTCGCGGCGTGCGGAGCGCAGTGCGGCGATGGTCTCCGGGAGCAGCACCAGCAGCGCGATGATCACGCCGACCACGGCCTGGTGCAGCCCGGCGGCCTCCACTCCCGACTCGATGGTGGGCGACACGCCCTTGGCCAGGCCGACCACGCCGATCAGGGCCAGGCCCAGCAGTCCCAGGCTGATCAGGGCGGTACGGGCGGTCGGCGCCGCGGCGTGCTCCTCGGCGGTGATCACGTCGCCCTGCCGGGTGATCGGCAGGAAGTAGTCCCGGTGCCGCACGGTCTGCGTCGCGACGAACAGGCCGTACAGGATCAGCGAGGAGAGCGCCGCGAAGGTCAGCTGGACGGTGGAGAACTCCGGGCCCGGCTTGCTCGTGGTGAACGTCGGCAGGACCAGGCTGAGCGTGGCCAGGGTCGCGACGGTCGCGAGTGCGGCCCCGGTGCCCTCCGGGTTGAAGACGGCCGTGCCGTGCCGCAGCGAGGCGACCAGCAGGCACAGACCGACGATGCCGTTGCAGGTGATCATCACGGCCGCGAAGACCGTGTCGCGGGCCAGTGTCGAGCTCTTGTCCCCGCCGTCGACCATCAGGGTGACGATGAGGGCGACCTCGATGATCGTGACGGCGACGGCGAGCACGAGGGAGCCGAACGGTTCACCGACCCGGTGCGCCACCACCTCGGCGTGGTGGACTGCGGACAGAACAGCTCCCGCCAGGACCAGGGTCACCAGCGCGACGACAGTCGCGGACAGATCGCGCCCCCAGGTGAGGACCAGCAGCACGGCCGCGAGCACGGGCACCAAGGTCGTCCACTGTGCCGTGAGCGGCCTGCGCCGAGCGATCATGCAGTGATGGTCGCAGAGGTGCACGGGCCCCGCACTCCGGTCGCGCGAGGCCCGTGCCGGAGGCTACTTGAGCTCGCTCGCGTCCAGGAGGTCGCAGTTGGTGTAGACCCGCTCGCCGATGCAGAGCGCGCCCAACTGCTCCGCCATCCTGCTGGTCTCGGGGTCGTCACTGTTGCGCATGGCCTCCTCGTGCGACTCGAACTCGATCAGCGCCAGATAGCGGCGGGGATTGTCGCGGTCCTTCAGGAGGATGCGGTGCGTGGGGCCACCCGTCCGGCCGGCGAGCCGCTGCCCCGCCTCCTCGAGCACCTGCTCCATCTCGTCCAAGCGCTCGGTCTCGAAGTCGATGATCTGCACGAACTTCATGGCACCTCCAGCCGGCCACGGCGCCCCCGGTCCGGGGAACGCGCTCAGGAAACAAGCAAGCACCGGGACCGGTGGTCGGCAATTCGCCGACCACCGGTCCCGGTGATGGTTGTTCCTACGTCCGACGCGGTCAGACGTCGATGCTGTCCTTCGGAGCGCTTCCGCTCTGCCCCTGCGCCGCCTCGGCCTCCGCCTGCTTCTTGGAAGCGCGCAGGCTGGTGATCGTGGTGACGACCAGGACGGCGCAGATCACGCCGAGCGATACCGGAATGCTGATCTCGGGGACGTGCACCCCGGACTCGTGCAGGGCGTGGAGCACCAGCTTCACGCCGATGAAGCCCAGGATGATCGACAGGCCGTAGCTGAGGTGGACCAGCTTCTTCAGCAGGCCGCCGATGAGGAAGTACAGCTGGCGCAGACCCATCAGGGCGAACGCGTTGGCCGTGAAGACGATGTACGGGTCCTGCGTCAGGCCGAAGATCGCCGGGATGGAGTCGAGGGCGAACAGGACGTCGGTGGTGCCGATCGCCAGCATCACGACCAGCATCGGGGTCATGACCCGCTTGCCGTTCTCCTGGATCCACAGCTTGGTGCCGTGGTACCGGTCGGCCACACCGAAGCGGCGCTCGGCGGCCTTGAGCAGCTTGTTCTCCTCCCAGTCCTCGTCGTCCTCGTCCGCGCGGGCCTCCTGGATGAGCTTCCAGGCGGTGTAGATGAGGAAGGCGCCGAAGATGTAGAACACCCAGGCGAAGCTGGCGAGGATCGCCGCGCCGGCGGCGATGAAGATGGCCCGCAGGACCAGGGCGATGAGAACACCGATCAGCAGAACGCGCTGCTGGTACTGCGAGGGCACCGCGAACTTCGCCATGATCAGGACGAAGACGAAGAGGTTGTCGACGCTCAGCGACTTCTCGGTGATGAAGCCCGCGAAGAACTCACCGGCGGGCTGGCCGCCGCCGAACACCAGCAGACCGAGCCCGAAGAGCGCGGCGAGCACGATCCAGACGATCGTCCAGATCCCGGCTTCCTTGATCGACACGTCGTGCGGTTTGCGGCCGATGAAGAAGTCGACCGCGATCAGGGCGGCGAGGCCCACGATCGTCAGGACCCATAGGGTCATGGAAACATCCACTGCGCCTCCGGCAGTCGTTAACGGCAAATGTCAGCGTCGTCGCTGCCGGAGGTCTCTTCCACCCAAGGATGGGCCGACGCCCCGGGATCTGGCCTGATCCGTATTGACGGGTACGTCGCAGCAGACAGGGAGTACTCCCCTCCGTGCCGACAACAGTACCGCAATCACCAAGAACAGGTAAAGCGCTTGGCAAAAGAAGGACCAAAACCCCAGGTCAGGAGGCTTTACAAGTACTTGGTGCGGGCTGCCGCGACCTGGCTGAGCACCTGCTGGAGGACCTGACTGCCGGGCGGCACCAGTGACGGCTCGCATGACCAGGCATGACCGACCCACGGGTCGGCGAGGTGGTCGTCGGGCACGGGCGTCAGTCGCAACAGCGAACGCCACAGCGGGTCGAGCAAAGGACCGTACGCGGAGGACTCCTCACGGTCGGCCACCATCATCAGGTGGACGCCGAAGGCGGGACCCTCGTCGGCGAGGTAGCGCAGCTGGTTCACGGCACGGTCGTCGAAGCCGTGCGGGAAGTCGTTGACGAGCAGCAGCTGCTGCGAGGTGTCGAAGCCGGGTGGCAGGGAGTCGGCGGCGCCTCCCCGTACCGCCATCTGCACCAGGTCGACCCGCTGGGTGAGCCGCCCCAGCACGTCCGCCACCCCTGCCGCGCCGAGCGCGGGCGGGGCCGCGAGCACTCCGGTCCGCACGAGAGGTGCCAGGGGCTGCGCCCCCGAGCCGGCCGGGTCGATGACATGGACGGTGAACTCACCCGCCGGATAGACGGCGAGCAGCCGGGCCGCGTGCGCGACCGCCGTCTCCATGGCGAGACGCCCCATGGCGTGCGAGTCGGTGAACGAACCGTCGGACGATCCGGTGTGGCCGCTGTCGATCCACAGGCCGCGCTCCAGCGGCAGCCGGACCAGCATCGGGATACGAACCCGGTCGGCCTCGGGGAGATGGAGGTCGCCCAGGCGCAGCGCCATGGGGATCTCCATCGGCGGCCGGTAGGCATGCCACACCGGGTTGTCCCAGCGGGCGTACGCCGGCGGCAGGGCCGGTTCGACGACGGCGGCCTCGGCCATGAGCTGGGAGAGGTCCCGGTCCAGGGCCTCCTTGGCCTGGGCGACGAGCTGTGCGTGCCGGGCGCGGGCCGCTTCACGGGCGGCGTCACCCTGCCCGCCGATCCGGCTGCGCGGGTCGGACAGGACCTGCTCGAGCTCCTTGTCCATACGGGACTCGGCGAAGTCGACGGCGCTGCGGTAGGCGGCGGTGGTACGGGCCAGGTCCTCGAACATGCCCCACACCTGGTTGTAGAGCCGCTCCTCCATGGACCAGCCGGTCGCATCGCCCGCGACGGGCTGGGCGTGCTGCCCGGGGGCGGCAGGGGGTGCGGTGGGCGGAGGCGGGGGCGGAGCGGCGTTCTGGCGGCGCGGATGGCTGTAGTCGATCGGGCCGCCCGCGGTGGGTCCGGACGGCTGGCTGACGGCGGAAGAATCCGGTGCGGTGCCGGAGTACGGCGACTGCGGTGCGGGCTGTCCCGGCACGCCGGGCGGCTGTCCGCCGTACGGGGACGTGGGCGGTACGGGGCCGGGGGCTCCCTGTGGCGCGGTGCCGCCCTGGTCCGGGCCGAGTGCCGGGGTCGCGGTCTGGCGGGAACGGTCGCCGTCCGCGGTGCGCGGCGGGGGCGCCTGCACCGAGCGGGCCAGCCCTCGGGCCACCGCCTCCTCGATGCCGGCCGTGAGCTGCCGGGCCTGGGGCAGTCCCTGGTCGGTGAGGAGTTCGGCGAGGCCGCCCGCATACCCCTGGCCGACGGCACGCACCTTCCAGGCGGCCTGCCGGCGGTAGAGCTCCAGGGCGACCACGGCCGACTCGGTGTCAAGGCCGGTGAGGGTGTAACTCGCGATCTCGCCGCCGTCGAGGCCGGTGACCGCGACGAACGGGGCGGCGACAGCACCGAAGCGGACCGGGCCCGCCCCGCCGGTCAGAGCGAGCAGCACGCCGACACGGTGGACGGCCTCCGGCAGCGCGTCCAGGTCCACCGCGAGGCGGTGGTCCGCGGCGGCCTGCCGGGAGACCTCGAGACCGGGCTGGGTGGGTGCGCCCGGATGAGCCACCCATTCCACGCCCTGGATCCTGCCGGTCTCGTCGCTGAGCGCGGCCGCGGTCACGATCGGTGTGCCGGCCGAGACCCGGATCTCGAGACGGGCCTGGGAGAGCGGGTGGTTCTGCCCCCGCACCAGCTCGGCCGTCATCGCCTTCGTCCCCCTGTGTCGTTGTGTGGTGTCGTGTGCCGCTCGCCGGCCCGCCCCGAGCGGTTGCCTCCCGAGGCTTAGAGGACGGGCAGGATCGTCGGCATGAGGTCCTGGAAGGTGCGGCCGTTGGCCGGGTTGCCCAGGGCCGTCATCGACCAGCCCGCGCCCGAGCGGTGCACCTTCGCCATGATCTGGGCCGTGTACTGGCCGCCGCCCGCCAGCGTGTAGCGGGCGAGCTCCTGGCCGTTGGTCTCGTCGACCAGGCGGCAGAACGCGTTCTGCACCTCCTGGAACGTCTGGCCCGTGAAGGAGTTCACGGTGAAGACGATCTGGTCGATGTGGACCGGGACGCGGGAGAGGTCGACGAGGATGGCCTCGTCGTCGCCGCCCTGGCCGACACCGCCGACGAGGTTGTCGCCGGTGTGGCGCACCGAGCCGTCGTCGCTCACCAGATGGCGGAAGAAGACGACGTCGACCGGCTGCTTGTCCGCGAACAGGACGGCGGAGGCGTCGAGGTCGACCTCGCGCGTCCGTGAGCCGAACAGGCCGCGCCGGGGAGCCGCCTGCCAGCCGAGACCCATCCGCACCGCGGTCAGGCTGCCGCCGTCGTTCTTCTGCAGACTGATGGCCTGACCCTTGGTCATGTTGACGGTCACGCGCTGATTCCCCTCTCGAACGTCCCCTGTTGCCGCGCATTCGCGGTTGACCAGAACCCTACGCAGGGGCACTGACAGTGACGTAGTCCGGTCCGCGCTTTGTGTCGGTGTTGCAACACTGCGCGTACACGGTCCGCTGTCAGGCCAGACCCGCCTCCTTCATCTGGCGCAGTTCCTTCTTCATCTCGGAGACCTCGTCGCGCAACCGGGCCGCGATCTCGAACTGAAGGTCCGCCGCGGCGGCCCGCATGCGCGTGGTGAGCTCCTCGATCTGCTCGGTGAGTTCGGCCGCGGGGCGGTCCGTCGGCACCGTCTCCTTGGCCTTGCCCTTGCCCTTGGCGGGCTTGGCCCCATCGGCGGCCTTGCCGCCCAGCGAGGGCACGGGCGCCTTGGCGCCCCCGCCGTCCTTGCGCCCCTTGCGGTAGCCCGAGCCCAGCAGCTGCTCGGTGTCGACGTCCTCGCGGGCGATCTGGGCGACGATGTCGTTGATCTTCTTGCGGAGGGGCTGGGGGTCGATGCCCTGTTCCGTGTTGTACGCGATCTGCTTCTCGCGGCGCCGGTTGGTCTCGTCGATGGCCTTCTCCATCGCCGGGGTGATCTTGTCGGCGTACATGTGGACCTGGCCCGAGACGTTGCGCGCGGCGCGGCCGATGGTCTGGATCAGGGAGGTGCCGGAGCGCAGGAAGCCCTCCTTGTCGGCGTCCAGGATCGCCACCAGGGACACCTCGGGCAGGTCGAGGCCCTCCCGCAGGAGGTTGATGCCGACGAGCACGTCGTACTCGCCGGAGCGCAGCTCACGCAGCAGCTCGACACGGCGCAGGGTGTCGACGTCGCTGTGCAGATAGCGCACCTGGATGCCCAGCTCCAGGAAGTAGTCCGTGAGGTCCTCGGCCATCTTCTTGGTGAGCGTGGTGACCAGGACGCGCTCGTCCTTGTCGGTGCGCGTCCGGATCTCGTGCACCAGGTCGTCGATCTGGCCCTCGGTGGGCTTGACGACGACCTCCGGGTCGACCAGGCCGGTGGGGCGGATGATCTGCTCGACGACGCCGTCCCCGCGGGAGAGCTCGTAGTTTCCGGGGGTCGCCGACAGGTAGACCGTCTGGCCGATGCGCTCCTGGAACTCCTCCCACTTCAGGGGGCGGTTGTCCAGGGCGGAGGGCAGCCGGAAGCCGTGGTCGACGAGGGTGCGCTTGCGAGAGGCGTCGCCCTCGTACATGGCGCCGATCTGGGGCACCGTGACGTGCGACTCGTCGATGACGAGGAGGAAGTCGTCCGGGAAGTAGTCCAGCAGAGTGTTGGGCGGGGAGCCGGGCAAACGGCCGTCGAAGTGCATCGAGTAGTTCTCCACGCCGGAGCAGGAGCCGATCTGGCGGAGCATCTCGATGTCGTAGGTGGTGCGCATCCTGAGGCGCTGGGCTTCCAGGAGCTTGCCCTGCTTCTCCAGCTCCGAGAGGCGCTCGCCCAGCTCCTTCTCGATGTCGTTGACCGCCCGCTCCAGGCGCTCGGGCCCCGCGACGTAGTGGGAGGCCGGGAAGACGTACAGCTGCTGGTCGTCGCTGATGATCTCGCCGGTGAGCGGATGGAGGGTCGAGAGCGCCTCGATCTCGTCGCCGAACATCTCGATGCGGACGGCCAGCTCCTCGTAGACCGGGAAGATCTCGATGGTGTCGCCGCGGACGCGGAAGGTGCCGCGGGTGAAGGCCATGTCGTTGCGCGTGTACTGGATGTCCACGAAGCGGCGCAGCAGCTCGTCCCGGTCGAACTCGTCGCCGACCCTGAGGGGGACCATGCGGTCCACGTACTCCTGCGGCGTACCGAGGCCGTAGATGCAGGAGACCGAGGCGACCACCACGACGTCGCGGCGGGTGAGCAGGGAGTTGGTCGCGGAGTGGCGCAGGCGCTCGACCTCCTCGTTGATCGAGGAGTCCTTCTCGATGTAGGTGTCCGACTGCGGGACGTAGGCCTCGGGCTGGTAGTAGTCGTAGTACGAGACGAAGTACTCGACGGCGTTGTTCGGGAGCAGCTCGCGGAACTCGTTCGCCAGCTGGGCGGCCAGCGTCTTGTTCGGCGCCATCACGAGTGTGGGGCGCTGAAGCTTCTCGATCATCCACGCGGTGGTGGCGGACTTGCCGGTGCCGGTCGCGCCGAGCAGGACGATGTCCTTCTCGCCTGCCTGGACGCGCCGGGCGAGATCGGCGATGGCCGTCGGCTGGTCGCCGTTCGGCTGGTAGGGGCTGACGACCTCGAAGGGCGCCACCGTGCGTTCGATCTGGGAAACGGGCCGCATGGAATCCACCGTACGACCCCGCACTGACAACGGGCTCCGATCAGCGGTTCTGCGGGGTGCGGGAGCGGCTGTGCCCCACGGGGCGGCGGGGGCGGAAGCGCAGTCGGTGCGCCGAGTGGTGGACGGCGCTGTGCGTGTGGGCGGGGATGCCGGGCTTCTGCTCGACGGGGGCGACGGTGGGCTTCCCCATGACCATCAGCGGGTCGAACATCACCACGACACCCGCGAGCAGGAGGAAGGCGAGCGGGCCGATCAGCATGGGCGCGAGCAGGGCCGCCGGCGACTCTCCCGATGTGGGGTCGCCCGTGCCGTGGAGGTGGACGTCCAGGGCGGCCATGCCGGTGTAGTGCATGCCGCTGACGGCGAGCCCCATGACGAGGCTGGCGCCCACGCTCCAGAGGAATCCCCTGACCTGGCCGGCCGCCCACAGTGCGGCCGTGGCGGCGCACATGGCGATCGCGACGGAGATGCCGACGGTGAAGGTGTTGTACTCGAGCTTCCCGTCCAGGCGCATGCTGGCCATGCCGAGGTAGTGCATCGACGCGATGCCCAGACCGGTGATGGTGCCTCCGGTGAACAGGGCCGTTCCCCGGGTGCCCTTGTAGCCCACGATGAAGACCCCGACGCCCACCATGACGATCGCCACGGCGAGGCTCGCGAAGGTCATCGACTTGTCGTAGTGGATCGGGCTCTCCTGGACCGTGAATCCCATCATCGCGACGAAGTGCATGGTCCATATGCCGGAGCCGATGGCGGCAGAGCCGAGGGCGAGCCAGCCGGGGCGCCACGACTGGGCGACGAGCATGGATCTGGTGGTGCACCGCAGCCCCAGGGCGCCGCCGAGGCAGGCCATGAGATAGGCCACCAGGGGTGTGACCAGGCCGTAGCTGAATCCGTCGACCGTGCCCTGCATGCGCGGCTGCCCTTCCCGCCCTTTGCGTCCCGGAACTCCTGATGTGCCCCCTCCCAGGACCGCACGAGCGGTCAGGGTTGACGCAGAGAGTATGACTCCCACCGGAATGGTCGAACGACTTTCCGGCAAAGAAACACGGCCTTGCCCCAGTTGTGCGGCACCAGTGAGCGGACTTGGGTCATCTGCGTTCAACCTGTGGCCATCCTGCACCCCTCTCGCGTTGACCCTCTGCTGTCACAGTTGATCTGTCTGTGATGTCGCCGAACGCTCACGCGAGGAGTACGCATGCACGCGCGCGCTGTTGCCGCCTCCACCACCGCACTCCTGGGGACCGCCGCTCTCCTCGTCCCCGCCTCCCCCGCCGGGGCGGTGGACGCCGAGGTAGTACCGCTGGTGATCGCCCACCGGGGCGCTTCCGCGTACGCGCCCGAGAACACGCTGGCAGCCGTGGACAAGGCGGCCGAGCTGGGCATCCCCTGGGTGGAGAACGACGTCCAGCAGACCAGGGACGGCGAGCTCGTCGTCGTCCACGACGACAACCTGCGGCGCACCACCGATGCCGAGCAGGTCTTCCCCGGGCGGGCCCCCTGGAAGGTGAAGGACTTCACCGCCGCCGAGATCGCCCGTCTCGACGCGGGCAGTTGGTTCGGCCCCGGCTACGCGGGCGCGCGCGTGCCGACGCTGGAGCAGTTCGTGGACCGCGTCGAGCGGCACCACCAGAAGCTTCTCCTGGAGATCAAGAACCCGGAGCTGTATCCGGGCATAGAGCGCCGGACGCTCAAGGTGCTCAGCAACGAAGGCTGGCTGGACAAGTCGCATCTGGCGGGCCGGCTGATCGTGCAGAGCTTCAGCGCGGACAGCGTGCGGACGGTCCACAAGCTGAAGCCGGGGGTGAAGACCGGCTTCCTGGGGACGCCTCCGGTGTCGGAGCTGTCCTCCTACGCCGGTTTCGCCGACCAGATCAACCCGTCGTACGGCTCGATCTCCACGGCGTACGTCTCCGCCGTCCAGGGGTTCGACGGACCGCACGGCACGCCCATGGAGGTCTTCACCTGGACGGTCGACGACGCGGCCACGGCCCAGCGGGTCGCCCGGTACGGCGTCGACGGGATCATCACGAACAAGCCGGACGTGGTGCGGGAGGCCGTGGGCGGGTGATGCGGAGCCCCGGCAGCCGGCCGCCTGTCGGCCCTCCCGCCGCGGCGGCGTTGTCAGTGATGGGTCGTACGGTGGGCGCATGGACAGCCATGGGCAGGTTGAGCAGCGGGTCGTATGGGCCGTCGTCGACACCGGCATCGGTCCGCTGCTGCTGGCCGCGACCCGCGAGGGCCTGGTCAGCGTCGTGTTCCACGCCACGGACGCGGTGCGGGACCGGGCGGTCGAGCGGCTGGCGTCGCGCCTCGGCACCGAGCCCGTCGAGGCGCCCGGCTCCCCGCTGCTGGCCGAGGCGATACGTCAGGTCGAGGCGTACTTCGCGGGTGAGCGCCATGACTTCGACCTGCCACTGGACTGGTCGCTGATCTCCGGCTTCAACCGGGAGGTCCTGCGGGAACTGGCCTCGGGCGTGCCGTACGGCACCGTCGTCGGGTACGGCGATCTGGCCGGGCGGGTCGGTCAGCCGGGCGCGGCGCAGGCCGTGGGCATGGCGATGGGCGCCAATCCCCTGCCGGTGGTGGTGCCCTGCCACCGGGTCGTCGAGAGCGGCGGCGGCATCGGCGGCTTCGGGGGCGGCCTGGAGACCAAGCGGAAGCTGCTCGCCCTGGAGGGGGTACTGCCCGAGCCTCTCTTCTGAGGTCCCGGGCCTGGTCAGTCGTAGTGCCGCGCCTCGAAGACGTTGCCGTCCGGGTCCCGGAAGTAGAAGCTGCGGGTGGCCTTGCCCCGGGCTCCGAAGGAGTCGGAGGAGAGCTCCGACACCGGTACGGCGCGTTCCTCGAGGCGGCCGAGAAGGGCGTCGAAGTCGCCGCGGGGCAGGGACAGGCAGACGTGGTTGACGGGGTGGCCGGCGCTGTCGGCGGCGCCGGGCAGCATCTTCATGCGTTCCGCGAAGGTCAGCGGCATGAGGTCGAGGATGGTCTCGTCGTTGACGCGCACGGAGGGGAACGGCACCTTGCCCGCGGCGAACTCGGTGAGCCTGAGCGTCTCCATGCCGACGGCCTTCTCGTAGAAGTCGGCGGCGGCGACCGGGTCGCGCACCCAAAGGACGACGTGGTCGAGACGTGCTGTGTGGTCCGTCATGCACTCCAGGCTCGTGACGTCCGCGACGGCCCGCAAGGGTTTGGCCCGGCGCGCCGCCCGCCAGAGATGAGGGAAGACCGACTGACAGGAGGCAGGCGCGTGGTGCTGGTGATGTCGGAAGAGGTGCGGGCGGCGCTCGAGGCGGGGCAGCCCGTGGTGGCCCTGGAGTCCACGATCATCGCCCACGGGCTGCCACGGCCGCGCAATCTCCAGGTGGCCCTGGAGCTGGAGGCAGCCGTGCGGCGGGAGGGCGCGGTCCCCGCGACGATCGCCGTGCTGGACGGGCGGCCCCATGTCGGACTGGACAAGGAGCAGCTGGAGCGGGTCGCGAACGAGGACGGGATCCGCAAGCTGGGCCATCGCGATCTGCCGCTCGCGCTGGCCTCCGGGGCGAGCGGGGCGACCACGGTGTCGGCCACCGCACTGCTGGCGGCGCGGGCGGGCGTACGGGTGTTCGCGACGGGCGGGCTCGGCGGGGTGCACCGGGAGTGGACGGTGACGCAGGACGAGTCGGCTGACCTCGGTCTGCTGGCGCGGACCCGGATCACGGTGGTGTGCGCCGGGGTGAAGTCGATCCTGGATGTGCCGGCGACCCTGCAGCGGCTGGAGACGCTGGGTGTCGCGGTGGCCGGTTACGGCACCGAGAGGTTCCCGGGCTTCTATCTGTCCGACTCGGGGCATCCGGTCGACTGGACGCTGCGGACGCCGGAGCAGGTGGCGGACGTCATGCGGGCCCAGGACGCGCTCGCCGAGCCGGAGTCGGCGCTGATCGTCGCCAATCCCGTCCCCGAGGAGGAGCAGCTCGATCCGAAGCTGCACGGGCGCGTGCTCGCGGACGCGCTGCACGCGTGCGAGGAGGAGGGGGTCACCGGCCAGGCGGTCACGCCGTTCCTGCTCGACTATCTGGTGCGGCACACCGACGGGGCCTCCCTGAGCGCCAACCTGGCGGCGGTCCGCGGCAATGTACGCCTGGCGGCGCGGATCGCGGCGGCCTGGGCCCGGAGGTGACCGGGAACGAGGCGGGGACCGGGACCGAGGCCGAGGCCGGGACCGGGGCCGGGATCGAGGCGGGGGCCTGGGCCGGGACCGGTCTCGGCCCCGGTCGCTCCAGGGGACGTGACGAGCGCGCCGTGGAGGGCGCGGCGCTGCTGGTCGTCGGGGACGTGATCACCGATGTCGTCGCGCGGCACCGGGGGCCGCTCGCGGCGGGCACGGACACGGCTGCCTCGATCCGGACGGTGCCGGGCGGAGCGGGCGCCAACGTGGCGTGCTGGGCGGCACACCGGGGTGAGGCGGAGGTACGGCTGTTCGGGCGCGTGGGCGCGGATGCCGCCGCCTGGCACGAGCGTGAACTGGCGGCCCACGGCGTGCGCCCGCACCTCGTCGTCGATCCGGCGGCGCCGACCGGCATGGTGATCTGCCTGGTGGACCAAAGCGCTTCGGCGGAGCGGACGTTCCTCACCGACAGCGGCGCGGCGTTCCGGCTCGAACCCGCCGACTGGTCGGACGCGCTGCTCGACGGGGTGGCCTGGTTGCACCTGTCGGGGTACCTCCTGTTCTCCGAATCCGGTCGCGCGCTGGTGACGGTGGCCCTGAAGGCCGCACGCGTGCGTGGAATGCCGGTGAGTCTGGACCCGGCCTCGGCCGGGTTCCTCACCGAGCTTGGCGTCGAGCGTTTCCTGGCGCTCGTCGAGGGCGTGGACGTACTGCTGCCCAGCCGGGACGAGGCGTGCCTGCTGACGGGGCTGGCCGACGCGGCCGACGCGGCGGCCGAGCTGAGCCTGCGCATCCCGCTGGTCGTCGCCAAGCAGGGGCGCGAGGGAGCTCTCGTGGCCCGTGCGGGGAAGGTGTGCGCCCGCATTCCCGCCGTGCCGGCGACGCCGCGGGACACCACGGGCGCCGGTGATGCCTTCACCGGCACGTTCCTCGGCGCCCTGCTCGCGGGCGCCGAGCCGGAGAAGGCGGCGGAGGAGGGCTGCCGGGCGGGTGCGCGGGCAGTGGAGCGCGTGGGCGGCAGGCCCCCTCTGCCCGGCTGACGCGGAGCAGCCCCCTCCACGGTCCATCCCTGCCCTCCTGGCGACACGCCCGCGCCGATCCTGGCTACTGCTTGCGTCCCCACGCCGAGATCATCGGTGGTGTCGTGAGGTCGAGCGCGCCGGACGTGACGTTCATGAGGTGCCGCTGGATGTCCTGTTCCGTGGCGAGGCCCGCGGTGACCAGCTGGTCGCGGATCTGGCGGACCGTGGCGGACTCCAGGGCCGCACAGGCCGGTGAGGCGATGGGGAAGTAGGCGTCGGCTTGGACGCGGGTCAGGCCGGCCTCCCGGAGCAGGCGCGGCAGGGTGCGGCCGCAGGGGAGGTCGGTCCCGCGGTCGGCGAGGAGCTTGCGGAAGCTCTGCCGCAGCCGGTTCGCGAGCTGCTGCTCGGGGCCGTGCTCGTCGGGACAGAGCAGGGGCTGAAGAGCGGGGTCGACGTCTTCGACGAGAAGGCGCCCGCCGGGGCGCAGAGAGTCGGCCATGGACCGCAACGCCCGCCGCCGGTCGGTGACGTGCACCAGGGCGAGGCGGGCGTGCACCAGGTCGAAGCCCTCCCCCGGCGGGTCCTGCGCGCCCAGGTGATGGACGCGGACCTCGACGGGCGGCCGGGCACCCCGGGCGAGCCGTGAGGTGTCGGCGTCGGTCGCGACGACGCGTCCGGTCGGGCCGACCTTCTTCGCCAGCCAGGACACCACGGACGGGCCGCCGGCGCCGACCTCCCAGCACCGCCAGCCGGATCCGACGCCGAGTGCTTCGAGATGCCGGAACGTCGTGGGGTCGAAGAGAGCGGCGAAGGCGCTGAAGTGCTCAGCCGCCTCGGTCTGCCGGTTGTCGAGGACGTGCCCGTCGGTTCGCGTCATGACGCGATCATCCCATTTATCCGACTTGTTCTTAATCGTCGACGCTCCGGTAAGGAGAACCGCGCCGCACCGGCACGCGTCGATGTCTCAGAGCAGTCGATGCTCAGACAACGGCACCGGCCAGTCGTTCGTCCACAGCCGGGAACAAAGCGGAATGAGTGGTTTCCACAGGCTTACCCGCAGCTCACGTGGGCCTGGCAGACTGGCGCGGCAAGGCGCGGCGCAGGAACGGCGCGAGGAGTTCCACGCAAGGAGATCCGGATGTCCATGGCAGGGAATCTGCGGAAGGTCACGAGCCTCGGCGGGGTCGGCGGCCTTCGCAAGGTGGCTCGGCTGGCCCGGCGGCGCCCGCGCGTCGACCTGAGTCACCCCGCCCGCTCCCCGCTGGGCTCCTCGGTGGTGAACTGCGTGACGTACCGGGACGGCGTCCGCACTCCCGCCCGCGGCGATCTGGTGGATGTCGTGGAGCGGGTACGCAAGAGCCGGGAGGGTTTCGTCTGGCTCGGCCTGCACGAGCCGACCGACCAGGAGTTCGCGGGCATCGCCGAGCTCTTCGACCTGCACCCGCTGGCCGTCGAGGACGCCGTCGAGGCCCACCAGCGCCCCAAGCTGGAGCGGTACGGAGAGACGCTCTTCGCGGTGTTCAAGACGGTCTGCTACGTCGAGCACGAGGAACTCACGGCCACGAGCGAGGTGGTGAACACCGGCGAGATCATGGTGTTCGTCGGCGAGGACTTCGTGATCACGGTGCGGCACGGCCGGCACGGCTCGCTGGGTCCGCTGCGCGAGGAGCTGGAGTCCGATCCCGGCCAGCTGGCCAAGGGCCCCTCCGCGGTGCTGCACGCGATCGCGGACCACGTGGTCGACGACTACCTGACCGTCACGGACTCGATGCAAGCGGACATCGACCAGGTCGAGACGGATGTCTTCGCGGAGACCGGTGCGCGCGCCGACCCGGGGCGGATCTACCAGCTCAAGCGTGAACTCCTCGAGCTGAAGCGGGCCGTGGTGCCGCTCAGCCGCCCGCTGGAGGATCTCGCCACGCGGCCGATCCGAGCGGTCGACCCGGAGATACAGGCGTACTTCCGCGACGTCTCGGACCATCTGCTGCGCGCGAAGGAGCAGATCGCCGCCTTCGACGAACTGCTCAACTCCATCCTGCAGGCGCACCTCGCGCAGGTCACGGTCGCGCAGAACGAGGACATGCGGAAGATCACGGCGTGGGCCGCGATC
Organism: Streptomyces sp. NPDC044719; assembly: GCF_056433405.1. Classification (NCBI taxonomy): domain Bacteria; kingdom Bacillati; phylum Actinomycetota; class Actinomycetes; order Kitasatosporales; family Streptomycetaceae; genus Streptomyces; species Streptomyces sp. NPDC044719. Next base: position 234,131 of record NZ_JBWKHE010000005.1, read on the forward strand.
ATCGCCGTGCCGACGATGGTCTGCGGCGTGTACGGCATGAACTTCGAGCACATGCCGGAGCTGCACTGGCGGTACGGCTACGGCATGGTCATCGGCGTCATATCCGTCGCCTGCATGACGCTGTACCGGGCCTTCCGGCGCAGCGGCTGGCTCTGACGCGGGCCGTGACGTGCGAGGTGTGACCCGCGGGGTCAGCGTGTGGTGCTGGAGTAGACGCTCTCGGCCCAGGAGGCGATCTGGTCGTCCGCCAGGTGGCGGGCGAGGTCGGCTTCGCTGATCATGCCGACCAGGCGCTTGTCCTGAATCACAGGCAGCCTGCGGATCTGGTGCTCCCGCATCTCACGGAGCACTTCGCCGACATCGGCGTTCGCGTCGATCCATCGCGGGGTGCCCTTGGCCATCTCACCCGCGGTGATCCTGGCGGGGTCGTGGCCTATGGCGACGCAGCCGACGACGATGTCGCGGTCGGTGAGGATGCCGCAGAGCCGCTCGTTCTCGTCGCTGATGGGCAGGGCGCCGACGTTCAGTTCGCGCATGAGCTGGGCGGCGCGGTCGAGGGTTTCGTGGGCGGGGATCCACTGGGCGCCGCGGTGCATGATGTCTCCGGCGGTGGTCATGGAGTACCTCCCGATGCCGGACGGCCGGCGCGGCGCGGGACGCACCGCGAGTCCCGACGCCCTTCATTCTCGCCGCGCCACCGGATGCCCGCACACGGAAACCGTCCGCCGGACACCGCCCACGGAACCCGACGGCATCCGCTCGACGGCATCCGCCCGCCGGCGCCCGCCCGACGGCATCCACCTGCCGGTGCCCGTCCGATGGATCCACCTGCCGGTGCCCGCCCGAGGCGAGCAGCCGCTCAACCGCTCCACGCCGGATGACGCGGATCGTCGGCCCGCACCAGGACATCGGCCGTGCCGGCCGGGTCCGTCTCGTGCTCGTAGCGCTCGAAGGCCGGGAGGGTCCAGTGCTCGGCTTCGGGCGTGCGGCGGCGCAGGGCGCCCGGGGAGAGCAGGACATGAACGCTCAGGTCGAAGGGGAACCAGTGCCGAAGGAGGAAGGGTCCGTGCAGCAACATGACGCCGCCGGGCGCGAGTTGGGCGTAGGGGCTGCGTGTGGCCCGGTCGGCGGCCGGGTCCCACAGGTCGGGCAGGACGCGGCCGTCCCCGCCGGCTTCGAGAGGGCCGAAGACCTCACGCCACAGGGCGCCCGTGTCGTACCAGCCGTTGTAATAGGCCTCCACGTCCCGGTGGCCGTACTCCAGCCGTACCGAGGCGGGGCGCAGGAAACCCTCCGTGCCCACGACGAGCGACGAGCGGCCGCGAATGCGCAGCGCCTCGGAGACATGCTGGGCGAGATCCCCCGGGCAGGCGGCCGGGGCGCCGTCGAAGGCGATGCGGGGCCAGGGAGAGCCGTCGGCGGGCTTCAGGTCGAGGATGCGTTCGGCGAGCAGGTCGCCGAGCCGGTCCCAGGTGATCGCTTCGAGTCGCACACGGCCCATGATGCAGGCCGTGGCAGGAGCTGCCATCCCCGCGGGCTCCTGGGACGCCGGGTAGGGGCGGGCCACGGGGAGACGTCGAGATGGCCGGGGTCGGTCGTGGCGAACGTCGTTCGTCCCGTCGCCGTTCGTCCCGTCGCCAGGGGGAATGAACCACCTATGGTCCCCCGCGCGATGCTTCCGCCCCTCACCGGTCTCCTCGTCTTCCAGCCTCTCAAGCGCCGGTACTGCGCCGAGTGCCGGCGAGGGCCGCTGCCGCTGCTCGTCCTGGAGGACGGCGCCCCGCGCTGCCTCGAGTGCGCCGACCTCGGGCATCTGGTGTTCCTGCCGAGCGGCGACACCGCGCTGACGCGCAGATCACGGGAGGAGAGCACGCTGTCGGCCGTGGTCGTGCGGTTCAACCGGCGCAAGAGCCGCTATGAACGGCAGGGCGTTCTGGTCGAGGAGGCGGCGCTGGCGAGAGCCGAGCAGCGGTGTCTCGCGGACGCCGAGGCGCGTCGGCGACGCCGGGTGCGGGACGCGCGGCGGCGGGCGGCCCAGGACGAGCTGTTCGCTCTAGCCTTCGCGGCGGAGATACGGCGGCTGTATCCCGGATGCCCCGCCGACCGGGCGCACGCCATCGCCGCACACGCCTCGGAGCGGGGCAGTGGGCGGGTGGGCCGCAGTGCGGCAGGGCGAGCGCTGACCGAGGGGGCGGTGACCTCGGCGGTCGTGGCGTCCGTGCGGCATCTGGACACGCCGTACGACCGGCTGCTGATGAGCGGGGTGCCGAGGCACGAGGCGCGGCGGCGGATCGCGGCGGCCGTGGAGACGGTGCTGAGGGGGTGGACCGAGGCGGGGCTCGGTTCCGCCGGGTGAACCGGCCGGGCGTCGGCGAGCGCCGCGCACGACCGTGGTTCGCCTGATCGGCGCGACGCCGCGACGCCGTGACGCCGTGACGGCGTGACGGCGTGACGGCGAAGCGGCCAGGCGGCGAAGCTGCCAGCTGCCCCGTGGCGTCAGGTGGACACGGCCGTTCGGGGGATCGTGGACGTTCGCTTATGGCCCCGCGCCGCTCGGCCATGGTCACTGTGCTCTTACGGGAATGCACTTGTGGTGAAGAAGGGTGCCGGGCAGGATCCCGGCTCGACGGGCGGGAGAGGCTGACATGATCGACGGACCGTACTTCGTACTGACGGTGCTGGGTGTGCTCGGGACCGGCCTGGTGGCAGGGGTGTTCTGCGGCTTCTCGACCTTCGTCATGCGGGGACTTGCCACGCTGCCGCCGGCGCAGGGGGTCGCCGCGATGAACGCGATCAACGTGGCCGCGGTGACGCCGCCCTTCATGGTCGTGTTCCTCGGGTCGGCGGTGCTGTGCGCGGTGATCGCCGTGGTGACGTTCGTGCTGTGGCCGGAGGAGGGGACGGTGGAGCTGCTGGTGGGCAGCGCGCTGTATCTGTTCGGCTCGTTCGGGCTCACGATGGTCGCGAACGTGCCGCGCAACGACGCGCTGCTCAAGCTGGAGCCGGGCACCTCGGAGGCGGCCGCGTACTGGCCGGCGTATGTGCGCGAGTGGACGATGTGGAACCACGTCCGCACGGCCGCCTCGGTCGGGGCGGCACTGGCGTACGTGTTGGCGCTCACCTGACGGCACTCGACTGACGCCGCTCACCTGACGGCACTCACCTGACTGTGCTCACCTGACGGCTCGCGGCGACGGGCACCGGCCCCGAGGCGGACGTATCGTGGCCGGAGGAGTACCGCCCGACGACACGGCCTGTCACACGCGCACGCAAGGAAGACGGCCATGGCCGATCCCAAGGGTTTCATGACCACGCCCCGCCAGGACTGGCCGCGGCGGCCGGTAGAGGAGCGGGTGCGGGACTGGGACGAGGTGTACGTCCCCGGGGCGCTGCTGCCGATCATCAGCAAGCAGGCCGATCGCTGCATGGACTGCGGCATCCCCTTCTGCCACGACGCCTGCCCGCTGGGCAACCTGATCCCCGAGTGGAACGACCTGGTGTCGAGGGAGGACTGGCGGGCGGCCGCCGACCGGCTGCACGCCACGAACAATTTCCCGGAGTTCACCGGCCGGCTGTGCCCGGCGCCGTGCGAGGCGGGGTGTGTGCTGGCGATCAACCAGCCGGCCGTCACCATCAAGAACGTCGAGTGCGCGATCGCCGACCGGGCGTGGGAGGAGGGCTTCGCACCGCCGAGGCCGCCGGAGCGGCTGTCCGGCAAGACGGTCGCGGTGATCGGTTCGGGGCCCACCGGACTGGCCGCGGCCCAGCAGCTGACCCGGGCCGGACACACGGTCGCCGTGTACGAGAGGGCCGACCGGCCCGGCGGGCTGATGCGGTACGGCATCCCCGAGTTCAAGATGGAGAAGCACCATCTGGAGCGGCGGCTGGAGCAGATGCGGGCCGAAGGGACCAAGTTCCGTACGTCGACGTCGGTCGGGCGGGACATCGGGGCCGATGAGCTGCGGACCCGGTACGACGCCGTGGTGCTCGCCACGGGGGCGACCGCGTGGCGTGAACTGACCGTGCCGGGGCGGGAGCTGACGGGGGTTCACCAGGCGATGGAGTACCTGCCGCTCTCCAACCGGGTGTGCGCGGGTGATCTGGAGGCCTCCCCGCTGTCGGCCGCAGGGAAGCATGTCGTCATCGTCGGCGGCGGCGACACCGGTGCGGACTGCCTGGGCACGGCCGTCCGGGAGGGTGCCGCCTCGGTGACCCAGCTGGACATCTACGCGCTTCCGGAGGCGGAGCGCGACGAGGACGCCGAGCCCTGGCCGACGTATCCGATACGGATCTACCGGCTGTCCGCCGCGCACGAGGAGGCCCGTGACCTGCGGACCGCTCCGGTCGCCGACGCGGACGCGCGGCTGTTCGCGGCGTCCACGCTGCGCTTCGACGGCGACGCGGAGGGACATGTGGGGTCGCTGCACCTGGTCGAGGTGGACGCGCGGCGCCGCCCGGTGGAAGGCACCGGACGGACGCTCCCCGCCGACCTCGTGCTGCTCGCCCTCGGCTTCTCCGGGCCCGACCGGCAGGACGGTCTCGTCGACCAGCTTGGGCTGGCGATGGAGCCCCGCGGCACCGTCGCGCGTGACGCCGGTTTCGCCACGAACGTGCCCGGCGTGTTCGCCGCGGGTGACGCCGCCCGGGGGCAGTCGCTCATCGTCTGGGCGATCGCCGAGGGGCGGGCCGTGGCAGCCGCGGTCGACCGTCATCTGACGGGCAGTTCGCGGTTGCCGTCACCGATCGGGCCGTACGACCGGCCCATGGCGGTCTAGTGGTCCCACGACGGTCTGGAAAGGGGTCCCACGACGGTCTAGAAGGTGGTCCCACAGCGGTCTGGAAAGGGGTCACCAAAGTCGGCCGTCCGGAAGGCGATCACCGCTCGTCCGTGCCCGCCACCTTGGCCGTCGACAGCGCCACCCGGTTCCAGGTGTTGATCGTGCAGATCACGGCGAGGATCTGGGCCAGCTCCCGTTCCTCGAAGAGGGACGCGGCCTGCGCGTAGACGTCGTCCGGGACGCCGGCGTCGGCGACGAGGGTCATCGCCTCCGTGAGGGCGAGGGCCGCCTGCTCCCGCTCGGTGAAGAAGTGGCGGGCCTCGCGCCAGACGGCGACCATGTGCAGCCGGTCCTCGCTCTCGCCGGCCTTGCGGGCGTCGTTGGTGTGCATGTGGAGGCAGTACGCGCAGTGGTTGAGGTGCGAGGCGCGGATCTGGATCAGTTCGACCAGGGCCGGGTCCAGGCCCTCACGGGCGGCGGCGTCGAAGGCGATGAGGGCCCGGAAGGCCTTCGGGGCGGACTGGGCGAACTCCAGCCGCGCCGTGTCCGTCGAGTGCGCCCGCGTCGTGTGCGTGTTCGTCGTCATGTCCCTCAACCTACGAGCCGTAAAGACCCGCTGTAGGGTGCATTCCCATGGCGAATTCGTGGGTCAATTCCGCGGAGCGGATCGGGTCCGACCTGCATCTGGAGCTGTCCGGGCCGGGCGGCCGGCGCTCGGCGCTGATCCGCGCGCTGCGCGAGGCCGTACGCGACGGGCGGCTCGCTCCGGGCACGCGGCTGCCGCCGTACCGCTCGCTCGCGGCCGATCTCGGTGTCGCCCGCAACACGGTGGCCGACGCGTACGCGGAACTCGTCGCGGAGGGCTGGCTCACCGCCCGTCAGGGCTCGGGCACCCGGGTCGCGGAGCGAGCCGAGCCGCTGCGTCCGGCCGCTCGCGTACCGAAGAAGACACCTGAGCGCGCGCGTGGCCCCCGGCACAACCTGCTGCAGGGCACGCCGGACATCTCCGCGTTCCCGCGCTCGGCCTGGGCGGCCTCCTACCGCAGGGCGCTCCAGCAGGCACCCAACGAGGTGTTCGGCCCGGGCGACCCCGCCGGCCGGGCCGAACTGCGGGAGGCGCTCACGGAGTACCTGGCCCGCGCGCGTGGCGTGCGGACCGAGCCCGGCCGGATCGTGATCTGCTCCGGCTTCGCACACGCGCTGCGGCTGCTGTTCGGAGGCGGTGTCCTGCGCGGGCCCCTGGCGGTGGAGGCGTACGGGCTCGGATTCCACCGGGAGGTCCTCGCGGGCGCCGGGGTGCGAACTGGGCCACTCCCCCTCGACGAACACGGAGCCCAGGTCGACCGGTTGGGGCGTGAGCGTGCCGTGCTGCTCACGCCGGCGCACCAGTTCCCGACCGGCGGGCCGCTGCACCCCGCGCGCCGGGCCGCGGTGATCGACTGGGCACGCGGGCGTGGCGGGCTGGTTCTGGAGGACGACTACGACGGGGAGTTCCGCTACGACCGCCGGCCGGTCGGCGCCGTCCAGGGGCTCGACCCCGAGCGCGTGATCCACATCGGCTCGGTCAGCAAGAGCCTGTCACCGGCGGTGCGGCTGGGCTGGATGGTGCTCCCGGAGCGGTATGTCGAGGACGTACTCGCCGTGAAGGGCGAGCGCGAGGCATGGGTGAGCGTCCTCGACCAGCTGTGCCTCGCCGACTTCATCGTCTCCGGGTCGTACGACCGTCATGTACGGCGGATGCGGCAGCGGTACCGGAGCCGCCGGGACCGGCTCGTCGCGGCCCTCGCCGAGCACGCCCCGCAGGTCGAGGTCACGGGCGTCGCGGCCGGGCTGCACGCGGTGCTGCGGCTGCCGCCCGGCACCGAGGCCTCCGCGGTCAAGGCCGCCGCCTGGCGGGGCATCGCCCTCGACGGCCTCGCCGCGTTCCGGCACCCGGACACGGACATGCCGGTGGCCGACGGCCTCGTCGTCGGATACGCGACTCCCTCCGAGCATGCCTACGGGCAGGCCCTGGAGGCACTGTGCGGCGCGCTGCCGCCGCCGTGACCGGCCCGTCGGAAAGCCCCTCAGGGCTTGCGCGCCACCGCCCCGTACCCCGGGATCACCCCGTCGTCCTGCCCGGGCACGGGCTCGCCCAGTTCGGGGTGCCAGTGGTGGGGTACCTCGACGCCGGGTTCCACGAGGTCGAGGCCGTCGAAGAAGCGGGTGAACTCGTCGCGGGAGCGCAGGGCCAGGGTGACGCCTGCGGCGCGGAGCTTCTCGGTGGCCGCCCTGGACTCCTCCGGTGTGAAGTCGGCCGTGGCGTGGGTGATCACCAGGTAGCTGCCGGAGGGCAGTTCGGCGAGCAGGCGGCGGACCAGCTCGTGTCCGCCGTCCTCGTCGGAGACGAAGTGCAGCAGCGCGATGAGCGACAGCGCGACGGGCCGGGTGAGGTCCAGGACCTTCCGCGCGCCCTCCAGGATGGCGTCCGGGTCGCGCACGTCGGCCTGGAGGTACTCGGTGGCGCCCTCGTCCGTGCCGCGCAGCAGGGCCGCCGCGTGGGCCAGGACGATGGGGTCGTTGTCGCAGTAGACGACCCGGGCGTCGGGGGCGATCTCCTGGGCGACCTGGTGGAGGTTGGGCTCGGTCGGTATGCCGGTGCCGATGTCCAGGAACTGCCGTACGCCGTTCCGGGCCAGCCAGCGCGTGGCCCGGTGCATGAAGGCGCGGTTGACGCGCGCCATCACCGGCACCCTGGGGTCGAGGGTGAGCATCTGCCGGCCCATCGCCTCGTCGACCGGGTAGTTGTCCTTCCCACCGAGGTACCAGTCGTACATGCGCGCCGGATGGGGTCTGGTCGTGTCGATCTGGACGGCCGTCGTGGGGTCCTGCCCGGTCATGAGGCACTCCGTAAGGCACAAAGGGCGGTCAATTCAGCACCAGCGTCAAAGAGTTGCGTGGAAAGTTGAGTTCAGAGAGTCGAGTTCACAGAGTCGAGCGTCAGAAAGCCGAGTGTGGGCAAGGCAATCACGTCAGGACAGCAGGAAGTCCGCCTTCCCCGACTTCGCCCCCTCGATGAAGGCCGTCATCTCGTCGGTGGTGTAGATCAGCGCCGGACCGTCGGGGTCGGTGGACTGGCGGACGGCGATCCGGCCGTCGGCGAGCTTCATCGCCTCCAGGCAGTTCCCCCCGTTCCCGCCGCTCCACGGTTTGTGCCAGCCTTCGCTGCCCAAGTCACGCGCGGGCATGCCGTTGTAGACCTGTTTGCGCGGCTTGATGCGATCCATTCACAGCTCCTTGCGGAGATCCCGGAGGATCTCCTTCGTGCGATGTGCCGTAGCGGCCTGCGCCGCCATGCGGTCCATGACCTCGAGGTGGGTCGCCACCTCCGCGCGCGCGTCGAGATAGACCGCGCCGGTCAGGTACTCGCTGTAGACCATGTCCGGCAGTTCGGGCATGGCGAATCGGAACAGCACGAACGGCCCGTACGTGCCCGGGTGCGGCCCATTGGCGAACGGGGCGATCTGCAACGTCACGTTGGGCAGCTTCGTGGCCTCGAGCAGTCTGTCGATCTGGGCACGCATCACCTCCGGGCCCCCGACCGGGCGCCGCAGCGCGGTCTCGTCCATCACGACCCACAGCCGGGGCGCGTCCTCGCGGGTAAGCAGGTCCTGGCGCTGCATGCGCAGGGCGACATGGCGCTCGATGTCGTCGGGCCGGGTCTGGCCGATGGCGCCCGAGCGGAGCACTCCGCGCGCGTAGTCCTCGGTCTGCAACAGGCCGGGGACGAAATGGGGTTCGTAACTGCGGATGACGCCGGCCGCGCCCTCCAGGCTCACGTACATCGAGAACCAGCCGGGCAGGATGTCGTGAAAACGCTGCCACCAGCCGGGCTTGTTCGCGTCCTCGGCGAGCTGGACGAAGGCGTCGGCCTCTTCGTCGGAGATTCCGTAGGCCTTCAGGAGCAGTTGCAGATACGGGATTTTGAGCGCGACCTCGGCCATCTCCATACGACGGACCGTGGCGGGGGCGACGCGGAGGATGCGGGCGGCCTCCTCGCGTTTCATCCCGGCGCGTTCCCGCAGGTCCAACAGGCGTCGGCCGAGGACGACCTGGCCGACCGTCGGCGCGGACCGCGGTTCGCTCACGCTCCACCTCCACGAAGAGTTCTGACGAGTCGGCCACAAAAGGAACGCTGACAGCCCGGCGGCGCCATTCGAAGATCCTTTCGAAGAGCTGATCCGAACCGATGCTTCGAACGAATCTTCGACGATCTCAACTGGCGCCGCGCGGGGTGCTGTTGCGATGCAGTGTGCCACGGCCTTCCAGACCGTCACAGCGCACTCTGCATTTTTCAGAGTGACACTTGCCAAGTGTTCGCGGCGGGGCGATAGTGGCAAGCGTGATTCCGTCCGCGCCCTTAGGAACAGACGCCGCCGCAGGCCCTCTCGGCCTCGGTACCGCCGGAGTCGGCCCCGACAGGGCCGCTGCCGAGCGCCGGTTCCGTTTCGAGCTGGCCGCACATCCGGGTTCCGCCGCTCAGGCCAGACGCCTGACGCGGGCCCGGCTGACCGGCTGGTCGGTGTGCGAGGACACGTGCGACAGCGCGGCCCTGGTGGTCTCCGAGCTGGTCACCAACGCCATCGTGCACACGGCGAGCACGCACATAGTGTGCGAGCTGCACGACGGCGACGACCTGGTGCGGATAGCGGTGCGTGACGAGGGCTGCGCCCCTGGCCAGCCCCACGCGGCCGGCCGGACGCGGCCCGAGGAGGAGCACGGGAGGGGACTGCTTCTCGTCGACGCCCTCTGTGAGGCCTGGGGTTCCCATGAGCACGGCCCCGGGATGCTGGTCTGGGCCGAGCTGCCGCGCACCGACACCCCGCGTGCCCCGTCGGAGCCCCGGAACGACCTGGGCTGGGGCGCCCGGCCCAAGCCGGGTCCGTCCGACGACTCGGGCGACGGGGACGGAGCCCACCAGGCGCGTCACACGAGGAGCGCGCCGGAGGTCCCCGCGCAGGGGCGACGCCGAGAGCGGGGAGCGGCATGACGTCCGCGCACGGTGGCCGCGTACTGAACCTGGACACCCTCGCCCGCCTCCGGCGCGGACTGCGCACGCCGGGACCAGCCCTGCGCCTGCCCGTGCCCGACGGCATGACCGCGCCGCTCGGCTGCGACGCCGTCGCGGTTCCCGCCCGCCTGGGCCGGCTGGTCATGCCCCGGCTGCCGCGCGCGGGCTGCGTCTACGCCGACGGCACGCACTGGTGGTGGCTGGTGCCGGCCGACTCCGACCACGCCCTGGAATGGCCGGCTCCCACGCGGTACGCGACCGGCGCGGTCGTCCCGGACGCCCCGGAGCTCCCCCGGCTGATCCACCGCCCGGACGGCAAGCTTCCGTACACCCCGCCGATTCCGCTGTACCTCGCCCTGTGCCGCGTGACGGGGACGGCTCCGGCGTGGTCACGGCCGGTCAGCGCGTAGGACTTTTCCAGCGGGCCCGTCGAGCAGCACCTGTCAGGGCTCGGTCGAGCACCGCGCAGACAACGCGCAGCACTCGTCGAGGGATACGCACCACCCCGACGACTCCGCGCCGCCCCATACCTCCCCAGGTCCGGTCGTGCGCCCGCGCGCATCCGGCGCCCCGGGCTGCGCCCTGCCCGGGCGGGCTCCGCCCCCGCGATAGTGGCCGTTCGTTCACGAGCGGAGCCTGAGCGGGGAGGTCGGTCGACGGTGGGGAAGAAGCGGACCGCGCCGGAGGTGTCCGAGTCGGAGCGGCTGCTCTTCGGCGGACCGCTGCGCTACGACATGGGCTGGAACCAGCACGCCGACGCGTTCCTGGAGCTGAACTTCCGCGCCATGATCACCCGGTTGCCGTCCCTGCTGAAGTCCAGCCTCCGACTCGCCCGGCAGGCCGACCGGGGCGCCGCCCGGATCGTGCTGGCCTCCGAGGCGGGCCGGGGCGTGGCGCAGGCGGTGAGCCTGCTGGCGGTCAACAGCGTGCTGGCCCGGCTGATGGGCGGCGGACCGATCGAGGACCGGCTGCGCGGAGCCGTCCCCGCGCTGGTCACGGTGGCCCTCGTGATGCTGCTCGCGGCGCTGCTGCGGGCCGCGAGCACCTACGCCACCGGGCACCTGGAGCCCAAGGTGGAGCGGGTGGCGACCGAGCGGTACCTGGAGCGGGCGGCTGCCGTGGAACTGGCCGCGATCGAGGACCACGCCTTTCACAAACTGCTGGACACCGCGCAGTACGGCGCCGCCTCCGCCCGCCGGATGATCATGTACGGGACGCGCGTGATCAACGCGATGATCTCGCTGGTCGCGGCGGCCGGTGTGCTGACCGTGCTGCATCCGGCCCTGCTGCCCCTCCTGGTGACGATGACGCTGCCGAGCGCCTGGAGCGCGCTGACCGTGGCCCGGCGGCGCTACGAGTCCTTCCACGCCTGGGTGCAGCACGCCCGCGCGGGCCGGCTGCTGGGCAACCTGCTGATCGAACCCGAGGCGGCCCCCGAGATCCGGGTGCACGGCGTGGGCGCCTTCCTTCTGCGGCACTTCCGCGCGATGTCGGAGACGGCCGAGGCCGAGCAGGCCCGCCTGGCCGGGCTCGCCGCCCGCATCGGCCTGATCGCGGCGGCGTGGACGGGCCTGGCGACGGTGGCGACGTACACGACGCTCGGCGGACTGCTGCTGGCGGGGTCGATGGCGCTGTCGGTGGCGGGTACGGCCGTGATCGCGATCCGGACCGGCTCGCAGAGCCTCGACACGCTCGTGGTGGAGGTCAACGCGCTGCACGAGGAGGCGCTCTTCGTCGGCGACCTGCAACGGCTGTACACGGAGGCGGCGCAGCGCGCGATCCCGGCGGGCGGGCAGCCGCTGCCGGAGGACCCGCGCGAGATCCGCTTCGAGAACGTCACGTTCCGCTACCCCGGCGACTCGGCCCGCCCCGCTCTCGACGACGTGACACTCACGCTCCCGCTGGGCCGGATCGTGGCACTGGTCGGAGAGAACGGCTCCGGCAAGACGACCCTGGTCAAGCTGCTCGCCGGGCTGTACACCCCGGAGCGGGGGCGGATCCTGTGGGACGGCGTGGACGCGGCGACCGCCGACCGGCACCTGCTGGCCGAGCGGATCGCGATGGTGGCGCAGGACTTCAAGCGGTGGCCGTTCACGGCCCGGGTGAACGTCGCCCTGGGTCGTACGTCGGCGCCCGTGTGCGAGGAGCGGCTGGCCGCGTCGATCGGCGAGGCCGGAGCGGAGACGGTGGTCGCGGACCTGCCGCGCGGCCTCGACACGCTGCTCGCCCGCAACTTCAGCGGCGGACACGAGCTGTCGGGCGGCCAGTGGCAGCGGCTCGGCATCGCACGGGCGGCCTATCGCCGGGGACGCATCCTGATCGTGGACGAGCCGACGGCGGCCCTGGACGCACGGGCCGAGCTGGAGGTCTTCGAGCGGATCCGTGCCCTGGCCGACAGCGGCCAGACGGTCGTACTGATCACGCACCGGCTGGCGTCCGTGCGCCATGCCGACCTGGTGCACGTCCTGGACCAGGGCCGGCTCGTGGAGTCCGGGACGCCGGACGAGCTGCTGGCCACCGGCGGGCTCTACGCCGAGCTGTACGCGCTCCAGGCGGAGCAGTTCACCAAGCCGCCCACGACGGTCACGCCACCCGGGGCGACTCCGCAGGTCGTGCCGGTCCCGAAGGTGCCGGCGCCGAAGGCGGGCTGAGCCGCGCCTTCCCCGGGCCGTTCGTCAGGCCGTGGCATCGGCACTGTCGCCGCTGCGCACGATCACCAGGAACATGTCCGTAGCGAGGTCCATGACAACCTCGGCAGGCAGTCCTTCCAGACGCCGCGCCTGCGCGAACTCCTCCGCCGGCCAGGAGCCACGCGGCCCACCGGCGGGAAAGCGCTCGAGCACCGTTCGCCCGTTCACCACCCTGCACCTCCATGTAGCGCTGTACTCGTAGAGTTAAACGCCAACCATGGGGTGAACGGCTCGCGAAGTGACGGTTCTGAGACGTAGTTGACACTCGTTCACCGCCAAGTGTGACCAACCTCTCAGCCTCTTGGCCGATGTGCTCACTTTGCGTATCAGTCGTCGTACTCGTCGTGATAGCGGATGTGTTCGCTTCCCGCAGGCGCCCCAAGAGCCGACGCCCGCCCCTCGGGTTCCTCCCACGCCTCCTGCCTGCCCAGCGCGGTGAGGTCCAGCAGGCTGGTGGTCGAGCCGAGGCCGTCGAGGCCGCGCTCGTACGTCGAGTAGGTGTGGAAGACCCGGTCGCGGTCCCGCAGGAAACAGCTGAGGCCGGGCCGTTCGGAGAGCTCCCCCTCGTGTTCGAGCGTCACCTCGAAGTCACGGTTGAAGTCGCTGCCGTGCGACGAGTACCAGGGCACCGTCCACCCCATCCGGGCCTTGAAGGGCAGGATCTTCGGGAAAGGCGCCCGGGAGACGGCCGCGAACGACGTGCCACGGGCCTTGAGATGGGCGAGATGTCCTATTTGGTCCAGGAACCCCGAGCAGCTGCGGCAGCCGGCGTCCCACTCGGGCGCGAACATGAAGTGGTAGACGACGAGCTGGTGCCGCCCCTCGAAGAGGTCGAGCAGGGTGGCCTTGCCGTCCCCGCCCTCGAAGACGTACTCCTCGTCGACCTCCACCATGGGCAGTCCGCGCCGCTCGGCGCCCAGCGCGTCCCGCGCGCGGGTGGCGGCCTTCTCCTTGACCAGCAGTTCCGCGCGCGCCGCACGCCACTGGTCGCGCGAGACGATCTCCGGCAACGACATGAACCCCTCCTGTACCCCTCCTGCGGCAACGGTCCGTCCGGGGTGGTGACCGGTGGCAGGGGCGGAACTCATCGCCGGCTCAGGAAGTTCTTTCCGCGTACGTCACCGGCAGCGCGACCAGACCCCGGGCGCGCAGGGAGGACCGCCACCGCGGGGCGTCGGACGCGAGGGCGAGGTCCGGGAACCGCTCCACCAGCGCGGCCAGGGCGATTTCGGTCTCGGCACGGGCCAGCGGCGCGCCCAGGCAGTGGTGGATGCCGTGACCGAGGGCGAGATGACCTGAGGTGTCCCGGCCGAGGTCGAGCCGGTCGGGGTCGGGGAAACGGGCCGGGTCGCGGTTGGCGGCGGCCAGGGACAGCAGAACGGTCTCGCCCGCGGGCACGGTGACGTCCCCGATCGTGATGTCCTCGGTCGGGAAGCGCCGGATGGCGAGCAGGGCGGGCCCTTCGTAACGGGCGAACTCCTCCACGGCCGCCGGGATGCGTGCCGGGTCGGTGCGCAGGGCGGCGAGTTGTTCGGGGTGCTCCAGAAGGCCCAGCACGGCGTTGCCGATGAGCTGGACGGTGTTCTCGTACCCGGCGAAGAGGATGAGGAAGGCCAGGGACATCAGCTCGTCCTCGGTGAGCCGGTCGCCCTCGTCGCGGACCGCGATCAGGTCGGAGAGCAGATCGTCGGCGGGCTCCGCGCGCTTGGCGGCGATCAGGCCGGTGAAGAAGCCGAGCATCGCCACGACCGCCTCCTTGGCGGCGGCCGGACGGGCCGGGTCGGGGGCGACGAGCGCGTCGGTCCAGACACGGAAGTCCTGGCGGTGGCCGTCGGGGACGCCGAGGAGGTCGCAGATGACGGTGATCGGCAGCGGCGCGGCGTAGGCGGCGATCAGGTCGGTGGTGCCGTGCGAGCCGAGCGCGTCGAGGAGGCGGTCGGCGGTCCGGCGTATGGGGGCGCGGAGGTGTTCGACGCGGCGCGTGGTGAAGGCCCGTGCGACCAGGCGGCGGATGCGGGCGTGGTTCGGCGGGTCCATGTTGAGGAGGTTGGCGTCCAGGGCCGGCGGCAGGGAGAGTCCCCGGTAACTCCCCTCCTTCGCGTGCGCCTTGTCCACGGACAGCCGGGGGTCGGCGAGGGCCGCGCGGACGTCCTCGTACCTGGTCACGAGCCAGGCGGGGCTGCCGTCGGGGCCGGCTGTGCGGTGCACCGGCGCGCTCTCGCGCAGACGCCGGTACACCTCGTGGGGGGCTTCGAGGAGGCCGTGGGCTGGATCCATGGGGGCCAGCCTAGGGAATCAGGTGTCGTACTCCTGGATGCGCCGGCCGTGCCCGCGGTCCACGAGCGCGGGCAGCCGCTCCTCCAACTCCCCCGCCACCGAGGGCACATCGATCGTCAGCAACACCCGGTCGCGCATCAGGATCCGTCCGTCGACGAGGTGGGTGCGGACATCGGAGGAGCGTGCGCTGTGCACGAGCGTGGCGGCGAGGTCGTGGACGGGCCGGGTGTGCGGGCCGGTGAGGTCGACCAGGACGATGTCCGCCCTCCGGCCCGGCGCGATGCTGCCGACGCTGTCCCCCAGCCCCACGGCACGGGCGCTCTGCAGGGTGGCGTGGTGCAGGGCCTGGCGGGAGGTCAGCCAACGGGGGTCGCCCTCGGCCGACTTCTGGACCAGCGAGGTGAGGGCCATGGACTCCCACACGTCGAGGGAGTTGTTGGAGGCGGCGCCGTCGGTGGCGAGTCCGACGGGGACGCCGATGTCGCGCAGGGCGCGGACGGGTGTGGTGTCGGGCCAGGCGAACTTGAGGTAGCCGCGGGGCGCGGTGGCGACGGCCGTACGGCCGCCCGCGCGCTCCAGGACGGGCAGGTCGCGGTCGGTGATGCCGGTGCCGTGGGCGAGGAGCACGTCCGCGTCGAGGATGCCGGTGCGGGCCAGGACCTCGACCGGGGTGACGCCGTGGCGGGCGAGGCTGGTGTCCGTCTGGTCCCGGTTCTCCGCGGCGTGGATGTGCACGGGCAGGCCGTGCGCGCGGGCGAGCTCGGCGGTGGCGGCGAGGTCGGCGTCGTCGACCGTGTAGGGGGCGTGGGGCGCGAGCGCGGTGGTGATACGGCCGTCCGCCGAGCCGCGGTGCCGCAGCGCGAACTCCAGTGACCGCTCCCGGCCCTCGAGGCCCTGCGAGGAGAAGTAGGCCTCGCCCAGCAGCGCCCGCATGCCGCACTCGGCGACCACCGCGGCGACCTCGTCCATGGCGAAGTAGTGGTCGGCGAAGCAGGTGACGCCGGCGCGGATCATCTCGGCGCAGGCGAGCCGCGCGCCCAGCTCGACGTCCTTCGCCGTGAGGTTGGACTCGACGGGCCAGATGACGTCGTTGAACCACTCCTCGGTGGGCAGGTCCTCGGCGAGGCCGCGCAGCGCGACCATCGGCGCGTGCGTGTGACAGTTGATCAGGCCGGGCAGGGCGACCTGGCCCCCGGCGTCGAGCCGCTCGGCGGCGGGCAGGTCCGCGACCGCTGCGGTGCTCGTGACGGCCTCGACGATCCCGTTCCGTACGACGATCGCGGCGTCCTCCTCGAAGCCGATCCGCTCTCGGTCGTCGTGCACGAGGACGGTACAGGCGCTGATGATCAGGTCTGCGGGACTGTCCGCGGCAGAAGGCGTCATCACGCCAACGTACGACGAGGGCGCTATCCGGCGAGGGGTGTCCGGGGCAGTCGGAGCCCCACCCGTTCGCCGGGTCCGGTGAGTTCGTCGACGACCGTGGCGAGGCGTTCCGTGTGGCGGGGGCCGATCCGGCCGGTGTCGTCGAGGTGCACGGCGCAGGCGGTCGTGGTGTCGACGAGGCGTTCGAGGAGGTCGGCCACCTCGTCCGCGCCCTCGGTGTGCCGGGCGAGGGCGGGCAGTTCGTGCGCGGAGAGGGAGATGGCCGTGCGGGCCTCGGCGAGGGTGCGGTAGGCCTCACGGCGCAGGGTCCAGCGGGTGGCGCGGTGGTCGGAGGGGGTGCCGGAGCCGCCGATGCGCGGAGCGTCGGCCTCGTCGAGGACATGGGTGAGGTAGGCGTAAGCGGCTCGGCTCGCCGCCGCGAGCCGGGCGCGCACTCCCCCACCGCGCTGTCCGGGCATCGGCAGGTGCCCGACGATCAGCACGATCGCGCAGGCCAGCAGGGTTTCGCCGATCCGGCCCGCGGAGGCCTGTGCCTCGCCGCCGACCATGACCAGGGCGAGGACGAGGACCGTGACGACGGCGGTCTGGGCGGCGAAGTGCCGGGTGGCGACGGGGATCAGCGCCCCGCTGAGGGCGACCAGCGCGATGAGCCCTTCGGGCCGGGGCAGGACGACGGCGAACCCGGCGAAGAGCAGAGCGCCGAGGACGGTCCCGGCGGCCCGGTTCAGCACCCGGGAGGCCAGCGGCCCCAGGTCGGGCTTGACGAGGAAGACGGCGGTGGCGGGCAGCCAGTACCAGTGCTCGTGCTCCCCGTACCACTGGGTCCGGTGCAGGGCCTGGGCGACCGCCGCGCTGGCCCCGAAGCACAGGGCGACACGCAGTCCGTACTCGCGTCCGGCGGTACCGAAGGCGGCGCGCAGCCGGTCCCTGGCGGTACGGGGCCGGGTGTGCAGATCGCCGCCCTGGCCCTGGTCGAACACCTCGGCGGCCTGCAGGAGGGCGTCGTCGAGGGCGCGCAGGGCGGGCGCCGAGCGGGACGGGGCGGGCAGCGGCCCGGTGTGGGCGTTGCCGCGTACGGCGGCGGCGAGCCGCCGGGGGCCTTCGGAGGCCCGTTCGGAAATGGCCTCTTCGGCCCAGGCCAGCGCGGTGGCGGCCTCGGCGAGGGGCAGGGCGGCGGCGTACTGCGCGTGCAGCCGCCGCTCGGTGGAGGAGGAGGCGTACCGCCGCAGCCGGGGCCCGGCGAGCGCGTCCTGGGCGTGGTCGAGGGCGGCGGTGAGCGCGGCGCGGCGGCGGATGGCGTCCGGCCCGCCGACGGCGTCGAGGAGTTCGGCGACGGCGTCGTACACGCGGGCCACGGCCGCCCGCTCCCCGTCGAAGCGGAAGTCACCGGCGAGGGAGCCGGGCGTGGGCAGCACGAGCCGGAGCACGAGCAGCCAGCCGGCCCCGGCGAGGAAGGCGAGAGCGCGCTCCCAGCCCGTCTCGGGCAGGGGCATCCCCGCGCCGATCGCCGCGCCGACGAGCAACTGCGTCCCGGAGGCGGAGGCGACGGGCCCCACGGCGCTCATCCCCCCGGCGACGAGCCCGACGGCCGTGAGGATCACGGTCAGTACGACCGCGCCGGTCTCGTCCCCGGCATAGGTCCCGATCACCAGGCCCAGGGCACCGCCCAGCGCGGGCACCCCGAGCCGCTTGACCGAGACCCGGCGGCTCCCGGGCCGGTCGTTGATCCCGGCGAGCATGGCGGCGATGGCGGCGACGACACCGAGCGACGTGTGCCCCGACTGCACGGCCACCAGCAACAACGGCCCTGCGGACAGGGCCCCCCGCGTCACCGCGCTCCAGGGCACCGGTCCCCGCTGAGCGCGCAGGGCGTGCGCGAGCCAGGGCGGCAGCGCAAGGGAAAAACGGTGGGACCGGGACACGGGGCTCCTGTCGTCACATCGAGGGCAGGGGTGGGCCTTCGGGCGACGGTGGCCGGGCGGGGTGTGGCTGTCCACGGTAGGCGGGGTTCCTGGAAGAGAGGTTTCCGGAACGTGACGGAGTGCGGGAGAGCCGGGTTCTTTATGAACGCAATCGCCGGACGCGACCGGCGACGACGGTCAGCCCCGCCCGACGGTCAGCCCCGCGCCGCCTCCACGGCCCGGCCGAGCAGTGTCTCCGCGTCGGTGATCGTCCGGGCGAGCACGTCCGGGTCGTCGTCCGTCAGGCTCCGTACGATGTCGTCCACGTCACGCAGACCCGCCCGTGCGACGAGCCCCTTCTCGTTCGTGACCCACTCCCCACGCGCCGCCAGCACCGCGTGCGCGGTCTGCGTCGTCGCGAGGGCGATCGCGCCCGCTACCTGGGTGAGGGCGCCCTTCGGGGCGTGGCCGGCCTTGGCATAGGCGAGGGTGGCGGTGGCCATGCCGTGCCAGTGGCCGGGGGCCCGCTCACGCAGGGCCCGCGGGTAGGTGGCGGGACGCGGCAGCTCGCCCCGCAGCACCTTGTTGATCGCGAGTTCGGCGACGAGCAGATACGTCGGGATGCCCGCCAGATGGAACATCAGCGGCTCGACGCGGAAGCGGCCCGCCTCGGCCTCTGCCCGCTCGTGTTCGACGACGTCCAGATCGCGGTAGTGGACGTCCACCCGTCTGCCGTCGATCGTCAGCCAGGCGCCTCCGTTGAAGACACCGCCACCCCACGCGCCGATCGCGGACACCTCGCCCTCCCAGCCGACCGCGCGGAGATCTGCCGGGTCGAAGGCGCCGCGGTAGTAGACGGCCAGGTCCCAGTCGCTGTCGGGGCGTTCGGTGCCCTGGGCCCGGGAGCCGCCGAGGGTGACGGCCTCGACGGCGGGGAGGGCGGCGAGGCGGTCGGCGGTGGTGTCGAGGAAGGCGGGCACGAGGCTGCTCCTGGGCGGGCGGAGGAGTGCAGGGCTGGGGCAGCGTAGGGGAACCGTTCCGCCGTCGTGAAACGAAATACGGGTGCGCTCACCCGCCGGGGCCTCGCATGATCGGTGGGTTGTCCTGTCGCCGCCCGTAGATCGGAAGAATCCGTGATCCAGCGCGTCACCGTCCCGAGCCTGTTCCCGCCGCCCACCTACTCCCACGCGTCCGTCGTGGAAGCCGGCACCAAGCTGGTCTTCCTGGCGGGGGCTGTGCCGCTGGATGCCAGGGGGGAGCTCGTCGGCCCCGGGGATCCCGTACGGCAGGCCGAGCAGGTGATCGCCAATCTGAAGGAGCAACTGAGCGCCGTGGGGAGCGATCTGGCGCATGTCGTGGCGACCGACGTGTACGTCGTGGGCAGTGAGCCGGCCGTGCTGTCCACCGTCTGGGAGGTCGTCGAGGCGTCCGGGCTCAGCACCGGTCCGCACTCGTCGACGCTGATCGGCGTGGCGTGCCTCGGGTACACGGGGCAGCTGGTGGAGATTACGGCGACAGCCGTCGTGCCCGACGGGGCGCCGACCTGAGGAGAACTCCATGCTGATCGAGCACCGCGGGCGGCGCCCCGTCGTCCCCGAGTCCGCGTACGTCGCCCCGACGGCCGTCCTGTGCGGGGCGGTCGTCCTCGGGGAGCGCAGCCGCGTGCTGCACGGGGCCGTGCTCACCGCCGAGGACGGGGAGGTACGGGTCGGCTCGGACGTGGTCGTGATGGAGAACGCGCTGGTGCGGGGGCGGGCCGGGCACCCCGCCGTGATCGGTGACGCCGTGCTCGTCGGCCCGCACGCCCATGTCAACGGGGCGACCCTCGAGGACGAGGTCTTCGTGGCCACCGGCGCCTGCGTCTTCCCGGGGGCCGTCGCGTGCGCCGGCTCCGAGCTGCGGATCCACAGCGTGCTTCACGTGAACTCCGTACTGCCGCCGGGCACGGTCCTGCCCATCGGCTGGATCGCGGCGGGAGCACCCCGGGCCCGGCTCTTCGCCCCCGGCGAGCACGACGAACTGTGGCAGGTCCAGGAGGCGCTGGACTTCCCCGGCACGGTGTACGGCATCCCGCGCGGCACGTCGATGCGGGAGGTCATGGCCCGCCAGGTGGCGTTCTACGGGGCCCATGGCGACGACGTCGCCCTCGACGGCCCGTCATGAGCTACCGGGGTTCGGGCCTCCCCCACACCCTCCGCTTCGGCAGTGCCTCGGCATAGCTCCCCACCCGGCTGGTCGTGAGTCCCAGTGCCACCAGCGACTCCGCCAGTTTGACCGCCGCGGCGACCCCGTCGACGACCGGCAGGCCCAGCTTCTCCCCGACCGCCCGCTGCAGCCCGGTCATCCCGGCGCAGCCCAGCACCAGCACCTCGGCCCCGGCCGCACAGGCCCGTTCGGCGGCGGCGAGGAACGCCGTCTCCGTGCGCTCCTCGTCGCCGAGGTCGAGCACGTTCAGGCCCGTGCCGACGACGGCGGCGCAGTTCCTCGCCACG
Source organism: Streptomyces sp. NPDC044719 (assembly GCF_056433405.1). Lineage (NCBI taxonomy): Bacteria > Bacillati > Actinomycetota > Actinomycetes > Kitasatosporales > Streptomycetaceae > Streptomyces > Streptomyces sp. NPDC044719. The sequence continues at coordinate 254,702 of NZ_JBWKHE010000005.1, forward strand.
CCGGCCGTCTCCAGGCTGTCCTCGATCTGGCCGCGCGACCGCTCCAGTGTGGTGACGACCCCGTAGCGGCGGCCCAGCAGACAGGCGAGATGCGCGGCGGCCTCGGTGATGTCGACGACGGGTCCCTCCACCAGCTCGCGCACGCCTTCCCGCCCGTGCTCTCCGAAGCCGGCCATGACCACGGCGTCGTACGGCGGTCCGTCGTAGGTCCGCAGTGTGTCCAGGACGGCCGCGGCGGACAGGTAGCTGTCGAGCCAGCCCTCCGCGGACTCGGGCCCCCAGGCGGGGGTCAGTCCGGTCACGGTGGTGCCCGGGCCTGCGGCGGCCCGGGCACCTCGTACGATCTCCTCGGTCATCTCCTGCGTGGTGTTGCAGTTGGTGACGACGATCCGCACGTCTCTCAGACCTCCATGACAGGGCGCTCGGCGGCGGGGTCGGCAGTGCGTTCGCTACGGCACAGGACCACGTACAGCCCGGCCGCGAGTGCCGTGCCGATGAACCAGGAGTACGGCGCCACATCGCTGAAGGTCTTCACCAGCGCGAGGACGGCGGCGACACCGGCAGCGGGCAGGAACGCCCACAGCGCCTTGGGGTTGAAGCCCTTGCGGTAGTGGTAGCGGGCACCGGGAGAGGCGTCGAACAGCTCGTCCACGTTCACGCGACCGCGCTTGACCCAGTAGTAGTCGACCATGATCACGCCGAACAGCGGACCGAGGAAGGCACCGAGGCCGCCGAGGAAGTAGTTCACGACGGTCGGGTTGGAGAAGAGGTTCCAGGGGGTGACGAGCAGCGCGGCGACTGTGCTGATCATGCCGCCGACCTTGAAGGTGATCTTCTGCGGCCAGACGTTGGCGAGGTCGTAGGCCGGGGAGACGAAGTTGGCGACGATGTTGACGCCCATGGTGGCGATGGCGAAGGTCAGCGCGCCCAGCACCAGCACCCAGGTGTTGCCGATCTCGGCGACCAGGTAGGCCGGGTCGGTGATCTCCTTGCCGAAGACCTCGAAGGCACCGGCGGTGACGATGACCGAGACGATCACGAAGGCCGTGGAGTTGATCGGCAGGCCCCAGAAGTTGCCGCGCTTGACGGACTTGTAGTCGGGGGCGAAGCGGGAGAAGTCGCAGAAGTTGAGCATCAGGGTGCCGTACGTGGCGAGGACCAGGCCGATCGCGCCGAACCACTGCCGCCACTGCTCGCCCACCGAGACCGGGTGCGGGGTGGAGGTCAGCGAGATCGTCCACTCGGCCTTGTAGAGGATCCACCCGGCCAGCGCGATCATCACGAGCCAGATCGCCGGGCCGCAGAAGTCCTGGAACTTGCGGACCGATTCCATGCCCCGGCTGATGATCGCCGCCTGCACCAGCCACAGGGCGATGAAGGAGACCCAGCCGAGCGCGTCGAGACCCAGGAAGGAGTTGTGCGTCCACGACTCCAGGCTCGGCCAGGCCGCCAGCAGCATCACGTTGACGGCGACGGAGGCCAGGTAGGTCTGGATGCCGTACCACATGATGGCGATCACGGCCCTGATCAGCGCCGGGATGTTGGCGCCCCAGATGCCGAAGGCGATCCGGCTGACGACCGGGAAGGGCACGCCGTGGCGCTGACCGATCTTCCCCATCCAGTTCATGCCGATGTAGATGATCACGAAGCCGACGAGCAGGGACGTGAAGATCTGCCAGACGTTCATGCCGAGGAAGAGCAGTCCGGAGGCGAAGGTGTAGTTGCCGAGGTTGTGGACGTCGGACATCCACATGGCGAAGAGGTCGAAGACCTTCCAGTTGCGCTTCTTGGCGGGCGCGAGGTCTTCGTTGGTGAGCCTGGGATCGGGGACGAACGCTGGGGTGCCGGTCTCTGCGGCACGGTCGGCGAGGGACACGGGGGCCTCCACGAGCAAGGGGACGACGGAGGACTGCTCCGCAGGACGGGGGGCCACCCTGCGAGGTGTTTGGTATACCAAACTGCGCCATGGTCTCCCCGTCAACCGTTCTGACCGATGTCGCTCTTGTTAACGCCGCGTAAAAGACACCTCGCGTCGACGAAGATGGGCTGCATGACGAAGATCGAACCCCTCGGAGCGGTCCGCGAGCGCGTCACGGCCGACCTGCGCCAGGAGATCATCGCGGGCAGCCTCCGTCCCGGCGACCGCCTGGTGGAACGCGAACTGGCGGAACGTTTCGGTGTCTCGCGCGTTCCGGTCCGGGAGGCGATCCGGGCCCTGGTCGCAGAGGGCTTCGTCCACTTCGAGACACCCCGACGCACGGTAGTACGCCGCCTCACCCCGGCCGACGTCAAGGAACTGTTCGAACTACGAGAAGCCCTGGAGGTCTACGCCGCCGGACTCGCCGCGTCCCGCGCGACCCCGCAGGACCTGGCCGAGGTCCAGGAACTCCTCGACCGCGCCGCCGCCGCGACCGAGGCCGAGGACGCCGAGATGATCACGGACGTCAACAGCCGCCTGCACGACCGCATCGTGGCGATGGCGGACAACAGCCTGCTGACCGAGGCCCTGGAACCGGTCGCCGGTCGGCTCCGCTGGATGACCCGGCGCAACGAGGAGTGGCCCCAGCTCCTCGTCGAGCACCGCGAGCTGTACGAGGCGATCGCCTCGGGCGACCCGGACCGGGCCCGCGCGCACGCGCTCACGCACGTAAGAACCAATTACCGATCGACGGTGCGGCACCTGTTCGGGGAGGAGGCTCCCTAGGGTCCGTCTAGCCGGCCGTCGGCAGCTCCGCCGCCCGCGCGGCCGTCCGCAGTACGTCGCGCAGCATCTCGGGGGTGAGGCGGCCGGTGAAGGTGTTGCGCTGGCTGACGTGGAAGCAGCCGAAGAGTTCCAGGCCGTCGAGGACGTGACGGGCCCCGTGGCCGAAGGCGGGGCGGGGCCGGGGCACGGACCAGCCCGCCTCGGCGAACGCCGGCAGCGCGGCCTGCCAGCCGAAGCCGCCGAGCACGACGACGGCCCGCAGCGTCGGACGCAGCAGCCCCAGTTCCCGCACGAGCCAGGGACGGCAGGTGTCCCGCTCCTCGGGGGTGGGCTTGTTGGCGGGCGGGGCGCAGTGCACGGGCGAGGTGACGCGTACGCCGTACAGCTCCAGGCCGTCGTGGGCGTGCACGGCCGTGGGCTGGGAGGCGAGGCCGAGGTCGTACAGCGCCTCGTACAGGACGTCTCCCGAGCGGTCGCCCGTGAACATCCGCCCGGTGCGGTTGCCGCCGTGGGCGGCGGGGGCGAGCCCGACGATCAGCAGCCGGGCGTCCGCCGGCCCGAACCCGGGCACCGGCCGGCCCCAGTACGTCCAGTCCGCGTAGGCGGCCCGCTTGGCACGGGCCACCTCCTCACGCCAGGAGACCAGCCGCGGGCAGGCCCGGCAGTCCGCGATGCGCCGGTCGAGGAGAGGAAGACCGCTGGTGTCCATCACTCCACGGTAGGGGCGGGTCGGGGGGCGGTGACCTGCGCGGTCCGCCCGTCTCCACGGTGGAGCCACAGCAGCGCCCCGGACAGCAGCACGGCACTCGTCAGCAGCCAGGGCAGCGGGCCCGGCCGCATCACCCCGACAACCAGGCCGGTGAGCGCGCCGACCAGTTGCTGGGCGAGGGACTGGACGGACAGCGCGGTGGCGCGGCCCTCGCTGGGGACGCGTCGGTGCAGCAGGTCGTTCTGGTTCGGCGTCACGGCGCCGATGCCGACGTAGAAGACGCAGAAGCCCGTGACCGCGACGGTTGTGGCGAGCAGGTGGGTGGAGGACGCGGTGACCGCGAGCAGCAGCACGCCGATCACCCCTGTGCCGAGACAGATCAGCACGGCCCGCTCCCCGCCGCCCGCGACCCGGGCGGCGAACGGGGCGAGATGGCTGCCGACACCGCAGCAGACGAAGCCCGCGCAGGCGAGGGCGGCATAGACCAGTGCCCCGGAGTCGCTCGCCCCGGTCAGCTCGACGGTACGGCCGGGTACGAGCAACTCGACGACGCCCAGGGCGCCCCCGGCGGCGGCCGCGCTCAGCACCACCCGGCGGACCAGCGCGTCCCGTCCGCCCAGCCGCAGCCCGTCCAGGACGGTGACCGGGACGCCGCGCAGCACGGAACGCAGGGTGGCCCGGGGTCGCGGCGCCTCCCGCAGGACGGCCAGCACGTAGCAGATGAGCACGCCCCTGACAGCGGCTCCCAGCAGCAGGGGAACGGAAAGGGGCAGCACCATCCCGGACGTCACTGCGCTCAGCCTGGCACCGAGGCCGGTGCCCGAGCCCGTGCCGAGCAGCCAAGGCAGGGCCCCGCCGAGCAGAAGGCCGACCGCTAGCGCGGCGGAAGCAGCGGTGCCACCCCGGGCCAGTCCCGTCCGCAGCTCGGCGTCGGGTCCCGCACTCGCCTGGACGGTGTCGACGTACCAGGCCTCGGCGGTACCGCTGGCCAACGCGCGGGAAACCCCCATGAGGACCATGCCGGCGGCGAGCACCCAGACGGTGGTGCCGAGGCCGACCAGACAGCAGGCGATCATGTTGAGCGCCCCGGCCGCGACCAGGACCGGCCGCCGCCCGAGGACGTCGGAGAGACCGCCCGTGGGCAGCTCCAGCGCGGCCACGGTCAGTGAGTGGGCGGCGAAGAGCCCCGCGATCGCGGCCAGGGACATACCGCGCTCGCTGAGCAGCAAGACCATCGAGGCGAGGGCGAGGCCCGGCGGCAGCCATAAGAGGACGCAAATGGTGGCATAACGGCGACGAACGGTCCGCATACCGAGCGCCTCGTCCGTGCGGTGCCTCATGTCCGTCCGGTGGGTCATGAGATGCCCTGGTGGCCGGTGCCGTCTCGGTCACCGTCCTCGCGGTCGCGCGGGGCGAGCGGCAGACCGGCGGTGAGGACCACCACGTGTGCGGCGCGCGGGTCGTCCGCGTCCCGGGCGGTCAGTTCCTCCAGCTTCCCGGCGATCGTTTCCCAGAGCTCGGTGAGCGACCCAGGCGTCAGCCGGGGCATGAGGTCGCTGATCCCGGACGCCTCCACCCACTCCTGGCCGAGCCGCCCGTCGGCCATGTCCGCCTCGTGCCGGGCGAGGGACGACTCCAGGTGCTCCAGCTGCCGTCGCCGCGCCAGGCTGACGAAGGCCCGGCCCTCCTCGGAGGATCCCATCGCCTCGTTGCTCCAGGACGTGACGGTGTGCAGCGCCCGCCAGCGCCGCTCCCGCCCGTCACGATGCTCGGCCTCGGCGATGAAGGCGTACTTCGCCAGCACCCGCAGGTGATAGCTGGCCGACGCCGACGACTCCCCCGTCCGCGCGGCGAGCTCACTGGCCGTGGCGGGCCCGTCCTGCCGCAGCAGCCCGAGCAGCCGAATACGCAGAGGGTGAGTGAGGGCCTTCAGGGCGGCGGTGTCCTGCTCAGGGTCGAGTACACGTTTGTGCTCGTCGCTGTCCATGCCGGGGAGAGTAGGCCGCCGCACACCTTCAGCAAAAGATATTTTGCAAAACCTATTTTGTAAATGCGCTGAAGGCCGATTACCCGCTCGATCGGACCACTCCGAGGACTAAGGTCGGGGACATGGCTTCACAAGGTGCGGCGAACAACTCCGGCAACGGAGAGGCGAAGACTCTCGACCCCAAGATCGCCGAGGCGATCGCCGCCGCCGACGCGGCCGGGCCGCAGAGCGGCGAGACCGTCCGCGTCGACAGCTGGATCTGGTCCGTACGTCTCGTCAAGACCCGTTCCATGGGAGCCACCGCCTGCCGCGGCGGGCACGTCCGCGTCAACGGCGACCGCGTGAAGCCCGCGCACGCCGTGCGCGTCGGCGACGAGGTACGCCTGCGGCACGACGGCCGGGAGCGAGTGGTCGTCGTCACGCGGCTGATCCGCAAGCGAGTCGGCGCCCCCGTGGCCGCCCAGTGCTTCATCGACAACTCCCCTCCGCCCCCGCCCCGCGAGGCCGTCGCCCCGGCCGGCATCCGCGACCGCGGCGCGGGCCGGCCGACAAAGCGGGACCGCCGCGAAATGGAACGCCTGCGTGGACTGCCGGGCCCCGGCGACGGTCTTGGCGGCGACATCGCCAAACCCACGCCGTGAGTAGACGGTCACGACGGTACGACGGACAGAGACGCTCACGACGGTACGACGGACAGACAAGCCACAGCACACGACAGCGACGCCCGGGCCGAGCCCCTCGGCCCTCCCGGACGCCGCCGGCATCGCACTCGACCCGGTGCCACCCGGTCACGCCCGTCGCCGCAGCAGTCGCAGCAGATCCGCGTTGTGCCCGCGCCGCGCCCACGCGATGAGGGCGAGCGGCACGATCAGGATGAGCGGCGTCGCCGCGTACTGCCCGTCGAACACGGCCACCTGCACGACGAACGCGCCCACCATCAACGCGCTCAGCGCCACCGCCGCCACCGACTGGAGCACCGGGATCAACAGGGCGACCGCTCCGGCCAGTTCGAGCGCGCCGATGGTGTACATCCCCGCGCTGCCCCAGCCGAGCTTCTCGAAGGACTCGGCGGCGGACGGGTGCGCGATCAGCTTGGGCAGGGCGCTCGGGATCGCGTAGAAGAGGGCGAGCAGCACCTGGAGGCCGCGCAGGGCGATCCGGGCCCGCCGTCCGCGAGCGGTGGCGGACTCGGCGACGACGACGCCGGCTGAGGCGGAGGCGGAGGCGGTGACGGGAGCGGTGGTGACGGGAGCGGTGGTCTCGGACATGAAGGTCTCCTGTGAAAGCGGTCCGTGGTGGTGTCGAAGAGGTAGACCGCCACTCGCCCTGGAACTCATCGCCGCCCAGCGGAACTTCTGCGCCTCGCCCCTCGCACACACACCGGCCCTCAGGCCACCCGCACCGCCTTCACCCATATCCCATCGTCCGTCAGGTACCGGTCCACCTTCAGGCCCGCCTCCTCCAGCGCCTCCTCGAACTGCTCCTTGGTCAGCGGTCGTGCCCGGAACGTCTGTGTCCAGACCGCGTCCGGGAACTCGTACTCCGCGCGCACCGAGTTGACGCCGTCTCCGACCGGCTCCGCCGACACGATCCGCACGGTGAAGCCGCTGGGGTCCACGCGCTCGCGCGGCAGATTCGTGTGATAGTCCGCGCCCTCCCGCTGGATCAGCACGCAGCCGCCCTCCGCGACATGGCGTACACAGGTGCGCAGCAGGCCCCGCCGCACCTCCACGTCCCCCGCGTGCACGAGGAACGAGGCGAGCAGCACCACGTCGAAGGTCTCACCCAGGTCCAGATCCTCGATCGGGCTGCATATCGTCCGCGCCCCGCGCACGCGCTCCAGCATCTCGGCGGACTCGTCGACCGCCGTGACCGTGAACCCGCGCTCCAGCAGTCCATGGGTCATCCGCCCGACCCCGCTGCCCAGCTCCAGGATGCGCGCACCCTCGGGCACCGCCGCGGCGATGATGTCCGGTTCGTCCCCGACGGGCAGTCGCGAGTAGAGCTCCACCGCGCAGCCGTCCGGGGTGATGGCCCCGGGTCCCGTCCCCTCGTACCCCTCACGCATTTTCATCTCCATGCCGGTCCAACGGGCCACGCCCGCACGCCAGTTCCTCTACCGGCCGCCTTCACCCGACCGGGTGAACGTTTGTCCTCCAGGGGCCCGAGGTCGGCCCGCGCGGGCACCGGCTCCCTTGGTGGTCCGTATCCGCGGCGGAGAGTACGTTGCAAGCAGGAGTGGAGATCGCGATGCGTACAGGCAGTGAACCGGCGACCGCGCGCAGTGCCCTGCGGGCGCGCTTCTGGCTGAGTGTGTGGGGGCTGGCCTGGGCACTCTTCGGGACGGTCGCGTTCACGCTCGCCGGGCGGCCCGGCTGGGCCATCGCCTGTGGTGTGCTGCTGCTGATCGTCACGATCGACCTGGCCGTCGTCCTCAGGCGCATCCGCCAGGGCCCGCACTGGCAGCCGGGCCCCGACATCCCGCCCTACCGGCCTCCCGAGGACCACCCCTGAGGCCGACGAGACAGACGAGGCGCGAGACAGACGAGGCGGGCGGGACGGGCCGGAACGGCCCGCTCACGACTCGAAGCGCGCGGCCTTCTGGAACTGCGGGTTCGGGTCCAGCGCGGCCGCCAGACGGAAATGGCGTTTTGCCTGGTCGGGCCGGTTCTGCCGCTCATAGGTGCGGGCGAGCGCGAAGTGCGCGAACGCGTTGTCCGGCTCGCGCTCCAGGACGATCGAGAACTCGAGCTCGGCCGGCCGCAACTGCGCCGCCGCGAAGAAGGCCCGGGCGCGCAGCAGTCGCGCGGCGGTGTTCTCCGGGTGCGCGGCGATGACTTTGTCGAGCAGCTTCACCGCGCCCCGCGGATCCCGCGCGGCGAGCAGTTGCTCGGCGGCGCGGAAGTCGATGACGTGCGTCTCCGGGGTACGTCCGGTGGAACCGCTGGTCTCGGGCACGGCAGAGTCCTTCCCTCACTGGAAAGGTTCAACGCCCCCTCGGGGTGCCGCTATTCCTGAGGGGCGGGCCGGCCCTGAGGGTCCGGCCGGGACGCGTGGGACCTGCGCGCCAGCTCGGCCCACACGTCCTTCACGCGGCGCTCCAGTTCCTCCAGCGGGACGTCGTTGTCGATGACGACGTCCGCGATCTCCCGGCGCTGCTCGCGCGTCGCCTGGGCGGCCATCCGCGCGCGTGCGTCCTCTTCGGTCATGCCGCGCAGCCTTACGAGCCGGTCGAGTTGGGTCTCGGGGGTCGCGTCGACGACGATGACGAGGTCGTACAGCGGTGCGAGGCCGTTCTCGGTGAGGAGCGGGATGTCGTGGACGACGACCGCGTCCTCGGCGGCGGCCTCCTCCAGCTCACGGGAGCGGGCACCCACCAGGGGGTGCACGATCGAGTTGAGGGTGGCGAGCCTTTCCGCGTCGGCGAAGACGATGGAGCCCAGCTTGGGACGGTCGAGACTGCCGTCGGAGGCGAGCACCTGCTCGCCGAAGGCCTCCACGACCGAGGCGAGCCCCGGTGTTCCCGGAGCGACGACCTCCCGCGCGATGCGGTCCGCGTCGATCAGCACGGCGCCGCATGCGACGAGCAGCCGTGACACCTCACTCTTGCCGGCGCCGATGCCGCCGGTCAGGCCCACCTTCAGCATGCCTCGCAGCCTAGACGGTCCGCTCGGGGGCCGTACGGGCGGTGCGGATCGGAGGGGCGGTGCGGGCCGGAGGGACGACCGGCGCGGGCCGTACGGGGAGTGCGGGCCGGAGGGGGCTTGTCGCGCGGTTCCCCGCGCCCCTTTCGGGGCGCGCCCTGCCTGGTCAGTTGTCGCCTTCTCGTTCCGCCAGGAACTTTTCAAACTCCTTGCCGATCTCGTCGGCCGACGGAATGTCCACCGGCTCGGCGAGCATGTTGCCGCGCGTCTCGGCACCCGCGACGGCGTCGTACTGATGCTCGAGGCCCTCGACGAGCGCGGTGAGGTCGTCGTCACCCTCGCGGATCTGCCGGTCGATCTCCGTCTGGGTGCGGTGGGCGTCGGATCGCAGGGCGTGGGCGATACCGGGCAGCACCAGTCCGGTCGCCGCCGTGATGGCCTCCAGGACCGTCAGGGCCGCGTCCGGGTACGGGGAGCGGGCGATGTAGTGCGGGACATGGGCGGCGACCCCGAGGACGTCGTGCCCGGCCTGGAGCAGGCGGTATTCGATGAGGGACTCGGCGCTGCCGGGCACCTGCGCCTCCTCGAACGGGCTGCGGTGGCCCGGGACCAGGTCGGTGCGGTTGCCGTGCGGGGTGAGGCCGACGGGCCGGGTGTGCGGGACGCCCATGGGGATGCCGTGGAAGTTCACCGACAGACGCACGCCGAGCCGCTCCACGATCTGCTTCACGGCCGCGGCGAACCGCTCCCACTCCACGTCCGGCTCCGGGCCGGACAGCAGCAGGAACGGCGCTCCGGTGGCGTCCTGCACGAGCCGCACCTCGATGGCGGGGTCCTCGTAGTCGCTCCAGCGGTCGCGCTTGAACGTCAGCAGCGGGCGGCGGGCTCGGTAGTCCACGAGCCGGTCGTGGTCGAAGCGGGCGACGACCTGGTGGGGCAGCGAGTCGAGCAGCCGGTCGACGATCTGGTCGCCCGCCTCCCCCGCGTCGATGTATCCGTCGAAGTGGTAGAGCATGACAAGACCGGCCGACTCCTGGGCGAGCGCCATGTCGACGACAGCCAGCCCCTTCGGCTCCCATGCGTACAAACCCTGCGGATCAAGCACAGTGACCGCTCCTCCTCGTGTTCATACTCCACAACGCCCTTACGCCCGTGGGCATTCCCGGAGGAGGGAAACATTGATCTTGGCGGCCGGGTCAGCACCCTGCTTGAGGGGCGCGGGGAACCGCGCGGCAAGCCCCCACCGGCCCGCACCCGAAGGACGACCCGGGAAACACTGAGGGCCCGCACCTCGAAAGGTGCGGGCCCTCAGTCAGGAGCTACAGCTCAGTGGGCGTTCAGCTCTGCCCACCGGCCAGCTTCTCGCGAAGCGCGGCAAGCGCCTCGTCCGAAGCCAGCGCGCCGGAGTTGTCCGGGCCCTCGGAGGAGTACGAACCGCCACCACCGGAGGCGGCCGGAGCCGCACCCGCGGTGTCGCCGCCCTCGGCCGCGGCAGCGGCGTCGGCCTCGCGGGACTTGATGACCTGGGCCTGGTGCTGCTCGAAGCGCTGCTGCGCCTCGGCGTACTGGCCCTCCCACGCCTCGCGCTGGGTCTCGTAGCCCTCGAGCCAGTCGTTGGTCTCGGGGTCGAAGCCCTCGGGGTAGATGTAGTTGCCCTGGTCGTCGTAGGACGCGGCCATGCCGTACAGGGTCGGGTCGAACTCGACCGTGGACGGGTCGGCACCGAAGGCCTCGTTGGCCTGCTTCAGCGAGAGGCTGATGCGGCGACGCTCGAGGTCGATGTCGATGACCTTGACGAAGATCTCGTCGTTGACCTGGACGACCTGCTCCGGGATCTCCACGTGGCGCTCGGCCAGCTCGGAGATGTGGACCAGACCCTCGATGCCCTCGTCCACGCGGACGAACGCACCGAACGGAACCAGCTTCGTGACCTTGCCGGGCACGACCTGGCCGATCTGGTGGGTACGGGCGAACTGCTGCCACGGGTCTTCCTGGGTCGCCTTCAGCGACAGGGAGACACGCTCGCGGTCCATGTCGACGTCGAGAACCTCGACGGTGACTTCCTGGCCGACCTCGACAACCTCGGAGGGGTGGTCGATGTGCTTCCAGGAGAGCTCGGAGACGTGGACCAGACCGTCGACGCCACCCAGGTCCACGAAGGCACCGAAGTTGACGATCGAGGAGACGACGCCGGAACGGACCTGACCCTTCTGGAGGGTCGTGAGGAACGTCTGGCGGACCTCGGACTGCGTCTGCTCCAGCCAGGCACGGCGGGACAGGACCACGTTGTTGCGGTTCTTGTCCAGCTCGATGATCTTGGCCTCGAGCTCCTTGCCCACGTAGGGCTGGAGGTCGCGGACGCGGCGCATCTCGACCAGGGAGGCCGGGAGGAAGCCACGGAGGCCGATGTCGAGGATGAGACCACCCTTGACGACCTCGATGACGGTACCGGTGACGATCCCGTCCTCTTCCTTGATCTTCTCGATGGTGCCCCAGGCACGCTCGTACTGGGCGCGCTTCTTCGAGAGGATCAGGCGGCCTTCCTTGTCCTCCTTCTGGAGAACAAGGGCTTCGATCTCGTCACCGACGGCGACGACCTCGTTGGGGTCGACGTCGTGCTTGATCGAGAGCTCGCGGCTCGGGATAACGCCTTCGGTCTTGTAACCGATGTCGAGCAGGACCTCGTCCCGGTCGACCTTCACGATGACGCCGTCGACGATGTCGCCGTCGTTGAAGTACTTGATCGTCTCGTCGATCGCGGCGAGGAAGGCTTCCTCGTTACCGATGTCGTTGACCGCAACCTGCGGGGTCGTTGCGGTGGTCTCGGTGCTGCTCGTCATGTGGGAAAGGGCTCCGGTACGGACATTGAAGTCGTAGGTACTGCTACGCCGGAGCCCGTTTCGCTCTGCAGAAGCCGGACAGCCTAGGAAGCGCCACACCGAACAACTGGTGGCGCCTCGACAACCGAGGGGACATACATACAGATGCGAGCGCAGCCTGCTACGTCTGAGGTGCGCAGGCCCGCAGCGCAACTTGTAGCATACGGGGGCAGCCGGGCAGGGTCAATGCGCGAAGCCGCCCACCAGGGGTGGATCGCCGCATAACCGGCACAAGTTCAGTCTTCCGAGGCCACGCGGGCCGTACGGGACCCCTCGTGAAGCCACCGGAGCGGGCTGGACGGAAGAGTACGACGAGGGAGCCGATCATCCAAGAGCCCGAAGCGTCCGAACCCGAGGCGACCCGGCGTGCCGCCGGGGTCACGGAGAGCTCCCGCGCCAATCGTGGCTGGTGGGACCGTAACGCGGACGAGTACCAGGTCGAGCACGGCACGTTCCTCGGCGACGACCGGTTCGTGTGGGGGCCCGAGGGCCTCGACGAGGTGGAGGCCGAGCTGCTCGGCCCGCCGGAGGAGCTGAAGGGCAAGGACGTCCTGGAGATCGGCGCGGGCGCGGCGCAGTGCTCGCGCTGGCTGGCCGGCCAGGGTGCCCGGCCGGTCGCCCTGGACATCTCGCACCGGCAGCTGCAGCACGCGCTGCGCATCGGCGGGCCCTTCCCCCTGGTGTGTGCCGACGCCGGTGCGCTGCCGTTCGCGGACGGCTCGTTCGATCTGGTCTGCTCGGCGTACGGGGCGCTGCCCTTCGTGGCCGACCCGCGTCTGGTCCTGCGGGAGGTGCGCCGGGTGCTGCGGCCCGGTGGCCGGCTCGTCTTCTCGGTGACGCATCCGATCCGCTGGGCGTTCCCGGACGAGCCGGGGCCGGAGGGGCTGTCGGTGTCGGGTTCGTACTTCGACCGCACGCCCTACGTCGAGCAGGACGAGGACGGACGCGCGGTCTACGTCGAGCACCACCGGACGCTGGGCGACCGGGTCCGGGACGTCGCGGCGTCGGGCTTCCGCCTGGTGGACCTGGTGGAGCCGGAGTGGCCGGCCTGGAACACGTCCGAGTGGGGCGGGTGGTCGCCGCTGCGCGGGAACCTGATCCCGGGGACGGCGATCTTCGTGTGCGTACGGGATTGAGTGCGTGATCCGCTACGACGCCCTGGACGCCCTGCCCGTACGTGGTGCCCTGCCCGCCCTCGGTGACGCCCTGGAGGGGCACGGCACCGCCGTCCTCGTGGCGCCGCCCGGCACCGGCAAGACGACGCTGGTGCCGCTGGCGCTCGCGGGGCTGCTCGGCCAGGGTCCCGAGCGGCGGGTGATCGTGGCCGAGCCGCGGCGGATCGCGGCCCGGGCGGCGGCGCGGCGGATGGCGTGGCTGCTGGGCGAGAGGCCCGGCGGGAGCGTCGGCTACACCGTGCGCGGGGAACGGGCCGTCGGGCGGCACACGCGCGTGGAGGTCGTCACGACCGGTGTGCTGGTGCAGCGGTTGCAGCGGGACCAGGAGCTGACCGGTGCCGACGTGGTGGTGCTCGACGAGTGCCACGAGCGTCATCTGGACGCGGACACGGCGGCGGCGTTCCTGTGGGACGTGCGGCAGACCCTGCGGCCCGAGCTGCGGCTGGTGGCCGCCTCGGCGACGACCGACGCGCGGGGGTGGGCCGCGCTGCTGGGCGACGCGCCGGTGGTGGAGGCCCACGGAACGGCTCATCCGGTGGAGGTGGTGTGGGCGCCGCCGGTGCGGCCCGTCCGGCCGCCGCACGGGATGCGTGTCGATCCGGCGCTGCTGGCGCATGTGGCGTCGGTGGTGCGGCGGGCCCTGGCAGAGCGGGACGGGGACGTGCTGTGTTTTCTGCCGGGCGTGGGCGAGATCGCCCGGGTGGCCGGGCAGCTCGGCGGTCTCGGGGACGTCGATGTGCTGCAGGTGCACGGGCGGGCGCCGGCCGTCGTGCAGGACGCGGTGCTCGCCCCGGGTGAACGGCGGCGGGTCGTGCTGGCCACGTCCGTTGCGGAGTCGTCGTTGACGGTGCCGGGTGTGCGGGTCGTCGTGGACTCGGGGCTGGCGCGCGAGCCGCGGGTCGACCACGCGCGCGGGTTGAGCGCGCTGACGACGGTACGGGCGTCGCAGGCGGCCGGACGACAGCGGGCGGGGCGGGCCGGGCGTGAGGCACCGGGGGCGGTGTACCGCTGCTGGGCGGAGGCCGAGGATGCGCGTCTGCCGCGTTTTCCGTCTCCGGAGATCAAGGTGGCCGACCTGACGGCGTTCGCGCTTCAGGTGGCGTGCTGGGGGGATCCTGACGCGTCGGGGCTGGCGTTGCTGGATGCGCCGCCCGCCGGGGGTATGGCGGCGGCACGGGATGTGCTGGGCGTTGTCGGCGCCGTCGACTCCGTCGGGCGGGCGACTGAGCGGGGAGTTGCCCTGTCGCGGCTGGGGCTGCATCCGCGGCTGGGGCGGGCGTTGCTCGACTCCGTGCCGTTCGTGGGGATCGACCGGGCTTCGGAGGTGGTCGCCTTGCTGAGTGAGGAGGTGCCTCGGGAGTACGGCGATGATCTGGCGGGTGCGTTGCGTCGTGCTCGGCGTGAGGGTGACGCCTATGCCACGCGGTGGCGTCGCGAGGTTCGGCGACTGCGGGCCGTCGGCTCTGAGATTTCCCACCCACCCGGCCGTAACTGCCCTCCAGAGGCAGAGGCGAAGACGGAGGCCGAGGGGTGGGCGGGCGCGTCGGAGGACCGGCAGGTCGGGCTCGTTGCCGCTCTCGCCTATCCCGAGCGCGTTGCCAGGGTCGACGGTGGGTCGTGTCTCATGGTGTCCGGGACCCGGGCCGAGATCGGGGAGGGCAGCGGGCTGCGAGGGACCGGCTGGGTCGCCGTCGCCGTGGCGGACCGGCCCGTCGGCAAGGGGCACGCGCGGGTGCAGTCGGGCGCCGTGGTCGACGAGGGGATCGCCCGGCTCGCCGCCGGGGCGCTGCTGGACGAGCGGGACGAGGTGTGCTGGGACGGTGGGGACGTCGTGGCGCGGCGGGTGGAGCGGCTGGGGGCCGTGGAGTTGGCTGCGCGGTCGCTGAAGGACGCCGGTCCCGGGCTCGTGCGCGATGCGCTGCTGGACGGGCTGCGCCGGGAAGGGCTCGGGCTGCTGCGGTGGCCGGCGGATGCCGGTGTCCTGCGACAGCGGCTCGCCTTTCTGCGGCTGCACCTCGGTGAGCCCTGGCCCGATGTCTGCGACGACGCGCTCCACGCGCGCGTGGAGGAGTGGCTGGAGCCGGAGCTGAGCCGGGCGCGGCGGCGGGCCGATCTGGCGCGGATCGATGCCGGGCAGGCGCTCGCCCGGCTGCTGCCCTGGGCCTCCGGGGAGGCCGGGCGGCTCGACGAGCTCGCCCCGGAGCGGATGGCCGTGCCGAGCGGGTCGAAGGTCCGCATCGACTACTCCCGGCCCGAGCAGCCAGTGCTCGCGGTGAAGTTGCAGGAGATGTTCGGGCTACAGGAGTCGCCCCGGGTCGCCGGGGTGCCGCTGCTCGTGCATCTGCTGTCCCCGGCCGGGCGGCCGGCCGCCGTCACCGCCGACCTCGCCTCGTTCTGGCGGGACGGCTACAAGGGTGTACGGGCGGAGTTGCGCGGGCGGTATCCGAAGCATCCGTGGCCCGAGGACCCGGCGGGTGCCGAGCCGACCCGGTACACCAACGCCCGGCTCAGGCGCTGACCTGTGACGGCTCCTGCGCCGCTGCCGGGGCCGGGCCGGAGGGGCGGCGGCCGCGGGCCTCCAGGTACAGCGCGAGGGCCAGCAGGAGGACGCCGAGGGTGAGCGAGCCCCACGGCAGGTAGGACGTCATCAGCAGGATGAGCAGACGCTGGGACTTCACCAGGTCGACGGTGTGCGTGATGTAGTCCTCGCGCATCTTCACGTGGCCGGCGAACGCGGTGACCTTGTCGCGGTCGCCGAGGAGGGCGCCGCCGCGCAGTTCCTCCTTGTGGATCTCCTCGCCGTACACGGGGGCGCCGGTGAGGGGTTCGACCCAGAATTTGCGGACCGTGGTGTACCAGCGGGTCGTGCCGGTCTGGGCGACCGAATCGGGGGTGAGGCCCTTGACGGGCAGCGTCTTGGGGATCTTCACCTTGGTCCAGGGGATGGTCTGCTCGAAGTAGTAGACCTCCAGGCCGCGGAAGTTCCGGGTGTCCTGGTAGTGGATGGGGGCGGTGACGCGGGCCTGGGCGTCGAAGTACTGGTAGGCCCGTTTCTCCGTGAGGAACGGCCATTTGAACTCGATGCCCTCGCGGCGGACCGGGTCGCCGTCGACGGACTCGCCGGTGGCGTGGACGGGTTCCTGGGTGTGGGCGTCGAAGATGTAGCGCTCGGGGATCTTGGACACCATCTGGCCGTCGGGGCCGACGACGTAGGACAGGCCGTCCCAGACGACGACATCCCGGCCCGCCGACTCCTCGATCCTCTCGGAGGCCTCCACGTTGCCCTTGAGGGTCTGCACGATGGTGACCTTGGGGACCTTCTTCGCCCGCATGGTGCCGTAGTCGAGGAGGGTGGCGTCGCGAGCCTCCAGGACCATGTCCTGGTACTGGTTCGCGGGGACCTTGGCCAGGCGCGGGAAGGCGTACCAGCGCAGCAGCGGGGACAGTGCCGCGAAGAACACGGCGAGGGCGAGCAGGATCAGTGCGGCCTTGCGGCGCATCTCGGCCTCCGTCCCGGGCGGGCGGTCAGGGGTGTGCGGGCACCGTCGTCAGCAGTGGCTTCGGGGACGTACCGCCCGAGGCGGAGCCGAGGGCGGTCAGCGTCAGGACCACGGCGAAGGCGACGGCGAGACCGGTGGCGGCGGCGACAAGAGTGCGCATACGGGGCCTCCCCACGGATTGATCTGATACACCGTCAGGTTTCTCGGCACCGTAGCAACGCGCGGCGGAGATGAGAACACGTTGCACACACAACGACGCCCCTCCTTCAAGGAGGGGCGTCGTCCGTACTACCTGAGAACTATGCGACTACCTGAGAACTACGCGCTGGGGCTCGTGGACGGGCTCGGCGAGGACGTCTCGGCCGCCGCCACGGTCAGTTCGAGGGTGAGCGTCGCTCCGCCCGCGGTGGTGATACGGAGCAGGAACGTGCCGGTGGTGTCGTCCGCGTACAGCTTCGGCAACTTCAGCAGGCCCTTCGCGTCCGTCTTCAGCGCCTTCAGGGTGCGGACGGCCTTGCCGTCGGCGTCCTTGAAGTAGGGGCCCTTGTCGGCGGCGGTCGGGTCGTCCGCCGACTTGATCAGTGTGGCGGTGGCCGCGACGCCGTCGGCGACGGCCCCCTTGTACGTGGCCTTCACCTCGACCTGGTTGGCGAACTCGCCGCCGGGGACGCAGGTCAGCGCGGCGTCACCGGTGCGAGCGAGGGCGTCGGCGGCGCGTTCGGTGACGGTGGCGGTGTAGTCGAGGCCGGCGACCGTGCGGCCCACGACGGTGGCGCGGACGGTGACCTTGCCCGTCTTCTCCCCCGCCTGCAGGGCGGGTGCGACGGCCACGCCCGAGCTGTTGGTGGCGACTGTGGCCACACTCTCGCCGCCCGTGAAGGTGGTGTCCGTGTCGCCGATGATCGTGAAGCGGACCCTGACCTTGCCGACGGCCTTGCCGGCCTTGGTCTCGGCGCGGGTGCTGATCCGCTTGGTGAACGCGTCGCCGGCCATGGCGGTGAGCTTCGCGGTGCCGGCGTCCTCGAGGTGGTCCACCGTGTCGGTGTTCGTGGGAGGCGCCGAGGGGGGCGTGGTCGGGGTGCCGCCGGGGTCGGTGGGCGGCTTCGGGGTCGTCGAGCCGCCGCCGGGGCTCTCGGGCTTGGGGCTGGGCTTGGGCTTCGAGCCGCCCGGAGACGGCGTGTTCGGCGTGTTCGGCGTGTTCGGGGTGGTCGGCGAGGAGGGCGAAGGGCTCGCCCCGGCCCCACCGTCGCTGCGGTTGCCCGGCAGCGTGCCGGTGCCGTCGGGGATCTCGTGCGTGCCCTTGCGGTAGTACTCCACCCAGCGCATGACCAGGTTCAGGTACTCCCGCGAGTTGTTGTAGCTGAGGATCGCCCGGTCGAGGTCGTCCTGGTCGGACAGGTCCCAGTCGAAGCGGCACAGGTAGTGCCCGGCGGCGAGTGCCGCGTCGTAGATGTTGTTGGGGTCCTTCTTGCCGTCGGCGTTGCCGTCGCGGCCCGCCCACGCCCAGGTGGACGGGATGAACTGCATGGGCCCGACGGCCTGGTCGTAGGAGCTGTTGCCGTCGTAGGCGCCGTCGTCGGTGTCCCTGATGAGGGCGAAGCCGTTGCCGTCGAGCTGCGGGCCGAGGATGGGCGAGAGGGTCGTGCCGTCAGCGGCGACGCGGCCGCCGCGGGCCTGGCCCGACTCCACCTTGCCGATGGCGGCGAGGAGTTGCCAGGGCAGGTTGCAACCCGGCTTGGCCTCGTTCAGCGCGGTCTCGGCCTTCTTGTAGGCGTCGAGGACGGTCGCGGGGATGCCCGCCTCGGTGGCGCCGGGGGCCGCGGGGCCGGTGCCGGTGCTCGGGGACGGGTTCGGGCTCTTGAGCGGCGGCAGGTCCGTGTAGTACGGCGAGTTGCCGGTGGCGCTGCCGTCGGAAGCACTCGCGTCGGGTGAGGGCGTGGCGTCGGCCGCGGTCTGTCTGCCGTGGTCGTTCACGCCCGGAGCCTGGGAGGCGGACAGCGCCGCGACCGCTACCGCGGCCACGGCGGTGGTTGCCGCCCCCTTGCGCAGCCTCCTGCCGAATTGCGCCGCCATAGAGTGAACCCCTCCCGTGGACGCCCCAGCGCCCGTCTCTGCCTGTCGCGCACTTCTGTTGCGTTCGCGCTTTTCTGTTGCGTTCGCTGCTGTTGTGACGATCGACCGGCCCGAGTGGTTGCCCTCCGACTGGCATGTCTCTCGCCCCGGCACGGTGACCCTGGCGACCCTACGGCAACTTGCTTTGCTCGGGCACCCGTTCGTGCCCGGTTTTCACCGGTTGGTCATGTGGCGAGCGTGACGGGCGGCCGGTGTTCGGCATCCCGCATACTGGGCGGTCCGATCGCCGGACAACGACCGTCACCAGGAGCAGAGTTGCCGTTCACGCTGAGCCACGCGGCAGCCGTACTGCCCGCCGTACGCACCGACGGGTCCGGCCGGGGCACGCTGGTGCCCGCCGTCCTCGTAGCGGGTTCCTTCGCACCCGACATGACCTACTACGCGGCGAGCGCACTGTCCGGGGCGATGGAGTTCGGTGACGTCACGCACTCGTTCCCGGGGGTGTTCACGGTCGATGTGCTCATCGCCTGGGCGCTGGTGGCGCTCTGGCTGCTGATGCGCGAGCCGCTGGTGGCGCTGCTGCCGCGGGCACGGCAGGGGCGGGTGGCGGCCCTGGTGCGATGCGGGGCGCCACGCGCGCGTGTGACGCCCTCCCTGGTGGTGCGGTGGTACGTGTCGGCGGTGCTCGGCGCGCTGACGCACGTCGTGTGGGACGCCTTCACGCACCTCGACCGGTGGGGGATGCGGCTGTTTCCCGTGCTGGGCCGTGAGGTGGCCGGCTCGCCGCTGTACTGGTACCTGCAGTACGGCGGTTCGGCGGTGGCCGCGGTGGTGATCGCCGTGTTCGTGGTGCGCGCGCTGCGGCGGGCGCCGTTGCGCGAGCCGGTGGGGATCCCGGTGCTGGCGGCACGGGACCGCTGGGCGGCCGGTGCCGTGATCGGCGGCTTCGCTCTGGTGGGGGCGGTGCAGCGGGCGGCGCGGTGGTGGGCCTACTGGGGGTCGGCCGCGCAGCCGTGGGAGATCATTCCGACGGTGTGCTTCGGCGCGGGGGCGGGGCTCGTCCCGGCGCTGCTGCTGTACGCCGTGGTGGTCAGGGCGCGGCGCCCGGTTCCGGGCCCCGGCGGTTCTGACCCTGTCGGCGATACGGCGCCGAGCCGTCCAGCCGCTCGCTGAGGGGCTCGGTGGTCGCGATGTACACCGTGATGGTGGTGTGCGCGGGGCGCGGCCGTGGGAGCAGGGTGAGGACGAGGATCAGGTAGCCACGGGCCCGGTCGGCCCAGGGGCGTGAGGTCCTGGCGGGGGCCTTGGGAGTGCCGGGGGCTCTGCGAGTGCCGGAGGAAGCGGGGTTGCCGGGACGATCGGCGCTACCGGGGCGGGCGGCGCTGCCAGCGTGCGGGGCGGTGGTGGGGGTGCGGCCGGTGAGGCCGGGCACGGCGGGCAGGTCGCCGACGCAGTCGAGGCCAGTGTCGGTCCGCAGGTCGGTGACCGTCGAGAGGTCGCCAGTGGGACCAGGGGCGGCGGGCCCGGAACCGGCGCCCGCGGGATCGGTCGGCCGCTGCCCGCGGACCAGTCGCTGCCGGAGGTCCGCCGTCGCGTGGCGCAGGGCCGCGGTGACAGGGACGGGGACGCGGAGCGTGCTGGCGTCGACCGCGAAGGCCGAGGCCGGCGGGAGTGCCACGCCTGGTGCCGGGCGGCTGAGGAGCGTGCGTATACCCATGCCCGCATCCTTGCGACCGCCCGGGGCGGGGGCGCTTTCTCGGGGGCCACGCGAGTGATGCTTTGGTGGGGGTGGGCCCGGGGCGGGCCGGGCCCAGGTGGGGCGGGTGCCCGGATGGGCTCGCGGCCAGGATGGGACCGGGCCAGAGCCGGTACCTCGGCGGAGCCGGGACGGAGCCGTGGCGGCTCCCTTCGGCCACCCGACGAGCCCCGGTCCCGAAGCACCACCCCGCCGCTGCTCCCGGCCCAGCCCGGCCCAAGCAGCGCAGCACCTAGTGCGCCGCCGACTCCCAGTCCGCGCCCGCGCCCACCGAGACGCCCAGCGGTACGCGGAGGTGGACGGCGTTCGCCATCTCGCGGCGGACGAGTTCCTCGGCTGCCGCGCGCTCGCCCGGGGCGATCTCCAGCACCACTTCGTCGTGCACCTGGAGCAGCATCCGGGACTCCAGTCCGGCCTCCTTCAGCGCGTCGCCCACCTTGAGCATGGCGATCTTCACGATGTCGGCCGCCGTGCCCTGGATGGGCGCGTTGAGGGCCATCCGCTCCGCCGCCTCACGACGCTGGCGGTTGTCGCTGTTGAGGTCGGGGAGGTAGCGGCGGCGTCCGAAGAGCGTCGCCGTGTAGCCCGTCGCCCGGGCCTCGTCGACCGCGCGGCGCAGATAGTCCCGTACGCCGCCGAACCGCTCGAAGTACGCGTCCATCAGGGCGCGGGCCTCCGCCGCCTCGATGTTCAGCTGCTGGGAGAGGCCGAAGGCGGACAGTCCGTAGGCCAGGCCGTACGACATGGCCTTGATCTTGCGGCGCATCTCGGCGTCCACCGCGGTCGGCTCGACCGCGAAGACCTGGGAAGCGGCGGTGGTGTGCAGGTCCTCGCCCGAGGTGAAGGCCTCGATCAGGCCTTCGTCCTCGGAGAGGTGGGCCATCACGCGCAGCTCGATCTGGCTGTAGTCGGCCGTCATCAGGGACTCGAAGCCCTCGCCGACCACGAAGCCGCGGCGGATGGCGCGGCCCTCGTCGGTGCGGACCGGGATGTTCTGCAGGTTCGGGTCCGTCGAGGACAGCCGTCCGGTGGCGGCGACCGTCTGGTTGAAGGTGGTGTGGATCCGGCCGTCCGCGGCGATCGTCTTGATCAGGCCCTCGACCGTGACGCGGAGCTTGGCCTGCTCGCGGTGGCGGAGCATGATCACCGGCAGCTCGTTGTCCGTCTGGCCGGCGAGCCAGGCGAGGGCGTCGGCGTCCGTGGTGTAGCCGGTCTTCGTCCGCTTCGTCTTGGGCAGGGCCAGCTCGCCGAAGAGGACCTCCTGGAGCTGCTTGGGCGAGCCCAGGTTGAACTCGTGCCCGGCCGCCGCGTGCGCCTCCTTCACCGCCTGCTGGACGGCGCCGGCGAACATCTGCTCCATGGCCTCCAGATGGGCCCGGTCGGCCGCGATGCCGTGCCGCTCCATGCGGGCGAGCAGCGCGGACGTGGGCAGCTCCACGTCGCGCAGGAGATCGGCGGCGCCGACCTCCTCAAGGCGGCCCTCGAAGGCCTGGCCCAGGTCGAGGACGGCGCGGGCCTGGATCATCAGGGCCTCGGCCTCGGCCCCCTCGTCCGCGCCGAAGGCGAGCTGGCCGTCGGCAGCGGCGGCGGGGGTCAGCTCGCGGTGCAGGTACTCCAGGGACAGCGCGTCCAGGTCGAAGGAGCGACGGCCCGGCTTGACCAGATAGGCGGCGAGCGCGGTGTCCATGGTGACGCCCTCGACGCTCCAGCCGTGCTCGGCGAAGACCCGCATGGCGCCCTTGGCGTTGTGGAAAATCTTGGGCCGGCCGGCGTCGGCGAGCCAGGCCGCGAAGGCCGTCTCGTCGGCCTCGTCCAGCTGGGAGGGGTCGAACCAGGCGGCCGGACCGCCGGGCGCGGCGAGGGCGACCTCGGCGACCGAGCCGGTGCCGAGCGCCCAGGTGTCGACCGTGGCGATACCGAGGGGCTGGGTGGCGTGCTCGGTGAGCCAGCCGGTCAGCTCGCCGGTGCCCAGCACCTTGCCGTCCAGCTGCACGCCCTCCGTGCTGACCGGGGTGGTCTCGGCCTCCTCGGCGCCGGGGTCGACGGCGAAGAGCCGCTCGCGCAGCGAGGGGTTGCGGATCTCCAGGGTGTCCAGGACCACCGCGACGGCCTTGCGGTCGTAGGCGGCCCGCTCCAGGTCGGCGACGCCCTTGGGGAGCTCCACCCGGCGCTCCAGTTCGGTCAGCCGGCGGTTGAGCTTGACCGCTTCCAGGTGGTCGCGGAGGTTCTGGCCGGCCTTGCCCTTGACCTCCTCGACGCGCTCCACGAGGTCGGCGAAGGAGCCGAACTGGTTGATCCACTTCGCGGCGGTCTTCTCGCCGACGCCGGGGATGCCGGGGAGGTTGTCGGAGGGGTCGCCGCGCAGGGCCGCGAAGTCGGGGTACTGCGCGGGCGTCAACCCGTACTTCTCGAACACCTTCTCCGGGGTGAAGCGGGTGAGCTCGGAGACGCCCTTGGTCGGGTACAGCACCGTGGTGTGCTCGCTGACCAGCTGGAAGGAGTCACGGTCGCCGGTGACGATCAGCACCTCGAAGCCCTCGGCCTCGGCCTGGGTGGCGAGGGTGGCGATGACGTCGTCCGCCTCGAAGCCGTCCACCGCGAAACGGGCGGCGCCCATCGCGTCGAGGAGCTCGCCGATCAGCTCGACCTGGCCCTTGAACTCGTCCGGGGTCTTGGAGCGGTTCGCCTTGTACTCCGTGAACTCCTGGGACCGCCAGGTCTTGCGGGAGACGTCGAAGGCGACCGCGAAGTGCGTGGGCTCCTCGTCGCGCAGCGTGTTGGCCAGCATCGACGCGAAGCCGTAGATCGCGTTCGTCGGCTGGCCCGTCGCGGTGGTGAAGTTCTCCGCGGGCAGCGCGAAGAACGCGCGGTAGGCCAGCGAGTGCCCGTCCATGAGCATCAGTCGCGGACGGCTGCCGCCGGAGGTCTTGTCGGTCGTCTTCGATGCTGTCTCTGCCACGCCCCCGATCCTGCCACGCCCCACTGACACTCGGCCCCGCCCCCGACCGCGCGGGCTCGGGGACGGACCCTCGCCCCCAGCCCGCCCTCACCCGATGTCACCACCGCGTGCGAGGATCGGAGAGGTAGCTCACAGCGCAGTGGAAGGGGAGCGTGCGATGGCCACGAAGCCGCCCAAGAGTGATCCGGTTCAGGACGCGCCGCAGGTCGCCGGGCCGAAGCACGCGGCAGCGGGTCTCCCCGCGATCGGGC
This sequence comes from Streptomyces sp. NPDC044719, assembly GCF_056433405.1. Taxonomy (NCBI): domain Bacteria; kingdom Bacillati; phylum Actinomycetota; class Actinomycetes; order Kitasatosporales; family Streptomycetaceae; genus Streptomyces; species Streptomyces sp. NPDC044719. The sequence goes on from NZ_JBWKHE010000005.1 coordinate 278,339, forward strand.
ACACGCTGCGCATGGCCCAGCAGCAGATGGGCGTGAAGCGCACCGCGCTGACGCTGCTGAGCGTGAACCAGAGAGACGGCTTCGACTGCCCGGGCTGCGCCTGGCCCGAGCCGGAGCACCGGCACAAGGCGGAGTTCTGCGAGAACGGCGCGAAGGCGGTCGCCGAGGAGGCGACGCTGCGCCGGGTCACGCCCGAGTTCTTCGCCGCGCACCCGGTCGCCGATCTCGCCGGCCGCAGCGGCTACTGGCTGGGACAGCAGGGGCGCCTCACCCACCCCATGTACCTCCCGGAAGGGGGCACGCACTACGAGCCGGTCACCTGGGAGCGCGCCTTCGGCATCATCGCCGAGGAGGTCGCCGCCCTCGCCTCCCCGGACGAGGCCGTCTTCTACACCTCCGGGCGCACCAGCAACGAGGCCGCGTTCCTGTACCAGCTGTTCGCCCGCGAGCTCGGCACGAACAACCTCCCCGACTGCTCGAACATGTGCCACGAGTCATCCGGCTCGGCCCTTTCGGAGACGATCGGCATCGGCAAGGGCAGCGTCCTGCTGGAGGACCTGTACAAGGCCGACCTGATCATCGTCGCCGGCCAGAACCCGGGGACGAACCACCCGCGCATGCTGTCCGCGCTGGAGCAGGCCAAGGCCAACGGCGCGAAGATCATCAGCGTCAACCCGCTGCCCGAGGCGGGCCTGGAGCGCTTCAAGAACCCGCAGACCCCGCAGGGCATGCTCAAGGGCGCCTCCCTCACCGACCTGTTCCTCCAGATCCGCATCGGCGGAGACCAGGCCCTCTTCCGCCTCCTCAACAAGCTGATCCTCGAGAGGGAGGGCGCGGTCGACGAGGCGTTCGTCCGGGAGCACACCCACGGCTACGAGGAGTTCGCCGAGGCCGCCCGCGCCGCCGACTGGGACGAGACGCTCAAGGCCACCGGTCTGACGCAGGAGGAGATCGAGGACGCCCTGCGGATGGTCCTCGCCTCCGAGCGCACCATCGTCTGCTGGGCCATGGGCCTCACCCAGCACAAGCACTCGGTCCCCACGATCAGGGAAGTGGTCAACTTCCTCCTCCTGCGCGGCAACATCGGCCGCCCCGGCGCGGGCGTCTGCCCGGTGCGCGGCCACTCGAACGTGCAGGGCGACCGCACGATGGGCATCTTCGAGCGCCCCGCCCCGGCGTTCCTGGACGCCCTGGAGAAGGAGTTCGGCTTCGCGCCTCCGCGCGAGCACGGCTACGACGTCGTACGGGCCATCCGCGCCCTGCGCGACGGCGAGGCGAAGGTCTTCTTCGCCATGGGCGGCAACTTCGTCTCGGCGTCCCCCGACACGGAGGTCACCGAGGCGGCGATGCGGCGGGCCCGGCTGACCGTGCACGTGTCGACGAAGCTGAACCGCTCGCACGTGATCACGGGCGCGCGTGCCCTGATCCTCCCGACGCTCGGCCGTACCGAACGCGATCTGCAGGGCAGCGGCGAGCAGTTCGTGACCGTCGAGGACTCGATGGGCATGGTGCACGCCTCCCGCGGCCGGCTGGAGCCCGCGAGCGCGCACCTGCTGTCCGAGCCGGCCATCGTCTGCCGCCTGGCCCGCGCTGTGCTGGGCGAGAACAGCCCCACGCCCTGGGAGGAGTTCGAGAAGGACTACGCGACGATCCGGGACCGGATCGCCCGCGTGATCCCCGGCTTCGAGGACTTCAACGCGCGCGTGACGGGGTCCGCCGGCGGCTTCGCCCTCCCCCACGCCCCGCGTGACGAGCGCCGCTTCACCACCGCCACCGGCAAGGCCAACTTCACCGCCGCGCCCGTGGAGTTCCCGGAGCTGCCCGAGGGCCGTCTGCTGCTCCAGACGCTGCGCTCGCACGACCAGTACAACACCACGATCTACGGCCTCGACGACCGCTACCGGGGCATCAGGAACGGCCGCCGAGTGGTGCTGGTCAACCCCGAGGACGCGCGGAGTCTGAGGCTGGCGGACGGCTCCTACGTCGACCTGGTCAGTGAGTGGAAGGACGGTGTGGAGCGCCGGGCTCCGGGCTTCCGGGTCGTGCACTATCCGACGGCCCGGGGCTGTGCCGCCGCGTACTACCCGGAGACCAACGTGCTGGTGCCGCTGGACGCCACCGCGGACACCAGCAACACCCCGGCCAGCAAGTCCGTCGTGGTGCGTCTGGAACAATCGGCCACCGACTGAGCGTTTGCTCAGTCACAGAGGCAGCCGCAGTGACCAGGACGAACGGAGCCCGGCCCCATGGGTGAGCAGCAGCATGTGAAGTTCCCGCAAGAGGTCATCGACGAGTACGCCGCGCTCGGCGTGGACCTCCTGGCCCTGTTCTCCGCGGGCCACCTCGGGACCCGGATGGGCGTCCAGATCCTCGAGGCCTCGGCGGACCGGGTCGTCGGGACGATGCCGGTGGAGGGCAACACCCAGCCCTACGGACTGCTGCACGGCGGGGCCTCCGCGGTGCTGGCCGAGACGCTCGGCTCGGTCGGGTCCATGCTGCACGGCGGCAGCTCCAAGATCGCCGTCGGCGTCGACCTGAACTGCACGCACCACCGCGGGGCCCGCTCCGGCCTCGTCACCGGCGTGGCCACGCCCGTGCACCGGGGACGCTCGACCGCCACCTATGAAATCGTCATCACGGACGAAAGCGACAAAAGGGTGTGCACCGCCCGGCTCACCTGCATGCTGCGCGACGTGAACCCGGGCGACGAGGCACTGATCCCCGCCGCGCACTGATCCACCACCCGCAGACACGTTTCGGCCCGACGCCGCCGCGAGGGAACACCCACGCGGCGGCGTCCGCGCGTAGACACACAACCGGACCCCTCAACTTCCCCGGAAAGCAGTCACGTTCCGGTTCAGCCGCGGCGGCACCGTGGAATTAACTGTTTCCAATTGTTCGGAACTCCCCCTGGACACGAGCCGCGCCTTTCTTTTGCGTAACGCTCCGTAACGCGCGCGCAATACAACACCGCGGCCTCCCCTCGACCCCGCCCACCCCCGGAACCCTGCCGATCCCACCCTCGCCACCTGCGCCACGCCGACCGCACGATCTCGGCCATGGCCAACCGGAAGTGCGGGTTCTCAGAATGCGGACTTCGGAGAAAAACGGCCAAACCCGCCGAGAGGGTCCTCCGGAGAAGCCGGGCATCCACCACGTCATAACAAGAAAGTCACAAGCCGTCCCACGCCGCTGACCCTGCCTCCACACCGGGCTTAGAGTCACGGCCAGTCACCGCTCCATCGGGAGTTCGGTACCAGCGCGGCACTACCCCCCGACCAAGGGCGGGCCTGCCTGTGAAAGGACTGATCGTGCGACAGCGTTCCTTGGTGATTCTTACCTCCGTTCTGACGACCGGGGCTCTGACTCTCACCGCCTGCGGCTCCCGAGACGACAGCGGCAACAAGAGCGGAGACAGCGGCGACGGCACCACGCTGACCATCGGCGTCGACGCCCCCCTGTCCGGTGAGAACTCCACCACCGGCCTCGGCATCCAGTACGGCGCCCAGATTGCCGTCGACGACGCCAACAAGAACAACTGGGTCCCGGGCGTGAAGTTCAAGCTCAAGGCCCTGGACGACAAGGCGCAGCCCGCCACCGGCCAGTCCAACGCCACCAGCATCGTCGGCGACAAGACCGCCGTCGGCGCCGTCGGCCCGCTGAACTCCGGCGTCGCCCAGACGATGCAGCAGGTGTTCGCCTCGGCCAACATGGTCCAGATCTCCCCGGCCAACACCAACCCCGAGCTGACCCAGGGCAAGAACTGGCAGACGGACAAGAAGCGCCCCTACAAGACGTACTTCCGCACCGCCACCACCGACGAACTGCAGGGCAGCTTCGCCGCCGGCTACGCGTACAACGGCCTCAAGAAGAAGAAGGCCTTCGTCGTCGACGACAAGCAGACCTACGGCGCCGGCCTCGCGAAGATCTTCGCGGAGCAGTACAAGAAGCTCGGCGGCAAGGTCGTGGCCACGGACCACGTCAACACCGGTGACAAGGACTTCGGTTCGCTCGCCACGAAGATCAAGAACTCCGGTGCCGACCTGGTCTACTACGGCGGCCAGTACGACGAGTCCGCGCTGATCACCAAGCAGCTCAAGGACACCGGCGCCAAGATCCCGCTGTTCGGCGGCGACGGCATGTTCGCCTCCACCTACATCGAGGCCGCCGGCAAGTCCTCCGAGGGCGACCTCGCCACGGCCATCGGTGTCCCCGCCGACACCCTGCCCGCCGCCAAGCAGTTCATCCAGACGTACAAGGACAAGGGGTACAAGGGCGACTACGGCGCCTACGGCGCCTACGCCTACGACGCCACCACCGCCATCATCAAGGCCGTCAAGGCCGCGGCCGACGCCAACGGCGGCAAGGTGCCCAGCGACATCAACGACCTGCGCTCCAAGGTCGTCGACGGTGTCCAGAAGTCCGACTTCGAAGGCCTCACCGGCAAGATCTCCTTCGACCAGTACGGCGACACCACCAACAAGCAGCTGACGGTCTACCAGGTCGAGAAGGGTGCCTGGAAGGACGTGGAGACCGGCACCGCCGACCTGAAGTAGTCGGCCCGCCACAACGCCGCACCACGGGCCGCGCGGAAGGAAGACCCCGACCGCGCGGCCCGTTTCCACACCCCCCACAGCACACGACCACGCACACATCCAGTGCACACGACCACCAGCGACATGGAGGCCATGCGGTGAACACCCTGCCGCAGCAGCTGGCCAACGGGCTGCTTCTCGGCTCGATGTACGGGCTGATCGCCATCGGCTACACGATGGTGTACGGCATCGTCCAGCTCATCAACTTCGCGCACGGCGAGATCTTCATGACCGGGGCCTTCGGCGCCCTCACGGTCTACTTCTACATCCTGCCCGACGGCACCTCGATGGCCATCGCCGTACCGATGATGCTCCTCGGCGGCGCCCTCGTGGCCATCCTCATCGCCGTCGGAGCGGAACGGTTCGCCTACCGGCCATTGCGCGGAGCACCACGCCTGGCACCGCTCATCACCGCCATCGGCCTCTCCCTGGCCCTGCAGGAAGTCGTCCGCAACTTCTACCCCGGCGCCGACCGCGCCCGCGCCTTCCCCGGGCTCGACGCCACCCACGACATCGGCTCCGTCACCATCAAGGACGCCGACATCTTCCTGATCCTGGCCGCCGTCGTCTGCATGGCCGCCCTCGCGATCTTCGTGCGCCGCAGCCGCACCGGCCGCGCCATGCAGGCCACCGCGCAGGACCCCGACACCGCACAGCTGATGGGCATCGACACCAACCGCATCATCGTCATCGCCTTCGCCATCGGCGGTTTCTTCGCCGCCGTCGCGGCCGTCGCCTACGGACTCAAGTACGGCAACGTCGACTACCGCATGGGCTTCCTGATGGGCCTCAAGGCCTTCACCGCGGCCGTCCTCGGCGGCATCGGCAACATCTACGGCGCCATGCTCGGCGGCGTCGTCCTCGGCATCGCCGAGACCCTCGCCTCGGCCTACATCGACGAGATCCCCGGCATGCAGCAGCTCGGCGGTCAGAGCTGGGCCAACGTCTGGGCCTTCTGCCTCCTCATCCTCGTGCTCCTCTTCAGGCCACAGGGCCTGCTCGGCGAGCGCGTCGCGGACAGGGCGTGATGACATGACCGAGACGACCAAGACCCCGGTGCCGGACGCCGCCCCCACCCCGACGCCCGCACTGCGCGGCCTCGTACCGCTGCCCGCAGCGGCCGCCCGCGCCCTCCTGCTCGCCGGCGGCATCGCCACCGCGGCCTCCGCATACCTCGCCTGGACCTGGACCGACGAGTTCCCCGGCGACCTCACCTTCAACGGCTACCCCGGCGGCCTGCAGTGGCTCACCTTCACCGCCGGCGTCCTCACCGCACTGTTCGCCCTCGCCTCCTACGGCGTCCGCGGCCTCGGCTGGCTCCTGCCCGCCCGCAACAACGCACCGCTCGTCCTCAACGCCCTCGGCGGCTTCGCCGTCACCTGGTTCACCGTCATCGCCATCAGCGCCAAGCTCGGCGGAGTCGTCAACCTCGAACCCGGCGGCTGGATCGCGGCCATCGCCTCCCTTCTGCCCGTCCTCGGCGCCTTCGCCCTCCCCCAGGAGAAGCCCGGCGCCGACGGCACCAAGGAGGCCCTCAAGGCCTACGTCGCCAAGCCCGACCGCATCCCCGCCGCCCAGGCCTCCGCGCCCTGGGTCCAGCGGGCCGTCATCACGGTCGTCACGATCATCGGCCTCGGAGTCTTCACCTACGGCATCGACACCGAGTACGGCGAACTCTTCATCGGCTACCTCTTCGTCGTCACGTTCGCCATGTGGGCCGTGCACACCGCGGGCCTGCTGGACCGGTTCTCCCAGCTCATCGCGGCCAACCGCAGCTTCACCCTCGCCATGGGCTTCGCCGCGGCCATCGCCTTCCCCTTCACCCAGACCGACGACCACTACGCCAACATCGGCGTCAACATCCTGATCTTCGGGACGGTCGCCCTCGGCCTGAACATCGTCGTCGGCCTCGCAGGCCTCCTCGACCTCGGATACGTCGCCTTCCTCGGCGTCGGCGCCTACACCGCCGCCCTGGTCTCCGGCTCCGAGTTCTCCACCATCTCCGGCGTCCACCTGCCGTTCTGGGCCTCCGCCCTGGCCGGCGCCGCCGCCTCCCTGGTCTTCGGCGTCCTCATCGGCGCCCCGACCCTCCGCCTGCGCGGCGACTACCTCGCCATCGTCACCCTCGGCTTCGGTGAGATCTTCCGCATCGCCGTCAACAACATGGACGGCGACTCCGGCCCCGACGTCACCAACGGGCCGAACGGCATCCCCTCCATCCCGGACCTGAACCTCTTCGGGTTCAACTTCGGCCAAGCGCACGACATCGGCGGATTCACCCTCGGCCGCTTCGCCAACTACTACCTGCTCATGGTGCTGATCATGGCCATCGTGGTCCTGGTCTACACGCGTGCGGCGGACTCCCGCATCGGCCGCTCCTGGATCGCCATCCGCGAGGACGAGACCGCCGCGACCGCCATGGGCATCAACGGCTTCCGCGTCAAGCTCATCGCCTTCGCCCTCGGCGCCGCCCTGGCCGGCCTCGCCGGCACCGTCAGCGCCCACGTCACCTACAGCGTGGTCCCCACCCCGTACCAGTTTGCCGGCTCCACCCCGCCCAACTCCGCGTTCCTCCTGGCCGCGGTCGTCCTCGGCGGCATGGGCACCGTCGCCGGTCCCCTGCTCGGCGCGGCCCTGCTCTACCTGCTGCCCGAGAAGCTGGTCTTCCTCCAGGACAAGTCGCTCCTCGCCTTCGGTGTCGCACTCATCCTGCTGATGCGCTTCCGCCCCGAAGGCATCATCGCCAACCGCCGCCGCCAGCTCGAATTCCACGAGACCGGCCAACTCGACGTACCGAAACAGACCACGCTGACCGACGAACCGGCCGTCACCAAGGCGGGGGCGTAAGAATCATGACCACACCTGTACTCGAAGCACGCGACGTCACGATGCGCTTCGGCGGCCTCACCGCCGTCCGCTCCGTCGACTTCACGGTCAACGCCGGCGAGATCGTCGGTCTCATCGGCCCCAACGGCGCCGGCAAGACCACCTTCTTCAACTGCCTGACCGGCCTCTACGTCCCCACCGAAGGCACCGTCTCCTACAAGGGCACGGTCCTGCCGCCCAAGCCCCACCTGGTCACCCAGGCCGGCATCGCCCGCACCTTCCAGAACATCCGCCTGTTCTCCAACATGACGGTCCTGGAAAACGTCCTCGTCGGCCGCCACACGCGGACGAAGGAGGGCCTGTGGTCCGCCCTGCTGCGCGGCCCCGGCTTCAAGAAGGCCGAACGCGCCAGCGAGGAACGAGCCATGGAACTCCTCGAGTTCATCGGCCTCGCCCACAAGCGCGACCACCTGGCGCGCAACCTCCCCTACGGCGAACAGCGCAAACTGGAGATCGCGCGGGCCATGGCAAGCGAGCCGGGCCTGCTGCTGCTCGACGAGCCGACCGCCGGCATGAACCCCCAGGAGACCCGGGCGACCGAGGAACTGGTCTTCGCCATCCGCGACAAGGGCATCGCCGTCCTCCTCATCGAGCACGACATGCGCTTCGTCTTCAACCTGAGCGACCGCGTCGCCGTCCTCGTCCAGGGCGAGAAGCTCGTCGAGGGCACCTCGGAGGTCGTCCAGGCCGACGAACGCGTCATCGCCGCCTACTTGGGTGAACCCTTCGAAGGCGACCCCGGTGAAGCCGAAGCCGCGGAGGTCGAAGCCGCCGAAGCCGCCGCGGAGGCGGCACCCAGCACCACCAGCAGCACCAAGGGAGAAGCCAAGTGACCGCACTCCTCGAGGTCGAAGACCTCCGGGTCTCCTACGGCAAGATCGAAGCCGTCAAAGGCATCTCCTTCAGCGTCGAGGCCGGCCAGGTCGTCACCCTCATCGGCACCAACGGCGCCGGCAAGACGACCACACTGCGCACGCTGTCGGGCCTGCTGCGACCGACGTCCGGCAAGGTCCTCTTCGACGGCAAGCCGTTGAGCGGGGTCCCCGCCCACAAGATCGTCGCCCTCGGCCTCGCCCACTCCCCCGAGGGCCGGCACATCTTCCCCCGCCTCACCATCGCGGAGAACCTCCAGCTCGGAGCGTTCCTCCGCAAGGACAAGGAAGGCATCGAGAAGGACATCCAGCGGGCCTACGACCTCTTCCCCATCCTCGGAGAGCGCCGCAAGCAGGCCGCCGGAACCCTCTCCGGCGGCGAACAGCAGATGCTCGCCATGGGCCGTGCCCTGATGTCCCAGCCGAAGCTGCTCATGCTCGACGAGCCCTCCATGGGCCTCTCCCCGATCATGATGCAGAAGATCATGGCGACGATCTCGGAGCTCAAGTCCCAGGGCACGACGATCCTCCTCGTGGAGCAGAACGCCCAGGCGGCGCTCTCCCTGGCCGACCACGGCCATGTCATGGAGGTCGGCAACATCGTCCTCTCCGGCACGGGGCAGGACCTGCTGCACGACGAGTCCGTCCGCAAGGCGTACCTCGGCGAGGACTGACAGAGGCTGGTCACACGACGAGGCCCGCACCCCGAGTGGGGTGCGGGCCTCTTGTGGTGCGAGGTCCTCAGCCCTTGCCGGACTTCTTCTCCTCGGCGTCCTCAATGACCGCCTCCGCGACCTGCTGCATCGACATGCGCCGGTCCATGGAAGTCTTCTGGATCCACCGGAAGGCGTTCGGCTCCGTCAGCCCGTACTCCGTCTGGAGAATCGACTTCGCCCGGTCCACCAGCTTCCGCGTCTCCAGCCGCAGCGTGAGGTCCGCGACCTCCTTCTCCAGCTCCTTCAGCTCCGTGAACCGCGACACGGCCATCTCGATCGCCGGCACGACATCCGTCTTGCTGAAGGGCTTCACCAGGTAGGCCATCGCACCGGCGTCCCGGGCCCGCTCCACGAGGTCGCGCTGCGAGAACGCGGTCAGCATCAGCACCGGCGCGATGCTCTCCTCGGCGATCTTCTCGGCCGCGGAGATACCGTCCATCTTCGGCATCTTCACGTCGAGAATGACGAGGTCGGGCCGGTGCTCACGCGCGAGCTCGACGGCCTGCTCCCCGTCCCCGGCCTCGCCGACGACGGTGTACCCCTCCTCCTCCAGCATCTCCTTGAGATCGAGCCGGATCAGGGCCTCGTCCTCGGCGATGACGACACGGGTCGTCAGCGGAGGCACGTGCGACTTGTCGTCATCGGGCACGTCAACAGGCTGGGGCGACTCGGGGGCGCTCACGTGGGCTCCTTGGTACGGGGCAGGCCGGTCTGCTCCCAAGAGCGTACCTAGCAGCAAGGGCGCACAGTGAACCGGTACACTTCTGGTCGGTCCCCAGACCTGCCCGGTTGGAGGAACTGGTCAGACTCGCGGCACTCAAAATGCCGTGCCCTTTGGGCATGTGGGTTCGAATCCCACACCGGGCACAACAAGATCAGTAAGTGGAGGATCACGTTCGCGTGGTCCTCCACTTTTTGGTGCTCAGAGTCGCGTTTGATGACACAGAGTGTCTGCATGTTCTCTCATGGCACTGAAGTACGACAGAAGGCTCTGACCCGGCTGCGCGGCGGCGCGAGGAACGCGGACGTTGCCCGCGACCTCAAAGTGCCGCTGGGCACGATCGGCTACTGGAAGCACCTGGACCGGGCCCAGCGCGGCGAGTGTCCTGGCAGGCATGATCCAAAGTGCCCCCGATGCGACGGGCGGGAACTGGACGCATCCGCCTACTCCTATCTGCTCGGCCTCTACCTCGGCGACGGCCATATCAGCCACTACTCCGAGCATCGCGTGCCCAACCTCATGATCACCTGCACGGAGTCATGGCCCGGACTCATGGACGATTGTGAGCGGGCCATGCGTGCGGTCTTCCCCGACAACTCCGTCTGCCGCGTCCGCAAGACCGGGTGCCGCAACGTGAAGGTCTACTCGAAGCACTTGCACTGTCTCTTTCCGCAGCATGGCCCCGGCAAGAAACACGAACGCCTCATCGCCCTCGAACCCTGGCAGCAAGCCATCGTCGACGCCCACCCCTGGGAGTTCATCCGCGGGCTCATCCACTCCGACGGCTGCCGGATCACGAACTGGACGACTCGCATGGTCGCCGGCGAGCGCAAGCGCTACGAGTATCCCCGGTACTTCTTCACCAATGTCTCCGATGACATCCGACGGCTCTACACCGACACCCTGGACAAGCTCGGCGTGGAGTGGACGCACTGCACCCGCAACGGCAACCCGTTCAATATCTCTGTCGCCCGCAAAGCCTCCGTAGCCCTCATGGACGCCCACGTAGGCCCCAAGTACTGATTGCGCCCTACTTCGGGCTGTCGTCCTCGCCGATGTGGTGGACGCGGACCAGGTTCGTCGAGCCGGAGACGCCGGGAGGGGAGCCTGCCGTGATGACGACCGTGTCGCCCTTGCGGCAGCGGCCGTAGCGGAGCAGGAGTTCGTCGACCTGGTCGACCATCGCGTCCGTGGAGTCCACGCAGGGGCCGAGGAAGGTTTCCACGCCCCACGTGAGGCTGAGCTGGGAGCGGGTGGCCTGGTCGGGGGTGAAGGCGAGGAGGGGGATCGGGGAGCGGTAGCGGGAGAGGCGGCGGGCGGTGTCGCCGGACTGCGTGAAGGCGACGAGGAAGCGGGCGCCGAGGAAGTCGCCCATTTCGGCTGCGGCTCGGGCTACCGCGCCGCCCTGGGTGCGGGGCTTGTTGCGTTCGGTGAGAGGCGGGAGGCCCTTGGCGAGGATGTCTTCCTCCGCCGCTTCGACGATGCGGGCCATGGTGCGGACCGTTTCGACGGGGTGCTTGCCGACGCTCGTCTCGCCGGACAGCATCACCGCGTCGGTGCCGTCGATGACGGCGTTGGCGACGTCCGACGCCTCGGCACGCGTCGGGCGGGCGTTGTCGATCATCGAGTCGAGCATCTGGGTGGCGACGATGACGGGTTTCGCATTGCGCTTGGCCAGTTTGATCGCGCGCTTCTGGACGATCGGGACCTGTTCCAGTGGCATTTCGACGCCGAGGTCTCCGCGCGCGACCATGATGCCGTCGAACGCCGCGACGATTTCTTCGATGTTCTCGACGGCCTGCGGTTTTTCGACCTTGGCGATGACGGGGAGGCGGCGGCCTTCCTCGTCCATGATGCGGTGGACGTCCTGGATGTCGCGGCCGCTGCGGACGAAGGAGAGGGCGATGACGTCGGCGCCGGTGCGCAGGGCCCAGCGGAGGTCGTCCTCGTCCTTCTTGGAGAGGGCGGGGACGGAGACGGCGACGCCGGGGAGGTTGAGGCCCTTGTGGTCGGAGATGACGCCGCCCTCGACGACCGTGGTGTGGACGCGGGGGCCGTCGACCTCGGTGACTTCCAGGCAGACCTTGCCGTCGTCGACGAGGACGCGTTCGCCGGGGGTGACGTCGGCGGCGAGGCCGGCGTAGGTGGTGCCGCACATGCGGCCGTCGCCTTCGACGCCTTCTTCGACGGTGATGGTGAAGGTGTCGCCGCGTTCAAGGAGTACGGGGCCTTCGGTGAAGCGGCCGAGCCGGATTTTCGGGCCTTGAAGGTCGGCGAGGACGCCGACGCTGCGGCCGGTCTCGTCGGCGGCCTTCCGTACCCGGTGGTAGCGCTCCTCGTGCTCGGCGTGGCCGCCGTGGCTGAGGTTGAATCGGGCTACGTCCATTCCGGCGTCGACCAGGTCTTTGATCTGGTCGTACGAGTCGGTGGCAGGCCCCAGTGTGCAGACGATCTTTGCTCGGCGCATAAGGCTGAGCCTATGAGTTACCGGCCGGTAGAGAATTGGTCGAGCATGGCCACTCAACAGACTTTACGTGAAACGTTATTAACAAGTGTTGAATTGTGCGGCGGGGTGCTCCGATGAGCACCCCGAAGGAATTCGGTCGGGCTTTCGGGACTCTCCTGGTGGTGCTTACAGCCGCGGGGGCACCATCGTGAAGCGGGCATTGATGGCGGCGTGGACCCGCTGGCGTTGGGGTTCGAGGTCGAGGGGGGCCGCGGCGGTGTCCTCGGCGGCGCCGCCGTAGGCCGCGGAGCGCATGCGGCCGGGTGCCTGGGGGTAGGCCGGCGGGGCGTTCTCGGCGCCGATGTCGGCGAGTTCGACCAGGGCGGAGAGGGTGGTGTCGAGTGCCTCGGCGTACTCGCGGGCGCGCTGGACCGCTTCCCGGACGGCCTTCTTCCTGGCCTCGCGGTGGGCGGGCGAGTCGGGGCGCAGGGCCCACCAGGGGCCGTCGACGCGAGTGAGTTCGAGGTCGGCGAGGCGGGTGGTGAGTTCGCCGAGGGCGGTGAAGTCGGTGAGTTCGGCGGTGACGTGGACGCGGCCGTGGTAGGTGCGGATCCGTTCGCCGCGCCCGTGCTTGGTGAGTTCGGGCGTGATGGAGAAGGCTCCGGTCTCCAGGCGTTCGCCGGCGTCGCCGTAGGACTTGACCAGATCGAGGACGCCTGCGTTGCGGCGGGTGAGGTCGTCGAGGGCGGAGCGGCGGTCCCGGCCCCGGGCGGCGACGGTGATGCCGATGCGGGCGATCTCGGGGTCGACTTCGAGGCGCGCTTCGCCGCGGACGGCGATGCGGGGGGCGTCGGGTGTGCCGTAGGGGACGGCGGGCTGGGGGGCGTCTCCGGTGGGCGTGGTCATACGCCCCACTCTGTCACGTCTTGGCTGGTCGGAGGCGGGGAGTTGGCGGACTGAGTCATCTAATCGCAACCTGCCGGGGCTGTTGTGGTCGGTCATGAACGGGTCAGAATCTACGCGCGTTATCTACGCGCGTCGTTCACAGATTCCGCAAGGGGAGCCAGACATGCCGTTGAACCGCCGGAAGTTCCTGGGGAAGTCCGCCGTGACCGGGGCGGGGGTGGCGCTGGCCGGTGCGGTCGGGGCGCCGGGTGCGCAGGCGGCCGAGGCGCGGGGCGGGCGGCCTGCGAAGCGGTACGCGTTCACTGTGATGGGGACGACGGACCTGCACGGCAACGTCTTCAACTGGGACTACTTCACGGACAAGGAGTTCGACGACAAGGACCACAACGACATCGGTCTGGCGAAGATCTCCACCCTGGTGAACCGGATCCGCGAGGAGAAGGGCCGCCGCAACACGCTGCTCATCGACGCGGGCGACACGATCCAGGGCACACAGCTGTCGTACTACTACGCCAAGGTCGACCCGATCACCGCCGAGGGCGGCCCGGTGCACCCGATGGCGCAGGCGATGAACGCCATGGACTACGACGCGGCGGCGCTCGGCAACCACGAGTTCAACTACGGCATTCCGGTGCTGCGGAAGTTCGAGCAGCAGTGCCGTTTCCCGCTGCTGGGCGCGAACGCGCTCGACGCCAAGACGCTGCGGCCGGCTTTCGCGCCGTACAGCATGCACCGGCTGCGCACGCCGTTCGGGCGGGACGTGAAGGTGGCGGTGCTGGGGCTGACCAACCCGGGCATCGCGATCTGGGACAAGGCGAACGTGCAGGGCAAGATGACGTTCCCGGGTCTGGAGGAGCAGGCGGCGAAGTGGGTGCCCAAGCTGCGGTCGATGGGCGCGGACGTCGTCATCGTGTCGGCGCACAGCGGTTCGTCGGGGACGTCGTCCTACGGTGACCAGCTGCCGTACATCGAGAACGCGGCCGGTCTGGTGGCGGAGCAGGTGCCGGGGATCGACGCGATCCTGGTCGGGCACGCGCACACGGAGATCCCCGAGTACTTCGTCACCAACAAGAAGACCGGCAAGCGGGTCGTGCTGTCCGAGCCGCTGAAGTGGGGGCAGCGCCTGACACTGTTCGACTTCGAGCTGGTCTGGGCGAAGGGTTGCTGGAAGGTCGAGAAGGTCGGCGCGCAGGTCCTGAACTCCAACACGGTGGAGGAGGACGGGACGATCGTGCGGCTGCTGTCGGACGAGCACGAGAAGGTCGTGGCGTACGTCAACCAGGTCATCGGCACGAACGCGGCGGAGATGACGTCGGCGGAGGCGCCGTACAAGGACGTGCCGATCATCGATCTGATCAACCACATCCAGGCGGACACGGTGAAGCAGGCGCTGGCGGGCACGGAGCACGCCTCGCTGCCGGTGCTGTCGCAGGCGGCGTGCTTCTCGCGCAGTGCGCGGATCCCGGCCGGTGAGGTGACGATCCGGGACGTGGCGGGTCTGTACGTCTTCGAGAACACGCTGGAGGCGCGTCTGATGACGGGCGCGCAGATGAAGGCGTATCTGGAGTACTCGGCGAACTACTTCGTGCAGACCGCGCCGGGCGCCGCGGTGGATCCGGCGAAGCTGACGAACGCCAACGGCACGCCGGACTACAACTACGACGTGGTGAGCGGCCTGTCGTACGAGATCGACATCGCGAAGCCGGCCGGTTCGCGGGTGACGAACGTGCGGTTCGAGGGGCAGCCGCTCGCGGACGACGCGAAGTTCGTGTTCGCGGTGAACAACTACCGGGCCAACGGCGGCGGGAACTTCCCGCATGTCGCCGCCGCCCAGCTGCTGTGGTCGAACTCGGACGAGATCCGCAACACCATGATCGCCTGGGTGAAGGCGAAGGGGGCGATCGACCCGGCCGAGTTCGCGGCGGTGGACTGGAAGCTCACGCGGAACGGCACGCCCGTCTTCTAAGACACTCCTTCGGGGTCGTCATCACCTTCGGTCCACCAGCGGGGTCAGCGCCGGTGCCTCACGGGCCGGCGGGACCTGCTGCCGCTGGGTGAGGCCGAAGGTGGTGAAGGCGGTGCGGCGCGGGAGCGCGTACGCCTCCCTGCCTGTCAGGGAGTTGAGGATGATCGCGCTGCGCCAGGCGGCGAGGCCGAGGTCCGGGGCGCCGACGCCGTGGGTGTGGGTCTCGGCGTTCTGGACGTAGACCGTGCCGGTGACGGACGGGTCGAGGACGAGGCGGTACTCCTCGTCGATGCGCGGGCGCTCCCGGCTGTCCCGGCGCAGATAGGGGTCGAGGCCGGCGAGGACGCGGTCGAGGGGGCGTTCGCGGTAGCCGGTGGCGAGGACGACGGCGTCGGTGGTGAGCCGGGAGCGGCTGTCCTGCGTGCTGTGCTCCAGGTGCAGTTCCACCTTGGTCGTCGCGACGCGGCCCGCGGTGCGGACGTGGACGCCGGGGGTGAGGACCGCGTCGGGCCAGCCGCCGTGCAGGGTGCGGCGGTAGAGCTCGTCGTGGATGGCGGCGACGGTGGCGGCGTCGATGCCCTTGTGCAGCTGCCACTGGCCGGTGACGAGCCGGTCGCGGGCGGATTCGGGCAGGGCGTGGAAGTAGCGGGTGTGGTCGGGGGTGAAGTGCTCCAGGCCGAGCTTGGAGTACTCCATGGGTGCGAAGGCCTCCGTGCGGCCCAGCCAGTGGAGTTTCTCCCGGCCGGCCGGCCTGTTCCGCAGCAGGTCGAGGAAGATCTCGGCGCCGGACTGTCCGATGCCCACGACCGTGACGTGCTCGGCGGCGAGGAGGGCGGCGCGGTGGTCGAGGTAGTCGCCGGCGTGCACGACCGGGACGCCGGGTGCCTGGGCGAGGGGCTTGAGGGGTTCGGGGACGTACGGTTCGGTGCCGATGCCGAGGGCGACGTTGCGGGCGTAGGTGCGGCCGAGGGCTTCGGCTTCTCCGTCGGCGTCGAGCTGGGTGAAGTCGACCTCGAAGACGTCGCGTTCGGGGTTCCAGCGGACGGCGTCGACCTGGTGGCCGAAGTGGAGGTCCGGGAGGCTCTCGCCGACCCAGCGGCAGTAGGCGTCGTACTCGGCGCGCTGGATGTGGAAGCGCTCGGCGAAGTAGAAGGGGAAGAGCCGCTCGCGGGATCTGAGGTAGTTGAGGAAGGTCCAGGGGCTGGTGGGGTCGGCGAGGCTCACCAGGTCGGCGAGGAACGGGACCTGGATGGTCGCGCCCTCGATGAGCAGGCCGGAGTGCCAGCCGAAGGCGGGGCGCTGGTCGTAGAAGACGGTGTCGAGTTCGCCGAGCGGGTGGGCGAGGGCGGCGAGGGAGAGGTTGGCGGGGCCGATGCCGATGCCGACCAGGTCGCGGGGGCCGTCGGGCTCGTGGTGCGGGTGGGGCGTCGGGGCGTGGGCCGGGGTGGGTGCGGCGTTCATCGGGGGGTGTGTCCTTCCACGAGTGTGGCTCGTCGCGCTGCCACGAGGTGCAGCAGGGCGGCCAGGTCGTCGGGCCCGGTGGCGGGGTTGAGGAGGGTGGCCTTGAGCCAGAGCCGGCCGTCGAGACGGGTCCGGCCGAGGACGGCACGGCCGTCGGTGAGGAGTGCGCGGCGTACGGCGGCCACGGCGGCGTCGGTGGCTCCTGCGGGCCGGAACAGCACCGTGCTGATGACGGGCGGGGCGTGGAGCGTGAAGCCGGGGTGGTCGTGGACGAGGGCGGCGAACTCCCGGGCCCGGGCGCAGACCTGGTCGACGAGCGCACCGAGACCGCTGCGGCCGAGGGTCTTGAGGGTGACGGCGAGCTTGAGGACGTCGGGGCGGCGGGTGGTGCGCAGGGACCGGCCGAGCAGGTCCGGCAGGCCGGCCTCGGTGTCGTCGGCGGCGTTGAGGTAGTCGGCGCGCTGCCGCAGGGCGGTGAGGTCGCGGGGGTCCTTGACGGCGAGGAGGCCTACGGCGATCGGCTGCCAGCCGAGTTTGTGCAGGTCGAGGGTGACGGTGTCGGCGGCGTCGAGTCCGGTGAGCGCGGCGCGGTGCCGGGTGCTGAACAGGAGCCCTCCGCCGTAGGCGGCGTCGATGTGCAGCCGGGCGCCGTGGGCCGCGCAGCGGGCGGCGATCTCCGGCAGCGGGTCGATGAGACCGGCGCCGGTGGTGCCGGCGGTGGCGGCGACGAGCAGCGGGCCGGGCAGGTGGTTGAGGGCCTCGTCGAGGGCGGCGGGGTCGAGCGTCCCGGCCGGGGCGGGCAGCACGACGGGTTCGGGCAGCCCGAGCAGCCAGGCGGCCCGAGCGAGGGAGTGATGGGCGTTGGCCCCGCACACCAGCCGCACGGCCCCACCGCAGGCCTCCCGCGCGAGGAGCAGGGCGACCTGGTTGGACTCGGTGCCGCCGGTGGTGACGAGGGAGTCGGGGTTCGCGCCGTGCCGGTAGATCTCCCTGGCCAGCGCCCCCGCCACCAGCGTCTCCAGTTCCGACGCCGCCGGAGCCTGGTCCCAGGAGTCCAGGGACGGGTTGAGGGCGGAGGCCGCGAGGTCGGCTGCGGCGGCGACGGCGAGGGGCGGGCAGTGGAGGTGGGCGGCGCACAGGGGGTGTGCCGGGTCGGCGGCGCCTTCGGCGAAGGCGTGGACCAGGGTGCGCAGGGCGTGTGGGTCGCCCTGGTCGGGGAGGATCTCTCCCGCCGTCTCACGCACGCGGGCCGCCACCGCCTCGGGTCCGCCCGCCGGCAGCGGTCCGCCGCGTGCCCGGGCGCCGGTGTCCAGCGCTTCGAGCACGGTGTCGAGCAACGGCCGCAGGGCGCGTGGGCCTTCGGGACCTGAGGCGAGGGGCGGCGTGCTCATGGGCGTCCTCCGGGGAGCGGGGCGACGCGCCCGGAATGCACAACGACCGGACCCGGGTGGAGGTACTTCCGCAGGGGAAGAACCTGTGGGGGTCCGGGCCGCCTCAGCCCTTGAAGTCGGACACGTGGTCCTCGGCCCAGACCGTGAAGGGACGGGCCGGCCGACCGGTGATCTCCCTTACCGTGCCGGTGATTTCCGGCGGTGTGGTGACCGACTCGGCGAAAGTCCTCAGCAGGGCACGGAGCATGTCCGGTGGCACGTGCGGGAACAGTTCGGGTCCTGCCGCGTCGGGTGACACCTCGGCGAAGCGCAGTTCGCGGCCGAGGGCTCGGCCGATCGCTTCGACCTGCCCGGCGTTGGTGATCGCCTCCGGCCCGGTCAGGCGGTGGGCGGCGCCCTCGTGGCCGTCGTCGAGGAGTGCGCGTTCGGCGACGGCGGCGATGTCGTCCTCGTGGACGGGGGCGGACCGCCCGTCGGCGAAGACACCGCGGACGGTGTCGCCGGTGCGGATCTGCGGGGCCCACTGGAAGGCGTTGGCGGCGAACGCGTTGGGGCGCAGGAAGGTCCACGTCAGGCCGCTGTCGCGGACCTGCTCCTCGGCGGTGGCGTGCATCACGTGAATGGGGTGGGTCTCGTCGGCGCCGGAGCCGATGATCCCGGAGGACAGCAGGACCACGTGACGCACTCCGGCGGCACGGGCCGCCGCGAGGAGGTCCGCCGTGCGGTCGCCGCCGGCCTGGATGTACAGGAACAGCTTGGTCGCGCCCTCGAACAGGGCGGCCGGCTCGTCGGGACTGAACCGCACCGCCTCGGCGCCGGCGGGCAGGCGGGCGCGTTGCGGGTCGCGGGTGAGCGCCCGCACGGGCCGCCCGGCGGCGACGAGGCGTTCGACCAGGGCACGGCCGACATTTCCGGTGGGACCGGTCACTGCGATCACGAAGGGCTCCTCGGGCTTGATCGTCCTTGCCTGCCCGAGGCTAGGAAGGCGACCGGTCCGCCGCATCGGCGAAAGGGACCAGCCGCCCCGCCCGCGCCCTACGTCGCCGGTCCTAGTTCTCCTTGCCCTGCCGCACCCGCAACGCCCGTGCCAGGTCGTCCAGTTGGTCGACGAGCTTGCGGCGCAGCGCCGGGATCGGTGCGGCGTCGCGCAGACACTCCTCGCCCAGGCGGAGGTGCTCCGCGTCGACCGCGTGGGCGGGGAAGGCCGAGCGGCCGACGGCCGTGGCGATGGCGGGGCCGCGGCGGTCGGCGACGGCCACCGCGTCGGGGTAGTAGCGCGGCACGTACGCGCGGACCAGATCGGCCTGCTCGGCCTGCCAGAAGCCCGCGGCGGTGGCGGTGAAGAGGTAGTTGGACAGGTCGTCGGAGCCGAACATCGCCTGCCAGGAACGGGCCTTGGCCTCCGGGTCGGGCAGGGCGGCCCGGCAGTGGGCGGCGCCCTCCTGGCCGGTGGCGCTCGGGTCGCGTTCCAGCTCGGCGGCGATGGCGGCCTCGTCGGTGGCGCCGAGGACGGCGAGCCGGGCGAGGACGCGCCAGCGCAGCTCGGGGTCGAGCTCCGGGCCGCCGGGGACGGTGCCGTCGGCGAGCCAGGCGGCGATGGTGTCGGGGTGGGCCGCGACGTCGATGCGGTGGCGTACGGCGATCAGGCGCAGGCCGGGGTTGTCGCCGTCCTCGGTGCGGCGGATGAGGTCGCGGCACAGGTCGGAGAGGGTGGCGAGCGCGGCGGGCCGCTCCTCGGGGGTGAGGTAGTGGTCGGTGATGTACGTGGACGCGAAGGCGAGGACGCCCTGGACGACGGCGAGGTCCGTCTCGAGCGGGAGGTGGGCCCTGGCGGTCTCCAGGTAGGCGGCGGGGGCCAGTTCGCCGTCGCGGACGGCGTCGCGCAGGGCGTTCCAGACGACCGCGCGGGTGAGCGGTTCGGGCAGGCCCGACAGCTCCTTGCGGATCGTCTCGAAGGACTCGGGGTCGAAGCGGACCTTGGCGTAGGTCAGGTCGCCGTCGTTGAGGAGGAGCAGGGCCGGGCGCTTGCCGAGGGGCTGGGCGTCGTCCCGCGGCAGGTCCAGGTGGAGGCGTTCGCGCAGCACGAGGTGGCCGCCGTCGTCGCCGAGGTCCCGGTCGTACAGGCCGACGGCGATGTGGTGCGGGCGGCTGCCGGCCTGGTCGACGGTGAGGGCGCAGGTGCCGTTCTCGCCGGAGGCGATCTGGGGGGTGAGGGTGTCGGCGCCGGTGGTGCGCAGCCAGGCGTCGGCCCAGGCGTGGACGTCGCGTTCGGTGGCTCCGGCGAGGGAGTCGATGAAGTCCGCGAGGGTGGCGTTGCCGAACTTGTGCCGGGCGAAGTGGGTGTTGATGCCGGCGAGGAAGTCCTTGTCGCCGAGCCAGGCGACCAGCTGCCGCAGCGCGCTCGCGCCCTTGGCGTAGGAGATGCCGTCGAAGTTGAGCAGCGCGGAAGCGGTGTCGTCGACGGCCTCGGGGGCGACGGGGTGGGTGGAGGGGCGCTGGTCGGCGTCGTAGCCCCAGCACTTGCGGGTGACGCCGAAGTCGGTCCAGGTGTCCGAGAAGCGGGTGGCCTCGGTGAGCGTCTGGTAGCCCATGTACTCGGCGAAGGACTCGTTCAGCCAGATGTCGTCCCACCACTTGAGGGTGACGAGGTCACCGAACCACATGTGGGCCATCTCGTGGGCGATGACCATGGCGCGGGTCTGCCGCTCGGTGTCGGTGACGGCGGAGCGGTAGACGAACTCGTCGCGGAAGGTGACCAGGCCGGGGTTCTCCATGGCGCCCGCGTTGAACTCGGGGACGAAGGCCTGGTCGTAGGAGTCGAAGGGGTAGGGCTCGTCGAACTTCTCGTGGTAGCGGTCGTAGCACGCGCGCGTGACGTCGAAGAGTTCGTCGGCGTCGGCGTCCAGGTAGGGGGCGAGGGAGCGGCGGCAGTGCAGGCCGAAGGGCAGGCCGCGGTGCTCGGTGCGTACGGAGTGCCAGGGGCCGGCGGCGACGGCGACGAGGTAGGTGGAGATCAGCGGCGTGGGTGCCGACTTCCAGACGCCTCCGGTCTGTTCGGTGATGCCGTTGGCGAGGACGGTCCAGCCCTCGGGCGCCTGGACGGACAGCTCGAAGACGGCCTTGAGGTCGGGCTGGTCGAAGGCGGCGAAGACGCGCTGGACGTCGTCCAGGAAGAGCTGCGTGTAGACGTACGTCTCGCCGTCGGTGGGGTCGGTGAAGCGGTGCATGCCCTCGCCGGTGCGGGAGTAGCGCATGAGCGCGTCCACGCGCAGTTCGTGCTCGCCGGCGGTGAGGTTGCGCAACGGGAGCCGGTTGCCGTCGAGGGCCTCCGGGTCCAGGGGGTGTCCGTCGAGGGTGACGGAGCGCAGCTCGTCCGGCCTGACCTCGACGAAGCTGTCTCCGTCGGAGCGGGCGCTGAACCTGATCAGGGTGCGGGAGTCGAAGGTCTCGTCGCCGGTGGTCAGGTCGAGTTCGATCGTGTAGCGGTGCACGTCGAGGAGCTCTGCTCGGGTCTGCGCTTCGTCGCGCGTCAGTACGGACATGCGTGACATGCTGCCTGATGGCACTGGCAAGGCACAGAGGCGGATCGGTACGTGCCCAATGTCCGGTCTAGGTGCGGTCTTTTTCGAGCTCCCCGGCGTGCGCCCCCACGGGTCGCTGGGTCGGTACGCGCGCGTCGGGATGCGGCAGGGCGGGGCGCGAGGGGTGCGCTGCGGCATCGGAGTGCTCCCGTACGAGGGCGCGCAGCCGGCGCACTTCCCGCTCCAGGGCGAGGTGCCGCTGCTGGGCGTCGTAGAGGTAGCGGACCTTGGTGCGCAGGGCCCAGGGGTCCACGGGCTTCAAGACGAGGTCGGCGACGCCGAGGCGGAAGGCGGCGGTGGTCAGTTCGTGGTCGGCGCCGAAGCCGGTCAGCAGGATCACGGGGATGTTCTGGGTCTGTTCGACGCGCCGCATGTAGCGCACCACCTCGAGGCCGCTGACGCCGGGCATGCGCACGTCGAGCAGCAGCAGGCCGACCTGGCCGCGGAGCACCTGCTTGAGCGCCTCGTCGCCGCTGGTGGCCCGGCCGAGCTGATAGCCCAGCGGGGCCAGGGCGCTTTCCAGTGCGTAGAGCGTGTCCTCGTGGTCGTCGACGATGAGGATCCTGGTATCCGACGGCATGGCCCGACGCCCCTCCCTCGTGGAGGACCAGAATAAGTCCGGGACACTGACGCGCAGTGCTCGTCAGCTGACATGCTGTGCACAGCGCAGCATGCCCCGCGCGGGCCGCCGTGTCACTCCCCCGGGGGCGGTCGTCCGGGGTCAGTTGCCGCCGGAGGCGGAGCCGTTGAGCGTCTCGTCGGCGATGCGCTCGTGGTGGCGGATGACCTCGGCGACGATGAAGTTCAGGAACTTCTCGGCGAAGGCCGGGTCCAGTTTGGCGTTCTCGGCGAGCGTGCGCAGCCGGTCGATCTGGCGGGCCTCACGGGCCGGGTCGGCGGGCGGCAGCTGGTGCCTGGCCTTGAGGTGGCCGACCTGCTGGGTGCACTTGAAGCGCTCGGCGAGCATGTGGACGACGGCCGCGTCGATGTTGTCGATACTGGCGCGCAGCCGGGCGAGCTCCTCGCGGACGACGGCGTCGACGGCACCGGTGCCGGTGTTGCTGGTGGTCATGGGGCGTCAGCCTACGGGGATCACACCGGGCGGCCGTACGTCGTCTCATTCTTCGGCGGGGCCGAGCCGCTTGTGGAAGGAGACATCCTCGTGGCCGCCGGGCACGCCCTGGACGCGGGCCCGTTCCCGGTAGCCGAGCCGGGGGTAGAAGCCGGGGGCCTGGAAGCTGTACGTGGAGACGATCATGTCGGTGCAGCCGCGCCGGGCCGCCTCGGCCTCCGCCGCGCGCATCAGGCGGCCGCCCCAGCCGGCGTGCCGCTGGTCCTCCCGCACCCAGAGCATGTCCACGGAGCACAGAGTGCCCCAGGTCCAGGCGGTGAGGCCGCCGATCAGGTCGCCGGTCTCGCCGGTGACGCGGACCGAGAGGGGCTCGGTGGTGACGCCGTCGGCGGCGGCGGTGTTGAAGGCGGTCAGCTCCTCGTCGAGCCGCTCTTCGAGGTCGTCGTCCTGGCCGCCCACCCGGAGCTCGGCGGCCACGGTGCGCTGTTCGCTGGTCACGGGCCGGATTCTGCCAGCGGGGTCCGGGCGGGACGACCGGTTTTCGCGGCGGCGGCGCGGCCCCGTGACCGTCACACTTTCGTACAGTGGAACCGGGTTCAGGGGCGTCTTGGGGGTGAGGCGTGGCGAACGACGGGCCGGTCGAGCACGGCTACCCGCATCTGGAGACGGTGCGGGCCGCCATCACGGCGTTGTACAAGCGCCTGTCGTACGACACCGTCCAGACGTTCGCGACCAGCGTGGTACCCGCCGATGTGGCGTTCTGCGACACCGACGACCTGTATCTGGGGGCGCAGCGGGTGGCGCACGAGCTGGTGCGGCACTACCGGCTTCCGGACGCCCGGCTGATTGTGAGCTTCCGGGAGATGCGGCACGCGGCGAACGTCGAGCTCGCGGCGGGGCCGGAGTACTTCGTGGAGCTGAACGACCGGTTCCGTACGCATCGGCGGGACATCGGGGCGGCGCTCGCCCACGAGGTGATGCATGTGTACCTGCACCGCCTCGACCTGTCCTTCCCGGGCGTCCCGGACAACGAGATCCTGACGGACACGGCGACGACGTATCTGGGCGCGGGCTGGTTGCTGCTGGACGCGTTCCGGGAGGACGGGGCGTCGTCGCAGAAGCTGGGCTATCTGACGCCGGAGGAGTTCGGGTACGTGCTGGCCAAGCGGGCGCTGCTCTTCGGGGAGGACCCGTCGGTGTGGTTCACCAGCGCTCAGGCGTACACGGCGTATGTGAAGGGGATGGAGCTGGCCCGGCGCGATGAGCAGCAGCCGCCGCTGACGGCGGCGGGGTGGGCGGGGCGGCGGCGGTACGCCCGGGACCGGCGGCACGCCCCGGCGGGGCCGCCGCCGCAGCCGGGTGTGCGGTACCAGTTCTCTCCCGATGGGGGTGGGCGGTTGCGCGTGTCGTTTCCGTGCCCTACCTGTCATCAGCGGATTCGGGTGCCGGTGCGGGGGCGGGTTCGGGCGCGGTGTGCGTTGTGCCGGAGTGTGTTGGAGTGCGACACGTAGGTGTGCGCGGGTGCGCGGGTGCGCTGGGGTGCGGGTGCGCGGGTGCGCTGGGGTGCGGGTGCGCGGGTGAGTGCTGGGGGCTCCGCCCCCAGGCCCCGGCCTGTGCCCACCCCCCGCCCGAATCGGTTGGGCAAGAGGAACCCTCGTCTTTCCTACGCCCCGTAGACGGCCCCGGGCTCTTCCGCCTCCGCCAGCAGCTTGCGGGCCGCCTCCCCCGCCTCCGTCGGGCTCCACCGCTCCCTCTTGTCCGCGCTCGGCCCCGGCCGCCATCCCTCCATCACCGTGATCCGGCCGCCCTCCGCCTCGAAGACCCGGCCCGTCACCCCGGCGCTCGCGGCCGAGCCGAGCCAGACGACCAGGGGCGAGACGTTCTCCGGGGCCATCGTGTCGAAGCCCGAGCCGGGTGCCGCCATGGTGTCGGCGAAGGCGCGCTCCGTCATCCGGGTCCGGGCGGCGGGGGCGATCGCGTTGACCTGGACGCCGTAGCGGCGCAGTTCGGCCGCCGCGACGAGTGTCAGGGCGACGATGCCGGCTTTCGCGGCGCTGTAGTTGCCCTGTCCGACCGAGCCCAGCAGACCGGCGCCGCTGCTGGTGTTGACGATGCGGGCCTCGGGCCGGCGGCCCGCCTTGGCCTCGGCCCGCCAGTGTGCGGCGGCGTGCCGCAGGGGCAGGAAGTGGCCCTTGAGGTGGACGCGTACGACGGCGTCGAAGTCGTCCTCGTCGAGGTTGACCAGCATCCGGTCACGCAGGAAGCCCGCGTTGTTGACGAGTGTGTCGAGCCGGCCGTACGTCTCCAGGGCGGTCCGGATCAGCGAGGCGGCGCCCTCGGTCGTGGCGATGTCACCGGCGTGCGACACGGCCTCACCGCCCGCCCCGCGGATCTCCTCGGCGACCCGGGCGGCCGGGCGGCTGCCGGGGCCCGGTGTGTCGTCGGCTCCAGGTGTGCCGCCGGCTCCAGGTGTGCCGTCGGCCCCGGGGGTGCCGTCGGCTCCGGGCGTGCCGTCGAGGCCCACGCCGAGGTCGTTGACGACGAGCCGGGCGCCCTCGGCGGCGAACGCCAGGGCGTGCGCGCGGCCGAGCCCCCGTCCGGCGCCGGTGACGACGACGACCCGTCCGTCGTGGATTGCGCTCATCTCACAGCTCCTTGTTCGCGGTCGCGGCGTCCAGGAAGGCGGGGCGCTCCCCGCCCCCGTGGACGAGCAGGCTCGCCCCGGTGATGTAGGCGGCGGCGTCGGAGGCGAGGAATACCGCGGCCGCGCCGACGTCGGACGGCTCGGCGAGACGGCCGAGCGGGACGGTGCGGGAGACGGCGGCGATGCCGTCCCGGTCGCCGTAGTGGAGGTGGGACAGTTCGGTGCGGACCATGCCGACGACGAGGGTGTTGACCCGGATGTCGGGCGCCCACTCCACGGCCATCGAGCGGGCGAGGCTCTCCAGGCCGGCCTTGGCGGCACCGTAGGCGGCGGTGCCGGGCGAGGGGCGGCCGCCGCTGACACTGCCGATCATGACGATCGAGCCCTTGGTGCGCCGCAGGTGCTCGTACGCGGCGAGGGACACGGTCAGCGGAGCCACCAGGTTGAGCTCCACCACGCGCGCGTGCCGCTCGGCGTCGGCCGCGGTGAGCAACCGGTGCGGTGCGCCGCCCGCGTTGTTGACCAGGACGTCCATCCGGGGCAGGCCGGCGAGGACGCGGCGGACCGCCTCGGGGTCACGGACGTCCAGCGGCACGAACTCGGTCCCGGGCCGCGGCACTTCCGGGGCGCGGCGGGCGCACACCACGACCTTCGCACCCGCCCGCACCAAGGCACGCGCGATACCGGCACCGACGCCCCGGGTGCCGCCCGTGACGACGGCGACCTTCCCGTCCAGCTCCATTCGCTGCTACCTTTCCACCTAACAAACGTTTGGTGGAAAGGTAGCTGATGCGGCCATGGGTGTCTCCACCTCGTGCGTGGAAAGGGGCATAGCCGTTGTCACGGTCGACTTCCCGCCGGTGAACGCACTGCCGGTGGCCGGCTGGTTCGCGCTGGCGGAAGCGGTGCGCGCGGCGGGGCGCGACCCGGGGGTGCGGTGCGTGGTGCTGACGGCCGAGGGGCGGGGGTTCAACGCGGGCGTGGACATCAAGGAGATACAGCGGGACGGGAACAGCGCGCTGATCGGCGTCAACCGCGCCTGCGCGGAGGCCTTCGCGGCGGTGTACGACTGCGCGGTGCCCGTCGTGGCGGCGGTGCGGGGCTTCTGTCTGGGCGGCGGCATCGGCCTGGTGGGAAACGCGGACGCGATCGTGGCGAGCGAGGACGCGGTGTTCGGGTTGCCCGAGCTGGACCGGGGCGCCCTGGGCGCGGCCACGCATCTGGCCCGGCTGGTCCCTCAGCACCTGATGCGCGCCCTGTACTACACCTCCCGCACGGCGAGCGCGGCCGAGCTGCACGCGCACGGCTCGGTGTGGCGGGTCGTGCCGCGCGAGGAACTGACGGCCGCCGCGATGGAGTTGGCGCGCGAGATCGCCGCGAAGGACGGGCAGCTGCTGCGCCTGGCCAAGGCCGCCATCAACGGCATCGACCCCGTCGACGTGCGCCGCAGCTACCGCTTCGAGCAGGGCTTCACCTTCGAGGCGGGCCTCAGCGGGGTGGCCGACCGGGTGCGGGCCGGTTTCGGGAAGGAGAAGGAGGGTGCGTAGGTGAGCGACAAGACGATGACCGCCGACGAGGCCGTTTCCCGTCTGCACAGCGGCATGACCCTCGGCATCGGCGGCTGGGGCTCGCGCCGCAAGCCGATGGCCCTGGTGAGAGCGGTGCTCCGGTCCGGGATCACCGATCTCACGATCGTCTCGTACGGCGGCCCGGACGTGGGCATGCTGGCCGCCGCCGGGCGGATCCGGAAGCTGGTCGCGGCCTTCGTCACCCTCGACTCGATCCCCCTGGAGCCGCACTACCGCGCGGCCCGCGAGCGGGGCGACTTCGAACTGACGGAGATCGACGAGGCGATGTTCATGTGGGGGCTGCGCGCGGCGGCGAACCGGCTGCCGTTCCTGCCGGTGCGGGCCGGGCTCGGTTCGGACGTGATGCGGGTCAACCCCGGCCTGCGGACGGTCACTTCGCCGTACGAGGACGGGGAGACCTTCGTCGCGATGCCCGCCCTGCGGCTCGACGCGGCCCTGGTGCACATGAGCCGCGCCGACCGGCTGGGCAACGGCCAGTACCTGGGCCCGGACCCCTACTTCGACGACCTGTTCTGCGAGGCGGCGGACACGGCGTACCTGAGCTGCGAACGGATCGTCGACACGGCCGAGTTGACGAAGGCGGCGGCACCGCAGACCCTGCTGGTCAAACGGCACACGGTGACCGGCGTGGTCGAGGCTCCCAACGGGGCGCACTTCACGTCCTGCGCGCCCGACTACGGCCGGGACGAGGCTTTCCAGAAGACCTACGCGACCACTCCCTGGCCGGAATTCGCGGCCCGGTTCCTCGCCGGGGACGAGCGGGCCTACCGGTCGGCCGTGGAGGAGGGGACATGACGTCGCCCACCCGGGCCGTGGCCGGGCCCACCCGCGCCGAGTACTGCGTGATCGCCTGCGCCGAGGCCTGGCGGGGCGACGGCGAGGTGCTCGCCAGTCCCATGGGGCTGATCCCCTCCGTCGGCGCCCGGCTCGCCCGGCTCACCTTCGCGCCCGACCTGCTGCTGACCGACGGCGAGGCGACGCTGGTCCGCCCGGACGGGACGGCGGAGGGCTGGCTGCCGTACCGGCAGCACCTGGCCTGGGTCACCGGCGGGCGGCGGCACGTGATGATGGGCGCGAGCCAGATCGACCGGTTCGGCAATCAGAACATCTCCTGCATCGGCGACTGGGAGCGGCCCGAGCGGCAGTTGCTCGGGGTGCGCGGCGCACCGGTCAACACGCTCAACAACCCGACCAGTTACTGGATCCCGAGGCACTCCCGGCGGATCTTCGTCGAGCGGGTCGACATGGTCTGCGGCGTCGGGTACGACCGTGCGGCCGGTGCGCGGCACCACCGCATCCCACGGGTCGTCTCCGACCTGGGCGTCTTCGACTTCGCCACTCCCGACCGCTCGATGCGGCTGGCCTCGCTGCATCCGGGCGTCGCGGTGGAGCAGGTCAGGGAGGCGACGGGCTTCGAGCTGACCGTCCCGGACGAGGTGCCGCCGACCCGTGAACCGACCGCCGAGGAGCTGCGGCTGATCCGTGAGGTCGTCGACCCGGCCGGCACCCGCGCCCGGGAGGTCGCCTCGTGATGGAGACGGCACTGACCCGGCTGACCGGCGTCCGCCATCCGATCGTGCAGACCGGGATGGGCTGGGTGGCGGGCCCGCGCCTGGTCAGTGCCACGGCGAACGCGGGTGCCCTCGGCATTCTGGCCTCCGCGACGATGACGCTCGACCAGCTGCGCGCGGCCGTACGGGAGGTCCGGGCCCGTACCGACGCGCCGTTCGGGGTGAACCTGCGCGCCGACGCGGCGGACGCGGGCGAGCGCGTGCGGATCCTGATCGACGAGGGCGTCCGGGTCGCCTCCTTCGCCCTGGCCCCCTCCCGGGAGCTGATCGGCGAGCTCAAGGAGGCCGGGGTGGTCGTCCTGCCGACCGTGGGGGCGCGGCGGCACGCCGAGAAGGTCGCGGCATGGGGCGCGGACGCGGTGCTTGTGCAGGGCACGGAGGGCGGCGGGCACACCGGAGAGGTGGCGACGACGGTGCTGCTGCCGCAGGTCGTCGACGCCGTGGACATACCGGTGGTGGCGGCGGGCGGGTTCTTCGACGGACGCGGGCTGGTGGCGGCCCTCGCCTACGGGGCGGCGGGCGTGGCGATGGGCACGCGCTTCCTGCTCACCTCGGACTCGACCGTGCCGGACGCGGTGAAGGCGCGGTATCTGGCGGCGACGGTGCGGGATGTGACGGTGACGAGAGCCGTCGACGGGCTGCCGCACCGCATGCTGCGGACGGAGTTCGTCGGTGCCCTGGAGCAGGCGGGGCGGACGCGCGCGTTGCTGCAGGCGCTGCGCCACGCGTCCGGATTCCGCCGGCTGTCGGGCACGACCTGGCGCGGGATGCTGAGGGACGGCCTCGCCATGAGGCACGGCAAGGACCTGTCGTGGAGTCAGGTGCTGCGCGCCGCGAACGCGCCGATGCTGCTGAGGTCCGCGATGGTCGACGGCCGTACGGACCTGGGAGTGATGGCGTCCGGGCAGGTCGCCGGGGTGATCGACGACCTGCCGTCGTGCGCGGAGCTGGTGGAGCGGATCATGAGGGAGGCGGACGGGACGCTGACGCTGCTCACAGCCTCTCGATGATCGTCACATTGGCCTGTCCGCCGCCCTCGCACATGGTCTGCAGGCCGAACCGGCCGCCGGTGCGCTCCAGTTCGTGCAGCAGGGTGGTCATCAGCTTCACGCCCGTGGCACCCAGCGGATGGCCCAGGGCGATGGCACCGCCGTTGACGTTGACCTTGTCCGGGTCCGCGCCGGTCTCCTTCAGCCAGGCCAGGACGACCGGGGCGAAGGCCTCGTTGATCTCGACGAGGTCGATGTCGTCGATGGCCATGCCGGTCTTCTTCAGGGCGTGGGCGGTGGCCGGGATCGGGGCGGTGAGCATCCGGATCGGGTCCTCGCCGCGCACCGAGAGATGGTGCACGCGTGCGCGTGGGGTGAGCCCGTGGTCGCGCACCGCCCGCTCGGAGGCCAGCAGCATCGCCGCCGCCCCGTCGGAGACCTGCGAGGAGCAGGCGGCGGTGACCGTGCCGCCGTCGAGGACCGGTTCGAGCCCGGCCATCTTCTCCAGGGAGGTGTCCCGGCGGGGGCCCTCGTCGGCCGTGACCTCCCCGTACGGCACGGTCTCTCGGCCGAAGCGGCCCTCGTCGATCGCCCGCGCCGCCCGCTGGTGGGACCGCAGCGCGAACTCCTCCTGGTCCCGCCTGCTGATCCCCCACTTCGCGGCGATCATCTCGGCGCCCACGAACTGGTTCACGGGCTTGTCCCCGTACCGTGCCCGCCAGCCCGCGCTGCCGGCGAACGGCCCCTGGGTCAGCCCCAGGGGTTCGGCGGCCTGCCGGGTGGCGAAGGCGATGGGGATCATCGACATGTTCTGCACACCGCCGGCGACCACCAGGTCCTGTGTGCCGGAGAGCACGGCCTGTGCCGCGAAGTGCACGGCCTGCTGCGAGGAGCCGCACTGCCGGTCGACGGTCACGCCCGGCACCTCCTCGGGCAGTCCGGCCGCGAGCCAGCAGGTGCGCGCGATGTCCCCGGCCTGCGGCCCGACCGTGTCCAGACAGCCGAGGACGACGTCCTCCACGGCGGCCGGGTCGACGCCCGAGCGGCTCATCAGCTCCTTGAGGACATGCGCGCCGAGGTCGGCCGGATGGACCGCGCTCAGTCCTCCTCCGCGCCGCCCGACGGGCGTCCGCACCGCTTCGACGATATAGGCCTCGGCCATGACGACTCCCTCGCAGACAATGGCTATTCGCGTACGGCGATCCCGTCCAGCACCATCGACAGGTACTGCCGGGCGATCTCCTCCGGGCTGTGCTGTCCGCCCGGGCGGTACCAGGACGCGGCGACCCACACCGTGTCGCGCACGAACCGGTAGGTGAGCCGGACGTCGAGATCGGCGCGGAAGGCCCGCTCGGCGACGCCGCGCTCCAGGGTGGACAGCCACGCCTTCTCGAATCGGCGCTGTGACTCGGCGAGGAAGGCGAACCGCTCCTGCGCCACGAGCTGCTTGCTCTCCTTCTGGTAGATCGCGACGGCCGGGCGGTGCCGGTCGATCTCCCGGAACGACTCCGTGACCAGGGCCTGAAGCGTCTCGCGGGGGCCGAGCCCGGCGTCCAGGACCGCGTCGTAGCCGTCCCAGAGCTCGTCGAGGAAAGTGCGGAGGATCTCCTCCAGCATCGACTCCTTGGAGTCGAAGTGGTAGTAGAGGCTGCCCGCGAGCATGCCCGCGTGGTCCGCGATCTTGCGGACGGTGGTGGCGTTGTAGCCCTGCTCGGCGAAGACCTCGGCGGCGGTGCCGAGGAGTTCAGTGCGGCGCGCGGGCGCTGCGGGGCTCACCTGGGGCTTCTTCTTGGTTGGCACATCGTTCATTGTCCTAGGCGTGTTGGCTGCTGACGGCGACGACCTCGCCCGTCATGTACGAGGAGTAGCCCGAGGCCAGGAACACGATCACATTGGCCACCTCCCAGGGCTCGGCGTACCGCCCGAAGGCCTCGCGCGCGGTCAGTTCCTCCAGCAGCTCCGCCGAGGTCACCTTCACCAGGTGCGGGTGCATGGCGAGGCTCGGTGAGACGGCGTTGACCCG
Organism: Streptomyces sp. NPDC044719; assembly: GCF_056433405.1. Lineage (NCBI taxonomy): Bacteria > Bacillati > Actinomycetota > Actinomycetes > Kitasatosporales > Streptomycetaceae > Streptomyces > Streptomyces sp. NPDC044719. The sequence goes on from NZ_JBWKHE010000005.1 coordinate 309,768, forward strand.
TACGCCGTAACCGGCCGCCTCCAGCGCCGCGCAGCGGGTCAGGGCCATCACGCCGGCCTTGGCGGCGGCGTAGTGGGCCTGCCCGGCCTGGGCGCGCCAGCCGACGACGGAGGCGTTGTTGACGATCACGCCGCCATGGGTCTCCTTCATATGGCGGAGTGCGGCCCGCACGCACCGGAACGTGCCGTTCAGCGTCACGTCCAGGACGTGGGACCACTGGTCGTCGGTCATGTCGACGAGATCCGCGGTGCCGCCGAGACCGGCGTTGTTGACCACGACGTCGAGGCGGCCGTGCTCCCGTACGGCCGTGTCGAAGAGCGCGCGCACCTGCGTCTCGTCGGTGACGTCGCAGGGCACGGCGGAGACCGACGCCTGCCCGAACTCGGCGGCCAGTTCCGCCTCGTGCTCCTTGAGCCGCCGCACGTGCGCGTCGCTGATCAGCACGCGCGCGCCCTCCTCCAGGAGGCGCCGCGCCGTGGCCCCGCCGATCCCCGCGCCGGCCGCCGCGGTGACGACGGCGGTCCGGCCCGTCAGCAGGCCGTGACCGGGCACGTACGTCGGGCTCTCGACGTCTGTCATGGGCTCACGCTAACCTACCAAACACTTGTTAGGGAAGGAGGGTGGTCGTGGACCTCGCGTTTTCCCCGGCGGACGAGGAGTTCCGCACCGAGGCGCGGGAGTGGCTGCACGCGCATGTGCCGCGCGAGCCGCTGCCCTCGCTGGAGACCGCGGAGGGTTTCGCCGCGCACCGCGCCTGGGAGGCGGAGCTGGCCGCGGACCGCTGGTCGGTGGTCAACTGGCCGTCGGCGTACGGCGGACGGGACTCCGGTCTGCTGCGGTGGCTGCTCTTCGAGGAGGAGTACTACGCGGCGGGCGCCCCGGGACGGGTCAGCCAGAACGGCATCCAGCTGCTCGCCCCGACCCTCCTCGACCACGGCACCGAGGAGCAGCGGGCACGGGTGCTGCCCTCGATGGCCTCCGGCGAGGTGATCTGGGCGCAGGCCTGGTCGGAGCCCGAGGCCGGGTCGGATCTGGCATCGCTGCGGGCGCGGGCCGTGCGCACGGACGGCGGCTGGCTGCTGAGCGGGCAGAAGACCTGGTCCTCGCGCGCCGCGTTCGCCGACCGCGCCTTCGGCCTGTTCCGCAGCGACCCCGACACCCCGAGACCCCACCAGGGCCTGACGTACCTCATGTTCGGCCTGCGCGCCCCCGGTGTCACGGTCCGCCCGATCGCCCGTCTGGACGGCAAGCCGGCGTTCGCGGAGCTGTTCCTCGACGAGGTCTTCGTGCCCGACGAGGACGTGATCGGCGCACCCGGCCAGGGGTGGCGGATCGCGATGTCGACGGCGGGCAACGAACGCGGGCTGATGCTCCGCTCCCCCGGCCGGTTCCTCGCCGCCGCCGGGCGGCTGGAGGGGCTGTGGCGGGAGCGGGGCCGTGCGGTGCCGGCGCGGGACCGGGTGGCCGACGCCCTGATCGGCGCGCGGGCCTACCAGCTCTTCACGTACGCGGTGGCCGCCCGTTTCCTGGACGGCGAGACGGTCGGCCCGGAGGCGAGCCTCAACAAGGTCTTCTGGTCCGAACTGGACCTCGCGCTGCAGGAGACGGCCCTCGACCTCCTCGGCCCGGAGGGTGAGATGGCGGACACCGACTGGGCGGAGCGGTACGTCTTCGCACTCGCCGGGCCCCTCTACGCGGGCACGAACGAGATCCAGCGCGACATCATCGCCGAGCGCCTGCTCGGCCTGCCGAAGGGGCGCCGCTGATGCGTTTCCTCCTCGATCCCGAGCAACGCGCCTTCTCCGCCTCACTGGACGCCCTGCTGACGGCGGCCGACACCCCGGCGGTGGTCCGGGACTGGAGCCGGGGCGACCATGCGAGAGGGCGGGTGCTGTGGTCCCGGGTCGCGGAGGCCGGGGTGTTCGCGCTGGCGATCCCGGAGGCGTACGAGGGGCTGGGCCCGCGCCCGGTCGAATCGGCCGTCGCGTTCGTGGAGCTGGGCCGCCACGCGGTACCGGGGCCGCTGGTCGAGACGATCACGGCGGCGGTGCTGCTCGCGGGGGCCGGGCCGGGGATCGCCGAGCGGCTGCTGCCGGGACTGGCGTCCGGCAGGACGATGGCGACGGTGGCCCCGCCCGGCCCGGGCGCGCCGCGGGGGACGCACGGCCCCCGGCCGAAGCGCGGGCATGGACCGCATACGTCGCATGAACCTCATCACCCGCCCCGGCCACAGCCCCCGCAGGGCCCGTACGCCCTCGACGGCGACGCAGCCACCCTCCGTCTCTCCTGGGCGGACGACCGCATACGGATCTCCCCAGGCCACGGCCCCGTCCGCCCCTCCCTCGACCCCGCCCGTCGTCTCACCCCCCTCTCCCCCGGCGGCGAGGCCCTCGGCACCGCCACGGACCAGGCCCTCGCCTGGGCCCGGCTCGCCACCGCCGCCCAGGCCCTCGGCGTAGGCCTCGCGCTGCTCGACAGAACCGTCGCGTACGTCAAGCAGCGCAGCCAGTTCGGGGTGCCCGTCGGCTCGTTCCAGGCGGTCCGGCACCGGCTGGCCGACGCGAAGATCGCCCTGGAGTTCGCGCGCCCGCTGGTGTTCGGCGCCGCGCTGACCATGCGCCCGGCCGATGTCGCCGCCGCCAAGGTCGCCGCGTGCGAGGCGGCGTACGGCACCGCCCGTACCGCGCTGCAACTGCACGGCGCGATCGGCTACACGGCGGAGTACGACCTGTCGCTGTGGCTGACCAAGGCCCGGGCCCTGCGCACCGCCTGGGGCGACCCCGGGGAGTGCCGGGCCCTGGTCGTCAGTGCGGCTGGTGATCGCCGCTGGTGATCTCCCGGTACTCCTCCACCGTCGGCTTCTCGATCCGCGCGTCGGGACCGAACATGGCCTTCGCGAGCCGGGCCCGCAGCCGCTCGGACCGTTTGACCTTGCGGCGGACCCCGCCCTCGTCGACCTCGGGCCCCATCTCGTACGGCGGGTTCTGCTCGTGCTGGGTGAGGGTGAACAGCTCGCTCTGCGCGAGGGGCTCGTGCAGCTCGATGTACTCGCCGTTCGCCAGCCGCTTGATCGTGCCCGTCTCCCTGCCGTGCAGCACCTTGGCGCGATCGCGGCGCTGGAGGCCCATGCAGATCTTCTTCGTGACGATGAAGGCGAGGACGGGCAGCACGAAGGCACCGATCCGCACGAACCAGGTGATCACGTTGATGGACAGATGCAGATGGGTGGCCACGATGTCGTTGCCGCCGCCGATCAGCAGCACCGCGTACAGGGTCAGCCAGGCCACGCCCAGGCCGGTGCGCACGGGCGCGTTGCGCGGCCGGTCCAGGATGTGGTGCTCGCGTTTGTCGCCGGTGATCCACGCCTCGATGAAGGGATAGAGGCCGAGGGCGAGCAGGATCAGCGGGAAGAGCGAGAAGGGGATGAACACGCCCAGGACGAGCGTGTGGCCCCAGAGGTTGATCTCCCATCCCGGCATCACCCGGATCAGGCCCTCGGAGAACCCGAGGTACCAGTCGGGCTGGGCGCCCGTGGTGACCAGGTCGGGGCGGTAGGGCCCGAAGGCCCACACGGGGTTGATCTGGGCGAGCGCGCCCATCACCGTCAGGACGCCGAAGACGAGGAAGAAGAAGCCGCCCGCCTTGGCCATGTAGACCGGCAGGAAAGGCATCCCGACGACCGACCGCTCCTTGCGGCCGGGGCCCGGGAACTGGGTGTGCTTGTGGTAGAAGACCAGGATCAGATGGGCGGTGACCAGGCCCAGCATGATCCCGGGCAGCAGCAGGATGTGGACCGGGTACAGCCGGGAGATGATGTCCTCGCCCGGGAACTCCCCGCCGAAGAGGAAGAACGACAGATACGTCCCGACGATCGGGATCGACAGGATCGCGCCCTGCGCGAAGCGGATGCCGGTGCCGGAGAGCAGGTCGTCGGGGAGCGAGTAGCCGGTGAGGCCGGTGATGATGCCGAGCATCAGCAGGGTCCAGCCGAAGACCCAGTTGAGCTCGCGCGGCTTGCGGAAGGCGCCCGTGAAGAACACCCGCATCATGTGCACCAGCATGCCGGTGATGAAGACCAGCGCCGCCCAGTGGTGGATCTGCCGGATCAGCAGGCCGCCGCGCACGTCGAAGCTGATGTCCAGCGTGGACTCGAAGGCCCTGCTCATGAGGACGCCGTTGAGCTCGGTGTAGGAGCCGTTGTAGACGACCTCCTGCATGCTGGGCTCGAAGAACAGGGTGAGGTAGACGCCCGTGAGGATCAGCACGACGAAGCTGTAGAGGGTGACCTCGCCCAGCATGAAGGACCAGTGGTCGGGGAAGACCTTGCGCATGTTGGCCTTGGCCAGCCCGTAGAGCCCGAGCCGTCCGTCCGCCCAGTCGGCGAGCTGCTCGCCCTTGCCGGCGGGAGGTCTCCTGCGAGCGGAGGCCGTCCCGTACACCCGTCGTGCGCCGTCGTCGCCCATACGTCGTCGCCTCCCCGTCGGATCCTTCCCAGCGTGGCACGGCATCGCGACGGTGCAAACGGGGCGAGGAGGGGGCTAGGCCAAGGGGACCAGGGGGCGGCTAGGCCAAGGGGGCGAGGAGGCGGTTCAGCGACTGGCGCGAGTCCTCCAACCGGGCGATACGTTCCTCGATGCCGTTCAGCTGGTCCAAGAGCAAAGGGGTCATGCACGGCTCGATCTCGGTGGCGGCACCGCACACGCAGTCCAGCACCTCCCGGATCACCCGGGTGGGCAGGCCCGCGTCGAGGAGCGTCCGGATACGGCGTACGGTCACGGGCGCGTCGTCGGCGTACACCCGCTGGCCGCCCGGGGTGCGGTCGGCGTCGAGCAGCCCCTGTTCCTCGTAGTAGCGCAGCAGCCGGACACTGACGCCGGTCTCCCGGGAGAGCTGCCCGATCTTCAAGTGAACCCCCTCACATCGGCTTGAACCTCACATCCATGTGAGCTCATAGCGTCCCAGCCATGACGAACACGACGATATTCCAGCTCGGCGGCGACCTCCCGGTACGGCGGATCGGGTACGGCGCGATGCGCCTGGCGAACGCCCCGCACGAGCGCTCCGGCATGACCGCCCCCATCTGGACCGCGCCCACCGACCGCCCCGAGGCGATCGCCCTGCTGCGCAAGGCGGTCGATCTCGGTGTGACCTTCTTCGACACCGCCGACGCCTACGCCCTCGGCACCAACGAGGAGTTGCTCGCCGAGGCTCTGCACCCGTACCGCGACGGCATCGTGGTCGCGACGAAGGCCGGGGTCGTACGCCCGAGCCCCACGGAGTGGATCACCCACGGCCACCCGGCCTATCTGCGCCAGCAGGCCGAGCTGAGCCTGCGCAGGCTGCGCACCGACCGCATCGACCTGTTCCAGCTGCACCGGATCGACCCCGAGTACCCGCTCGCCGACCAGGTCGGCGCGCTGAAGAGGCTCCAGGAGGAGGGCAAGATCCGGCACATCGGGCTGTCCGAGGTGACGGTGGAGGAGCTTGAGGCGGCTTCGGCGATCGCGCCGATCGCAAGCGTGCAGAACGTCTACAACCTGGCGACGCGGGGCCACGATCCGGTGGTCGACCGCACGGCCGCGCTCGGGATCGCGTTCCTGCCGTACTTCCCGGTGGCGATGGGCGAGCACGCCCGGACGGACGGTTCCGTCGCCCAGGTCGCCGCGGAACTGGGCGCGACCCCGGCCCAGACCGCTCTCGCCTGGCTGCTGCACCGCGCCCCGAACGTGATCCCGATCCCGGGCACCTCGTCCCCGGCCCATCTCACGGAGAACGCGGCCGCCCTCGAACTCACCCTCACGGAGGACCAGTTCAACCGCCTGGACGCGTGACGTCAGGCCGGTAGCACGATCCCCTCCGCCCTGGCCGACGCGAGCCACGCGGGGAACTCACCCACCAGGCGGTCGTACAACTCGGTGTCCGGCACCTTCCGCGGGTCCTCGCCCGCGTGGAAGAAACCGGCGTTGTCGACGATCCGCTTGCCCGGCACGGCCAGCTCGTCCAGCTTGCGCAGGAAGTCGAACTGCTTGCTGCCCGGGTCGCCGAAGCCGATGAACTGCCAGAACAGGGGCAGCCTCGCCGCCTTGCACAGATACCGCTCGGCGGCGAGCTTGTTGATGGGGCCGCCGTCGGTCTGGAAGATCACGAGGGCGGGCTGCGTCGCCCCGCTGTCGAGGTAGTGGTCGATGACGGCGTCCATGGCCAGGTGGTAGCTGGTCTTGCCCATGTGCCCGAGCCCGGCCACGATCCGGTCGATCCGTCCCTCGTGGCCGGCCAGGGCGATCTCGGTCTCGGCGTCGACGTCGGTGGAGAAGAACACCACCGGCACGACGCCGTCGTCGTCGAGGTGCGCCGACAGCCCGAGCACCCGGTCGGCGAGCGCCTGCACGCTGCCGTCCCGGTAGTACGGCCGCATCGAGCCGGAGTAGTCGACCACGAGATAGACCGCGGCCCGCAGCCCGTCGAGGCCGTGCTTCGTGAGGGACACACCGGCGCTCTTGTAGAGGCTCACCAGGGTGGGGGCGGTCTCCTGGACCTTGCTCAGACTGATCGCGACCATGGCCCCACCCTCCCACTTCCGGCGGAGCCCTCAGCCCTCGACGACCACTCCGTCGCTCAGTTCCAGCACCCGGTCGGCCAGGCCGAGGAGTTGGGGGTCGTGGGTGGCGACGAGGGCCGTGACGCCCTCGCTGCGGACCACGGCCCGCAGCAGTTCCATCACCGCCAGGCCGGTCGCGGCGTCGAGCTGGCCGGTCGGCTCGTCGGCGAGCAGCAGGGCCGGGCGGTTGGCGAGGGCGCGGGCGATGGCTACCCGCTGCTGCTGCCCGCCGGAGAGCTCGGCGGGCCGCTGTGTCTCGTGGCCGGCGAGGCCCACCAGGGCCAGGAGCAGCGCCACCCGTTCCTCGCGTTCGCGCGGTTCGGCCCGGCGCAGCCGCAGCGGCACGCCCACGTTCTCGGCGGCGGTGAGGATGGGGATCAGCCCGAAGGACTGGAAGACGAAGCCGATCCGGTCGCGGCGCAGTTCCAGCAGCTCGCTCCCGCTCAGCGCCGACAGATCGGTGCCGTCGACGACGACACGGCCGCTCTGCGGGGAGTCCAGTCCGCCGATCATATGGAGCAGCGTCGTCTTGCCGGAGCCCGAACGGCCCTTGAGGGCGACCAGTTCACCTCGCCGGACGGCGAAGGAGGCCCCGCGCAGCGCGTGCACGGTCGCGGCACCCGTGCCGTAGGAATGGTGCAGGTCCGCCACCCGCAGCATCGGCTCGCCGGACGGGTCGTCGGCGAGGGCGGCGCCGGGCCCCGGGCTGGTGTTCTCGGTCATCACCGCATCTCATACGGAACCGGTCCGGATGGTCAAGGGTGGAACAACCCACGCTCGAACGCATGTGCCTGGCAGGTAACTCCGTGATATGCATGCCGAGTTGGGGAATGCGGTTGCCACGGGGGTGGGGGAAGCGTGACGGGCCTACTGCTGCTGCGCCTGCGGGCGCACCGGCCGCTCCTCACCGCCGCCCTGCTCGCCGTCCTGCTGACCACCTCGGTGCTCGCCGCCCTCACGGCCTTCTCCGGCTCCGTCGGGGACGCGGCGCTGCGCGGCACCCTGAGCGGACGGGCCGCGGCCTCCGCCTCCCTCGTCATCGAGGCGGACGTGCCCCGGGAGCGACGGGACGCTGCGCGGCGGGCGGTGGTGCGCGGAGCGCGGGAGGCGTTCGGCGGGCTGCCGGTGACCGTGCGGGCGCTGGAGCGGTCCGGGCCGTACGCGCTGCCCCGTTCCCTCCAGGACGCCGACAGGCGCGCCGGGGAGCCGGACCTCACGCACCTCGCCGCCCTGGACCGGTCGCGGATCAGGCTGGTCTCGGGCAGCTTGCCGGGCCCCGCGCCGGCGGCGCGCGGCGAAGCCGTGCCCGTCGCCCTTCCCGAGGCCGCGGCCGACCGGCTGAGACTGCGGCCCGGGGCGCGCGTCACGCTCACCGACCGGCTGGGCGGCGAGCCGCTCCGGGTACGGGTGAGCGGCGTGTACCGGGCGGCCGACAGCACCGATCCCTACTGGCAGGCGGACACCCTCGGCGGCCAGGGCGTGCGCACCGTCGCCTTCACCACGTACGGGCCGCTGCTGGCCGACGCGTCGGTGCTCGCCTCCGGCCGCGTCTCCGCGGACGGCACCGGCTGGGTGGCGACGGCCGACTACCGGACCGTCACCACCGACAGCATCGGCGCGCTCCGCGCGGCCGCCGTGCGCGCGGCCGGGGCGCTGCGCGAGGACCCGGCGCTCGGGGGTGAGGCGGACGTGCGCACCGATCTCCCCGAGGTGCTCGACCGGACCGGGCGGGCCCTGCTGGTGGCCCGGTCGACGCTGATGATCGTCTCCGTGCAGCTGGTGCTGCTCGCCGGGTACGCGCTGCTGCTGGTGGCCCGGCTGCTGGACGGCGAGCGGGCGGGCGAGACCGAGCTGTTGCGGGCCAGGGGCGGATCGCGCGGCCGGATCGCGGGGCTGGCCGCGTTGGAGGCGTTGCTGCTCGCGGTGCCGGCCGCCGTCTGTGCCGCGCTGCTGTCCGGCCCGCTGGCCCGGCTGCTGGCGCGGTGGTCCTCGCTCGACCGGATCGGGCTGCGGCTCGACGCCGTCCCGGCGGGCCGGGTCTGGCTGGTCGCGGGCGGGGTGGCGGCGGCGTGCGCGGTGGCGGTCGTGGCACCCGCGCTGGCGGCGACGGCGAGCACGCCCGTACGGCTGCGGCGCGTCCGGGCCGCGACGTCGGCCGCGCCCGTGCGCGCCGGAGCCGACGTCGCGCTGCTGCTGATCGCGGGCGTGGCGTACTGGCAACTCGGCCGGCAGACCGACGCGGCCGGTGGCGGAGTGCTGAGCCGGGACCGGGCCGGGGAGCTGGGCATCGATCCGCTGCTGGTCGCGGCGCCCGCGCTGGCGCTGCTGGCGGGCACGGTCCTGACGCTGCGTCTGCTGCCGCTCGCGGCCCGGCTCGCGGAGCGGCGGTCCGCGAGCGGGCGCGGGCTGCCGGCGGCGCTGGCGGGGTGGCAGTTCAGCCGGCGTCCGCTGCGCGGGGCGGGTCCGGTGCTGCTGCTGGTCATCGCCGTGGCGACCGGAATGCTGGCGATCGGGCACGGCGCGTCCTGGGACCGGTCGCAGGACGACCAGGCCGACTTCAGGACGGGCGCCTCCCTCCGGGTCCTCGACTACCGGCCGGGCAGCCCCGGGCAGACCGGTCTCTACGCCGCGCTGCCCGGATCCCGGGACGCCGCTCCCGCGCACCGCGCCACCCTGGCCCTCTCCCGCGACCGTGAGGCGACGGTCCTCGCCCTGGACACCGGCCACGCCGGGGACGGGATGCTGATGCGCGGCGATCTCGCCGACGAGCCCCCGGCGAAACTGCTGCGGGCCCTGGCACCGCCCGCGCCGGACACCCACCGCGCGGTACGGCTCCCCGAGGGCACCCGGCGGCTCGGCCTCGACGTGCGGATCACCGACGCGGGGACCCGGACGGGACGCTCCCCCTCCGGCCGCGCGCCCCAGCTCACGGTGGTCGTCGAGGACCGGTACGGCATCGGCTACCGGCTGGGCGCCGGGAACGTCCCGGTGGACGGCCGGGCGCACCGGATCACCCTCGACCTGGACGTGACGGCGACGGGCCGCCGCGCCGCCCCGGCCGGACCACTGCGGGTGACCGGACTTCAGCTCGACGACACCTCTCCCGTCGGCCGCTCCGAGAGACACCGGTTCACCGTGGAACGGCTGCTGGCCACCGGACGCGACGACTCCGCGCGGACCGTCCCGGTACCCGCCGGGACACGCTGGCAGGGCGAGGAGGTCGTGACGGAGAACGGCGAGGTCGTCGCCCGCGAGGCCGCGAGGCCCGCCGCGTCGGGGAACGCGCCGCTGGCCGTGTCGTACGGCACCGGCGCCGGCAGCGACGAGAGTTTCATCGCCCCGTCGATCTACACCGTCCGCGTCGGCACCACCGGGGCCGAAACACCGCGGGACCTCGCCGCCGTCGCCACCCGGGGCTTCCTGCGGGCGGCGGGGGCCGAGACCGGCGACACCATCGACGTCCCGCTGTCCGGGGAGGAGCTGCGGGTGCGGATCGTACGGTCGGTCGAGGAGCTGCCCACCGCCGCCACCGGCCTGGCGGGAGAAGCCGTGACCGGCGGGGCGCTGCTGCTTGATCTGCGGGCCGTCGACGCCGTGCTGGCCCAGCGGGCCAGTGCGCCGCTCTCCCCCACCGAGTGGTGGGTGAGCGCCGGCCCGGGCAAGGCCGCCGAGATCGCCGCCGCGCTGCGGGCGCGCCCCGACCTGCGATCGAGCCAGGTGCTCGTGCGGGACGAGACCGCGGCCGAGCTGCTGCGGGATCCCCTCGGCTCCGGGCCGCGTTCGGCGCTGACGGCGGTGGCGGTGGCCGCGGCCCTCCTCGCCGCCGGGGGTTTCGCGGTGAGCGCCGCCGGTGCGCGGCGGGAGCGGTCGGCCGAGTTCGCGGTGCTGCGAGCGCTGGGCGCGCCCCGACGGGATCTCGCCCGGCTGGTCGCCACGGAGCAGAGCCTGCTCATCGGCGTCGGCCTGCTCGCCGGGCTCGGTCTCGGTGCCGTCCTGACCCGGGCCGTCGTCCCGCTGATCGTGCTGACCTCCGACGCGGCGCGGCCGGTCCCGCCCGTCCTCGTCGAACTGCCGCTGTTCCGGGTGGCGCTGCTCGTCGCGGGCGTGGCCGCCCCGCTGCTGCTGATCACCGCCGCGTCGGCGCTGCGCCGTGCCGAGCCGGCGGTCGCGCTCCGCCATCAGGGGGAGGACTGAGATGCCGAAGGACGCACAGGGCGCGCCCTGGGTGCGGACCCGGCTGCGGACCGCTCCGGTGTCCGCTGTCGCCTTCGGTCTGCTGGTGCTGGTCACGGCGTTCCTCGCGGCCGTCCTGCCCCGGGCCGTCGAGGCGTACGAGACGGACGGGCTGCGTGAGGCCCTCACCACCGCCGCCCCCGAGTCCACCGTGCTGGAGCTGAAGGCACCGGCACCCGGTCTCGAACGGCCCGACGAGGCCCGTGCGAACGCGGTCCGGCCGGAGGCACTCGCGGCCATCGACGGCACGGCGCGGTCGCTGCTGCCCGAACCGCTGCGCGCGGACCCGGCCGAGTCGGCGTACGGGGTGCGCACCGCGAAGAGCCTGGAGGCCCTGGACGCGTCCTTGCCCCGGCCCGACGGGCTGCCGCCCCGGTTCACCCTGTTCGCGCAGTCGGGAGCGGCCGGCCACGCCACCGTGCGGGAGGGCCGGCTGCCCACCGCCGGCACATCGGTGACCGTGGACACCCGGGTGGTGGAAGGCGCCGTGACCGCCGAGACCGCCCGCACGCTGCGGTTGCGGGCCGGCTCCGAGCTCACCCTGGCCGGCTTCCCCGGCGGGCCGCTGACCGTGCGGATCACGGGCGTCCTCGAACCCCGGCACCCGCAGCGGAGCTACTGGTCCGCGGAACCGATCCTGCGCACACCGGCCCTGGCCGGCAACGGCGCACGGCCGCCGCAGTTCTACTGGGAGGCGGGCGTCCTGCTGGCGCCCGGGGCCGCACCGGCGCTGCTCGACGGCCAGGGCGAGCCGGAGAGGTACTGGCGGCTCGCGCCCGCGGCCGGGAAGCTCACCGCGGGGGACGCCCCCGCACTCGTCGACGGGGTCGCGTCCCTGGAGAACGGGCCCGGGCTGGTGCGGATGCGCGGGGCCGCCGGTCCGACGGCGCAGCTGTCCACCGGCCTGGAGCGGGTCGTCGACTCCTACGCGGCGACCCGTGACGCGATCACGCCCGTGGTGGCCGTCGCGGCTTTCGGGATCGCCGCGGTCGCCGTCGTCGTCCTGGTGATGAGCGCCGGTGTGGCCGCCGCCCGCCGCGACGTCGAACTCGCCCTGCTGCGGGCCCGGGGCGGCTCCCTGAGCGGCATCGCCGGGCGGCTGCTGGCCGAGACCGCGGTACCGGCGGTGCCCGCCGCGGCCTGCGGTCTGCTGCTCGCCGTACTCGCCGTGGACGGGGCCCGGCCGCTGCCCGCCGTGCTCGGGGCGGGCGCCGTGGCCCTGCTCGCCTGTGGAGGGCTGCCGGTGCGCGCGGCCGTGGCGCATCGCAGGCCGCGGGCGCACCGGGAGCGAGACGACCTCACCCACGCCAGGCCCGGCGGGCGCCGGACCGTCGCCGAACTGACCTTGGTGGTGCTGGCCGTCGGCTCGGTGGCGGCGTTGCGCCGCCGCGGTACGGCCGGATCGGGCGATCTGCTGGTGAGCGCCGCCCCGGTGCTCGTCGGTCTGGTCGCCGCGCTGGTCCTCGTACGGCTGTGTCCGCTGCCCCTGCGGTGGGCCGCCGGCCCGGCCGGGCGGCTGCGCGGCGTGGTCGGGTTCCTGTCGCTGGCCCGCGCGGGCCGTTCACCGGCGGCGGTCGCCGCGCTGCCGCTGCTCGCCCTGCTGACGGCGCTGACGACGGCCGCGTTCGGGGGTTCCGTGCTGGCGGGCGTGGCGGACGCCCGGGACCGGGCGGCGCTGCTGGAGACGGGCGCGGACGCACGGATCTCCACGACCGACGGCGGCCCGCTGCCTGCGGGTCTCGAGCGGACGGTTCGGGAGGTCGCGGGTGTACGGCAGGTCACGGCCGTGGGCATCGAGTACGCCGCGGAGCGCGAGTCCGATGAGACGCGGTCGCTTCCCGTGGTGAAGGTCGACCCGCAGAGGTACGCGGAGTTGGCCGGGCAGACGGGACTCGGGGGTTTCACGGCCGACCGGCTGAGGGCCGACAGCGAGGTGCTGAACGCCGTCTCCTCCCCCGATGTCGCCGAGCGGCTGGGGCGGACCCCGCACCGGATCGTGCTGCCGGACGGAGCCGTCACGGTGCGGATCACGGCGGTGCGTCCCCGCACCCCGGCCGTCCCCGAGGGCGAGTTCCTGCTCGTCGACGCGGCGGGGCTGAAGGGTTCCGCAGGTGCTTCGACCCTGCTGGCGACCGGAGCGGGGATCGACACGAAGGCGCTGCGGGCGGCCATGAGCGGCACCGGGGCGGACCTGTCCGTGACGGTGCGCGGCGAGGAACGCGCGGCGCTGTCCGACTCGCCGTTGCAGGCGGGCGCCGAGCGGATCTACGTCTGGGCCGTCGTGGCGGGCGCGGGGTACGCCCTGCTCGCCCTGGTGCTCGGTCTGCTGCGGTCCGCTCCGGAACGGGCCGCGCTGCTGGCCCGGCTGCGCACCCTGGGCCTGACGGCCCGCCAGGGGCGGCAGCTGCTCGGCCTGGAGGCGGTGCCCCTGGCGCTGCTCGCGGCCGGTGGGGGCATGGCCGTCGGCTGGGCCACGGTGGGGCTGCTCGCCCCCGGCATCGACCTGGACCGGCTGGCGCTGCCCGACGCGTCCGTCGTGACGGCGCCGGGGGGTGCCGCGCTGCGGGCCGATGTGTGGTCGCTGGCCCTGCCCGCCGCCGGCGCGGTGCTGCTGGCGGGGGCGGTGGCCGTCGCACAGGCCTGGTGGGCGGGCCGCCGGACACCGATCACTCACCTCAGGGCAGGAGACATGCGATGAGCGGTACGACGGAGTCCCTGGCGGAGCTGGAGCGGCGCGCGGCGCACCACCGCGACCGGCCCGCCTACGGGCACGACGCACTGATCGCCTGCGACCGGCTGGTGCGGATCTTCGCCAAGCGCGGGGGCGGGGACGCCATGGAGGTGCAGGCGCTCCAGGGGCTCGATCTGCTGGTGCGGGAGGGCGAGTTGATGGCCCTGGTGGGGGCGTCCGGCAGCGGCAAGTCGACGCTGATGAACATCCTCGCGGGCCTGGACGTCCCGACCGCGGGCGCCGCGAGGGTCGCGGGCCGCGATCTGCTGACGATGGACGCCAAGGCGCGGCTGCGATACCGGCGCGAGGTGGTCGGCTTCGTCTGGCAGCAGACGGCACGCAATCTGCTGCCCTATCTGACGGCGGCGCAGAACGTCGCCCTGCCCATGCAACTGGCGGGCGGCTCGCGCCGGAAACGGGCCGGACGGGCGGACGACCTGCTGGCCATGCTCGGTGTCGCCGACTGCCGGGACCGGCGTCCGGGGCAGATGTCCGGCGGTCAGCAGCAGCGCGTCGCGATCGCCGTCGGCCTGGCCAACGCACCCGCCGTACTGCTGGCCGACGAGCCGACCGGCGAACTGGACTCGGCGACCGGGCAGCAGGTCTTCGCGGCGTTCCGCCGGGCCAACGAGGAGCTGGGCACGACGATCGTCATCGTCACGCACGACCAGGCGGTCGCCGGTGAGGTCCGCCGCACGGTGGCCATCCGCGACGGCCGCACCTCGACGGAGGTACTGCGCCGCACGGAGGTCGACGAGGCGGGCCAGGAGTCCCTGGTGGCCCGCGAGTACGCGATGCTCGACCGCGCGGGCCGCCTGCAGCTGCCGGACGAGTACACGACGGCGCTGGGCATGGCGGACCGGGTGCTGCTGGAGCTGGAGGAGGACCACATCCAGGTCTGGCCGGACCGGAACGGGAGCGGGAACGGCTGAGGACCTGCGACACCGGCCGGCCGCCGGAAGGACGGCACCACGGCCCCCACGCTCTGCGATGATGTCCTACTCGTGAAATGCGTGGGGGGACGAGTGAAACCTGGAGAAACCGAGGCCGCTGGGGCAGGCACACGGCGGGCGTTGGTCGTCGGGGTGGGGCGGACCCCCGCGCTGGAGCGGGACGAGCATCTGGCCCGGCGTTTCCCCGCCCTGGAGAGCGCCGTCGAGGACGTCGAGCTCGTGAGCCGTGCGCTGCGCCAGTCGCACTACGAGGTGAGGCCGCTAAACGACCCGGGCGGCTTCGAACTGCTCGGCGCCCTCCAGGAGTTCTTCGACGAGTGCTCCCCGGGCGACACCGCGTTCCTCTACATCTCCTGTCACGGTACGACCGTGGGCAAGCGGGACCATCTCCTGCCCGCCGACGTACAGCCGGGCCGCGCGGACCCGGCGGGCGGCCGGTCCCTGCTCGACCGCACGCTCATAGCCGCCGACCCCGAGGGACTGCTCGACGGTCTGCCGCCCGGTGTGACCACGGTGGTGTGCCTGGACACCTGCCGCACCGAGGAGCCCACGCCCCTGGCCCAGCAGAGCATCGCGACGGTGCTCTCGGCCGCCGAGGACGTGTACTGGCTGTACAGCTGCGGCCGGGGCGAGCGCTCCTACGCCGACCCCCAGGAAGGCAGCTGGTTCGGCCGCGCCCTCGCCAAGGCGCTGGCGCCGACGACCCAGCCGACCACCTTCGCCGACCTCGTCCGGTACACGCGGTCCGCTGTGCGCAGGAACGCCTCCGACGCGGGGGTCAGACCGCCCACCGTCGACCGGTACTTCCCGCACGGGCTGAACGCGGACGGCCCCGGGCCCGTGCTGTGCGAGGGCGCGCAGGAGGCGTACCGGTGGACCACCATGATCGAGCAGTCGAGCCTGTGGGAGTACACCTCGGGCACCGACGCCGTGCACCAACGGGTCAAGAAGCGGCTCGGCGCGCTCGTGGAGCACATCGTGGACTCCCTCTCCACCGAGGGCGCGCACCGCGACGACCCGTGGGCCGACCCGACGTATCCGGTACGGGTGGTCGAGCGGACGGAGATCCTGGTGAAGGGGGCCCGTCTGGAGGGCCGTGACCTGCTCTCGCCCGCCGAGACCGCGGCGCTGCTCGCCGCGCCCGTGGTGCAGGAGGGCATCGTCGCCATCGCGCTCGAGGAGCTGCGCCGGACGATGCCCGAGGGCATGGACGTCAAAAGCACGGCGGACGACGCTCTCGAAGGCCACGACCGCTTGGTGCGGGACGCCGCCCATGACGTGTCCCGCGCGCACTCCCAGGTCAGGCGCACCGTCGCGACCCTGCGCCGCCGTGGCCTCAAGGAGCAGACCACTGCAGCGGACCACTGGCTGCGGCACCGCTTCATCACGGACTGGGACCTGCTCTGGGAGCGCACCGGCGACTACGCGGCCGTGGACACGATCCTCGACCTGCTGGTCAGCGCGGTCCTCGACGCGGCCGCCGACCCCGCGGCAGCACCGGTCAGGGAGGCGACCAGGCTCGGCATCGACGGGCAGTTGCGGCAGGTACTCGGCCATCTGACGGTCCATCCGAGTTCCAGCCCCCGCATCAACGACGCGCGCGGCGGCGACGAATGGGTCACGTATCCGCCGGTGCCCGGGAACTCGTGGCGGGCCCCGGATCTCGCCCGGCTGCTGTGGACGGCCGGTCTCCAGGCGGCCGATCCGCGCCGGATGTCGAGCGTCCTCGTCGACCACCTCGGCGCGCATGAGCCCCTGGACCCGGCCGAGGTGGTGGCCGCCCTGTCGGCCGACTTCGGCTACGACGTGACGCCCCTCGGCGAACAGGACGACTGCGCCTACGAGCTCACCGTCCGCTTCCCCTGTCCCCACCCTGCGCTGCACGTGGCCGTCGAGGAACTCGCCGCGCGCACGAGCGCGACCGTGGGCTCCCTGCACCAGGAGTGGCAGAAGCAGCGCACGACCCCGCCGCCGCTGCTGCGCGGATTCCCCGAGCGCGTCACCACCGACCAGCTCGTCCCCGTCGCCGAACGGTACAAGCAGCCGCTGGAGCGCTTCCGGCTGGCCGAGGACGAGATCCGGCCCCTGCTGATGGGCACCCAGCTCTACGGCGACCCGATGCTGGCGGTGCGGGAGCTGTACCAGAACGCGCTCGACGCCTGCCGCTACCGTCACATGCGACGCCAGTACGGCGCGGCACAGGGACGGCCCGGGCCCGACTGGCAGCCGAAGATCACGTTCACGCAGGGCTGGGACGCCGACGGCAGGCCCTACATCGAGTGCACGGACAACGGTTCCGGCATGAACCGCGCCAAGCTCACCTCGATGTTCGCCCGCGCCGGCAAGCGGTACGAGCAGGACCCCGAGTTCGTCCAGGAACGACGCAACTGGCGCCGCGCCGAACTCGGCGAGATGCCCCTCAACTCCCGCTTCGGCATCGGCGTGTTCAGCTACTTCATGCTCGCCGAGGAGGTGGTCGTCTGGACGAGCCCGGTCGACCACTACGGCCGCGCACCCCAGGTGGAACCGTTGCGCGCCGACATCCAGTCGGGCTCGGGGCTGCTGCGGATCGGCGAGGATCCGCATGTGGCGCTGGACGGGGGGACTCGGGTTCGGCTGTATCTGGGGCAGGACCAGGCGCAGCGGCCTTCGTTGATCGAGACCCTCGAGTCCTTCCTGTGGGTGGCGGACTTCGAGGTGGAGGCATGGGAGTTCGCCGACAACGCTCCCGGCTCCGTCCCGGAGCACTCCCGCTGGGAGCCGGGCATGCTCACCGCTCCGACGCCGAAGCCCTGGCGCTACGACGCCGTACAGGGAGCCCGCGACATCTGGCTGGTGCAGGGCAAGGGCCAGTGGCTGCTGGACGGGGTCGTGATCAAGGACGCGCCCGAGGTCTACGGACGGATCGTCAACCTGCGTGAGCGGCACCGCCCCGAGCCCAGCGTGGACCGCAACAGCCTCATCTCCTGGGACGCTCCGGCGGTGACAACAGAACTCCTGGAGGCCACGGAGAGGGCCACGCCGCAGTGGACCGAGGTCTCGCTCTCCTGGTTGTGGGAGCTCGCCACCCTCTCTCCCCAGCTCGCCGTCAAGGTGCTCGACTCGTTGCCGCCTGATGTCACCGCCGTCATCGATCCGCCGAGGACGGCCCGTCGCAATCAGCTGCCGCGCGCGGTGAGCCTGACGGCAGCGGGATGCCTGCCGGTCGACGCGGACATCAGCACCACGGGCTCTGCCTGGCGTTCGGTCCTGGGGGAGCACGAGGCCGCCCTGGTGCGGAAGTGGCAGGACACCCGGCTGTGCGTGCCCGACGCGGGGCCGCCGTTCCGGCCCGCCGGGTATCCGGAACCGCGCAGCCTGGACGCCGTTCTGTTCCCGAAGAACTCCGAGCCGCGTGAGTGGGAGACGGTTCTGGCCGCCGCCCGCGCGGCAGAGGTACCGGTGGGCAGCACCCTGAAGGCTCTGCGCCGCTACGCGATCGCCGGGCTCTGCGTTCCCGCCGCGCCGGACATCCGTGCGCTGCGCACGGTGCGGCCGAACTGGGCACTGATCGACCTCTGCGTCGCCTACGGTTCGGTGCGCCGTGCGGAGGAGGTCAGTCCCCGCCTCAAGCCGGCCCGGCACGCGCCGCTGCTCCTGATCGCGGCGCGGTACCGGATTCCCCTGGGTGGGGCCGTGGCCTTGCTCGAGCAACTCCGGGCCTGGAATCCCGACCTGCCCGCCCCGCCCGTACTCGACGAGGACCTGCTCACTTCGACACCCGCCCCTGCCGACGCGACGCTGCTGGTGAACGAGCAGTTGGACCCGGAGGGGCCCATGAGGCCCGGCGAGCTGCGCGTCATCGACATCCTCACCCGGGCCGACGCGAGTGTCTCCGTCCGTGACCTGGTGGCGCGGATCCGGCGCTTCGAGCCGCTGGGCTTCAGCCTGCGGACGGAACCGTCGCAGGAGGCACTCGCTCATGGTCCGCTCCAGCCGTCGGAACGCCCGCTGTTCAACCGCTCCCTCGTTGGCCCGGGGGGCAGGCCGGCGTACCGCGACGACGATCTGTCGCTCGTCGAGTTGCTGCTGTTCGCCGCCGAGCTGGGGCTTCGGCCCCGTGAGCTGGCCGCACGCGTGAACGCCCTCACGCCGGTGACGGGCGTCGAGGCCGCGCTGCCGCCGGAGGCGGTGGCCGACTGGCTTCCGCCCCGCCTGGCACTCGCGGCGCTGCGCGCCGTCCGGCGCAGCCGCGAGAAGCGCATCTCTCCCTGGGAGTTCATCAAGGCCCTCACGGGCGACGGCGCCCCACCCCCGCCGATCGAGCGCTCAGCCTCCAGGGTCGATCTCCAGGAGGCCGAGGACGTTCTGCGTCGCCTGGATGCGGCAGGGCTGCTCTCCGCGGACTTCGAGGGCCGGATCGACCAGACGATCCGCCAGCTTGCTTCCGGGAACCACCCGCTGGTCCGCAGCTTCCCGTCCCGCGGGACGCTACGGCTGCGCGAGTACAGCATCCCGGCCGCTGCCCTGGTTCAGCTCAGCGTGGTCGAACGGCGGACGGTCGGCGATGTCGTGGAGAGGCTCACCGGCGAGGACCTCCATCTGCCCCTGTCCGTCGACCGGCTCCCCGCCGAGGTCCTGGAGCTGCAGGCGACCTCCGAGGACACGAGAGCGCTCGCCGTGTGGAAGGGATTCGCTCCCGAGCTCACGATTCAGCAGTTGCTGGCGCATGCCCGCAGTACGCGCCGCACGGTCGCCGAGTCCCTCGCACGCCTGAGCCGGTTCACCCCGCTGGGCGCCCCCTCGACCCCGTGCGACCCTGACGCTCCCGAGGCCGCCGCCCTGCGGGACTTCACACCGCACCTTTTCGACCTGGTCGCGTTCGACGACGGCCTGCTCGGGCAGGGCGTCCTCGGCCCCCTCGAACTCATCCGCACCGCCGGCCGCTTCGGCTGGTCCCTCGGCAAGACCTACGCCCGATACGCCCCCTTCGCCTGTCTCGGGCTGGACGTCACCGTCCGCGAGCCGGAGGGCGAGGTGGCCGGCCGCGTCCCTGACTGGCAGGACCTGATCATCCTCACCGAGCAGCTCACCGGCCGGGCCCCGGCCCTGTCCGGCACCGTTTCCGAGGACCACATCGCGCTCTGCGCGGAGGAGACGGACCTGTCCGAGGCCGAGGTCCG
The DNA here is from genome assembly GCF_056433405.1 of Streptomyces sp. NPDC044719. Classification (NCBI taxonomy): domain Bacteria; kingdom Bacillati; phylum Actinomycetota; class Actinomycetes; order Kitasatosporales; family Streptomycetaceae; genus Streptomyces; species Streptomyces sp. NPDC044719. Next base: position 329,445 of record NZ_JBWKHE010000005.1, read on the forward strand.
CGATCGGCTGGCCCGGTACGCGGGTCTCTTCTCCCTCGAACTCCCCGCCCCCGCCCCGCACCTGGAAGGCACCCCCGAGTGACGCCCCCGATCGAGTACGACCCCGACGCCGTCCACCCCGGTGTCCTCGCCTTCCGCTGGGCCGTCCGGAGCAACGGCGACGACGCCTCGTACGAAGCCTCCGGGACCTGCCCGGTCTGCACCTGCCCGATGACGCGGACCTGGACCTTCGGACAGCCCCTGGTCGCCAAGGGCGGCTTCCTCGGCCGGCGCGAGGAGCCGGGGCCCGAGCCGTACTACACGGTGTGCCAGTGCCGCACCCTGCACATGAACCGTCCCGCGAGCGAGCCCCTGGGCTGTGGTGCCCTGCTGACCATCGCGCCGCCGCCCAGCGCCGGGCAGTCCGCCGGAGCGACGCCATGACCTTCACGCCCACGCCCCGGCAGCTCCGCGACGCGGACCGCCGGGGACGCGAGGCGGCCTCTCCGGACCGGCAGTTGCAGGCGGCGCTGCAACAGGCCGAGGGCTACCGGAACTTCCTGGCCTCGCTCACCGGCCTGCTCACGGCCGTCTTCGTCCTCAAGGGCCAGGAGGACCTGAGCAAGCTCGGGGACCCCACGCGCTGGTGGGTGATCGGGCTGCTGATCGCCGGGTTCGTCGCTCTCGTCGCCGCATCCTGGCTGGGCGTCGTCGCCGTGCACGGGCGGCCGGGTGAGGAGATCCTGCTGGAGGCGGGCAGGCTGCTGCGGTACGAGAAGAAGCGGACGAAGACCATCTGGCGGCTGGTGGAGTGCGCGCGCTGGCTCGCCCTGGCCGGCGTGCTGTGCGTCGCTGCCGCCGTCATCGTCACGTGGATCGCCCCTGGCAAGTAGGCGGACATGCGACAGCGCCTGCCCGGTCGTCCGGTCGGGGACTGTAGGGCAGGCGCCGTCTGTGTTCCGCACGCCTTTGTACGGGACGTTCTGGGGTGCGCTCAGACCATCAGCGCACGGTCCGTCGGGCGGATCGGAGCCGGCAGCTCGCTGACGCCCGTGAGCCGGCGGTCCACCCCGCGCGCGGCAGAGCGGCCCTCCGCGATCGCCCACACGATGAGCGACTGGCCGCGGCCCGCGTCACCGGCGACGAACACGCCCGGCACGTTGGTCTGGAAGTCGGCGTCGCGGGCGATGTTGCCCCGCTCGTCGAGGTCCAGGCCGAACTGGTCGACCAGGCCGTTGTCGCGGTCGGTACCGGTGAAGCCCATGGCGAGGGTGACCAGCTGGGCGGGGATCTTGCGCTCGGAGCCCGGCTTCGGGGTCAGCTTGCCGTCGATGAACTCCACCTCGGTGAGGTGCAGCCACTGGACGTTGCCGTCCTCGTCGCCCTCGAAGTGGGTCGTCGACACCGAGTAGACGCGGTCGCCGCCCTCCTCGTGGGCCGAGGTGACCTTGTACAGCATCGGGAAAGTCGGCCACGGCTGAGTGGCCGCGTTCCGCTCCTCGCCCGGGCGGGGCATGATCTCCAGCTGCGTGACGGAGGCCGCGCCCTGCCGGTGGGCGGTGCCCACGCAGTCCGCGCCGGTGTCGCCGCCGCCGATGACCACGACGTGCTTGCCCTCGGCCGTGATGGGGGGCGCCACGAAGTCGCCCTCCTGGACCTTGTTGGACAGGGGCAGGTACTCCATGGCCTGGTAGATGCCCTTGAGCTCGCGGCCGGGCACCGGCAGATCGCGGGCCGTGGTCGCGCCGACGGCCAGGACCACCGCGTCGTACCGCTTCTTCAGGTCCGTCGCCTTCAGGTCGCGGCCGATCTCGATGCCCGTGCGGAAGCGGGTGCCCTCCGCGCGCATCTGCTCGATACGGCGGTTGATGTGCCGCTTCTCCATCTTGAACTCGGGGATGCCGTAGCGGAGGAGGCCTCCGATACGGTCCGCGCGCTCGTAGACGGCGACCGTGTGACCGGCCCGGGTCAGCTGCTGGGCGGCGGCCAGACCGGCCGGGCCAGAGCCGACGACCGCGACCGTCTTGCCGGACAGGCGCTCCGGGATCTGCGGGGCGACGTCCCCGGTCTCCCACGCCTTGTCGATGATCGAGACCTCGACGTTCTTGATGGTGACGGCCGGCTGGTTGATGCCGAGCACACACGCCGACTCACAGGGAGCGGGGCACAGACGGCCCGTGAACTCCGGGAAGTTGTTCGTCGCGTGCAGCCGCTCGGAGGCGGCGGCCCAGTCCTCGCGGTAGGCGTAGTCGTTCCACTCGGGGATGAGGTTCCCCAGCGGACAGCCGTTGTGGCAGAACGGGATGCCGCAGTCCATGCAGCGGCTGGCCTGCTTGCTGATGATGGGCAGCAGGGAGCCGGGGACGTAGACCTCGTTCCAGTCCTTGAGGCGCTCCTCGACCGGGCGGGACTTGGCGACCTCGCGGCCGTGGTTCAGAAAGCCCTTCGGGTCAGCCATTGATCGCCGCCTCCATCATCTTCTCGTGGGTCTCGGTCTCGGAGAGACCGGCTCGCTCGGCGGCGTCCTTGGCGGCGAGCACTGCCTTGTACGTGCTGGGGATGATCCTGCTGAAACGCTCGACGGCGGTGTCCCACTCGGCCAGGAGCTTCTCGGCGACGGTCGAGCCCGTCTCCTCCTGGTGGCGGCGGACCACGTCGTGCAGCCACTGCTTGTCGGTGTCGTCCAGCGGCTCCACGGCGTCCACGTTGCCGACGTTGACGTTGTCGCGGTCCAGGTCGATGACGTACGCGATACCGCCGGACATACCGGCCGCGAAGTTGCGGCCCGTCTCGCCGAGCACCACCGCGTGACCGCCGGTCATGTACTCGCAGCCGTGGTCGCCCACGCCCTCGGAGACGACCGTCGCGCCGGAGTTGCGGACGCAGAACCGCTCGCCGGTGCGACCGCGCAGGAACAGCTCGCCGCCGGTCGCGCCGTAGGCGATGGTGTTGCCCGCGATCGTCGAGTACTCGGCGAGGTGGTCGGCGCCCCGGTCCGGGCGGACGATCACACGGCCGCCGGAGAGGCCCTTGCCGACGTAGTCGTTGGCGTCGCCCTCCAGGCGCAGGGTGACACCGCGCGGCACGAACGCGCCGAAGGACTGGCCCGCGGAGCCGGTGAAGGTGATGTCGATGGTGTCGTCGGGCAGGCCCGCACCGCCGAACTTCTTCGTCACCTCGTGGCCGAGCATGGTGCCGACCGTGCGGTTGATGTTGCGGATCTGCACCTGGGCGCGCACGGGCTGGGCCTCGGTGGCGTCCGAGGCGGACAGGGCGTCGGCGGCCAGCTTGATCAGCTGGTTGTCGAGCGCCTTCTCCAGACCGTGGTCCTGGGCGATCAGCTGGTGGCGGACCGCGCCCTCGGGCAGCTCGGGCACGTGGAACAGCGGCTCCAGGTCCAGGCCCTGCGCCTTCCAGTGGTCGACCGCGCGGGTGACGTCGAGGGCCTCGGCGTGACCGACGGCCTCCTCGATGGAGCGGAAGCCCAGCTCGGCGAGGATCTCGCGGACCTCTTCGGCGATGTACTTGAAGAAGTTCACGACGTACTCGGCCTTGCCGGAGTAGCGCTCGCGCAGCGTCGGGTTCTGCGTGGCGATGCCGACCGGGCAGGTGTCCAGGTGGCAGACGCGCATCATGACGCAGCCGGAGACGACCAGCGGCGCGGTCGCGAAACCGAACTCCTCGGCGCCGAGCAGCGCGGCGATGACCACGTCACGGCCGGTCTTGAGCTGGCCGTCGGTCTGCACGACGATGCGGTCGCGCAGGCCGTTGAGCAGCAGCGTCTGCTGGGTCTCGGCGAGGCCGAGCTCCCAGGGACCGCCGGCGTGCTTCAGCGAGGTGAGCGGCGAGGCGCCCGTACCACCGTCGTGACCGGAGATCAGGACGACGTCCGCGTGCGCCTTGGAGACACCCGCGGCGACCGTGCCGACGCCGACCTCCGAGACCAGCTTCACGTGAATCCGCGCCTGCGGGTTCGCGTTCTTCAGGTCGTGGATCAGCTGGGCCAGGTCCTCGATGGAGTAGATGTCGTGGTGCGGCGGCGGCGAGATGAGGCCGACGCCCGGCGTCGAGTGACGCGTCTTGGCGACCCACGGGTAGACCTTGTGGCCGGGCAGCTGGCCGCCCTCGCCGGGCTTGGCGCCCTGGGCCATCTTGATCTGGATGTCGTCCGCGTTGACCAGGTACTCGGAGGTCACGCCGAAGCGGCCGGAGGCGACCTGCTTGATGGAGGACCGGCGGGCCGGGTCGTACAGACGCTCGGGGTCCTCGCCGCCCTCACCGGTGTTGGACTTGCCGCCCAGCTGGTTCATGGCGATGGCGAGGGTCTCGTGCGCCTCCTGGGAGATGGAGCCGTACGACATGGCGCCGGTCGAGAAGCGCTTGACGATCTCGGAGACCGGCTCGACCTCGTCGATGGAGATCGGCTGGCGGCCCGACTTGAAGCCGAACAGGCCGCGCAGCGTCATCAGACGCTCGGACTGCTCGTTCACGCGCTCGGTGTACTTCTTGAAGATGTCGTAGCGGCCGGAGCGCGTGGAGTGCTGGAGGCGGAAGACCGTGTCCGGGTCGAACAGGTGCGGCTCGCCCTCGCGGCGCCACTGGTACTCGCCGCCTATCTCCAGCGCGCGGTGCGCCGGGGCGATGCCGGAGGCCGGGTAGGCCTTGGCGTGGCGGGCGGCGACCTCCTTGGCGATGACGTCGATGCCGACGCCGCCGATCTTGGTGGCCGTGCCGTTGAAGTACTTCTCGACGAAGGCCTCGTCGAGACCGACGGCCTCGAAGACCTGGGCGCCGCGGTAGGAGGCGACGGTCGAGATGCCCATCTTGGACATGACCTTCAGCACGCCCTTGCCCAGGGCGTAGATGAGGTTGCGGATGGCCTTCTCGGGCTCGATGCCGGGCAGGAAGGTGCCGGCGCGGACCAGGTCCTCGACGGACTCCATCGCCAGGTACGGGTTGACGGCGGCGGCGCCGTAGCCGATGAGCAGGGCGACGTGGTGGACCTCGCGGACGTCGCCGGCCTCCACCAGCAGGCCCACCTGGGTGCGCTGCTTGGTGCGGATGAGGTGGTGGTGGACGGCCGCGGTGAGCAGCAGCGACGGGATCGGCGCGTGCTCGGCGTCCGAGTGGCGGTCCGACAGGACGATCAGCCGGGCGCCGTTCTCTATCGCGGCGTCGGCCTCGGCGCAGATCTCCTCGATGCGCGCGGCCAGGGTGTCACCGCCGCCGTGCACCCGGTACAGGCCGGACAGCGTCGCGGCCTTGAAGCCCGGCATGTCGCCGTCGGCGTTGATGTGGATGAGCTTGGCCAGCTCGTCGTTGTCGATGACCGGGAAGGGCAGCAGGACGCTGCGGCAGGAGGCCGCGTTCGGGTCGAGCAGGTTGCCCTGCGGGCCCAGCGCGGAGCGCAGCGAGGTGACGAGCTCCTCGCGGATGGCGTCCAGCGGCGGGTTGGTGACCTGCGCGAACAGCTGGGTGAAGTAGTCGAAGAGCAGGCGCGGGCGGTCGCTCAGCGCGGCGATGGGCGAGTCGGTGCCCATCGAGCCGATCGGCTCGGCACCGGCCTTGGCCATCGGCGCGAGGAGGACGCGCAGCTCCTCCTCGGTGTAGCCGAAGGTCTGCTGGCGGCGGGTGACCGAGGCGTGGGTGTGGACGATGTGCTCGCGCTCGGGCAGGTCGCCCAGCTCGATCTCGCCGGCCTCCAGCCACTCCGCGTAGGGGTTCTCGGCGGCGAGCTCGGCCTTGATCTCGTCGTCCTCGATGATGCGGTGCTCGGCGGTGTCGACGAGGAACATGCGGCCGGGTTGGAGGCGTCCCTTGCGGACGACCTTGGCCGGGTCGATGTCCAGGACGCCGACCTCGGAGCCGAGGACGACGAGGCCGTCGTCGGTGACCCAGTAGCGGCCGGGGCGCAGGCCGTTGCGGTCGAGCACGGCGCCGACCTGGGTGCCGTCGGTGAAGGTGACACAGGCCGGGCCGTCCCAGGGCTCCATCATCGTGGAGTGGTACTGGTAGAAGGCGCGCCGGGCCGGGTCCATGGAGTCGTGGTTCTCCCACGCCTCCGGGATCATCATCAGCACGGAGTGCGGCAGGGAACGGCCGCCCAGGTGCAGGAGTTCGAGGACCTCGTCGAAGGAGGCGGAGTCGGAGGCGTCCGGCGTACAGACCGGGAAGATCCGCTCTATGGCCTTGTCGTCCGAACCGAACAGGTCGGAGACGAGCTGGGACTCGCGGGCGACCATCCAGTTGCGGTTGCCCTTGACGGTGTTGATCTCACCGTTGTGCGCGACGAAGCGGTAGGGGTGGGCCAGCGGCCACGACGGGAACGTGTTCGTCGAGAACCGGGAGTGCACGAGCGCGACCGCGGAGGCGAACCGGCGGTCGGACAGGTCCGGGAAGAACGGCTCCAGCTGGCCGGTGGTCAGCATGCCCTTGTAGACGATGGTCCGCGCGGACAGCGACGGGAAGTACACGCCGGCCTCGCGCTCGGCGCGCTTGCGCAGCACGAAGGCCTTGCGGTCGAGGGCGATGCCCTCCGAAACGCCGTCGCTGACGAAGATCTGGCGGAAGACCGGCATGGTCGACCGGGCGGTGGCGCCCAGCAGCTGGGGGGCGACCGGCACCTCGCGCCAGCCGAGCACGGTGAGGCCCTCCTCGGACGCGATCGTCTCGATCTTCGAGACGGCGTCGCCGGTGGCGTCCTCCGGCAGGAAGGCGATGCCGACGGCGTATCCGCCGGCCTCGGGCAGCTCGAAACCGGCCACGTCACGGAAGAAGGCGTCCGGGACCTGCGACAGGATGCCGGCGCCGTCGCCGGAGTCGGGCTCGGAGCCGGTGGCACCGCGGTGTTCGAGGTTGCGCAGGACGGTCAGAGCCTGCTCGACCAGGGTGTGGGACGCCTCGCCTGTGAGGGTGGCGACGAAGCCGACGCCGCAGGCGTCGTGCTCGTTGCGGGGGTCGTACATACCCTGCGCAGCAGGGCGAGCATCCATGAACGACCAGTTCTGGCCATTCGCGGAGTGCTGGGACGGCTGGCGCGGCGTACGCATCGGCTCTCCCGTCGTCGTCATGTGGCATATGCAAGGTGCCGAGGGACGACGTTGGCCCTCTGCGTGATCGCAAAATTTCGTGCAGGTTACATGATGGAGCGGTTCTCGGGAAGCGGGATAATCCGTTCCAACATGCGGACACCGCAGGTGCGCGGTGGGGGTTCCGCGCCGACGGTGGAAGCTATGGGGGGCCAGTACGGAACGACCGGGTGAGATCGATGCCCGTCGGGCCCGATGGCGGAAAAGGCGTCTTCGCCCCTCCCGCTGGGGGTGCGCGGCGAGCGTCATTGCCCGCAGCGCTTACGGCTCATGCCCCGTGGTTCCACATCCGAAACCAGCGAGTAACGGCTACTTATACGGCCCAGCGCATAAGTCCGAGCCGAGCTATCCTACGGCCGTTCCGAACAAGGTGCCCAGGGCGTACGTCACACCGGCCGCCGCGCCTCCCAGGAACAGCTGCCGCAGCCCGCTGTACCACCAGGTGCGGGCCGTCACCTTGGCCACCACCGCGCCGCACAGGAAAAGCCCCAGCAGCGCGAGCAGCACGGCGGGCCACAGGGTGCTCGCACCCAGGAGATACGGCAGTACGGGAGTGAGCGCGCCCAGCGCGAAGGAGCCGAAGCTCGACACCGCGGCCACGGTGGGCGAGGGCAGATCGCCGGGGTCGATCCCCAGCTCCTCCCGGGCATGGATCTCCAGCGCCTGCTCGGGATCCCTGGACAGCTGCCGGGCGACTTCGCGAGCCAGCCGCGGCTCGACGCCTCTCGACTCGTAGAGCGAGGCGAGCTCGGCCTCCTCGTCCTTCGGGTGCTTGCGCAGCTGGCGCCGCTCCACGTCCAGCTCGGCCTCGACGAGCTCGCGCTGCGAGGCCACCGAGGTGTACTCGCCTGCGGCCATGGAGAACGCGCCGGCGGCCAGACCCGCGAGTCCGCTGAGGACCACGGTCTGCTGGCTCACGGCCCCGCCCGCGACACCGGTCATCAGGGCCAGGTTGGAGACGAGGCCGTCCATGGCGCCGAACACCGCGGGACGCAGCCAGCCGCCGTTCACGTCCCGGTGAGTGTGGTTGTCCCGGTGCGCCTCGTGCAGCGGCGCCTCGGTCTCGATGATGGCCATGAAAGATCCCCGATTCCCTTGCTTCAACGGCTTCTTTGGACGAGTTCCAGATTTTTACAACACCCAAAGTACGCTGTGAATTCCGGCGCCGCCAGCAAGGAAAGGCTGCGCTAACCTGCGGTTTTACCCTTGTCCGCTCACCTGATCAGGACACTGCGCAGATGTCGACCGGGTGATGCTGTGGCTCCCGAGGCTCGGGGCGGTCGCCGGAGTGGGACACATGCCGTATGGCATCGATCGCCTGCATCCCCTCCGTCCCGGCTCCCGGGGACGCCGCCGGACTCCGCGAACGGGCACGGGGCGCACTGCTGGGCCTGGCCGTCGGTGACGCCCTGGGGGCCCCGGCCGAGAACATGAAGCCCTCCGAGATCCGCGCCCGGTGGGGCCGTATCACCGGCTACGTCACCGACAACCCGTCCGGCACGGACGACACCGAGTACGCGATCTTCTCCGGCCTCCTCCTCGCCCGGCACGGCTCCGCACTCACCCCGGCACATGTGGAGGCGGCCTGGCACGAGTGGATCGCCGACCGCGACGAGGGCCCCTTCCGGGGCGCCGGCTTCAGCGAACGCGGCACGCTGGAGAACCTCCGCCGAGGACTTGCCGCGCCCATCTCCGCCCAGCACCGGCACGCCTGGAGCGACGGCCTGGCCATGCGCGCGGCCCCCTTCGGGGTGTTCGCGGCGGGCCGCCCCGCGGAAGCGGCCCGTCTGGTGGCGATCGACGGCTCGGTGAGCCACGACGGCGAGGGCATCTACGGCGGCCAGGCGGTGGCGGCGGGTGTGGCGGCGGCGATGGCGGGCGCCCAGCCCATCGCGGTGGTGGCCGCCGCGCTCGCGGTCGTGCCCGACGACTCGTGGACGGCCCGCTGTCTGCGCCGGGCGGTGGCGGTGGCCCACCGGGGCGAACGGGCGGTCCGCTCCGCGGTCGTCATCGGCGGCTACCCCTGGACCGACCTGGCCCCCGAGGCGGTCGCCCTCGCCTTCGGCGCGTACGCGGCGGCCGACGGCGACTTCGAGCAGTCCGTCCTGACAGCGGTGAACATGGGCCGCGACGCGGACACGACCGCGGCGGTGGCGGGGGCCCTGGCGGGCGCGACACGGGGCGTCTCGGCGATCCCGGAGGCCTGGGCCACCCCCATCGGCCCGGTCCGCGGCCGATGCCTCCCGGCGATGGCGGGCTACCACGTACGGGACGTGGCGGACCTGCTGACAGCGGACGGCGAAGCGGAGGTACGAGCATGACCCCCCTGGCACCGTCAGCCGCGGACGGCGAGAAGCACCCACAGGAGCCACCCGCAGCCGCCGACGGCGAAAGCGCCCCACGGGAGACCAGGACCCCTCGGGTGACAGTTACGGGCGGTGCGCGGGTGGGAGACAAAAGGGCCGAAGGCGAAGCCGAGGCCAGAAGGCCCGAAGGCCTCCTGCTCGGACTGGCCGCCGGAGACGCCGCCGGCTGGCCCGCCGCCCGCCACAGAGCCGCCCGCATGCCCGACTGGACCCGCCGCCTCACCCGCGAGCTGGACACCTTCGCCGAACACAACGCGACGACCACCCTCCCCGTCCCGATCGCCCTGAACCAACCCCCCGAACCCCTCCGCCTCGGCCCCTCCGACGACGCCGAGTGGGCGGCCTTCGCCGCCGAGGCCCTCCTCCGCGCCGGCGACGACACCGTCCTGAACGACCTCAGCCGGGAACGCCGCACCCGCGCCGCGATCGACCTCACCTGGAACGCCATCGCAAGCGAGGTCGCCGCCGCGGCGGACCGCGCCCCCGAGATCGAGTCCGCCGTCCTCCCCCTGCGCGCCCGCATCTCCGTCCGCGCCGGCCTCGGCAACCTCGCCACCGGCCTGCGACCACCCGCCACGGGCCACGACAACCCGCACTACTTCGACGACGCGGCCTGCGTACGCGCCTGCGTCCTCGCCCTGGCCCACCCGGGCGACCCCGCCCGCGCCGCCGCCCTCGCCGAGTTCGACGCCCGCTACACCCAGGACGGCGACGGCGTGCACGGCGCCCGCGCGATGGCCGCGGCCCTCGCCCTCGCCCTGGCCGGCGCGAACGTCGACGCCTGTGTCACGGCGGCCCTCGCCGAACTCCCCGAGGAGACGGAGATCGGCCGCAACGCCCGGCACGCACTGCGTCTCGCCGCCGCCTCGGACAGCGCCTTCGCCCTGGTCCCGCCCCTGGAACACCAGATCGTCGACCACGTCTACAGCTATGGCATCGCCGCCGCCGAAACGGTCCCGGTCGCCCTCGCCCTGGCCACCGCCGCCCGCGGCCGCATCGCGGAGGCGGTTCCGGCGGCGGCCTGTCTGTCCCGGGTCGCGGACTCCGCCCCGGCCCTGGCGGGCGCCCTCACCGGCGCGCTGGGCGGCGGCGCCTCGATCCCGGCCTCCTGGCGGGAGACCTGCCGCACGCTCTCCGGCTGCGTCCTGCCCCGCCTCACCGGCACCGACCTCGTAGAACTCGCCGAACTCCTGGAAGCCGCACAACCGGCCCGCCCAGGTGGATGATGCGGCCATGAAGCCCAAATCCCACCAAAACGCCTCGCTGGACGAGCGGATCGCCGGCGCCCTGGTAGGAGCCGCTGTCGGCGACGCCCTCGGCGGCCCCGTCGAGGGCTACTCCCCCGAGCAGATCCTGGAACGCCACGGCGGCCGCGTCCACGGCGTCGTCGGCCCCTGGCACGGCGACGCCTGGCGCACGGCCCGCCCCCTCGCCCCGTACCACAAGGGCGACGGCCACGTCACCGACGACACCTTGATGACCCACGCCCTCGTCCGCGTCTACGCCCGGGTCCGCGACCACCTCGACGCCTACGCCGTCGCCGACCACCTGGTCCCCGACCTCATGACCGAGCCACGCTGGATCCCGGAACTGGAGACCGAGGCCCTCCCCCTCCAACGGATCTTCCTGGCGGAGAAATGGCTGGTGACGAGGATCCACTACGGCCATGCCGACCCGCGCGAGGCCGGCACCGGCAACGTCGTCAACTGCGGCGCGGCGATGTACACGGCCCCGGTCGGCCTGGTCAACGCGACCGGCCCCCGTGCCGCCTACGCCGAGGCCCTCGACATCGCGGGCGCGCACCAGTCGTCGTACGGCCGTGAGGCGGCGGGCGTCCTGGCCGCGGCGGTCGCGGCGGCGTGCACGCCCGGGGCGACCCCGGACTCGGTCATCACGACGTGCCTCTCCCTCGCGAAGGACGGCACTCGCACCGCCATCGAACGGGTCTGCGAGGAGGCCTCCCGGCACACGGACTTCGAGTCGGCGCTGCGCCCCCTGCGCGAGGCGGTGGCCCCCTACGACACCGTGGGCCCCGACTACCGGTCCCCCTCCCTAGGCGCCCGCCGCCCTTCCCGTCTGCACGCGATCGAGGAACTCCCCGTAGCCCTGGGCATGTTGCTCGTGGCGCAGGGCGACTACCGCCACGCGGTCCTCGGCTCGGTGAACTACGGCCGTGACTGCGACTCCATCGCCACGATGGCAGGGGCCATGGCCGGCGCCCTCGGCTCGCCGATCCCCCAGGACTGGTCCAAGACGGTCGCGGAGGCAAGCCGCCTGGACCTCTGGGAACCGGCTACGACCCTCACGGCCGTCACCCGCGAGATCTTCGCCCGGGACGTGTCCCGCCGCCGCGCCCACGAAGAGGCCTTCGCGTCCCTCGGAGGGCCGGAATGCTCCGACTGACCTGGGTCCAGCCGGAGGACCTGATCGGCCACGAACTCCGCCAGGCGTCCCAGGACGGCCGCGAGCCGAAGGCGATCGCGGCCCGCTGGCGAGCGGCAGGCGGCCCGGAGGCCCCGCTCACAGCAGGGGCGTCCCCGACTCCCGCGTCCCGCTACCTCCGCCGGTTGGCGAGAGACCTCCTGGACGAACTGGCGGACCTGCCGAGCAGCTTGACGGACGACGAACCAACGGACCTGGAGAAAGTCAGGTTGGCCTGCGCCAACTGGCCCGAGCCTGCGGGCAGTCGTGCCGCTGGGGCGGCACGGGTGGGCGCAGGCGGCACCCCGCCGGCGCGGGCGAGCGACCCAACCTCCGCCCCCGCCCCCACGCCGCAGCACCTCGAAGCCGCCTGGCTCGGCCGAGCCGCCGGCTGCCTCCTCGGCAAACCAGTGGAGAAACTCCCCCTGGAGGCCATCCGCCAACTGGCCCATTCAACAGGCAACTGGCCCCTCACCACCTACTTCACAGCCAAGGGCGTCCCCGAAGACCTCCTCGAGCAACACCCCTGGAACCGCCGCTCGGCAACCACCTCCCTCGCCGAGAACATCGACGGCATGCCCGAGGACGACGACCTCAACTACCCCCTCCTCAACCTCCTCGTCCTCCAACGCCACGGCAGCACCTTCACCACCACGGACGTGGCCCGCACCTGGCTCGACGAACTCCCCGCCGGCCGCACCTTCACCGCCGAGCGCATCGCCTACCGCAACCTCCTCTCCGGCCTGGAACCCCCGCACACCGCCCGCCACCGCAACCCGTTCCGCGAGTGGATCGGCGCCCTGATCCGCGCCGACGTCCACGGCTGGACCAACCCCGGCGACCCGGCCGCCGCCGCGGAACAGGCCCACCGCGACGCCACCCTCACCCACACCGCCAACGGCGTCTACGCGGCGATGTTCACGGCGGCCACCCTCGCGACGGCGGCGACAGGCGAACACGACATCCACACCTGCCTGCGCACCGGCCTCACCGTCGTCCCTCCCCGCTCCCGCCTCGCTCGAGCCGTCCAGCACGCCATCCGACTGGCCGCCGAACACGACGACTTCGACACCGTCGTCGACGAACTCCACGCCACCCACTCCCCCACGTACCACTGGGTGCACGCCGTCCCCAACACCGCCCTGATCGCCGCCGCCCTCACCCATGCGAACGGCGACTTCACGGGCTCCATCTGCCGTGCCGTGAGCGGCGGTTGGGACACCGACAGCAACGGCGCGACGGCCGGCAGCGTCGCCGGCCTGCTGGCAGGACACCCGGCGGCCCTCCCCGACCACTGGACGGCCCCGTTGAAGAACCGTCTCGCCACATCCATCGGCGACTTCGACGGCATCGGCTTCGACGCACTCGCCCACCTCACGCACCGGGAGACCCACCGCCCATGACCGCTGCCACGACCGCGCCCACGACCGCTCCCCTCACCGGCCTCCGCGTCCTCGACCTCGCCACCCTCTTCGCCGGCCCGCTCGCCGCCACCCTGCTCGGTGACTTCGGCGCCGAGGTCGTCAAGGTAGAGCACCCGGCGAAACCGGACCCCTCCCGCGGCCACGGACCGTCGAAGGACGGCGTCGGCCTGTGGTGGAAGATGCTCGGCCGCAACAAGCGCACCATCACCCTGGACCTGTCGAAACCGGGCGGCCGCACCACCCTCCTGCGCCTCGCCGCCACGGCCGACGTGATCATCGAGAACTTCCGCCCCGGCACCCTGGAGAAGTGGGACCTGGGCTGGCCGGAGCTGTCGGCCGCCAACCCCCGCCTGGTCCTCGCCCGCGTCACCGCCTTCGGCCAGTTCGGCCCGTACGCGCACCGCCCCGGCTTCGGCACGCTCGCCGAGGCGATGAGCGGCTTCGCCGCGATCACCGGCGAACCGGACGCGCCCCCGACCCTGCCCCCGTTCGGCCTGGCCGACTCCATCGCGGGCCTGACGACGGCGTACGCGGTGATGACCGCGCTGGCGGCACGCGGACGCACCGGGGCGGGCCAGGTCGTCGACATGGCCCTGATCGAACCGATCCTGGCCGCTCTCGGCCCCCAGCCCCTCTGGTACGACCAGCTCGGCCACGTCCAGCCCCGCACCGGCAACCGCTCCCCCAACAACGCCCCGCGCGGCGTCTACCGCACCTCGGACGGCACCTGGGTCGCCGTCTCGACATCGGCCCAGTCGGTCGCGGAGCGCGTGATGCACCTGGTGGGCCGCCCGGAACTGATCGACGAGCCGTGGTTCGCCACGGGCGCGGACCGGGCCCGGCACGCCGACCTCCTGGACGAGGCGGTCGGCTCCTGGATCGCCGCGCGCACCCGCACGGACGTCCTGGCGGCCTTCGAGAAGGCGGAGGCGGCGGTGGCCCCGGTCCAGGACGTCCGGGACGTGATGGCGGACCCGCAGTACCAGGCCCTGAACACCATCACCACGGTCGACGACCCGGAACTGGGCCCCCTGCGCATGCAGAACGTCCTCTTCCGCCTCTCCGCGACGCCCGGCGCGATCCGCTGGGCCGGCCGCCCGCACGGCGCCGACACGGACGAGGTCCTGACCGAGCTGGGCCTGTCCCCGGCCGACCTCACGGCGCTGCGCGCGGAGGGCGCCCTGTGACGGCGGCCTACCCGCTCACCTGGCTGTACGCCCCGGGCGACCGCCCACACGTGGTGGCGAAGGCCCTCGTCTCCGGCGCCGACATCGTCGTCGTCGACCTGGAGGACGCGGTCGCCCCGGACCGCAAGGCCTACGCCCGCGCCGCCACCGCCGACCTGCTCGGCGACCTGCCGGCGATCCCGGTGCACGTCCGCGTCAACGCCCTGGACACCCCGTGGGCCGCGCCGGACATCGCGGCCGTGTCCCGCGCTCCCGGCCTCTGCGCCCTGCGACTCCCCAAGATCACCTCACCCGTTGAGGTCGTCCGGATCGCCGAGCGCGCCGCCTCCCCTGGGCTGCCCCTTTACGCCCTCTTGGAGACGGCCCTCGGCGTGGAACAGGCGTACGCCGTCGCCGGCGCCCATCCGTCCCTGCGGGGCATCGCGCTCGGGGAGGCGGACCTGCGGGCCGACCTGGGCGTACGGGACGACGCTGGGCTGGACTGGTCCCGCTCCCGGGTGATCGTGGCCGCCCGGGCGGCAGGCCTGCCCCCGCCGGCGCAGTCGGTCCACCCGGACGTCAGCGACCTGGAGGGCCTGGCCGCCTCCTGCGCCCACGGCCGTGCCCTCGGTTTCCTGGGCCGGGCCGCGATCCACCCCCGTCAGCTGCCGGTCATCGAACGTGCCTATCTGCCGACCGAGGGGGAGATCGAGCAGGCGGAGACGATCATCAAGGCCGCGGCGACGCAGCAGGGCGCCCAGACTCTCCCGGACGGGAGCTTCGTCGACGCGGCGGTGGTGACCGCGGCCCAGCGCACGCTGTCCCTGGCCCGCCGCCGCTGAATGACTGAGGGCGCCCGGAATCCTCCGGGCGCCCTCAGTCACGCGTACCTGCTGCAGACGGTCAGGTCTTCTTCGCGGACCCGGCCCCGTCCTTGGCCTCGTCGTCCTTGGCCTCGTCCTCGGCCTCGTCGTCCTTGCCGGCGTCATCGGCCTTCTCGCCACCGCCGGCCTCACCACCGGAGGCCTCCGCACCGGGTTCCACGACCTCTTCCCGGCCGGGGCTCTTCTTCGCCGAGATCACCAGGTAGGCGACGGCGAGCAGGAAGACGAAGATCGCGGTCCACACGTTCAGCCGGAGACCCAGGATGTGGTGGGCGTCGTCGACACGCATGTACTCGATCCATCCGCGCCCCGCGCAGTACGCGGCGACGTACAGCGCGAACGCCCGCCCGTGGCCGAGCCGGAAGCGGCGGTCGGCCCAGATGACCAGGACCGCGACGCCGATGCACCACAGCGACTCGTACAGGAACGTCGGGTGGTAGGTGCCCGGCACCCGCCCGTCCGCCGAGGACGTGATCTCCAGGGCCCACGGCAGGTCGGTCGGCTTGCCGTAGAGCTCCTGATTGAACCAGTTGCCCCAGCGGCCGATGGCCTGCGCGAGGGCGATACCGGGGGCGACGGCGTCGGCGTAGGCCGGCATCGGGATGCCCCGGCGGCGGCAGCCGATCCACGCGCCCAGCGCACCCAGCGCGATCGCGCCCCAGATGCCGAGACCGCCCTCCCAGATCTTGAAGGCGTCCACCCAGTCACGGCCCTCGCTGAAGTACAGCTCGTAGTCCGTGATCACGTGGTAGAGCCGACCGCCGACCAGGCCGAAGGGCACGGCCCAGACCGCGATGTCGGCCACCGTGCCGGCCCGCCCGCCCCGGGCGATCCAGCGCTTGTTGCCGAGCCAGACGGCAACGAAGACGCCGATGATGATGCAGAACGCGTAGCCGCGCAGCGGAATGGGGCCGAGGTACAGCACCCCGCGCGACGGGCTGGGAATGAAGGCAAGTTCCATGGCAAGGTCGACGCTACCCTGCCGCACCGGGCCCACGGCAGGCAGCCCGGCTACGGGTCCATAACGGGGGCGTGAGAAAAGCCTTTACGCCTTGTTCGCCTCCAGCACCATCTTCTTCAGCTTCGCCGGGGTCATCGCCCGGTCCTGGTAGATGTTCTCGCCCTTGAACAGCACGGTCGGCGTGCCCGAGAAGCCGCCCTTGTCGAAGGCCTGGTGGGACTTGGCGATCCAGCCGTTGTGCGTGCCGTCCTGCACGCACTTGCGGAAGGCGGGGGTGTCCAGGCCGCCGACCTTGCCGGCCAGCTCGATCAGCTTGTCGTTGTCGGCGTAGGCGTCGTCGACCTCGGAGGGCTGGTTGTCGAAGAGCACGTCGTGGTACGCGGGGTACTTCCCGGCGTCCTGGGCGCAGGCCGCGGCGTTGGCCGCGTTGCGGGAGCCGGTGCCGCCCATGTTGCCGTCGATGAGGGTGACCAGGTGGTACTCCACCTTCAGCTCGCCGGCCTCGGTCAGCTCGTGGATCACCGGCCGGTACGTCGTCTCGAAGGACTTGCAGGCCGGGCAGCGGAAGTCCTCCCACACCGTGAGCGTGGACTTGGCGCTGTCCTTGCCGACCGGGACGGCGAGGCCGTCCTTGCCCTGTGCTCCCGAGGGAGCCACGACCGGGCCCGACGCCTCGCTGTCGTCCTCCTTGCCGGCGTTGGCGGCGACGACGCCGATCACCGCCGCGAGACCCAGGACGGCGACGACGGCCCCGCCCACGATCAGCGCGCGCCGGCGCTTGTCCGCGGACTTCTGCTTCTCGCGCTCGACCGCCAGCTTCTCCCGGGCGGTGCGCTTTCCCTCACGGTTCTTCTCGCTCACACCCCGGAAACGAACCGGGGAGGCGCACCGCGCCTCCCCAGCCCCAGGTCCACCCGTACGAGGGACCGGTATGACTTCCCGGTTTCTTACGCCTGTCCGCGCACGCCCTTCGCGAGGTCACCGGCGAGCGCCCGGACCGCCTCGACACCGGCCGCGTCGTCCGGCGCGTCCAGCATGGCCTTGACGAACGCCGAGCCGACGATCACGCCGTCGGCGAAGCGGGCGACCTCGGCCGCCTGGGTGGCGTTGGAGACGCCGAGCCCCATGCAGACCGGCAGGCCGGTGCCGGTGGCGCGGGTGCGTTCCACCAGGTTCTCGGCCTGCGAGCTGACAGTCGCGCGGGTGCCGGTGACGCCCATGAGGGAAGCGGCGTAGACGAAGCCGCTGCCCGCGGCGGTGATGTCCGCGAGCCGCTCGTCCTTGCTGCTGGGGGCGACGACGAAGACCGTGGCGAGCCCGTGCTTCTCCGCGTGCTCCCTCCACAGCGCCGACTCCTGCACGGGCAGGTCGGGCAGGATGCACCCGGCGCCGCCCGCCTCGGCGAGCTCGGCCGTGAACCGCTCGACGCCGTAGCGGTCGATGGGGTTCCAGTACGTCATGACCAGGATGGGCTTGCCGGTGGCCCGGTGGGCCTCGCGGACGGTGCGCATCACGTCGGCGATCTTGACGCCGCCGCGCAGGGCGATGTCGTCGGCGGTCTGGATGACGGGACCGTCGAGGACGGGGTCGCTGTGCGGCAGACCGACCTCCACGACGTCGGCGCCGCCGTCGATGACGGCCTTGATCGCCTCGATGCCCCCGTCCACGGTCGGGAACCCGGCCGGGAGGTAGGCGATGAGGGCGGAGCGCCCCTCGGACTTCGCCGCGGCGAGAGTGTCCGTCAACAGCTGGATGTTGCCGCTCACTTGGCGTCCCCCTCGATCTCGGCGGTGCCGGAGGCGTCCTCGGCCACCTCGGCGTCGGTGTCGTACAGGCCGAAGTAGCGCGCGGCGGTGTCCATGTCCTTGTCGCCGCGGCCGGACAGGTTGACCACGATCAGCCCGTCCTTGCCCAGCTCCTTGCCGACCTCCAGGGCACCGGCCAGCGCGTGGGCGCTCTCGATGGCCGGGATGATGCCCTCGGTACGGGACAGCAGACGCAGGGCCTGCATGGCCGCGTCGTCCGTGACCGCGCGGTACTCGCCGCGGCCGGAGTCCTTGAGGTGGGAGTGCTCGGGGCCGATGCCCGGGTAGTCCAGACCGGCCGAGATCGAGTACGGCTCGGTGATCTGGCCCTCCTCGTCCTGGAGGACGTAGGAGCGCGAGCCGTGCAGGATGCCGGGCTCGCCGGCGGTGAGGGTGGCCGCGTGCTCGCCGGTCTCGACGCCGTGGCCCGCCGGCTCGCAGCCGATGAGGCGTACGTCCGTGTCCGGGATGAAGGCGTGGAAGAGGCCGATGGCGTTGGAGCCGCCGCCGACGCAGGCGACGGCCGCGTCGGGGAGGCGCCCGGCGCGCTCCAGGAGCTGGCGGCGGGTCTCGACGCCGATGACCCGGTGGAAGTCGCGGACCATGGCCGGGAAGGGGTGCGGGCCGGCGACCGTACCGAAGAGGTAGTGCGTGTGGTCGACGTTGGCGACCCAGTCGCGGAAGGCCTCGTTGATGGCGTCCTTGAGCGTGCGGCTGCCGGACTTCACGGCGATGACCTCGGCGCCGAGCATGCGCATGCGGGCGACGTTGAGGGCCTGGCGCTGGGTGTCGATCTCGCCCATGTAGATCGTGCACTCGAGGCCGAAGAGCGCGCACGCGGTGGCCGTGGCGACGCCGTGCTGGCCGGCGCCCGTCTCGGCGATGACGCGGGTCTTGCCCATGCGCTTGGTGAGCAGGGCCTGGCCGAGCACGTTGTTGATCTTGTGGGAGCCGGTGTGGTTGAGGTCTTCCCGCTTCAGGAAGATCCGTGCGCCGCCCGCGTGCTCGGCGAAGCGGGGGACCTCGGTGAGCGCCGAGGGGCGGCCGGTGTAGTTGACCAGGAGGTCGTCGAGTTCCTTGGCGAACTCGGGGTCGTGCTTGGCCTTGTCGTACTCGACGGCCACTTCGTCGACTGCGGCGACGAGGGCCTCGGGGATGAACTTGCCGCCGAACGCCCCGAAGTAGCCTTCGGGGCTGGGGGTTTGACCCTCAGGGTCGGGGATGAAGAACTGGCTGGGCATGCGGAAACCTTCACGGTGAGTGTGTGGGTGTGCACTATTCGCCGTGGGGGCAAGGGTCTCAGTCGGCTGCGGGCCCGCTGTGGCCGTTCGCGCAGTTCCCCGCGCCCCCAGAAACAGGGCGCTGCTGCCATCGCATGCCATTCACCTGGCCCGGCTCGTCACCGATGACGTAGCGCACGCGGCGGCCGTGGACCCGGCGGGCCGGGGCGCGGCAGCCGCGGGGGCGGCAGCCGCGCGCGAGGCGGGCGTACCGGTCCACGGTCGTCATGGTGAGAGTCATCGGGGCAAGCCTAGCGGGTGATCAGCTCCGGCCGTGCCGGAGTGCGGGGTGTTCGCCCGCCGCCACCAGGTCGGAGACCGCCGTCTTGGGGTCCTTGCCGGTGACGAGGGACTCGCCGACCAGGACCGCGTCGGCGCCGGCGTTGGCGTAGGCGATGAGGTCGTGCGGGCCGCGGACGCCGGACTCGGCGATCTTGATGATGTGGTCGGGGATCTCGGGGGCCACGCGCTCGAAGGTGCCGCGGTCGACCTCGAGGGTCTTGAGGTTGCGCGCGTTGACGCCGATCACGCGGGCACCCGCGTCGACCGCCCGCTCGACCTCGTCCTCGTCGTGCACCTCGACCAGCGGCGTGAGCCCGATGGACTCGGCGCGCTCGATGAGGGACTCCAGGGCGGGCTGTTCGAGGGCCGCGACGATCAGCAGGACGACGTCGGCGCCGTAGGCCCTGGCCTCCCAGAGCTGGTACGACGTGACGATGAAGTCCTTGCGCAGGACCGGGATGTCGACACGGGCACGGACCGCCTCGAGGTCGGCGAGCGAGCCGCCGAAGCGCCGCTGTTCCGTCAGCACCGAGATGACGGCCGCGCCGCCCGCCTCGTAGTCGGCGGCGAGCCCGGCCGGGTCCGCGATCGCGGCCAGCGCGCCCTTGGACGGGCTGGAGCGCTTGACCTCGCAGATGACCTTGACGCCGTCGCCGCGGAGCGCCGCCGCGCCGTCCTTGGCCGCGGGAGCCTTCGCCGCGCGCTCCTTGAGCTCGTCGAGGCTGACGCGCGCCTGCCGCTCCGCGAGGTCGGCACGGACTCCGTCGATGATCTCGTCGAGCACACTCACGCGAGCGGCCCCCTTCCTGACGGTTGACAGTTCCAGCGACCAGTCGAAAACCGATGGTCACTGCGATGGTATCCGCAGCGGGGCGTAGGCCTCGCATCCGGTTGACGCCGGTCCCAGTACCTGGACGTCTGCCCGTTGATCAAGGGTGGAGCCAGCCACCGAAGGGCAGGTTTCGGACAACGCTGAAGACCAGCAGCAACGCGCCGAGGCTCCACACCTGCGCCGGCCGGGGTTCGATCCGCAAGGGACGCCCGCGGACCGCGTGGACCACCCATACGGTCCACAGTACGGCGAAGCCCAGATAACCGAGGACGGCGAGCGCGTTGTCCTGGAGCGCCGCCGCGAGGTCGCCGTGGACGAAGGCGTGCGCGCTGCGCAGTCCCCCGCAGCCGGGGCAGTACAGGCCGGTGTAGTGCAGCAGCGGGCAGACGGGGTAGTGGCCGGGTTCGTTGGGGTCCACCGTGCCCACGTAGGCGAAGGCGGCGGCGACGGCCGCGAGCACCCCGGCGGGGGCGGCCAGGCGGCTCGGGACGCGGCGCGTCACCCTTCGGCTGTCGGTGTTCACGGTACGCATTGTGCCCCGCACGCGCGTGAGGGGCGGTCCCGGCACCCGAGTGCCGACCGCCCCTCACGCGCCGACGCGGTGTTCCGGGGTTCAGCCCTCGGCGCGGGCCGGCTCGCGGTCGCCCGTCATCGCGTGCGGCTGGTGCAGGTCCTTGGGCTGGCCCATGCCCATCGCCCGCATGGCCGCGCCGACGACACCGCCGAGCAGCACGACGACCATGCCCGCCCAGAAGCCCAGCGGCTGGTCCAACACCATGAACGCGCCCGCGACGCAGAAACCGATGAAGGCGATCGTGACACCGGTCCAGGCGGCCGGGGTGTGACCGTGGCTGCTGCCCGCCATTGCTTGCTCCTCGTTGCTGTGTGCGTGTCTGAGCAGGACGCTCGCGCCCATTGTCCCGCACGGGCGCGCGTCCGGTGAGCGGGGGTGCTCCCTCCGCTTCCCCGTGCCCCGCCCGCGTGCGGCGTTACGCGCCGGTGGGGTCCTCGCCCCGGTCGAGTGCCTTCCACAGGTCCTCGGGCCGGTCGGGGTCGACGGCGGGGGCCTTGCGGCGCGGCCGGGGCGTTCCGTCCCGCTCGTAGCGGCCGGACATCGCGGGCCACAGCCGGCCGTAGCGCAGGGCGAGCAGTCCGGCCAGCAGGAGCAGGACGCCGCCGACTGCCGCGACATAGGGCCAGGCGGTGTGGCTGAGGGCCGCCACGGAGGCGGAGGTGTCGCCGGAGGCCTCGGCGGCCTTCTCGTCCAGTGCGGAGCTGTCGGAGGCGCCGAGCAGGGCGGCGGCGACGGTGCCCGCGCCGGAGAGCGCCAGCAGGGCGGCCACCACCACGCGTCCGCCGCGGCGGACGGCGAAGACGGCGACGAGCGCGGCGAGGCCCACGACGGCGAGCGCCGCGGGCACGCCCGTGACGTCGCTGCCCGTGGCGGTCAGGGGGAAGGCGCCACCGGCCACCGTCGCGGTGCCCTCCGACCAGCTCTGCCGGGTGGCGAGCAGCGCCACGGCCGCGCCGAGCGCGCCGCACAGCAGTGCGACGGCGAGGCTCAGGCGGCCGGCCCGGGCGGATCCGGAGGCTTGGGAACGTGGGTGCGGTACAGCAGTCACGTACCCCACTATCGCCTGAACCCCGGGCGAACCGTCACCCGGGGTTCATCTCAGGCCTTTCCCAGCCGGTTCGCCGTGTGGACGGCCCGCAGGACCGCCGCCGCCTTGTTGCGGCACTCGGTGTCCTCGGCGACCGGGTCGGAGTCGGCGACGATGCCGGCGCCCGCCTGGACGTACGCGGTGCCGTCGCGCAGCAGGGCCGTGCGGATGGCGATGGCGGTGTCGGAGTCGCCCGCGAAGTCGAGATAGCCGACGCAGCCGCCGTACAGCCCGCGCCGGGACGGTTCGAGTTCGTCGATGATCTGCATGGCGCGGGGCTTCGGGGCGCCGGAGAGGGTGCCGGCCGGGAAGCAGGCGGTGAGGACGTCGAAGGCCGTGCGGCCCGGGGCGACGCGGCCCGTCACCGTCGAGACGATGTGCATGACGTGCGAGTACTTCTCGATGGACATGAAGTCGACGACCTCGACCGAGCCGGGCTCGCAGACCCGCCCCAGGTCGTTGCGGCCCAGGTCGACGAGCATGAGGTGCTCGGCGCGCTCCTTGGGGTCGGCGAGGAGTTCGTCGGCGAGGGCCTGGTCCTCCTGCGGGGTGGCGCCACGCCAGCGGGTCCCGGCGATGGGGTGGACCATGGCCTGCCCGTCCTCGACCTTGACCAGGGCCTCGGGGGACGAGCCGGCGACGTCGAACCCGTCGAAGCGGAACAGGTACATGTACGGCGACGGGTTGGTCGCCCTGAGGACCCGGTAGACGTCCAGCGCGCTCGCCGTGCACGGCGTCTCGAAGCGCTGGGAGGGCACCACCTGGAAGGCCTCGCCGGCCCGGATACGCTCCTTGATGTCCTCGACGGCCTCCTGGAAGTCGGGGCCGCCCCAGAGCGCGGAGTACTCGGGGAGCTCGGAGGGCGGCAGGACGGCGGGGGGCTGGGCCACCGCGCGCGAGAGGTCCGCCTCCATGGCGTCCAGACGGGCGATCGCGTCCGCGTACGCCTCGTCGACGCCGGTGTCGAGGTCGTTGTGGTTGATCGCGTTGGCGATCAGCAGGACCGAGCCCTCCCAGTGGTCCATGACCGCGAGGTCGCTGGTGAGGAGCATGGTCAGCTCGGGCAGCTTCAGGTCGTCGCGCTCGCCGGGGCCGATCTTCTCCAGGCGGCGGACGATGTCGTAGCCGAGGTAGCCGACCATGCCGCCGGTGAAGGGCGGCATGCCCTCCTGGTGCGGGGTGTGCAGGGCCTCGATGGTGGCGCGCAGGGCGGCGAGCGGGTCGCCGTCGGTGGGGACGCCGACGGGCGGGGTGCCGAGCCAGTGCGCCTGTCCGTCGCGTGTGGTCAGCGTGGCGGCGCTGCGGACTCCGACGAACGAGTACCGGGACCAGGAGCGGCCGTTCTCGGCGGACTCCAGCAGGAAGGTGCCGGGGCGCTCGGCGGCGAGCTTGCGGTAGAGCGCGACCGGGGTGTCGCCGTCGGCCAGGAGCTTGCGGGTGACCGGGATGACCCGCCGGTCGGTGGCGAGCTTGCGGAACGTCTCGAGGTCCATGGCGGCTGACCTTACTGATCCGCGGCGGCGGCGTCCGAACCGCCGTCCTTGAGCAGCACGTCCTCGTCGAAGCAGGTGCGGGCTCCGGTGTGGCAGGCGGCGCCGACCTGGTCGACCTTGACGAGCACGGTGTCGGCGTCGCAGTCCAGGGCGACGGACCTGACCCACTGGAAGTGGCCGGAGGTGTCGCCCTTGACCCAGTACTCCTGGCGGCTGCGGGACCAGTACGTGCAGCGGCCGGTGGTCAGGGTGCGATGCAGTGCCTCGTCGTCCATCCAGCCGAGCATCAGCACCTCTCCGGTGTCGTACTGCTGGGCGATGGCGGGCAGGAGGCCGTCGGCGCTGCGCTTGAGGCGCGCGGCGATCTCCGGGTCGAGGCGGCTGGTCGGCCGGGGGGACGTGCTGGTCATGTCGTCCATTGTGCCGCGCGCCACTGACAGGCTGGGTGGAGTGTCCGCTGTGCGGACCTGACGGGCGGTCGTAGGCTTGCCGCATGTCGACCCATGCCAAGCGTGAACGACTTCTCCTCGCCGATCTGTTGGAGACCGCGGGCCCGGACGCGCCCACCCTGTGCGAGGGCTGGACGACCCGGGACCTCGCCGCGCACGTGGTGGTGCGCGAGCGCCGCCCGGACGCCGCCGGCGGGATACTGATCAAGCAGCTCGCGTCCCGCCTGGACCGGGTGATGGCCGAGTACACCGACAAGCCGTACGAGGAGCTGATCCAGCTGATCCGTACGGGCCCCCCGCGCTTCTCGCCCTTCTCCCTCAAGCCGGTCGACGAGATGTCGAACATCATCGAGTTCTACGTCCACACGGAGGACGTCCGGCGCGCCCAGCCCGACTGGTCCGCGCGCGAGCTCGACGCGGTCTTCCAGGACGCCCTGTGGTCCCGTCTGGAACGCACCGCCCGGCTGATGGGCCGCGGCGTCCCGACGGGCCTGGTCCTGCGCCGCCCCGACGGCCAGACGACGGTCGCCCAGCGCGGCACACCGGTGGTCACGGTGACCGGCGAGCCGTCCGAGCTGGTCCTGTTCTCCTACGGCCGGCAGAGCGCGGCCAAGGTCGACCTGGACGGCGACGAGAACGCGATCGCCAAGCTGCACGAGACGAAGCAGCTCGGAATCTGACCCGCCGGGAGGGGCTCTTACGCGGCCTCCCGGCTCACTTCCACTTGGCGGGCCGCTGGTACAGGGCCCCCCGGGTGGCGTCGGGGACCACCGGCGGGAGCTGGCAGGCGCGCAGGGCCGTTTCGTTGATGTTGAAGTGGCCGACACCGGTGAAGTTGGCGCTGGGAGACATGTTTCCCGGGGGCAGGGCGAGATAGATCGCTCTGTTCGGATCAACGCGGCGGGCCGACTCGACGGCCGGTACCAGGTCGGTGTCCGCGGAGATGATCAGGGCCACGTCAGAGGCCCTCAGCGCGCTGTCCTCGACCAGCCGCGCCCCGATGGCGACGTCGGTCGCCTTCTCCTCATAGGTGCGGTAGACCCGCGAGGGAGCGCAGGCGCACTGCCAGCCGGTGCGGCACCGGCCGCAGCGCGGGCGCTTCTCGGTGAAGCGCCCCAGCGTGATGTCCACCTCTCCCGGGTTGTGGGCGGCCAGGGCATCGAGGTACACGCGCTGGTTCTGTGCGGCCGAGGGCTCGGCGCGGACCATGGCCGTGAAGTAGCGGACCTTGACCAGCGTGTCATTCGGTCTCAGCCGCCTGACCAGGGCGGCCAGGTCCAGCCAGTAGTAGCGGTGGCCGTATTTGGCCCGCATTCCGTAATAGAGGTTGAAGCCGTCGACGTAGGCGATGACGGTGCTCACGAGTCTCTCCCGGCCAGGCATGCCGCCTGCTAACGTGAAGTCATACAAGGTCGGCGCATGCCGACAGGAACGGCCCCGGCAACGGGGCCGTTTTTTTGATGCGGGTGCGGCCCTGCCTAGTCGCCGGCGGTCGCCGGCTCGGGCAGGTGGCGGACCCGGTGGTAGGCGGCGTTCGCGGGGTCGTGAAGTGCCGCGTACACGGCGTACGCGGACTGCTTTGGCCCGTTGATCGTGTAGTTGCCGCGCGGTGTCTGGGTGAGCACGGTGCCCAGCCAGTGGTCGCCCTTGCGCCAGTCGACCGGCCGCAGGCTTTCCAGCAGTGCCTCACGGCGCGTGTCGCGTTCCTCGGGCGGGGCGGTCAGCAGGGCCCGGCCCATCGCTCCGACCGCGGCGAGGACCGTGCCGGTGCCCGCGACGCATCCCTCGCGGTCCGTGAGTTCCGCGCCGAAGGCCTCCGAATAGGCCGTCAGCCAGTCACGGGCCACGGCTTCGAGATCCTCGAGGTCGACCCTGTCGACGGGTGCGGGCTTGGCGCCGAACTGCACGCCCGCGATGCCGTGCGCCATGTTGATGACGCACTGCCGCAGATCCTGCAGCTTGATCACCTTGGAACTGTTCTTCTTGATCTGGCGGGCGATCCGTTCGACCCGGCCGCTGAAGAAGGGCACCTCGTCCGAGATCCGGCCCACGACGGCCATCACCGGGTCGGTGGTGTCCATGGACAGGGCGATGGTGGAGTTGACCCGGACGCCGAGCACGTTCAGGTCATGGAAGAACTTCCGGGCCTGCATGTGCGGCCGGTCGTCGTGCACCACGGCGCTCAGGTAGGAGGTGGCGTGCTGTTCCTTCACGTCCTGACCGAGGGTCAGGTCCTGCTGAAGGTGATAGTGGCTCGCCAGCTGCGTCTCCCCGTCGATGGCGATCAGCTTCAGGCCGTAGGGCACGCAGAGGTAGTGCTGCACCACACCGCTCTCGGCGAACTGGTGGACGGACAGGGCCCGTTCGGTCCACAAGTGCATGGGAGGGAGCACCCCGTGCTCCTCCCCCATCACGCGGCGCCGGATGTACGCCGCGTACTTGGGAATGTTCGACTTCTTGCCCAGCTCCAGGCCGCGCTGGACCAACGAGTGCAGTTCGACGTCGTCCTCCGTGACGTCCGAGGGGCGCAGTTTCGCACCCGGCTGGAGGACCGCGGGGTCGTGGGTGACCGCGCGCAACTGCTGGAACTGCACCTGGATGTGCGTGGTCCGCTCGTCGATCGGCATGCAGCGGATGAACGTACCCGCCGCCGGGTTGAACCCGTCGGTGCTCAGCGTTGCCACAACCCCACCCATTTCTTCAGCACCATCGCTGATGGTCCATCAGGGTAGGGCGTGACTCGAGCTCGGCGCAGGGTTTTCTCGAGATTGGTGACTATTCGCCTCGAGAAGGTACTACCTCACCGGATACGACGCTCGACGCAGGACTTCCTTCACCTGGCCGATCCGCAGGTCCCCGAAGTGGAACACCGAGGCGGCCAGCACCGCGTCCGCGCCGGCCTCGACGGCCGGGGGGAAGTCGGTCAGCTTGCCGGCGCCGCCGGAGGCGATGACGGGGACGGTCACGTGTTTGCGTACGGCCCGGATCATCTCCAGGTCGTAGCCGTCCTTCGTGCCGTCCGCGTCCATCGAGTTGAGCAGGATCTCGCCCGCGCCCAGCTCGGCGGCCCGGTGCGCCCACTCGACGGCGTCGATGCCGGTGCCCTTCCGGCCGCCGTGGGTGGTGACCTCGAAGGAGCCCGACTCGGTGCGGCGCGCGTCGACCGACAGGACCAGCACCTGCCGGCCGAAGCGCTCGGCGATCTCGCGGATCAGCTCGGGGCGGGCGATCGCCGCCGTGTTGACGCCGACCTTGTCCGCGCCCGCGCGCAGCAGCTTGTCCACGTCCTCGGCGGTGCGGACGCCGCCGCCGACCGTCAGCGGGATGAAGACCTGCTCGGCGGTGCGGCGCACCACGTCGTACGTCGTCTCGCGGTTGCCCGACGAGGCGGTGATGTCCAGGAACGTCAGCTCGTCGGCGCCCTCGGCGTCGTAGACCTTGGCCATCTCGACGGGGTCGCCGGCGTCGCGCAGGTTCTGGAAGTTGACGCCCTTGACGACCCGGCCGTTGTCCACGTCCAGGCAGGGGATGACTCGGACCGCCAGGGTCATGAATCGTGCTCCTCTAGTGTTCCTTTGAAGGTGTCCCTCTGAATGCTTCCACTTCCACCGACACCAGGACCCGGGAGTCGATGAAACCCTCCACGACCAGCAGGGTCGTGACCGGCCGGACGGCGTCGAACAGTTCCTTGTGGGCCCGACCCACGGCGTCGACGTCCCGTGCGTGGGCCAGATACACCCGGGTGCGGATCACGGAATCTGCCGTGAGCCCGAACTCGGCGATCGCCTCAAGGGCGGTGGTGAAGGCCACCTTGGCCTGCTCGTACGGGTCGCCCTCGCCGTAGAGCACATCGCCCTTGAAGGCGGTCGTGCCCGCGACCAGCACCCGGTCGCCCGCCTGAACGGCACGTGCAAAACCGAAGGACTCTTCCCAGGGACTTCCGCTCTGCACGCGCCGAGTGGTCATGACGACACAGCCTCCAAGGCCTCTTCCAGGGTGAACGCCTTCGCGTACAGCGCCTTCCCTACGATCGCGCCCTCGACACCGAGGGGGACGAGCTCGGCGATGGCCCGCAGGTCGTCCAGCGAGGACACGCCGCCCGAGGCCACGACGGGGCGATCGGTGGCGGCGCACACATTGCGCAGCAGCTCCAGGTTCGGGCCCTGGAGCGTGCCGTCCTTGGCGATGTCCGTGACGACGTACCGGGCGCAGCCCTCCTTGTCGAGGCGCGCCAGCGTCTCGTAGAGGTCACCGCCGTCGCGGGTCCAGCCCCGGCCGCGCAGGGTCGTGCCGCGTACGTCGAGGCCGACGGCGATCTGGTCGCCGTGCTCGGCGATGACCTTGGCGACCCACTCGGGGGTCTCCAGGGCGGCCGTGCCGAGGTTCACGCGCTTGCAGCCGGTGGCCAGGGCGGCGGCGAGGGTGTCGTCGTCGCGGATGCCGCCGGACAGCTCCACCTTGATGTCCATGGCCTGCGCGACCTCGGCGATCAGCTCGCGGTTGTTCCCCGTGCCGAACGCGGCGTCCAGGTCGACCAGGTGCAGCCACTCGGCGCCGGAGCGCTGCCACGCCAGGGCGGCCTCCAGCGGGGAGCCGTAGGAGGTCTCCGAGCCGGACTCGCCGTGCACCAGGCGGACCGCCTGGCCGTCACGGACGTCGACGGCGGGGAGGAGTTCGAGCTTCGAAGCCATCTCAGAGGGTTCCGATCCAGTTGTTCAGCAGCTGCGCTCCGGCGTCGCCGGACTTCTCGGGGTGGAACTGCGTGGCCCACAGGGCGCCGTTCTCGACGGCCGCGACGAACGGCTTGCCGTGGGTCGACCAGGTGATCTTGGGGGGCTCTATGGCCGGGTTGTGCGTCTCCAGCGACCAGTCGTGGACGGCGTAGGAGTGCACGAAGTAGAAGCGGGCGTCCGCCTCCAGGCCGGCGAACAGCCGCGAGCCGGCCGCGGCCTCCACGGTGTTCCAGCCCATGTGGGGCACGACGTCGGCCTGGAGCGGCTCGACCGAGCCGGGCCACTCGTCGAGGCCGTCGGTCTCCACGCCGTGCTCGATGCCGCGCGCGAAGAGGATCTGCATGCCGACGCAGATGCCCATGACCGGGCGGCCGCCGGACAGCCTGCGGTCGACGATCCAGTCGCCGCGCGCCTCACGCAGCCCCTTCATGCAGGAGGCGAAGGCGCCGACGCCCGGAACGAGCAGCCCGTCGGCGTTCATGGCCTTGTCGTAGTCACGCGTGATCTCGACCTCGGCTCCCGCGCGCGCGAGCGCACGCTCGGCGGAGCGGACGTTGCCGAAGCCGTAGTCGAAGACCACTACCTTCTTCTGGGGGGCGCTCAATTCCACACCTCCAGCCGCAGCACACCGGCCACGAGGCACATCGCGGCGCCGATCGAGAGCAGCACGATCAGGCCCTTGGGCATCTGCTGCTTGACGAAGGAGTAGATCCCGCCGGCGAGGAACAGGCCGACGACGATCAGCAGGGTCGAGATGCCGTTCACAGGGCGCCCTTCGTGGAGGGGAGGATGCCGGCCGCGCGGGGGTCACGCTCGGACGCGTAGCGCAGGGCCCGGGCCAGCGCCTTGAACTGGCACTCCACGATGTGGTGCGCGTTGCGCCCGTAGGGCACGTGCACGTGCAGCGCGATCTGGGCCTGGGCCACGAAGGACTCCAGGATGTGCCGCGTCATCGTGGTGTCGTACTCGCCGATCATCGGCGCCATCTTCTCGGGCTCGGTGTGCACGAGGTAGGGGCGGCCGGAGAGGTCGACGGTGACCTGCGCGAGGGACTCGTCCAGCGGGACCGTGCAGTTGCCGAAGCGGTAGATCCCCACCTTGTCGCCGAGGGCCTGCTTGAAGGCGGCGCCGAGCGCGAGGGCGGTGTCCTCGATGGTGTGGTGCGAGTCGATGTGCAGATCGCCCTCGGTCTTCACGGTCAGGTCGAACAGACCGTGCCGGCCGAGCTGGTCGAGCATGTGGTCGTAGAAGCCGACGCCGGTGGAGATCTCCGTCTTGCCGGTGCCGTCGAGGTCTATCTCGACGAGGACCGTGGTCTCCTTGGTCGTCCGCTCCACGCGTCCGGTGCGGCTCATTGACTCTGCTCCTTCTTCAGTGCGCGAACCGCGTCGAGGAACGCGTCGTTCTCTTCGGGGGTTCCGGCTGACACCCGCAGCCACCCGGGGATGCCGTTGTCCCGGACCAGAACGCCCTGGTCGAGGATCTTCTGCCAGGCCGTGTGCGCGTCCTCGAACCTGCCGAACTGCACGAAGTTGGCATCGGACTCGACGACGTCGTAGCCGGCCGCGCGCAGTTCGCGCACCAGCCGGTCCCGCTCGGCCTTGAGCTGATCGACGTAGCCCAGCAGCGTTCCGGTGTGCTCCAGGGCGGCCAGGGCGGTCGCCTGGGTAACGGCCGACAGGTGGTAGGGCAGCCGGACGAGCTGGACGGCGTCCACCACGGCCGGGTGCGCGGCGAGGTAACCGAGGCGCAGGCCCGCCGCGCCGAACGCCTTCGACATCGTGCGCGAGACGACGAGGTTCGGGCGGCCCTCGATCAGCGGCAGCAGCGAGTCGCCGTGGCTGAACTCGATGTACGCCTCGTCCACCACGACCATCGACGGCTTGGCCGCCTGCGCCGCCTCGTACAGCGCGAGGACCGTCTCGGGCGGGACCGCGTTGCCGGTCGGATTGTTGGGGGTGGTGATGAAGACGACGTCGGGCCGGTGCTCGGCGATCGCCTTCTCGGCGGCCTCCGGGTCGACCGTGAAGTCCTCGTTGCGGGGACCGGAGATCCAGCCCGTGCCGGTGCCGCGCGAGATGAGCGCGTGCATCGAGTACGACGGCTCGAAGCCGATCGCAATACGGCCCGGCCCGCCGAAGGTCTGCAGCAGTTGCTGGATGACCTCGTTGGAGCCGTTGGCCGCCCAGACGTTGGCCAGGCCGACCTCGTGGCCGGAGGTGTCCGTCAGGTACTCGGCGAGCTTGGTGCGCAGCTCGACCGCGTCCCGGTCCGGGTAGCGGTTGAGGTTCCGGGCCGCCTCACGCACCCGCTCGGCGATCCGCTCGACCAGCGGCTCGGGCAGCGGGTAGGGGTTCTCGTTGGTGTTCAGCCGTACGGGGACGTCCAGCTGGGGCGCGCCGTAGGGGGACTTGCCGCGCAGCTCGTCCCGTACGGGAAGATCGTCGATACGTACGTCGCTCACTTGCTCTCGGGTACCTTCCAACCGAACCTTGCCTTGATCGCCGCACCGTGTGCCGGCAGGTCCTCCGCCTCCGCCAGCGTCACCACGTGGTGCGCGACCTCGGCCAGCGCGTCCTGCGTGTAGTCGACGATGTGGATGCCGCGCAGGAAGGACTGGACGGACAGGCCCGAGGAGTGGCAGGCGCAGCCGCCGGTGGGCAGGACGTGGTTGGAGCCGGCCGCGTAGTCGCCGAGGGAGACGGGGGCCCAGGGGCCGATGAAGATCGCGCCGGCGTTGCGGACCCGGTCGGCCACCGCCGCGGCGTCGGCCGTCTGGATCTCCAGGTGCTCGGCGCCGTAGGCGTCGACCACCCGCAGGCCCTCGTCGATGCCGTCGACCAGCACGATCGCGGACTGCTTGCCGGACAGGGCCGGGACGATCCGGTCGTCGACGTGCCGGGTGGCCGCGACCTGCGGCTCCAGCTCCTTCTCCACGGCGTCCGCGAGCTCGACGGAGTCCGTGACGAGCACGGCGGCGGCCAGCGGGTCGTGCTCGGCCTGGCTGATCAGGTCGGAGGCGACGTGCACCGGGTCGGCCGTGTCGTCGGCGAGGACCGCGATCTCGGTCGGGCCGGCCTCGGCGTCGATGCCGATCTTGCCGGTGAAGTAGCGCTTGGCGGCGGCGACCCAGATGTTGCCGGGGCCGGTGACCATGTTGGCGGGCGCGCAGGACTCGGTGCCGTAGGCGAACATCGCGACGGCCGTGGCACCGCCGGCCGCGTACACCTCGTCGACGCCGAGCAGCGCGCAGGCGGCGAGGATGGTGGGGTGCGGCAGACCGCCGAACTCGGCCTGGGCGGGTGAGGCGAGCGCGATGGAGTCGACGCCGGCCTCCTGCGCGGGCACCACGTTCATGATCACGGAGGACGGGTAGACGGAGCGGCCGCCGGGCGCGTACAGCCCGACCCGGTCGACCGGCACCCACTTCTCGGTCACGGAGCCGCCAGGAACGACCTGGGTGGTGTGCGTGTCGCGGCGCTGCGCGCGGTGGACGATCCGGGCGCGGCGGATGGACTCCTCCAGGGCCGCGCGCACAGCCGGGTCGAGCTCCTCCAGCGCGCGGGTGAGCGCGGGGGCCGGTACCCGCACCTGGTCGAGCCTGACGCCGTCGAACCGCTCGGCGAAGTCGATCAGCGCCGCGTCGCCCCGATGATGCACGTCCTCGCAGATCGGACGCACCTTCTCCAGGGCGGCCGCTACGTCGAATTCGGCTCGGGGCAGCAGGTCACGCAGGGCGGTGCCCTCGGGGAGGGCGTCGCCGCGCAGATCGATTCGGGAGATCACGTGCTCAATTCTCTCAGACCTGGGTCAGGCGTCGTCCGCGCGTATCAATGGCTGATACAGAACGGTGCGGAAGCCGGAAGATCCCCTTCACGTTTTGCGTTCGGGGCGTCACCCAGCGGGCATGAACAGTTGTACGAAGAAACCAACCCGCGAGTACCCGGGGAGGAAGGGAACGACGTGACCGAGGGGGCCGGCGTGCGCGCCGGGGATGTGCCCGAAGACCTGACCGCGGTCGAGGCCGGCATGTGGCAGGCCTTCCGCGACGGCAGTGTGTACGACCTGAGCAGCGGTGATCCGCTGGTGGACGATCCGCACGGCGGCCGGCCGTGGGGCGAGGAGCGGACCGTGCGGGCCCGGGTCGTCTGCTGGCTGCTGCTCGACGGCCCGCCCGCCCTGGCCGGCCGGGTGTCGGCGCTGAAGCTGGCCGGCATCCGGATCAGCGGCTCACTCGACCTCGCCGGCGGCACCGTGGTGCCGTACGTCGAGATGCGCCAGTGCCGGTTCGAGCAGGACGTGCTGCTGCCGGAGGCCCGCTTCACGACCCTGCGGATGGTGGACTGCTCGGTGCCGCGCCTCGAGGCGGCCCGGGTGCACACCGAAGGCGATCTGCATATGCCGCGCTGCCGTTTTCACCGCGGCATCCGGATCACGGACGCGCAGATCGGCACGGACCTGATGCTCAACCAGTCGATCGTGCACCGGGACCGCAGCGGCCGGTCGATCGCCGCGGACGGCCTGACCGTCGGCCAGGACTTACAGGCCGAGCTGCTGGAGTCGCACGGCGAGCTGAGCCTGCGCGCCGCCACCATCGGTGTCTCGCTGAGCCTGCGCGGCGCGCGGCTGGCCAACCCCTACGCGCGGCTCGCGCTGAACGCCCCGCAGCTGACCGTCGAGCGCAGCCTGTATCTGACCCCGGCGGGGGTCGGCGCCCAGGCGATGAGCGGGATGACCCCGGCGCGCGGCACACGGATCCAGCGGTTCGAGTGCGAGGGCGGGATCCGGCTCGACGACGGGCGGTTCGGCGACGCCGTCGACTTCGAGCGGGCCCGGCTCGCCCTCACCGAGGACCAGGAGCTGTCGCTGCGCCGGGTGCAGACACCCGAGCTGCGGTTCCTCGGGGAGCATCCGGCGCGCGGGCGGGTGGTGCTGTCGGGGGCGAAGGTCATCAACCTGATGGACCGGGCGGACGCCTGGCCCGGCCCGGGGCGGCTGCACATGGGCGGCTTCGCCTACGAGAACCTCGTGCCGCGCGGCCCGTTCCCGCTGGCCGAGCGGCTGGACTGGGTGGCGGCGGCGACGGCCGAGTACAACCCGGAGCCGTACGAGCGTCTCGCGGCCGTGCTGCGGGCCGGCGGGGAGGACGAGGACGCCCGTGAGGTGCTGCTCGCCAAGCAGCGCCGGCACCGCGAGAGCCTGCCGCCGGCGGCCAAGCTGTGGGGCTATGTGCAGGACTGGACGGTCGCCTACGGGTACCGGCCGGGCCGGGCCGCGGTGTGGATGGCGGTGCTGTGGGCGGCGGGCTCGTTCGCCTTCGCGCAGGCCGGCCATCCGCCGCTGAAGCGGGGCGAGCACCCGGAGTGGAGTCCGGCGCTCTTCACGCTCGATCTGCTGCTGCCGGTCATCGACCTGGGCCAGGTGGGTTTCTGGCAGCTGCGCGGTGGCTGGCAGTGGCTGGCGACCGCGATGATCCTGCTGGGCTGGATCCTGGCGACGACGGTGGCGGCGGGGGCCACACGGTTGCTGCGACGCAATTGATGTTGCTGGTGTGACCACAGTGGTTGAACTGTCACACCTTTACCTTCTCTTGACCATCGGGCGTACAACTTTCGGCGAGTTCCCCGAACGATCTGGCGCCGCTGTGACCAGCGGTCTTTCAATGGTCGACACCATGGCTCTGCAGCTCCCGTTCATCCGCGCGAGCCGGATGACAAGGACCGCCCCCCACCTCGTCGGCGGGCCGTGCGCCGACGACGAGGTGCTGCTCGACGCGCCCGACGCGCGGCTGAGTCCGGCACTGGTCGCCGCCGCCCGCGGCGATCACGGACCGGCCGCCGGGCTGCTCCACGCCACCCGCGCGGCGGCCGAGTGGGAGCGACGCGACCGGTACGTGACCCGGCTGGCCGCCTTCGCGCACTCGCGCCCCGAATGGCTGGACGCCTGGCTCGCCACCGCCCCGCACGACCCCGACGCGCTGCTGGTCGGGGCCCAGCTGGCGGTGGACCGCGCCTGGCTCTCGCCGGCCCGCACCGAGCTGCTGCGCGAGGTGAGCCCGCTGCTCACGGCCGCGGCCCGGGGCGACCAGCGGGACCCGGTGCCGTGGCGGCTCGCGCTCGACCACGCGCGGGGCGCGCAGGCCGGGCACAAGTACTTCGAGGAACTGTGGGCGGCGGCCGTACGCCGGTCTCCGCACCACTACGGCTCTCATGTGGCGGCCCTGCGCTATCTGGCCGCCTACTGGCACGGTTCGCACCAGGAGTGCTTCGACTTCGCCGACCGGGCCGCACAGGACGCGCCCGCCGACGCGCTCGCCCAGGCACTCCCGTTGCGGGCGGCCTTCGGCTACCTGACCGACGGCTGCGGACCCGAGGTGCCGCGCGAGCGGCTGGACGCGGCCGCCGACCGGGCGATCGCGCTGTCCCCGCTGCTGCCGGCGGCCGACCCCTGGCCCGCCCGGATGCGGAACCTGCTGATCTTCGTCCTGGTGTGCCTGGAGCGCCGGCAGGACGCCGCCGAGCAGCTGCGGCTGAACGGCCCGTACGCCACCTCGTTCCCCTGGGACCAGGTGTCGGACGACCCGCTCGGGCACTTCATTCGGGTACGCGACGAGGTCCGGACCGCGACGGCAGGTCAGCCGCCCTGGCATCCACGGAGTGAACGGGGCGGACGAGTCCGCTCCGGCGACCATTAGGCTTTTGCGTCGTGACCACCGTCCGGCTCCCCCTCTTCCCCCTGAACTCGGTGCTGTTCCCGGGGCTCGTGCTCCCGCTCAACGTCTTCGAGGAGCGGTATCGCGCCATGATGCGCGAGCTGCTGAAGACCCCGGAGGACGAGCCGCGCCGGTTCGCCGTCGTGGCGATCCGCGACGGCCACGAGGTGGCCCCGAGCGCACCCGGCATGCCCGACCCGACAGCCCTGCCCGAACGGGGTCCCCTGGCCGGATTCGGCGCGGACCCGGTCAAGGCGTTCCACAAAGTGGGCTGTGTGGCGGACGCGGCGACGATCCGGGAGCGGACCGACGGCTCCTTCGAAGTGCTGGCGACCGGCACCTCCCGGGTGCGGCTGCTGTCCGTCGACGCGTCCGGCCCCTTTCTCACGGCCGAGCTGGAGACGCTGCCCGAGGAGCCCGGCGACGAGGCCGCGCCGCTGGCGGAGGGCGTGCTGCGGTCCTTCCGCCAGTACCAGAAGCGGCTGGCCGGGGCGCGGGAACGCTCCCTGGCGACCGGTGCCGAGCTGCCCGACGAACCGGGCGTGGTGTCGTATCTGGTGGCGGCGGCGATGATGCTGGACACCCCGTCCAAGCAACGCCTGCTCCAGGCCCCCGACACGGCGTCCCGCCTGCGCGACGAGCTGAAACTCCTTCGCTCGGAGACGGCCATCATCCGTAATCTGCCGTCGTTGCCGGCGTCAGAACTGACGCGCGGCCCGATGAGCCTCAACTGAAGCGGACCGGCATGGCGAAGAAGTCGAAGAAGCAACAGCAGCCGGGGGGCACGCCCGCCACGGTCGCGCTCACGACGGCGGGCGTGGACTTCACCGTCCACTCCTACGAGCACGATCCCGCCCACCCCTCCTACGGCGAAGAGGCGGCCGAGGCGATGGGCGTCTCACCGGACCGGGTGTTCAAGACCCTGGTGGCGGACGTCGACGGCGCGTTGACGGTGGCCGTGGTCCCGGTGGCGGGCCAA
This sequence comes from Streptomyces sp. NPDC044719, assembly GCF_056433405.1. NCBI lineage: Bacteria > Bacillati > Actinomycetota > Actinomycetes > Kitasatosporales > Streptomycetaceae > Streptomyces > Streptomyces sp. NPDC044719. The sequence goes on from NZ_JBWKHE010000005.1 coordinate 365,960, forward strand.
CTGGACCTCAAGGCCCTGGCGGCAGCGGTCGGCGGCAAACGCGCCACGATGGCCGACCCGACCCTGGCGGAACGCACCACGGGTTACGTCCGCGGCGGCATCTCACCGCTGGGCCAGCGCAAGAAACTCCCGACGGTCCTCGACGAGTCGGCGTCGTCCCACCCGACGATCTGCGTCTCGGCGGGCCGGAGGGGCCTGGAGGTGGAACTGTCACCGGAGACCCTGGCCAAACTGACGGAGGCGATCCTGGCGCCCATCGGGCGTGTGACCGCCTAGCCGCTCAGCTGCGGGCATGCGTGCCGCTAGGGGCGGCACGGGTGGGCGCAGCGGCACCTCGTCGCGCCGAGCTGCGCACCCACCCGCGCCCCAGCCCCAACGCCGAGCATCTACGCGGCAGGCGGCGCCTCATGAGGCCCGTGCTCGAACTCCGGCTCAGGATCCCGAGGCCCGAACAACGCCGTAAGCCCCAGATGCAACACCAGCGCGGCAAGCGGCCAGGCCAGCAACGCCCCCTTCGCCCCCAGCTTCAACGGCGCGGAGAACGTCACCCCCCGCCCCGCATCCCGCGCCCGCGCGATGACATCCTCCGCGGGCCCGAGCCACACCCCGAGCCGCCACGCCAGCAGCGACCCGAGCAGCCCGCCGACGGCCAGTCCCACCACCAGCGGCACACCCCCACGCCGCCGCAGCAGGAACACGACCAGCGCGCTGACGACCCCGAAGCCCAGCCCGAGCAACGTGAACACGCCGTCGACCCCGACGGCCTGCTCGCCCTCGGTGTCCTTGAGGTAGACGACCCAGTTGCCCTCCACCACGTCACCGACCAGCGGCACGTGCGGCGCGAGCCACCACCAGAGAACCCCGAGCAGCACCCCGCCCAGCGCCACGGCCAGCGAGATCACGGCGGCTTCCCGCACTTCGGTCTTCATTCCGGGGCCGTCCTGTCCGTACCAGCCGTGCCCGGCGCCCTCGGCGTACTCGGCGTGCTGAGACCCGGGAGCCTGGGGCCCGTTCGCCCCGGGGCCGGCGGCCGGCGGCTGCCACGCGTCCTGCGCGGAACGTTCATGCGGTGGCGGTGGCGGAGTCAGTGGTGCGGTCACCCTGCCATCGTGCCAGCCCCGCCTGTGCGCCGCGTCACCGGACGACCGCTCCGCGCTCAACGGACGGCCGCCCGGCGGTACGCCCAGGTCGCCACGGCCAGCGAGACGACGCCCACCACCCCGCACACGGCGAGGTCACCGAGCACGAAGGCCCAGTCGGGATGCGGCCCGAACGTCCGCGCGAAGGCCTCGACCCCGTAGGTCGACGGCAGCAGGTCCCGCGCGAAGCGCACGACCTCCGGCATCCGGTCCGCCGGCAGCACGCCCAGCAGCAGCGCCGCCGACATGCCCAGCTGTCCGAGCAGTGTGGCCAGCTCCGGCCGGGGCGCGAGCAGCCCCAGCGCCGCCCCCAGCCCGGCCAGCGCGGCGCCCGCGAGCGGGATCACGGCCATGAGGATCCACAGATGGGCCAGCGGCAGCCCGAACAGCGCGCAGCCGAACACCGCCGTCACGATGGTCCCCGGCACGGTGAACGAGGCGTACGCGCCCGCCGCGCCCAGCACCACCGCCGCCGGCGGCACCGGCAGGGTCGCGTAGTGGTCGAGTCCGCCACTGGCCCGCAGCTGCCCGAAGTACTGCGCGAGCAGGTTCAGCGCGACGAAGGCGACGACCAGGACCGAAGAACCGGCGACGACCGCCTGCGCCTCGGCCCCGTCGTCCACGACGCCGCGCATCAGGATCATGATCCCGATCGACTGGAAGGTCGCCACGAACAGCAGCGGGATCCGCGCGACCCGCGCCCGGGACAGCTGCGCCCGGTACACGGCCGCCAGCGAAGGCCACAGCCGCGCCCTGGGCCCGAGCTCGGCCGCGCTCGCGGCCGGCTCCTCCGCGGCCAGGGCACTGCCCGGCAGGACATCGGCGGGTACGACACTCACGTCGCGCTGCTCCCCTTCGCTCGGGTCCACTGCGGCAGTCGCCCTGTTCGGTACGTATGCGGCGGCCTGTGCGCTCAAGTCCCCCGCACTCAGGGCCCCGGTAGTCCTCACGCCTTCACCAGCCCCTGCTGCACGGCACCGCCCAGGGCGAGGTAGACGTCCTCCAGGCTCGGCGTGGCCAGCGTGAAGTCGTCCAGGGCGGCGAAGGCGGCCCCGCCGGTGACGGTGGCGACGACGGCCCGGGCCTCCTCGGGCCCGAGCCGGAGCGTCCAGCGGCGGCCCGACTCCACGACGCGGTCCCGCAGCGCGGCCACCTCGGGGACGTGCAGCGGCGCCGCGTCCCGCCACACCAGCTCCACCCGCACCTCACCGGCGACCTGTTCCTTGAGCCCGGCCGGGGTGTCGCAGGCGATCACCTTCCCCCGGTCGAGGACGGCCACCCGGTCCAGTACGGTCTCGGCCTCGATGACGTTGTGGGTGACGAGCAGCACGGTCGTCCCGCGTTCGGCGCGTCGCCGGTCGACGGCGGACCACACGGCCCGCCGCGCCACCGGGTCCATGCCGGAGGTCGGCTCGTCGAGCACGAGCAGCGACCGCTCCCCCACCAGTGCCGCGGCGAAGCACGCCAGACGCCGCTGGCCCCCGGAGAGCTTCTTCAGCGGCCGCCCGGCGAGCGGCGCGAGCCCCAGCTCGTCGAGTACGTCGTCCCGCTCGGCCCGCGCGGCCCGTACGTCCAGGCCGCGCAGCCGTCCGGTGGTCTCGGCGGCGAGTGACACGGTGAGCTCGTCGAGGGCCGTCGACTCCTGCCCGAGGTAGGCGAGGATGCGCGCGGCCCGTTCCGGGTGGCGCACGATGTCGTGCCCGAGGATCTCCACGCTGCCGCGGTCGGGCCGCATCAGCCCGGTGAGCTGCCGTACGAGGGTGGACTTGCCGGCGCCGTTGGGCCCGAGCAGGCCGAAGATCTCGCCGCGCCTGATGTCCAGCCGTACGTCGTCCGTGGCCCGGACCTCGGGTGTTCCGGGCGCGCCGCGCCGACCCCGGACCGCCGGATAGGTCTTGGTCAGCCCGCGGACCGCGCACACGACGTCACCATCGTGCCGAAATGCCTGTGCCGCGCGCTTACTCACAAGGGACGAGACTACGGGGTCGGGAACCCCGGCCCGTTCTCGGGTCGGTCCATTCCGGGAAATCCGCTCGCAAGGACTCAGTCACCGACGGGCGTGTGCTCCACGCCCGTGCGCACGCCGATCTCCCGCCAGAAACCGGCCCGGATGGCGTACCGGTCCCGTTCGTCGATCTGGTCGTCCTTGTGGGCGAGCAGGCCGAAGCGGGCGGCGTAGCGCAGCAGCTCCCCGTCGACCCGGTGCGGGATGCGCGGGTACATCCCCGACAGCTTCGGCAGATGGCTCTGGTCGCCGAGGCGCTCCACCCAGCGCCGGGCGAAGACCTGCCCCACCTCGTACGGGTCGCCGCCGACCGTGGTGATGTCCTCCTCGCGGTCGGCCCACCGCTGCTCGGCCGTGGTCAGCTGGGCGAGCGTCGGCATCGAGGCGGCTTCTGGAGGCTCGGCCGTGGGCCGGTCGACCCAGCCCTTGTCGGAGGACCAGCGGAGGGTGGCGGAGGCGGGGGGCTGGGCGGGCTGGGCTCCGGGGGCGCGCAGTGCGGCCAAGTCTTTGGGCGTGGGGACGCCTTTGGGGGCGGGGACCCGCTCCTCGGTGCCGTTCTGCCCGGGGCCGGCGACGGGGTGCGGGGGCGGCGGGGCGGGCCGCTCGGCCGTGGCGGCGAGCGAGGACTCGGGCAGCGGCGCGGAGAGGATCGCGGCGATCTCGGGCCGGGGCACGGGCTGCGGGGCGCACACGCCGGTGTACTCCTTGGCGCGGACCGCCTTGGTGATCCACGTCCGGTCCAGGACGCGCCGCTCGTCGGCCTCGGCGACCAGGTCCTCGGACTGGTTGTAGTCGCCGTCGGCGGCTTGGACGGCCCACAGGTGGACGGCGACGCCGTGCTCCTTGGCGGCCATCATGCCGGGCAGCAGGTCGCCGTCGCCGGTGACGAGGACGACGTCGGAGCAGGCGCGGTTGCGGGCCAGCTCGGTGAGCTCGGCGTGCATCGCGGCGTCCACGCCCTTCTGCGCCCAGCGGCCGTCGCTGCGGGTCAGCGCGCCCAGCCGGACGGTGACCCGGGGCATCACGCGCAGCCGGCGGTGCTCGGGCTGCGGGACGCGGTCGGGGGCGCCGTCGAACCAGTAGATGCGCAGCAGGGGCTGCTGCGTATCGGACTCGGCGCGTTCGCGCAGCCCCTGGATGAGGGCCGTGTGGTCGACGGTGATGCGGGATCGTGAGGGTTCCCCGGCGAGGAGACTCGCCGCCGCTCCCAGCAGATACCCGGCGTCCACCAGGACGATGCAGCGGTCCACACGACTCACCCTCTTCCCAGGAGGTTTGCGTTCGGGCTTGCTTCGAGTCTGCCCGACGGCGCGGAGGTTAACGGCCGGAACTCGATCTTCGGCGTGGCGTTTCCGGGGCTCCCGCTCCGACCAGCCCTGTCACGCACGGTAATTGTCCGACATGCGATCGTTGTCGGCCTGTGTGAATCTGGTCCCGGCCCTGGCCCCTAGATCCCCCACAGGAGGCATCACCATGGCCAAGAACAAGAACCGTGAACGCAAGCAGCGTCCCACCGAGCGTGGCCAGCGGGCGGACCGCAGCCCCGCGGCGCAGACGGAGCACCAGCCCGAAGTCGAGGTCGCCGCCCCGGGCGACATGGCGACCCGGAAGCGGAAGCGCAGCTTCGGTCACAACTGACATCTGCGTGACGGGTCGTTGAGACCCACTCACTTGCGCATATGCGTGAGGGGCGTACCCGGTAGCGGGTACGCCCCTCACGCGCGTCGAGAGCCTTTCGCCGGCCCGCTCCCCGGGCCCTGCCTCAGCCGGCCAGGCAGGAGGGCCCGAGCAGCACCTTCAGGTCACCGAAGAGCGCCGGGTCCGGCTTCACCCGGTGCCGGTCCAGACGCAGCACGGTGGTCTTGGTCGGCCCCTGGAGCTTGATCCGGACCTCGCTGTCGCCCTTGTGGTGGCTGAGCACCTCGCCGAGACGGCTGACCAGCGGCGGGGTGACCCGGGTGGCCGGGATGGTGAGGATCACGGGCGCGTTGGTGCCCGCGTTGGACAGGTCCGGCACCATCAGCTCCATGGCGACGAGCCGCGGGATGTCCTCGCGCTTGTCGAGACGTCCCTTGACGAACACCACGGCGTCCTCGACGAGTTGCGTCGAGACGAGCTGGTAGGTCGCGGGGAAGAACATGCACTCGATCGAACCGGCGAGGTCCTCGACGGTGGCGATGGCCCAGGCGTTGCCCTGCTTGGTCATCTTGCGCTGGAGGCCGGAGATGATGCCGCCGATGGTCACCACCGAGCCGTCGGAATAGTCACCTCCGGTCAGCTGGGAGATGCCCGCGTCCGCCTTGTCGGACAGGATGTGCTCCAGACCGAACAGCGGGTGGTCGGAGACGTACAGACCGAGCATCTCCCGCTCCTGGGCGAGCAGATAGGTCTTGTCCCACTCGTCGGGGGAGAACTCCACGTCGAGACCGAAGCCCGGCTCGCTGGTCTCGGCCTCGCCCATGCCGCCGAAGAGGTCGAACTGGCCCTCGGCCTCCTTGCGCTTGACCGCGACCACGTTGTCGATCATCGGCTCGTAGTGCGCGGTCAGACCCTTGCGGGTGTGGCCCATGGCGTCGAAGGCACCGGCCTTGATCAGCGATTCGGTGGTGCGCTTGTTGCAGACCACCGCCTCCACCTTGTCGAGGTAGTCCGGGAAGGAGACGTACTTTCCCTTGGCCTTGCGGCACCTGATGATCGACTCGACGACGTTCGTGCCGACGTTGCGGACGGCGGAGAGGCCGAAGAGGATCACGTCGTCGCCCTGGGCCGCGAAGTTGGACATCGACTCGTTGACGTCCGGCGGGAGGACCTTGATGCCCATGCGGCGGCACTCGTTGAGGTAGACGGCCGACTTGTCCTTGTCGTCCTTCACCGAGGTGAGCAGGGCGGCCATGTACTCGGCGGGGTGGTTCGCCTTGAGATACGCGGTCCAGTACGAGACCAGGCCGTACGCGGCGGAGTGCGCCTTGTTGAACGCGTAGCCGGCGAAGGGGACCAGCACGTCCCACAGGGCCTGGATGGCCTCGTCGCTGAAGCCCTTCTTGCGGGCGCCCTCCTGGAAGAGGACGAAGTTCTTCGCCAGCTCCTCGGGCTTCTTCTTGCCCATGACGCGACGGAGGATGTCGGCCTCGCCGAGCGAGTAGCCGGCGATGATCTGGGCGGCCTTCTGCACCTGCTCCTGGTAGACGATCAGGCCGTGGGTGACGTCCAGGACCTCCTTGAGCGGCTCCTCCAGCTCGGGGTGGATCGGCGTGATCTCCTGCTGGCCGTTCTTTCGAAGGGCGTAGTTCGTGTGGGAGTTCATGCCCATCGGGCCCGGGCGGTACAGGGCCGACACGGCGGAGATGTCTTCGAAGTTGTCCGGCTTCATCAGCCGGAGCAGGGAGCGCATCGGGCCGCCGTCGAACTGGAAGACGCCGAGGGTGTCGCCGCGCTGGAGCAGGTCGAAGGTCGTGGGGTCGTCGAGCGGGAGGCTCAGGAGGTCGATGTCGACCCCCTTGTTGGACTTCACCATCTTGACGGCGTCGTCCATGATCGTCAGGTTGCGCAGGCCGAGGAAGTCCATCTTCAGCAGGCCGAGCGACTCACAGCTCGGGTAGTCCCACTGGGTGATGGTGACCTTGTCCGTGTGCCTGACCCAGACGGGGACGTGGTCGGTGATCGTCTCGCTGGACATGATCACGCCGGCGGCGTGCACACCCATCTGGCGGACCAGGCCCTCGACGCCCTTGGCGGTGTCGATGACCTTCTTCACGTCCGGCTCGTTCTCGTACATCCCCCGGATCTCGCCCGCCTCCGAGTAACGGGGGTGCTCGGGATTGGTGATGCCGTCGAGGTTGATGCCCTTGCCGAGGACGTCGGCGGGCATGGCCTTGGTGAGGCGGTCGCCCATCGCGTACGGGTAGCCCAGCACGCGCGCGGAGTCCTTGATCGCGTTCTTGGCCTTGATGGTGCCGTAGGTGCCGATCATGGCGACCTTGTCGGCGCCGTACTTCTCCGTCACGTACCGGATCACCTCGACGCGCCGGCGCTCGTCGAAGTCGATGTCGACATCGGGCATGGAGATGCGCTCGGGGTTGAGGAACCGCTCGAAGATCAGGCCGTGCGGGATGGGGTCGAGGTCGGTGATGCCGAGGGCGTAGGCGACGATCGAGCCGGCCGCGGAGCCTCGGCCGGGGCCGACCGCGATGCCCTGCTTCTTGGCCCACATGATGAAGTCGGCGACCACGAGGAAGTAGCCCGGGAAGCCCATTGAGATGATGGTGTCCATCTCGTACTCGACCTGCTTCATGCGGTCGTCCGGGATGCCGTCCGGGAAGCGGCGGTGCATGCCGCGCAGGGTCTCCTCGCGGAACCAGCTGACCTCCGTGTACCCCTCCGGGATGTCGAACTTGGGCATGAGGTCGCGCTTCTCGAACATGCCCGTGGTGTCGACCATCTCGGCGACCAGCCGGGTGTTGGCGCAGCCCTCCTGCCAGGCGTCCGAGGAGTCGATGGCGTACATCTCGTCGGTGGACTTCAGGTAGTAGCCGGTGCCGTCGAACCTGAAGCGGTCGGGGTCGGAGAGGTTCTTGCCGGTCTGGATGCACAGCAGGGCGTCGTGGGCGCCCGCCTCGTGCGAGTAGGTGTAGTGCGAGTCGTTGGTGACCAGCGGGGGGATGCCGAGCTTCTTGCTGATCTCCAGCAGGCCGTCGCGGACCCGGCGCTCGATCTCGATGCCGTGGTCCATCAGCTCCAGGAAGTAGCGGTCCTTGCCGAAGATGTCCTGGTAGTCGGCGGCGGCCTTGAGGGCCTCGTCGAAATGGCCGAGGCGCAGCCGGGTCTGGACCTCGCCGGAGGGGCAGCCGGTGGAGGCGACGATCCCCTCGGACCACTGGGAGATGGTCTCCTTGTCCATCCGGGGCCACTTCTGGAGCCAGCCCTCCGCGTACGCGTCGGAGGACAGGCGGAAGAGGTTGTGCAGGCCGGTGCTGTTGACCGCCCACATCGTCTTGTGGGTGTAGCCACCGGAACCGGAGACGTCGTCCCGCTTCTGGTGCGGCTGGCCCCACTGGATCTTGCGCTTGTTGCGGCGGGACTCGGGCGCGACGTACGCCTCGATGCCGATGATCGGCGTGACCCCGGCCTTCTGCGCGGAGTGGAAGAAGTCGTACGCCCCGTGGAGGTTGCCGTGGTCGGACATGGCGATGTGCGACATGCCCATCTCGTTGCACGCGTTGAACATGTCCTTCAGCCGCGCGGCACCGTCCAGCAGCGAGTACTGGGTGTGGACGTGCAGGTGCGTGAACGGCGGCTTTGACACGGCTTCGGCCTCCAGGGAGAAGAGCGGTCGAATGGGGCCCGACAGGCTGCGCACAGTCTGGGGGGACAGCGTCGAAGTCTATGCCTCGGCACTGACACTCCGAGGGCTGACCCGCGTACCTTCATGCGAGGGTCCGGGGCACTCCCGCGGCCCGCCGCACGTTAGTCAAGGGGCGGACCTGCCGCCCTGAAACATCTGCACCAGGAGGCACCCAGCGATGTCGTTCCCGCAGCTCGACGACGAGCACCGCGGTGAGGAGATCCTCGCCGTCTTCGACACCGCCTTCGGCCAGCTGCTGGCCGCCGACCCGGCCGCGTTCCGCGTGAAGTTCCGGAAGATGGCGGCATCCGCCTTCGCCTTCTACCGGGGCACGGCGTGCCTCTTCTACCAAGACCTCGACGCAGAGAAGCGGGGCGGGCCGTACCTGGACGAGCGCACCTCGCGCGTGTGGATCCACGGCGACCTGCACGCGGAGAACTTCGGCACGTACATGGACGCCAACGGCCGGCTGATCTTCAACGTCAACGACTTCGACGAGGCCTACGTCGGCCCCTTCACCTGGGACCTGAAGCGCTTCGCCGCCTCCATCGCGCTGATCGGGTACGCGAAGGCACTCAGCGACGAGCAGATCTCCGAGCTGGTGACGATCTACGCGGTGGCCTACCGCGAGCGGATCCACGCCCTGGCCACGGGTGCGAAGAGCGACGAGGTGCCGCCGTTCACGCTGGACACCGCGCAGGGCCCGCTGCTGGACGCGCTGCGTGACGCCCGCTCGCTGACCCGGTTCGGCCTGCTGGAGTCGATGACGGAGATCCGCGACTTCGAGCGCCGCTTCGCGCCGGGCGGCGGCTCCGTCGAGCTGGACGCGGCCACGCGCTACAAGGTCCTCGCCGCCTTCGACGGCTACCTGGAGACGCTGCCGGACAGCTCCCTGGCCCGCCCGGACTCCTACCGTGTGAAGGACGTCGTCGGCCGGCGGGGCATCGGCATCGGCTCGGCGGGGCTGCCGTCGTACAACATCCTCCTGGAGGGCCACAGCGACGCCCTGGAGAACGATGTCGTGATCTACATCAAGCAGGCCCAGACCCCGGCGGTCTCCCGGCACATCACGGACCAGGCGATCAGCGACTACTTCCAGCACGAGGGGCACCGCACGGTCATCTCCCAGCGTGCCCTCCAGGCCCACGCCGACCCGTGGCTGGGCTGGACGGAGCTGGACGGCTCGGGCCAGCTGGTCGCCGAGGTGTCGCCGTACGCCGTGGACCTCGACTGGGGCGACATCGACGACCCGGAGGAGATCGCCCAGGTGGTGGCCGACCTCGGCCGGGCGACGGCCACGATGCACTCGGCGGCGGACGACCAGTCCGGTGAGTCCCTGGTGCCGTTCTCCACGGAGCGGGCCATCGACGCGGCGATCGCGGCCGACGAGGACGGCTTCCCGCCGCTGCTGGTCGACTTCGCGCACAGCTACGGCGCACGCGCGCGGGCCGACCACCAGACCTTCGTGGACCTGTTCCGCAACGGCCGGATCCCGGGCCTGTAGCCGGGGCTTTTGCCATCCGCTCTCCCACAGGCATCCTTTAGGGGTCCCTTACCGGCCCCCATGACAGACTCTCCTTTCGCTATGGACATATCCGGGATCCAGCTCAGAGCCGTACGCGCGGCGCTGTTCACGGCAGTGGTCGTGACGCTCAGCACCGCGTCGCACGTGCTGCTGTCCCAGGTCCCGCTCCCGATGGGCACGGTGGCCGCGGTCGCCGCCGCCGTGTTCGTGATCGCGTACGCCCTGGCGGGCCGCGAGCGCTCCTTCGGGAGGATCGCGGCCCTGCTGATCCCGCTGGAACTGGCCGCCGACACGGTGTTCACCACCGGTCAGCACGCCTGCTACGGCCGGGCGGGCGGCCCGGTCGCCGGTCCGTTGCGTTCGGTCGGCCTGGACGTGCTGTGCGGGGGCGGCGAGGTCGGCACCCCGCTGGCCCGGATGGCCGGGGCCACCGGCACCGACCGGCTCGCGGCCGCGGTCGCGCAGGCCGACCCGGCCACCCCTTGGCTGCTGCTCGGCGCGCACATCGGCGTGGGCCTGGTCGCCGCCGTCTGGCTGCGCCGCGGCGAGCGGGCCCTGGCCCAGCTGCTGCGGGCCGTGGCGGCGGCGGTCTCCACCAGGGTCCTGCCGCTGCTGCTGGCGGTCGCCGCGGTCGCGGTGGAGCGGGCTCCGGCTGGGCGGTGCCTGCCGGCGCGCGCCGCCGACCGCACGCCCACCGCCCGCGACCGGATCCTCACGTACTCCCTGGGGCGGCGTGGACCGCCGTGCTCGCCCGCCTTCGTCTGAGGCACTCCCGCACTTTCGAGCTTTCGAGCTTCTCGAGCACAGGCAGTCCCCCAACGCATTCCGCACACCCACGTGTGCGCGTCCCCTTACGGAGAACATCACCATGAGCAAGCGGAACAGCCAGGCGGCGAAGACGGCGGCCCGCGAGCGGCTGCGCGCCGAGCGTGAGCGCGAGGCCAAGCGCGCGAAGGTCAAGCGGCAGATCGTCGTCGCCTGCTCCATCGTCGGCGTCCTGGCGATAGCCGGCGGCATCAGCTACGCGGTCGTCCAGGCCAACAAGCCCAGCTACTGGGAGGGCCAGAAGGACGCCAAGGTCGTCACCCCCGCCAACACCACTGGCGCCAAGGGCACCACGGTCGTCATCGGCAAGGACTCGGCCAAGAAGACCCTGAAGGTCTACGAGGACCCGCGCTGCCCCGTGTGCGCCCAGTTCGAGCAGACCGTTGGTCCGACCGTGAAGAAGGACATCGACGACGGCAAGTACAAGATGCAGTTCATCGGCGCCACGTTCATCGACAACAAGGACAACGGCGAGGGCTCCAAGAACGCGCTGAGCGCCCTGGGCGCCGCGCTGAACGTGAGCGACGCCGCGTTCCTCGACTACAAGGCGGCGCTGTATTCGGCGAAGTACCACCCGGAGGAGACGACCGACAAGTTCAAGGACGACAGCTACCTCATCAAGGTCGCGAACACCGTCCCCGAGCTGAAGGACAACAAGAAGTTCCAGGCCGCGGTCGAGAAGGGCACCTACGACGCCTGGGCGATGGCCATGTCGAAGACCTTCGACGACAACAAGGACGGTGTGACGGGCACCCCGGGCTTCGTCATGGACGGCAAGCAGCTCACCGCCGACAGCCAGGGCACGCCGCTGATGACCGTGGCGGACTTCAACAGGGTGGTCGGCGAGGCCCTCAAGAAGTGACGGCGGGTCCGGTACGGGCCACCATGTGAAGAGCGGGCGAACTTCCGGAGTTCGCCCGCTCTGGTGCGTACCGATCAGTAACCTGATCGTCCGTGACCAGTCGATACAGATCATCGAAGCCGTCAGAGGACCTCAACTCCCTCACCCCGCGCCGCCGTACGGTCGTCAAGGCCGCGGCGGCGACCGCTGTCCTGGCCGGACCGCTGGCAGCGACCCTGCCCGCGCGCGCCGTCGACCAGGCTCCCGCCTTCCTGCACGGCGTCGCCTCCGGTGACCCCCTGCCCGACGGCGTCCTGCTGTGGACCCGCGTGACCCCCGTCCCGGAGGCGATACCCGGCTCCGGTCTTGGCCCCGACACCGAGGTGAGCTGGGTCGTCGCCGAGGACCGGGCGTTCACCACGATCGTCGCCAAGGGCTCCACCACCGCGCGGGCCGCCTCCGACCACACGGTGAAGGCCGACATCCGCGGCCTCAGGCCGGCCACCGACTACTGGTTCCGCTTCTCCTGTGCCGGCACCGACTCCCCCGCCGCACGCACCCGCACCGCCCCGGCGGCCGACGCGGCCGTCACGAACCTCCGCTTCGGCGTGGTCTCCTGCGCCAACTGGGAAGCCGGCTGGTTCTCCTCATACCGCCATCTCGCGGCCCGCGGCGACCTGGACGCCTGGCTGCACCTCGGCGACTACATCTACGAGTACGGCACCGGCGAGTACGGCACGCGCGGCACGGTCGTACGCCCGCACGCCCCGGCCCACGAGATCGTCACGCTCGCCGACTACCGGATCCGGCACGCGCGGTACAAGACCGACCCGGACCTCCAGGCCCTGCACGCCACCGCCCCGGTCGTCGCCATCTGGGACGACCACGAGTTCGCCAACGACGCCTGGTCGGGCGGCGCCGAGAACCACACGGAGGGCGCGGAGGGTGCCTGGTCCGCCCGCCAGGCCGCCGCCAAGCAGGCCTACTTCGAGTGGATGCCGGTGCGTCCGGCGATCGCGGGCACCACCTACCGCCGGCTGCGCTTCGGCAAGCTGGTCGACCTCTCGTTGCTGGACCTGCGGTCCTTCCGCTCGCAGCAGGTCAAGGTGGGCAACGGCGAGGTCGACGACCCGGACCGCACGCTCACCGGCCGGGCCCAGCTCGACTGGCTCAAGGCGGGGCTGAAGGCGTCCGACACCACCTGGCGGCTGGTCGGCAACTCGGTGATGATCTCGCCGTTCGCCATCGGCTCGCTCTCCGCCGACCTGCTGAAGCCCCTCGCCAAGCTGCTCGGTCTGCCGCAGGAGGGCCTGGCCCTCAACACCGACCAGTGGGACGGCTACACCGACGACCGCCGCGAGATCCTCGCCCATCTGCGCGCCAACGCGATCCGCAACACCGTCTTCCTCACCGGCGACATCCACATGGCGTGGGCCAACGACGTGCCGGTGGACGCCGGCACGTACCCGCTGTCCCCGTCCGCCGCCACGGAGTTCGTCGTCACCTCGGTCACCTCGGACAACCTCGACGACATCGTCAAGGTCCCGGAGGGCACGGTCTCCGCGGTCGCCTCACCCGTCATCCGCGCCGCCAACCGGCACGTCCACTTCGTCGACACCGACCGCCACGGCTACGGCGTCCTGGACATCACGGCCGAACGCGCGCAGATGGACTACTACGTCCTCTCCGACCGCGCGAACCGCGACGCGACCGCCAAATGGACCCGCTCCTACCGCACCCGAAACGGCACACAGAAGCTCGAGCGGGTCTACGACCCGGTCTGAAGCGAGTCCAGGAAGCCGAGCGCCACCCGCCAGGTGGCCTCGGCGGCCTCCTCGTCGTAGTCCGGCAGGTCGGGGTCGGTGTAGAGGTGGCCGGCCCCGGCATACCGGTACACCTCGACGTCCGCGCCGGTCCGGCCCAGCTGCAGATACCAGGCGCTGAGCCAGTCGTCCGTCTCGAAGGGATCCGGCTCCGCCACGTGCAGCTGGACCGGCAGGTCGTCCGCCGTGACATCCGGCGCGATGTCCGACGTGCCGTGCAGGAGCAGCAGCCCGCGCGCCTTGTCGTCCCCGAGGGCGAGGGTCTGGGCGATCGAGGCGCCGAGCGAGAATCCCGCGTACACCAGCCCGCGCTCGGAGTAGGGCGCGGCCGCCAGCACGGCCCGCCTCAGCAGCTCGTCCTTGCCGATCTTCTCCTGGTGCTCCATGCCCTCCTCGACGGTCTCGAAGGTGCGCCCCTCGAAGAGGTCGGGCGTCCACACCTCGTGTCCGGCCGTGCGCAGCCGGTCAGCGGCCTGGCGCACCGCGGGCCGCAGCCCCTGGGTCGAGTGAAAGAGCATGATGTTCATGAGGCCATGGTGCCAGCCAGGTGTGACAACCCGAGTTTCGCGGCAGTACCCATGACCGGACGGAAGTCACATGTTCATGCCCGCCGTGAGCCGGTTAGGTTCGGGGGCATGGAGAACCTGCTGCGACCGCTGATCGTGGTCGGTGGCTCGGTCGTGCTCACGCTAGTGATCGGCTGGGCGACCGACTTCCTGCTGCGCAAGGCCGACGAACGGCACCACGAGACCCCGCTGTGGGGTCTGCTCCGCCGCGGCCGCATCCCCTACCAGCTCGTGCTCTTCGCGGCCCTGCTGAGAGGGTCCTACGACGAGGCGGACCTGCTTCCGAGCCGCGACGAGGCCATCGGCCGGGCGCTGACCCTGGTACTGATCGGGTCGACCGCCTGGCTGGTGATCCGTATCGCGGGGGCGATCGTCGAGACGTCGTACAGCCGGTACGCCAGCGCCCGGGCCCACCGCGACCCGGCCAGGGTCCGCCGGGTGCGCACCCAGGTGACGCTGATCATGCGGGTGGTGTCCGCGATCGTCGGCGTGGTGGCCGCGGCGAGCATGCTGCTGACCTTCCCGGCGTTCCGGGCGGCGGGCGCCTCGCTGCTGGCCTCGGCCGGCATCCTCGGCATCGTCGCCGGTGTCGCCGCCCAGTCCACGCTGAGCAACATGTTCGCGGGGTTCCAGATCGCCTTCGGCGACATGGTGCGCATCGGGGACACCGTCGTGGTGGACGGCGAGTGGGGCACCGTCGAGGAGATCACGCTGACGTTCCTCACCGTCCACACCTGGGACGAACGCCGGATCACCATGCCGGTGTCGTACTTCACGTCCAAGCCGTTCGAGAACTGGTCGCGCGGCACCCCGCAGATGACCGGCATCGTCTTCTGGCACGTCGACCACACGGCCCCCGTGGACGCGATGCGCGACAAGCTCCGCGACATCCTGCGCGAGTGCCCGGCCTGGGACGGCCGCGCCTACAACCTGTCCGTCACGGACACCACCCCGAGCACCATGCAGGTGCGGGCCCTGGTGACCGCCAAGGACGCGGACGACATCTGGACGGTGCGGGTCACGGTGCGCGAGGAGATGGTCCGCTGGTTGGCCGACGAGCACCCGTACGCCCTCCCCCGGGTCAACACGGCGGACGCGATCCTGCCGCCGTCCTGGAACGGGAACGGCCACCGCCCGTCGCAGGACGGTGTCCCGCCCCAGCAGCGCCGCTACCACGGCTCGGCGAGGCCGGAACGCTGACGGAGGCCGGCCAGGAAGACGAGGAAGGGGCTGCCCGCGGTGCGGGCAGCCCCTTCCTCGTCTTCCTGGCCGATCTCAGTGGCCGCGCTCGGCGCCTCCGTTGACCTGGATGATCTGGGAGGTGACGTGCCCGGCACCCGGGGAGGCGAGCCAGTGCAGCGTCTCGGCGACGTCTCCGGGTGTTCCGGCCCGCCCGTTCGAGGTCTCCGCGACGAGCCGCTCCCGCCGTTCCTCGGCCATCGCGCTCCCGAAGAACTCGGTGTCCTCGATGTAGCCGGGCGCGACCACGTTCACGGTGATGCCGCGCGGTCCCAGCTCCCGGGCCAGGTCATGGGCGTAAGGGTGCAGCCCCGCCTTGGCCGCCCCGTACGCCCCGCTCCCCGATCCCCGGTAGGCGGCGATGGATCCGAGGAACAGCACCCGCCCGCCGGGCTCGGCGAGTCGCGGCTTCAGCGCCTCGGTGAGCAGTACGGACGTCAGGAGGTTGAGCCGGAAGTTCACGCTCCAGTTGTGCGCGAGGGCCTCCAGCGGATCGTCGCTCCCGGCCTCGGGTTCCAGCAGTCCGCTGCCTCCGGCGCTGTGCACGAGCACGTCCACGGCCCCGAACTCCCGCTTCACGAACCCGGCGACATCCCGCACGTCCCCCGGTTCGGCTAGATCCGCCGCATACGTCAGCGCCCCGGGCACCTCTGCCTTCCCCAGCACATCGGCCCGCCGCCCGAGCAGCAACACCCGGTCCCCGCCCGCGGCGAACACCCGGGCCGCCGCGAGCCCGATCCCCGTTCCTCCACCACTGATCACTACATTGCGTGCCATACCCACGACCCTACGATCCGTCAGCCGCCGACCCCAAAAACCCGGCCGGACCCGCCTCAGCGCATCGACCGCACATCAAGATGCCGCAACACCCGGTCCACGACCTCCGGATCGGCCCCCGGCTCACTCCGCGCCGCCAGCACCTCGTGCCGCGCCGCGCTCAGCATCTCCTGCTGGATCCGCCGCACCCGCTTCACCCGCCGCGCGCGCTCCCGGGAAGCCTCCCGCCGCTCGTCCTCCGCGACCTCGGGACTGATCCGCACCCCGATGTCGAAGGCCCGCCGCAGCATCTGCTCGGACAACTCCTCCGGGAGCTCCTCTTCCTCCTCGATCTCGCGCAGCCTCCGCTTCGCCGCCTTGGACGCCCGGATCGCCAGTTCCTTCGCGAGTTCCTTCTCCTGATCCGTGTCGGCTTTCACGCCCAGCCGCCGTACCAGCCACGGCAACGTCAGCCCCTGCACCACCAGCGTCGCCACGATCACCCCGAAGGCGATGAAGATGAGCTCGTCCCGGCTGGGGAACGGCGCGCCCGTGTCCGTCTCCAGCGGAATGGCCAGCACCAGCGCCACCGAGGCCACTCCGCGCATCCCCGACCACCACATGACCACGGTCTCGCGCCAGCTCACCGGGATGTCCTCGTCGTAGTCCCGCCGCGCGTGCAGGCGTTTGGTCAGCCAGGTCGCCGGCAGCAGCCACAGCAGCCGTACGAACACGACGACGGCCACCACCACCGCCGCCCAGCCGAGCAGTTCGCCCCACCGGCCGGACGCGGTGCGAATGGCGTTGTGCAGTTCGAGGCCGACCAGACCGAACGCGACGCCGGTGACGAGGGTGTCGACGATGTTCCAGAACGTGTGCCCGGCCAGCCGTGTCATGACGTCGTCGGCGTCGGATCCGTACTCCGCGAGGAACACCGCGGTGGTGAGCACCGCGAGCACTCCGGACCCGTGCAGTTCCTCGGCCATGACGTACGAGGCGTACGGCACCAGCAGGGTCAGCCCGATCTGCAGGGTCGCGTCCCCGAGCAGCTCCATCAGCTTGTTCGCGCCCCAGCCGAGCCCGATGCCCACGACCACCCCCACCACGGCCGACAGCACCAGGTCGAGCCCGGCCTGCCAGGGCGAGAACGTCCCGCTGACGGCGGCGGCGATCGCCACGTGGTAGAGGACGATGGCCGTCACGTCGTTGAACAGTCCCTCGCCCTCCAGGATCGACACCAGCCGGCGCGGCAGCCCCAGCTGCCCGGCGACGGCGGTCGCCGCGACCGGGTCGGGCGGCGCGACCAGCGCACCGAGCGCGAACGCCGCGGCCAGCGGCAGCCCCGGCACGATCGCGTCGGCCGTGGCCGCCACACAGGCCATGGTGACGAACACCAGCGCCACGGCCAGCAGGAAGATCGGCCTCTTGTTCGCCGCGAACTGCCGCCATGACGTGCGGCGCACAGCGGCGTACAACAGGGGCGGCAGCAGCAGCGGCAGGATGAGGTCCGGCGGGATCTCGACGTTCGGTACGAACTCGAGCAGCGCGAGGACTATGCCCAGGAGCGTCATCAGCACCGGCGCGGGCACCCGCAGCCGGTCCCCGACCGGGACGCTGATCACGGCCCCGAGCAGCAGCACGAACAACAGGGCCAACTGATCCACGGTCAGCGCTCCGGGAGGTCAGACGGTCACACGACTGACCTCAAGCCTGCCACGCAACTCCACGGACAAACCGTTTCGGCACCCGCGGCGAGCGGCTACAGCGAACGCCGCATCCCCTGGTGCGGGATGCCCGCCTCCAAGTACTCCGGCCCGTACGCCTCGTAGCCGAGCCGCGTGTAGAAGCCGAGCGCGTGCGTCTGGGCGTGCAGATCGACGGCCTCGAGCCCTCGCGCGCGTGCCGCGTCCTCGATGGCCCGCACCAGGGCGACACCGACACCGAGGCCGCGCGCCTGGCCGGCCACGGCCAGCCGGCCCAGCGAGCCCACGGACGGGCCGGCCCCGGTCTGCGCCACGGCCGCCTCGCCGTACAGCAGCCGCCCGGTCCCGAGCGGCACGCCGTCCTCCTGAACGGCCAGGACGTGCACCGCCCCCGCGTCGTACGCGTCGTACTCGAGGTCCTCCGGCACGCCCTGCTCGCCGACGAAGACCTCCTTGCGCACCGCGAAGCACGCCTCACGGTCGCCGGGGTCCTCCGCGACGCGCACCGCATACCGCGGGGTGCTCATGCGTACGTCTCCTCCCGGACCTGGTCCAGGGCCTTCTGCAGGTCCTCCGGGTAGTCGCAGGAGAACTCCGCCCACCGCCCGTCCCCAGGGTGCTCGAAGCCGAGGCGCACCGCGTGCAGCCACTGGCGGGTCAGGCCGAGGCGTTTGGCGAGGGTCGGGTCGGCGCCGTAGGTCAGGTCGCCGACGCAGGGGTGCCGGTGGGCGGCCATGTGGACGCGGATCTGGTGGGTGCGGCCGGTCTCCAGCTTCACGTCGAGAAGCGACGCCGCGCGGAAGGCCTCGATGAGGTCGTAGTGCGTGACGGACGGCTTGCCCTCGGCGGTGACCGCCCACTTGTAATCGTGGTGCGGGTGACGGCCGATGGGCGCGTCGATGGTGCCGCTGGTCGGGTCGGGGTGGCCCTGGACGAGCGTGTGGTACCGCTTGTCGACCGTGCGCTCCTTGAACTGGCGCTTCAGGGAGGTGTACGCGTACTCCGACTTGGCCACGACCATCAGCCCGGACGTGCCGACATCGAGGCGGTGCACGATGCCCTGGCGCTCCGCGGCACCGGAGGTGGAGATCCGGTACCCGGCGGCGGCCAGGCCCCCGATGACGGTCGGGCCGGTCCATCCCGGCGACGGGTGCGCGGCGACACCCACCGGCTTGACGATCACGACCACGTCATCGTCGTCGTGCACGATCTCCATGCCCTCGACCGGCTCGGCCACCACCTGCACCGGCGCGGGCGCCTGCGGCATCTCGACCTCCAGCCAGGCGCCGCCGTGCACACGCTCCGACTTGCCGACCACCGACCCGTCGACCGTGACCTTCCCCGCGGCGGCGAGTTCGGCCGCCTTGGTCCGGGAGAAGCCGAACATGCGGGAGATGGCGGCGTCGACGCGCTCGCCCTCCAGTCCGTCGGGCACGGGCAGGGTACGGATCTCGGGAATCGTGCTCACCCGTCGAGTATGCCGGACGGGTCCGACAGCCCCGTACGGCGCCTGTCAGTCCTTGTGGACGGTGCCGTCCGGGTCGAGCCCCTTGAAGGACAGCAGCACGATCAGGATGCCGCCGCACACGATCGCCGAGTCGGCCAGGTTGAAGACGGCGAAGTGCTTGGGCGCGATGAAGTCCACGACGGCGCCCTCGAAGACACCCGGAGCCCGGAAGATCCGGTCGGTGAGGTTGCCCAGCGCACCGCCGAGCAGCATTCCGAGCGCGAGTGCCCAGGGCAGGCTGTAGAGCTTGCGGGCGAGCCGGGCGATGACGACGATCACCGCCGCCGCGATCATGGTGAAGATCACCGTGAAGGCCTCGCCGAAGCCGAAGGCCGCACCCGCGTTGCGGATCGCCTCGAACTTCAGCCAGTCCCCGATGATCTCGATCGGCGGGTGGTGCTCCAGCTTGGCCACCACGATCATCTTGGTGATCAGATCGAGGGCGTACGCGAACGAGGCGACGGCGAACAGCACCGCGATACGGCGCTTGCCCCGGGGCCGCGCGTCCGTGGCCTCCGGCTCACCCGTGCCGGGCTCCCCGGCGGCCCGGGTGCCCTCGGAGTCGGCGCGCTCGCCCGACGCCGCGTTCTCGGGCCGCTCCCGCCCGTCCCCGGCAGCATCCGGTGTGTCCGGCGTACCGATGATGCGCTCCGCCTCTGCCACGTGAGTCCCTCAACCTAGGTGCCTGACTGAGGACGAGGGTACGACACACCCTGTGGGCCCCACGTGCTCAGGCGGCATTCGGTCGTCGGTCAGTACCTGCGCTCCTGCTTCTGCTTGCACTCCACGCACAGCGTGGCCCGCGGGAAGGCCTGCATCCGGGCCTTGCCGATGGCGTTGCCGCAGTTCTCGCACAGGCCGTAGGTGCCCGAGTGCAGGCGGTCCAGGGCGCGCTCGGTCTGGATGAGCATTTCGCGCGCGTTGGCGGCCAGGGCCAGCTCGTGCTCGCGGGTGATGTTCTTGGTGCCGGTGTCCGCCTGGTCGTCGCCCGCTCCGTCCCCGGAGTCGCGCATCAGACCCGCGAGCGAGCGCTCCGACGACGTGATCTCCTCACGCAGCCGGGTCTCCTCGGACGTCAGCTCGGCACGCGCCTCCTCGACCTCCGCCTCCGTCCAGGGGTCCTCCCCGGGGCGTACCGCGAGCTCACCGGGCTCCGCCGCGGCGACCCGTGCCTTCGGGACGGCGGTCTTGGCCGCCGTCGCCGTGCCAGGAGTCTTCTTCGCACCCACCGTGGTCGCTCCCGTCTGCGTCGCGGTCTCGGCCGCGCCCGCCTTCTCGGCCGTGCTGTTCCCGGCCTTGTCCTGTGTGACCGCTCCGGTCCGGGCAGTGCCCTTCCCGGCCGCGCTCTTCGTGGTGGTGCTCTTGCCTCCGGCGCGCACGCCCTCGGCCCCGACGCCCTGCTCAGCGGCGACGGCCTTGGCGGCCTTCGCCCTCTTGACCGCGGCCTTCTTCTCCGCGACCTCGCCGGCAGCCGCCTTCTTGCCTGCGGCCTTCTCTGCTGCCGTCCCGCTCACAGCCGCCTTCTTACCCGCGGCCCTCTTCTCCGCCGTCCCGCCCACAGCCGCCTTCCTACCCGCGGCCTTCTCTTCTACCGTCCCGCTCACAGCCGCTTTCCTACCCGCGGCCTTCTCTTCTACCGTCCCGCTGACAGCGGCCTTCTTGCCCCCGGCCCTCTTCTCCGCCGCCCCGCCCACAGCGGCCTTCTTGCCCCCGGCCCTCTTCTCCGCCGCCCCGCCCACAGCGGCCTTCTTACCCGCGGCCCTCTTCTCCGCCGCCCCGCCCACAGCGGCCTTCTTACCCGCGGCCTTCTGCTCCGCATCCGCAGCGGCCTTTTTGGCCGCCGCCTTCTTGCCCGCGGCCTTCACGCCCGCAGCTTTCTGGGCCGCGACTTCCGCGCCTGCGGCCTTCACGCCCGCAGCTTTTTCGGCCGCGACTTCCGCGCCCGCAGCCCTCTCGGCCGCGGTCTTCTTGGCCGTCGCCTTCCTGACCGCCGTTTTCTTGGTCCCCGCCTTCTTCGCCGCGGTTCTCTCAAGCCGTGCCTTCTCGACCTCGGTCTTCTCGGCCGCGGCCTTCTCGACCTCGGCCCTGCCGGCCCCAGTCTTCTCGACCGCGGTCTCCCCGGCCTCCGTTTTTTGGCTCCGCCCCTTGGCCTCCGCCGTCTTCGCCGCGACCTTCCTGGCCACGGCCTTTCCTGCCGCGGTCTTCTTGGCCGTCGCCTTCTTGACCGCCGCCTTGGTCCGGGTGACAGCCGCCTTCGTCCCCTCGGTCGCCTTGGCGGTCGCCCCCTTCGCCGCCCGCCCCGCCGATCCTCCCTGGGTGGTCTTCTTCCCGCCCGGGTTCTTGGGCGCACCGCCGGAGGCCTCCGCGGGCCTGCCGGACGCCGGCTGCTGTACGGCGGTCTTCTTCGCCACCATGGCCGCGGCCCCTTCACATATTGTGATCTTGCTCGCGAATCGTGCTGGGACGATAAATCGACTTGAGTCCCGCGGCAACGGGGCACACCGCCCGATTCGCCCGCCTCGCGCATGCCGCGCGGCGAGCCTGCATCCGTTGTGCCCAGCTCCCCGCCCGGTAATCCGCCGAGCAGGACGTCCCAGGATCCGAACACCCATACCACTCCAATTGGGTCATCAAACCCAAACAACGCCTCTTGCGCCACCCCGTCCCCGGCGGCCCCGAAAAGCGGTCGGCCGCTGTCCCCCCGGCGCCGTACACTGGGCGGAGCGAAAAGCGTGGATGGGGACGAGTAGCGGCGTACGCAGCCCAGAGCGACCCGGGGACGGTGGAAGCCCGGGGGCCAGCGCGACGTGAAGATCACCCCGGAGCCGCCGGAAGAAAGCCGCAGCCGAACAGCAGCGGTCAGTAGAGCCGGCATCGCGACCCCAATGAGGGGGCTCACCGGCGCACACCCCGCACCGGAGGGCCAAGGAGGGTGGTACCGCGGGAGCGCGCCGAAGGCGGCGCAGGCAATGACGTAGCTCTCGTCCCTCCGGACGGAAGGCAGCAAGTCCGCCGGAGGAAGCCCGCTGATGACATCGCCGACGTACCGCCAGGTACCCGCCCAGGTCGACCTGCCCGCCCTCGAGCACGCCGTGCTCACCTTCTGGGACGAGCAGAAGATCTTCACCAAGAGCCTGGAGCAGTCCGAGGGCCGCCCGGAGTGGGTCTACTACGAGGGCCCGCCCACCGCCAACGGCATGCCCGGCGCCCACCACATCGAGGCCCGCGTCTTCAAGGACGTCTTCCCCCGCTTCCGCACCATGCGCGGCTACCACGTCGCCCGCAAGGCCGGCTGGGACTGCCACGGCCTGCCCGTGGAGCTGGCGGTGGAGAAGGAGCTCGGCTTCTCCGGCAAGCAGGACATCGAGGCGTACGGCATCGCCGAGTTCAACGCGAAGTGCCGCGAGTCGGTGACCCGCCACACCAACGCCTTCGAAGAGCTCACGACGCGCATGGGGTTCTGGACCGACCTCAACGACCCGTACCGCACGATGGACCCCGCGTACATCGAGTCGGTCTGGTGGTCGCTGAAGGAGATCTTCAACAAGGGCCTGCTGGTCCAGGACCACCGCGTCGCCCCCTGGTGCCCCCGCTGCGGCACGGGCCTGTCGGACCACGAGCTGGCCCAGGGCTACGAGACGGTCGTCGATCCGTCCGTGTTCGTCCGCTTCCCGCTCACCTCCGGCCCGCTGGCCGGCGAGGCCGCGCTCCTGGTGTGGACGACCACGCCCTGGACCCTGGTCTCCAACACGGCCGTCGCCGCGCACCCCGAGGTCACCTACGTCGTCGCCACCGACGGCGAGGAGAAGCTGGTCGTGGCCGAGCCTCTGCTCGCCAAGGCCCTCGGCGAGGGCTGGGAAACCACCGGCCAGACCTTCACGGGCGCCGAGATGGAGCGCTGGACGTACCAGCGCCCCTTCGAGCTGGTGGAGTTCCCGGCCGAGGCCCACTACGTGGTCAACGCCGACTACGTCACGACCGAGGACGGCACGGGTCTGGTCCACCAGTCCCCCGCCTTCGGTGAGGACGACCTCAAGGTCTGCCGCTCCTACGGCCTGCCGGTCGTGAACCCGGTCCGCCCGGACGGCACCTTCGAGGAGGACGTCCCCCTCGTCGGCGGCGTCTTCTTCAAGAAGGCCGACGAGAAGCTCACCGAGGACCTCGACAGCCGCGGCCTGCTCTTCCGGCACATCCCGTACGAGCACAGCTACCCGCACTGCTGGCGCTGCCACACCGCGCTTCTCTACTACGCGCAGCCCTCCTGGTACATCCGCACCACGGAGATCAAGGACCGTCTCCTCGCGGAGAACGAGAACACCAACTGGTTCCCGGACACGGTCAAGCACGGCCGGTACGGCGACTGGCTGGACAACAACATCGACTGGGCGCTGTCCCGCAACCGCTACTGGGGCACGCCGCTGCCCATCTGGCGCTGC
Organism: Streptomyces sp. NPDC044719; assembly: GCF_056433405.1. NCBI lineage: Bacteria > Bacillati > Actinomycetota > Actinomycetes > Kitasatosporales > Streptomycetaceae > Streptomyces > Streptomyces sp. NPDC044719. Next base: position 389,666 of record NZ_JBWKHE010000005.1, read on the forward strand.
GAGGACGACCACCTCACCTGCGTCGGCTCCCTCACCGAGCTGACCGAGCTGACCGGCACCGACCAGTCGGGGCTGGACCCGCACCGCCCCTTCATCGACGCGGTCACCTTCGCCTGCCCGCAGGACGGATGCGGCAGCACGGCCACGCGTGTGCCCGAGGTCATCGACGCCTGGTACGACTCGGGTTCGATGCCGTTCGCGCAGTGGGGCTACCCGTACAAGAACAAGGAGACCTTCGAGGCCCGCTACCCGGCGCAGTTCATCTGCGAGGCCATCGACCAGACCCGCGGCTGGTTCTACACGCTGATGGCGGTCGGCACCCTGGTCTTCGACAAGTCGTCGTACGAGAACGTGGTCTGTCTCGGCCACATCCTCGCCGAGGACGGCCGCAAGATGTCCAAGCACCTGGGCAACACCCTGGAGCCCATCCCGCTCATGGACCGGCACGGCGCCGACGCGGTCCGCTGGTTCATGGCGGCCGGCGGCTCCCCCTGGGCGGCCCGCCGCGTCGGCCACGGCACCATCCAGGAGGTCGTCCGCAAGACGCTCCTCACCTACTGGAACACGGTCGCCTTCCAGGCCCTGTACGCCCGTACGTCGGGCTGGGCCCCGTCCGAGGCCGACCCGGCTCCGGCCGACCGCCCGGTGCTGGACCGCTGGCTGCTGTCCGAACTGCACGCGCTCACCGACCAGGTCACCCAGGCCCTCGACGCCTACGACACCCAGCGCGCCGGCAAGCTGCTGTCCGCGTTCGTCGACGACCTGTCGAACTGGTACGTGCGCCGCTCCCGTCGCCGCTTCTGGCAGGGCGACAAGGCGGCGCTGCGCACGCTGCACGAGGTCGTCGAGACGGTGACGCAGCTGATGGCCCCGCTGACCCCGTTCATCACCGAGCGGGTCTGGCAGGACCTGATCGTTCCGGTCACCCCGGGTGCCCCGGAGTCGGTCCATCTGTCCTCCTGGCCGCAGGCGGACCTCACGGCCATCGACCCGGAGCTGTCGAAGCAGATGGTGCTGGTGCGCCGGCTCGTGGAGCTGGGCCGTGCCACGCGCGCGGAGTCGGGCGTCAAGACGCGTCAGCCGCTGTCGCGCGCCCTGATCGCCGCGTCGGGCTTCGACGCGCTGGACTCCGGTCTGCGCGCACAGATCACGGAGGAGCTGAACGTCGAATCGCTCGCGACCCTGAGCGACGTCGGCGGCAGCCTGGTCGACACCACGGCCAAGGCCAACTTCCGCGCGCTGGGCAAGCGGTTCGGCAAGCGCGTCCAGGACGTGGCCAAGGCCATCGCGAACGCGGACGCGGCCGGCCTGTCCCTGGCCCTGCGCGAGGGCACGGCGGCGGTGGAGGTCGACGGCGAGACCGTCGCGCTCGCCCCCGATGAGGTGATCATCACGGAGACGCCGCGTGAGGGCTGGTCGGTGGCGTCGGACTCGGGTGCCACGGTCGCCCTCGACCTGGAGATCACGGAGGAACTCCGGCGCGCGGGCCTGGCCCGTGACGCGATCCGGCTGATCCAGGAGGCCCGCAAGAACAGCGGCCTCGACGTGGCCGACCGCATCGCGTTGCGCTGGACCGCCACGGACGAGGCGACGGTCGCGGCCCTGACCGGCCACGCCGGCCTGATCGCCGACGAGGTCCTCGCCACGGACTTCGCTCAGGGCGAGGCGGACGGCGGCTACGGCGAGCCCTTCACGGACGAAGGCCTGTCCCTGACGTTCTGCCTGCGCAAGGCGTAACGCTCAGGCCGAAGGCCCGGTCCCGCCAAAGATCTTGGCGGGACCGGGCCTTCGGCGTTGCGTACGCACGAACGCGGTTGCGTGCGCACGAACGCGATTGCGTACGGACGAACAGGCATGGCAACCCGAACCGGCATGGCAAAAGGGCGAGGCCCCGGGATCACCCCGGGGCCTCGCCCTGAACGCTGCCGATGCCTACGCCGTACTACTGGCCATCAGGCCGTCAGTTGTCATCCTCGTCGATCAGGAAGCCCCGCATGGGCGAGGGCGCCTGACCCATCGGCGACGGGCCCTGCGGACGCACGGGCGCCATCGGCTGGGTCATCGCCGGCGACATCTGCTGCTGGCCGCCGTAGGACGGACCGGACGGCGACGGGCCGCCGCCCATCGTCTGGTTGCCACCGCCGTAGGACGGGGCGCTCGCGCCGGCCGGAGCCATGGAAGGCGCCGGGGACGGCGGGAGCGACGCCGCAGCCGGAGTGCGCGGCGGAGCCAGCGAGTCGTCGGCCTGGGTCTCCAGCTGGCGCAGCTGCGACTCCAGGTACGACTTCAGGCGCGTGCGGTACTCGCGCTCGAAGCCGCGCAGGTCCTCGACCTTGCGCTCCAGCGTGGCGCGAGCGGACTCCAGGGAGCCCATCGCCACGCGGTGCTTCTCCTGCGCGTCCCGCTCCAGGGCATCGGCCTTGGCACGGGCGTCACGCTCCAGACCCTCGGCACGCGAACGCGCTTCCCCGACGATCTTGTTGGCTTCGGAACGGGCCTCGGCGATCGCCTGGTCGGCGGTCTGCTGGGCCAGCGAGAGGACACGGGCGGCGCTGTCGCCACCGGGGCCTCCTTGACCGGGGCCGCCCATCGGACCGCCCATGGGGCCGCCCATCGGGCCACCCATCTGCTGCTGCATCGGGGGCTGACCCATGGGGCCCGGACCGCCCGGACCCTGGCCCATCGGACCGGGGCCCTGCGGGCCACCCTGACCGCCGGGACCGGCGGGCAGCTGCGGGGCACCGCTCGGCAGCTGGGGCGGACCACCCATGGGGCCACCCATCTGCTGCTGCGGCGGGCCCGATATGCCGGCGGGTACGGGACCACCCGGACCGCGCATGCCCTGCTGCTGCTGTTGCTGCTGATCCTGCTGGGGCTCCGGAGGCTTGCGCATGTTCTGCTGGTTCTGGGCAGCAGCGCGCGTGGCCGCGGCCAGTTTGGCGCGCAGGTCCTCGTTCTCGCGGAGCAGGCGGGTCAGTTCGGCTTCGACCTCATCGAGGAAGGCATCGACCTCGTCCTCGTCATAGCCTTCTCGGAGGCGGACGGTCGTGAACTGCTTGTTCCGCACGTCCTCGGGGGTCAACGGCATCTCTTCACCTCAACGTAGTCGTCGGCATTCGGCAAGACGGTAGGTCACATCGCTCATCACAGCCGGCTCACGATCGAGATCAGGATGTAGACGATGATCATCAGTACGAAGAAGGACAGGTCTAGCGCCACGCCCCCGAGACGCAGCGGCGGAATGACCCGCCGCAGAAGCTTGAGCGGTGGATCAGTGACAGTGTAGGTGGCCTCCAGAACGACCACCATCGCCTTGCCGGGTTGCCATGAGCGGGCGAACTGGAAGACATAGTCCATGACCAACCGGAAGATGAGCACGATGAGGAAGCACATCAGCGCGATGTAGATGACATCCAAAACCACGCTCATGACCTGCGCTTCCCTCTCCCCTGTGCCCTGCTGGGTACTGCTGTTTCCGGTGGTGCGTCTCAGCTCTGGTTGAAGAACCCGCCCTCTGCGATGCGGGCCTTGTCCTCCGCCGTGACATCGACGTTAGCAGGCGACAACAGGAACACCTTCTGCGTCACCCGCTCGATACTGCCGTGAAGACCAAACACCAGACCAGCCGCAAAGTCGACAAGTCGCTTCGCATCTGTGTCATCCATCTCAGTCAGATTCATGATCACCGGAGTGCCTTCACGGAAGTGTTCCCCGATGGTACGGGCCTCGTTGTAGGTCCGTGGGTGGAGTGTGGTGATCCGGTAAGGCTCTCGTTCGGACACGACCTTGGGCATGATCACCGGTGCGTTCTTCTCCAGACTTGCGCGTTCTTGTGTGATGGATGCCACGGGCGCGATGCGCGCCGGGCGTCCGGATTCCGCGGGGAGCGAAGCGGAACGGGGGGCCGGTTCGCGAGGCACGGACGGCTGTACGACTCGTACCTCTTCGTCCCTTTGGGGCTGATGTGAGACGTGCGGCTGATGGGACGGCTCGTGCCGTCGGTGGTCCCGCTCGGGCTCCGGGTCCAGTTCGGGTTCGAAGTCGTCGTCGGGGTCGAATCCGCGGCCGTCGTACCCATCGTCCTCCACGAGGCCGAGGTAGACCGCCATCTTGCGCATCGCGCCGGCCATGCTCTGAGTCCTCCGCTCTGTGGTGGATCTGCTGACGACTGCCAAGTGCCTGCGATCCACGAGGTCCTTGAGTCCGCCTATCGGCGGCAATGACCATATTTTCTGCTGTGGTCCGACTTCTTGGCGACGTTACCCGAGCCTGGGGCGGACTCCGAGTACCGCGCTGCCGACGCGCACATGTGTCGCTCCGGCCGCCACGGCCTGTTCGAGGTCCGCACTCATCCCTGCCGAGACCATGGTGGCAGTCGGATGACTCCGGCGCAGGTCGGTCGACAAAACCATCAACCGCTCGAACGCCGCCTGTTCGCGTCCGGCATACTCGCCGGTGAGCGGCGCGACGGTCATGAGTCCGCCGAGCCGCAACCCCGGCGCCTCGGCCACGAGGCCGGCCAACTCCTCGATCCCGCCGGGGGCCACGCCTCCCCGCTCACCCCTCGCGCTCTCCCCGGCGTCGAGCGCGACCTGGATGAGGCACCCCAGTTCGCGACCGGCGCGGACAGCTTCCTTCGACAGAGCTGTGACGAGCTTGGAACGATCGACGGACTGCACGAAGTCCGCGTAACCGACCACCGATCGCACCTTGTTGGTCTGGAGTTGACCGACGAAGTGCCACGAAAGGGGCAGATCCGCACAGGCGGCGGCCTTGGGTGCCGCGTCCTGGTCGCGGTTCTCGGCGACATGCCGCACCCCCAGCTCCGACAACATGCGCACATCGCTCGCGGGATAGGTCTTGGTGACCACGATCAGGGTCACTTCCTCGCGCCCCCGCCCGGCGGCCGCGCATGCGTCGGCGATGCGTCGCTCAACTTTCGCCAGATTTGCGGCGAGTTCGTCCTTACGGTCCGTCATGCCCTATCAGTCCAGCCACACATAGCCCGCGAGCCGACCGGTGGTGCGGTCGCGGCGGTACGAGAAGTGATCGTCCGACTCCAGCGTGCACACCGGAGACTGCGCCCGGTCGCGCACCCCGAGTCGTTCGAGCTGGGCGTGCACTCCGGCACTCACGTCGACCGCCGGAGTGCCCCAACTGGTTTCGGCGTACGCCGCCGGCTCGACGGCGGACACCTCGGCGCGCATCGCCTCGGGTACTTCGTAACACCGGCCGCAGACGGTGGGCCCGGTGCGGACGACGATCCGGGAAGGCTCGGCGCCCAGTTCGGTCATCGCGCGTAGCGCGGCCGGGACGACCCCGGCGATCATGCCGGGCCGGCCCGCGTGGGCCGCCGCGGCGATCCCGGCGACCGGGTCGGCGAGCAGGACCGGCACGCAGTCCGCGGTGAGCACGGCGAGGGCGAGCCCCCGCTTCACCGTGACGATCGCGTCGACCGACGGGATCTCGGACGAAGATCCCCACGGCCGGTCCACCACCGCCACGTCGGCCCCGTGCACCTGGTTCATCCAGACCACCCGGTCCGGCTCGACACCCAGGGACTTGGCGGCCAGGTCCCGGTTGGCGCGTACGGCGTCGGGGTCGTCGCCGACCGCTCCGCCGAGATTGAGCTCCTCATACGGAGCGGCGCTCACTCCGCCCCACCGGTCGGTGAAGCCGAAGTGCGCGCCGCTCACGCTTTCGCGCTGTCCTATCACGACTGAAGGATCACTTGAGGAAGTCCGGTACGTCCAGTTCCTCGGCCGCGCTGTCCGAGTAGGTCCGCGGCGCCGGCGGAACCGGCGGGGCGACCGGGATGTCATTGACCGGCTCCGGAGCGGGCTCCGGGTCCTCCTTCGGGGTCACGCTGCCGAGCGAGCCGAAGGACGGGCGGCTCTCGGTCTGCCGCGCCGGGGCCGGCTCCTCGCGCTTGGCCGAGGACGAGCCGAGGACGTTGTCCCGCTTGGACGGCGGCTGGCCGCCGTCGAAGCCGGCCGCGATCACGGTGACCCGGACCTCGTCGCCGAGGGCGTCGTCGATCACCGCACCGAAGATGATGTTGGCCTCGGGGTGAGCGGCCTCGCTGACCAGCTGGGCGGCCTCGTTGATCTCGAAGAGGCCGAGGTCGCTGCCGCCGGAGATGGAGAGGAGCACGCCGCGGGCGCCGTCGATGGACGCCTCCAGCAGCGGCGAGGAGATCGCCATCTCGGCCGCGGCCACCGCACGGTCGTCGCCGCGCGCCGAGCCGATGCCCATCAGCGCCGAGCCCGCCTCGGACATGACCGACTTGACGTCGGCGAAGTCGAGGTTGATGAGGCCCGGGGTGGTGATGAGGTCGGTGATGCCCTGGACACCGGAGAGCAGGACCTGGTCGGCCGACTTGAAGGCGTCCAGCACCGAGACCTGGCGGTCCGAGATGGACAGCAGCCGGTCGTTCGGGATGACGATGAGGGTGTCGACCTCTTCGCGGAGCTCGGCGATGCCGTCCTCGGCCTGATTCGCGCGGCGCCGTCCCTCGAAGGTGAACGGGCGCGTGACCACGCCGATGGTGAGAGCGCCGAGCGAGCGGGCGATGTTGGCCACGACGGGCGCGCCGCCGGTGCCGGTGCCGCCGCCTTCACCGGCTGTCACGAAGACCATGTCGGCCCCCTTGAGGACCTCCTCGATCTCCTCGCGGTGGTCCTCGGCGGCCTTGCGGCCCACGGCCGGGTTGGCTCCGGCGCCGAGTCCGCGGGTGAGTTCACGGCCGACGTCCAGCTTGACGTCGGCGTCGCTCATCAACAGAGCTTGCGCGTCGGTGTTGATGGCGATGAACTCGACGCCCTTGAGACCGACCTCGATCATCCGGTTGATGGCATTGACACCACCGCCGCCGACACCGATGACTTTGATGACTGCGAGGTAGTTCTGCGGTGCTGCCACGTCGAAGGCCTCTCGCCTCGAGTTACGTGTCGCCGAATCACCGTGGCGCGCTGCGCCCCGCGACCCGACGACTGATGCCGAATGGGACGGTCCGTATCGCCGACCCGAACCCTAACCCTGAAGTTTAGGGTTACCAGTGTGTCTGTTCCTTGGAGTCTTCTGAACAGGACACTAAGTCGACAAGTGGCGCACGTTCAACGAACACGCCGAACCTCCCGTTTTTCTTTTCACCCTATGTGATCAGCCGTAGCACTGCCCAACCAGGGTGCTGGCCTGCGCGGATGTGCGTCAACTCGCTGATGACGCGGGCGCGGTGGGAACACTCACGTCGAAGTAACGCGCGCCGGGCGAGGCTTTCATCAGGGCGGTGAGCGTACGGGCCTTGACCGCCCCCTTCTCGCTGCTGCCCCAGACGACCGTACGGCCGTCCCTCAACTCCAGCGAGATGTCGTCGTAGGAACGGACCTTGACGGTCTGTGTGCCGCGGGCGACGGCGGCCGGAACGGCACGGGCGACGACGACCGCCTCGCGCACCAGCCGGGCCTCGCCGAAGCGGCGCAGGCTCGCGGCCGCGGAGCTGGACCGGGACAGTGTCAATTCCAGTGCGGGCACGCCTTTCGGGGCCTCGGACACCGTGGCGAAACGGACACCTTCATCGTCCACTTCGACGAACTTTCCGCCCTTTTGGACAATCAGAACCGGAGTCCGCTCGACCACTTTCAGCCCGATTCCCTCGGGCCAGGAACGGACCACGTCAACCGAGTCAATTCGGGGCAATTTCCGGCGCAGTCGTGTCTCGATCGCTTCGGTGTCGACGGAAATCAGCGGCTTCCCGAGGGGAACGTCGGCGGCGGCCCGGACCTGAGCCGGTGTCAGGACCCTGGTGCCCGACACCGAGACGCGCTCGGCACGCAGCCAGTCGGAGCCGTAGAACAGCCAGACCGTGGGGAAGCCCAGGAAGACCAGGGCGAGGCCCAGGATGACAATCACACGAAGCCGGGCCCGCCTCGACCTTGGGCGGAGCGGCGGGCCGGACGACTTCTGCTGGCGTTCACCGCGCTCGGCGGTGGTCGATCCGGCCACGCTCCCCTGCCTTCCGTCATGCGGTCCTAGCGGTGTGCACGACTGGCGGCGATCGCCTCGTACACCATGCCGACGAGCAGGTCGTCGGCGTCCCGGCGGCCGAACTCGGCGGCGCTGCGGGACATCTGGTACAGCCGGTGCGGGTCGGCGAGCACGGGCAGCACGTTCTGCTGGACCCACTCGGGGGTCAGCTCCGCGTCGTCGACCAGCAGGCCGCCGCCGGCCTTGACCACCGGCTGGGCGTTGAGCCGCTGTTCGCCGTTGCCGATGGGCAGCGGGACGTAGGCGGCCGGGAGCCCGACGGCGGAGAGTTCGGCGACGGTCATCGCGCCCGCGCGGCAGAGCATCATGTCCGCCGCGGCGTACGCGAGGTCCATCCGGTCCAGATAACTTACCGGGATGTAGGGGGGCATTCCCGGCATCTGCTGGACCTGCGGCAGTTCGTTCTTCGGACCGACCGCGTGCAGGATCTGGATTCCGGCCTGCTGGAGCCAGGGCGCGACCTGCTGGACGACCTCGTTCAGGCGGCGGGCGCCCTGGGAGCCGCCGGTGACCAGCAGCGTGGGCAGGTTCGGGTCGAGACCGAAGGCTGCCCGGGCCTCGGGGCGGACGGCGGCCCGGTCCAGGGTGGCGATGGAGCGGCGCAGCGGGATGCCGATGTAGCGGGAGTTGCGCAGCTTGCTGTCCGGGGTGGAGACCGCGACCTGGCTGGCGTACCGCGAGCCGATCTTGTTGGCCAGGCCCGGGCGGGCGTTGGCCTCGTGGATGACGATCGGCACGCCGAGGCGCTTGGCCGCGAGGTAGCCGGGCAGGGCGACGTAGCCGCCGAAGCCGACCACGGCGTCCGCCCTGGTGCGCTCCAGGATCTGCTCGGTCGCCTTGATCGTCCCGCGCAGCCGTCCCGGGACGGTGATCAGCTCGGGGGTGGGCTTGCGCGGCAGCGGTACGGCGGGGATCAGCGCGAGTTCGTACCCACGCTCGGGCACGAGACGTGTCTCGAGGCCGCGCTCCGTTCCCAGGGCCGTGATGCCCACGCTCGGATCCTGCCTGCGCAGGGCGTCCGCGAGGGCGAGCGCGGGCTCGATGTGGCCCGCGGTTCCTCCGCCGGCGAGTACGACATGCACCGAAATTCACCGCTCTCCGGACGAGCGCGCCGCCGAGGCACGCCGTCGCATCGTGTTCCATCTCCGGGGACTCCGAATGGAACCGGTGCCCCCAGCCCCCCGCTTTCTACCAAAGCGGGGTTGCCGCATCGCAAGCGCTGCCCGCGCAGCGGGCTCGTCGCGTGCGAAGGCGATCAGCAGCCCGATGGCGAACATGGTCGGCAGCAGGGCGGATCCTCCGTAGGAGAACAGCGGGAGGGGGACGCCGGCGATCGGCAGCAGACCGAGCACCGCACCGATGTTGATCACGGCCTGGGCCGTGATCCAGGTGGTCACGCCTCCCGCGGCATACCTCACGAAGGGGTCCTCCGTGCGTCCGGCCACGCGGATACCCGCATAGCCTAGAGCCGCGAAGAGGGCGAGTACCGACAGCGTCCCCGCCAGGCCCAGTTCCTCACCGGTGACGGCGAAGATGAAGTCGGTGTGGGCTTCGGGGAGTTGGCCCCATTTCTCCACACTCGCACCCAGCCCGGAACCGAAGATTCCGCCCGAGGCCAGGGCATAGATGCCGTGTACGGCCTGCCAGCAGTCGACGGGACCGGACTGGGGTTCGGTGGCGCCGAGGCACTGCAGCCGGGCCATGCGGTTGGCGCTGGTCTTGATGAGGATCAGGCCGAGCACGGCGGCGATCGACAGCACCCCGGCGAACAGCCGCGTGGGCGCGCCGGCCAGCCAGAGCAGACCGAACAGGATGGCCGTGAGGATGATCGCCGTACCCATGTCGCCGCCGATCATGATCAGCCCGAGCAGCATGAAGGCGGCCGGCACCAGCGGGACGAGCATGTGCTTCCACTGGGTCAGCAGCTTCCTGTCCTGCTTGCGGGCGAGCAGGTCGGCGCCCCACAGCACGAGGGCGAGCTTGCCGAACTCGCTGGGCTGGATCTGGAAGGAGCCGCCGACCGCGATCCAGTTCTGGTTGCCGTTGACCGACACTCCTATCCCCGGGATCTGCACCAGGGTCATCAGGAAGACGGCACCCGCGAGGATGGGGTAGGCCAGCGCCCGGTGCAGCTTCACCGGCATCCGTGAGGCGGCGAACAGCAGCCCCGCGCCGATCACCGCCGCGAGCAGCTGCTTGCGGAAGAAGTACGAGCCGGGCAGCGACATCTGCAGCGCGGTGATCTGGGAGGCCGAGTAGACCATCACCAGCCCCAGCACCGTGATCAGCAGGCTGCCGCCGAAGATCAGGTAGTAGGCGGTCAGCGGCCGGTCCCAGCCCCTGCGCGCCCGCAGGTACAGGCCCAGGACGCCGCTCTCGCGCACCGGCCGGGGCGTGACGGGCCGGCGGACGGGCCGCTGCGCGGGCGGCCCTCCGGTACGGCTACCGGGCATGGACGTCTCCCGTGAGAGCGCGTGGGACGGGCGGGGGCGTCGGCCCCGGGTCGGCGGCGGGTGTCCGCCGGTTCGTCTCGGGCCACATCCGAGTCACGCGTCCCTCCAAGGGTCCCGAAGCACCCGCCGTGGCCGAGACCGACCGTCAGGTGCCCGCGCCGAGTGCGCGAACCGCCTCCGCGAACGCGTCACCACGCTTGTTGTAGTTGGTGAACATGTCCATCGAGGCGCAGGCCGGGGCCAGCAGCACCGTGTCGCCGGGCTGTGCGAGCCGCCGCGCCTCCTGGACAGCCTGGAGCATCGCCCCAGTGTCGGTCCGGTCGAGGTCGACGACGGGTACTTCCGGGGCGTGTCGCGCGAGGGCTTCGCGGATGAGCGCGCGGTCCGCGCCGATCAGCACGGCACCGCGCAGACGCTTCGCCGACTTGGCGACCAACTCGTCGAAGACGGCACCCTTCGCGAGCCCGCCCGCGATCCACACGATGGGCTCGTACGCCGCCAACGAGGCTTCCGCCGCATGCGTGTTGGTGGCCTTGGAGTCGTCGACGTACGCGACGCCGTCCACGTCGGCCACGTGCGCGATGCGATGGGCGTCCGGGGTGAAGGCCCGCAGACCGTCCCGTACGGCCTTGGCGGGCACTCCGTAGGCCCGGGCGAGGGCCGCCGCCGCGAGGGCGTTGGCGATGTTGTGCGGGGCCGGCGGGTTCACGTCGGCGACCTCGGCCAGCTCCTGGGCGTTCTTCTGCCGGTTCTCGACGAAGGCGCGGTCGACCAGGATGCCCTCCACGACACCGAGTTGGGAGGGGCCGGGCGTGCCCAGGGTGAAGCCGATGGCGCGGCACCCCTCCTCGACGTCGGCCTCGCGGACCAGGTCCTCGGTGGACGGCTTGTCGGTGGCGTCCACGTTGTAGACGCAGGCGACGCGATTGCCCTCGTAGATACGGCCCTTGTCGGCGGCGTACGCCTCCATGGAGCCGTGCCAGTCGAGGTGGTCGGGGGCGAGGTTCAGCACGGCGGCCGAGTGGGCGCGCAGCGACGGCGCCCAGTGCAGCTGGTAGCTGGACAGCTCCACGGCCAGCACGTCGTACTGCTCCTCGCCGAGCACCGCGTCCAGGAGCGAGACGCCGATGTTGCCGACGGCGGCCGTGCGCAGGCCCGCCGCCGTCAGGATCGAGGCGAGCATCTGGACGGTGGTGGTCTTGCCGTTGGTGCCCGTGACGGCCAGCCAGTCAGCGGCGTCGGGGCCGCGCAGGCGCCACGCCAGCTCGACGTCGCCCCAGACCGGGACACCCGCCTGCGCCGCCGCCGCGAACAGCGGCTTGTCCGGCTTCCAGCCGGGTGCGGTGACGATCAGTTCGGAGCCCTCGGGCAGCGTGTCGCCGTCACCGAGGCGCACGGTGATGCCGAGCGCCTCCAGCTCGGCGGCCTGCGCCCGGGCGCGCTCGTCGGCGCCGTCGTTGACGACCGTGACGATCGCGCCGAGGCCGTGCAGCACCTTGGCCGCCGGGACGCCGGAGACGCCGAGCCCGGCGACGGTGATGCGCTTGCCCTGGAAGTCGAAGGGCTCCGAGGAGGTCACTTGTCCGCTGCCCATCCTGCGTAGAAGAGGCCAAGTCCGACGATCACACAAATGCCCTGAATGATCCAGAAGCGGACCACGACGAGCACTTCGGACCAGCCCTTGAGTTCGAAGTGGTGCTGGAGTGGCGCCATCCGGAAGACCCGCTTCCCGGTGAGGCGGAAGGACCCGACCTGGATCACCACGGACATGGTGATCAGGACGAAGAGGCCGCCGAGGATGGCGAGCAGCAGCTCGGTGCGGGAGCAGATCGCGAGGCCGGCGAGCACACCGCCGAGTGCGAGCGAACCGGTGTCACCCATGAAGATCTTGGCCGGCGAGGTGTTCCACCACAGGAAGCCGAGACAGGCGCCCATCAGCGCGGAGGCGACCACCGCGAGGTCGAGCGGGTCTCTCACCTCGTAGCACGCGCCCGGGTTGGTCAGGGTCTGCGCGTTGGCGCAGGACTCCTGGAACTGCCAGACGCCGATGAAGGTGTAGGCACCGAAGACCAGCACCGAGGCTCCGGTGGCCAGACCGTCCAGACCGTCGGTCAGGTTCACACCGTTCGACATCGCGAGAATCATGAACAGCGCCCAGACCACGAACAGCACGGGGCCGATCGTCCAGCCGAAGTCCGTGATGAACGACAGCTTCGTGGAGGCGGGGGTGTTGCCGCGGTTGTCCGCGAACTGCAGCGACAGCACCGCGAACCCGATGCCCACGATCAGCTGGCCGGCCATCTTCGCCTTGGCCCGCAGACCCAGCGAACGCCGCTTGACGATCTTGATGTAGTCGTCGAGGAAGCCGACCAGACCCATGCCGACCATCAGGCCGAGCACCAGCAGACCCGAGAAGGTCGGTGCCGCGTCGGCCTCCGGGTCCAGATAGCCCGTGATCACCTTGGCCAGGAAGTACGCGGCGACCGTCGCCAGGATGAAGGCGATACCGCCCATGGTCGGCGTACCGCGCTTGCTGGCGTGCTCACGCGGGCCGTCGTCGCGGATGTACTGGCCGTAGCCCTTGCGGGCGAGCAGCTTGATCAGCAGCGGGGTACCGACCAAGGTCAGGAAGAGGCCAATGACTCCTGCGAACAGGATCTGCTTCATCATCGGGCGGAAACCTCACCCTCGGCACCGGACTCGAGGAGCGCCTGCGCCACGCTCTCGAGGCCGACCGAACGGGACGCCTTCACGAGTACGACGTCTCCCGGGCGCAACTCGCTGCGCAACAGGTCGACCGCCGCCTGTGCGTCGGACACGTGCACCGACTCCTCACCCCACGAACCCTCGTTATATGCGCCCAGTTGCAGCCAGGCGGCTTCCCTGCCACCGACCGCGACGAGCTTGCTGACGTTGAGCCGGACGGCGAGCCGTCCGACCGCGTCGTGCTCGGCGAGAGCCTCGTCCCCCAGCTCGGCCATCTTGCCGAGCACCGCCCAGGTCCGCCGCCCCTTGCCCATCGCCGCGAGCGCGCGCAGAGCGGCTCGCATGGACTCGGGGTTCGCGTTGTAGGCGTCGTTGACGATCGTCACGCCGTCCGGGCGCTCGGTGACCTCCATCCGCCAGCGGGAGAGGGAGCCCGCCTCGGAGAGCGCCACGGCGATCTCGTCTGCGGACATGCCCAGTTCGTGGGCGACGGCGGCCGCGGCGAGCGCGTTCGACACGTGGTGCTCACCGTACAGGCGCATGGTCACGTCACTTGCACCGGAGGGTGTGTGAAGCCTGAACGAGGGCTGTCCGGTGTCCGTGAGTCGCACGTTCTCGGCGGAGACGTCCGCTTCGCCGGACTCTCCGAAAAAGATCACCTTCGCCTTCGTACGGGTGGCCATGGCCCGTACGTAGGGGTCGTCCGCGTTGAGGATCGCGGTACCGCCGTCGGCCTCGGACGGCAGTGCCTCCACCAGTTCGCCCTTGGCCTGTGCGATCTGCTCACGGCCGCCGAACTCGCCGATGTGGGCGCTGCCGACGTTGAGGACGAGGCCGACCTTCGGGGGCGTCAGACCGGCGAGGTAGCTGATGTGCCCGATGCCGCGGGCGCCCATCTCCAGGACGAGGAACCTGGTCTCCTCGGTCGCGCTGAGCGCGGTCAGCGGCAGCCCGATCTCGTTGTTGAGCGAGCCCGGCGTGAACACCGTCGGCGCCTTGCTCCGGAGCACCTGCGCGATGAGGTCCTTGGTGCTGGTCTTGCCCGCCGAGCCGGTGAGGGCGACGAGAGTGGCTCCGAGACGTCGTACGACGTGCCGGGCGAGGGCGCCGAGGGCCGTCTGGACGTCGTCCACGACGATCGCGGGCACGCCGACGGGCCGGGTGCCGAGCACGGCCACCGCTCCCGCCTCGACGACCGCCGCCGCGTAGTCGTGTCCGTCCACGCGCTCGCCGGCGAAGGCGGCGAACAGGCTGCCCGGCACCGCCTCGCGGGAGTCACGGACGACCGGGCCCGTGACCTGGACGGAGGGGTCCGGTATGTCGTGTGTCTGCCCGCCGACGACTTCTGCGATCTCGGCGAGGGAGAGGGCGATCACAAGTTCATCCCCTGGGTCTTCTGGATTTTCATCCCTGGGTCTTCTGGACGGCTTCGCGAAGTACCTGGCGGTCGTCGAAGGGACGGACCACCCCGGCGATGTCCTGGCCCTGCTCGTGGCCCTTGCCCGCGACCAGCACGGTGTCGCCGGGCTCGGCGCGGGCGACGGCGGCGGCGATCGCGGCGGCCCGGTCCTCGAAGACCTGCACCTCGCCGCGCTCGTGCGCGGGCACGGAGGCCGCGCCCTGGAGCATCGTGGCGAGGATCGCGAGGGGGTCCTCGCCGCGCGGGTTGTCGGAGGTCAGTACAGCGGTGTCGGCGAGCCGGGCCGCCGCGGCCCCCATGGGCTCGCGCTTGGTCTTGTCCCGGTCGCCGCCGCAGCCGAGGACGATGTGCAGCTTGCCCTCGGTGACCTTGCGCAGGGCGCGCAGCACGGACTCGACGGCGTCGGTCTTGTGGGCGTAGTCGACGACCGCGAGGTAGGGCTGTCCGGCGTCCACGCGCTCCAGACGGCCCGGCACGCCGGGTACGGCGGCCACACCGTCGGCGGCGGCCTGCGGGTCGAGGCCGGCGACGGCGAGGGCGACGATCGCGGCGAGGGTGTTGGCCACGTTGAAGGGGCCCGGCAGCGGCGACTTGGCGCTGATCCGCTCACCCTTGGGCCCGATGACGGTGAACGTCGAGTCCAGCTGGCCGACCTCGACGTCCTCGGCGCGCCAGTCGGCGTCGGGGTGGCCCTCCGCGGAGTAGGTGACGACCGGGACGGTGGCTTCGTTGGCCAGCCTGCGGCCGTACTCGTCGTCGACGTTGACCACGCCGAGTTTGCCGCGTTTCGGCGTGAACAGCTGCGCCTTGGCCTGGAAGTAGTCCTCCATGCCGGAGTGGAACTCCATGTGCTCCGGGCTGAGGTTGGTGAAGACGCCGATGTCGAAGACGCAGCCGTCGACCCGGCCGAGGACCAGGGCGTGGCTGGAGACCTCCATGGCGACCGCGTCGACGCCGCGTTCGCGCATGACGGCGAACAGGGCCTGGAGGTCGGTGGCCTCGGGGGTGGTGCGCTCGGACTTGATGCGCTCGTCGCCGATGCGCATCTCGACCGTGCCGATCAGGCCGGTGGACCTGACGGTCTTCAGGCCGCCCTCGACGAGGTAGGCGGTGGTGGTCTTGCCGGAGGTACCGGTGATGCCGATCTGGAGCAGGTCCCGGCCGGGGTGGCCGTAGATCGTCGCGGCCAGCTCGCCCATCCGCCCGCGGGGGTCGTCGACGACGAGGACCGGCAGCCCGGACGCCGCGGCGCGCTCCGCGCCGGTCGGGTCGGTCAGCACGGCGGCCGCGCCGAGGCCGGCGGCCTGCGTGACGAAGTCGGCGCCGTGCAGCCGGGCGCCCGGGAGGGCGGCGTACAGGTCGCCGGGACGCACGGCGCGTGAGTCGTGGGTGATGCCCGTGACCTCGGCGGCGCTCTCCGGCGTTGGAGCACCCAGCTGATCGGAGAGCTCCGCGAGGGGTGTGGCGGAGACCTGCACCGGCCTGGGCGGCCCGGGGTATGTCACGGGATGCCCCTTCTGGGTGGTTTGGGACTGATCAGCGTGTGGCACGGCGGTGAGCGTACCGGGCGTACCCGCCTCCGGGCGAAGTGAGGGGGCGGCGGGGCTCTGGTTCCCGGGGTCGGGGGTGATCGTTGTCACGGGGGCGGTCCTGGTGGCTCGGTGGTGCTCGGTGCTGATCAGGGCGGGGGGTTCAGTTGAAGGAGACGGGCAGCTTCGCGGCCTTGGCTCCGGTCGGCGGGACCTGGAGGGACTTCAGTGCGAACTCCATGACCTTCTTGTAGACGGGGCCGCAGATCTGGCCGCCGAAGTAGCTGCCCTGGGTGGCGTTCTGGATGGCGCAGTAGACGGTGACGCGGGGCTTGTCGGCGGGCGCGAAGCCGGCGAAGGACGAGGTGTAGCCGTGGTACTTGCCGGTGGCCGGATCCACGCGGTTGGCCGTGCCCGTCTTGCCCGCGACGCGGTAGCCGGGGATGCGCGCCTTGGTTCCGGTGCCCTCCTCGTCGTCCACGACGGACTCCAGCATCTGGGCGAGGGTCTTCGCCGTCTTGGCGCTGACGACCCTGGTCTTCTTGGGCTCGGGGGCCGGGGTGAAGCGGCCTTCGGGGCCCTTGGTGCCGCGGACGAGCGAGGGTTCGACGCGGACGCCGCCGTTGGCGATGGTCGAGTACACGGACGCCGCCTGCATGGCGTTGATGGAGACGCCCTGGCCGAAAGGAATCGTGTACTGCTGCGAGGTCGACCACTTGTCGGGCGGGGCGAGGATGCCCTTGGTCTCGCCGGGGAAGCCCAGGCCGGTGTAGCTGCCGAGGCCGAACTTGCGCAGGTAGTCGTAGAGGACCTTGTTGGACTGGGCCTGGGTCTTGCCGAGCTGGCCGGTGGCGAGGATGGTGCCGATGTTGCTCGACTTGGCGAGGACGCCGTTGAGCGTCAGGTACCAGGTCGGGTGGTCGATGTCGTCCTTGAAGAGCCGGTCGCCGCGGTGCAGCCGGTTGGGCACGACGACGTGGGTCATCGGGGTGGCGGTGTTCTCCTGGAGGACGGCCGCCATCGACATGACCTTGGCGGTGGAGCCGGGCTCGAAGGCGTCCTGGACGGCCGCGTTGCCGAGCGCGGCCGAGTCGGCGTCCGACAGGTCGTTGGGGTCAAAGCCGGGTGAGTTGGCCATGGCCAGGATCTGGCCGGTGCGGGTGTCCTGGACGATCACGTAGCCGCGGTCGGCCGCGGACTCCTTCACCTGGTCGGTGATGGCCTTCTGGGCGGCCCACTGGATGTCGCGGTCGATGGTGAGCTCGACGTCGCTGCCGGGCACGGCGGGTGTCTCGGTGGAACCCACGGTGGGGACGAGACGGCCGCCGGACTGGGCGTAGCGGATCTTGCCGTCCTTGCCGGCCAGCTGCTTGTCCAGCTGGAGTTCGATGCCGCCGCCGGGCTTGCCCTCGCCGTTGACCCAGCCCAGTATCCCGGCAGCGAGGTCGCCGTTGGGGTACACGCGCTTGCTGGTGCCGACGGAGAAGACGCCCGCGAGGACGTTGTGCGTGTTCTTCTCCGTCTCCGACTTCTTGGCCAGCGCGGACTTCAGGTCCTTGATCTGCTTCCAGACCTGCGGGGTCTGGCGGGAGGCCAGCTTGGTGTAGCGCAGGGACTTGTTCTTCGGCCGCAGCTTCTTGACCAGGGTCTCCTGGTCCTGGCCGAGGATCGGCGCGAGGAGCGCGGCGGCCTGCTCGGGCCCGTCACCGATCTTCAGTTGGTCCGGGGCGAACATCGTGGGGTCGGCCGTGATGTCGTAGGCGTCCTCACTGGTCGCCAGGGCCACACCGGACCGGTCGGTGATCTCGCCCCGGTCCGCGGCCAGCACCTGCCCGACATAGCGGTTCTGCTCGGCCTTGGCCGCATAGGTGCCGGCGTCGACGGCCTGCACCTGGAACAGCCGCACCACGAAGGCGATCATCACCAGCGTCAGCGCGAGCCCGACCAGGCGCAGCCGGGGCCGGGGGCTGCCCAGCCGCAGGGGCCGGGGCGCCCCCGGCCGGGCCTGGGACGGCCGCCGGGCCGGACGGGCACCGGGGCCGGGACGCCGCCGGGCATCGGGCCGAGCGGGCCTGGCGGGGCCGGGCACACGGCGGCGCGGGGGTTCCCTGTCGGACACTTCCGTCACCTGCCGGGGGTCGGAGCGGTCGGGGGGCTGACGGACACGGCGGCGGACGCACGGCCGGGCCGGCGCCGGGCCTCGGGCCCGGCGGCGCACAGCAGCGGCCGCCCGGCGGGCACCCCGGCCATCCGGCCGAAGACCCGAGCCGCCGCGCGCCCGCGGGCGCAGACCGCGCCGAGGGCCGGACGAACACCGGGTTCACGGGGGCAGCCGGGCCCGGCGAGGCCCGGTACCCGGCGGCGCGGGGGTTCCCTGTCGGACACTTCCGTCACCTGCCGGGGGTCGGAGCGGGGCCGTTGGGCATGGCCTCGGGGGCGAGGACGAGGGGGATGTGCGCGGCGCTCTGCCAGGCGCCCGGGGCGGCGCTGGGGACGCCCTTGACGGTGCCGTCGCGCTCGAGGAAGGCGGGGTCTCCGCCGGGCACCATGCCGAGCTCACGGGCGCGGCGCTGGAGGGCCTCGGGGGCTGAGTAGGCGTCGATGTCCCGCTGGAGGGCCTGTTCCTCGTCGGTGAGGCTCTTGGTCTCGCGCTGGAGGTCGTCGAGCTGGAACGCGCCTTCGCTGAGGGCCGAGTTCAGCACCAGGAGGCCGATGAGACCGCCGCCGAGGAGGAGGACAACGAGGAGCACGAACGGCATGCGGGCCGCCCGCGCGGTGCCGGTCGGGAAGAGCCGCGCGAGACGGGCCGCCCTCCCCTTCAGTTCGGGTTTACTGCTCACTCACGCTCCCTCGGGTCCGGAACACCCGGCCGCCCTGCACGTGGCTCACTCGACGTCCTCCCTGATGCGCTGCGCCCCGCGCAACCGCGCCGGTGCCGCCCGCCGGTTCTCGGCGATCTCCTCTTCCGTGGGGAGTTCGGCACCGCGCGTGAGCAGCTTGAGCCGCGGCTGGTAACGCTCGGGCACGACGGGCAGTCCGGGCGGCGCGGTGGTGGCGGCACCCGCCGCGAACACCTGCTTGACCAGCCGGTCCTCCAGCGAGTGGTACGACAGCACGGCGATGCGCCCGCCCACGTCGAGCGCCTTCACGGCGGCCGGGATCGCCCGCTCCAGGACGGAGAGCTCGCCGTTGACCTCGATGCGCAGGGCCTGGAAGGTGCGCTTGGCCGGGTTGCCGCCGGTGCGCTTGGCGGCCTGCGGCAGGGCGTCCCGGATCAGCTCGACCAGTCGCGCGCTGTTGCTGAACGGCTCCTTCTCGCGCTCGCGCACGACCGCGGCGACGATCCGCTTGGCCTGCTTCTCCTCGCCGTACGCCCGCAGGATGCGGACGAGTTCGCCCGGCGGGTAGGTGTTGAGGACCTCCGCGGCACTGGCGCCGGTCGTCTGGTCCATCCGCATGTCGAGCGGGGCGTCCTGGGCGTAGGCGAAGCCGCGGTCGGCCTCGTCGAGCTGCATGGAGGAGACGCCGAGATCGAAGAGAACGCCTTGCACGCGCGCGATGCCGAGCTTGTCCAGCACCTCGGGCAGTTCGTCGTACACGGCGTGGACGAGGGTGGCGCGCTCCCCGTAGGGGGCGAGGCGCTCGCCGGACAGGCGCAGCGCCTCCTTGTCGCGGTCCAGGGCGACGAGCCGGGCCTCGGGGAACCGCTCGAGCAGCGCCTCGCTGTGGCCGCCGAGGCCGAGGGTGCAGTCGACGACCACCGCGTCCGGGCCCTCCAGGGCAGGTGCCAGCAGGTCCAGGCACCGCTGGAGCATCACCGGGACGTGTCGACTCTGGCTCAAGGGTGCCTCTCAGATCCGGCACGGGCTTACGCACCGCCGGGTCCCCGCCCGCTGCCGAAGGGGAGGCCTGCCGGCGCCGGAAGCGTCAGCCGACCGGGAGCGGGAGGAGGCCGAGCCGTACGTACGCGCCGCGCACGTGGGGAGATCGCCGGGCGTCGCCGGGTCTCCGGGGAAATCAGTCCAGCGGGGAGAGCCTCGCCTCCCGCTTCGCGTCACTTTAGTCCACCGTGTCTCCCGGTCAATCAACCGGCCTGCGCGTCGCGACCGGCAGGCACACCACCCTTGTGGGTTACCTCACTACAAGGCCCGATGGCGTTCTTTGTCCTCTCTCACAGCGAGCCCGGAACAGTCGTGACCAGTAACGTCATGGATATGACGACTTCTGCATCAGTTCCCATGGGTTCGGAGAGCGCCATAACCGGAAGCGGCACGGTCACCGACCGGATCGTCGAAGCCAACACCCGGTACGCCGCCGACTTCGGCCACGCCGGGATGGACGCCAAGCCCGCCCTGCACGTGGCCGTCGTGGCCTGCATGGACGCCCGCCTCGACCCGCTCTCCACGCTCGGTCTCGAACTCGGCGACTGCCACACGATCCGCAACGCCGGCGGCGTCGTCACCGACGACGTGATCCGCTCCCTCACCATCAGCCAGCGCAAGCTGGGGACGCGCAGCGTCGTCCTCGTCCACCACACCGGCTGCGGCATGGAGACCCTCACCGAGGACTTCCGGGGCGACCTGGAGGCCGAGGTCGGCCAGCGCCCGGCCTGGGCGGTGGAGTCCTTCCAGGACGTCGACCAGGACGTACGGCAGTCGATGCGGCGCGTGCGCACCTCGCCGTTCCTGCCGCACACCGACGACGTCCGCGGATTCGTCTACGACGTCGGGACCGGCCTGCTGCGGGAGATCGATCCCGCCTCCTGACCTGGTCACCCGCCCTCGGCCACACCCCGGAGCCGGCCCACCGCAGCTGTCGAAATCCTGTCAGTCACACGTTCGAAAAGGTCGCAAGGCCGACATATCGCGGCCAGTTATCCACAGTCGAGTGACACGAAACGGTAACGGCAGCAAGAATGCGGGAGTGACGTCACGCTGAGCGTTTCACGCGTGGGGTCCGTGATTCGGGGTGGGCCGGCGCGCGTCATGCGGCGTCGGTCCGGGAAAATGGGGTATCCCGTGCTCCCTGGGAGCACGGGAAAGGCCGAGGAGGGCCGGGTGACGACCTATGACGATCGAGCGAGCCTCACTGATCTGACCGCCGTGGTGGAGCGGGTGCGGGAGTCGGTGGAAGGCGTGATCGAGGGCAAGCCCGAGGTCGTACGGCTCTCGCTGACCGTACTGCTCGCCGAGGGACATCTGCTGATCGAGGACGTCCCGGGAGTCGGCAAGACGATGCTTGCCAAGGCACTGGCCCGGTCCATCGACTGCTCGGTGCGGCGCATCCAGTTCACGCCCGACCTGCTGCCGTCGGACATCACCGGTGTGTCCATCTGGGACCAGCAGCGCCGTGACTTCGAGTTCAAGCCGGGCGCGATCTTCGCGCAGGTCGTGATCGGCGACGAGATCAACCGCGCCTCGCCCAAGACGCAGTCCGCGCTCCTTGAGTCGATGGAGGAGCGCCAGGTCACCATCGACGGCAGCAGCTACGAGCTGCCGAGCCCCTTCATGGTGGTGGCGACGCAGAACCCGGTCGAGATGGAGGGCACCTACCCGCTCCCGGAGGCCCAGCGCGACCGTTTCATGGCCCGGGTCTCGGTCGGATACCCCAGCGCTGAGGCCGAGTTGCAGATGCTGGACGTGCACGGCGGCGTCTCGCCACTGGAGGACCTCCAGCCCGTGGCCCACGCGCACGAGATCCTCAAGCTGATCGAGGCGGTACGCGGGGTGCACGTCGCCGAGCCGGTCCGGCGCTACGTGGTGGAGCTGGTCGGCGCCACGCGCACGCACCCCGACCTCAGACTGGGCGCCTCCCCGCGCGCGACGCTGCACCTGCTGCGCGCGGCGAAGGCGTCCGCGGCCCTCAGCGGCCGGGAGTACGCGCTGCCGGACGACGTGCAGGCCCTGGCCGTCGCCGTCCTGGCCCACCGCCTGCTGCCCACCGCCCAGGCCCAGCTCAACCGCCGCACCTCCGAGCAGGTTGTCGAGGAGATCCTGCAGCGCACGCCGGTGCCGGCGGCGCCGCAGCAGCAGAGCGGACTGGGCGGCCTGGGCCGCGGGGTGCCCGCGTATCCCCAGCAGCCGCCGCGGAGGCTGTGATGACCACCGCGGGGACGGGGCACGCGGAGGCCGGCCAGGACGAGAAGGGCGGCATCCGCACCGCCCTGGCCGGCCTGACCACCCGCGGACGCTCCTTCCTGGCCGCCGGCGTCGCGGCCGCGGTCTGCTCGTACGTGCTCGGGCAGGCGGATCTGCTGCGGGTGGGTCTGTTGCTGGCCGTGCTGCCGCTGGTGTGCGCGACGGTCCTGTACCGCACGCGCTACCGGGTGGCCGGCAGCCGCCGGCTCTCCCCCGCGCGCGTGCCCGCCGGCAGCGAGGCCCGGGTCCACCTGCGGATGGACAACGTCTCGCGGCTGCCCACGGGCCTGCTGATGCTCCAGGACCGGGTGCCGTACGTGCTCGGCCCCCGGCCGCGCTTCGTGCTGGACCGGGTGGAGGCGGGCGGCCGGCGCGAGGTGTCCTACCGGGTCCGTTCCGACCTGCGCGGCCGCTACCCGCTGGGTCCGCTCCAGCTGCGCCTGACCGACCCGTTCGGCATGTGCGAGCTGACCCGGTCCTTCTCGACGTACGACAACCTGACGGTGATCCCGCGCGTGGAGCCGCTGGCGCCGGTGCGCCTCAGCGGTGAGGCGAAGGGCTACGGCGACGGACGGCAGCGTTCGCTCGCGCTGGCCGGCGAGGACGACGTGATCCCTCGCGGGTACCGCTACGGCGACGATCTGCGCCGGGTGCACTGGCGCTCCACGGCTCGCTACGGCGAGTTGATGGTGCGCCGCGAGGAGCAGCCGCAGCGCGCCCGCTGCACGGTGCTGCTCGACACCCGGGGCATCGCCTTCCAGGGCGCGGGCCCGGACGCGGCCTTCGAGTGGGCTGTGTCGGGCGCCGCGTCCGTGCTGGTGCACATGCTCGAACGGGGCTTCTCCGTACGGCTGTTGACCGACACCGGCAACGCGGTGCCCGGCGAGGGCGGGGACGGCTTCGCGGGAGCGAGCCAGGGGTCGGCGGACGCGGCGGGGCTGATGATGGACACCCTCGCGGTGATCGACCACTCCGACGGCGCGGGCCTGTCCCGGGCCTACGACGTGCTGCGCGGCGGGAACGAGGGGCTGCTGGTGGCCTTCCTCGGCGATCTGGACGAGGAGCAGGCGGCCGTGGTGGCCAGGATGCGGCAGCGCAGTGGAAGCGCGGTCGCCTTCGTGCTGGACAGCGAGACCTGGATGCGGGAACCGAGCGACGTGCCCGGTCCGTTGGACGGGAGCGGGGAGCGGCTGCGCATGCTGCGCGAGGCGGGCTGGACGACTCTGGGCGTGCCGCGGGGGGCCTCCCTGGACGACCTGTGGCGACAGGCGGACCGGGAGCGCAGGGGCGTGGCCACGGCCGGCGGCGGGGAGGCACCGTGATGAGTGGGCGGATACGACTGACGCTCGGCGCGTGGGGGGCCACGCTGATGGCCGCGTGCGCCCTGCTGCCCCTGGTCAAGCCGGCCACATGGATCGTGCAGGCGGCCTTCCTGCTGGGTGTGCAGGCGGGCGTGGGTGCAGCGGCCCGCAGGGTGCCGCTGGCCCGGCCGCTGACGGTCGCGGCGCAGGCCGTGGTCACGGTGTTCCTGCTGACGTTCGTCTTCGTCCGTGAACAGGCCATCGCCGGTCTGGTCCCGGGGCCGGAAGCCCTCGACCGCTTCGCGATCCTGCTCCGGCAGGGCGGGGACGACATCGCGCGGTACGCGATCCCGGCCCCCCTGGAGTCCGACGGCATACGGCTGATGCTCATCGGTGGAGTGCTGATCATCGGGCTGCTGGTGGACACCCTCGCGGTGACCTTCCGCAGCGCCGCCCCCGCCGGGCTGCCGCTGCTCGCGCTGTACTCCGTGGCGGCGGGGCTGTCCGACGGGGGCGCGGACTGGCTGTGGTTCCTTGTCGCGGCGGCCGGCTACCTGATGCTGCTCCTGGCCGAGGGGCGGGACCGTCTCTCCCAGTGGGGCCGGGTCTTCGGCGGGGCCTCGCGCACGGCCGGAGGGGAGCAGAGCGGCGCGGTCGCCCCGGTCCGCACCGGCCGGCGCATCGGCGTGGTCGCGCTGGGCATCGCCCTGGTGGTGCCGCTCGGCCTGCCCGCGATGAACGGCGGCCTGCTGGACTCGGTGGGTGCCGGCACCGGCTCCGGCGCGGGCGGCGGCGGCACGATCTCCGCCGTGAACCCGCTGGTGTCGCTGCGGGACAGCCTGAACGCGGACGAGGACCAGCAGGTCCTGTCCGTGAAGACGAAGATGCCTGACGTCTCGGACCTGTATCTGCGGATCGTGTCCCTGGACGACTTCGACGGCACCACCTGGAAGCCGTCCCGGCGCTCGATCAGCGCCCTCCCCGACGGCGCGTTCCCGACCCCGGCCGGACTCGGCCCGGACGTGAAGCGCACGGAGTTCGACACCACGATCTCCGCGGCCGACTGGTACGCCCAGGACTGGCTGCCGATGCCGTATCCGCCGAGTGGGGTGAACATCCGGGGCAACTGGCGCTACGAGCCCCTGGGCATGACACTGGTCGGCGACCACGGCCAGAACACCCGAGGCCTGACGTACCAGGTCAAGAGCCTGGACGTGCAGCCTACGGCGGAACAGCTGGCCTCGGCTCCGCGGCCGCCGGCGTCCATCGATCGCGATTTCACCAAGCTGCCCGACTCGCTTCCGCCGGTGGTGGCGAGCACGGCCCGCAAGGTCACCGAGGGCGCGGCCAACCCGTACGACCAGGCGGTCAAGCTGCAGGACTGGTTCGCCGTGACGGGCGGCTTCGAGTACGACACGCAGGTGCAGGTCGGCAGCGGCTCGCAGGCGATCGCCCGCTTCCTGAAGGACAAGCAGGGCTTCTGCGTGCACTTCTCCTTCGCGATGGCGGCGATGGCCCGCTCACTGGACATACCGGCCCGGGTCGCGGTGGGCTTCGCGCCCGGTTCCCCGCAGGCGGACGGCTCGGTGTCGGTGGGGCTGCGGGACGCGCACGCCTGGCCCGAGCTGTACTTCGAGGGCGTGGGCTGGACCCGCTTCGAGCCGACCCCCAACCGCGGCTCGATGCCGTCGTACACGCTGCCGGACGACCCGGGCAGCTCGGTGCCGGACGCCGCGCGCCCGACGGAGACGTCGTCCGCCGCGCCCTCCGCGAGGCCCTCGGCGAGCGAGAGCTGCACGCCGGAACAGAAGAAGCTGGAGGGCGGGTGTGCGAGCGAGTCGCCGCAGGCGGCGCTGCCCACGGACGACGACGGCCCGAAGTGGTACGCGCTCCTGGTCTGGGCCCTGGCCGGCCTCGCCGTCCTGGCGCTCCCGCTGGCCCCGATGCTGTGGCGCCTGCGCACGCGCACGGTCCGGCTGGGGGCGCACGGCCGGGGCGAGGCGGACGCGGCGCCGCACACGCTGGCCGTCTGGCAGGAGCTGACCGACACCGCGTGGGACTTCGGCATCACGCCGGACGAGTCGCAGACCCCGCGCAAGGCGGCCGCCCGCATCGTCGAACGGGGCGGGCTCGATGCGACGGTCGCGGCCTCGGTGCACCGGGTTGCGAACGCGGTGGAACAGGTCCTGTACGCGCCCCGGCCCCGCCCGACGGCGGGCATCGCGGACGACGTCCGCCGTGCGACAGCGGGTCTGAGCGCCGCGGTCGGCAGGGGTGCCAGGCTCCGCGCGGTCCTCGCCCCACGCTCCACCGCGCGCGTGCTGTGGTCGGCGTCGGCCTGGTGGGCGGGGGTGCGGGACCGCGTCCTGGCGATGCGGCCGACGTGGCGGAAGGCATCCGGGCAGCAGGGCTGAGCCCGCTGCTCCCACGGCACGTGGCACACGCCACACGGCACACGGCACACGGCACACATCAGGGGGTGACCACCAGGTCGGTGGTCACCCCCTGACTCACGTCTTCGCGTATCCCGGAGAGCTGTGCTCCGGGCTAGTGGCCGCCCTGTTCGTCGCGGCGCTTCTGCCAGCGCTGCTCGATGCGGTCCATCATGGAGCGCTTCTGCCGGCCGCCCTGACGGCGGGCTTGCGGTCCGGCGGCGCCTGCCGCCTGTTCGCCCGGCTTGGGGGCCTTGCGCCAGCCGGTCACGGCGAGCACCGCACAGCCCAGCATGACGAGGAAGCCCACGACGCTGAGCCAGACCTGCTTGGCGACCATACCGGCCATGAGGAGCGCAATACCTACGAGGAAGCCCGCGACCGCCTGGTAGACCCGTCGCCGGGTGTACGTACGCAGCCCGCTTCCCTCGAGCGCCGTCGCGAACTTGGGATCTTCGGCGTACAGCGCTCGCTCCATCTGCTCGAGCATGCGCTGCTCGTGCTCCGAGAGCGGCACGGAGTCCTCCTCATCGTGCAGTCGCCGGGGGCGACCCGGGGGGTCTCTTCAGGATAGGCAGGGAATCGCCCCCGTGAAACCCGCCCCTCTGCGCCAACTGACCAACCGGAACCCGCCATGGACGTCCCGGCTCGCTGAGGCTTCCATTCCCCGGCGGCCGACCCGTCATGCCGGAACGGTCTCCCTCGATCATACGGCGCCAAGCCCCCATTCGGGGGGCCTGTGGCGTACTCCATGCACAGTCAAGGCGCTGATCAGGGGTGGTACCTCACGAAGCGGCTCAGGCCTCGACCGCCCCACCGGTCTCTCCGGCCCCGCCTGTCTCAGTGGCCCCGCCGGTCTCACCCAGCACATGCAGCTGCGTGGCCACCGAGTGGAAGGCCGACAGCTCGGCCGCGGCCTCCTCCAGCTTCAGCAGCGCTTCCAGGGCTCCGGGCTCGGTGTCCACGAGGACGCCGGGCACGAGGTCGGCGAAGACCCGCACGCCGTGCACGGCGCCGACGCGCATGCCCGCGCCCTCGACGAGTCCCGTGAGCTGCTCGGCGGTGAAGCGGCGCGGCACCGGGTCACCCGTGCCCCATCGGCCGTTCGGGTCGTCGAGCGCCTGCTTGGCCTCCTTGAAGTGACCGGCGAGGGCACGGGCGAGCACGGCACCCCCGAGACCGGCGGCGAGCAGGCTCAGGACGCCCTCCGGGCGCAGGGCGGCCACCGCGTTGCGGACGCCCTCGGCCGGGTCGTCCACGTACTCCAGGACGCCGTGGCACAGCACCACGTCGTAGCCGCCGCGCTCGGCCACGTCGAAGAGGCCGTGGGCGTCGCCCTGCACGCCCTTCACCCGGTCGGCGACACCGGCCTCGGCGGCGCGGCGCTCCAGGGCGAACAGCGCGTTGGGGCTGGGGTCGACGACGGTGACCCGGTGGCCGAGGCGGGCGGCGGGCACCGCGAAGTTGCCGCTGCCGCCTCCGGTGTCGAGGACGTCCAGCGACTCCCGGCCCGTGGCCTTGACCCGGCGTTCCAGAGCGTCCTGGAGGACCTCCCAGACCACGGCCGTACGCAGTGAGGCGCGAGACCGGGAAGGGCCGGAACGCAGCGACGCAGGTTCAGCGTGGTGGTGGGAGACGGGTGGGCGCATCGGGTCCGACACGGCAGTTGACTCCTCGGCGCGGCACCGCCTCTTGCGCGGCGGAGCGAACGGGGCGCCTCCCCCGGCCCCGGCTGCGGGGAGGGAAGACTTCAGGCGTCTCCCACCCTATTGCCTCGGACAGGGCGGGCCGCATGAGCGGTCCCGCCATGGCTCGAGCCGGTGCGGGCCGGGCGGATCCGGAGCGCCGGCACCCGGTCAGCCGGCGTCCGGCATGTCCCTCCTAGTGCCTGGGTTCTCCGGCCGGTCCTGGTCCGGGCGTGGCTGCGGGAGGACCGGCTGGAGGACGAGCATCCGCTCGACGAGGCGGAGGAACATCGCCACGTCCCGTATCAGGTCGTCGGCGTCCCGGACGCTCGCGGCGCCCTGGATGCCCGCCTCGGCGCGGGCCCGGCGCCGGGCGCCGGCGGCGAACAGCGCGCTCCACTCGGTCAGTTCGGGCGCGATCTCGGGGAGCACTTCCCAGGCGCTCCGGATCTTCGTCCGGGCCCGGGTCGAGGTCTCGGGCCTCCCCCGGGCGGCGAGGACGGCGGCGGCGGTGCGGAGGGCGGCGAGGTGGGCCGTCGCGTAGCGCTCGTTCGGTGTGTCCAGGGTGGTGGCCTCGTCGAGACCGGAGCGGGCCTGGGCGAGCAGGTCGAGGGCGGCGGGCGGGGCCGTGGCCCGGCGCAGCACGGGGTGTACGTCGCTCGCCGGGCCGGTCAGTGAGGGGGCAGGGCCGGTGGCGCGGCGCCGGCGGGCGGCTGCTGCGTGGTAGCTGGCCATGACGAACCTCCTGTCGTCGTGTGACGGCGGCTCCTCCCACGGAGTGCCGTATGTGACCCATCGTGAGGTATGGCACTGACAATCCGTTCTGACCTGCGGTTTTGCTTCGCTCGTAGGTTCGGAGTAGTTTTTGCACTGACCAGTCAGTTCAAATTCATGCGCACCATCGTCGCGCACAGTCAGGGGAGCCCCGTGGGGGAACAACCGGGAGGGGTGCGGGTCGCCGCCGAGGACCTTGGGAGCAAGGGGCCGCGCGGGTGGGCGTTCCGCGGGATGTCCGTCGACGCCGAGCCGGGATCACTCATCGCGGTCGAGGGCCCGTCCGGGTCCGGCCGCACGTGCCTGCTGCTCGCGCTGACGGGCCGGATGAAGATCACG
Source organism: Streptomyces sp. NPDC044719 (assembly GCF_056433405.1). Classification (NCBI taxonomy): domain Bacteria; kingdom Bacillati; phylum Actinomycetota; class Actinomycetes; order Kitasatosporales; family Streptomycetaceae; genus Streptomyces; species Streptomyces sp. NPDC044719. The sequence goes on from NZ_JBWKHE010000005.1 coordinate 418,488, forward strand.
GAGGGCACGGCAGCCGTCGGCGAGGCCAGACTGCCCAAGCAGATGTCGGCGGCGCGCCGGGTCAGCGCCCTGGCCCATGTGCCCGGGGTCACCGATCTCGAGCCGGCCCTGACCGTCGGCGAGCACCTGCGCGAACGCGCCCTGCTCCACCGGCGGTTCGGCGACTCCCTGCGCGGGCTGCTGCGGCCACGCGGCGAGCGGGCGGCCGAGGCAGGACAGCGGGTGGACACCGCACTCGCCGCGGCCGGACTCGACCTGGAGGCGCTGCCCAAGGGTCCCCGTACCGCCGTACGCGATCTGGAGCGCCTGGAGGCGCTGCGGCTGTCGGTCGCCCTCGCCCTCGTGGCCCGGCCGCGGCTGCTCGGGGTCGACGACACCGACCTCAAGCTCTCGGACGGCGAGCGCGACGAGGTCTGGGCACTGCTCAGGTCCCTCGCCGACGCCGGGACGACGGTCGTGGCGGTGTGCAGCGAGGCACCCGAGGGCGCCGTCAAGGTGTCCACCCGTCAGGAAACCCCGCAGAGCACCCATCAGAGCGAGGACAAGGAGAAGGCCGATGCGCTCGCCGAGACTGGCCGCGCTTGAGCTCCGCCGCTTCGGCCGGGGGAAGCTGCCGCGCGCCGCACTGGTCGCGCTGCTGGTGCTGCCGTTGCTGTACGGCGCGCTGTACCTGTGGTCGTTCTGGGACCCGTACGGCCGGCTGGACCGTATCCCCGTGGCGCTCGTGAATGACGACAAGGGGGCTACCGCCGACGGGAAGAAGGTGACGGCGGGCGACGACATCACGGAGCGGCTGCGCGACAGCAAGACCTTCGACTGGCAGGAGGTGAGCGCGGCCGAGGCCCGCAGGGGCGTCGAGGACGGCACCTACTACCTGTCGCTCACCATGCCCGGCGACTTCAGCGAGCGGATCGCCTCCAGCTCCGGGAAGTCCCCGGAGACCGGCGCCCTCCAGGTGCGCACCAACGACGCGAACAACTACATCGTCGGGCAGATCTCCCGGACGGTGTTCAGCGAGGTGCGCCAGGCCGCGTCCACGAAGACGTCACGGTCCTTCCTGGACAAGATCTTCGTGTCGTTCTCCGACATCCACGGCGAGACCGTGAAGGCCGCGAAGGGCGCCGACAAGCTCAAGGGCGGCATCGGGAAGGCCGAGAAGGGCTCCAAGGACCTCGCCGACGGCCTGAAGGACGCCAAGGACGGCAGCGGGAAGCTGTCCAAGGGCCTGAAGAAGCTGGACAAGGGCGCGGGCGACGTGGCGGACGGCACGAAGCGGGTCGCGGAAGGCACGCAGAGGCTCGCCGACAAGGTCAACACGAACGCCCGCAAGGTGGCCCCCTTCCTGAAGGGCAACGAGAAGACCATCGGCGACACGGCCCAGCTCGTCGCCGACTCCTCCGGAGTGATCCGCAAGCACCTGGACACCCTGGCGGAACGGGCCCCGGCCGCCGCCAAGAACGCCCGTACGGCGTCGGACACGCTGAACGGCGTCTACGCCAGGCGCTGCGACGACCCCGTGCTGCCCGACGCCGCCTGCGCGGACCTGAAGAAGGCCAAGGACGCGGCCGCCGACGTGGCGACGATCGCCGACGACCTCGACACGCTGATCGCGGACCAGAACGGCGACCTGACCACGCTCGACAAGAACCTCGCCACCCTCCAGAAGCAGTCCCAGGCCCTCGCCGACCGCGCGCCGCACCTCTCCGAGGACCTCGACGACGCCGTCAAGAAGATCAACAAGCTGAACGACGGGGCGGCCGAGGTCGCCGCGGGCGCGAAGAAGCTGCACAAGGGGATCGGCACGGCCAAGACCGGTGCCACCGACCTTGACCAGGGCGTCGGCGATCTGAAGACCGGCGCGGACGACCTCAACGGCGGCATCTACAAGCTCGTCGGCGGCTCCGGGAAGCTGGCCGGCGGACTGCACGACGGGGCCGAGCAGATCCCCGACTACGACAAGCAGGACCGCGACCGGCGCACCGAGGTCATGGCCGACCCCGTGCGGCTCGCCTCCCAGGACCTGCACAAGGCGCCCAACTACGGCACCGGCTTCGCCCCGTACTTCATCCCGCTGTCGCTGTGGGTGGGCGCGATGGTGGCGTACATGCTGATCGCGCCGATGAACCGGCGTGCGCTCGCCGCGGGCGCCTCGGCGTGGCGGATCGCGCTGGCCGGCTGGCTGCCGGTGGTGGCGATCGGGGTGCTCCAGACGGTGGCCCTGATGTCGGTGCTGCACTGGGCGGTCGGCCTGGAGATGGCGCGGGCGGCCGGGACGGTGGGCTTCCTGTTCCTGGTGACGGCGTGCTTCGCGGCGATCGTGCAGTGGCTGAACGCGCGCTTCGGGGCGGCGGGCCGGATCCTCGTCCTCGCCCTGCTGATGCTCCAGCTCACGTCGGCGGGCGGCACGTACCCCGTGCAGACCAGTCCCGGCTTCTTCAACGCGCTCCACCCCTTCCTGCCGATGAGCTACGTCGTGGAGGCCCTCAGGAGGCTGATCACGGGCGGCGGTCTGGAACCGGTGTGGCACGCGTGCGTGGTGCTGACGGCGTTCACCGCGGGCGCCCTCGCGCTGACCGCCGTGGCGGCCCGCCGCCGCCAGGTGTGGACCCTGGACCGGCTGCACCCGGAGCTGAGCCTGTGAGCCCTTCCGTCACGTCTCCCGGAAAGGTTCCTGTGACAATCAGGGCCATGGAAAGCAGCAGTGCAACGTCGGGCGGCAGCACGCGCCGCGAGGCCACCCGGCAGAAGCTCTACGAGGCGGCCGTCACGCTCATCGCCGAGCAGGGCTTCTCCGCCACGACCGTGGACGAGATCGCCGAGCGTGCCGGGGTCGCGAAGGGCACGGTCTACTACAACTTCGCGAGCAAGTCCGTCCTCTTCGAGGAGCTGCTGCGGCACGGAGTGGGGCTCCTCACCGCCTCCCTCCGGGAAGCGTCCGAGCGGACCGCCCGTGAGGGCGGCACCAAGGTCGACGCGCTGGACGCGATGATCCGCGCTGGGCTGGTCTTCATCGACCGCTACCCGGCCTTCACCCAGCTCTACGTGGCCGAGCTGTGGCGCACCAACCGGACCTGGCAGTCCACGCTGATGGTGGTCAGGCAGCAGGCCGTCGCGGTCGTGGAGGACGCACTGCGCGAGGGCGTCGAGGGCGGCGAGTTCAGCGACGAGATCGACGTCCCGCTGACGGCGTCCGCGCTGGTCGGCATGGTCCTGGTGGCCGCGCTCGACTGGAAGTCCTTCCAGGCGGAGCGCTCCCTGGACGACGTCCACGCGGCACTGTCCCGGCTGCTCCAGGGGAGGGTGAGCGGCTGCCGCTGAGAACGCGGCAGGCGCGGACGTGAAAGCGCCGGTCCGCCGTGGCCGCGTCCCCCGCGGGCCACCTCGAACCGGCGCCTTCCTTGCTCCCCCTCTTTCCTGCTCCCCCGTGCGTCCCCCGCAGGACCCCCGTTCGGTCGTCCCCCGGTTCTCCCCCGTGTCTCGCTCCCGCCGACATGGCCGGCGGAAGGAGCGGATCGCGGGCCGGCCCCGTTCCGGCGCCCCGTGTCGCCGGTGCCGGAGCCGTGCCCCTTTCCGTGGCTCCACTCTCTCGTTCCCGCCGGCCGTCCCCCATCCGCGCGCGTACTCAACTCCCCGGCTAGGTACTGGTACTCAGCCCTGCGCACGCGGCACCAGAACGCTCTGTCAGTGGGGGTCGGTAGAGTCCTTCGCATGGCACGGATTGCGGTGATCGGCGCCGGGATGGGCGCGCTGACGGCTGCCGCCCGGCTGGCCGTAGCGGGCCACCGGGTGGTGGTGTACGAGCGGACGGACACGTACGGCGGAGCCCTGCGCCGCTTCGAGCGTGACGGGTTCTCCTTCGACACCGGCCCCGGCCTGCTCCCGCTGCCGGCCGTCTATCGCGATCTGTTCGTCAAGACCGGCAAGGAGCCGCTGGAGCGTTGCGTCGAGCTGGTCCAGGTCGACCCCTCGTCCCGGCACGTGTTCGCGGACGGCACCGAGGTGTCGCTGCCGAACGCCTCGCGCGCGGGCGTCGTCACCGCCCTGGACGATGGCCTCGGCCCGGGCACCGGGAACCGGTGGGGTGACTTCCTGGTCCGAGCCCGGGAGGCCTGGGACCGGACCCGACGCCCGCTCCTGGAGGAGCCGCTGTGGCCGAACTGGCAGGTGCTGGCCGAGCGCGAGCCCTACCCGGCGGTGCCCCACAAGCGGCTGCTCCGCACCCGCCGGGCCGGGACGCTCGCCGAGATCGGCGCCTGGGAGCTGCGCGACCCCCGGCTCACCGCCCTGCTGGAGAGCCACGCCCTCGCCCAGGGCCTGGACCCCCGGGCCACCCCGGCGAGCGCGGCCGTACTGCCGTACATGGAGCACGCCTTCGGCGTCTGGTACGTGCGCGGGGGTCTGCGCGAGCTGGCGCGGGCGGTGTACGAGCGGTGCGTGGCCAGAAAGGTCGAGTTCCGCTTCGGCGCCGACGTGACCGGGGTGCTGGAGAAGGACGGGCATGCCTCGGGGGTCGAACTGGCCGACGGGACGGTCGCGGAGGCGGACTTCGTGGTTGCCGGCGTCACGCCCGGCACACTGGACCGGCTGACGACGGGGACCGTGGTGCGGGGCGACGGCGAGGTGCCGCCACAGCCGGCGTCGGCCAGCCGGCTCACGGTGCTGCTGGGCCTGCGCGGCGCCCGCCCCGAGGGCACGGCACACCGCACGGTGGTGCACACGGCGGACCGGGAGGCCGAGCTGGACGCGCTGTTCGGCACGGCGGGGGCGGACGCGCAGCCCACGGTCACGGTGCTGCGGCCCGACGACCCGGCACTAGTCCCGGACCGGGAGCACGAGGCGGTCACCCTCACGACGGTGGTGCCCGCCCGGCCCGAGGGGCGCCAGGCGTCCTACGACGACCTCGCCGACACCATGATCAGCGTGGCCGAACGTGCCGTACCCGACCTGCGCGACCGTCTCCTGTGGCACGAGGTGCGCACCCCGGCCGACATCGCCGAGGCGACCGGCGCGGAGGGCGGGGCCGTGCCGGTGCAGGCACTGGCGGCGGCCGGCGGGCGGCTGCTGCATCCGTCCAACAGCACGCGCGTGCCCGGCCTGTTCACCGTCGGCGGCTGGGCGCACCCCGGCGGCGGACTGCCGCATGCGGGCATGTCGGGCGCGCTGGTGGCCGGACTGATCGTGGAGGGGCCGGGGTTCCGGGGCTCCCAGTGAGCCCACCGCCCCCGGCGGGGTTCAGGCTTCAGAAACGGTACTGCTCGTCGAATCCGTTGCCCTGCGGCTGCTGCTGCCCGTTGCCCTGGTAGGGGTACGGCTGCTCCGGCGGCAGCTCCTGCCCGTACTCGTCGGTGCGCTGCTGCGGGACCCACACACCGCCGGGCGGGGACTCGCCGCCGTAGGTGCCGGCGTACTGGTCCTGGCCGTAGCCCTGCTGCTGGCCGTAGTACTGCTGGTCGCCGTAGCCGGTGTCGTACGAGGTCCCGCCGTAGGTGGAATTGCCGACGTACGGGTCGGAGTAGGCGGCGTACTGCTGCTGGCCCGTGGCGTCGTAGCCCTGCTGCTGGCCGTAGCCCGAGTAGTCGTAGGCGTAGGACTGGTCGGTGCCCTGGGCCGTGGCGGCGTACTGGTCGTGGGGCGGCGGGGCCTGCTGGTAGCCGGTGTCGCCGTAGACGCCGTAGGAGCCTGTGTCGTCCGGGATGGGCTGCGGCTCGTACACGGCGGTCGTCTCGGCGGCCGTCGGCTGGACGGGGCGCGCGGGGGTGAAGACGTCGTCACGGTCGTAGTCGTCGCCCTGGTCGTACGAGGCGGCGTCGTGGCGGTATTCGCCGCGCTCGTCGCCGTAGCCGCCGCCCGCCGCCTCCAGGCCGGAGACCTCGAGGGTCGGATCCTGGCGGCCCCGCTCACCGCGGCCGCGCTTGCCGCCGCCCAGCATCGGGGCGTTCATCGCCCAGCCGGCCGCGAAGCCGCTGCGGAACGACAGGGTGACGTAGGTCTGCCCGACCGCGAAGGCGGCCGCGCCCAGTCCGATCACGACGACCGACGGGATCAGGACACCGACGACGACGCCTAGGAAGCCGGCGAAGGCCAGCAGCCGCCAGCGCAGCCGCGCCTTGTACTGCAACAGCACCTCGCCCAGCAGCCACAGCGCGACGATGCCGAACGCGATGTAGAGGACCGCCCAGCCCATGTACGCCCCTCTCCAGTGGCCGCTACGCAGTGTGTCGTATACCGGTGCGAACGGTCTAGGCCTGCGATGGGTGGTGCAGGCCCAGGTTCTCGTAGATTTCCAGGGTCGCCGTGGAGTTGTTGAGCGTGATGAAGTGCAAGCCGGGCACTCCCTCGGCGAGCAGCCGCGCACAGAACTCCGTGGCGAATTCGATCCCAATGGAGCGTACAGCGGCCGGATCGTCTTTTGCTGTGAGGATCCGCTCTTTCAGGGCGGCCGGGAACACGGCGTTGGTGAGGGACGGGATGCGCGCCAGCGACTTCACGCTGGCGATCGGCATGATCTCGGGGATGATCGGGGTGTCGCAGCCGGCGGCCGAAACTCGATCCCGCAGCCGCAGGTAGTCCTCCGGCTGGAAGAACATCTGTGTGATCGCGTAGTCCGCGCCCGCGCGGCACTTGTCGACGAAGTGGCGGACGTCGGCGTCCCAGTCGCTGGAACGCGGGTGCATCGCGGGGAAGGCGGCGACGCCCACGCAGAAGTCGCCGGACGCCTTGATCAGCTCGACGAGCTCGGCGGCGTAGGCGAGGCCGCGGGGGTGCGGCACCCAGTCGCCCATCGGGTCGCCGGGCGGGTCGCCGCGCAGGGCGAGCATGTTGCGGATCCCGGCGTCGGCGTACTGGCCGATGATGTTGCGCAGGTCGGCGACCGAGTGGTCGACGGCCGTGAGGTGCGCGATCGGGGTGAGGGTGGTGTCGGAGGCGATCGCCTCGGTCGCCTTGACCGTGCCCGCGCGGGTGGAACCGCCCGCGCCGTAGGTCACGGAGACGAAGTCGGGCGCCACCGCCTCGACCCGGCGCAGGGCGTTCCACAGGTTCCGCTCGCCCTTCGGGGTCTTGGGCGCGTAGAACTCGAACGAGTACGTCGTCTTGCCTGTCGCGAGCATGTCTCGGACGGTGCGTGCGTGGTCCGACCTGATGGATGCGGTGCCGAGGGCCATACCGGCAGGTTAGCCAGGGGCGGACGGTCACCCAACCGGGCATCGATTTTTGCCCGATTTGCGCACTTGCTGTCCACCCCTTGGACATCCGGCCCCTGGACTTCCGGCCAACCGGCGTACTACTTCTCCCGCAGCCTCTTCGCGAACTCGGTGGCCGCCGCGCCCGGGTCGTCGGCCTCGGTGATCGCCCGTACGACGACGACGCGCCGGGCGCCCGCCTCCAGGATCTGATCGAGGTTGCCGAGGTCGATGCCGCCGATGGCGAACCAGGGGCGCTCGGTGCCGAGGGCGGCGGTGTACCGGACGAGGTCCAGGCCCGGGGCGTGGCGGCCGGGCTTGGTGGGGGTGGGCCAGCACGGGCCGGTGCAGAAGTAGTCCACGCCGTCCTGGGCGGCGGCCGCCGCGGCCTCGGACTCGGCGTGCGTGGAGCGGCCGATCAGGACGTCGTCGCCGAGGATCGCGCGGGCCGCGGGGACCGGGAGGTCGCCCTGGCCGAGGTGCAGCACATCGGAGCCGGCGGCGTGGGCGACGTCAGCGCGGTCGTTCACCGCGAGCAGCTTCCCGTGCCGGGCACAGGCGTCGGCGAAGAGTGCCAGCTGCTCCAGTTCCTCGCCCGCCTCCATGCCCTTGTCCCGCAACTGCACGATGTCGACCCCGCCGGCCAGCACGGCATCGAGGAACTCCACGAGATCGCCCTGCCGCTTGCGGGCGTCGGTGCAGAGGTAGACCCGGGCGTCGGCGAGCTGGGCCCGTGCGGTGGTGGCGGTGTCGGGCATGCGTGTCCCCCTGGGTGTCGGTGGCGGGCGGGTGCGGACACCCGTGCCGGTGGCGGAGCGTACGGGGTGCGACCAGGGCGCCGAAGCGCCCCGTGCCGGTGCCGGCGGGGTGGCGAGGTCACTCTGACCTCGGCAGGCTCCGGGCAGGTCCCGAGTCTCTCACCCGGTCCGGGCGGCAGCCGAGCCCGGACCGGGGAGCGGAGACCGCCCCGGTCCGGGCAGCCCAAGGCCCCGGCAGGGGTCCCTCAGGGCCCGGCCCGGCGGCCCACGCCCGGAGCGGGCGCGAGCCACCCCGGGGCCGTGGCCCCCCTGGACCGCGGCCCGTGCTCCGGGCAGTCATTCAGGTCCGGCACCGCTCGCACGGCACCGGACGGTGTCTCGTCGAGGTCGGGTCAGACCGCGAGCGCCTGGGCGCGGCGCTTCACCTCCGTGCCGCGATTCTCACTCAGTGCCTGCGCCGGGGTGCCGGGCAGGCTCGGGTCGGGGGTGAAGAGCCACTCCAGCATCTCCTCGTCCGTGAAGCCGTCGTCCCTCAGGAGCGTCAGGGTCCCGGACAGGCCCTTGACGACCTTGTCCCCGTCGATGAAGGCGGCGGGGACGTGCAGCGCGCGGTTCTCACCTCGGCGTACGGCGATGAGCTGGCCGTCCTTGACCAGCTGCCGCACACGCGTCACCTCGACACCGAACTGTTCGGCGATGTCGGGGAGGGTGAGCCAGGCGGGGACGAGAGCATCGATCTTTGCGTCAATCTCGGTCACGGAAACCAGCCTGCCATCCGCCACTGACAGTCGGAAGTCAGCCCGGCCCACCTGGGCGGACGACGGGCTCCCCCGACCGCTTCCCCGACGGCTACGCCGTCGCCGCCTTCAGCGGCCTGGCCGGGTCCTCCAGCAGCACCGGATTCATGGCGGCGCCCGACTCGATCAGGCGACGCCCCTGCGCCAGGTCCCGGGGCCGGCCCACCGCCAGCAGGGCGACCAGCCGGTCCCCGCGGAGCCAGCAGACCGTCCAGGCCGGCCCCGCCGGGTCGCCCCGCCACAGGGTCGTGTCGGCGCCGGCGTGGTGCCCGGCGTACTGCACGAACCGCCCGAACTGCTCGGACCAGAAGTACGGCACCGGGTCGTACACCGCCGGGGTCTCCCCCGAGGCCCGGCCGACGATGTTCAGGGCCACCGTGCGCGGCCCCTGGAGGGCGTTGTCCCAGTGGTGCACCAGCAGGCGCTCGCCGTACCGCCCCGAGGGGAAGGAGGCGCAGTCGCCGACCGCGTACACGTCCCGCACCGACGTCCGCAGGTGCTGGTCGCACACGATCTCGCGCTGGGCACCGAGCTCCACTCCGGAGCCGGCCAGCCACGCCGTGGCGGGGCGGGCGCCGATGCCGACCACGACCGCGCCCGCCGGCAGCCGCGTGCCGTCGTCGAGGAGCACCGCCCCGGGCTCGACGCGCTCCACGCGCGCGTGCGTGCGCAGCACCGCACCCGCGTCGGCGTACCAGCCGGCCATCGGGGCCGCGACCTCGGCGGGCAGCGCCCCGGCGAGCGGCCGTTCGGCGGCCTCCACGACGGTCACCGCGCAGCCCGCCTCGCGCGCGGCGGTGGCGAACTCCGCGCCGATCCAGCCCGCGCCTACGACCACGATGTCGTGCTTGCGGGCCAGCACGGGCCGCAGCCTCTCGGCGTCGTCCAGGGTGCGCAGCAGATGCACGCCAGGCACGCCCTCCGAGCCGGGCAGCCGGACCGGTTCGGCGCCGGTCGCGACGACGAGGGCGTCGTACGGCACCGGCCCGTCCTCGGTGTCCAGCTCGTGATCACCGGGGCGCAGGCCCAGCACCTCGCAGCCGAGTCGCAGTTCGATGCCGAGGGCCTCGAAGTCGAGGTCGAAGGCGGAGCCCTCGGCCTTGCCGAGCAGGACGGCCTTGGACAACGGGGGCCGGTCGTACGGCTGGTGGGGCTCGGCGCCGAGGAGGATCACGGTGCCGGTGAAGCCCTGCTCCCGCAGGGCTACCGCGGTCTGCACACCGGCCATGCCCGCACCCGCCACGACCACGCGCCTCGGGGCGGACGGACCTGCTTCCTGCGTCTGCTCGCTCACCTGATCACCATAGACACCTGACGTTTTGTCAGTCAGCGCTCATGCGCAGTGACCTGCTCCACAACGCTCGTACCGCTGCCCCGCTGCGACTCCCACTCCCAGGTCTCCTCCAGCCGCACCCGCCCGTCGGACAGCTCCACGACCGTCGACACACAGTGCCCCGAGGAGGTGGTTCCGTCCTGCTTGAGCTGTACGTACCGGAAGTCCAGCCGGTCACCCTCCCGGGTACCCACGAGGTGGCCGCGCACGACGTCGCCGCCCGAGTACTCGGCCCAGATCTCGCCGTCCTTCTCGTGGTACGTGAACCGGGTGCGGGTCCCCACCTGGCACGGCGCCTGGTCGGCGACCGGGGCGAGGAGGAGACCGTCGAGGGATCGGGCCATGGACGGAGGCTCCCTTACTGCGACATACGGCATCGGGCTAGGGTGGCCAACGTAGAGCACTCGCGGGAGCCCGGACGCACCGGGCTGAGAGGGAGGCTGGCGGCCTCCGACCGTAAGAACCTGATCCGGGTCATGCCGGCGAAGGGAGGGGCTGGACGCCCATGTCGCGTACGCGAACGTCAGACGTCCTCGTCATCGGGGGCGGCATCATCGGCCTGGTCACCGCGTGGCGGGCCGCACAACGCGGGCTCGCCACGGCCGTGGTGGACCCCGAGCCGGGCGGCGGGGCCGCACAGGTGGCGGCCGGCATGCTGGCCGCCGTCACAGAACTGCACTACGGCGAACAGACCCTGCTCGGTCTGAATCTCGCCTCCGCCCGGCGCTACCCGGACTTCGCCGCCGAGCTCACCGACCTCACGGGCCACGACCTCGGCTACCGCCGCTGCGGCACGCTCGCCGTCGCCCTGGACGCCGACGACCGGGCCCATCTGCGCGAACTGCACGCCCTGCAGCAGCAGTCCGGTCTCGAGTCGCAGTGGCTGTCGGGGCGGGAGTGCCGTCGCCTGGAGCCGATGCTCGCGCCGGGCGTGCGCGGCGGGCTGCGGGTCGACGGCGACCACCAGATCGACCCGCGGCGGCTGTCCGGGGCGCTGGTGACGGCGTGCGAGCGGGCGGGTGTGGACTTCCACCGGGCGTGGGCGGAGCGCCTCACCGTCGTACGGGACCGGGCAGCGGGCGTCGTCACGGCCGACGGGACCGCCCTGGACGCCGGACAGGTGGTGCTGGCCGGAGGCAGCCTCAGCGGACGGCTCGCGGGCGTCCCCGAGGACGTGCTGCCTCCCGTGCGACCGGTGAAGGGGCAGGTCGTACGGCTGACTATGCCGGGGCGGCACGGGCCCTTCCTGAGCCGGACCGTGCGCGCGGTCGTGCGCGGCAGTCATGTCTACCTGGTGCCGCGCGAGAGCGGCGAGCTGGTCATCGGGGCGACCAGCGAGGAGCTCGGCTGGGACACCACCGTGACCGCGGGCGGGGTGTACGAGCTGCTGCGGGACGCGCACGAGCTGGTCCCGGGCATCACCGAGCTGCCGTTCACGGAGACCCGGGCCGGACTGCGGCCCGGCTCCCCCGACAACGCGCCGCTGCTCGGCCCGACCGGGCTCGAGGGGCTGCTGCTGGCCACCGGGCACTACCGCAACGGTGTCCTGCTCACCCCGGTGACCGGCGACGCCCTGGCACACGCCCTGACGGCGGGCGAACTCCCCGAGGAGGCCCGCCCCTTCACCCCGAAGCGCTTCAGTACCGCCACCGCACTCACGGAGCAGCCCGTATGAACATCTCCGTCAACGGGGAGTCCCGCGACGTCCGGCCCGGCACGGCTCTCGACACCGTCGTGAGGTCGCTCACCGCCGCACCCTCCGGAGTGGCCGCCGCCCTCAACGAAACCGTCGTCCCGCGCGCGCAGTGGCCGGCCACGTCCCTCTCCGAGGGGGACCGCGTGGAAGTCCTCACCGCCGTCCAAGGAGGCTGACCATGGCCGACGATCCGTTTGTCCTCGGTGGTACGTCCTTCACGTCCCGCCTGATCATGGGTACGGGCGGGGCGCCCAGCCTCGATGTGCTGGAGCGTTCGCTGGTCGCGTCCGGGACGGAGCTGACGACGGTCGCGATGCGCCGGGTGAACCCCTCGGTGCACGGCTCCGTGCTCTCCGTCCTGGACCGGCTCGGCATCCGGGTGCTGCCCAACACGGCGGGCTGCTTCACCGCCGGAGAGGCCGTCCTCACGGCCCGACTGGCGCGCGAAGCCCTGGGCACCGACCTGGTGAAGCTGGAGGTCATCGCCGACGAGCGCACACTGCTGCCCGATCCGATCGAGACGCTGGAGGCGGCCGAGACGCTGGTCGACGACGGGTTCACGGTGCTGCCGTACACCAATGACGACCCGGTGCTGGCGCGGAAGCTGGAGGACGTGGGCTGTGCGGCGATCATGCCGCTGGGGTCGCCGATCGGGTCCGGGCTCGGTATCCGCAACCCGCACAACTTCCAGTTGATCGTCGAGCGGGCGGGCGTGCCGGTGATTCTGGACGCGGGGGCCGGGACTGCGTCGGACGCGGCGCTGGCGATGGAGCTGGGGTGTGCGGGTGTGATGCTCGCCTCGGCGGTGACGCGGGCGCAGGAGCCGGTGCTGATGGCTTCCGCCATGAGGAACGGGGTGGAAGCGGGGCGGTTGGCGTATCGGGCCGGGCGTATTCCTCGGCGGCACTTCGCGGAGGCGTCTTCGCCGGGTGAGGGGATGGCTGTGCTTGATCCGGAGCGGCCTGCTTTTCAGTGAGCCGGGCGTGTGTGCTGGGGCGGGTGGGTGCGCAGCCCGGCGTAGCGGGGTGCCTCCCCCACTCTCGGCTTCGCTCGAGCGGGGGGACCCCCACCGCCCACCCGTGCCGCCCCCAGCGGCACGCATGCCCGCAGCTGGGCGGTGCGTATGCCCGCAGCGCGGGCGGGCACACGTCACAGGTCGGCTGCAGTCGCGCCCCGAAAACAGCCGGGGCGGCGGGGTGTCGGTCGTGGCTCGTACACTCGCCTCCGTGGACACGACCCTTCAGGACCCCTTGGTCGGGCAGGTGCTCGACGGCCGGTATCGCATCGACGCGCGGATCGCCGTCGGCGGGATGGCGACGGTCTACCGGGCTGTGGACACCCGGCTGGACCGCGTTCTCGCGCTCAAGGTGATGCACCCCTCGCTCGCGGTCGACGGCTCGTTCGTCGAGCGGTTCATCCGCGAGGCGAAGTCCGTCGCCCGACTGGCCCATCCGAACGTGGTGCAGGTCTTCGACCAGGGCACCGACGGCTCCTACGTCTACCTCGCCATGGAGTACGTCGCGGGCTGCACCCTGCGGGACGTGCTGCGCGAGCGCGGGGCCCTGCAGCCGCGCGCCGCCCTGGACATCCTGGAGCCGGTGCTGGCCGCGCTGGGCGCCGCCCACCGCGCCGGATTCGTGCACCGGGACATGAAGCCCGAGAACGTCCTGATAGGGGACGACGGCCGGGTGAAGGTCGCCGACTTCGGACTCGTCCGTGCCGTGGACACGGTGACGAACACCACGGGGACCGTGCTCGGCACGGTCGCGTATCTCGCGCCCGAGCAGATAGAGAACGGCACCGCGGATCCCCGCGTCGACGTGTACGCGTGCGGGGTGATGCTGTACGAGATGCTGACCGGCGACAAGCCGCACGACGCGGACTCCCCGGCCGTGATCCTGTACAAGCACCTGCACGAGGACGTCCCGCCGCCGTCGGCCGCCGTGCCCGGTCTGGCCTACGAGCTGGACGAGATGGTCGCCTCGGCGACCGCCCGCACCCCGGACATCCGCCCGCACGACGCGGTGGCGCTGCTCGCGCAGGTCCGCGACGGGCGCGCCGGGCTGAGCGCGGAGCAGCTGGACATGATGCCGCCGCAGGCGCTCTCCGCGGAGCACGACGGAGCCGACGACCGTACGAGCGTGATCCCGCGCGCGCTGACCACACTGCGCCCGCTGCCGGTCAACGAGGACGACGAGACGTCCGAGGCGGCGCTCAACCGCACCAGCCGTTTCGAGTCCCCGCCGCCCCCGCCGTCCCGGCGCCGCCCGGGCTCCCGGCGCGGTCCGCTGGCGATCGTCGTCGCCGTGCTGCTGGTGCTGGGCCTCGGCGGCGGCATCTGGTACATCAACTCGGGCCAGTTCACCGAGGTCCCCCCGCTGCTGGCGAAGACCCAGACCGAGGCCGAGAGCCGGCTGGAGGACGCCGGGCTGGATCTCGGCAAGGTCGAGCACGCCTACAGCGACACCGTGGAGCGGGGCCAGATCATCAGCACCGACCCGAAGGCCGGGACGCGCATCCGTGGCAGCGACTCGGTGAGCATCACCGTGTCCGACGGCCCCGAGACCGTGCGGGTGCCCGCCCTGGAGGGCCAGAAGCTGGCCAAGGCGCGGGCCCAGCTGAAGGAGGACGGTCTTGAGCCGGGCATGGTCACCCGGGAGTTCAGCGAGGACGTGCCGAAGGGCTCGGTGATCTCCGCGCGGCCCGCCGACGGCACGAAGGTCCGCGCGGGCACGGCCGTCGCGCTGGTCGTCAGCAAGGGCAGCCCCATCGACATCCCGGATGTCACCGGCGCGGACGAAGCCGACGCCCGGGCGCAGCTGCAGGACGCCGGGCTCAAGGTGAAGGTCGCCACCGAGCGGGTCAACTCCTCCGAGTTCGACAAGGGCCAGGTCGTCAAGCAGACCCCGAACCCCGGCGGCCGGGCGGCCGAGGGCGACACGGTGACGCTGACGCTGTCCAAGGGCCCCGAGATGATCGAGGTCCCGGACGTGGTCGGCGACAGCGTCGACGACGCCACGCGGGCGCTGGAGGGCGCCGGGTTCCAGGTCGACGAGGACCGCGGTCTGCTCGGGCTGTTCGGCGACGAGGTCAAGGGGCAGTCCGTCGAGGGCGGCCAGACCGCGCCCAAGGGTTCGACGATCACCATCAAGATCAGGTGACGAGCGCGGGCAGGGAGCCCGTGGACGGGGCAGGGCCGGCCGCATGACACCCTGAACGGGTGAACAATCAGCTGTCCGGCCCCTCCCGCAATCCGGTGGGCGGCCATGTCCCCGTGGCCGGTGGGCTGCACTCCGTCGGTCTGTCGTACGCCCATGATCTGAAGGCGGAGACCGTCCAGGTCTTCGTCGCCAACCCGCGCGGCTGGGCCACACCGGCCGGGAACCCCAAGCAGGACGAGGCGTTCCGCGCGGCGTGCGAGGCCGAGTCGATCCCGGCGTACGTCCACGCCCCCTACCTGATCAACTTCGGCTCGCACACCGAGGCGACGGTGGAGCGGTCGGTGGAGTCGCTGCGGCACTCGCTGCGCCGCGGGCGGGAGATCGGGGCGCTGGGCGTGGTCGTGCACACCGGCAGCGCGACGGGCGGCCGGGAGCGGTCCGTGGCGCTGAAGCAGGTGCGCGAGCACCTGCTGCCACTGCTGGACGAGCTGACCCATGACGACGACCCGTTTCTGCTGCTGGAATCCACCGCCGGCCAGGGCGCCTCGCTGTGCTCGCGGACCTGGGACTTCGGCCCGTACTTCGAGGCGCTGGACGCCCACCCGATGCTCGGCGTGTGCCTGGACACCTGCCACATCTTCGCCGCCGGGCACGACCTGACCGGGCCGAGCGGCATGCACCAGACGCTGGACCTGCTGGTGGACACGGTCGGCGAGGGCCGGCTGAAGCTGATCCACGCCAACGACTCCAAGGACGTCGTGGGCGCGCACAAGGACCGGCACGAGAACATCGGCGTGGGCCACATCGGCGAGGACCCGTTCCGGGCCCTGATGACGCACCCCGCGACCGAGGGCGTGCCGCTGATCATCGAGACGCCGGGCGGCAAGGAGGGGCACGCGGCGGACGTGGAGCGGCTGAAGAAGCTGCGCGACTGCTGACGGCTTCAGAGCTTCAGATCAGAGGGAGCTTCAGATCAGAGGTCGGGGCCGTCCCCGGGCTCCTCCTGGTACGAGTAGCGCTGCTCCTGCCACGGGTCGCCGACGTTGTGGTAGCCGCGCTCCTCCCAGAATCCGCGCCGGTCGGCGGTCATGTACTCCACGCCGCGCACCCACTTGGGGCCCTTCCAGGCGTACAGGTGGGGCACGATCAGGCGCAGCGGGAAGCCGTGCTCCGCGGTGAGGAGTTCGCCGTCCTTGTGGGTGGCGAACAGGGCCTGCTCGGAGGCGAAGTCGGACAGCCGGAGGTTGGAGCTGAATCCGTACTCGGCCCACACCATCACATGGGTGACGTCGTCCGCGGGCGGAGCGATGTCGAGGATGGTGCGCGCGGGGACCCCGCCCCACTCGGCGCCCAGCATGCTGAACTTCGTGACGCAGTGCAGATCGGCCACGACGGTGGTGTACGGCAGGGCCGTGAACTCCTCGTGGGTCCAGCATTGCTTGCCGCCGCCGGCGGTGGCGCCGAAGACCCTGAACTCCCAGCGCTCGGGCCGGAACTTGGGGACGGGCCCGTAGTGCGTGACCGGCCAGCCGCGCTGCAATCGCTGTCCCGGCGGAAGCCCGGGCTGCGTCGCTCCTGCTGAATCGCGCCCTTCTCCCGATTCGCGTCCCACCGGCTGACCCATGTGTCCATCCTGACAGACCTCGGGTGATGCCCCTGACCCGGGCCATTCCAAAACGGGGCATTCCGAACTAAGCATGCCCTTACTTACTAAGTGAAGACTTACTGGACGATCTTCTTCCGCGGTGGAATCATGCGGCGCAACCTGCCAGTTCTTACGCGTGGAAGGAGCCTCTGCGATGCAGGGCGACCCCGAGGTCCTCGAATTCCTGAACGAGCAGTTGACCGGCGAGCTGACGGCGATCAACCAGTACTGGCTGCACTACCGGATCCAGGACAACAAAGGCTGGACCAAGCTCGCCAAGTACACGCGTGAAGAGTCCATCGATGAGATGAAGCACGCGGACAAGATCACCGAGCGCATCCTCATGCTGGACGGTCTGCCCAACTACCAGCGGCTCTTCCATGTCCGGGTCGGCCAGACGGTCACCGAGATGTTCCAGGCCGACCGGCAGGTCGAGGTCGAGGCGATCGATCGTCTCAAGCGTGGCATCGAGGTGATGCGCACCAAGGGCGACATCACGTCCGCGAACCTCTTCGAGTCGATCCTCGAGGACGAGGAGCACCACATCGACTATCTGGACACGCAGCTCGAGCTCATCGAGAAGCTCGGCGAGGCGCTGTACATCGCGCAGCAGATCGAGCAGCCCAGCTAGGGCCTGCCTAGGCGGCGTCTTCCAGATCCGACAGGTCCGAGAGCACCGGTTCACCCCGGTCGGCCATGTCCCGGCGAGGACACGCGCCCCTGCCGAGGATCGCCTGGATTCGGCGTACGCACGACCCGCAGTCCGTACCCGCCTTGCAGGCGGAGGCTATCTGGCGGGGGGTGCAGGCGCCGCTGTCCGCGTGCTGCTTGACCTGCTGCTCGGTGATCCCGAAGCAACTGCAGATGTACACGCGGCTCACCTCCCGGCGGGTTCGTTTCTTGGCGCCGTCCCCGTTAATCGGTGAGGCTAACCTAACCTTACCCGTCGGGCCGGAGCCACAAAAGTGGAGAGGGGCGCGGATCCTGTGATCCGCGCCCCAGTCCATGCCCGGGTAACAGGCGAGCCCGTTACTGGTCCCTGTACATCTCGGCCACGAGGAACGCCAGGTCGAGCGACTGGCTGCGGTTGAGCCGCGGGTCGCAGGCCGTCTCGTAGCGCTGGTGCAGATCGTCGACGAAGATCTCGTCGCCGCCGCCCACGCACTCGGTGACGTCGTCGCCGGTGAGCTCCACGTGGATGCCGCCCGGGTGGGTGCCGAGCGCCTTGTGGACCTCGAAGAAGCCCTTGACCTCGTCGAGCACGTCGTCGAAGCGGCGGGTCTTGTGCCCGGAGGCCGCCTCGAAGGTGTTGCCGTGCATCGGGTCGGTCACCCAGGCCACGGTGGCGCCCGAGGCGGTGACCTTCTCGACCAGCTCGGGGAGCTTGTCGCGGACCTTGTCGGCGCCCATCCGGACGATGAAGGTCAGCCGGCCCGGCTCACGCTCGGGGTCGAGGCGCTCGATGTACTGCAGCGCGTCCTCGGCGGTGGTCGTCGGGCCCAGCTTGATGCCGATCGGGTTGCGGATCTTCGAGGCGAACTCGATGTGCGCGTGGTCCAGCTGCCGGGTGCGCTCACCGATCCACACCATGTGCCCGGAGACGTCGTACAGCTGCCCGGTGCGCGAGTCGACCCGGGTCAGGGCGGACTCGTAGTCGAGCAGCAGCGCCTCGTGCGAGGCGTAGAACTCGACCGTCTTGAACTCCTCCGGGTCTGCCCCGCAGGCGTGCATGAAGTTCAGCGCCTGATCGATCTCGCGGGCGAGCTGCTCGTAGCGCTGCCCCGACGGGGACGACTTCACGAAGTCCTGGTTCCAGGCGTGCACCTGGCGCAGGTCGGCGTAGCCGCCGGTGGTGAAGGCGCGCACCAGGTTCAGCGTGGAGGCGGACGCGTGGTACATCCGCTTCAGGCGCTCGGGGTCCGGGATCCGGGCCGCTTCGGTGAAGTCGAAGCCGTTGACGGAGTCGCCGCGGTAGGTCGGCAGCGTCACGCCGTCGCGGGTCTCGGTCGGCTTGGAGCGCGGCTTGGAGTACTGGCCGGCGATCCGGCCGACCTTGACCACGGGCACGGACGCGGCGTACGTGAGCACGGCGCCCATCTGGAGCAGTGTCTTCAGCTTGTTGCGGATGTGGTCCGCGGACACCGCGTCGAAGGCCTCGGCGCAGTCGCCGCCCTGGAGGAGGAACGCCTCTCCCTTGGCGACGGCCGCCATCCGGGCACGCAGCTGGTCGCACTCGCCCGCGAAGACGAGCGGCGGATACGACTCGAGGTCCGCAACGACTGCGCGCAGAGCCTCGGTGTCGGGGTACTCGGGCTGCTGCGCCGCGGGCAGGTCTCGCCAGGTGTTGCCAGCACTGGTGCTGGTCTTAGCGTTCACGGTCACGACCTCAACATTACGGGGTCGTGTCGGACGTCCTGACCCATGCCCAGCAATTGAGACACCGGGTACACCCCTCGGACATGGGATAGGGTGCGTCGCATGTTCGCGCACTCGATCCAGACCTGGTGGTGGACCGCTCATCCGGCGGCCCACTGACTGCGCGTACGACAGACTTCGCGAAGGCCGCCCGAGGGGCGGCCTTCGGTGTTTCCGGGGTCCGTTCCTCACCGGCATCGATCGACATCGACGGAAGAGGAACCATGGACCTGGCACAGCTCCTTCACGATCCGCGCCCGTTCGCCCTGCTGCGCCGCCGCACCCCGGGCCAGGACCATGATCAGGTCGAGGTCCTGATCGGACCGGTCGCCACGTACGACCGTCTCGCCGACCTCCCCGGCGAGGGCCTCGCGCTCGTCCCCTTCCGGCAGATCCGCGAGCGCGGCTTCGACGTCCGCGACGACGGCACACCCCTGGCGGTGCTGACGCCCGAGGAGTCGTACGAGATCCCGCTGGCCGACGTCCTGGAACAGCTCCCGGGTCATGACGTGCGGGTCGAGGGCGGTGGCTTCGACGTCGGCGACGACGAGTACGCGGAGATCGTCGGGCGGGTGCTGCGGGAGGAGATCGGGCGGGGCGAGGGCGCGAACTTCGTGATCCGGCGGACGTACGAGGGTGGGATCCCCGGGTTCGGCCGGGCCGACGCGCTGGCGCTGTTCCGGCGGCTGCTGGAGGGCGAGCGGGGCGCGTACTGGACGTTCGTCGTGCACACCGGGGACCGGACGCTGGTCGGGGCGAGCCCGGAGGTGCACGTCCGGATGTCCGGCGGCACCGTCGTCATGAACCCGATCAGCGGTACCTACCGCTACCCCGCCGAGGGGCCGACCCCGGAGCATCTGCTCGGCTTCCTCGCCGACGGCAAGGAGATCGAGGAGCTGTCGATGGTCGTCGACGAGGAGCTCAAGATGATGTGCACCGTCGGCGACATGGGCGGCGTCGTGATCGGGCCGCGGCTGAAGGAGATGGCGCACCTCGCGCACACCGAGTACGAGCTGCGCGGGAAGTCCTCGCTGGATGTGCGGGAGGTGCTGAAGGAGACCATGTTCGCGGCGACCGTCACCGGCTCGCCGGTGCAGAACGCCTGCCGGGTGATCGAGCGGCACGAGGCCGGGGGGCGTGGCTACTATGCCGGGGCGCTGGCCCTGCTCGGGCGGGATTCCGGCGGGGCGCAGACCCTGGACTCCCCCATCCTCATCCGTACGGCCGACATCGACGCGGACGGTGAGCTGCGGGTGCCGGTGGGCGCCACGCTCGTGCGCGGCTCGGACCCCGAGAGCGAGGTCGCGGAGACCCATGCGAAGGCGGCGGGGGTGCTGGCGGCCCTGGGCGTACGGCCGGGCAGGCCGCGCGCGGAGTCCGTGCGGCCGAGGCTCGCCGAGGATCCACGCGTGCGTGCCGCGCTCGACGGGCGCCGGGCGTCGCTGGCGCCGTTCTGGCTGCGGATGCAGGAGCGCTCCGAGGAGCTCACCGGGCACGCCCTGGTCGTCGACGGCGAGGACACCTTCACGGCGATGCTCGCGCATGTGCTGCGCTCGAGCGGTCTGGAGGTGACCGTCCGGCGCTACGACGAGGCAGGGCTGCGGGAGGCGGTGCTCGCGCACGAGGGGCCGGTGGTGCTGGGGCCCGGCCCGGGCGATCCGTCCGACCTGGCCGACCCGAAGATGCGGTTCCTGCGCGCCCTGACGGCCGAGGTGATCCGGGCCGAGAAGCACGGCGTGCTCGGCGTCTGCCTCGGGCACGAGCTGATCGCGGCCGAGCTGGGGCTGGAGATCGCACGGAAGGACGTGCCGCACCAGGGCGCGCAGACGGAGATCGAGCTGTTCGGGCGGCGGGAGACCGTCGGCTTCTACAACAGCTTCGTGGCGCGCTGCGACGAAGAGGCCCACCAAGAGCTGGCCGCGCACGGCGTCGAGGTCAGCCGGGCCGCCGACGGGGAGGTACACGCGCTGCGCGGGCAGGGCTTCGCCGGAGTGCAGTTCCACCCCGAGTCGGTGCTGACCCTGAACGGTGCCGCGATCGTGCGGGAGCTGGTGGGCCAGCTGCGGGGCACGGGCACCCTCCCGGCTGAGCGGCCGACCGTGTAGGGACCGGCTCACAGCCCCCTGCGCAGCCGTTCCGTCAGTGCCCTCCCCTGCTGCGGGGCCGGGCGTGGCTCGGCGAGGCGGGTGAGGAGACGGTCGAGGTGCAGATCCACGGCGGACTCGACGAGTTCGGCGTAGGCCTCGGCGGCGAGGGCGGCTCTGCGCCGGGCCACGAACGCCGCGGTCATGGCGATCAGCGCGGCCGGCCACCACCAGGCGGCGAGCGGGAGGTACAGCACCGCCCAGCCGCCCAGGGCGAACGCGCCGTCGAGACGGGCGCGTGCCGTGGTGAGGATGTCGCGGGTGGGCAGGGGCAGCAGCAGCCACAGGCGGGGCCAGACGGTGGCGAGGTCGACGCCGTACTCCTGTCCGAGCCGTACGACGGGGGCGCGCAGCCGGTCACCGAGCCAGGTGGGGCGCTCCGGCGGGATGAGGGACAGCGCGTTGCGCCGGGCGGCCTGTTCGGCCGCGCCGTCCTGGTGGTAGGCGTCGTCGGCCGCCTGCCAGGCGGCGGCGCGGCGGGCGGTCAGCCGGGCGGCCGGGGCGGTGAAGGGGCGCGGCCACTCACCGCACAGGGCGCGTTCGACCGGTACGGCGAGGGCCTGCGCGAGCATGCCGAGACCGGCCGAAACGGGGACGGCGGCGAGGACGATCAGGACAGCCCGGACGGCGAGCGCGTTCTGCCGCCCCGGCTCGCCCTCGGTCAGCGCGGCGAAGCCCTCCCACAGCCCGCGCCAGTCGTCCCAGCCGCCGTGACCGAGCCGTACGGCGGTGGCGGCGATGAGCAGGTAGGCCAGGCCCGGCAGGACCAGCAGCGCGAACCATCGTTCGGCCAGCTTCCGGCCGAGCTCGGCGAGGAATCCCGTCACCGGGCGGCCCTCAGCCGTCCGCCACGAAGGTCAGGACACGCTCGTGCACCAGGCACTCCGGCGGGCCCTGCCCGGCGCGGCGCAGCTCGACCCGGCGGCAGACGGCGGCCGGGCAGACGTACTGTCCCCGCACGGGCGGGCCGGGTGGGCCGACCGGGGTGGGGCCGCCGCGCGGAACGGCCTCGCCCGGTGCACCGGGACCGGCCGACACAGGACCGCCGTAGCGGCCGAGCAGGGGGGCGGTGAGCGTGACATCGAGCGAGGCCAGCACCTCGCCGACGTCGGCACCCTCCCGCAGCCGCCGCACCGCCTGTTCGAGGGCCGCACGCCGGGGCCCGCTCAGCAGGCGCAGCGTCGCCAACTCCCGGCAGAACTCGCCATGCAGATCGTCATCGGCTTCCACGCGACGATCGTAGAGGCGACAGGACCGGTGCCCGGGGGGAATCCGCTCACGCTCCCGTGTGCACGTGTGCCGCCCAGCTCAGCGGCCGGCCGGGATGGCGCTCGCGCAGTCGGCGGACCGCGTGGTGCAGGGCGTGGGCCGCGGGTGGGGTGCCGGGGGCGGCTGCGGCCAGGGTGTCGTAGACGTCCTGGGCGATCTCGGCCGACGACTCGTCGTCGACCCGCCACAGGGTGCCGATCACCTGGCGGAAGCCGGCGAGTTGGAGGGAGCCGGCCAGGTGCAGCGCCTCGTCCGGGAGGCGGGTGCCCCCGACGGCTGTCTCGCACGCCGAGAGGTAGGCGAACTCGGCGTGCGGCAGATCGAGGCGGGAGACGTCCAGCACCGACAGCGCGCCGCCCGGCAGCAACAGCCGCCCCTGCGAGGGCTGCCCGGGGTCCTGCACGCCGTGGCAGGCGAAGTGCGCCCAGGAGTGTGCGGCGAGCGCGGACCGTACGGCGTCGATGTGGGCCGCGTCCCCGTCGAGCAGCGTGCCGCCGACGGCGGTGTGCGCGAGGCCCGCTTCGCGCCGGGCGCCGGGCAGCGGGGCATGGCTGTCGAGTTCGGGAACGGCGACGATGAGCGGGCGTGCCTGGGCGGCCTTCTTCGCCCGGGCCCGCAGGAGGGCGGCGACGCTCGGGGTGTAGGAGGAGACAACCCGGTCGGGGAGCCCGCCCGCCGCGTGCAGCGGCAGGAAGGACAGCGCCCCCGAGCAGCACCACCACAGGCGGGGCGGGTCCTCGCCGGGTGCGGGCGGGCCCGTGATGCCGAGGGTGTCGAGGACCGGCTCGGCAACCGTGCGCCACAGCCAGTCGAGCAGGTCGGCGACGGCCTGTTCGGCGAAGGCGCGGGCCAGGCCGGAGCGGGCGGCAGCGGCGGCCGCGTGGAACAGCACCTCGCTCCGCTCCCTGGCCTCGGTCTCGGAGAAGTCCGGCAGCGACATGGCCTTGAGCTCGGGGCCGTCGATCAGCACCGCGTAGCCCCCACGGCCCGGGCCGCCGACAACCACGACGACCGGCCCCTGCTCCCCGGCCCTCAGCAGTTGCCCGGCTCGGGGCGGGCGCAGGAAGTCCCGGAAGCCGTCGCGGGAGCGGATCTCGTCGAGAGTCTCCTGCCACTCACGGGCCAGCCGGTGCCGCCGGTCCGCCTCCTCCCCCGACATGCCGTCGGCGGCACCCCGGTCGAGCTCCTGGCGCAGGGTTTCCAGCCGGGCCGCCAACGCCGGCTCCGCGGCCGCCAGTTCGTCGGTCTCGGTACGCAGTTCGAGGGCCTGGGCGGCGAGCACCCCGCGCCCCGCCTCCAGCAGCTCCAGCGCCTCGGCGGGCCGTCCGGCGGCCAGCGCGAGCAGCCCGGCGAACGCCCCGGCCCGCGCCATACCGCCGAGCATCTCCTCCTGGTCGGACCGGTCGACGCCGCGCCAGGCGAGCAGCGGCAGCGTGTCGATCGCCGCACGGGCGGCGGTCAGCGCCCCTTCTGTGTCGCCGGACTCCCGTGCGAAGGTGGCCAGCTCCAAGGCGGCTCCAGCCCTCACCGGACCGGACTGCGCGGGGTCGGCGGCCAGTTCGGCGTTGACGGCCAGCGCCTCGTCGCGTACGGCGTCGTAGCCGTCGGCGCGTGCGGTCCGGGTGAGGATCCGGGACAGCACGGTGAGGGCGGCGCCGCGGCGTGGCTCGCCGGGCGGCAGCATGCGGACGGCCGTACGGGCCGCCTCCAGCGCCCGGTCGAGGTCGGCACGCTCCCCGCCGCGCCAGTGGCGTTCCCACAGGGCGTGCGCGTAGTTGCCGTACAGTCCGGCGCTGCTGCGCGGGTCGTCCGGCGTGTCCCGCAGGGCGGTTTCGTAGTGGCGTACGACGGTGTCGGCGGCGTCGGGGGCCGCTCCGGGCAGCCGGGTCCGGGCGAGCAGGACGCCGCCGAGGGCGTTCAGCAGGTGGCTGCGCCAGTGATGGCCGGGGGTCGTGGCGGCGAGGGCCTGTTCCACCAGGTGCTGCCCTCGGTCGAGTTCGGAGGGGTCCTGCGTCTGATGGGCGTACTCGACGATCAGCCCGGCCAGGTTGCCGAGGACGGCGGGATACTCCGCGCCGAATTCGGGAGTCGCCTTCTCCAGTTGTTCCGCCGCGGCGATCGCCTCGCGCAACGAGGTGAGGTGGCGGGTGCGCGCGTGCCGCTCGACCAGGGCCATGACGAGGACGGCGGGCAGCTGGACGGGCTCCTCGTCGTCCGGGGTCAGGACGGCGGAGCCCTCGCGGCAGCAGGCCACGGCCTCGTCCAGCAGGGCCAGTTCGGAGGTGGCCCGGTACCGTCGCACGAGTATCTCGGCGAGCCGGGCCAGCGCGCGGGCACGGTGCTCGGTGGTGCCCGCCAGAGCGAGGGAGCGGCGGGCGGCTGCTTCGGCCGCCTCGTACCTGGGTGGTCGGGCCGTCTCCCCGTGGGCCAGCAGCAGCTCTGCGAGGGTGCCGAGGACACGGCTGTCCTCGGCGTGGGCGGCCGGCGGGGTGGTCAGCCGGGTGACCGTGGCCAGGGCGCGGGCGACCACCTCCGGGCGGCCCGACTCGCGGTACTCGTGCAGGACGGCCGTGCCGTACGAGGTGATCGCCTCGGCCTCGGTGTCCTCTCCCGGCAGCCCCTCGGCCATCAGCTCCAGCGCGCGGTGCCGGTCCGCCGTGTCGCCGTGCATCTGGTAGCGGTACTGAAGGTGCCGGCCGAGGTCGGCGGCGTGTCTGCCCGGCTCGGCGGCGTACAGCTCCGTGTAGAGCTCGATGGCCTCGTCCAGGACCTCGGGGTCGCGGCGGCGGGCGAAGCGCTGGGCCAGCAGGCCCGCGTGCGTGAACCGGTAGCCGTCACCGACCAGGTGGTACTGGGGATGTCCGCTCATGGCGCGCTGTAAGGCCAGTGCCTCGTCGAGCACCTCGACGGCCTTGGTCTCCTTGGCGGTGAGGGCGAGCAGCGTGCTCACGGTCAGACCGGCCTGCGCCAGCCACGCGAGGCTCTCGAAATCCAGGACGGCGAGCGCGGAGCGAGCCAGGTCGGGGGCGTTCTCCAGGAGGGCGGGGTCCCGCAGCCGCAGGGAACGGGAGGTGAGCAGCTGGGCGAGGCGGAAGGCGCGGCCGTGGTGTTCGTGCGGCGCTGCCGCGTCGAGTGCCTCGCGGGCCCGGCCGAGCGCCACGTCCTCGTCCGCCGTGTCGCCGCTGGTCTTGAAGCGTTGTGCCGCCGTGTGCGCGAGGAGTTCGTGGACCGCCCCGCGTGCCGCGCTGCTGGGCGCCGGGCCGTCGAGGCAGCGGGTACCGCAGACCAGGGCGGCCTCCAGGCACCAGCGGCGCAGCCACTGGGGCGTCTTGTCGGAACCGCCCCGGGCGGCGAACCGGGCCGCCGCGGCCGCGCCGACGGCGGCCGCCTCCGCGTCGACATCCGCCGCCGGGTCGACGAGCGCGAGCAGGGCGACGGGCGCGGCCCGGGGCACGGCGCGGTGCAGCACCGCGCCGGCGAGCAGGCCGACCGCGAACTCGGGCGGGTGGTCCTCCCCGCCCGAGGCCGCCTTGGACACCGCCCTGGACAGCGCGGCCAGTGAGCGCACCCGCGCGGACTCGGGGGCCGGCAGATCGCTGCCGTCGCGTACGGCGGGCCAGACCGCGCCGAGCAGGTCCGCGTTGGCCTCCACCAGCGCGCGCAGGCCGAGCGCTCTCCACCATCGCGCCATGACTCCCCCGTTCCGTTCGGCCGGACGACCCGTCAGCCGAAGAACACCCCGACCTCCGCGTAGAGTTCCGGGTCGACGGTCTTCAGTCTGGCAGTGGCGTCGGCGATCGGGACCCGGACGATGTCCGTGCCGCGCAGGGCGACCATCGTGCCGAAGTCGCCGTCGCGGACACAGTCGATGGCGTGCAGGCCGAAGCGGGTGGCGAGCCAGCGGTCGAAGGCGCTGGGGGTGCCGCCGCGCTGGACGTGGCCCAGGACGGTGGTGCGGGCCTCCTTGCCCGTGCGCTTCTCGATCTGCTTGGCGAGCCACTCGCCGACGCCGGAGAGGCGGACGTGCCCGAAGGAGTCCAGCGACTGGTCCTTGAGGACCATGTCGCCGTCCTTCGGCATCGACCCTTCGGCGATGACCACGATCGGCGCGTACGACGCCTTGAAGCGGGAGGTCACCCAGGCGCAGACCTGCTCGACGTCGAAGCGCTGCTCGGGGATGAGGATGACGTTCGCGCCGCCGGCCAGGCCGGAGTGGAGGGCGATCCAGCCGGCGTGCCGGCCCATCACCTCGACGACCAGGACTCGCATATGGGACTCGGCGGTGGTGTGCAGCCGGTCGATCGCCTCGGTCGCGATGCCGACCGCGGTGTCGAAGCCGAAGGTGTAGTCGGTGGCGGACAGGTCGTTGTCGATGGTCTTCGGGACGCCGACGCAGGGCACGCCGTGCTCGTCGGACAGCCGGGCGGCCACGCCCAGGGTGTCCTCGCCGCCGATGGCGATGAGCGCCTCGACCTCCAGTTCGGCGAGGTTGTCCTTGATACGGCGGATGCCGTTCTCCTCCTTCAGCGGGTTGGTCCGCGAGGAGCCGAGGATGGTGCCGCCGCGGGGCAGGATGCCGCGTACGGCGGGGATGTCGAGTCGGACGGTGTCGCCTTCCAGGGGTCCTCGCCAGCCGTCCCGGAAGCCGGTGAAGTCATAGCCGTACTCCTGCACGCCCTTGCGGACGATGGCCCGGATGACGGCGTTGAGGCCGGGGCAGTCGCCGCCTCCGGTCAGTACTCCGACGCGCATGGAACAGTCCCTTCGCCGCAGGTGCCTGACGAAAGGTCAGTGTGACGTGCGCCTCACTCGTCGTCGAGGCCGCGCTCTATCGCGTACCTGACCAGCTCGACCCGATTGTGCAGCTGGAGCTTGCCGAGGGTGTTCTGGACGTGGTTCTGCACCGTGCGGTGGGAGATGACCAGGCGTTCGGCGATCTGCTTGTAGCTCAGGCCCTTGGCGACCAGGCGCAGCACCTCGGTCTCGCGGTCGGTGAGCCGGGGCGCCTTCGGTTCGTCGGTGTCGGGCGCGGGGGCGGGTTCGGAGGCCAGGCGGCGGTACTCGCCGAGGACCAGCCCGGCGAGGCCCGGGGTGAAGACCGGGTCGCCGACGGCCGTGCGGCGCACCGCGTCCTGGAGTTCCCCGGTGGAGGCCGATTTCAGCAGGTAGCCGGTCGCGCCGGACTTCACGGCCTCCAGGACGTCGGCGTGCTCACCGCTCGCGGACAGCACGAGGACGCGCAGCGCGGGGTTGGCGGCGACGACCTCCTTGCAGACCTGGACGCCGGGCTTGGCGGGCAGGTTGAGGTCGAGCACGAGGACGTCGGGTGCGGCGGCCTTGGCGCGGCGCACGGCCTGGTCGCCGTCACCCGCGGTGGCGACCACCTCGAAGCCCGACTCGGCCAGGTCGCGGGCGACGGCGTCGCGCCACATGGGGTGGTCGTCGACCACCATGACCTTGATCGGGTCCTCGGCCGGGTCCCGGTGGTTCTCCGTGGTCTCCGTCATCGCCGCTCCGCCTTCCCCCGCGCTGTGGTCACGTCCTTCGGTACCTTCAGCTCGACCTCCGTGCCCTGGCCCGGCACCGAGATCAGTTCCGCGCTGCCGCCGAGGTCGCGCAGCCGGCCGCGGATCGACAGGGCGACACCGAGCCGCCCCTCGCCCTCGGCCTGGGCGAGCCGCCCCTCCGGGATGCCGGGGCCGTCGTCCCGGACGGTGACGATCACCTCGTCCGGTTCGTCCTCGACCAGGATCCACGCGCGCGCCTGCTCCCCGGCATGCCTGCGGACATTGTCCAGGGCGGCCCCGACGGCCGCGGCCACCTCGCGGGCGGCGACCGGCGCCAGCGGCACGGGCGCGCCGGGCTCGGCGAGGCTGACCTTGGCCCCGGCGTAGGGCGCGAGCAGGGCGCGCAGGTCGACGGGACCGCTGTCCTCCGGTTCCTCGTCGACGGACCGGACGAGCGCTCCCTCTGCGGCGTCCTCCGACACCCGGGAGACGGGCACGAGCCCGCCCGAGACCAGGGTGCGCAGGGCGACCTCCTGCTCGCCTGCCATCCGGCCCAGCTCGGCCGCCTCGCCGCCGATCACCGCGCCGCGCCGCTGCACCATCGCCAACACCTGGAGCACGCTGTCGTGGATGTCCCGGGCGAGCCGCTCCCGTTCCCTGGTGGCGGCCTCGATCTCCAGGGCACGGGCGAGGGTGCGCTCGGAGGCGCGGGCGACCTCGACGACGTAGCCGATGGCGATGGAGGCGATGCAGACGAGGATGACGTTGTGGACGGTATCGCGGGCCGGGGTGCCGCGCTCGACCAGGTTGGCCACGGCCACGAGGCCGGAGGCGACGGCCGCCCAGCGCCAGCCGCCCTTGACGGCGAAGGCGAGGACGGATCCCGCGGTCCAGATCGACGGCAGGGTCGGGCCGCCGGCCTGCACCCGCTCGTGCGCGTCGGCGACGGGCGTGAGCAGGATGCCGGCGATCGCGATGGTGAGGTCGGCGGTGAGGAACCGCTTGGTGCAGCCGACGGCGTTCGCGACCCGGGGCAGTGTGGCCAGGGTCCACACGCCCAGTACGGCGTAGTAGGCGACGGCGACCCAGGGGCGGGCGAACTCGTCGTAGGCGGTGGCGAACAGGCCCACCGCGTACAGCATCGTGAGCACCCGGTAGCCGGTCAGGGCACGCCACAGGGGCTGCTCGACCGACATCCTCATGACTCGCTCGCGCTTGGCCATCTCCCCGCCCCCCGGCTTCGAGCCCCTCTAGGGCTCGGTCCGCCGCTGCTCCGTCCGGTCCTTCTCGGCCTGGTCCCGCTCGGCCTGGTCCCTCTCGGCCTTCTCCTTCGCGGCCTGTTCCTTCTCCGCGCGCGCGAGTGCGGCCTTCGCCGCCTTCTCGGCTTCCTTCTCCGCCTTCGCGGCGTCCGCGATCTGCCGCTTCATGGCCGTCGCGTACATGTCGACGTACTCCTGGCCGGAGAGCTTCATGATCTCGTACATGACCTCGTCGGTCACCGCGCGCAGCACGAAACGGTCGTGCTCCATGCCCTGGTAGCGGCTGAAGTCCAGGGGCTTGCCGATCCGGATACCCGGGCGCATCAGCTTCGGCATGACCTTGCCGGGCGGCTGGATCTTCTCCGTGTCGATCATGGCGACGGGCAGGACGGGCGCGCCGGTCGCGAGGGCCACACGCGCGAGGCCGCCCGGCTTGCCCCGGTAGAGCCGGCCGTCGGGCGAGCGCGTCCCCTCCGGGTAGATGCCGAACAGCTCGCCGCGCTCCAGTACCTCTATGCCGCTCTTGATGGCGGCCTCACCCGCGCCGCGCGCGCCGGAGCGGTCCACGGGCAGCTGGCCGACGCCCTTGAAGAAGGCGGCCGTCAGCCGGCCCTTCACCCCGGGCGTGGTGAAGTACTCGGCCTTCGCGATGAACGTGACCTTGCGGTCCAGCACCGCGGGCAGGAAGAACGAGTCCGAGAAGGACAGGTGGTTGCTCGCCAGGATCGCGGCGCCCTCTGCGGGAACGTTCTCCAGGCCTTCCACCCAGGGCCTGAAGGCGACCTTCAGCGGTCCCCCAACAGCGACCTTCATCGCGCCGTACAACAACCGAGTGCCTCCTGTATGTGTCGGTCAGACCTTAACCCGGAGCGCCGTCAAAGGCGCCGACGGCCCTGGTCGGTGTCAGTGCGGTCGCGTACGGTGAAGGTCCCGCGAACGACGTGCGACCCCCTCCATGACGTTCCGTGACATTCCGTGATCGTGTCAGTCCCTTCTCACGACCAGGAGGCCGAGGTGCCGGTCCTTTCCGGAGCCGAGCCGTTTCGCCACGAGGGCGGGGAGGTCGCCGTCCTCCTCTGCCACGGTTTCACCGGATCACCGCAGTCGCTGCGCCCCTGGGCGGAGCATCTCGCCGAGCGCGGCCTGACCGTCTCCCTGCCGCTGCTGCCCGGGCACGGCACCCGCTGGGAGGACCTGCGGATCACCGGCTGGCAGGACTGGTACGCGGAGGTGGACCGCGAGCTGCGCCTCCTGTGCGAGCGCCGTGAGCAGGTGTTCGTGGCCGGTCTGTCCATGGGCGGCGCCCTGGCCCTGCGGCTGGCCGCGAAGCACGGCGACGCCGTCAGCGGCGTGGTGGTCGTCAACCCCGCGAACAAGGTGCACGGCCTGGCGGCGCACGCGCTCCCGGTGGTCCGCCACCTCGTCCCCGCGACGAAGGGCATCGCCAGCGACATCGCCAAGCCGGACAGCCGGGAGCTCGGCTACGACCGGGTCCCCCTGCACGCGGCGCACTCCCTGCGCCAGTTCTTCAAGATCACCGACAGCGAGCTGCCGCAGGTCACGCAGCCGGTGCTGCTGCTGCGCAGCCCGCAGGACCATGTGGTGCCGCCCGCCGACTCCGCCCGCATCCTCAGCCGCATCTCCTCGACGGATGTGAAAGAGGTCGTCCTGGAACAGAGCTACCACGTCGCCACGTTGGACCATGACGCGGACCGGATCTTCGAGGAGAGCGTCGAGTTCATCGGCCGGCTCGCGTCCGGCCTCGGCAAGGAGCCCGGTCTCGGCAAGGAAGGGACGACCGCAGGTGGCTGAGCACGACTCGGACCGCGAGGACCGCGAGCCGGACGAGCAGGGCGTGCCGTTCGACGAGGAGGCCGCATGGGCCGCGATCGTCGCCGCGTACGGCGAGGAGCCGCCGGACCCGCCGGGCGCCAAGCCCTTCAAGTCGATCGAGGACCTGGCGCTGCTGGAGACTCCGACCAACGACGACCGGGTGGACACGGCCGGGGCGCCCGGAGAGGCGGCGAAGCCCGCCGAGTCCGAGGGACCGGAGGCCAAGGGGCCCGGGGAGAAGCCGGTCAAGCCGCCAACCCCGGCCACGCCGCTGGGCGGCTCCGTCTCCTTCGCGCCCGGCGTCGGCCCGCGTGACTACTCCGCGCCCGAGCCCGCCGAGGAGGACTTCGACGAGGACGACGAAGGCCACTTCGTGCCGCCGGAGCCGCCCCCGCTGCCCGAGGCCGACGTCACCGCGAAGTTCGCCTGGCTGGGCGTGCTCGGCGGTCCGGTGCTGCTTCTGCTGGCCGTGGTGCTCGGCTGGGAGATGACGTGGTGGCTGGCCACGGCGGGGATCGGCGGTTTCCTCGGCGGGTTCGCGACGCTGGTCATGCGGATGCGCACGGATGACGAGGACGACGAGGATCCGGGGCGCGGGGCGGTCGTCTAACCCGCCGGCACCTTGAGGGCGGCCAGGACCGGGAGGTGGTCAGTGGCCGCCCTCAGGTCTGCCCCGGTCACCCCGGGGTGACCGGTCGGCACTCCGCAGCCCAGCACCTCGATTCCCTTGGTCGCGAAGATCGCGTCGATGCGCTGGTAGGGGTCGGCGGGGGTCCAGGTGTGCTCGCCGCCCCAGGGCGCGGCGGCCCAGCAGTCGGTGAGACCGTCGGTCAGCCGGCGGAAGGTGCGGCCGTCCGGGCGCTCGTTCAGGTCACCGCCGGCGATCGCGTGCTCCACGCCCATCCCGGCGAGCCGGTCGAGGAGCATGCCGCCCTGCTCGTAGCGCTCGTCCTTCTGCAGCGACAGATGGCAGCTCAGGACGCCGAGCCGGGTGCCGGCGAACCGGACGACGGCGGTGGCGAAGCCGCGGCGGTGCAGGCCGGGGGTGGGGGGCAGGAGGATGTCCTCGGTGCGTTCCACACCCGCCCGGAGCGAGCTGAGGATCGCGGGCCCCGTGGTGGTGGCGCCGCCGGTGACGATCACCAGGTCGGCCGCACGGGCCAGGCGGGCGAGATTCTTGCGCCAGCGGAAGAAGCGGGGGGCTTCCTGGACGAGGACCAGGTCCGGTTCGCAGGCGCGGATCACACGGGCCAGGGCGTCGGTGTCGTCGCGCATGGAGCGGATGTTGTAGCTGAGGACCCTGATGACTGCGGAACCGTCGGGTTCGGTACGGGAGTTGGGGAGCGGCGCCATGTTGGTCAATTTACGCCCAATGGCTCGGGGCGCGAGGATTGTGCGCGAGTGCCGGTCGTCTGTGGCTGATCGCGCCCGCGCGGCGGAGCCGCACGTGTTACAGCCCCGCGCCCCCAAAGGCACGTATCTACATGATCGGGTCGGGTTCCCTCGCCAGGTCCGCTGCTCCCACCAGGCCTGCCTTGTTGCCCAGTTCGGCGGCCCTCACCTCAGCCACCGGGCGCCAGTTGCCGCCGACCAGCCAGCGCTTGTAGGACTTGCGGATCGGGCCGAGGACCAGTTCGCCCTCGTCGGAGAGGCCGCCGCCCACGATGAACGCGGAGGGGTCGAAGAGGGAGGCGAGGTCGGCGAGGCCCGCGCCGACCCAGCGGGCCAGCTCGCGGTAGGAGTCGACGGCCACACGGTCGCCCTGGCGGGCGGCCATGGAGATGTGCTTGCCCTCGATGCCGTCGGGCGTGCCGTCGCCGAGGCCGAGCAGGATCTCGGCGTTCTCCGGGGTGGCGTTGGCTCGCTGCTTGGCGTACCTGACGAGCGCGCGTCCCGAGGCGTACTGCTCCCAGCAGCCCTGTGAGCCGCAGCCGCACAGCAGGCCGTCGGGCACCATGCGGATGTGGCCGAACTCGGCGGCCACGCCGAAGTGGCCGCGGCGCAGCTTGTTGCCGATGATGATCCCGCCGCCGAGGCCGGTGCCCAGGGTGATGCAGATGACGTTGCGGTGACCCTTGCCGCCGCCGAACTTGTACTCGCCCCACGCCGCGGCGTTGGCGTCGTTCTCGACGACCACCGGAAGGCCCACACGGGCCTCGACCTTCTCCTTGAGCGGCTCGTTGCGCCAGTGGATGTTGGGCGCGAAGTAGACCTCGGAGCGCTGCCGGTTCACATAGCCGGCGGCGCCGATGCCCACGCCGACGATGTCGTGGCCGACACGGGCGCCATCCACCGCCGAGGCGATGGCGTCCACGATGCCCTCGGCCGTGCCCGGGGTCGGCACCTTGTGGGTCGAGAGGATGTTGCCTTCCTCATCGACCACGCCGGCCGCGATCTTCGTGCCGCCGATGTCGACGCCGATGGTGAGTCCCATGAATCCCTCAGTTTCGGTCGAGCCCCGCTACGGCCAACGGTACCCGAGAGACCGGGGGCCCGGCCGGGGGCTCAGTCCAGGTCGATGCGTTCCCCGGGGCCGTCGTCGTCGCCCCGGTCGCGGCGTTCGTCCAGGTCACGGGGGTCGGTGTCGTCGTCGCGGCCGGTCCAGCGCCGCTCCTGGGCCTGCACGGCGGAGCGGTAGGCGGCGAGGAGTTCGTTCCCGGCCGCCGCGAGGTGGTCGAAGACGTCCGGATTGCGCTCGATGACGGGTTCCACGGCGTCCTTGGCCTGCTGGACGACCTGCCGGACGACCTGCTGGGCGGCGGGCCCGGCGACCGCGCCGAACAGCGGGGACTCGAGGCCGGACAGCTTGTCCGCGACGGCGTCGACGAGCTTCTTCAGTTCCTCGGCCGCGGAAGCAGGGGGCGGGCCGTACTGAGCACGGCGGCGGGCCTTCTCCGCCTCGAGGTCCTCGGCGCACGCGGTCGCCCAGGCGTCGGCGTCGGTGGCCCGTACCTCGTCCACGGCCTCTTCGCGGGCGGCGTCGGACGGGGGGAGCTCTTCGCTCATGACGGACTCCTGACTACGGTTCGTCCCTACGACGTTACCCGAACGGGCGTACCGCGCTCACCGGGCCTGCGGCCACAGTTTCGGGTCGGGTGCGAAGCGGATGCGCAGCTCGCCCTCGCGCAGGGCGGCCCCGTCGACGGTGCAGCGGCGCAGCGCGGAGGGCAGCGGGACGATACGGCGGAACCGCCCCGCGGAAACGACCAGTTCGTCGCCCCGCCGGACGAGGTCGAGTTCCTCACGTATGGCGCCGGGCAGCGGGATGTGCCAGACGAGCACACCGTCCTCGCCGAGCCGGTCGGTCACGGGCCATTCGACCGGGGAGCCCGTGTGCCCGGCGCCGGGCACCGCGAGGGCGGTGAGGTCGTCGGCGCCGCGCGGGTCGCGTCCGAGGTGGGCGACGGTGCGCACGTCGTACGCCTCCCGCCACTCCTCCAGCGTCTTGCGCTGCTGGGCGACCGGCCCGGCGAGCCAGGCGTCCGGGGACGCCTCGGGCAGGACGCGGTTGGCGACCACGAGGTCGGTGCGCAGGCCGCACAGGGCGAGACCGAGGCCGGTGGTACGGACGGCGTCGGCACCGGCCGGGCCGGGCTCGGCGACCAGCCGTACGACGGTGTCGCGGTCGGCGACGACCGCCTCCACGGCGGCCAGCTCCAGATCCCAGCGGCCGGCCGTCTCGTACAGCCACTCGGCGGGCATGGGCACGCCGGCGAGCCGTCCCAGGACCGGCCGCAGGGCGCGGGCGGCCTGCCGTTCGGGCGGCAGCAGACGGCGCAGATAGCGGCGCAGTTCCTCGGGCAGGGCGAGAAGGGCGAGGGCCTGCGGGGACGGGGGGAGGTCGACGACGAGGGTGTCGTACTTCTCGGACAGCGCGGCGTCCCGGAGGGCGCGCAGCAGGGCGAGTTCCTCGGCGCCGGGCAGGGGGGTCAGTTCCTCGGGGTCGAGGCGGGAGGCACCGAGCAGGTCCAGGGCGGAGGAGGCCCGGTCCTGGAGGGCGATGAGGTCCCTGCGGAAGTCCTGCGCGGCGTCGGGGCGCCAGGCGGTGAGGTGCGGGGCGGCCTGGACCGGGGCCGGGCCGGTCGCCACTCCCAGGGCGGCACCAAGGCTGTCCGTGCGGTCGGTGCCGAGGACGAGGGTGCGGTTGCCCTCGGCCGCCGCGGCCAGGGCGGTCGCGGCCGCGAGGGTGGTACGACCGCTGCCGCCGGGGCCGGTGATCAGGATGGTGCGCATGAGAATGAACGGTAACCCCTGAAGGGGCGCGGGGAACTGTGCGAACAACCCCCACCGGCCCGCACCCGGCCGACGACCGCGATCAGGCAGATTCGACCCGCTTCTTCAACCCCGCCAACGCACGGTCGATGATGACCTTCTCGGCCTTCCGCTTGATCATCCCCAGCATCGGGATCTTGACGTCCACGGTCAGCGCGTACGTGACCTCCGTACCCCCCGCCCCGGCGGGCTTGAGGATGTACGAGCCGTCCAGAGACCGCAGCATCTGGGACTTCACCAGCGTCCAGGACACCTCGTTCTCACCGGTCCAGGTGTATCCGAGCACCTGGTCGTCCTTGATCGCGCCCGCGTCCATGACGAGGCGCACCTGTTCGGCGCGGCCCTGCTCGTCGGTCTTGAGGACCTCCGCCTCCTTCACCTCGCCGGTCCAGTCCGGGTAGCGGGCGAAGTCGGAGATGACCGCCATGACGTCGGCCGGGGCGGCCTCGATGGTGATGCTCGAGCTGGTGTGTTCCGCCATCGCCGTGGCTCCTCCAGATACGGGCCGGTAAGACGTCGTCGTGCGCACGTGTGTGCAGCGTGAAGGCTACCGCGCACGGGCCCCGCCGATCTCACCCGACCTGGGACGTCCTCACCATTCCAGCGCCCAGGGGGTCCCGGTCGCCGCGAAGTGCCCCACGTTCACGCACTCGGTGGCCCCGATCCGCATCCGTCGCGTGAGCGGCTGATGCACGTGCCCGAACAGGGCGTATCGGGGCCGGGTGCGGTGGATGGCGTCCAGCAGCGCGCGGCTGCCTCGCTCGAAGCGGCGGGCGACGGTGTCGTAGACCAGCTCGGGAACCTCGGGCGGGATGTGCGTGCAGAGCACGTCGACCTCGCCCACGGCCTCGATCTTCGCCGCGTACTCCTCGTCGCTGATCTCGTACGGCGTCCGCATCGGGGTGCGCAGGCCGCCGCCCACGAAGCCGAAGACCCGGCCGCCGATCTCGACGCGCTCGCCGTCGAGGACGGTCGTGCCGGGCCCGGCGTACTCCTGCCACAGCGGCGGCATGTCGACGTTGCCGTAGGTGGCGTACGTAGGAGAGGGGAACGCGGCGAACATCTCGGCGTACTGCTTGCGCACCGCCTTCTCGATCACCGAGGCCCGGTCCGCGCCGATCCCGGCCCACAGCCGGGCACCGAGTTCCCGCGCCTCCTCGAAGCGGCGGGCGGTGCGCAGCGCCACGATGCGGTCGGCGTTCTCGACGCCGAACAGGTCGGGGAAGATGCCGCGCGAGTGGTCGGCGTAGTCGAGGAAGAGGACGAGGTCGCCCAGGCAGATCAGGGCGTCGGCGCCCTCGCCGGCCCTCGCCAGGTCACGGGCGTTGCCGTGCACGTCGCTCACCACGTGCACGCGTGTCCTGTGGTTTCCGGCTGGTGTGGGTGCCATGGCGATCAAGAGTAGGCCGAGCGCTGTCCTTGTGAACAGTGGCGGCCCTACCTGCGGTTACTGGCCAGTCAGTTAGTACGTGGACTACTGTGCGCGAAGGAATACCCAAGTGTGTGACGCAGCGAACATCTCGATGGGACCCCCTGTCGCAGAAGCCATACCGGCGGGTAACGTCCGGGCCGTCCAGTCGTGCTCTGCATTTCAACAAGTGAATGCCTGAGCACCTGCCCGAGCCTTGGACCGCACCGTCGCAGCACACAACGTCGTGGCGCCGGCGCCCTATGAGGAGCAGCAGTCTTGCGCGAGTTCAGCCTTCCGGCTTTGTACGAGGTCCCTGCGGACGGAAATCTCACCGACATCGTCCGCAGAAACGCCGCGCAGCACCCGGACGTCGCCGTCATCGCCCGCAAGATCGGCGGTAGCTGGCAGGACGTCACGGCCACCGTCTTCCTCGCCGAGGTGCACACGGCCGCGAAGGGGCTGATCGCCGCCGGTGTCCAGCCGGGCGACCGGGTCGGCCTGATGTCCCGCACGCGCTACGAGTGGACGCTGCTGGACTTCGCGATCTGGAGTGCGGGCGCGGTGACCGTGCCGGTGTACGAGACCAGTTCGGCGGAGCAGGTGCAGTGGATCCTCGGTGACTCGGGCGCCACCGCGTGCATCGTGGAGTCGGACGCGCACACGGCCGCCGTCGAGTCGGTACGCGACCGGCTGCCGGCGCTGAAGCACGTGTGGCAGATCGAGGGTGGCGGCCTCGACGAACTGGGCCGGCTCGGGCAGGACGTCACCGACCGGACGGTCGAGGAGCGCGGCTCCATCGCCAAGGCCGACGACCCGGCGACCATCGTCTACACCTCGGGCACCACCGGCCGCCCCAAGGGCTGTGTGCTCACCCACCGCAGCTTCTTCGCCGAGTGCGGCAACATCGTGGAGCGACTGCGTCCGCTCTTCCGCACGGGCGAGTGCTCGGTGCTCCTCTTCCTGCCGCTCGCGCACGTCTTCGGGCGGCTGGTGCAGATCGCGCCGATGATGGCGCCGATCAAGCTCGGCTGCGTCCCGGACATCAAGAACCTCACCGACGAGCTGGCCTCGTTCCGCCCGACACTGATCCTCGGGGTGCCGCGCGTCTTCGAGAAGGTCTACAACTCGGCACGGGCCAAGGCGCAGGCCGACGGCAAGGGCAAGATCTTCGACAAGGCCGCCGACACCGCGATCGCGTACAGCAAGGCGCTGGACACCCCCTCGGGCCCGTCCTTCGGCCTGAAGATCAAGCACAAGACGTTCGACAAGCTCGTCTACAGCAAGCTCCGCGCGGTCCTCGGCGGCCGGGGCGAGTACGCCATCTCCGGCGGTGCCCCGCTGGGCGAGCGCCTGGGCCACTTCTTCCGCGGCATCGGCTTCACGGTCCTGGAGGGCTACGGCCTGACCGAGTCCTGCGCGGCCACCGCGTTCAACCCCTGGGACCGGCAGAAGATCGGCACGGTGGGTCAGCCGCTGCCCGGCTCGGTGGTCCGGATCGCCGACGACGGCGAGGTGCTGCTGCACGGCGAGCACCTGTTCAAGGAGTACTGGAACAACCCCGGCGCGACCGGGGAGGCGCTGGCCGACGGCTGGTTCCACACCGGTGACATCGGCACCCTCGACGAGGACGGCTACCTCAGGATCACCGGCCGCAAGAAGGAGATCATCGTCACCGCGGGCGGCAAGAACGTCGCCCCGGCCGTGATCGAGGACCGCATCCGGGCGCACGCCCTGGTCGCGGAGTGCATGGTGGTGGGCGACGGGCGGCCGTTCGTGGGCGCGCTGGTCACCATCGACGAGGAGTTCCTGGGCCGCTGGTGCGCGGACCACGGCAAGCCGGCGGGTTCCACCGCGGCGTCGCTGTGCGAGGACCCGGACCTGCTGGCCGCGATCCAGGCGGCGATCGACGACGGCAACGCCGCGGTGTCGAAGGCGGAATCGGTGCGGAAGTTCCGCATTCTGTCCTCCCAGTTCACGGAGGAGTCGGGCCACCTGACCCCCTCACTGAAGCTGAAGCGGAACGTGGTGGCGAAGGACTACGCGCACGAGGTCGAGGCGATCTACGCCAAGTAGTGCGCGTGCGGCGTCATGGCGTGGTGTCCTCGGCGAGGACCCGCGCCATCGTGCGTTCGGCTAGGGCCGTGATGGTCACGAAGGGATTGACGCCGATCGAGCCGGGCACCAGTGAGCCGTCGATGGCGTAGAGCCTGCGGTAGCCCTTGAGCCGCCCGTAGTCGTCCGTCGCCCGGCCCAGGACGCAGCCGCCCAGCGGGTGGTAGGTGAAGTCGTCGGCGAAGACCTTGTTCGACGAGCCGAACAGGTCGTAGCGGTAGATCGTGGCGTTCGCCCTGTTGATCCGGTCGAACAGTTTCTTCGCCATGCCCACCGACACGGCACTCTGCGCCGCGCTCCACCCGAGCCGCACGGCGCCGCTCGCCGAGTCGTACGTGAAGGACGCCCGCTCCGGGTTCTTGGTGATCGCCAGGTAGAGGCTGACCCAGTGTTCGAGCCCCATGGGCAGGGGCGCGATCTCGGCGAAGACGGGGTTGGCGGTGTTGGCCCAGTCGTCGATGCCCATGACCGGCATGGTCGACTGGTTCGCGCCCACCGTGTCCCACAGGTGGTTGGCCCGGCCGAGCATCACGTTGCCGTTGGTGCCCCAGCCGGTGCCGACGCTGGCGTCCAGGGCGGGCAGGGTGCCGGACTCCCGGGCGCGGACGAGGAGTTCCGTCGTGCCGATGCTGCCGCCGCCGAGGAAGAGGTACGTGCAGGCGTACTCCTTGGTCGCGACGACGGTGCCGGTGTCGTCGATCCGCTCGGCGCTCAGGACGTACGTCCCGTCGGCGGCCCTGCTGATCGACGTCACCCGCTCCATGGTGTGGAGGGTGACGTTCCCGGTGCCGAGCGCGGAGGCGAGGTAGGTCTTGTCGAGGCTGCGCTTGCCGTGGTTGTTGCCGTAGATGACCTCGCCCCCGAGAGCGGACTTGGTCGCCGTGCCGGCCGCCTCGCGCTCCATGTGGCCGAAGTCGTAGACGTTGGGCACGAAGGTGGTCTTCAGCCCGGCGTTGTCGGCGTGTTGGCGGGAGATCCGGGTGAAGCGGTACCACTCGGTGGATTCGAACCAGGCCGGGTCGATGGTGTTGACGCCGAGCATGGAGCGGGCGCGCGGGAAGTACGTGCCGTACATCTCCGCGGTGTCCACGGTCGGGAACTGCTCGGCGAAGTAGGACCGGAGCGGGGTCACCGCCATGCCGCCGTTGACCAGGGAACCGCCGCCGACGCCCCGGCCGACGTACACGGACATGTGGTCGTAGTGCACGCGGTCCAGGACACCCGGGTAGGCGCTGATGTCCCTGTTGACCAGGTCCAGCCACAGGAAGGTGGCCAGCGGGGCCTCCGTGCGGGTACGGAACCACATGGAGCGCCGGTCCGGGGTGCGGGTGGAGCAGAAGATCTTGCCGTCGGGGCCGGGGGTGTTCCAGAGCCGGCCCATTTCCAGGACGAGGGTGCGGATGCCGGCCTGACCGAGGCGGAGGGCGGCCACGGCGCCGCCGTAGCCGGAACCGATCACGATCGCCGGGGCGTTGTCGACGGCGGCGGGTTCGGCGGCCGACGCCGATGAGAGACCGATGCGGGTGAGACCGGACGCGGCGGCCGTCTGGAGGGCCACCATGCCCAAGATTTGACGTCTCGTCAGCTGATGCTGTATCAGTTTTGCTGCCATGCGCGCAGCATGTGCGGATTTTTACGTTCCGCCTAGGGTCCCGGAGCCCCGCTCAGAGCAAAGCTTTGAGCTTCTCCGCCAGCAGGTCCCAGCGCCACTTCTCCTCGACCCACTCCCGGCCCCGCTCCCCCATCCTCCGGCGCAGCTCGGCGTCACCGAGGAGCGTGACGACCCGCTCGGCGGTCTGCTCCGCCGAGCCGCCCCGGACCACCCAGCCCGTCTCGCCGTCGAGGACCGCGTCCGGAGCGCCGCCGGAGTCGCCGGCGACGACGGGCAGCCCGGTCGCCGAGGCCTCCAGATAGACGATCCCGAGGCCCTCGACGTCGAGGCCGCCGCGCCGGGTCCGGCACGGCATGGCGAAGACGTCCCCGGCGCCGTAGTGGGCGGGCAGCTCGGACCAGGGCACCGGGCCCGTGAAGCGGACCGAGCCGGCGACGCCCGTGTCCTGGGCCAGCCTGCGGAGGTCCTTCTCGTACGGTCCGCCCCCGACGATCAGCAGTACGGCGTCCGGCTCGGCGGACAGAATCCTGGGCATGGCCTGGATCAGCGTGTCCTGCCCCTTGCGCCGCACCAGCCGGGACACGCACACGACCACCGGCCGGTCCGTCAGCCCGAGCCGCGCCCGGATCTCGTCGCCGCCCGAGTCCGGGTGGAAGGTCTTCTCGTCGACCCCGGGCGGCAGCTGCGCCATCCGCGCGGCCGCCCGCGGGCTCAGTGCGCCGGCGATCCGCGAGCGCGTGTACTCGCCCAGGTAGGTGATCGTGTCCGTGGAGTCACCGATCCGGCGCAGCAGCTGCCGGGCCGCGGGCAGCTGGGCCCAGCCGGCCTCGTGCCCGTGCGTGGTGGCCACCAGCCGCTCGGCGCCCGCGTCTCGCAGCGCCGGTGCCATCAGACCGAGCGGCGCCGCCGCCCCGAACCACACCGACGCGCAGTCGTGCTCCCGCAGCAGCCCGACGGCGCGCCGGGTGACGGCGGGCGTCGGCAGCAGCATGGTCGTACGGTCCCGTACGACGGTGAAGGGCTGTTCGGCGTCGAAGGCGGCGGTCGCTTCGGCACCCTCCCGGCCGCGCTTCCACGTCGAGGCGTAGACGACCAGCTCCCGCGGGTCCAGCCGCAGCGCCATGTTGTGCAGAAACGCCTGGATGCCGCCGGGCCGGGGCGGGAAGTCGTTGGTCACGATCAGGGTCTTGCGCACGCCGCCGACCCTACCGAACCCGACCCTCACAGCCGTGCGGGGCAGCACTTATGGCACGCTCACAGCTCTGCGGGACATCATGACCCCAT
Organism: Streptomyces sp. NPDC044719; assembly: GCF_056433405.1. Taxonomy (NCBI): domain Bacteria; kingdom Bacillati; phylum Actinomycetota; class Actinomycetes; order Kitasatosporales; family Streptomycetaceae; genus Streptomyces; species Streptomyces sp. NPDC044719. The sequence goes on from NZ_JBWKHE010000005.1 coordinate 460,177, forward strand.
CGACAGAGCGCGCGGACGGGCAGGGATCAGGTGAAGACGACGGGCACGAGGCGGTCCCTGGCATGGCTGCCGGTGATCTGGTGTCTCACCAGGGTGGCACTGCTGCTGTTCGTGATGAAGGTGTACGTCTTCCCGGGCCCGGACGTGACGAGCGACGTGCATGTGATCTACCAGGGCTGGTACGAGATCCTGCGCACCGGAACGTTCCCTCAGAACGACGTCACCTGGCAGTACCCGCCCGCCGCCGCCCTGGCGATCCTCTCCCCCGCGCTGCTGCCCTTCCTGCACTACGCGACCGCGTTCTTCGTCCTGGTCTGTGTCACCGACCTGGCCGTCCTGGCCCTGCTGGCGTACGCCGGACGGCGGCCCGGCCGGACCCTGCGCGGCGCCTGGGTCTGGGTGGCGGGCGTGCCGCTGCTGGGTCCGACGGTGTACACGCGCTACGACGTGATGGTCACGGCCGTGGCGGTGGCCGCGCTGCTCGCCGGGGCCCGGCACCCGAAGGCGATGGGGGCGCTGGCGGCGTTCGGCGCGCTGCTGAAGGTCTGGCCGGCGATGCTCCTGCTGGCCGCCCGCCGGCGGAGCGCCTGGGTGTCGGCCCTGGTCACCGGCATCGCGGTGACGGGCGTTTTCGCCCTGGCCATGCCCGGCGGCTTCGCCTTCCTGACCTTCCAGCGCGACCGGGGCACCGAGGTGGAGTCGCTCGGCGCGCTCGTCTTCCATGTCGCCCGGCACTTCGGCTGGCAGGGCGAGGTGCGGCTGAACTACGGCTCGATCGAGTTCCTCGGGCCGTACGTGAGCGAGGTGAGCACGGGCGCGCTGTTCCTGACGGGTGCGGCCTTCGGCTGGCTGGTGCTGTGGCGGCTGCTGGCGCGGCGCTTCGAGGAGCACACGCTCGCCGACGCGGCCTTCGTGGCGGTGCTGATGTTCACGACCACCAGCCGGGTGATCAGCCCGCAGTACATGGTGTGGCTGGTCGGGCTGGCCGCGGTGTGCCTCTGCTTCCCCGGGAGCCGGATGCGGCTGCCGGTCGGCCTCGTCCTGGTGGCGTGCTTCGTGACGGTGCTGGAGTTCCCGCTCTACTTCGCCAACGTGGTGGCCAGCGACGGCCTGGGCCTCACCCTGCTGTTCCTGCGCAACGGCCTCCTGGTCGTCGCCACCCTTCTCGCGGCCCGCGCCCTGTGGAAGGCGACGGTGCCGGGCACGGTCCCCGCGCCCCTGCCGTCTCAGCCGGCCGCCCGTGCCGGGGAGGCTCCCGTCTCCTCCTGAGCCGGGGCCCGCCGGAACAGCACGCCCGCCAGCCCGCACTGCACCGCCGTCGCGAGCGCCAGCGCGAGACACACCCCCGGCAGCCCGAGCCCCGTCAGGCTGCACGCGAGGGCCAGCTGGACCGCGGTCCCGAGCACGGTCACCCTCAGCAGCACCGAGGCGCCCCCGCTGCCCTCGAAGACCCCGCCGAGCGCGATGAGACAGGCCATCAGCAACAGATAGGGCCCGACGCAGCGCAGGAACAGCACACCCTCGTGCGCGACCCCGGGCCCGGCACCGAGGGCGGCCATGAGCCACGGGGCGGTGACGGCCGACAGCACCGCCGCCGTGAGACCGAGGGAGCCGGAGAGGAGCACCGCCTGCCGCCCGATCGCCCGCCGCTCGTCCTCTCCGGCGCCGCGCGTGTGCGCGGTGTGGATGGCGGCGGCCTGGCGGACGGCGTAGAAGGCCATGGTCGCCACGTACATGACCTTGTAGGCGATCGCGTACCCGGCCACCGCCGTCACCCCGAGCCGCGCCACGATCGCGACCAGGACCAGCGCGCCCGTCTGCCGGACGGTGAAGTCGGCGGACATGGGCAGACCGGTCGACAGCGTCCGGCGCAGGGAGACAGCCAGGGACTCGCCCGCCTGTGCCTCGCGTGCCTTGCGCAGCAGCGCGTTGCGCCGCACCGCGACGAGACCCGCCGCGAGCGCCACGGACCGGGACAGCACCGTGGAGGCGGCGGCGCCCCGGACGCCGTAGAGGTTGATGAAGAGCGGGTCGAGGGCCAGGATCAGGCCGTTGGAGAGCAGGGCGAGCCGCAGCGGGGTTCTCGTGTCGCCGGTGCCCTTGAGGATGCCGTCGACGAGTTGCTGGGCGAAGAAGACCGCCATGCCCGGCAAGGAGAGCGTGAAGTAGGCGACGGCGAGCGGGAGGGCGGCGCTGTCGGCCCCGCCCAGCACGAGCCGGGCCAGCGGTTCGCGCCCCAGCAGACCGCCCGCCACCACCAGCGGCGTCACCAGCGCCCACAGCGCCCATCCGCCGCGCACGGCCGCCCGTACGGCCACGGGGTCGCGGGCGCCCCGGGCGTGCGCGACCAGCACGGTCGTACCGGAGCCGAAGACCAGGGCGATGCCGAGCAGCACGTTCTCCGTGTTGGTCGCCACGGCCACGGCGGCCACGGCCGGACCGCCCAGCCGCGCCACCCAGACGGTGTTGATGATCCCCGCGGCGACGGAGGCGAGCAGCGAGAGGTAGACGGGTCCCGCGAGCAGGAGGAGGTGCTTGCGATGGGCGTTCACGGTGACTGCCCCCCAGTCTGGTCATCGAGACCATCGAAACGAGCTACATCGATTAGAGGTAGCTCGTTAAGAGGTAGCATGCGTCGGACAACACCCGCAAGGAGGACCATGCTGGAGCTGTCGATCCTGGGCTTCCTGGCCGAGGAGCCCCTGCACGGCTATGAGCTCAAGGAGCGCATCAAAGCGCTGACCGGCCATGTCCGGCCGGTGAGCGACGGCGCGCTCTACCCGGCGATCACGCGCCTGGCCGGGGCGGGCCTGCTCGACCAGCACACCGAGCCGGGCGCGAGCGCGGCCCCGCGCCGGATCCTCGCCCTCACCGACCGGGGCCGCGAGGAACTGCTGGAGCGGCTGCGCCGGCCGAAGCAGACCGAGATCACCGACCACGTCCGCTTCAACACGGTCCTGGCGTTCCTGCGCCACCTGCCCGACCGGCACGAGCAGGCCGCGGTGCTGCGCCGCCGGCTGGACTTTCTGGAGACCCCGGCGAGCTTCTTCTACGCGTCCGGCAAGCCGGTCCGCGCCGAGGAGGCGGACGACCTGTTCCGCCAGGGCATGCTCCGGGTCGCGCGGGCGACGGGCGAGGCGGAACGGGCCTGGCTGCGGGAGACCATCGAGCTGCTCGACCAGCCGGAGTGAGTCACTCCGACCGCAAGGTCAGCCGAGTTGCTCCCCCAGATACTCCTGCCACAGCCCCGTGAACTCCTCCGGCGTCGTCCCCAGCACCTCCCGCATCGCCTCCGCCACCGCCCCGGCCCGCTTCCGGTGGTCCCCGACGGCCCGGTAGAACTCGCCCAGCCGGGACTCGCCCCAGCGGTCGGCGATCAGCCGGCATGCCGTCCAGCCGCTCTCGTAGGCCCGGGCCAGGCGGTTCGCGTCGCCGGTGAAGCCGAAGTCCTCGTCCTTCGGCAGCGCGGCCGGAACCTGACCCTGGCTCACCGCCCGGGACAGCTCGGGCGCGGCCTCGGAGGGGATGCGGCCGGTGGCGCGGTAGCCGACCCAGTCGGCGTAGCCCTCGGACAGCCAGAGGGGGGTGGCCGCGCTGGTGTGGGCGCGGGTGGCGACATGGGTGGTCTCGTGGGTGACGACGACCTGCTCGCCGAGGCCGCCGAGAAGCGCGAAGGCATCCGGGTTGACGATGATCCGGTCCGCCGGGGACCGGGCCGGAGCGCCTGTCTCGCCGGTCGTCACCGCCGCGATCCCACGGTAGGAGGAGGCGGGCGAGCCGAGCAGCCCCGCCATCCCCTCCAGGGACTTCGGCACGAGCACGACCACGCGCCGGGACCAGTCCGTGCCCCACACCTCGGACACGGCGGGCACCGCCCGGTCGGCCAGTTCAGCGAAGTCGCGCAGCGACCGGCCGGACTGCCCGACGCCGAGGACGAGGCTGCGGGCGCCCTGGACGGCCTGTACCGCCCCCTGGTCCCACAGTTGCTGCGCGGACTTCTTCGCGGGCCGGTCGGCTTCGACGGACCACCGCCCGTCCGTGTCCCGGCTCAGCCGCAGGGTACGGCCTGCGATCACCGGCGCCCGGTCGTACCCGTCGACGCGGTAGCGCAGTTCGGCGTCGGCGGTGGCGGTATCACCGGTGCGGCGCATTCCGGTGACCCGGTACGACCAGTCGGCCAGGGGCATCGCGCGCAGCCGGGCGAAATCCACCCCCGTGCCCGTCCGTTCGTAGGCCCCCTCGTCACGGTCGAGGACCGCGGCGGCACGCCGGTCCAGGAGCTGCTGGACGTCGGCCGTGGCGCTGTCGGCGGCGGGCCGCCCACCGCACCCGACCAGGGCGACGAGCAGCACGACGAGCGCCACCACCGCGGACCCCGACCTTCGACCAGCCACGTTCCCGATCGTACGGGCGCCGGGCCGCGCGGGTCAGACCCTGGTGACCGAGGAGACGGGCATCATCCCGACCGGGTCGTAGCGCACGGGTGCGCCGGGGTAGGGCGCGTGGATGACCTGGCCGTTGCCCATGTACATCCCGACATGGCTGGCGTCGTCCCGGTAGACGACCAGGTCACCGGGGCGCGCCTCGGACAGCGGGACCTGCCGGCCGGCGTACCGCTGGGCCTGCGAGGTGCGCGGCAGGGACACCCCGGCCTGCGCGTACGACCACTGCGTCAGGCCTGAACAGTCGAAGCCGGAGGGGCCGTTGGCGCCCCAGACGTAGGGCCTGCCGACCACGCTGCGGGCGGCGGCGACGGCGGCGGCCCCGCGTCCCGAGGCGGCGGTGGCGTTCCCGAGGTAGGGCAGGTCACCGCGGCCGGAGCGGGAGGCCCGGTCGTAGGCGGCGCGCTCGGACTCCGGCAGGGAGTTGAGCAGCCGCCGGGCCGCGGCGAGCTTCTTCTCGACGGACTTCTTGTGGACGGCGACCGTCTTGCGGCTCTTCTCCAGTTCGCGGAGCTTCCCGGCGGCCTGCTCACGGTCCTGGGCGAGTTCGCGCATGGCGTCCTGGAGGTCCTTCAGCGCACCGGCCTGGTGGGCGGTGACGCGGTCCAGCCGGGCGGCCCTGTCGAGGTAGTCCTCCGGGTCGTCGGAGAACAGCAGGGCGAGGGACGGGTCGAGACCGCCCGAGCGGTATTGGGCGCCGGCGAGCGAACCGAGCGACTCCCGCATGGAGTTGATGCGCTGCTGCTGCCGGGCGATCCGGTCCCGGGCGGTACCGGCCTCCTCGCGCAGCTCGTCGGCTCGCTCGTCGGCCTTGTTGTAGGCCTCGGTGGCCTTCTCGGCCTGCTCGTAGAGGCGGTCCACCTCGGCCCGGGTGTCGTCGTACGGTGCGGACGCGGCCGGTAGCGCGCACAGGGCGGTGGCCGCGACGGACAGGAAACCGACCGCGGCACCGGCGCCCCGGTCGAACCCGGACGGTGCAAGTCGGCGATGGGACCCCACGGGAAGCCGCTCTCCTTCCGCTGACGGACTTGGAAACGCGGCAGACAGTAGCCCCGCGACCGGGGGGAGCCAACGACCATCCGTGGGTACGCGGCACGACGCCCCGCCGCTGACGCAGGTCACCGGCGGGGCGTGGGCTTACTCGAGGATGTGGTGATTCCCCCGAATGGCGGACACGGTGTCCTCGGGGGGGGTGCCGTTCGTCAGACGCGGACGCCGAACATGAACGGGCCGCCGATGGTGTCCATCGACTCGTAGCGGACGACCGTGCCGGTGCGCGGGGCGTGGATGATCTGTCCGTTGCCGGCGTAGAGGCCCACGTGGTGCAGGTCGTTGAAGAAGAAGACCAGGTCGCCGACCTTGAGCTGGCTGACCGAGGAGATCCTGGTGCCGATCTGGGACTGCGCCTCGGAGGTGCGCGGGATCTGCATGCCGGCCGCCGCGTAGGCCCGGGAGGTGAGGCCGGAGCAGTCGTAGGAGCTCGTGCCGGTGGCGCCGTAGACGTAGGGCTTGCCGAGCTGGCTCTGGGCGAAGGCGAAGGCCGCGGCGGCCCGGCCCGAGCCGGACGGGACGTTGCCGGTGAGGGCGTCGCGCTGGCTGTCCCGGCTGGCGCGGTCCTGCTCGGCGGCGAGCGCCTGCTTCTCGGCGGCGGTGAGGCTGTTGAGCAGCTTCTGCGCGGAGCCGAGCTTGCCCTGGACTTCCTTCTTCTTCTTGCCGAGTTCGGTGCGGGTGGAGGCGAGGTCCTTGAGCTTCTCGGAGGCCTCGGCGCGCTCCTGCGCGAGTTCGCGCTGCTTCTCCTGGACCTTCTTCAGCGCCTCGACCTGCTGGCTGCTCAACTGGTCGAGCGTGGAGGCCTTGTCGAGGTAGTCGTCCGGGTCCGAGGAGAGGAAGAGCTGGACCGAGGGGTCGATGGAGCCGGTGCGGTACTGCGACGCGGCCGCGATGCCCAGGCTGTCGCGCAGCTCGTTGAGTTCCTCCTGGCCGCGGGCGACGTTGTCCTGGATGGTGGAGATCTCCTTCTGGAGCTTCTCCTGCTTCTCCTTGGCCCCGTTGTACTTCTCGGTGGCCTGCTCCGCCTCTTCGTAGAGCTTGTCGACCTTCGCCTTGACCTCGTCCTTGCTCGGCTTCTCGCTGGGGGCCGCGTTGGCGGCCTGCGCGCTGAAGGCGACGGCAGCGGCGGCGGCGGTGGTCAGCACGGTCACACGTGCGCGGCTCGGCTGCTTCGGACGACGGTGGGACGCCACGGGTGAAAGCTCCTTCTGCCCCCTCCGCCGTCTCTCCCGATGAGTGATCACCCGAGCGGAGGTTTCGGAGCCTGACCCTAGTGACGTTCCTGTGATCAGTTCAAATCCTCAGATGAAAAAATGCGTCACAGTGGGCCAACTTTTCCCCTGGACTCACAGGCGGTGAGACTCCCTTGACTTAACGTGGCCCACAGGTCTCACCAATTCGGGCATCACGCCCGGAGGTTACGCATCGCCCGTAGGGCGCCTAGGGCCGCGAAAGACGCTTGAGGAGCATCGCCGAGGCCACCGGGCGGGCGCCGGCCCGGGCCACGCCGTCGGCGACTTCCCGGTCGGTGGACGCCACGATGACCGGCCTTCCGGGTGGTTCGGCGCGCACGAGTTGACGGATGAGCTCGTCGGCGGTGACACCCGGCTTCGAGAACAGCACCCGTACCCCGCGCGGCGGCGCCAGCAGGACCGGCGCGGCCAGTTCGGCGCCGTCGAAGACGCAGGTCACCTCGGCGCCGCTCTGCGCCGCCAGTTGGGAGAGCTGCCCCAGCAGCCTGAGGCGCTGCTTCTCCAGCGGCATCTGCGGATAGCCGGTCTTGGTGACGTTGTAGCCGTCGACGACGAGATGGGCCTGCGGCAGCGCCAGCAGCTGGTCGAGGACCTGCGGGTCGTTCTCGGAGAGCGCGCGGGCGGCGATGTCCTTCGGGCTCATCCGGCCCGGCTCGACGGCGTCCACGGTCTCGGCGGGCCGTACCGACACCGGCGGCAGGGCGAGTTCGCGCCGGAGCCCTTGGGTGGCGTCCAGCAGGGTGTCCAGCAGCAGCCGGACCCGCATGTCCTCGACGCTGCGGCCTTCGCGGGCCGCCCGGCGGGTGGCCTCCAGAGCCGCCTCGGTCTCCCCCAGCCTGGCCTTGAGCCGCCGGGATTCGCTCTCGGCGGCGGACACCTGGGCGTGCCCCTCGGCGCGGACGGCCTCCATCTCGCCGTGCGCCTTGCGCAGGGCGGCCTCGCCGCGCTTGACGTCGCTGAGGGCGGCGCGGAGCTTGCGGTGCAGCGACTCGGATTCCCGCTTGGCCGATTCCAGCTCCGTGCGCAGCCGCTCGGTCTCGGCCCTGGTGTGGTCACGGGCCCGGGCCAGCTCGGCGCGCAGCCGCTCCAGCTCGGCCCGGCTCTCCTCGTCGGCCCGCTCGGCGTCGGCCCGCAGGGCCTCCTCGCCGGCGGCGGTCACCAGCTTCACCCAGTCGGTGGGCCGCAGTACGTAGGCCGCGGCCGCCACGTCGAGCGGGTCCGCGGCCGGGGGCGGGGAGCCTGAGTCGAGAGCGCCGGCCAGTTCCGGCTGGGCCTCTCTGAGCTTCTCCCCGATGCGCTGCCGGAACAGCGGGTCGGTCTCCAGCGCGGCGGCCATGGCGTTGCCGGCGAACTTGGCCCTGCGGTTCGGGGCGAACCGGGCGTACTGCCTGAGCTGTGCGGGCAGCTCGCCGACCGTCAGCGATCCGAAGCCGTCGGAGACGATCTGCACGACCTTGCGGCGCACGCCGTCGGGCAGCGGACGGTCGAGCACCTCGGCGGCGCCGTCGCCCGGCCCCCCGCCTGTGGTCTCCACCATCCGTCACACCCCAATGCCTGTGCGGGGGCCCTGCTCCCCTCAGGAGCCGGCGCCCGGCCTGTCCACGAGTTCCACCTGGTCCACCGCGTTGCACCAGCGGCAGCGCACCGACTCGATGGTCTCACTGAGCACCTCGCGCTCCTCGACCTTGGCCTCTCCGGCCAGGTCCAGGTGGACGTACTCGACGACCTTCGACGAGCGGGTCACGTCGAAGCGCGTGAGGTTGCCGCAGAGGGTGCAGCGCCACCGCGTCTCGGCGGTCGGCAGGGGAACCGTCATCGTGGCCTGTTCTCTTTCCTTCTAGTGTCCGCGACGCCACCGGCTTCCCCGGTGCGTGTGGCTCGTAACCCTACGGCCTGCCGGGTCCTCGTCGCCTGCGTGTCCACGGCGGCGAGGCGGTCTGGGCGGTTGCGTCCGGTTACGTCATGCTCTGTAGCCATGATCAGCAAGTGGAGTGCGTCGATCACGCGGGCGAGCGGATCGATCAGGGGGTCGTCGGCGCCGGTGACGTACTCACTGATCGCCCTGTGCTGCACGGTCTTCCTGGCCGGGCCCGCCTCGGGCCTCGGCCCGGCGTACGGCTCGGGCGACGATCTGCTCGCCGCGCAGCGGGCCTACTTCCGGCACTGGGGCGTGATCCCCGCAGAACTGTTCGAGGGATCCCCCGGGTCGGTCCTCACCCCGGTGACGGCGCTCTTCGTCCACGGCACCTGGGTGCACCTGCTCGGCAACATGCTCTTCCTCTACGTCTTCGGGGCGATGGCCGAGGAACGGATGGGGCGGGTGCAGTTCACCCTGTTCTACGTCGGCTGCGGATACCTGGCCCTGCTCGGGTACGCCGTCGCCAACGCGGATTCCGAGCAGTCCCTGGTCGGTGCCTCCGGGGCGATCTCGGCGGTCCTCGGCGCGTTCCTGTACCTGTTCCCCCGTGCCCGGGTGACCAGTCTCCTGCCGTTCCTCTTCTTCCTGCCGGTGCGCTTCCCCGCCTGGGTCGTGCTGCCGTTCTGGGCGGGGCTGCAGTGGCTGGCGGCGGGGCGGGCCTCGGACGGGCCCGGGGTGGCCTACCTCGCCCACCTGGTCGGATTCGGTCTGGGCTTCTGCTACGCCTCGGTCCGCTACGGCCGTCCCCCCGGCACTAGAGTGAAGACCGCCCCTGCTCCGGCCCCCGAGGGAGAGAACCAGCCGTGATCACCGCGATCGTCCTCATCAAGACCAGCGTGGACCGGATCCCAGAGATCGCGGAGTCGATCGCGGCGCTGGACAGCGTCAGCGAGGTCTTCTCGGTCACCGGCACCTACGACCTCATCGCGATGGTCCGGGTGAAGGAGCACGAGGACCTCGCCGAGGTCATCCCCGGCCGGATCAGCAAGATCCCCGGCGTCGAGGGCACGGACACGCACGTGGCGTTCCGTACGTACTCGCAGCACGACCTGGAGGCGGCGTTCTCCATCGGGCTGGACAACTGAGGACCGGTTCCGGGCACGGCAGGCCGGACCCGGGGCTCCGGATGAAGAGTTCTTCATCCGCCCTTCATCCCGCTCCCCGGGTTCCGTCCGCAGGATCGGGCGCATGGTTTTCTCTCGCCGGATGGCGGCCCTGTCCGCCGTCGTGCTGATCCCGCTGGGCATCGCCGCGACCAGCTACGCCCTCGCGGACAGTCCCGAGTCGCCCAGGGTCCCCTCGCAGCAGGTGGAGCTGGACAACCGCTCGCCCACGCCCACCTCCACGCTCACGCCCGCCCCGAAGCCCACGCCGCCCGCCGCCACGCCGGACGACGAGGTGGTCTCGCGGCCTCCGGTGACCGACAGCTCGGCTGGTGACGATGATGACGACGACCGTGGCCAGGGCAACGGAGACGACGGGCCGGGCGACGACGGACCCGGCTCCGACAACTGACCCCGGCCGGCGGCGCGTCTCCGCCCGGGTCCGCATCCTGCTCTGGCTGCTGCTGGTGATGGCGGTCGCGCTCGCCTCGGTCGCCATGACCACCCGTTCCTTCCTGCTGCGGGACGTCGACAACCGGATCAACCGCCTGCTCACCCAGGAGACCGGTGAGTTCGCCAACTTCGAGGAACGGGGCGGGGATCCGCAGACGGGCCGCCCCTTCACCGACGCCAGCCGGCTGCTGACGGTGTTCCTGGAACGGCAGTACCCCGACGCGGACGAGGAGCTGATCGGCCTGGTCGGCCGGGCGGGCAGCGGGCCCCGGCAGATCCGCCAGCAGCACGACCTGCCCGTCGCGCTGCCCCTGCACCGGGACCCCCGGGCCAAGCGCGCCGTCTTCGAGTCACCCGAGTCCTCCGGGGTGCTGCGGCGGCCCCAGGGCGAGATCCGCTGGGCCAAGGTCACCGTGGCCCTGGAGGGCCGGGCGCCGGACGCCGCGTTCGTCGTCGCCTTCCACCCGGAACGCGAGCGGGCGCGGGTGAACGACATGTTCCGCACGCTGCTCGTGATCTCCGGGGTCGCCCTGCTGCTGACCGTCGGCATCGCCTGGGCGGTCGCCGGGCGGATCCTCAAACCGGTGCGGGTGGTGCGCACCGCGGCGGCACAGCTCACCGAGCAGGGCCTCACCCGGCGGATCCCGGTGCACGGCAACGACGACATAGCCGCCCTCGCCGAGACGTTCAACGGCATGCTCGACCGGCTGGAGCGGGCCTTCGCCGCACAGCGCGAGTTCGTCGACGACGCGGGACACGAACTGCGCACCCCCATCACCATCGTGCGCGGCCACCTGGAACTCATGGGCGACGATCCCGCCGAACGCGAGGAGACGGTCCGGCTGGTCACCGACGAGCTGGACCGGATGAGCCGCATCGTCGAGGACCTGCTGCTGCTCGCCAAGGCGGAACGCCCTGACTTCGTCACGCCCGAACCGGTCCAGGTCGCCGAACTCACCGCCGACGTCTACGTCAAGGCACGCACCCTGGGCGAACGCGACTGGCGGCTCGACGGGGTCGCCGACCTGGAGGCCGAGCTGGATCCGCAGCGGATCACCCAGGCCATGGTGCAGCTCGCGCAGAACGCCGTGCAGCACACCACGACCGGCCAGACCATCCGCATCGGCTCCCGCACCGACGGCCCGGACCTGGAGCTGTACGTCGCCGACTCCGGGCCCGGTGTGCAGCCCCAGGACGCCGAGGTGATCTTCGAGCGCTTCCGGCGCGGCACGGCACGCCGCGGCACCCGGGGTTCCGGCGCCGGACTCGGGCTGTCCATCGTCAAGGCGATCGCCGAGGGCCACCGGGGCCGGGTACGGCTCTACGGCCCGCCCGGCGGCGGCGCCGGCTTCGCCCTCGTTCTGCACGCACCCCGGGCACCGGAAGGGGACCCCTCGTGAACCGCATCCTCATCGTCGAGGACGAGGAGCGCATCGCCTCCTTCGTGGAGAAGGGCCTGCGCTCCAACGGCTTCACCACGACCGTCGTCACCGACGGCGACGCGGGCTACGAGTACGCCCTGACCGGCGGCTTCGACCTCGTCGTCCTGGACATCGGGCTGCCCGGCCGGGACGGCTTCACCATCCTGCGCGAGCTGCGCGAGGCCCGGGTGTCGGTGCCGGTGATCGTACTGACCGCGCGGGACTCCGTACGGGACACGGTGGCCGGCCTGGAGGGCGGCGCCGACGACTGGATGACCAAACCGTTCCGGTTCGAGGAGCTGCTCGCGCGGGTGCGGCTGCGGCTGCGGACGGCGGCGCGGGCGCCGGAGGTGACGGTGCTCAGGTCGGGCTCCCTGAGCCTCGATCTCCGCACCAGGCGTGCGCGGGCCGGGGAGCGGACGGTCGATCTGACGGCGCGTGAGTTCGTGCTGCTGGAACTGTTCCTGCGGCATCCGGGGCAGGTGCTGTCCCGGGAGCAGATCCTGTCCCATGTGTGGGGGTACGACTTCGATCCGGGGTCCAACATCGTGGACGTGTATGTGCGGACGCTGCGGAAGAAGCTGGGGGCGGAGCGGGTGGAGACGGTGCGGGGGATGGGGTACCGGTTGGCGTAGTGCCGCGTGGGCGCCGTGGCCGGGTGCGGGTACGTCGTGGTTGTTCGCGCAGTTCCCCGCGCCCCTGAGGGCCCGTGGTGAAAGTTCCTTCATCCGGAACTCATCGTCGACTCACCGCCCGGGCGAATCCTCGATGGTGTGACGCTGAATCTCCGAACCACCATCGCCCTGTGCGTGGCGCTGTCGTTGTGTGCCTTGCTGGCTGTTCCCGGGAACTTTCCGGGGCTCGGTGCCGACGCCCGGGTCACGCTCTGCGTGTTCGTGCTGGCGACCTGCGCATGGATCGGGACGTCGATCGACGACACCTACATCGCGTTGGGCGCCGGGCTCGCGCTCACGGTGACCGGGGTGATCAGCAGCGACACCCTGTTCGGCACGCTCGGCGATGCCACGGTGTGGCTGTTGATCTGCGCGTTCGTGCTGGCGGCCGCGGTGAGCCGGACCGGGCTGGCGGGCCGGGCCGCGGTGTTCCTGGTCAGCGGGGCGCGGACGGTGCGGCAGCTGGTGCATCTCACCACCGCCGCCCTGGTCGTCACGGCGTTCGCCGTGCCCGCCACCTCGGGCCGGGCCGCGCTCGCGCTGCCGGTGTTCCTCGCCCTCGCCAAGGTCCTCGCCGACCGGAGGCGACTGGTCGTGATGCTGGCGTTGCTGTTTCCGACCGTGATCCTTCTTTCGGCGGTGGCGACCTTGATCGGCGCGGGCGCGCATCTGATCACCGTGTCGGTGCTGTGGGAGACGACCGGGCAGCACATCGGCTTCACGGAGTGGCTGCTGCTCGGCCTGCCGCTGGCCGTGGCCTCGTCCCATCTGGCGGCCGAGCTGGTGATGCTGACGACGACCCGGCGGGCGGACCGCCGCGGCCCCGTCAGCATCACCCCGGAGCAGATCCAGGAGCACAGCGAGCAGCCGGTGACCGGCCCCTGGAGCCAGGCCGAGAAGCGCTGCGCCCTGCTCCTCGCCACGGTGGTGCTGCTGTGGTGCAGTGAGCCGCTGCACCGGGTGCCGCCCGCGCTGGTCGCGCTGATCGGCGCCGTCATCGCCTCCTCCCCCGCCCTCGGCACCATCCGTCTGAAGGACGCGCTGAAGACCGTCCCCTGGTCGCTGCTGCTGTTCATGGCGGCGACGATGGCGATGGGCGTCGCGCTCGCCGACTCGGGAGCGGCGAAGTGGCTGGTTGCCGGGCTACCGGCGGGCGAGCCGCCGGTGGTGTTCCTGGCGATCGTGATCGCCGTCAGTACGGCGGCCCACCTGGTCCTGCAGTCCCGCTCGGCCCGCTCGTCGGTCCTGGTCCCGCTGGTCGTGGCCGCCGCCGTGGGCGTCGGGGTCAACCCCGTCGCCGCCGCGCTCGCCTCCACCGCCGCCGCGGGCTTCTGCCACACCCTGCCCGCCTCGGCCAAGCCGGTCACGCTCTTCGCGCAGATCCCCGGCACGCCCACCTACACCCCGCGCGACCTGCTGCGGCTGTCCGCGTTCCTGGCGCCGCTGACCGCCGCGCTCGTCCTGCTGTTCGCCGTCGCGGTGTGGCCGCTGCTCGGCGTGTCCGTCACCCGTTGAGGAGTCCTCATGCTGACCCGTGTCGTCGTAGCCCCCAGTGGCTTCAAGGAGTCCCTGTCCGCGGAGGCGGCGGCCGATGCCATCGCCGCTGGTGTCCGCCGTGTCCTGCCCGACGCCGAGATCGACCTGGTTCCGCTGGTGGACGGCGGCGAGGGCACGGCCGTCGCCCTGGCCGCCGCGACCGGGGGCCGGCTCGTCACCGTGCCCGCCACCGGCCCCGTCGGGGAGACCATCGGCGCCCATTTCGCCCTGCTGGGCTCAGGGGACACGGCGGTGGTGGAGATGGCGGCGGTCGCGGGCCTCTCCCTCGTCCCGCGCGACCTGCGCGACCCGGGCGCCACCACCACGTACGGAGTCGGGGAACTGATCCGCTCGGCGCTCGACCTGGGCGTCCGGCGGATCCTGGTCGGCTGCGGCGACTCGGGCACCTCGGACGGCGGCGCGGGCGCGCTCCAGGCGCTCGGGGCCTGGCTCCTGGACGACCGGGGCGAGGAACTCCCCGCCGGAGGCCGGGAGCTGACGCGTCTGCACCGCATCGACCCGACCGGCCTGGACAGCCGCCTCGCGGACGTGGAGCTCCTGGTCGCCTGCAACCCCTACAACGTGCTGTGCGGCGAGCGGGGCGTCGCCCGGGTCTTCGGCCCGCAGAAGGGCGCGACCCCGATCCAGGTCGAGGAACTGTCGGCCGGCCTGGAGAACTGGGCCTTCGTCCTCACCCGCGACGTCGCCGTCCCGGACACGAACCTCCGCAGTGATCCCGGAACCGGGGCCTCCGGCGGCCTGGGAGCCGGTCTCGCCGCCCTCGGCGCCCGGCTCCTGCCCCGCTTCGACGTGCTGCTGGACCATCTCGACCTGGACGCCCGGCTGGCCCGCGCCGACCTGGTCGTCACCGCCGAGGGCGCCCTGGACCACCAGACGCCGCGCGGCAAGGTCCCGGCCGAGGTGGCCCGCCGGGCCAAGCTCCACGGCCGCCCGGTCCTGGCCCTCGCGGGCACGCTCGGCGAGGGCGCGCACGAGGTGCCGGGCGTGGACGCGTTCAGCGGGATCCTGCCGGCGCCGATGGCCCTGGCGGAGGCCCTGGTGCGGGCCTCCGAACTGCTCACGGACGCGACCGAACGCGCCCTGCGGATGATCCTGCTGGGCGCCCGGCTACCGGCTCACGCGGAGGTGTCCGGGACGCAACGGCCGTCCTCCGTACGGTAGTTCCACCGCGCCCCGTCCTGGACCAGCTCCTTGACGGCGCTGACGAACCGCTCGACGTGCTCGTCGGGCGTGCCCGCGCCGAAGCTCACGCGGATGGCGTTGAGGGACTTCTCGCCGGGAGCCGCCTCCGGTGCGCCGCACTCGCCCTGGGTCTGCGGGTCGCTGCCCAGCAGGGTCCGCAGGAGGGGGTGGGCGCAGAACAGCCCGTCCCGCACCCCGATGCCGTACTCGGCGGAGAGGGCGGCGGCGAAATGGGAGCTGTTCCAGCCCTCGACGACGAAGGAGATGACGCCGACACGCGGGGCGTCGTCACCGAAGAGGGAGAGGATCCGGACCTCCGGCACCTCGGCGAGGCCCGTACGCACCTTCTCGATCAGGTACTGCTCGCGTGCGACCAGGTTGTCGAACCCGGCCTCGGTGAGCGCCGTGCAGGCGGAGGCGATGGAGTAGGCGCCGATGACGTTCGGGGACCCGGCCTCGTGACGGGCGGCGCTCTCGTGCCACTCCACGTCGACGCCGCCGTCCGTACGCCGAGCCACCTTCCGGGAGGCACCGCCGCCGGCGAGGTAGGGGTCCGCCGCACGCAGCCAGTCGGCCCGGCCGGCCAGGACACCGGAGCCGAAGGGCGCGTACAGCTTGTGCCCGGAGAAGGCGACCCAGTCGACGTCGAGGTCCGCGACGGACACCGGGTGGTGCGGGGCAAGCTGGGCGGCGTCCAGAACGATCCGGGCGCCGTGGGCGTGCGCGGCCGCCGCGAGCTCCCGTACGGGCCACAGCTCCCCGGTGACGTTCGAGGCGCCGGTGACGCAGACGAGGGCCGGTCCACAGGGCTCCCGGTCGGCGAGGGCGCGCTCCAGGGTCTCGACGGCCTGGCGTGGGCTGCTCGGGGCGTCGAGGTAGGTGACGCGCGCGTTCCGCCAGGGCAGCAGGGAGGCGTGGTGCTCGGTCTCGAAGACGAAGACCTCGCAGTCGGCCGGGAGCGCGGCGGCCAGGAGGTTCAGGGAGTCGGTGGTGGACCGGGTGAACACCACCTGGTCACCGTCCCGGCAGCCGAGGAACTCCGCGACCGTGCGGCGGGCGTTCTCGAAGAGGTCGGTCGACAGCTGGGACAGGTACCCGGCACCACGGTGGACGCTGCCGTAGTACGGCGCGTATGCGGCGACGTCGTCCCAGACGCGCTGGAGCGCCGGGGCGCTGGCGGCGTAGTCGAGCGCGGCGTAGGTGACCTCGCCGCCGGTCACGAGCGGCACGGTGACATCCCGGCCGAGAACGGGCAGCGAGGCACAAACGGACTGGTCGGCGACAGCGGTGGAGACAGACATGGCGGAACTCCCGTGAAGGCAGGCTGAATCCGCCCGCGAGCACGTACGGCTCAAGCGGGGGTGAAGGAAGAAAGGGGTGCTGAGGCGGGGCTCTGCGGCCCTATCGCATTCGCTGGTTCACGAGAAACTCCTCGTCACGCGCTTGCCACAGACCTCGCTGCCTGCGGCCTGGTCTTCACCCGGGGCACCCCGCCACGGACGGAGGGTTGCCGGACAGTCGGCCGGGGCCTCATGACTGTCACTCATGACCTGATCAGGAAAGTACGTGAAGTGATCGCGGTCCCGCAACTCGTGTCCGCATCGCGGGACCGCGCTCACCTCGGTTACGCGTTGCTGGCAGCCACCCAGCGCTCCAGGGTCCGCTTCGCCGCACCCGAGTCGATCGACTCCGCTGCCTTCGCCATTCCGGCTCGGACCTGGTCGGCCAGCGGCGCTTGCGTCGGCTCCAGAGCCACCAGCGCGGCCGCCGAGTTCAGCAGGACCGCGTCGCGGACCGGCCCGGTCTCGCCCTCCAGCAGGCGGCGGGCGACCTCGGCGTTGTAGGAGGCGTCCGCGCCGCGCAGGGCCTCCACGGGGACCAGCTCGAGGCCGACGTCACGCGGGTCGAAGGCCTCCTCGGTCACCTTGCCGTCCCGGACGATCCACACCCGGGACGTGGCCGTGGTGGTCAGTTCGTCCAGGCCGTCGTCGCCGCGGAAGACCAGGGACGAGTTGCCGCGCTCGGCGAAGACGCCCGCGACGATCGGTGCCATGCGCGGGTCCGCCACACCGACGGCCTGGGACCGCACCTTCGCGGGGTTGGTCAGCGGACCGAGGACGTTGAAGATCGTCCGGATCCCCAACTGGCCACGGGCCGCTCCCACATACCGCATCGCGGGGTGGAACTTCGCCGCGAAGCAGAAGGTGATCCCGGCCTCCTCGGCGACCCCGGCCACCCGGTGCGTGGGCAGCTCCAGGTTGACGCCGAGCTTCTCCAGGACGTCCGACGCCCCGGACGCCGACGACGCGGCGCGGTTGCCGTGCTTGACGACCTTCGCACCGGTACCGGCGATGACGATGGCCGACATCGTGGAGATGTTGACGGTCTTCGCCCCGTCGCCGCCCGTGCCGACGATGTCGACGGCCGGGCCCGGCACCTCGATCACGTTCGCGTGCTCGTACATCGCCCGGACGAATCCGCCGATCTCCTCGACGGTCTCGCCCTTGGCGCGCAGCGCCACCACGAACCCGGCGATCTGCGCGTCCGTCGCCTCACCGCGCATGATCAGGTCCATCGCCCAGGCGGTGTCGTCGGCGGTCAGGTCCCGGCGGTCCAGCAGGCCGTTCAGCAGGGCGGGCCAGGAGCGGCCCGCCGCGGTGTCGCCTCCAGCGGGGGTCACAGCGCTCATAAGCCGCTCCTGGGTCGTCGTACGTCACGTAAAAGCAGTGGTCCCACCCTATCCAGCCCCGGGCACCGCGAAGGGCCCCGTCCGAACACCGGACGGGGCCCTCTGCGTGGCGTGGCGAAGCAGTGATCAGTGGTGGCCGTGGCCGCTCGTGATCTCCCGGTACTCCTCGGCGGTGGGCTTCGGGATCTGGGCCCCCTCGCCGTAGTAGGACTCGCTGAGCTTGGCGCGCAGCTTCTCGGAGCCCTTCACCTTGCGCTCGACACCGTTCTCGTCGGTCGTCGGACCGATCTCGGCCGGCTGGTACTGCTCGTGCGCGGTGAGCGTGTACATCTGCTCCTGGCTGAGCGGCTCGTGCACCTCGATGAACTCACCGTGCGGCAGGCGCTTGATGATGCCCGACTCGCGGCCGTGCAGCACCTTCTCCTTGTCCCGGCGCTGCAGGCCGAGGCAGATGCGCTTGGTGACGATGAACGCCAGGACCGGTCCGAGGAAGAACCCGATCCGGACGAACCAGGTGACCGCGTTGATCGACAGATGGAAGTGCGTGGCGACGATGTCGTTGCCACCGCCGATCAGCATGATGATGTAGCCGGTGACCCAGGCGACACCGACACCGGTGCGGGTCGGGGCGTTGCGCGGCCGGTCCAGGATGTGGTGCTCGCGCTTGTCCCCGGTGACCCACGACTCGATGAACGGGTAGAGGGCGATGATCCCGAGGAAGACACCGAACAGCACCAGCGGGATGAACACACCCAGGACCAGCGTGTGGCCCCAGAAGTTGACCTCCCAGCCCGGCATCGCGCGGATCAGACCCTCGGCGAAGCCCATGTACCAGTCGGGCTGGGCACCGGTCGACACCTGGTCGGGACGGTAGGGGCCCAGGACCCAGATCGGGTTGATCGTCGCGATGCCGGCGAGGGCCGAGATGACACCGAAGACCAGGAAGAAGAAGCCTCCGGCCTTGGCCATGTAGACCGGCAGCAGCGGCATGCCGACGACGTTCTTGTTGGTCCGTCCGGGACCCGCGAACTGGGTGTGCTTGTGGTAGAAGACCAGGATCAGGTGGCCGACCACGAGCCCGAGCATGATGCCCGGCAGCAGCAGGATGTGGATCGAGTAGAACCGGGCGACGAAGTCGGTGCCCGGGAACTCCCCGCCGAACAGGAACATCGAGATGTACGTGCCCACGATCGGCACGGACAGGATCGCGCCCTGCGTGAAGCGGACACCGGTGCCGGAGAGCAGGTCGTCCGGGAGCGAGTAGCCGGTGAAACCGGTGAACATGCCCAGGACGAACAGCAGGAAGCCGAACATCCAGTTGATCTCGCGCGGCTTGCGGAACGCGCCGGTGAAGAAGACGCGCATCATGTGCACGAACATGCCGGCGAGGAAGATGATCGCCGCCCAGTGGTGGATCTGCCGGATCAGCAGGCCGCCGCGGACGTCGAAGCTGATGTCCAGGGTGGAGGCGAACGCCTCCGACATCAGCTGCCCCTGGAGCGGGACGTAACTGCCGTGGTACTCCACCTCGTTCATCGACGGGTGGAAGAACAGCGTCAGATACACACCCGTGAGGATGATGATGATGAAGCTGTAGAGGCAGATCTCACCCAGCATGAAGGACCAGTGGTCCGGGAAGATCTTGCGCATGTTGGCCTTGGCCAGGGAGTAGATCCCCAGGCGGCCGTCGGCCCAGTCGGCGACCCGCTCACCCGCGGGTGCCTTGCGGCGTTCTTGTGCAGTGCTCATCCGCGCTCCCAGAAAGCAGGGCCGACGGGCTCGTCGAAGTCGCCGAGCGCCTCAAGATAGCCCTCGTCGTTCACGCCGATGCGGAGCTGCGGCAGGGCGTGACCAGCGGGACCGAAGATCACTCGGGCACCGTCGGAGAGGTCGAAGGTGGACTGGTGGCAGGGGCAGAGCACGTGGTGCGTCTGCTGCTCGTACAGGGAGATCGGGCAACCGACGTGGGTGCAGATCTTCGAGTACGCGACGATGCCCTCGTGCGACCACTCGAGCTCGCGCTTGTCCTTGATGTCCTCCGGCTGGATCCGGACGATCATCAGGGCGGCCTTGGCGATCTCGTTCTGGAACTCGTGGTCGTGCTCCTCCAGGCCCTCGGGCTTGGCGAAGGTCAGCGAACCGACCGCGACGTCCGAGGGACGCAGCGGCTCGTCCGTGTTCATGTTGACGAGCAGCTTGCCCTTGGACCACAGCGTGTGGCGGAGCTTGGTGCCGGGCAGCGGGCCGAGGTCGCGCAGCAGCACGACACCGGAGAGCGGCACCAGCGTGAGCGCGCCGAGCATGGTGTTGCGGATCAGCTTGCGGCGGCCGAGCGCGGACTCCTTGGCGCCCTGCTTGAAGTCCGCGAAGACCTTCTCGCGGACCTCGGGCGACGCCTCGATCGGGTGCCGCTCGTCGGCGACCTCCACGTCGGACATCAGGGTGCGCGCCCAGTGGACGGCGCCCGCGCCGATGCAGAACAGCGCGATGCCGAGCGTCATGCCCAGCGCGAAGTTCAGCGCGCTGATGTGACCCAGCGGGAAGATGTAAACCGACTTGTCGACCGGGATCGCCACGAACGCGGCGATGAAGGCGACGGTGGCCAGCATCGACACCGTGAACATCAGGGCGACCGAACGCTCGGACCGCTTGGCGGCCCGCTCGTCGACGTCCTGGACCCGGTGCTCGTGGGGAGGCAGGCCCGGGTCGGCGAACGGGTGCTTGTCGTCCGGGACGCTCACCGCGTCGTGCCCGTGCTCGTCACGTCCCGCGCGCTCGGCGGGCAGGTTCTCTTCTGGAATGTCTTGGCTACTCATGACTTCTTGGCCTTTGCGGTCCGGGCGGCGACCCACACGGCGACGGCGATCAGCCCGCCGAGACCGAAGATCCAGCCGAACAGGCCCTCGCTGACCGGCCCGAGGCCGCCGAGCTCGAGACCGCCGGGGCTCTCGGACTTGCTGCTGTTGACCGCGTCCAGGTACGCGATGATGTCCTTCTTGTTCTCCTCCGACAGCGTGGTGTCGGGGAAGGACGGCATGTTCTGCGGGCCGGTCTGCATGGCCTCGTAGATGTGCTTCGAGGAGACGCCCTCGAGGGTCGGCGCGTACTTGCCGTGCGTCAGCGCGCCGCCCTTGCCGGTGAAGTTGTGGCACTGCGCGCAGTTGGTGCGGAACAGCTCGCCGCCCTCGGCGATGTCGGCGCCCTCGGGGCCGTACTGCTGCTCCGTCGGGATGGACGGACCGGCACCCAGCGAGGCGATGTACGCCGCGAGCTGGTCGATCTCGGCCTGCGAGTAGATGTTCTTCTTCTTCGGGACCTGCGGGCCCTGCGAGGTGGCGGCCGGCATGCGGCCCGTGCCCACCTGGAAGTCGACGGCCGCGGCGCCCACACCCACCAGGCTCGGCCCGTCGGAGGTGCCCTGACCGCCGGTGCCGTGGCAACTGGCGCAGCCGACCGAGTAGAGCTTCTTGCCCTCCTCGATGGTGAGGGACTGGGCGGTTTCGTCGGCCTTCGCCGGGCTCGTCGGTGCGAACACGGCATACAGCCCCCCGGTGCATGCCAGCGCGAGGAGTAGGACGACGAGCGCCGCCATCGGGTGGCGTCGTCGTGCGGAGAGCTTTTTCACGGATTACCCCGGTGTCAGGATCTTCTGCGTCGATGCTTCTGGGATGCGCGCTTCAGGGAGCACGCGTGGATGCGGGCCCTGCTACTTGATCATGTAGATCGTGGCGAAGAGGCCGATCCAGACGACATCGACGAAGTGCCAGTAGTAGGACACGACGATCGCGGCGGTCGCCTGCTCATGGGTGAACCTGCTGGCCGCGTAGGTCCGGCCGAGGACCAGCAGGAAGGCGATGAGACCGCCTGTCACGTGCAGGCCGTGGAAGCCGGTGGTCAGGTAGAACACCGAGCCGTAGGGGTCGGAGGACAGGGACAGGCCCGCGTCCTTGACCAGCTCCGTGTACTCGAAGACCTGACCGCCGATGAAGATCGCACCCATCACGAAGGTGACGATGAACCACATCCGGAGCTTCTTCACATCACCGCGCTCGGCGGCGAAGACGCCGAGCTGGCAGGTGAGTGAGGAGAGCACCAGGATGGTGGTGTTCGTCGCCGAGAACGGGAAGTTGAGATGGGCAGCCATCTCCTTCCAGTGATCGGGACCCGTCACCGATCGCAGGGTGAAGTACATCGCGAAGAGGGCCGCGAAGAACATCAGCTCGGAACTCAACCAGATGATGGTTCCGACGCTGGTGAGGTTCGGCCGGTTGACCGACGGGTGCGCGTGCCCGGTTTCTGCTGTCGTTGCTGTCGCCACGACCGACATTATGTCGGTCGCTTATCCCGCCCTCACTCCGGGGGGTGCCGTTCGGAGTGTCTAAGCCGGTCGTACCGGTGTTGACGTGGTGTTCAAGGGAGTAGCATCCCGCCCATCGGGCCTGTCCTTACGACGCTGACGTCACGGAGGAACAATGCAGCCGACCGCCACGGTGCTGGTCTACAGCGACGACTCCAACACCCGCGAACAGGTGCGGCTCGCCACGGGGCGGCGGCCGGCTCCGGACGTCCCTGTGGTGGAGTTCCTGGAGTGTGCGACTCCGGACGCGGTGCTCAAGGAGCTGGACCGGGGTGGGATCGACGTCTGCGTGCTGGACGGTGAGGCCGTGCCGATGGGGGGCATGGGGGTCTGCCGGCAGATCAAGGACGAGGTGTTCGACTGCCCGCCGGTACTGCTGCTGATCGGGCGGCCGCAGGACGCGTGGCTGGCGACCTGGAGTCGCGCCGAGTCGGCTGTGACGTTGCCGGTGGAGCCGGTGGAGTTCGCGGCCGCCCTGGCCTCTTTGCTGCGGGAGAAGAAGGCTCTGAACGCCTAGGAGCTCGGTTCGACCGGTTGTGTGGCGAGTGCGGGTGCGTGGGGGTTGTTCGCGCCCACGCGGCGGAGCCGCATATGGACACAGCCCCGCGCCCCTGAGGCATGAGCCCCTGAGGGCGTCTAGACGCTCTGTGGGCGCAGGCGGGCTCTGTCGGCCGCTGTGGGGCCGTCCGGGGTGCCGCCCAGGAGGGCGCTGCCTGTGCGCCACTTCTGCCAGTCGAGGTTCCAGTCGCCGAAGCCGTTGCCGAAGGGGGCCATCGTGTCGCCTCCGGAGTTGATGACCTTGACGATGTCGCCCTCGCGGACGGTGTCGTAGAACCACGCGGCGTTCTCGGTGCTCATGCCGGTGCAGCCGTGGCTGACGTTGGCGGCTCCCTGGGAGCCGACCGACCAGGGGGCGGCGTGGACGTACTCGCCGCTGTTGGTGACCCGGACGGAGTGGTGGACGATCAGGTCGTAGAAGTCCGAGGCGCCGATGCTGGCGCTGGTCATGCGGACGGTGCCTTCCTTGGCCAGGACGACCTTGACGCCGTTGCGGGTGTCATAACCGGGCATACCCGTCGTCACCGGTATCTGGCGGACGATCTCGTCGTTCTTGTAGACCGTCATCTGGTGGGCCGACGCGTCCGTGACGGCTATGAGCTTGTCGGCGGTGCTGAACGTCAGCGGCTTGGCCTTGCCGCCGCCCCACAGGCGGTCGCCGATCTTGATGCCCTCCAGGTTGCTGCGGACCTGGACGGTGGCCTGCGCGGGCCAGTAGTCCTTCGGGCGGTAGTGGAGCTTCTTGTCGTCCACCCAGTGCCAGGCGCCGTCCACCGCGGGTATGGAGGAGACCTTGAGCGCGCGTTCGACGACGGCCCGCTGGGCCCTGTCCTTGACGGGCCGGCTCAGCTCGGCGGTGACGGGCTGGCCGACGCCGTAGGTGCCCGCCTTGGGGCCGAAGGTGACGTCCAGGCGCTTCTTGGTGGTGGGTTTGCCGGTGTCGAAGGTGACGACCTTGCGGCCGGGCGCCCCGTCCTCGTCCTCGGTGCTCACACGGACCGTGTAGCCGGCGTTGGCGGCGAGCGGCGCGGTGCTGTGCCAGCGGCTGCCGTCGGCGGCGAGTTCGCCCGCAAGATAGCGTCCGGCGGTGTCGTAGGCCGTGACGTCCGTGATGCGCCCGTCGGAGTCCTCGGCGACCACTTCCAGGGGCTTGTCCGGGTCGGCCTTCTCACGGCCCTCTGGGGGGCCGTTGAAGGAGATCTGGTCCGCCGCGTCGTAGGGGCGGTGGGAGAGCGGGTTGCCGTCCGAGCCGCAGGCGGTGATGACGCCCGCGCTGAGGGCTATCACCAGCAGCGTGCAACTGACGACGGTGCGGGGCCTGACTATCGCTGTGTGGCTCATGACCTCACGCTAGGAAGCCCCGTCAACACCGGCACGCCGAGAGACTCGTACGAGTGACACATAGTGCGGCAAGAAGCAGGGGCCCGGACGCTCCTCTCGGAGTGTCCGGGCCCCTGAGGCGCTCGGCGCGTGTTACTGGGTGCGGTTCTCACCGCGGTAGTACTCGAAGACCCAGCCCCAGACGCCGATCAGGATGATCGGCAGCGAGAAGTACATCAGCCACCAGCCGATGGCGACCGACAGGAAGGCGAGGGCGCCACCGATGCCGAGGGAGAGCGGCTGCCAGCTGTGCGGGCTGAAGAACCCGACCTCGCCGGCGTCGTCGGCGACGTCCGCCTCCTTGTTGTCCTGTGCGCCCACGTCGACCCGCTTGGCCGTGAAGCCGAGGTAGAAGCCGATCATGATGCACAGGCCGAAGGCCAGGAAGAGGGCCGTGGTGCCGGCCGGCTCCTTCGACCACACGCCATAGACGACCGCCATGACGAGCACGAAGACGCTCAGCCACATGAACATCTTGCCCTGGATCTTCACTTGCCGGCCTCCTTGCCGCCAGCGAGGGACTTCTCGCCGTGACCGACGTTCTCGAGCTGGTCGAGAGCGGCGATCTCCGGGTGGTGCAGGTCGAACGCCGGGGATTCGCTGCGGATCCGCGGCATGGTGATGAAGTTGTGCCGCGGCGGCGGGCAGGAGGTCGCCCACTCCAGGGAACGGCCGTAGCCCCACGGGTCGTCGACCTCGACCGGCTTGCCGTACTTGGCCGTCTTCCACACGTTGTAGAAGAACGGCAGGATCGACATGCCGAGCAGGAACGAGCTGATCGTCGAGATCGTGTTCAGCGCGGTGAAGCCGTCGGCCGCCAGGTAGTCGGCGTACCGGCGCGGCATGCCCTCGGCGCCCAGCCAGTGCTGGACCAGGAACGTGCCGTGGAAGCCGATGAACAGCGTCCAGAAGGTGATCTTGCCGAGGCGCTCGTCCAGCATCTTGCCGGTCCACTTCGGCCACCAGAAGTGGAAGCCGGAGAACATCGCGAACACCACGGTGCCGAAGACGACGTAGTGGAAGTGGGCCACCACGAAGTACGAGTCCGAGACGTGGAAGTCCATCGGCGGCGAGGCCAGGATGACACCGGTCAGACCACCGAAGGTGAAGGTGATCAGGAAGCCCGTCGCCCAGAGCATCGGTGTCTCGAAGGACAACGAGCCCTTCCACATGGTGCCGATCCAGTTGAAGAACTTCACACCGGTCGGGACCGCGATCAGGAAGGTCATGAAGGAGAAGAACGGCAGCAGCACACCGCCGGTGACGTACATGTGGTGGGCCCACACCGTCACGGACAGACCCGCGATCGCGATCGTCGCGCCGATCAGACCCGTGTAACCGAACATCGGCTTACGGGAGAAGACCGGGATGACCTCGGAGATGATGCCGAAGAACGGCAGGGCGATGATGTACACCTCTGGATGGCCGAAGAACCAGAAGAGGTGTTGCCACAGCAACGCGCCGCCGTTGGCGGAGTCGAAGATGTGGGCGCCGAACTTGCGGTCCGCCTCCAGGGCGAACAGCGCGGCCGCGAGGACCGGGAAGGCGAGCAGGACCAGCACACCGGTCAGCAGCACGTTCCAGGTGAAGATCGGCATGCGGAACATCGTCATGCCGGGGGCGCGCATGCAGATGATCGTGGTGATGAAGTTGACCGAGCCGAGGATGGTGCCGAAGCCGGAGAAGGCCAGACCCATGATCCACATGTCGGCGCCGATGCCCGGGCTGCGGACGGCGTCCGAGAGCGGGCTGTAGGCGAACCAGCCGAAGTCGGCCGCGCCCTGCGGGGTGAGGAAGCCGCCCACCGCGATGAGCGAGCCGAACAGGTACAGCCAGTAGGCGAACATGTTCAGCCGCGGGAACGCCACGTCGGGCGCGCCGATCTGCAGCGGCATGATCCAGTTCGCGAAACCGGCGAACAGCGGCGTCGCGAACATCAGCAGCATGATCGTGCCGTGCATCGTGAACGCCTGGTTGAACTGCTCGTTCGACATGATCTGCAGACCCGGACGGGCCAGCTCGGCGCGCATGAACAGCGCCATCACGCCACCGATGACGAAGAACGCGAACGACGTCGCCAGGTACAGCGTGCCGATCGTCTTGTGGTCCGTCGTCGTCAGCCACTTGACCACGACACTGCCGCGGTTCTGGCGCCTGACCGGCAGCTCGTCCTGGTAGTGGGACCCTGCTGCCGCGGCACCCTGGGGTTCGTTGAGGATGCTCACAGGTTGTTCGTCTCCCGGTTCTTCTCGTGGCTCGTCTGCGCGATGCCGGCAGGAACGTAACCGTTCTGCTGCTTGTCCACGAGGTCCTTGAGGTGCTGCTCGTAGCGCTCGGGGGAGACGACCTTCACGTTGAACAGCATCCGAGAGTGGTCGACGCCGCAGAGCTCGGCGCACTTGCCCAGGAAGGTGCCCTCCTTGTTGGGGGTCACCTCGAAGGCGTTGGTGTGGCCCGGGATGACGTCCTGCTTCATCAGGAACGGCACCACCCAGAAGGAGTGGATGACGTCACGCGAGGTCAGCACGAAGCGGACCGTCTTGCCCTTGGGCAGCCAGAGCGTCGGACCGGGGTTGTTGGTCTGCGGGTTCCGCGTACCGGGGGTACCGCAGTCGTAGGCGCCGCCGGCGTTGGCCGGGAAGTCTTCCTTGAACCGGTCCGGGATCGCGTCCAGGTCCTTGGAGGTCTTGGCGTCACCGGTGGAACCCGCGACGGGCTCGATGTAGTTGAAGCACCAGCTCCACTGGAAGCCGACCACGTTGACCGTGACGTCCGGCTTCTTCTTGAGGCTGAGCAGCTCGGACTCGTCACGGGCGGTGAAGTAGAACAGCACCGAGACGATGATGAGCGGGACCACGGTGTACAGCGCCTCGATGGGCATGTTGTACCGGGTCTGTGGGGGAACTTCGACCTTGGTGCGGCTGCGCCGGTGGAAGAAAGCACTCCACAGGATCAGACCCCACACCAGCACGCCAACGGCGAGCGCAGCCGCCCAGGACCCCTGCCACAGGGAGAGGATCCGCGGAGCCTCTTCCGTGGTCGGGGTGGGCATACCAAGGCGGGGGAAGTCTTCCCAGTTGTACGAGCAACCGGTGGCTGTCGCCAAGACCAGGCCCGCGGTCAGTGCCTGCAGCAGCTTCCGCCGCATCGGGCGCCGCGGCGAGCGGTCGGAGCCGTTGGGACTCACGTAGCGCCTTCCCGAGAGTCTCGCCCGCGCGGATCGGCTGCGGCCTGGCCTTCTCGCTGGTCGGTCGCCGCCCTGCGTCGGGCAGGGGTTTGGATGTTTATGCGGACCAAACCCTAGCCGACGCCTTCCGGGGGTTCTCTAGGAGGGGTGCCTAGTGGGGTGGGGTGTTCGCTTGATTGGCGGGTGCGGCGTTGGCTGTGGCTTGTCGCGCAGTTCCCCGCGCCCCTTTTGGGGCGTTGCTGTGCTGGACGTTCTAGCGTTGCTGCGTGGGTTACTTCGATGCTGCTTCCGCTGCTCCGCTTCATCCGATCGCCCGGCAGGCTCTGCTGGCCTCCCTCGATGAGGGGTGGGCGGATCCCGCGCGGCTGTACAGGGAAGGGCGGCGGGCCCGGATGCTGGTGGACGCCGCTCGGGAGGCCGCTGCCGAGGCGGTGGGGTGCCGGGCGGACGAGCTGGTGTTCACCTCGTCCGGAACGCGTGCCGTGCATACGGGGATCGCGGGGGCGCTGGCCGGGCGGCGGCGGGCCGGGCGCCACCTGATCGTGTCGGCGGTCGAACATTCTTCGGTACTCCATTCGGCCGAGGTGCACGAGGCGGACGGCGGTTCCGTCACCCAGGTGCCGGTCGACCGGGGCGGGGCGGTGGATCCGGCGGAGTACGGCGCTGCCCTGCGCGGGGACACGGCGCTGGCCTGTCTCCAGTCGGCCAATCACGAGGTGGGGACGGAGCAGCCCGTCGCGGCAGTGGCCGAGCGGTGCCGGGAGGCCGGGGTGCCGTTGCTGGTGGACGCCGCTCAGTCGCTCGGGTGGGGGCCGGTGGAAGGTGACTGGTCGTTGCTCGCGGCCAGTGCGCACAAGTGGGGCGGGCCGTCGGGGGTCGGGCTGCTCGTGGTGCGCAAGGGCGTGCGCTTCTCGACGCAAGGGCCGGTGGACGAGCGGGAGTCGGGGCGGGCGCCCGGTTTCGAGAACATCCCGGCGATCGTGGCCGCTGCGGCTTCGCTGCGGGCCGTACGGGCGGAGGCGGCCGGGGAGGCCGCGCGGCTGCGGGAGCTGACAGAGCGGATCCGGGCCCGGGTGCCGGGGCTGGTGCCCGACGTCGAGGTGGTCGGGGATCCGGTGCGCCGGCTGCCGGGGGTCGTCACCTTCTCCTGTCTCTATGTCGACGGAGAGGCGCTGCTGCACGAGCTGGACCGGGAGGGCTTCTCGGTCTCGTCCGGATCGTCCTGCACGAGCAGCACGCTGACGCCGAGCCATGTGCTGCGGGCGATGGGTGTGCTGAGCGAGGGGAATGTGCGGGTGTCGCTGCCGCTGGGGGTGGCGGAGGAGGATGTGGAGCGGTTCCTGGAGGTGCTTCCCCGGGCTGTGGCGGCGGTGCGGGAGAAGCTGGGGGCGCCGGTTTTGGAGACGGTGGTGCGGGAGGACGTGCTCGTCGTGGACTCCTTGGGCAAGAGGTGCCCGATCCCGGTCATCGAGCTCGCCAAGGTCATCGATGACGTGCCGGTGGGCGGCCTGGTCCGGGTGCTGTCGGACGACGAGGCGGCCCGCCTGGACATCCCGGCCTGGTGCGAGATGAGGAACCAGGAGTACGTGGGGGAAGAACCGGCGGACAGAGGAACGGCGTACTCTGTCCGCCGGGTGAGCTGACACCCCTGGGGGCGCGGGGAACTGCGCGACCAGCCCCCACGCACCCGCAGACGGCAGCGGTCAGGCCAGATGCCCCTGCACCTCGGTCGCCGCCTCATCCCCGTACGCCTTGGTGAACCGCTCCATGAAGTGCCCACGGCGCAGCTGGTACTCCTGCGTACCCACCGTCTCGATGACGAGAGTCGCCAGCATGCAGCCGACCTGCGCGGCCCGCTCCAGGGAGACGCCCCAGGCGAGGCCCGACATGAAGCCCGCGCGGAACGCGTCGCCGACGCCCGTGGGGTCGGCCTTGCGCTCCTCGTCCGGCGTGCCGACCTCGATCGGGTCCTCGCCGACCCGCTCGATGCGGACGCCGCGCGCGCCGAGGGTGGTCACACGGTGCCCCACCCGGGACAGGATCTCCGCGTCGCTCCAGCCGGTCTTGGTCTCGATCAGGCCCTTCTCGTACTCGTTGGAGAAGAGGTACGTCGCCCCGTCCAGCAGGATGCGGATCTCCTCGCCGTCCATCCGGGCGATCTGCTGGGAGAAGTCGGCGGCGAACGGAATGGACCGGGAGCGGCACTCCTCGGTGTGGCGGAGCATCGCCTCCGGGTCGTCCGCGCCGATGGAGACCAGATCGAGTCCGCCGACCCGGTCGGCTACGGTCTTCAGCTCGATGAGGCGGGCCTCGCTCATGGCGCCCGTATAGAAGGAGCCGATCTGGTTGTGGTCGGCGTCGGTCGTGCACACGAAGCGGGCGGTGTGCAGCGTGTCGGAGATGCGGACGGACTCGGTGTCGACGCCGTGCCGCTCGAGCCAGGCGCGGTACTCGTCGAAGTCCGCGCCCGCGGCGCCGACCAGGATCGGACGAGTGCCGAGCTGTCCCATGCCGAACGCGATGTTCGCGGCGACGCCGCCGCGGCGGACGTCGAGCTTGTCGACCAGGAACGACAGCGAGACCGTGTGCAGCTGGTCCGCTACGAACTGGTCGGCGAAGCGGCCGGGGAAGGTCATGAGGTGGTCGGTGGCGATGGAGCCGGTGACTGCGATGCGCACGGCGTGGACTCTCCTGAGGGAGGCGGACCTTGACACTTCACGCTATCGGGTGTGCGGGGCAGCTCTGAAGGCATCGAAACTACCCGATAGTAGATCTTTCTCCGCGAGCTCGAGCGTGCCTACGGTGCCGCTATGACGAACCTCAAGGTCCAGGCACCCGTTCCGGTCGACCTCGAAGGCGATCTGGCGTACTTGCCGGGTGACGGGGCGCGGATGGCCCCCCACTGGGCGACACCCGACCGGATCGCCTCCCGGCCCGTCTCCCCGGCCCTGATCCACGGTGTGACCGTACCCCCGGCGTCGGCCCGGCTGCTCGACGCCATGTCGGACTACGGGGACTGAGCGGGCCCCTGCGGGAACCGTGTGCTCCCCCGCTGCGTCCCATCGCTGTCCCCCGTAAAGGGGATGCGGGATACGACCCACCAGCGCCCCGTGTGTGACCGGTCCGGGTCCCATGGGACAGCTGTGCAGCCGAAGGAGCGATGCGGTGAACACCGAGCGACCCGACAACGACGACGCCAGGGAAGCGGGCGGCGCCGGAGCCGCCGCCGACCCTGCCCGGGACATCGGGGGCGTCTCCGACGGTGAACGGGGTTCGGCGGACGCCGAGGACGTGACCGAGGCCGCCGAGTCCCGTGAGGTCGACACGCCCGGGGTCGCTGAGACGGAGCAGGGCCGCGACGCCGATCAAGCATCCGAGGCACCTGAGGTATCCGAGGAGTCCGAGGGCCCGGAGGGGTCCGAGGGCTCCGAGGCGCGAGAGGACGACACGGCGGACGCCGGCTCGGCCCCGGACCCGGCCGCGGAAGGGGAAGCGGAAGGGGAAGGGGAAGGGGAAGGGGAAGAAACAGCAACGGACACCACCGCGGAAGCCGCAGCAGAAGCCGCCGCGACGCCGGACAGCGACCTGCCCCGTGACTCCGGCGCACCGGCCAGCGACCTGCCCCGCAACGAGGAGGAACTGGTCCACCCGGGCGACGGGCGCCCCCGGACGCCCGCGATCATCGCCTCCGTCGCCGCCGCCGTGCTGCTGATCGGCGGGGGCGGGGCCTGGCTCGCCACCAACGTGGCCGACGGGTCGGGCGGCGGACAGACGTCAGGCGCCCCCGGCGGGGACGACACTCCCCCGCCGCTCCCGCTCGACGGGTACTCGGAATCGACCTCCGGCGAGGGCAACGGCATCGCACCCGGTGAGCCCAACCCCTACGGCGCCACCTACAAGCTCGGCGGCACGCTGCCGGACGGCCCCGGCGAGGCGCCGGTGTACCGGGCTCGGGGCGAGGTCACCGAGGAGGACGTGGCCCGGCTGGCCAAGGCCCTCGGGGTCGAGGGGACGCCGGTGGCACAGGGCGAGGCCTGGAAGGTCGGGGCCGGCCAGGACGGTTCGGGACCGAACCTCCAGGTGAACAAGCAGGCGCCGGGAGCCTGGACGTTCAACCGCTACGCCCCGGGCACCGACGACTGCAAGGGCACCGACACGTGCACGGCTCCGCAGTCCGGCGGCACCCCGGTGAGTGAGGCGGAGGCCGAGAAGGCCGCGGCGCCCGTGCTGAAGGCGCTGGGTCAGGACGAAGCGAAGCTCGACGCGAGCCAGGTCATGGGCGCCCAGCGGGTGGTGAACGCCACTCCCGAGATCGGCGGGCTGCCGACGCACGGCTGGAACACCGGGGTCACGGTCGGCTCCGAGGGCGTGGTCGTCGGCGGCAGCGGTCAGCTGAAGGCGCCGGTCGAGGGGGACACCTACCCCGTGGTCAGTGCCAAGAAGGCGCTGGAGCTGATGGAGAAGCGGCCGACGGGCGACCACCGGATGGGCATCGGCGGCTGCGCGAGCCCCGTGCCGTTGAAGGACCGGCTGGAGCAGCCCTGCGGATCGGCGGCGAGCGGCTCTCCCGGGCAGGAGCAGCAGGACTCGGTCACGGTCGAGAACGCGGTGTTCGGACTGGCCTCGCACTTCGTGGACGGGCGGCAGGCGCTGGTGCCGTCCTGGCTGTTCGAGGTGACGGCGCCGGGTGCGAAGGACCCGTTCACGGTGACGTACCCGGCCGTCGACCCGAAGTACCTGACTTCCGCCACGCCGAGCGAGCCGAGTGACAAGCCGACGTCGGCGCCCGAGCCGAGCAACGTCGAGGTGGACGGCTACCGGGCCGAGGGGTCGGAGCTGACCGTGACCTTCACGGGCGGGGTGTGCGCCGACTACGACGTGAAGGCGAGCGAGCAGGGCGACGAGGTGACGGTCACGGTGACCTCGACCGCCTGGCCGGACAAGGTCTGCATCATGATCGCGAAGCAGTTCCAGAAGACCGTGCGGCTGGACGAGCCGCTCGGCGACCGTGCGGTCGTGGGCTCGGACGGCAAGGGCGTCCCGCTGGCCAGGGAGGGCGCGCGGCTGCCGGCTCCCCCGACGCGGGAGCGGTAGGCACCGGGCGGTAGCGAGCGCGAAGGCGGCGGCCCCGTCGGAGGGGGCCGCCGCCTTCGTCATGTCCGCTGCCGCCCGTAGCGGCCCGGCAGGCTCAGCTGAAGGAGTCGCCGCAGGCGCAGGAGCCGGTCGCGTTCGGGTTGTCGATCGTGAAGCCCTGCTTCTCGATCGTGTCCACGAAGTCGATCGTGGCACCGCCCAGGTACGGGGCGCTCATGCGGTCGGTGACGACCTTCACACCGCCGAAGTCCTTCTCGACGTCACCGTCGAGGGAACGCTCGTCGAAGAACAGCTGGTAGCGCAGGCCGGAGCAGCCGCCGGGCTGGACGGCGACGCGCAGCGCGAGGTCGTCGCGGCCTTCCTGGTCGAGCAGGGTCTTGACCTTGTCCGCGGCGGCGTCGGTCAGGATGATGCCGTCGCTGACGGTGGTGGTCTCGTCCGATACGGACATCTACATCTCTCCCGGGTTGTACGGAGACTGCTTGCCGACGGGTCCAACCGGCGGGGCCGCGGATTCATTCCGGGCCGGGCGCTCGATTTACGGCTCCGTTTCATGCTCGCACACGCGCCGGGAACCGGAAAACGTCTCTTTCCCGGTGTTCCCGGGAATGAACGGCGGCTCACCGGGATTCACGTCACACAGACGCTATGGCCATCGTCAAAGTGACGTGAAGCGGTTATGATAGATAGCGTCAAATCGACGAAAAGTCGCAGAAACAGAAAGGGTGCGTGTCGTGACCACCGCCCAGACCCAGGAGCTCGACGTACAGCCGACGCCCCTCGCCCTGCTGCTCCTCGGCCGCGAGGCCGACCCCAGGAGCGAGCGCGGCGTGGAGTGTCCCGGCGACCTGCCCTCGCCGTCCGACCCGGACCTGGTGGAGCGCGCCCGCAAGGCGAAGGAGAAGCTCGGGGACAAGGTCTTCGTGCTCGGCCACCACTACCAGCGCGACGAGGTCATCCAGTTCGCCGACGTGACCGGTGACTCGTTCAAGCTGGCCCGGGACGCGGCCGCCCGCCCGGAGGCCGAGTACATCGTGTTCTGCGGCGTGCACTTCATGGCGGAGTCGGCGGACATCCTGACGTCCGACGACCAGAAGGTGGTCCTCCCCGACCTGGCCGCCGGCTGCTCGATGGCCGACATGGCGACGGCCGAGCAGGTCGCCGAGTGCTGGGACGTGCTGACCGAGGCCGGCATAGCCGAGCAGGTCGTGCCCGTCTCGTACATGAACTCGTCCGCCGACATCAAGGCGTTCACGGGCAAGCACGGCGGCACGATCTGCACTTCGTCCAACGCCAAGCGCGCCCTGGACTGGGCCTTCGAGCAGGGCGAGAAGGTCCTCTTCCTGCCGGACCAGCACCTGGGCCGCAACACCGCGGTGCGGGACATGGGCATGTCCCTCGAGGACTGCGTCCTCTACAACCCGCACAAGCCGAACGGCGGGCTGACGACCGAGGAACTGCGCGCCGCGAAGATGATCCTGTGGCGCGGCCACTGCTCGGTGCACGGCCGCTTCAGCCTCGACTCGGTGAACGACGTGCGCGAGCGCATCCCCGGCGTGAACGTCCTGGTGCACCCCGAGTGCAAGCACGAGGTCGTCGCCGCGGCGGACTACGTCGGCTCGACGGAGTACATCATCAAGGCCCTGGAGGCCGCCCCGTCCGGCTCCAAGTGGGCCATCGGCACGGAGCTGAACCTGGTCCGCCGCCTGGCGAACCGTTTCGCACCGGAGGGCAAGGAGATCGTCTTCCTCGACAAGACGGTCTGCTTCTGCTCGACGATGAACCGCATCGACCTCCCCCACCTGGTCTGGGCCCTGGAGTCCCTGGCCGAGGGCAACCTCGTCAACCGCATCGAGGTGGACAAGGAGACGGAGGCGTTCGCGAAGCTGGCGCTGGAGCGGATGCTGGCGCTGCCGTAGCCCGTAGCGGGGTATGAAGGGGGGCGTCGGCTGTGGCCGGCGTCCCCCTTCTCCACGCAGGACGCAGGCCAGAGCGCATTTCATGTTTCGTGCGGACAGTTCCGCATTCCTCGTGTCCGGCCGACTCCGCCGTCATTACGCTGACCCCTCACAGCACGACGTGCACATACGGGGGCGGCATGACGACGCAGCGCGCCCGGGTCGACGATCTCGTGGTCGTGGTTCCGGGAATCATGGGCAGCCGGCTGACGGACGCGGACGGGAACGAGTTGTGGGGGCTCTCGGGAAAGGCCCTGTTACGAGGGATCAGGACCTTCGGAAGGTCCGTGACCCGGCTGGTCCTCCCGTCCGACCTGGGAGACGGCCACCCCGGTGACGGCGTGCGGCCCGCCGGACCGATGTCCGATCTGCACGCCCTTCCTGGGGTCGGGCCGCTCGTCGACGGTTACAGCGGACTACTGGACTGGCTGGAGCAGCACTTCACCCTGCGACGGCGGCAGCCGGGCGACGCCCCTGGCACACCGGTGAACCTGGTGGACTTCTCGTACGACTGGCGCCTCTCCTGCCGGTACAACGCCGAACGGCTCCGCGAACGGGTAGAGGAGGAACTCGGCCGCTGGCGGGCCTCCGCCTCCGGGCGGGCCGAGGCCAGGGTCGTGTTCGTGTGCCACTCGATGGGCGGGCTGGTGACCCGGCAGTACGTCGAGCTGGGCGGCGGCGCGGAGGTCGCCCGGCGAGTGATCACGCTCGGGACGCCGTACCGGGGCTCGTTGGACGCCCTGCTGTACCTGGTGAACGGGCTGCGGCCGGGGGTCGGCCCGCTTCGGCTGAATCTGGCGCGGTTCGCGCGCAGCCTGCCGTCCCTGCACCAGCTGGCCCCGGACTACGCGTGTCTACTGGGTGGCGGCACGGACGCGGCAGACCTCCGGTACGCGCGTGACGTGACCGGGCTGCCGGGGGTCGACGAAGCCCTGCTCAAGGACGCCGCGCTGTTCCATGAGGCGGTGCGCGAGTCCCGGACGGGAGCCGCGTACGGGGTGGAGTACCTGCCGGTGAGCGGGGTTCTGCAGCCCACTCCGACCACGGCCCGGGCGGGGGACGACGGCCGGCTCTCGCCGCTGCTCACCATCGGCGGCGCGGACGAGGGCGGCGACGGGCGGGTTCCCCGTCTGTCCAGCGCCCACCTCACGGGCGTACGGCGACCCGCGTACACCCCGTGGGAACAGCACGGTTCGCTGCAGAACAACACCGCCGT
Organism: Streptomyces sp. NPDC044719; assembly: GCF_056433405.1. NCBI lineage: Bacteria > Bacillati > Actinomycetota > Actinomycetes > Kitasatosporales > Streptomycetaceae > Streptomyces > Streptomyces sp. NPDC044719. The sequence continues at coordinate 495,669 of NZ_JBWKHE010000005.1, forward strand.
CCGCTGGGCGCTGTGGGAGTGGCTCACGCCTGAGCTGCCGGTGCACCGGGGTCCGGAGGAGGCGGCGACGGCGAGGCCGCTCGGGGTGCGGGCGCCGGAGGTGCTGGCGGCAGGCGAGGCGGCGGAGGTCGAGGTGTCGGTCCCCAGCGACGTCCCCGGGCACGACGAGCTGGCGCTCGCCCTGAGCGTGGACGACGGCCCCGGACGCACGCTGCGGAACCGGGGCGACGGGCGCTACACCGCTCCGCTCACCGGTCTCGCACCCGGAGCGCACCGGCTGAGGGTCGGCGCACGGCACGCCCCGGAGGCCTCGGTGACGGCGTTGACGCTGGTGATGGAGCACGAGGGGGAAGAGGGCACCGAGGATGAGTGAGGCTCCGGAGTTCAGGGCCACCGCGCTGTGCGTGGTGTGCGAGTCGTACGACGACTCTCGGACCTTCCCCCAACTGGTGGGTGCCAGGGCCCAGATGGAGGAGATCGCCGGCCTCCTCGAAGGGCTGGGCTTCGATGTGCGGCTGGTAGGCGGGGGCGACCCGGACCGGGCTGCCTTCGACCGGGAGGTCGAGGAGTGGAGCGAGGGCTGGCGGCGCTCGGGGGGCCGCAGGCCCGCGTTGATCCTCTGGTCAGGGCACGGTGTCCTCGCCGACGACGAACTCCGGCTCGTCCTCAGCGATCTGAAGCCCGGCGACCATGTGGGGACGCGAAAGGTCCGGATACGCAAGCAGGGTGTCTCCACCGAAGAGCTGATCGGATACGCGGTCGCTTCGGAGGCCGATCAGATCCTGGTGCTCGTCGACACCTGCTATGCGGGCGACGGCGTCGGGGACGGCGTTCGGACCGCCCTGAAGCACTGGTCCGAGATCTCCCTTCCGCCCGGCCGGACCAAGTGGCTCGGCAGCATGGCGAGCTGCCAGCGCAACGAGACCTCGGACGGCGACGGCCCGCTGCTGCGGGCACTGGCTGCGGTGCTGCGGGAAGGGCCACGGACGGACGAGTACCTGAGTGCGTGGAGCGCGCATAACGAGCTGGTCAGTGGGGTCGAGCTGCTGGGAGCACTGCCGACCAGATGGGAGGCGGAGGGCCAGCGGCCCGCGCGCGCCGCCGTGGGCGACGAACGCCCGGCGTTTCCCAACCCCCTCGCCCGGCCGGGGACCGCGCCGACCCTCGTGGAGCACCTGGTGCTCGCCGCGCGTGGCGTGGGGCACCGGGAGGAGGGCTGGTTCTTCAGCGGACGGCGGCAGGTGCTCCGGAAGATCATCGGTTGGATGGAGACCGAGGCTCCCGGTCTCTTCCTGGTCACCGGGCCCGCCGGGTGCGGCAAGTCGGCGGTGCTCGGGCGTATCGCGACGCTCGCGGACCCCGAGCAGCGCCGGGAGGCCGAGCGGCAGGGCGCGCTCCGGGAGGGTGACCCGGACCCGGGTGTGCGGGACGCCCGGACCTTCGCGGCCGTGCATCTGCGGGGCCTGGACGCGACCCAGGCAGCGGCGGAACTCGCCGCCCGGCTGGGGTTGCGCGAGCCGAGGAACGCGGACGCCCTGAGAGCCGAGCTGCGCGAGCTTCCGACGCTTCCCGTCCTGGTCCTCGACGGTCTCGACGAGGTGCCGCCCGAGCACACCCAGGGCGTGATCGAGGAGCTGGTCTTTCCGCTGAGCCGGATGCTGCCGGTGCTGGTCGGCTCCCGGGAGCGGCCCTTCCGGGGCAGGCTGAAGGAGGGCGAGACGCTTCCGGACGCCCTGGTTCGCCACATCGGCGACAGCGTCACGACGGTGGATCTGGAGGCCGAGCCGGACACCCGGCAGGACATCGCCGAGTACGTACGGCGGCGTTGCGAGGCCGCCGAGGTCGACGGGGCCGAGGTCGCCGAGGCCGTGGCGGACCGCGCTACGGCGCAGGACGGGGGGTTCCTCTTCGCCCGGCTGATCACCGGCTTCCTTGTCGCACGGCTTCGAGAGCCCGAGAGCCGCCGGGACACCGAGGACCTGCTCGCCGGGCTGCCCGACTCCGTGGAGGCCGCGTTCGAGGAGGACCTGCGCTCCGGCCAACGGCGGGTACGCGACGACGGCACCGAACTCCCCTCGGCGGCGCGGGACCTCCTCACGGCGCTCGCGTGGGCCGCAGGCCGGGGTATGCCCGCGGGCGGAGTCTGGGAGGCGGTGGCCTCGGCGCTCGGTGGTCAGGGTGTTGTGTACACCGAGGGGGACCTCGACTGGGTCCTGTCCGCCTACGGCCGCTACATCGTCGAGGACGGCGCGGGCGCACAGGCCGTGTACCGGCTGTATCACCGGGAGTTCGTCTCACATCTGAGGAGACGCGAGGCGCCCGAGGGGGCGTCCGCCGAGGTGGTCGTGCTGCGGGCAGTGGTGGACCTCCTCAAGCGGCAGGCCGAGGTCGGCAGCTGGGAGCGGGTCGATCCATATGTACGGACCTGGTTGGCCCGCCACGCGGCGTGGGCCAGCGTCCCGGGGCCGGGCATCGACGTGCTGCGTGACCTTGTGGTGTGGGACCGGGAGAACGCCCTGCCGCATCTGGCGGAGGCTCTGCTTGAGATCTCCGTCGTCTTGTCGGGAAACGCGGATCACAGGGCTGCCGTGGAATTCGCTCGCGAGGCAAACGACATCTACAGGGACCTGGCTGACAGAGACTCGGGTTGCCTCCCCGACCTCGCCGGATCACTCAACAACCTCGCCAACCGCCTGGCCGACACCGGAGACCGCCAAGGCGCCCTCGAACACGCCCACCAAGCCGTACGCATCCGACGCCAACTCGCCCACACCAACCCCGCCGCCTACCTCCCCAACCTCGCCGGATCACTCAACAACCTCGCCAACCGCCTGGCCGAGACCGGAGACCGCCAAGGCGCCCTCGAACCCGCCCACCAAGCCGTACGCCACTACACCCAACTCGCCCACACCAACCCCGCCGCCCACCTCCCCGACCTCGCCATGGCACTCAACAACCTCGCCAACCACCTGGCCGAGACCGGAGACCGCCAAGGCGCCCTCGAACACGCCCACCAAGCCGTACGCATCCGACGCCAACTCGCCCACACCAACCCCGCCGCCTACCTCCCCGACCTCGCCACATCACTCAACAACCTCGCCAACCACCTGGCCGAGACCGGAGACCGCCAAGGCGCCCTCGAACCCGCCCACCAAGCCGTACGCATCCGACGCCAACTCGCCCACACCAACCCCGCCGCCTACCTCCCCGACCTCGCCGGATCACTCAACAACCTCGCCGCAACACTCGCCGAGACCGGAGACCGCCAAGGCGCCCTCGAACCCGCCCACCAAGCCGTGCGCCACTACACCCAACTCGCCCACACCAACCCCGCCGCCCACCTCCCCGACCTCGCCATGGCACTCAACAACCTCGCCATCCGCCTCGC
>NZ_JBWKHE010000005.1:499152-765946 GCF_056433405.1 Streptomyces sp. NPDC044719
CCCACCAAGCCGTACGCCACTACACCCAACTCGCCCACACCAACCCCGCCGCCCACCTCCCCGACCTCGCCATGGCACTCAACAACCTCGCCAACCGCCTGGCCGAAACCGGAGACCGCCAAGGCGCCCTCGAACCCGCCCACCAAGCCGTACGCATCCGACGCCAACTCGCCCACACCAACCCCGCCGCCTACCTCCCCAGCCTCGCCACATCACTCAACAACCTCGCCAACCACCTAGCCGGCACCGGTGACGAACCAGCCTCCATCCAGGCCTACACGGACACGGCCGCCGGGCTCGCTCAGGCTTATCCTGCCGCCGCACGCGCGATCGAATACGAGCGTGCCGCCTTCCAGTTCGGACGTCCCGAGCCCACACGCACGTCCGGTCTGTTGGAAATCCTCCACATGGTCACCGACGCGTCGGCCGACCAACCCAGTGAGATCGTCCTGCGCGCCCGGCGAAAGCTCCGGGCCCACGCCCGCACGTCCCGTGACAGCCGCAAGGCTCTGAAGCAGCTCTGGCGGCAGGAGACAGACACCCCCGCCCCCGACTGGCTGTCACTGTCGGAGGACACCCTGAACCTGGTCTTCGAGTGGGTGAACACGCCCACCTGGACGGCCAGCCGGACCTTCTGGTCACGCCACGCCGACGCCCTCAGCACCCACGAAGCCGCGACAGCACTGGCGGAGTTCGCGCTCGTCTGGCCGGTCGCCGAACAGCACCAGCGCATCAGGGAACTTGTCCTCTCGGAAGGCATGGACGCCGTCTTCCAGGCCCTGATCCTCCGGGACACGCTCTCCGGCTGGCTGGCGTGCGAGAGCTGGGACGACTCGAAGCGCCACTTCCAGGAGCACAGCGAACTCCTCCTCGACGAGTCCGCCGAGAACACCCTCACGGCAACCGACGACGTCACCCCCGGCATCGCGGTCCACGCGGCCCTCCTGCGCATCGCCCGCGCCGAGGGCATCGACACCGCGTTCCAGTGCGTCCAGGACCGAGGCGCCCTTCAACGGCAGGTTCTCCGTGCTCTGAACGACGGTGACGCCCAGGCACTCACGTACGCGGCCGCAGTCGAAGGCTCGGTCTTCAACGACGAGGTCTCCTCCGCCACCCACCACCAGGCCGCCCTCCTCCTCGCCGGCGACCCCGAGTCCCTGGAGCTGGACGCCCTCGCCGAGGCGGCGTCCGAAGCCGACCCGGAGACCCGCAACCGGCTCACCTCCGAGCTGGCGACCCTCGCCACCCGCTCCCCCGACCCACAGCACGCCGCCCACTGGTTCCGCCTGGTCCAAGCCCTTACTCAGACCCGTCCATGACACCGGTGTACGTGGTCTGCCTGGTCCTGGCCGCCGCCCCCGCCCTCCCGAACGCGCCCAACGTGCTGGAGGAGCACCGCGACGTCCAGCAGAGCATCACGTACTCCCGCTACGGCCACACCGTCCGGCTGGACACCCTCCCAGCCGCCCGCTGGGACGACCTGGCCCAGTACCTGGCCGACAGCACACCCGATGTGCTCCACTTCGCGGGGCGCGGCACGCCCGACGGCGGCCCCCGGTTCGTCACCGACGACGGGGGCGAGGCACCGGTGGCGCTCGACGGCCTGCGCCACTGCGTCACCGCTGCCACCGCGAACGGCCTTCACCTGCTCGTCCTGAACGCCTGCTGGACCGCCCACCTGGCCAAGGAGTTCAGCGACGCGGTTCCCGCCGCCATCGGCTGGCAGGCCGAGGTGGCCGACGTTCACGCACGCGGCTACGCGCGGGTCTTCCACCGCAATCTCGCTGCGGGCGAGTCCGTGGCCAAGGCCCACGCGACCGCTCGCATGATGCTGGATCTCGCCGGTTGCGCGAGCCCGCCGACGCTGCACACCAGCGATGGGTGCATCCCCGAGGCGCACTTCCTCATCGGTCCGGAGGCACGCTCCGTACCCTGGCAGGAACCGCTCAGCCTCCGCTACCAGCAGTCCGGCACCCATCTGCGCAAAGCCCGCTTCCGCCCGCCGCCCCCGCAGTTCTGACCTCCCACCCGGCTCATTCGCCCGACAGCCGCGCGCCCCGGCTCGCCGCGATCCGCAGTGCGTCCGTGAGCGCCTCGGCGAGTCGTTCACCCGTGAACCTCAACTCCCTGCCGCCCACCGCAGGTTCACCGAGGAGCGACCTGGCCGCGGTGACGACGTACGCGGCCGAGTCGAGCAGCTCGGCCTCCAACTCGTCAGCCATCCGGGACAGTCGGCTGCCGTCGTCGTCCGTGCTGAGGTAACACGGACGTCCGTCCGGAGTGGTCCAGGGCAGCAACCTCAGGGCCGCGCCAACGCCCTCCCTCCGGCCGCGTCGGCGGAGCTGATCCGACAGGCTATGGAGGACCACAAGCCATGCGACACACCCCCGAGCTGAGTACCGCCCGCTGGGTCACGGACTTCAAGAACCAAGAGGTCTGAGCACGAAGGGGCGCCCCGTGATTCACGGGGCGCCCCTCGCCATACCTACTGCTGTCAGACCTGCGCCGGCTCCGGCTCCTCCGCCGTCTCCGTGCGCTGGGCCGGAAGGCCCTTCTTCGCCGCGCGCTTCTTCGCCCGGCGCTCCTTGCGGAGTTCGAACATCGCGTACAGCGTCGGGACCAGGAGGAGGGTGAGCAGGGTCGACGTGACCAGGCCGCCGATCACTACCACGGCGAGTGGCTGGGCGATGAAGCCGCCTTCGCCGGTGATGCCGAGGGCCATCGGGAGCAGGGCGAAGATCGTCGCCAGGGCGGTCATGAGGATCGGGCGCAGCCGGTGGCGGCCGCCCTCGATGACGGCCTCGACGACGCCGTAGCCCTGCTTGCGGTACTGGTTGATCAGGTCGATCAGCACGATCGCGTTCGTCACCACGATGCCGATCAGCATCAGCATGCCGATCATCGCGGGGACACCCATCGGGGTGCCGGTCGCCACCAGGAGGCCGATGGCGCCGGTGGCCGCGAACGGGATGGAGACGAGCAGGATCAGCGGCTGGACCAGGGACTTGAAGGTGCCGACCAGCAGCATGAAGACGATCGCGATGGCCGCCAGCATCGCCAGGCCCAGGTTGAGGAACGCCTCGTCCTGGTCCTCGGAGACACCGCCGATCGACGCCGTGGCGCCGTCCGGGAGCTTCAGAGCGCTGATCTCGGACTGGAGCTTGGTGCTCACCGCGCCCGTGTTGTCGCCGGTCGGCTTCGCGGAGATGGTGGCCGCGCGCTGGCCGTCGATCCGGGTCATGGAGACCGGGCCGTCGATCTGCTTCACCGTCGCGATGTCGCCGAGCTTCACCGCGCCCAGGTTCAGGTCCTGAAGCTGCTTCAGGGTCTGCGCGGGCTTCGCCGAGCGGATGACGACGTCGCGTTCACTGTCGTCGAGGGTCGCCTTGGCCGCGTTGGTGCCGCGGATCGCCTGCGCGACGGCGGCGCCCAGGGTCTGGTCGTTGAAGCCGGCCGCGGCCGCCTTGTCGTTGGCCTTCACCGAGATGCGCGGCACGCTCTGCGCCAGGTCGCTGGTGACGTCCGTGACGTCGTCGAGCGAGGCGACCGTCTTGCGGACCTGCTCGGACGCCGTACGCAGGACATCGGCGTCGGCGGCCTTCACCACGACGCTGAGGTCCTGGGCGCCGAAGCCGTCACCGGCGGCGATGGTGGTCGTGCCGATGCCCTTGAGGCCGGCCAGGCCCTTCTCGATGTCGTCCTGGACGTCCTCGAACGGCACCGAGTCGTCCAGCATGACCTGGTACGAGGCCTGGTTGGTGTCCGTGCCACCGCCGAAGGCGGCCATGAAGCCGGACGAACCGATGGTGACCTGGTAGTCCTTCACGCCCTTGGTGTCGGCGAGCAGCTGCTCGACCTTCTTCGCCTGGGCGTCGGTCGCCGCCAGGCTGGTGCCGGGCTTCAGCTCCTGCTTGACGCTGAGGACTTCCTGCTCGCCCTGGTCGAAGAAGTTCGTCTTCAGCAGCGGCGCCATGCCGAACGTGCCGACGAGGACGACGATCGCGAGGGCCACGCTGGTGAGGCGGCGGCGGGTCGCGAAGCGCAGGACCGGGACGTAGATGCGCTGGAGGCGGCTCTTGGCTTCCTTCTCCTCCGCGAGGCGGCGTGCCTCGTCCGCGTCTTCCGGGGTCCCCTTCGGCGGGCGCAGGAACCAGTACGACAGGACCGGTACGACCGTCAGGGAGACGAGGAGCGAGGCCAGCAGGGCGGCCGTGACCGTCAGGCTGAACGAGCCGAACAGCTCGCCCACCATGCCGCCGACCAGGCCGATCGGCAGGAACACCGCGACCGTGGTGAGCGTCGAGGACGTCACCGCGCCCGCGACCTCACGGACGGCCTGGAGGATCGCCGAGTGGCGCTCCTCGCCGTAGCCGAGGTGCCGCTTGATGTTCTCCAGGACCACGATCGAGTCGTCGACCACGCGGCCGATGGCGATCGTCAGCGCGCCCAGCGTCAGGACGTTCAGCGACAGGTCGCGCGTCCACAGCACGATCAGGGCGAGGACCACGGACAGCGGGATGGAGACCGCGGTCACGAGGGTGGAGCGGATCGAGGCCAGGAAGACCAGGATCACCAGGACCGCGAAGAGCAGACCGAGCGCGCCCTCGGTGGTCAGGCCCTTGATGGACTTCGAGACCGCCGGGCCCTGGTCGCTGACGACCGTGAGGTCGGCGCCGGAGCCGAGGTCCTTGCGGAGGTCGGGGAGCTTGTCCTGGACGGCCTCGGAGATCGCGACCGCGCTGCCGTCGCGGTCCATGGTGACGGCGACGGAGAGGCTGGGCTTGCCGTCCGTGCGGGTGATGGAGTCGGCCGGGGCCTCCTGCTGCTTCACCGTGGCGACCTCGCCGAGGCGCACCGGCTTCCCCTTGCCGGGCTCGCCCGTGACCATCAGGTCCTGGATCTGCTTCAGCGAGGTGAAGCCGCCGCCGACCTGGACCGTGCGGTTGGCGCCGTCCTCGTCGAAGGAGCCGGCCGGGACGGTGGCGCCGCCCGCCTGGAGCGCCTGCATGAGGGACTGCGGGGTGAGGCCCGCCTTCGCGAGTTTCGCGTTGTCGGGGGTGACGGCGACCTGGAGGTCCCGCACACCGTCGACGGTGACCTGGCCGACGCCGTCGATGCTCTTGAGGTCCGGCACGACGGTCTTGTCGAGCTGGTCGGCCAGGGCCTGCTGGTCCCGCTGGGAGCTGACGGCGAGGACGACGGTCGGCATGTCGTCCGTGGAACCGGCGACGATCTGCGGGTCGACGTCGTCCGGGAGCTGGACGCGGGCCCGGTTGACGGCCTGCTGGACGTCGGCGACGAGCTGCTTGGTGTCGTTGCCGTAGTCGAAGGACGCCATGATCACGGCGTTGCCCTCGCTGGCGGTGGAGGTGACGCCGCTGATGCCGTCGACGGCTTCGAGGTTGTCCTCGATGGGTTCGACGACCTGCTTCTCGACCACGTCCGGAGACGCGCCCTGATACGGCGCCAGCACGGACACCATGGGCAGTTCGATGGTGGGCAGCAGCTGCTGCTTGAGCTGGGGTATCGCGATCGCCCCGAAGACGAGCGCGATGATCGACATCAGCCCTATCAGGGCCCGTTGCGCGAGGCTGAATTTCGACAGCCAGGACATGGGTGAGGGTCTCTCTTCTGTTAGCGGCAGAAGCGGCAGCGAGCGCGCAGATGAGCACCCGCCTCTCACACCCTGAGCCATCAGAGCCCCCGATTTCGTAGGCCCCAGGTCCATTTCCTTATGCCGCGCATACTCCGGGCGCAGTACACCCGGGTCGTGCTCACTCCACCCTTGGACGGACCAGTCCGGACTCGTACGCGGTGACCACGAGCTGGGCCCGGTCCCGGGCGCCCAGCTTGGCCATGGCCCGGTTGACGTGCGTCTTCACCGTCAGCGGGCTGACTTCGAGGCGCTCGGCGATCTCGTCGTTGGAGTGTCCTCCGGCGACCTGGACTAGCACTTCGCGCTCCCGCCCGGTGAGCGAGTCGAGTCGCTCGGCGCGGGCCGGGTCGCGCTCGCCGTCGTCGGCCGGGTCCTGGGCGAGGAAGCGGGCGATGAGGCCCGTGGTGGCCGCCGGGGACAGCAGGGCCTGGCCGCCGGCGGCGGTCCGGATCGCGGTCAGCAGTTCCTCGGGCTCGGAGCCCTTGCCGAGGAAGCCGGAGGCGCCGGCGCGCAGCGACTGCACGACGTAGTCGTCGACCTCGAACGTCGTCAGGATGACCACGCGGACGTCGGCGAGTTCGGGGTCGGCGCTGATCATGCGGGTCGCGGCGAGACCGTCGGTGCCGGGCATCCGGATGTCCATGAGGACGACGTCGGCGTGCTGCTCCTTGGTCATCCGCACCGCTTCCGCGCCGTCGGACGCCTCGCCCACCACCTCCATGTCGGGCTCGGAGTCGACGAGCACACGGAAGGCGCTGCGCAGCAGCGCCTGGTCGTCGGCGAGCAGGACACGGATGGTCATGCGGGGTCCTCCCCGGTCGGTGTGCGGTTCTTGACCGGCAGGATCGCATGGACGCGGAAGCCGCCGCCGTAGCGGGGACCGGTGGTGAGGGTGCCGCGCAGGGCGCTGACGCGCTCCCGCATGCCGAGCAGGCCGTGGCCGCCGCCGCTGTCCGGGTCCGCGTCCTCGCCGCTGCCGTCGTCGAGCACGGTGATCTCGATGTTCGGTCCGACCCGTACGACGCTGACCTCGGCCTTGGCGTGCGGCCCGGCGTGCTTCTGCACGTTCGTCAGGGCCTCCTGGATGATCCGGTAGGCGGCCAGGTCGACGGCCGCGGGCAGGGCGGTGCCCTGGTCGGTGCGGGCGACCTCGATGCGCTGTCCGGCGTTGCGGAAGGTGCCGGCGAGTTCGTCGAGGCGGTCCAGGCCCGGGGCGGGTTCGGTGGGGGCCTCCGGGTCACCGGACTGTCTGAGCAGCCCGACGGTGGCCCGCAGCTCGTTGAGGGCGGAGCGGCTGGCCTCCCGGACGTGCGCGAGGGCCTCCTTGGCCTGGTCGGGGCGTTTGTCCATGACGTGGGCGGCGACGCCGGCCTGGACGTTGACCAGGGCGATGTGGTGGGCGACGACGTCGTGCAGGTCCCGGGCGATGCGCAGGCGTTCCTCGGCGACCCGGCGGCGGGCCTCCTCCTCGCGGGTGCGTTCGGCGCGTTCGGCGCGTTCCCGGATGGCCTGGATGAAGGCGCGGCGGCTGCGGACGGCGTCGCCCGCGGTGGCGCCGATGCCGGCCCAGGCCACGATGCCGAGGTTCTCCTGGGCGTACCAGGGCAGGGGGCCGGCGGCCATGGCGGCGCCGGTCAGCACGGTCGTGGTGAGCAGGCCGACCCGCCAGGTGGTGGGGCGGTCGGTGGTGGAGGCGACGGTGTACAGGGCGATGACGGCGGACATGGCGACGGGGGTGCGGGGGTCGCCGGTGACGGACTCCACGACGGCGACCGTGCCGGTGAGGACCAGGACCGTCATGGGGGCGCGGCGGCGGAAGACCAGGGCGGCGGCGCCGAGGACCATGAGGACGAGGCTGAGGGGGTCGGGGGTGCGCAGGGCCCAGCTGACGGTGTCGCGGTGCCGGGGTTCCACGAAGGAGCCGGCGACCATGCAGGCCAGGACGCCTGCGGCCAGGACGGCGTCCACGGCCAGGGGGTGTGCCTTGGCCTGGACTTTGGCCCGCGCGAGTGTGCTCACGGCTGTTTACGGTAACTGGGCCGGCTCTGTTTGTGTGAAGTGCTCGGCGTCGGGGCTGGGGCGGGGGTGGGTGCGCAGCCCGGCGTAGCGGGGTGCCGCTGCGCCCACCCGTGCCGCCCCTAGCGGCACGCATGCCCGCAGCTCAGTCAGCCTGGGATCAGGCCGTCGTCGCTCAGGAGCTCCCGGACTTCCTCGAGCGTCGCGTCCGGGGACGGGAGGATCAGTTCCGAGGGTTCCAGGGAGTCGTCCGGGAGGGGGTCGCCGAGGTCGCGGACCCTGGCCAGCAGGGCCTGGAGGGTGCGACGGAAGGCGGGGCCGTCGCCGTTCTCCATTTCGGCCAGGAGCTCGTCGTCCAGCTTGTTCAGTTCGGTGAGGTGGCCGTCGGCCAGCCTCACCTGGCCCTCCCCCATGATCCGTACGATCATGTCGCCCTCCTAGGCGTGGGCCCCTACTGCTTGTCGAAGCGCGGGGTGTCCTGCGGCTGCTGCCGGTCCTGCTGCTGCGACTGGCTCGTGCCACCGCCTTCGATGGCCTGCTGCCCGGCGGCCGGGCCCCCGGCCAGCTCCTGCTTCATCCGCTGCAGTTCCAGCTCTACATCCGTACCACCGGAGAGCCGGTCCAGCTCGGCCTGGATGTCGTCCTTGTGCATGCCGGAGGGGTCGTCCAGCGCCCCGGAGGCGAGCAGCTCGTCGATCGCGCCGGCGCGGGCCTGGAGCTGGGCCGTCTTGTCCTCGGCGCGCTGGATGGCCAGGCCGACGTCGCCCATCTCCTCCGAGATGCCGGAGAAGGCCTCGCCGATCCGGGTCTGCGCCTGGGCCGCCGTGTACGTCGCCTTGATCGTCTCCTTCTTCGTACGGAAGGCGTCGACCTTGGCCTGCAGCCGCTGGGCCGCGAGGGTGAGCTTCTCCTCCTCGCCCTGGAGCGTCGCGTGCTGGGTCTCCAGGTCGGTCACCTGCTGCTGGAGGGCGGCCCGGCGGGAGAGCGCCTCACGGGCCAGGTCCTCACGGCCCAGCGCGAGCGCCTTGCGGCCCTGGTCCTCCAGCGTGGAGGACTGCTTGTTCAGCTGAGCCAGCTGCAGCTCCAGGCGCTTACGGCTGGTCGCCACGTCGGCGACGCCGCGGCGCACCTTCTGGAGGAGCTCCAGCTGCTTCTGGTACGAGTAATCGAGGGTCTCGCGCGGGTCCTCGGCCCGGTCAAGGGCCTTGTTCGCCTTCGCGCGGAAGATCATCCCCATACGCTTCATGACACCGCTCATGGGCTTCGCGCGCCCCCTTCTGACCGAACCGGCTCCAGCTCCTGCGACAGAACCCACAGTACGGGCCCTGCATCCATTACCGCACTGTTCGGGGACGGATGCGCTCATCCCCAAGGACGACTGTGGACGGTCCCGCTCCGGCGTAGGGAGTAGGTGGTCCCCGGGGTTACCGGAGGCTTGCATCCCGGGAAACCGCCGGAGCCGTACACATCGTCCCCTCTGTCCCCATACAGACGACTGGTGTTGCCGGATCGTTCCCCACGGGGCTGGGGTCCATGCCCGGAAGCCCTTACCCTTGGGTTTTGTGTTCCGTAGCCGTGCGAAGGATGAGAAGGCCCAGGACGCCGTGAAGGCGCCGGAGACCGACTCCAGTCAGCCCCGTCACCCCGAGGCCCCCAAGGGCCGCCCCACGCCCAAGCGCAGCGCGGCCCAGTCGCAGCGCCGCAGCGTGGCCAACACGTCGTCGACGCGCAAGGAGGCCGCCAAGCGACAGCGCGCGGAGCGCCGTACCGCGTTGGAGCGCCAGCGCCAGGCGCTGGCCAGCGGCGACGAGCGGTATCTGCCCGCCCGTGACAAGGGGCCGGTTCGCCGGTTCGCGCGCGACTTCGTCGACTCGCGGTTCAACGTCGCGGAGTTCTTCCTGCCGATGGCCGTGGTCATCCTCGTGCTGAGCATGGTGCGCGTGGCCTCGCTGCAGAACATCGCGCTGCTGCTGTGGCTCGTGGTGATCGTGCTGATCGTGCTCGACTCGTTCGTCTCCGCCTTCCGCCTGAAGAAGCAGCTGGCCGAGCGGTTCGCCGGCGAGAACAGGCGTGGCGCGGTCGCCTACGCCCTGATGCGCTCCCTCCAGATGCGCCGGCTCCGGCTGCCGAAGCCGCAGGTCAAGCGCGGAGAGCGGCCCTGACCACGACGCCGTTTTCCGAGAGCGCGGCGGATGCCTGGGTGACCGGGCCGGGAGGGCTGCGCGATGTGGTCCGGCAGGAGCTGGTCGCCCGGCAGCTGGACGAGCAGATATCCGGGCGGTTCCCGGTCGGGCAGCGGCTGCGGGTGCTCGACGTGGGCATGGGCCGGGGCACGCAGGCGCTGCGGCTGGCCCGGGCGGGGCACCAGGTGACCGGTCTGGAGCAGGACCCGAAGATGATCGCCGTGGCCCGGGAGTCCCTCGCGGGGGAACCCGAGGGCATCCGGAAGCGGATGCGGATCATCGAGGGCGACGGCCGGGACACCGGCGTGCACTTCCTGCCGGGCGCTTTCGACGTGGTGCTGTGTCATGGCGTGCTCATGTACGTGGAGGAGCCCGACCCGCTGCTGGCGGGTCTCGCCCGGATGCTCGCGCACGGGGGGCTGCTGTCCCTGCTCGTGCGCAACGGGGACGCGCTCGCACTGCGGCCGGGGCTGTCCGGCGCCTGGGCCGAAGCGCTGAGCGCCTTCGACACGACCGCCGGCCTCCCCCATTCTCGAAGAGACTCGAACGGGGGAACCCCCGTCCGGCTGGGGCTCGACGTACGGGCCGACCGGCTGAAGGATCTGACGTCGACGCTCGCGGGGATCGGGGCGCCGCTGCACGCCTGGTACGGGGTGAGCGTGTTCACCGACTTGGTGGCCGACGGCGCGGAGGTCCCGGGCGACGCCCGGACGCTGCTCGCGGTGGAGGAGAAGGCCGGGCGTACGGATCCGTACCGCGCAGTGGCGGCGCTGCTGCACCTGTGCGGCGTACGGGGCTGAGGCAGCCGGAGGAAGTCGAGGTGGGCGAGGGCCGTCGGCCCCCGCCCCGGGCTCACGCCTCGGCCGCGTGCAGGCTCATCGGCCCGTAGATCTCCGTGGCGTCCTCGAACAGCCGCACCTGGTCGGCACCGCCTTCCTGGAGGGCCTTCCAGTGCTCCCCGATCCAGGACTCGGCATCCCCCTGGGTGGGAAAGTCCTCCGGCGGTACCGCGGGCTGGACCTCAGCCCCGTCGGCCTTCTCGAACCGCCACGTCCATGCCGCCATGTACGCCTCCCATGTGTGTGAGCACACTGCACAGCGGGAGCCGGATCTTGGTCCGGCTCCTGCCCCGAGCGTAAGCGTTCCGCCGGGCGGGGCGTTATAGGCGTCCCGGGTGTACGGGTTGTCGGGGCGGGTGCGGGCCGTGTGGGGCTGGTCGCGCGGTTCCCCGCGCCCCTTGGGGCGTCTCCGTCACGCATGATCCAAGCTCACGGGTGAGAATCGGGGCGTGGAACTGACTTTGCTCGGCACCGGCGCCCCTGCGGGACTCCCCCGCCCCGACTGTCCCTGCGCGGCCTGTGCGGCCGCACTCGGGCCGGATGCGCGGGCGGCCACCGCGTTGCTCCTGGACGGGGCTCTGCTGCTCGACCTGACGCCCGGAGCGGCGTTCGCGGCGGCTCGGGCGGGGCGTTCGCTGACCGGCGTGCGGCAGGTGCTGTTGTCGCATCCGCATGACGGGCCCGCGGTCGAGGTGCCGGCCGGGCTGCCGCAACCCGGACGAGTGCCGGACGGGCAGGAGTTGACGCTGCTGACGGGGCACCGGGTGCGGGCGGTGGCGATGGACGCGCCGGGCACGGGGTACGCGGTGACCGGGCCGGAGGGGCAGCGGCTGCTGTATCTGCCGCCGGGCGGGGCGCCGGCGGGGCTGGCGGAACCGGCGGAGCCGTACGACATGGTCCTCGCGGATGTCGCGGGGCGGCCGGACGCGCTGGCGAGGCTGCGGGCGGTGGGGGCGGTGGGGCCGACGACCGATGTGGTCGCCGTCCATCTGGACCACGACGTGCCGCCGGGCCCGGAGCTCGGGCGGCGGCTCGCGGCGGCCGGGGCGCGGGCGGTGCCGGACGGGGCGACGCTGGCGGTGGGGGCGTACGAGGACGTGCCGGACGTACCGCGGCGGACCCTGGTGCTGGGCGGGGCGCGGTCGGGCAAGTCGGTGGAGGCCGAGCGCCGGTTGGAGGCCTTTCCCGACGTGCTGTACGTGGCGACGGGCGGGTCGCGCAACGGGGACACCGAGTGGTCGGTGCGGGTGGCCGCGCACCGGGAGCGGCGGCCGGGGTCGTGGCGGACGGTGGAGACCTGCGATCTGGTGCCGTTGCTGGGGGAAGAGGGGCCCCCTCTGCTCATCGACTGTCTGTCGTTGTGGCTGACGGATGCGATGGACTCCGTGGGGGCGTGGGACGACGCGGTGTGGGCGGAGCGGGGGGAGAAGGCGTTGCGGGAGCGGGTGCGGGAGTTGACGGAGGCGGTGCGTTCGAGTCGGCGGACCGTTGTCGCCGTGTCCAACGAGGTGGGGTCGGGGATCGTGCCGTCGACCGCGTCGGGGCGGCGGTATCGGGATGAACTCGGGCGGCTGAACGCGGGGTTCGCTGAGCAGTGTGAGCAGGTGCTGTTGGTGGTGGCGGGGCAGGCTGTGGTGCTGCGGGGGTGACGGGTGCTGTGGGCGGGGGCTGGGGCGGGGTGGGTGCGCAGCCCGGCGTGGCGGGGTGCCGCTGCGCCCACCCGTGCCGCCCCTAGCGGCACGCATGCCCGCAGCTGAGCGGGACCGGCAGCCCGCAGGCTAAGCGACCGGCTGTTTGCGGGCGATGACGCGGTACGTGTTCGCCAAGCGTGTGCGGCGGGCCACCGGGGCCAGTAGGTGGTCTGCCAGGGCCGCCGCCCCCACCAGGGGGAGGCCCGCTCGCAGGAGGGCCTCGCGGGCGTGGCGGCGGAAGGGGGGTGGGGGGATGGCGCGCCAGGGGGTGTCCGGGGCCGGGAGGGCGTGGGAGAGGGCCAGGGACGTCGCGCCGGAGAGGTCGTGGGGGATGTGGGTGGGGCGGTGGTCGAGGGTGAGGACCGTGCAGCCGGTCGTCTCCAGTTCGGCCCGGAGGTTGCGCGGGGGCAGCAGGTGGAGGTGGCGGGGCTGGTCGTAGGGGAGCCACCAGCGGCCCAGGAGCGCGGCGAAGACGCTGCGGGGGTCGAGGGTCTCGATGAGCAGGTGGCCGCCGGGGCGCAGGACGTGGAGGGCGGCGTGGAGTTCCGCGCGGGGGTCGGGGGCGCCCTCCAGGTGGTGAAGCATGCTGACCACGTCGTAGCGGGCGCGCAGCGGGCCTGAGATCCGGGGGTCCGGCAGACGGCCGACGTGGGCCTCCTCGACGCGTTCGGCCGAGACGGCCCGGACCACGTCAGGGGTGTCGTCCAGGCCGTCGAAGGAGGTGTACGGGAAGAACTCCCGGGCCGTCGCCGGGAAGCGCGCCTGGCCCGTCCCCACGTCCAGCCAGCTCTCCGGCTCCCCGACCCGCAGCATCGCCCGGGCGGCCGACCGGTGGCGGTGCTGTCCGGCGCGCAGTGCGACGAGGGCGTCGGCCGTGGGGTCCCTGGGCGCTCCGCGCACGGTCCGGCGGTAGTGGGCGAGGCCCTCGGCCGTGAGACGGGGGTTCTGGAAGGTGTGGCCGCAGTCGCGGCAGTCGTCGACGGTGAAGTTGCCCGGCTTGTACTGCCGCAGGTCACCGGTGCGCAGCCGGTTGCGCAGCCGGCCGGAGCCGCACCAGGGGCAGTCCTCGCGGCGCGGTTCGTGGACCGGCGCGGGCGCCTGGGGGACGGAGGGGGCGGGAAGTTCGGGCATGGGCGGCTCCCGGGCGCGAGACGTACGGCAGGGACGTACGACAATCCGCTGCAAACGGGAACGTATGGGATGCCGATCTTGGGTGCAACGACGTCGCCGTGACGGAGTCGCGATGTGGCGCCGTGCTGTTCGATCGGTGCCGGTACTGTTCGGCGAATGAGCTCGCTTAATCTCGACGACTTCACCGATCTGATCGAGCGTCCGGACGGCGGGGTACGCCGTGACGCCGAGGCGCGCCGGGAGCGGCAGATCGTGCCGCCAGGATCGCTGGGCCGCCTCGACGACCTGGGTGAGTGGCTGGCGGCGGCGCAGTCCGCGGTGCCGGTGCGGCCGGTCGACCGGCCGCGGGTGGTGCTCTTCGCCGGTGACCACGGCGTCGCGGAGCTGGGCGTCTCGGCCCGGCCGGCGGGCGGTGCCGGGGAGTTGGTGCGCGAGGTGCTGGAGGGCGGCAGGCCCGTCTCGGTGCTCGCACGGCGGCTCGGCGTGCCGGTGCGGATCGTCGACATGGGCCTGGACTGTGACCCCGAGGCCCTGCCCGAGGACGTCGTACGGCATCGGGTGCGGCGCGGCAGCGGCCGGATCGACGTAGAGGACGCGCTGACTCTGGAGGAGGCCGAGGCGGCGTTCCGGGCCGGGGTCGCGGTGGCCGACGAGGAGGCCGACTCCGGTACGGATCTGGTGGTGCTCGGCGATGTGAGCGTCGGCGGGACGACGGCGGCGGGCGTGCTGGTCGCGGCGTTGTGCGGGGTCGACGCGTCGGTGGTCACCGGGCGGGGCGGGCTGGCGATCGACGACCTGGCCTGGATGCGCAAGTGTGCGGCGATCCGCGACGCGCTGCGCCGGGCCCGGCCGGTGCTCGGGGACCAGTTGCAGTTGCTGGCGACGGTGGGCGGGGCCGATCTCGCGGCGATGACGGGCTTCCTGCTGCAGAGTGCCGTGCGGAAGCTGCCGGTGGTGCTCGACGGGGTCGTGACGGCCGCGTGTGCGCTGGTCGGGCAGCGGATCGCGTTCCGGGCACCGGACTGGTGGCTGGCCGCGCACGACAGCGGCGAGCCCGGACAGGCGAAGGCGCTGGACCGGATGGCCCTGGAGCCGCTGCTGACCCAGGGTGTGACGGTCGGCGAGGGCGCGGGCGGCCTGCTGGCGCTTCCCTTGGTGCAGGCGGCCGCGGCGCTGGCGGCGGAGCTGCCCGAGAAGCCGAAGGAGTCCGAGCAGCCGGCGGAGGAGGAGACCTCGGAGGCTTCCGCCGAGCAGTAGCGATCCAGGTCACGCACACCTGGCTCAACTTCGTCCCGTTCCGGTCGGTCTTGGAACGTGGTGTCGGTTTGACTGAGTCGCAGACACCCTCAGACGTACCGACGCACGGACGAGGACGACCGCTCGATGACCACGCTCGCCCGCGGGGCCCGCGCCGAATGGGGGCAGCTGTACACCGCGGTGCGCGGGCCGCTGCGGGAGCAGCGGCTGCGCGCGGTGCCGATGGCGGCCGGCGCCGTGTGTCTCACGGCCGTGCTGCACTTCGTGCACAACCAGTCGTGGGGTTACCGGTTCGTTCAGGACGTCGGTGCCGTGCGGGCCGAGGACCCGCTGTGGCTCGCGCTGCTGCGGACGCCGCTGTCGCTGTTCGTGCCCGCGCTGGATCTGCCGGTGTGGGGCGCGCTGGCGCAGATCCTGCTGGTGTTCGGTATCGCGGAGCTGTGCCTGGGGTGGCGGCGGGCCCTGTTCATCGCCTACCTCGCGACGCTCGCGGGCACGCTCTACGCCCGGCTCGGCATCTGGCTGGGCCCGGACTCCCCGCTGGGTCTGCCCGCCTCGGACGCGCGGGTCGTGGACAGCGGGCCCTCGGCCGCGGTGGTGGGTCTTGCCGTCTACCTGGGCCTGCGCTATCGCGCGTATGGCACGGCGGCGGTGGTGATCGCGGCCATGGTCGTCGAGGTCGCCGTGAAGGAGAACCTCGCGGGCAAGGAGCATCTGGCGGCGATCGCGGCCGTGCTGGTGCTGTACGCGGCCGGAGCGCCGCGTCGGCGGCGAATGCGTCAGCGGCGTTCGAGCGACCGGACGGGCTCGGGGTCGGGCGCGCCGCCGATCCAGTCCTGAAATCTGCGCCGGGGGCCCACCCAGCGGCGGTCGTGGTGGTAGGCCCGGAGGCCGGATTTCGCACGGGCACGGGGGCGGTTGCGGTAGAACCGCTTGGCCCAGGGGGAGGTGGGGCGGGCCAGCCGCAGGGCGGCGACCAGGGCGACGAGGGGGATGATCACGCCCAGGACCGCGAGGCGGACCTTGCCCTTGAACAGGGCGATGAGGGCGAACCCGAAGTTCACGAGGACGTTCCCGAGGACGACGGCACGGTTCTGCTGCTGGTCCTCGGAGAGGTCGTTGACGCCCAGCGGCGAGAAGCCGAGCAGGAGCAGGCCGACGAGGGAGGCGGTGAGGACGACCATCTCGACGCTCTTGCGGCCGTCCGGGGTCCAGTAGACGTCGGCGAGGTGCAGGACCAGGGCGAACTCGTCGAGGACGAGTCCCGCCCCGATGCCGAAGAGCACGGCGGCCAGACACGAGCCGAAGCCGTGCTGGCCGCCGGCGACCGCGCCGAAGCCGCCGACGATCGTCAGGATGACGCCGGGGACCACGTGGTGGACGTGGACACCGCCGCTGCCGCTGATGTTGCGGAAGGGGCCCTTGCCCGCCCGGATGAGACGGGTGATGCCCCGGGTGATCAGAAAGGTCAGCACGAACGAGATGAGTGCGAGGAGCAGTGGCAGCTTGCCGGGTTCCATGATGTTCCGCTCGAACCATCCCATATGTGAACTTTATCCTCGGCCGCCGTGCCCGCTCTCGTGACCGGCCGGTAGCCTGCGCCGGTGCCCGCAATCTCGCCCCTCGACGGTCTCCGCTTCGCCTTCGGCACCCTCACGGTCTTCCCGGTCCGGGTGACCCGGTGGGACAGGGAGGCCGCGCGGGCCGGCATGCTCAGCGCTCCGCTCGCGGGGCTGGCCGTCGGCGTGGCCGCCGCCGCCGTCGGGCTGGTGCTGCTGTTCCTCGGGGCGGGCGGGCTGCTCGCCGCCGCGGCCACCGCGGCCGTGCCGGCCGTCCTCACCCGGGGGCTGCATCTGGACGGGCTGGCGGACACCGCCGACGGGCTGGGCAGCGGGAAGCCCGCCGAGGACGCGCTGCGGATCATGAAGCAGTCGGACATCGGGCCGTTCGGGGTCATCACCCTCGTCCTCGTCCTGCTCGCGCAGGTCGCCGCACTCGCCCAGGCCTACGACGCCTCCTGGGCCCGGGGCGTCTTCGCGGCGGTCGTCTCCGCCACGGTCGCCCGGCTGGCCCTGACCCTGGCGGCCCGGGCGGGAGTGCCGGCGGCCCGGCCGGAGGGGCTGGGGGCGGCGGTCGCGGGCGTGGTGCCCCCGCGCGGGGCGCTGCTCAGCGCCGTCGCCGTCACGGGGGCGGCGGCAGCGGTGAGCGCCTTCTGGGGACCGTACGACGTGGTCCGGACGGTGTGCGCGGTCGTCCTCTCCCTGATCGCCGCCGAAGCGCTGCTGCGGCACTGCACGCGCCGCTTCGGCGGGGTCACCGGGGATGTGTTCGGCGGACTCGCGGAGACGGCGGCGACGACGGCGCTGGTCGTTCTGTCACTGGGCTGAAACGATCTCCCCGTCCCCCTCCTGCCCCGGCCGCCCGGCCGCTAGCTTCGTCCCCCGAACACACAAGTGATCGGGGGATGTTCATGCCGAAGCTGCGCCGTGCCGTGGCCTGGTCCGTCGACTTCGCGCTGGTGCTGGCGCTGGCCTCGGCGCTCGCCGTGCTCACCTTCCACCGGATATCGGCGCTCGTCACCGACGTGCCCGAGCTGGCCACCCGCGGCGGCTTCGACCTGCTGACCTCGCGCGGTGACGTCGTCGACGCCTCCCAGGAGCTGGGGCTCTCGCTGTGGAACAAGTCGGTGCTGTACGTCGAGCAGGCCTTCGGGCTGCTGGTGCTGACGGTGTTCCTCTACCAGTGGGCGTGCCTGGCGCTGGCCGGGCGCACGGTCGGCAAGGCCCTGGTCGGGCTGAAGGTCACGCCGAGCCTCCCGCGCCGGGCAGCGCGGCGGGCCGCCGTCACCACCGTGGCGGACGTCGCCGTGTACGCGGTGGCCTGCGTGCTGCTGGTCGAGGGCCAGGTCGTGCTGTCGGTGCTGGTGTGGGCGGTCGCGGTGGTGCTGTTCCTGCTGAACGCGCTGCCGGTCCTCTCCCCCGGCCGGCGTTCCCTCGCCGACCGGGTGGCGGGCACCGCGGTCTCCGGTGCCGGGCTCAGCAGGCCTGTCGCCACACCCCTAGTTCGTACTTCTTGAGCAGCGAACTGAGCTTCAGGCGGCGGGACTCCGCGCAGAAGCGGCGGGTGGGCACCTCGTACTCGACGTGGAAGACGGCCTTGCCCGCGTCGGTGAACGGCTTCAGGGCCGCGCACTCGCCGTACTGGGCGCATTGCTCGTTGACCGCGAAGTCGAAGTCACCGACCAGCTCGGGGATCTGGTCCAGGTCGTTCTTGAGGCCGACGGCCAGTCCCCGGTCGTGGGCCAGTCGGGCGATGAGGCGGTTGTAGCGGAGCTGGTCGGCGGCCTTCAGCGGGAAGCCCGTGTCGTTGCGGTAACCGTCCATGTTGTCGGGCTCCACCGCGTCGAAGCCCTTGTCGCGGCACATGTCGATCCGGGCCGCCATGAGGGGCTCCAGGACGTCGGTGCGGCGGATGTCCAGCCAGCGTTCGCCCTTCCAGCCGTTGCCGCGCCCGAGGACGGCCCGGGGGAACTTCCCGGCGTCCGGGCGGAACTCCTCCCAGGCGCCGGTGGACAGATAGCAGATGACCTTGCGGTCCTCGCGGTGCAGGCGCGTGACGGTGGCCTCGGAGTGGTCGAAGCCGTCGATGTCGTAGACCGGCACGTCGACGGAGGTGTCCAGGCGCCCGCTGAGCTGCCACTGCCAGGCGGTGCCGGGGCGGGGCTGCCAGCGCGGGCCCGGTTTGTCGTCGGCCTTCTGCTGGGTGCAGCCGGCGAGCAGCAGGACGAGCAGGGCGACGAGCAAGGACGTGCGTCTCACGGGGTGTTCTCCGGGCGGTGCAGGGGGTACGGCAGTGTGCCCCAAGGATGATCGCCGCTGCCGGGCACCGCACAGTGCACCGCCGCGCCCCGCGCCCTGGCCAGGCCCTCCGGGTCGGCGTCGGGCGGCACGTCGTACACGAGGTGGCAGAGCCGGACGTCGCCGCCGCCGGGCCAGGGCTCGGGGCGCAGCGCGCGGTAGGACGACCAGGTGCCCTCGAAGGTGACGAGGACGTCGGCGATGCGGGCGTAGCAGGGGTGCGGTGCCGTGCCGTGGTTGAGGACGAGGGTGCCGCAGCCGACGCCCCAGGCGGCCACCGCCAGTCGCTGGTAGTACTCGAACTGCTCGGGCCCGGAGGGGACCTGGTCGAGGAAGGCGCCGTCGGTGCCGTACCAGTCGCGGTGCCGGGTGAGGTCGCGGACGACGTCGGTGGTGGCGCGGCGGCCGTAGTCGGTGTCGGCGTACCCGAGGACCCGGACGCCCGCGTCCCGCAGCCGGGCGGCGACCTCGGCGAAGGCCGCGTCGGGGCGGTCGCCGGGCCCGCTGGCGGGGTTGAGGACCACCCCGTAGAGACGGGGCGCGGCGGCCACGATCGCCTCCCATTCGGCGGGGCGTGCGGACGGGTGCTCGTAGTACGGGACCAGGAGAGTGCTCATCGGTGGGCTGTTGCCCTCCCCAGCAGGGCGCACACCAGGGCGCCTTGGACGACGGCCGCCGTGCCGTACACGGCCAGGCCCGCGGTGTGCGGGTCCACGGCGTGCGTGACGAGGAGGAGGGTCTGGGCGAGTGCGGCCGCGCAGCACACCGTCGTCGCGCCGGTCATCGCGCCGAACGACTGGAGGAGCAGGCCCGTCCAGAGCACCACACCCAACAGGAGCAGCCCGGCCGCCCGGACGCCGCCGGGGGACGGGGAGTGCGGCCACAGGGCGGAGGCGGCGAGGCTCAGTAAGAGCAGGGTGGCGAGGTAGGCGGCCAGGCACGCGACGACGGTGAGGACGGTGGTGCGCCGGAAGGCCCCGGCGGTGCGGCTGGCACGCAGTGCGGCGAGGCCCTCGCTGCGGAATCGATACAGCAGCCACTCCGCGGGGCCCATGCTGAGAGTGAGTGCCACGGCGGCAGGGGCGGCGACCGCGCTGCCGGCCTCGCCCGCGAGGACGTCGCCGAGGGCCGCGTACAGCACGAGAACGCCGGTGGCGAGCCCGAACAGGGCGTACGGCAGGGAACCCGTGAGCCGGGGCCCGGCGGGGCGCCGGGGAGCGGGGGCGGTGCCGGACGCGCCCAGCGGGAGCAGGGCAAGGAGACCGGCGGTCCACCCGCCCACCTTCTTTGCGGCGGGTGCCACTTCGCGCACGGCGAGGGCGGCCACCGCCGCGAGTGAGCCCAGCAGCAGGGCCAGGCTCGCAGCCTCCGGCAGAGGGGCGGCCAGGGACAGGACCGCGCCCGTCGCCATCGGCGCGAGGGCGGCCAGCAGGAGCCGTTCACGGCCCATCACCAGCAGGACGGTCGCCGCCGCCAGATAGCAGGACTGCCCGGCGGCGAAGGCGACCACGGCCGGGGCGGCTTGGGCCGCACAGGCCAGGGCGACCAGGGAGCCGAGCAGGGCGCCGGCCGGGGCGCCGAGCAGCAGGGCACGCCGCGCGGCCGTCCGGTCGCCGAGCCCCAGCCATGCGTACGCCCGGTGGGCGAGGCCCTGGTTCCACGTCCAGCCGCACAGGGCGCCCGCGAGCAGCGGGACCGTGCCCGCCGGGAGGCCGAAGTCCTCGTCGCCGGCGAACAGGGGCGCGCCGAGGACGTAGGCGAGGCCGGGCAGGGCGAAGACGACACCGCGCAGCAGACAGCCGAGCAGGCCGGTCCGCCAGGGGTCGGGCACCGGCCCGTCGGGCTCGGGGTAGCGGCGTTCGACGCGTTCGTAGAGGGTCTCGGCGAGCGCGAAGGAGTTCTTGACGCCGTACCGCTCGCGTATCTGGTCGTCGGAGAGGCCGTCGGACTCCAGCAGCGCGGCGATCTCGTCCGGGTGGACGGCGGCGGCGATGAAGTCCTCGAGGCGGGCGGCGAGTTCGTCCACCGGGTCGGGCCGGGCCCAGCTGGGAGTGGCGCGCTGCCGGGGGATGTACGGGAGGGTGTCCGGGCGGGAGCCCGGGGGGAGCCAGACGCTTCCGCTCACCGGCCGGACCCGTCCGCCGCTACGCCTGCGTACCACGGGTCGCGCAGCTCCAGGGTCCAGTCGGCGACCATCTCCAGCGTGGGCTCGTACACCTCGTCCTCGCCCGCGAGTTCCTTGTAGACGGTGCGGAAGGCGTCCACCGAGCGGCGCAGCGTGAAGCGGTCGATGACGCGCCGGCGCGACAACTCGCCCAGCTCGAGACGTTTTCGGTCGTCCCTGAGCAGGGTCAGGGCGGCGGCCGCCATCTTCTCCGGCTCGCGCGGGGGCACGACCAGGCCCGTGTCGCCGACGGCCTCGCGCACCCCGCCGACATCGGTCGACACCGTCGTACGGCCGCAGGACATGGCCTCGATGAGGGAGAACGGGAAGCCCTCGGAGATCGACGACAGCATCACCACGTGCCCGGCCGCGTAGGCACGCCGGACCTCGGTGATACGGCCCTCGAAGGTCAGGCCGTCGGTGACGCCCAGTTCGGCGGCGAGCTTCTCCAGCCGGGTGCGGTAGGCCTCGCCGCCGGGCGGGACCGGGCCGAAGAGCCTGAGCCGGGTCGCGGGGATCTCGGCGCGCACCATCGCGTAGGCGCGGATCAGGGTCTCCAGGTCCTTGATGGGGTCGATCCGGCCGCACCAGGAGAGGGTGGGGACCTCGGGCTCGGGGCCGGCGTGCGGGAAGGCGGCCGGGTCGACGCCGTTGTAGACCGTGCGGATCCTGCCGGGGTCGGCGCCGCCGCGCTCCTCCCAGCGGCGGTTGTACTGGTTGCACGGGGTGATCAGATCGGCGGCGCGGTAGCCGTACGAGTTCAGCTCGCGGTAGAAGCCGAGCATGAACGCCTTCACGGGCCAGCGCTGTGCGTCGCGGCGGTAGCCGAGGTAGCGCTCGCGCAGATAGATGCCGTGCTCGGTGAGCAGAAACGGTACGCCGTCCAGGTGGCGGGCGGCGAGCGCGGGCAGGGTCGCCAGGCCGCTGCTGACGGCGTGGGCGACGGAGTCCTCCGGGATGCGGACGCCGAGCGGGCGCAGGGCGTGTTCCAGCAGGTCGGTCGCGGTCAGCGCGTCGTGCACGGTGGGCCGGGCGGCGGCGGTCGGCAGATGCGGCATCGTCCAGATCCACATCAGCGACCGCAGCGCGGACTCGGTGCGCAGCGCGGCCGACAGGCGTCCGTCGCGGGCGAGTTCGGCCAGCTCGGTCAGGGACGTGCCGAAGTCGGTGGGCGAGCCGGGGTCGAGGAAGGAGAGCAGGAAACGCTCGTAGGTGTCGGTGAAGCGGCGGCGGGCCTTGCCGTAGGGGGGCCTGGCGCGGCCGGGGCGGGGGCCCCAGGTGGGGACCGAGGTGTGTGCGCAGACGTTGGGCGGCAGGTCCCAGGTGACGGGTTCGCGGCCGCTGCCGGTGAGGGAGACGATGTGGAAGTCGACCTCCGGCATGCCCTTGACGAGTTGGTCGCACCAGGTGCTGACGCCGCCGTGGACGTGTGGGTAGGTGCCTTCGGTGAGCATGGTGACGTGGCGGCCTGTTCGCCTCATGCGTGTTTCCCCCTGTGGTGCGGATGTTGTGCGGGGAACTGCGTCCGGATGCCGAGTGCGGGCATCGTTCGGGCTGGTCGCGCAGTTCCCCGCGCCCCCAAACGAAGGGGCGCTGCCCTTTACGGCAACTTGAGTGTGAGAGCCGACTGGAGTGCTGCCGGGGTCGTCCAGGTTGAGCGGGATCCTGCGTATGGGGTGCCGAAGGGCGCGGTGCCCAGGAGGAGTTGTTTCCTGGTGCCCTCCGGGGCGGTCAGCGGGATCTGGGTGCCGGACGGGGCCGTGACCGTGACGGTGGTGCCGATGCGGTACGCCGTCACCCGTCCGTTCGCCAGGGCGGTCTGCCAGGCGGCGCGGCGCTGCACCTCGGTGCCGATGGCGCTGTGCCGGGGGTTCTCCAGCGGGGTGTTGCCGGCGAACAGCGCCCGGTAGTCGGCGAGCACCTTCTCCATGACCGGGTAGAGCAGCCGGTCCTCGGCCAGGTTGGACTGGTGCGCGTAGTGCGGCCGGGGATCACCCGCGAGGGCGTGTCCGAGGGCGGTGCGCGCCTCCTGCGGGACGATGTGCTCGGCGTAGCCCGTGGTGGTGTCGAGCGGCTCGTCCAGACAGGTCGAGGTGGGGTTGTCCTCGCAGACGCCGCTGCCGCCGTCGCCGCGCGAGGTGTAGATCCAGTTGTACTCGTCGGCCATCTCGGCCGCCGTGCCCACGTTGTAGTACACGTTCATCGGGTGGCGCGGGACGGTCAGCGCGTTGCCGATCGCCCGCTGCCCGGGCTCGCGGGAGTTGTCCGAGGCGATCCACTTGACACCGGTGTCGGCGAGGGCGCCGGCCAGGTTGGGATTGTCGTCCGGCTGCTGGGGCAGGGTCCTCAGGCCCGAGTGCTCGCCGGTGACCAGCTCGGCGCGGTCGACCGGGAGGCCCTTGGCCACGGCCCAGTTGTGGTTGTCGCGGATCTGCGCGGCGATCTCGGCACGGCTCATGTACTTCGTCGAGCCGTCGGCGTTCTTCGCGCAGCTCCACGGCACGCTGGACGTGTCCTGCACGCAGCCGAGGAAGGGGT
Organism: Streptomyces sp. NPDC044719; assembly: GCF_056433405.1. Classification (NCBI taxonomy): domain Bacteria; kingdom Bacillati; phylum Actinomycetota; class Actinomycetes; order Kitasatosporales; family Streptomycetaceae; genus Streptomyces; species Streptomyces sp. NPDC044719. The sequence goes on from NZ_JBWKHE010000005.1 coordinate 522,485, forward strand.
GCGTGTAGGTGTGGTTGACCCAGCGGTACTGCGCCTTGTCGGCGACCAGCCGGTCGGTGAGGGCGTCGGTGCCGCCGTGCTCGGTCTTCCACTCCTCGCCGGAGCCGGCGTTGTAGACCATGTCCATGGTGAAGCCGTGCTCGCGCTGCCACTGGGCGGCGTAGGCGGCGTCGTCCGCGGTCATGCGGATCGGAGTGGTGCCCTCGCCGTCGCCGCCCGTGCAGTCGAAGTCGCCCGGGGTGCAGTTGCGTTCGGTGTCCCAGCGGCTGTCCGGGGCGAACACGTCGTCGACGTGCACCGCGAAGGAGTTGCGGGTCTGCCCCAGGTGCACGCCCTGGGTGAGCCACTCGACGATGCCCCTGGCCAGCAGACGGAACTGCTGCTGGTTGCCGTTGTAGGCGAAGGTGACGACGAGTTCGCGGCGGCCGTCGTGGGCGTACTCGCCGACGAGGCTGCCGCGGCCGGTGCCGCCCGGCACGGGGATGTCGACGTAGCTGGTGAAGCCGGGGCGGGGCCGGGCGACGTAGCCGTAACTCTCCTGCACGGACGGGGCGTTGTCCTCGAACCGGAAAGCACCCTCGAGGTAGCCGAAGCGGCCCGCCTTCCCGGCCGCGGTGACGGATGCCTCGCGCCCGTCAAGCGTGCCCGCCCAGCCGCCCTCGCTGGTGTAGTCGAGGCCGACCTCCGGGTGCGCCCAGGTGTAGGCGTCGACCTGCGGGATGCCGTACGTCCGTTCGTACGTCTCCAGAGCGGTCTGCTCGGCGGAGCCCGCGCCGAACGGGGCCTCGTTGGGCAGGACGACGCCCTGGTACTTGGCGCGGGGCCTGCCGTTCACCGTGTCGCTCAGGAACGACTCGGTGATCCTCGGACGGCCGGAGTCGTTCAGGTCGACGGTGGTGTACGGGACGCCCGTGGATCTGAGCTGCGCGGTGACGGCCTGGACGGGGCTGTCGCCGTTGTCCACCACGAGCACCTTGAGATCGATGCGCGGTTCCTCCGCGGCCGCGGCCCCGGGTGCCACCGCCCCGGCCGTGATCATGCCTGCCGCCGTCATCGCGGCGGCCGTGTTCCGCCAGCTGCGCGCACGCTGCGCCATGGTTCCTCCCCCAGAAGATCCAGAGATCCCCTTGCGGTCGAACAGAGGCCGAACAGAGGAGGATCAGTGAAAATCATGCAAAGCGGCGAGCGGGACTCTCGTCGGATCCGAGCGAGTGTGACCGAGTTCACCGCCATGCGGGATCAAGAAATGGCTACTACGCGACCGATGGGTGAACACCCGCAGTAATGAGCGAACGCGACCACGCGCGTAGGCTCGTCGTCGAGTGTTCGCCGCACCGGGGAAGGCCCCGTGGATACCGGACCCTGACGTCGGAATAGGGTCGGCTCGGGCCCGGTCGACCCACACCGTTCGACCATCGCAACTTCACATCGGAAGCGAGATTTCACCACCGTGACTGCTCTCACTCTCAGCACCGCCGCGGCGCCCGGCCTGCGGGCCGACGCGATCGTGATCGGTGTCGCGAAGGGTGCCAAGGGGCCGGTCGTCGCACCGGGCGCCGAGGCCGTGGACAAGGCGTACGACGGCAAGCTCGCCGGCGTCCTGGAGACTCTCGGCGCCTCCGGTGCCGAGGGCGAGATGACGAAGCTGCCGGCACCGTCCGGCTTCAAGGCGCCGCTCGTACTGGCGGTGGGCCTCGGCGCGGTGCCCGAGAAGGACGCCGACTACGACACCGAGGCCCTGCGCAAGGCCGCCGGCGTCGCCGCCCGTGCCCTGGCCGGGACCAAGAAGGCCGCCTTCGCCCTGCCGCTGACGGACGCCGCCGACGCCGGCGCGATCGGCGAGGGCGCGCTGCTCGGCGCGTACTCCTTCGACGCCTACAAGGACAACGGCAAGGACGCCAAGGCGAAGAACGGCAAGGCCCCTCTCGCCGAGGTCGCCCTGCTCGGCGGCAAGCCCCGCGACAAGGCGTACAAGGCGGCGATCGAGCGTGCCGCCGCGGTGTCCGAGGAGCTCAACCGCGCCCGCGACCTGATCAACACCCCGCCGAACGACCTGAACCCCGAGGCGTTCGCCGCGGTCGCGCAGGCCGCGGCCAAGGAGCACGGCATCAAGGTGCAGGTGCTCGACGTGAAGGCCCTGGAGAAGGGCGGCTACGGCGGCATCCTCGGCGTCGGGGCCGGCTCGGCGGCGGGACCGCGCCTGGTGAAGCTGTCGTACACCTCCTCGAAGGCGAAGAAGCACCTCGCCTTCGTCGGCAAGGGCATCACCTACGACTCGGGCGGCATCTCGCTGAAGCCGGCCGGTCACAACGAGACGATGAAGTGCGACATGAGCGGCGCGGCCACCGTGTTCGCCGCGGTCGTCGCCGCCGCCCGGCTGGGCCTGGAGGTCAACGTCACCGGCTGGCTCGCCCTGGCCGAGAACATGCCCTCCGGTTCCGCGACCCGTCCGGGTGACGTGCTGCGGATGTACAGCGGCAAGACGGTGGAGGTGCTCAACACCGACGCCGAGGGCCGGTTGGTGCTCGCGGACGCCCTGTGGGCGGCCTCCCAGGAGAAGCCGGACGCGATCGTCGACGTGGCGACGCTGACCGGGGCGATGGTGCTGGCGCTGGGCAACCGGACGTTCGGGATCATGGGCAACGACGACGCGTTCCGCTCCGCGGTGCACGAGGCCGCGGAGGAGGTCGGCGAGCCGGCGTGGCCGATGCCGCTGCCGGAGCACCTGCGCAAGGGGATGGACTCTCCCACGGCCGACATCGCGAACATGGGCGAGCGGATGGGCGGCGGGCTGGTCGCCGGTCTGTTCCTGCGCGAGTTCGTGGGCGAGGGGATCACCTGGGCGCACCTCGACATCGCGGGGCCGGCGTTCAATGAGGGCGGGCCTTTCGGGTACACGCCGAAGGGCGGCACGGGCAGCGCGGTGCGGACGCTGGTGCGGCTGGCGGAGCTGACGGCTGCCGGGGATCTGGGCTGATCTTCGCCTGAAAGCTCGGGCTCGCCGGTTGTGTGGCGAGTGCGGGGGCGTGGGGGTTGTTCGCGCAGTTCCCCGCGCCCCTTCAGGTCATGACCTCACCGGCGGACGTGGGAGCTGGTCGCGCCCGCGCGGCGGAGCCGCAGATCGAGCACGGCCCCGCGCCCCTGGGTTGGACAACGTGGGGCGTCTCACACAGCAGCCCGGCGTCTCTTTGTGTGTCGACAAGTGCGAAGATGGGGCTCGGCAGGACAGGGCCCCACCGAAGGGCCGAAGAACGAGCGGCCGGACACCAGCCGCCTGCCGGTCACTGAAGACCGGCGTACGGCGCACATGCATGGAGGACGTGACGTGGCGAACGACGCCAGCACCGTTTTCGACCTAGTGATCCTCGGCGGTGGCAGCGGTGGTTACGCCGCGGCCCTGCGCGGGGCGCAGCTGGGCCTGGACGTCGCCCTGATCGAGAAGGACAAGGTCGGCGGGACCTGCCTGCACCGGGGGTGCATCCCCACCAAGGCTCTGCTGCACGCGGGCGAGATCGCCGACCAGGCCCGCGAGAGCGAGCAGTTCGGTGTGAAGGCCAGCTTCGAGGGCATCGACATCGCCGGCGTCCACAAGTACAAGGACGGCGTGATCTCCGGCCTGTACAAGGGTCTGCAGGGCCTGGTCGCCTCCCGCAAGGTGACGTACATCGAGGGCGAGGGCCGGCTGTCCTCCCCCACCTCCGTCGATGTGAACGGCCGGCGTGTCCAGGGCCGCCACGTGCTGCTCGCGACCGGCTCCGTACCGAAGTCGCTGCCCGGCCTGGAGATCGACGGCAACCGCATCATCTCCTCCGACCACGCCCTCGTCCTGGACCGTGTGCCGAAGTCGGCCATCGTCCTCGGCGGCGGTGTCATCGGCGTCGAGTTCGCCTCCGCCTGGAAGTCCTTCGGTGCGGACATCACGGTCATCGAGGGCCTGAAGCACCTCGTTCCGGTCGAGGACGAGAACTCGTCCAAGCTGCTCGAGCGCGCCTTCCGCAAGCGCGGCATCAAGTTCAACCTGGGCACGTTCTTCGAGAAGGCCGAGTACACCCAGGACGGTGTCAAGGTCACCCTCGCCGACGGCAAGGAGTTCGAGGCCGAGATCCTGCTGGTGGCCGTCGGCCGCGGCCCGGTCTCGCAGGGCCTCGGCTACGAGGAGCAGGGCGTCGCCATGGACCGCGGCTACGTGCTGGTCGACGAGTACATGCGCACCAACGTCCCGACCATCTCCGCCGTCGGTGACCTGGTCCCGACCCTCCAGCTCGCGCACGTCGGCTTCGCCGAGGGCATCCTGGTGGCGGAGCGTCTGGCCGGTCTGAAGACCGTTCCGATCGACTACGACGGTGTCCCGCGGGTGACGTACTGCCACCCGGAGGTCGCCTCCGTCGGTATCACCGAGGCCAAGGCCAAGGAGATCTACGGCGCGGACAAGGTCGTCGCTCTGAAGTACAACCTCGCGGGCAACGGCAAGAGCAAGATCCTGAACACCACGGGCGAGATCAAGCTCGTCCAGGTGAAGGACGGTGCCGTGGTCGGCGTCCACATGGTCGGTGACCGCATGGGCGAGCAGGTCGGCGAAGCCCAGCTGATCTACAACTGGGAGGCGCTGCCCGCCGAGGTCGCGCAGCTCGTCCACGCCCACCCGACGCAGAACGAGGCGCTCGGCGAGGCCCACCTGGCCCTGGCCGGCAAGCCCCTCCACTCGCACGACTGACCCCCTCGGTCGAGAAGCGACGACACAGACTTCCGCACTTTCCGTAAGGAGCAACCGAAACCATGGCGGTTTCCGTAACCCTTCCGGCGCTCGGCGAGAGCGTCACCGAGGGCACTGTCACCCGCTGGCTGAAGGCCGAGGGTGAGCGCGTCGAGGCCGACGAGCCGCTGCTCGAGGTCTCGACCGACAAGGTCGACACCGAGATCCCCTCCCCCGCAGCCGGCGTCCTGGCCTCCATCAAGGTCGCCGAGGACGAGACGGTCGAGGTCGGCGCCGAGCTGGCCCTCATCGACGACGGCAGCGGTGCGCCCGCTGCCGCCCCGGCCCCGGCCGCCGAGCAGGTCGCTGAGCCCGCTCCCGAGCCGGCCCCGGCCGCCCCGTCCACCGAGCAGGCCGCTCCGGCGCCCGCTCCCACCGCCGACGCCGCCGCCGGCGGCGGCTCCGCCGAGGGCACGGACGTCGTCCTGCCCGCGCTCGGCGAGTCCGTCACCGAGGGCACCGTCACCCGCTGGCTGAAGTCGGTCGGTGACAGCGTCGAGGCCGACGAGCCGCTGCTCGAGGTCTCCACCGACAAGGTCGACACCGAGATCCCGGCGCCCACCGCGGGCACGCTGCTGGAGATCGTGGTCGGCGAGGACGAGACCGCCGAGGTCGGCGCCAAGCTCGCCGTCATCGGCGTCGCGGGTGCGGCTCCGGCCGCTGCCCCGGCCCCCGCCGCCCCGGCCCCGGCCCCGGCTGCCGAGGCCCCCGCCCCGGCCGCCCCCGCCGCTCCAGCTCCGGCCGCTCCGGCGCCCGCCCCGCAGGCGCCCTCGGCTCCGGCCCCGCAGCAGCAGGAGACCCCGGCTCCCGAGCCGGTCCCGGCCGCTCCGGGGCCCGCCCCGGCTCCGGCCCAGGCCCCGGCCGCTCCGGCCGCCGCCCAGCCGGCCGACGACGGCGCCTACGTCACCCCGCTGGTGCGCAAGCTCGCCGCCGAGAACGGCGTCGACCTGGCCGGCGTCAAGGGCACCGGCGTCGGCGGCCGTATCCGCAAGCAGGACGTCATCGCCGCCGCCGAGGCCGCGAAGGCCGCCGCCGCTGCCCCGGCTCCGGCCGCGGCCGCCGCTCCGGCCACGAAGAAGGCCCCGGTGCTGGAGACCTCCCCGCTGCGCGGTCAGACCATCAAGATGCCGCGGATCCGCAAGGTCATCGGCGACAACATGGTCAAGGCCCTGCAGGAGCAGGCCCAGCTGTCCTCGGTCGTCGAGGTCGACGTCACGCGGCTGATGAAGCTGCGCGGCCGGGCCAAGGACTCCTTCGCGGCCCGTGAGGGCGTGAAGCTCTCCCCGATGCCGTTCTTCGTCAAGGCCGCGGCCCAGGCGCTGAAGGCGCACGCGCCGATCAACGCCAAGATCAACGAGGCCGAGGGGACCATCACCTACTTCGACACCGAGAACATCGGTATCGCGGTGGACTCCGAGAAGGGCCTGATGACCCCGGTCATCAAGAACGCCGGTGACCTCAACCTCGCCGGTATCGCCAAGGCCACGGCGGAGCTCGCGGGCAAGGTCCGCGCCAACAAGATCACCCCGGACGAGCTGTCCGGCGCGACCTTCACCATCAGCAACACCGGGTCGCGCGGCGCGCTCTTCGACACGATCATCGTGCCGCCGGGCCAGGTCGCCATCCTCGGCATCGGCGCCACGGTCAAGCGCCCCGCCGTCATCGAGACGGAGGAGGGCACGGTCATCGGCGTCCGCGACATGACGTACCTGACCCTGTCCTACGACCACCGCCTGGTGGACGGCGCCGACGCCGCCCGCTACCTGACGGCGGTCAAGGCCATCCTGGAGGCGGGCGAGTTCGAGGTCGAGCTCGGCCTCTGATCTCCAACGCCGGTACGGCAGTACGGTGCCCCGTTCGGATCTTCCGGGCGGGGCACCGTCGTACCCGAGGGGCGCGGGGCTGTTTCGATGTGCGACTCCGTCGCGCGGGCGCGAGCAACCACACCCAACCGTCAGCCGAACGACAACCCCACACCCCCCGTGTAAGTCTCGTCTCACCTGCACCAAAGCGCCCCCAGCCGCCCCACCCGCGGAGCGAACCGGCCGTATTGTCTAAACGTCAATCCCGCCTAAGGAGCTCACATGACCGCGCCCGTCATCCACTCGCTGCGCGAGCAGATCCGCGAGCACATCCTGGAGGGGATCATCAGCGGACGCTGGCAGCCGGGCGAGCGGATCGTCGAGCGCCGGATCGCCACGGAGCTGGAGGTCAGCCAGACCCCGGTCCGCGAGGCCCTGCGCGAACTGGAATCCCTGCGCCTGATCGAGTCCGCCCCCAACAAGGGCGTCCGCGTACGGAACCTGACCGCCGCCGACCTGGAGGAGAGCTACCCGGTCCGGGCCGGCTTGGAGGCCATCGCGGCCGAGCTGGCGGCCCAGGGCCTGGCGGAGGACTGCTCGGCACTGGAACCCCACGTCAACGCCCTGTACGAGGCCGACCGCAGGTCGGATGGCACGGCTCAGGTCCGCCACACCGTCGCCTTCCACCGCGAACTGGTCCGCGCGGCGGGCAACTCCGTCCTGCTGCACACCTGGGAAGGCCTCGGCATCGAGGTGTTCACGGCCCTGTCGATCCGCTGGCTGGGCACCCAGCAGCAGTCGTACGCGGAGGAGCACGAGGAACTGGTCGCCGCCTTCAAGCGCCGCGACCCCCGGATCGCCGAACTGGTGAAGGCCCACGTCCTGGGCTGCGCGCCCCGGGCGTGACACTCGAGCGCATTCCCGCTCAAACGGCTCCGACCTGCGAAAACCATTCGAAAATCGGTCACCGCGTGCCACCGCCGAAGGCACCCCGTGCCTACTTTCTCGTGATCAAGAGGTTTTGTCGCTCAACCCTTTGATCGATCATCGATCAGAGGGTTACAGTCACCGACGGGCTTGCCACCCAAGCCCCAGCCCTGTCCTGCCAAAGACAAAGGGCACCCCCGAACCCTTACCGATGAGGGAACCCCCTTCGACTGAGGAAGGCGGCGACATGACCGACCCCAAAGCCATCCAGCCGAGCGAGCTCGACCAGCTCCCGGACCGGGACCCGGAGGAGACCGCCGAATGGCAGGCCTCCCTGGACGCGGTGACCGAGGCGGCCGGACCGCACCGCGCCGCATACCTGATGCGGCGCACGCTGGAGCGCGCCGAGGGCGCCGGCATCGCGCTGCCGAAGCTCCTCGAGACCGACTACGTCAACTCCATCCCCACCGCCGCCGAGCCGTCCGTGCCCGGTGACGAGGCGATGGAGCAGCGGATCACCGCGTGGAACCGCTGGAACGCGGCCGCGATGGTGACCCGGGGCAGCAAGTACGGCGTGGGCGGCCACATCGCCACCTTCGCCTCGGCGGCCTGGCTCTACGAGACCGGCTTCAACCACTTCTTCAAGGGCAAAGAGGCCGACGGCTCCGGCGACCAGCTCTACATCCAGGGCCACGCCTCCCCCGGCATCTACGCCCGCGCCTTCCTCGACGGCCGGCTGAACGAGGCCCAGCTCGACAACTTCCGCCGGGAGGCGGGCGGCGACGGTCTGCCGTCCTACCCGCACCCGCGCCGGCTGCCCTGGCTGTGGGAGTTCCCGACGGTCTCCATGGGTCTCGGCCCGCTGTCGGCCATCTACCAGGCGCGCTTCAACCGCTACCTCGCCAACCGCGGTATCAAGGACACCGCCGGTTCGCACGTGTGGGCGTTCCTCGGCGACGGCGAGATGGACGAGCCCGAGTCGACGGCGGCCCTCGCGCTCGCCGCCCGCGAGGAGCTCGACAACCTCACGTTCGTCATCAACTGCAACCTGCAGCGCCTCGACGGCCCGGTCCGCGCCAACTTCAAGATCGTGCAGGAGCTGGAGGCCCAGTTCCGCGGCGCCGGCTGGAACGTCGTCAAGACGCTGTGGGGCACGGCCTGGGACGAGCTGTTCCAGCTCGACACCACGGGCGCGCTCGTACGCCGCCTGCGTCAGGTACCGGACGCGCAGATCCAGACGTACCAGACGCGCGACGCCGCCTACATCCGCCAGGACTTCTTCGGCGGCGACCCGGCGCTGGTGGAGCTGGCGAAGCTGCTGAGCGACGACAAGATCCTCGAGTGTTTCCACCTCTCGCGCGGTGGTCACGAGGCGCGCAAGGTGTTCGCCGCGTACAAGGCGGCCGTCGAGCACAAGGGCGCGCCGACCGTGATCCTGGCCCAGACGGTCAAGGGCCACACCCTCGGTGAGGGCTTCGCGTCGAAGAACGCCAACCACCAGATGAAGAAGCTCTCGGTGGACGAGTTCAAGAACATGCGCGACCTGCTGGAGCTGCCGATCTCCGACAGCGCGTTCGTCGACGGCGTGGTGCCCTACGGCCACCCGGGCGCCGACTCCCCCGAGGTCCGCTACCTCCAGGAGCGGCGTGCCGCCCTCGGCGGTCCGGCCCCGGCCCGGAGCGTCCACCCGGTCGCCCCGCTGCCCGCCCCGGCGGAGAAGGCGTTCGCGTCCTTCGACAAGGGCTCCGGCTCGCAGAACGTGGCGACGACGATGGCCTTCGTCCGTCTGGTCAAGGACCTGGTCCGCGACAAGGAGACGGGCAAGCGCTGGGTGCCGATCGTCCCGGACGAGGCGCGCACCTTCGGCATGGAGTCGCTGTTCCCGTCGCTCGGCATCTACTCGCCGAAGGGCCAGACGTACGAGCCGGTCGACCGCGACCAGCTGATGTACTACAAGGAGGCCAAGAACGGCCAGATCCTCAACGAGGGGATCACCGAGGCCGGTTCGATGGCCGACTTCATCGCCGCATCGACGTCGTACGCGACGCACGGCGAGGCGATGATCCCGTTCTACATCTTCTACTCGATGTTCGGCTGGCAGCGCACGGCCGACCAGATGTGGCAGCTCGGCGACCAGCTCGGCCGCGGCTTCCTCGTCGGCGCCACGGCCGGCCGCACCACCCTGACCGGTGAGGGCCTGCAGCATGCCGACGGCCACTCCCCCGTGATCGCGGCGACCAACCCGGCGGCCCTGTCGTACGACCCGGCGTTCGCCTACGAGGTCGCGGCCATCGTCAAGGACGGCCTGCGCCGGATGTACGGCGAGGCGGCCCCGGGTGAGGACCAGAACGTCTTCTACTACCTGACCGTCTACAACGAGCCGATGCCGCAGCCGGCGAAGCCGTCCGTGGACGGCGTCGACGAGGGCATCGTCAAGGGCCTGTACCGCTTCAACACGGCGGAGTCCGCGGGCATCACGCCCCCGGCCAACGCCCCGCGGATCCAGCTGCTCGGCTCCGGTACGGCGATCCACTGGGCGCTGAAAGCGCAGCAGTTGCTCGCCGAGGAGTGGGGCGTGGCGGCCGACGTGTGGTCGGCGACGTCCTGGGGCGAGCTGCGCCGGGACGCGCTGGAGGCGGACGAGGCGCTGCTGCGCGGCGAGGAGCGGGTGCCGTTCGTCCGGCAGGCGCTCCAGGGTGCCGAGGGCCCGGTGCTGGCGGTCTCCGACTACATGCGCCAGGTCCCGGACCAGATCGCGCAGTGGGTCGAGCAGGACTGGTCCTCGCTGGGCGCCGACGGCTTCGGCCTCTCGGACACCCGTGAGGCGGCCCGCCGCCACTTCGGCGTGGACGCCGAGTCCATCGTCGTCGCGGCCCTGGCCCAGCTCGCCAAGCGCGGCGAGGTCAAGGCGACGGCCGTGAAGGAAGCGCGCGCGAAGTACGGTCTGTAAGGACCGGTGATGATCAGCAGGCCCCCGCTTCGGCGGGGGCCTGCTGCATGATGTGCCCATGCGTGCTGCCCGGCTCATCAAGATGGTGCTGCTGCTCCAGTCCCGGCCCGCCATGACGGCCGCCGAGCTCGCCCGTGAGCTGGAGGTGTCGGAGCGGACGGTGACACGGGACGCGCAGGCACTGTCGGAGGCGGGCGTGCCGGTGTACGCGGACCGGGGCCGGGCGGGCGGGTACCGGCTGGTCGGCGGGTACCGGACGCGGCTGACCGGGTTGCACCGCGGCGAGGCGGAGGCGCTGTTCCTGTCCGGGGTGCCGGGGGCGCTGCGCGAGATGGGCCTGGAGGACGCCGCCTCGGCCGCGCAGCTGAAGGTGTCGGCGGCTCTGCTGCCGTCCCTGCGGGACGCCTCGAAGACGGCGGCGCAGCGGTTCCATCTGGACGCGCCGAACTGGTTCAAGGAGCCGAGGACGCCCGCGCTGCTGCCCGCCGTGGCCGACGCGGTGTGGGACGACCGGCGGGTCGTCGCGCGGTACCGGCGCGGGGAGGACGAGGTCGTCCGGGAGCTGGAGCCGTACGGGCTCGTGCTGAAGGCGGGCGTCTGGTACCTGTGCGCGCGGGTGGCCCAGAACGGGTCCTTCCGGGTGTACCGGATCGACCGGTTCACGGCGGTGGACCCGGGCGAGGAGCGCTTCGAGCGGGAGCCGGAGTTCGAGCTGCCCGCCTTCTGGGAGGAGCGGGCGGAACAGTTCGCCCGGTCCATCCTGCTGGCGCGGGTGGTGGTGCGGCTGTCCCCCGACGGGGTGCGCCGGCTGCCGTACGCCCTCGACTCGCTGTCCGCGCGGGAGGCCCTGGCGGACGCGGACGAGCCGGACGGCGACGGATGGGTGACGGTGGCTCTGCCGGTGGAGTCCGAGGAGGTCGCCCACACCCAGCTGACGGCGCTCGGCCCGGAGGTGGAGGTACTGGCCCCCGAGGGCCTGCGCGAGCGGTTCGCGGCGGACGCGCTGCGGCTGGCGGGGCTGTACCACCCCGAGAGCGGCGCATAACGATCCCGCGCACTCCGGGTGCGCCCGTGTGCCCCAGGGCCGATGCTTGTCCCGTGATGGACGAGACGGAGTTCTGGGAGCTGGTCGACGACTCTCGCGAGGCCGCCGAAGGCGACCCGGAGGAGCAGGCCGACCTGCTCGTGGACCGGCTCTCGCAGCTGGACCCGGACTCGGTCCTGGACTTCGCCCGGCACTTCGAGTCGCGCTACAACCGCGCCTACCGGTGGGACCTGTGGGGCGCCGCCTGGGTGCTGCTCGACGGGGCGAGCGACGATGCCTTCGACTTCTTCCGGTGCTGGCTGATCGGCCAGGGCCGGCATGTCTTCGAGGGCGCCGTGCACGACCCGGACGCGCTCGCCGAGTTGCTGGACGACTTCGACGAGGAGGTCGACGGCGACGGCGAGGAGCTCGGCTACGCGGCGGACGAGGCCTACGAGCAGCTCACCGGCGTGGTCGCCCCGGACCTGGAGATCCCGCCCGCGCCTCCGGAGCCGGAGGGCACGTCGCTGGACTTCGAGAACGAGCGGCTCCTCGCCGAGCGCTATCCCCGGCTGTGGGAGCGCTTCAGGGGCTGACCGCCAGGCTCCGGGTGTCGGCCTTCACCGCGGGGTGCAGCGGGGCCGCGTTGGCCTGGTCGAGGGCGGACGCGGTGGCCGCCGCCGGGCCCAGGACCACGGTCGCGACCGCGCGGAGCACCGCCCAGGGGCCGCGCTCGGCAGCGCTCCGGGTGTGCGGGTGCTCCGTATGACCGTTGTTCATGGTCTCCACCTCCGGTCGGCTGCCTGTGAGGGTGACCGTAGGGGGCCCGGATCTGAGGACACCGCGCGCCGGCTGTGACCTTGCTGTGGGTCTTCCGGCCGGTGCTGCAGACGGGCCGCGAGCTCTCTGATCTCCGGCAGGCGGGCGTGCAGGGCGGCGCCGGGGCAGCTGGTCATGTAGCCGTCGTTGTGGCCCGCGAGGGCGGGCAGTTTCGCGGAGGTGCCGGCCGCGTACCGGCTGAGGCCGTTGCTGGAGACCAGCCGGACGCTGGCTCGCGGGTCGGTGCCGGACAGGCCCAGTTTCCAGGCGGACAGCGCGGCGATGGCGTGGATCATGGCCCGCGGCACGGGCATGCCCGCGGTGAAGGTGCCGAGGGCGGCGATGCCCGTGGTGCCGTGGTTGAAGCCCTGGGTGTGGGCGCCGGTGACGGCACGCTCGACACCGCCGGCGCGGCCCTCGTAGATGGTGCCGCAGCGGTCGACGACGAAGTTGTAGCCGATGTCGTCCCAGTCGCGGGTGCCGGTCTGGCCGGTGTACACGTCCCGGATGATGCGGGGCGCGTCGGCGCAGTCGTAGCCGTTGGGCGTGTCGGTGTGGTGGACGAACACGGCGCCGACCCGGTCGTCGTAGCGGGGGCGCGGCTGTGTGCGGGCGGCGTCGCCCAGCCAGTGCGACCGGAGCACGATGTGCGGCCGGGGGGCGGTGTAGGGCTTGGCGGTGGGGCGGGCGGCTGCCGGCTGGGAGGCGTTGTCGGCGGCGTTCTCGACGCCGTAGGCGCACAGCACCAGCGCGACGGCGGCGGTGAGTCCCGGCAGGCAGCCGAGGCCCACCCGGGCGGCGCGCGGCAGGCCGGCTATGCCGGGTGTCCTGACGACGCGGTGCCTTCGCGCACCCTGCCGTCTTCGGAAGACACGCATGTGCTCACTGTCGGCCCGATCCGGTCCGTCCGCGATGTGTGATGTGCCACCCGGTGGAACCATCGTCACGGTCCGCGACGTTTTTCCGGATGCACGGACGCGTGGCCGGTTCTGATCATCCACGCGCGTGTGACTGATCACCGGGCCCTCCCCCCACGTACTAAGGGGTTCCGAATGAAAGGCGGCGTGCGTGGACCTGCTCGACATCCTGCTGTTGCTGGTCGTCCTGGCCTATGCGGCGTCCGGGTACCGGCGCGGGCTGGTGGCCGGCTGTGTGTCACTGGCGGGCTTCGTGGGCGGCGCCGCCATCGGCGTGTGGGTCCTGCCGTGGGTGATGGACCTGGTGACGCCGGGGACGACGGGGGCGACCCTGACAGCGGTGTTCACGGTGCTGCTCCCGGCGGTGGTGGGGCACGAACTGGCGGGGCGCCTGGCGCTGCGGCTGCGGCGGGAGCTGGACAGGGGGCCGCTCAGAGTGGCGGACGGGATCGGCGGGGCCGTGGCCAACTCCGTCGCGGTGCTGATCGTGGCCTGGGTGGCCGCGAGCGTCCTGGGCGTGTCCTCGTCGCCGCTGGTCACCTCGGCGATCCGGGACTCGCGGTTGCTCGACGCCGTGCAGCGGACGATGCCGGACACCACGCCGGACTGGTTCTCGGGGGCCACGTCCGCGCTGACCCAGGCGGGCTTCCCGCAGGTCTTCAACCCGTTCGAGAACGAGTCGACCGCCGAGGTCGCCGCGCCCTCCGGTGACAGTGTCACAGCGGCCGCCACCAACGCCGCCAAGCGGAGCACGGTGAAGGTCGAGGGCGTCGCCGGCACCCAGGGCCGCGAGGGCAGCGGGTTCGTGTACGCGCGGGAGCACGTGATGACCAACGCCCATGTGGTGGCCGGCATCGACGAGCCGACCGTGCAGATCGGCGGGGTCGGGCGGACGTACGAGGCGCGGGTGGTGCTCTTCGACTCGCAGAAGGACGTGGCCGTGCTGTACGTGCCGGGTCTGAAGGCCCCGGTGCTGCGGTTCGACGACGCGGCGGAGCGCGGCGATTCGGCGGTCGTCGCGGGCTATCCGGAGGACGGTGACCTGAACCTCCAGGGGGCGACCGTCGCGAACCGCGTGCGGGCGACGGGCCAGAACATCTACAACGACGGCACGGTCACCCGCGAGATCTACTCGATCCGCTCCACCGTCCGCCCCGGCAACTCGGGCGGCCCTCTCCTCACCACCGACGGCCGGGTCTACGGCGTGGTCTTCGCCCGTTCCACCTCGGACGCCGAGACCGGTTACGTCCTGACGGCGGCCGAGGTCGCCTCGGACGCGCGAGGGGCGGCGGACGCGACGGCTCCGGTGGACACGGGCGAGCTGGCCGCGTCGTAGGTCCGGCTCAGAGGGTGTGCCCCATCAGTCAGAGGGTGTGCCCCATCAGCACGTCGTCGACGTACTTCCCGTCGAGCAGGAACTCCTCGGGCAGGATCCCCTCCACCACGAACCCCTCGGACTCGTAGAGTCCCCGGGCCGGGGCGTTGTGGGCGAGGACGCGCAGGGTGAGGCGGCGGGCGCCGCGTCGGCGGGCCTCGTCGACGGCGGCGCGGACCAGCGCCCGCCCGACGCCCCGGCCGCGCGCGTGCTCGGCGACGGCCAGGCCCTGGATCTGTCGGACGTGCCGGCCCGCGTCGGCCAGGGTGGGGAAGCCCAGGCGGACATAGCCCGCGAGGCGGTCGCCGACCTCGGCGACGAGGCAGTCCTCGGGCGCATGCCGCTCACTGAAGAAAGGCGGGTACGGCGGCTGCGGCTCGGGCATCACGGCGTGCAGAGGTGACCAGGCGGCGCGGTCGAGCAGCCCGAGCGCCTCCTCGTCGTCGAGCCGTGCGGGTCGTATGTGCGGAGTCGGCATGGCGGTCACGGTACGTCGGCGAGACCGGTTCCCGACGGGGCTTTTATGGCGGCGACCGGCAAGATTGAGCCATGCGACGCATCGCGGTGACCGGCGCCTCCGGTCTGATCGGCAGCGCTCTGGTGCGGTCCCTGACCGCGGACGGGCACGAGGTGGTGCGCCTCGTGCGCCATGAGCCCCGGGAGGCGGACGAGGTCCGCTGGGACCCGGAGGGCGGGCGTGTGGACGCGGCCGGGCTCGCCGGGTGCCACGGGGTGGTGAACCTGGCGGGGGCGGGGGTCGGCGACCGCCGCTGGACGGACGCCTACAAACGGCGGATCCGCGACAGCCGGGTGAACGGCACGGCGGCGCTCGCCGAGGCCATCGCCTCGCTGGACGAGAAGGACCGGCCGCGGGTCTTCGTGAACGGCAGCGCCATGGGCTACTACGGCGAGACCGGGGACCGGAGCGTCGACGAGAGCGCGCCGGCGGGTGAGGGCTTCCTGCCGTCGCTGTGCGTGGACTGGGAGGGCGCCACGGCACCGGCCCAGGAGGCCGGTGTCCGCACGGTGTTCACGCGGACCGGCCTGGTCGTGTCGCGCGACGGCGGTGCGTGGGGGCGGCTGTTCCCGCTGTTCCAGGCGGGGCTCGGCGGGCGGATGGGCGACGGGCGGCAGTACTGGTCGTTCATCGCCCTGCACGACGAGGTCGCCGCGATCCGGCATCTCATCGACACGGACGGTCTGTCCGGGCCGTTCAACCTCACCGCCCCGAGCCCCCTGACGAACCGTGAGATCACCGCGGCGATGGGACGTGTGCTGCACCGCCCGACGCTGTTCGCCGTGCCCGCGCCCGTCCTGCGGAGCGTGCTCGGCGAGATGGCCGGGGACGTGCTCGGCAGCGCCCGGGTGCTGCCGGCGCGGCTGCTGGAGTCGGGCTTCCGGTTCGCGTTCCCGGAGATCGAGGGGGCGATCCGGGCGGCGCTGTGACGGGTCCCGGCCGCTCCGAGTCCGCTCCTCGAGTCGGCCCCCAGCCCCCTGCGACCACTTCATGCCCACAAGGCATCCGCATGCGACCGCCGTGCGACCGTGCCCTGTTGATGCGCGACCCCATTTGACCGATCACAGCCCTACCCTCGACCAGAACCCGCGTATCCCTGCGGCCTGTTGAGGGCATGACGTCTCCAGCGCCCGCGCAACCTCGAGGAGGGGCACGTGCTTGAGCCCGCGTACCAGGCGGACGTGGTCGTCGTGGGGGCCGGGGTCGCCGGACTCTCGGCCGCGAACCGGCTCACCCGCGCAGGAGTGACGACCATGGTCCTGGAGGCCGCCCACGGGGTCGGCGGCCGCATGGCGACGGAGAAGGTCGACGGCTTCCGGCTCGACAGAATCGGCCAGTTGCTGTCCACGGCGTATCCGGAACTGCGTCTGACACCCGGCCTGGACGGGCTGGTTCTGCGCCCCTTCGCGCCCGGTGTCCTGCTGCACGGCGACGGACGCCACCATCGCGCGGGCGTCCAGGCGGGTGCGGGGGGCGCACGAGGCGCACGGGGCGCACTCCATGCAGTGCGCGCCCTGGCGAGCGCTCCCCGGTCGCCGGTCGCTCCCAGGCCGCCCAGGCGGCCGGTGGCGGTGCCGGGACGGCAGGTCTCCGTGCCGCGGAGCCGGTCCGGCGCCCCGCTCGGCACGGCCGTCGACCAGGCCCGGCTGGGTGCCGCCCTCACCCGGCTGGCGAGCACCCCGGCCGAGCGGCTGCTGGCCCGCCCGGAGCGGCCCGCCGGTGAGGCCCTGGCGGCGCGCGGGCTGCCCGCCCGTACGATCGACGGCTTTCTGCGTCCGCTGCTCGCCGCCCTGCTGTGCGACCCGGACCTGACGACGTCCAGCCGGTGCGCGGACCTGGCGCTGCGGGCCTTCGCGAGCGGCCGGCTCTGCGTACCGGAGGGCGGCGCGGAGGCCCTGCCGGAGCTGCTGGCACGCACGCTGCCGCCGGGCACCGTGCACACCGGCGTGCGCGTCACCTCCGTCTCAACGACCTCGGTGACCACCGCCGAGCACGGCGAGATTCGCTGCCGGGCGGTGCTGGTGGCGACCGATGCCCGGGCCGCCGCCGAGCTGCTGCCCGGGCTGCGGGTGCCGGATTTCCATCCGGTGACGGTGGTGCATCACACGACCGACGAGCCGCCGGAGACGGGGGCGTCACTGCTGCTCGACGCGGATCTCGGCGGGCCGGTCGCGCACACGGCGGTGGTGAGCCGCGTCGATCCGTCCCGGGCGCCGGCCGGGCGGGCGCTGGTGTCCTCGACGGTGCTGGGGCGGCCGCCGGGGGATGTCGACACGGCTGTGCGGATGCATCTGGCGCGGCTGTACGGGATGCCGACGGCTCGGTGGGAGACGTTGGCCGTGCACCGGACGGTGGAGGCTGTGCCGGCGATGCGGCCGCCGCATGATCTGCGGCGGCCGGTGCGGTTGATCGCGGGCCTGTATGTGTGTGGGGATCACCGGGACACCAGTACTGTCCAGGGTGCCTTGCACTCCGGGCATCGGGCGTCGGCGGCGATTTTGGCGGACTTGAAGGTCGGGCGGTCCATGCATGTCGCCGATCCGCTGCCTACTGTGCCGCGGGCTGCGTAGGTGCTTGGTCGGGTGCGGGTGCGTGGGGGTTGTTCGCGCAGTTCCCCGCGCCCCTAAAAGCAAGGAACCTCACCCCAAGGCCGATACCTTGTCGCGGTAAGTCCGCACGGGTGCCGCGTCCTTGTAAGGCTCCAGACGGCGCTCGAAGTCCCTCACGTACTCCACCGCCCTTACCGAACGCATCTCCGCGGCCTGGCCCGCCGCCTCCGCTCCGAGTTGGCAGGCCTGGTCGAGTTCGCCCAGGCCCAGGCGGGCGGTGGCCAGGACCACGCGGCAGAAGAGGCGGCTGCGGGCGTAGGAGGGGGCGCGTAGCTGCAGGGAGCGTTCCGCGTGCTGGGCGGCGGCGCGGAACTGCTGCAGGTCCCGGTGGCAGTGGCCGAACTCGTCGGCGAGCTGTGCCTCGTCGAAGAACTTCGCCCAGTGCGGCACGTCGTCCCCCGGCCGGGCCGTCTCCAGGGCGCGCTCGGCACGGACCAGGGCCGCGGTGCAGGCCCGGACCTCGCCGAGCACTCCGTGCCCGCGTGCCTCGGAGGCGTGCAGCAGCGTCTGCACGACGGGCGGGGCCGAGGTGCCGACGCCCTGCTGTGCCACGCGGGCGAGCTGCACGGCCTCCCGCCCGTGCCCGAGGTAGACGGCCTGCCGGCTCATGGTGACCAGCACGTACGCCCCGTACGTCCGGTCCCCCGCCGCCTGGGCGAGCCGGAGCGCCTGCACGAAGTAGCGCTGGGCGAGTCCGTGCGCGGCGATGTCGTACGACGTCCAGCCCGCGAGCCGGGTGAGGTCGGCGGCGGCCGCGAACAGCCGGCGGCCGGTCTGCTCGCCGTAGGTGCCGCGCAGCATGGGCTCGCACTCGTGCTCCAGATAGCGCACCAGGGCCTGGCGGGCGTGACCGCCACCGTAGGCGTCGTCGAGGGTGCGGAAGAGCTCGCCGACCGAGCGCAGGGCGGCGATGTCCCCGGCGGTGACCTTCTGGCCGGGGCCGCGCTCGGCCTGGCCGCGCTGGCGGGGCAGGGACGGTACGCCCGGGCCGTCCGCCGCCGGGAGGCGGACGGGGGTGCGGCCCTGTGCCGGGATGTGGGCGGCGGGCGGCTCGCCCCGGGCGACCTTCTCGTCGGCCCGGCCGATCAGCCAGTCCCGGCTCGGCACGACGAGCCCGGCCGGGGTGAAGGCGATCTTGCGCAGCTCGGCGTGGCTGCCGGAGTCCTTGCGCCACAGCCCGCTGACGATGTCGACGGCCTCCTCGGGGGCGGCCGCGAACTCCAGCCCCGCGTAGACCGGGGCGCAGGCGTCCAGGCCGAGGTCCTGGGCGGTGAGGCGGCGGCCCAGGCGCCGGGTGAAGACCTCGGCGATGAGCGCGGGCGTGGTGCCTCGGGGCTGCTGGCCGCGCAGCCACCGGGTGACGGAGGTCTTGTCGTATCTCAAGTCGAGCCCGTGTTCGAGACCGAGCTGGTCCACGCGACGGGCGAGTCCCGCGTTGGAGAACCCCGCTTCTGCGATGAGCGCGGCGAGCTGTCGGTTGGGGGTGCGCTGCGCGGGTCGTTCCGTCATGGTGCGGTGCGGTCTCCTGCCTTCCGGTGTTGGTGATGTGCCGGATTGCGTGTGAGCAGGCCTTTTGGCTTGCTGGACGGCGCGAATGTAGCGGAGAGTAAGCACCCCATCACACATTTTCCCGGACATTCATCCGATCGTGTGAGGATTGACCCCGGGACTGACGTGTGCGGGCCGGACGTACAGTGGCTTGGGCGCGATACGTGCCTGACACACCCGTCCGAGGGAGGCGCTTGCCGTGAGTGGGTTGCGGTTCGTCCGCATGGGGTTCGGTGACGAGGCCGTCGAGTACCAGGAGGCCTGGGACGAGCAGCGCCGGGTGCACGCGGCACGGTTCGCCGACGAGATCTCCGACACGGTCCTGCTGCTGGAACATCCGCCGGTCTACACGGCCGGACGGCGCACGGCGGACAACGAGCGGCCCCTGGACGGCACACCGGTCGTCGACGTGGACCGCGGCGGCAAGATCACCTGGCACGGCCCCGGCCAGCTGGTGGGCTACCCGATCCAGAAGCTCCCCCGCCCGGTGGACGTCGTGGCGCACGTACGCCGCCTCGAAGAGGCCCTGATCCTCACCTGCGCGGAGTTCGGCCTGGAGACCACCCGGGTCGAGGGCCGCAGCGGCGTGTGGGTCCTGGGCGACCCGGTGGATCAGCGCCCCGCGCTCGGCGGGCTGGCCCTGGACTTCGACCCGCGTCTGCACGACGAGGAGTTCGACCCGCGCATGAACGGCCCGGAGTACGCGCCGTCCAACGCGGGCCAGCGCCGCGAGGACCGCAAGATCGCCGCGATCGGCATCCGGGTGGCCAAGGGCGTCACCATGCACGGCTTCGCGCTCAACGTGAACCCCGACAACAAGTGGTTCGACCGGATCATCCCCTGCGGCATCCGCGACGCGGGCGTCGCGTCCCTGGCGAACGAACTGGGCCGCGACGTGACGATCGAGGAGGTCCTGCCGGTGGTGGAGCGCCACCTGAGGGACGTACTGGAGAACGCGGAGCTGAAGCCGCGGGAGATCGAGAAGACGCCCGCGGCATAAAGCCGCGCGTGGAGGGGCTAGCACCCACACAGGCATTCAAATCAACGGGCGTACCCTTGAGGACGCCGAAGAATCAATCGCTAGGGAGCCGGTCGTGTCCGCAGTCGCACCCGACGGACGCAAGATGCTGCGCCTGGAGGTCCGCAACAGCCAGACCCCCATCGAGCGCAAGCCCGAGTGGATCAAGACCCGGGCGAAAATGGGTCCCGAGTACACCAAGATGCAGAACCTCGTGAAGAGCGAGGGCCTGCACACGGTCTGCCAGGAAGCCGGCTGCCCCAACATCTACGAGTGCTGGGAGGACCGCGAGGCCACCTTCCTCATCGGCGGCGACCAGTGCACCCGGCGCTGTGACTTCTGCCAGATCGACACCGGCAAGCCCGAGGCGCTCGACCGCGACGAGCCGCGCCGGGTCGGCGAGTCCGTGGTCACGATGGACCTGAACTACGCCACGATCACCGGCGTCGCCCGCGACGACCTGGAGGACGGCGGCGCCTGGCTGTACGCCGAGACGGTCCGCCAGATCCACCAGCAGACGGCGGACCGCGAGGCAGGCCGGACCAAGGTCGAGCTGCTCGCGCCCGACTTCAACGCCGTCCCGGAGCAGCTGGCGGAGGTCTTCTCCTCCCGCCCCGAGGTCTTCGCGCACAACGTCGAGACGGTCCCGCGGATCTTCAAGCGCATCCGCCCCGGCTTCCGCTACGAGCGTTCCCTGAAGGTCATCACCGAGGCCCGCGACTACGGCCTCGTCACCAAGTCGAACCTGATCCTCGGCATGGGCGAGACCCGCGAGGAGGTCAGCGACGCGCTCAAGCAGCTGCACGACGCGGGCTGCGAGCTGGTCACCATCACGCAGTACCTGCGGCCCTCCGTGCGCCACCACCCCGTGGAGCGCTGGGTCAAGCCGCACGAGTTCGTGGAGCTGCAGCAGGAGGCCGAGCAGATCGGCTTCTCCGGTGTGATGTCCGGCCCGCTGGTGCGCTCCTCGTACCGCGCGGGACGCCTCTTCAAGATGGCCATGGAGCAGCGGGACGCGCGCATCGCGGCCCAGGCCGTCTGACGCATCGTCACCACCCCTGCCCGCACAGGGCGAGACAAGCGTGTGAATTCACGCACAAGACACTACCCGCCAGTAGCGGCCGATTTGACGCGGTCCCGACCGTCCTCGCAGATGAGGGCACATGTCGGGACCGCGTCGGCGTTTCACCACTCCCCGCCGGGGCTTCATGGGTGTTTGACCGGCCGGTCACGCCCTGGTAACACCAATCAGTGACGCTGAACTCACAGCACGTACACCCACACCGAGGGGGGACCTCACCCATGCAGGCCGCGCCGGTCCGCGCCACCGCGATTCCGTCCTTCACCACCGCACTGCGTGCCGTCGAGTCGCTGCTGATGAGCAGCGGTCAGCGCACCGCCCGCCGCAACGCGTGGACCTCCGTGCTGGAGGACCGCCGTCGCGCCAAGGACCGGGTCGAGGCGCAGCGCGTCCTCGACCAGTCCGTTTCCCGGTCCGTCTCCGTCCGCCCCTGAGCGCGGCCCCTCCCCCACGGGGCCCCGGCGGGCACTGCCGTCGTCGGCGCTTGTGGGGCCACGTAGACTTCGTGGCATGGCGAGGAAGGAACCTGCAGCGGACGCTGCGAACCCCGGGCGACTGAAGCAGATCGCTCTGACCTACAAGATGACCCGCAGGGCCGACAAGAAGATCGGTCTTGTACTCGCGGCAGTCGGAATCGTCACCTTCGGTGTCTTCCTCGCGATCGGTTTCTTGATCGGTCACCCCATCTATCTCGGCATCCTGGGCCTCCTGCTCGCCTTCCTCGCGTCGGCGATCGTGTTCGGGCGCCGGGCCGAGCGGGCCGCCTTCGGGCAGATGGAGGGACAGCCCGGCGCCGCCGCGGCGGTACTCGACAATGTCGGCCGGGGCTGGACGACGACCCCCGCGGTGGCGATGAACCGCAACCAGGACGTGGTGCACCGCGCGGTCGGCAAGGCCGGCATCGTCCTGGTCGCCGAGGGCAACCCGAACCGGGTGAAGTCCCTGCTCGCCGCCGAGAAGAAGAAGATGAACCGCATCGTCGCGGACGTACCCGTGCACGACCTGGTCGTGGGCACGGGCGAGGGCCAGGTCGAGCTGAAGAAGCTGCGCACGACCATGCTGAAGCTGCCGCGCGTGCTGACCGGCCCGCAGGTCACGGCCACCAACGACCGGCTGCGCGCCCTCGGCGACCTGATGAGCAACATGCCGCTGCCCAAGGGGCCCATGCCGAAGGGCATGAAGCTGCCGAAGGGCGGGCCGAAGGCCCGCTGACTCCCCCGCACACGCTGACGACGAAGGGGCGCCCGGTGATCCGGGCGCCCCTTCGTCGTCAGCGGTCGCCAGCGGTCGTCAGCTCGTCGTCAGCGCAGGTCGTCGGGGTCGCTAGATGCGGACCTCGACCGTGCCCGCCATCCGGTCGTGCAGACCGCGGCCGTCGCGGTCCCAGATCAGGGCGGGGATCGCGAGGAAGAGCAGAACCGTGCGCAGGAGGGTCCGCCAGGGGCTGACCCGGCCGGTGTCCAGGGCGAGCACCCGCAGGCCGAAGAGCCGCTTGCCCGGGGTGAAGCCCACCGTGCCCACCGTGAGCACCATGAGGGCGAACAGGATGAGCGGCGCCCAGATCTGCGCCGCTTCGTTGTAGCTCTGCGTGATAAGACCGTATGCGATCAGGAGACTCAGACCCCAGTCCACCGCGAGGGCGCCGAGTCGGCGGCCCGGGCGGGCGATCGAGCCGGGTCCCTCCTCGGGCAGACCGAGCTGCTCACCCCGGTATCCGAAGTCGACACCGGCCTCTTCCGCGGCCGCGCGGGGCCCGGAAAGCCACGATCCGAGTGCTTGCCTGTTGTCCACCCGTCCACGGTACTGCGCCCGTAAATGACCAGGGCACGGCGGGGTGTGTCCGGGCTACGGTGGAGGGTGAGCCGGTTAACTTGTGCGAAACAAATGAGTCACGCCAGAGAAACCACCCGTCCCTAGGGTCTACGTCAGCGTGTGCCACCCGCACTGGCAGCACGAACGAACTACCACCCCGGCGGGACGGTCGGGAGTAGGAGGAGCTGGATGTTCCAGAACGCCGACGAGGCCAAGAAGTTCATCGCGGACGAGGACGTCAAGTTCATCGACGTCCGCTTCTGCGACCTGCCGGGCGTGATGCAGCACTTCACGATCCCCGCATCGGCCTTCGACCCGGCCGAGGAGCTGGCCTTCGACGGCTCCTCGATCCGCGGCTTCCAGGCCATCCACGAGTCCGACATGGCGCTGCGCGCGGACCTGTCGACCGCCCGGGTCGACCCGTTCCGCCGCGACAAGACGGTCAACATCAACTTCTTCATCCACGACCCGATCACGGGCGAGCAGTACTCCCGTGACCCGCGCAACGTGGCGAAGAAGGCCGAGGCCTACCTCGCCTCCACCGGGATCGCCGACACGGCGTACTTTGGTCCGGAGGCCGAGTTCTACGTCTTCGACAGCGTCCGCTTCGCGACCAGCGCGAACGAGTCCTTCTACCACATCGACTCCGAGGCCGGCGCCTGGAACACCGGCGCCCTCGAGAACAACCGTGGTTACAAGGTCCGCTACAAGGGCGGCTACTTCCCGGTCCCGCCGGTCGACCACTTCGCCGACCTGCGTGCCCAGATCTCCCTGGAGCTGGACCGCGCCGGTCTGCAGGTGGAGCGCCAGCACCACGAGGTGGGCACCGCCGGCCAGGCCGAGATCAACTACAAGTTCAACACGCTGCTCGCCGCGGCCGACGACCTGCAGCTCTTCAAGTACATCGTGAAGAACGTGGCCTGGCAGAACGGCAAGACGGCGACCTTCATGCCGAAGCCGATCTTCGGTGACAACGGCTCGGGCATGCACGTCCACCAGTCGCTGTGGACCGGCGGCCAGCCGCTCTTCTACGACGAGGCCGGTTACGCGGGCCTGTCGGACACCGCCCGCTACTACATCGGCGGCATCCTCAAGCACGCCCCGTCGCTGCTGGCCTTCACCAACCCGACGGTGAACTCGTACCACCGTCTGGTGCCGGGCTTCGAGGCGCCGGTCAACCTCGTCTACTCGCAGCGCAACCGCTCCGCGGCCATGCGTATCCCGATCACGGGCTCGAACCCGAAGGCCAAGCGCGTCGAGTTCCGCGCGCCCGACTCCTCCGGCAACCCGTACCTGGCCTTCTCGGCGCTGCTCCTCGCGGGCCTGGACGGCATCAAGAACAAGATCGAGCCGGCCGAGCCGATCGACAAGGACCTCTACGAGCTCGCCCCCGAGGAGCACGCGGGCGTCCCGCAGGTCCCGACCTCCCTCCCGGCCGTCCTCGACCGCCTTGAGGCCGACCACGAGTTCCTCCTCCAGGGCGACGTGTTCACGCCGGACCTGATCGAGACGTGGATCGACTACAAGCGCGCGAACGAGATCGCGCCGCTGCAGCTGCGTCCGCACCCGCACGAGTTCGAGCTGTACTTCGACGTGTGATCGACGCCTGATCGAGGCATGACGCCCGCGCCCCCGCTGTCCTACCGGCAGCGGGGGCGCGGGCATGTGTTCTATTCTGCTGACAGGACCACACGGGGGTGGAGTGGGAATGTCCGAGCACGAACAGGACGGCCAGGAGCGCGAGTTCGACCTCAGATGGGCGGACGACGCCGAGCACAAGGAGCCCTCGGCCCGGGCCCGCATGCTCGCCGCGCGCTGGAAACACAACCCTCCCGGCCCCGTACCCTTCCGCCCCGAGCCCGACCACCGCTCACGCGGCCGCCGCTCCCGCTCAGGCTCCCGCTCACGCTCCGGCTCCCGCTCATCGTGGCTCTCCACGGCCGTGGTGTTCGGCTGTGTGGCGGCGCTGATCGTGCTGCTGGGGTACATCAACTTCCGGGCACCGTAGCGGAGCGTGCGCCGAGAGGGCCGACCAGGCGGCTGCTAGCGTCCCCGCGCGTGGACGACAGTGTGTACGTGGGCAACGCGGGTGCGGACGCCGCGCTGGACCGTGGGTGGATTCTCGGGCACTTCAAGGACGTCGGGGACCCCCGGCACAGCGAGGCCGTCGAGATCAAGTGGGGTGTTCATCCCCGGGGTGACGAGCGGGCGGAGTGGGTGCGGGGTGAGGGGCGGACCGCGCTGCTGGTGCTGATCAGCGGGCGTTTCCGGGTGGAGCTTCCCGGGCGCAGCGTGCTGCTGGAGCGGCAGGGGGACTACGTCGTGTGGGGGCGTGGGGTCGATCACTCCTGGGTCGCGGAGGAGGAGTCGGTGGTGCTGACCGTGCGGTGGCCGTCCGTGCCCGGGTACGCGGTGGGCGCGGGCGGCTGACGCCTTTGCCTGTCCTGGGGCCGATCACAACCCGTTCATGGGCGGGCCCGGGTGCACACTGGCAGTGGGACGAGTGCCTGACTGCGGGGTGATGCAGATGCACAGCCGCTTCCGGAGCGACCGGCGGTTGACCACCCGTATGGGGATCACGCTGTTCCTGCTCGGGTTGTTGTACGTGGGGTTCGTGGCGGCGCTGATCGTGCTGCTGAAGTCCTGGGTGCTGGTCGTGGTGGTCGCGGCGGGCCTGTTGGGGGCTCAGTACTGGTTCTCGGACCGGATCGCGCTGTACGCCATGCGCGGGCGGGTCGTGGAGCGGGAGGAGTTTCCCGAGCTGCACGGGGTCGTGGACCGGCTGTGTGCCCTCGCGGACATGCCCAAGCCGGTGGTGGCCGTGTCCGAGATGGACATGCCGAACGCGTTCGCGACCGGGCGGAACCCGGATCACGCGGTGGTCTGTGTGACGACCGGGCTGCTGCGGCGGCTGGAGCCGGCCGAGCTGGAGGGCGTCCTCGCGCACGAGCTGTCGCATGTGGCGCACAAGGACGTCGCCGTGATCACGGTCGCGTCCTTTCTGGGTGTGATCGCGGGGCTGATCGTGCGGTTCGCGTTCTACTCGCAGGTGTTCGGCGGCGCCAGGAGGGACCAGAACACGGCCGCGGTCTTCGCCGCGGTGATGGGGGTGGCCGCCGCCGTGTACGCGATCAGTTTCCTGCTGATCCGGGCCCTGTCCCGGTACCGGGAACTGGCCGCCGACCGGGCGGCCGCGCTGCTCACCGGCCGGCCCTCGGCGCTCGCCTCCGCCCTCACCAAGGTCTCCGGCGACATCGCCCGCATCCCGACGAAGGACCTGCGCACGGCCCAGGCGCTCAACGCCTTCTACTTCACCCCCGCGCTGGGCCGCGACCCCGGTGTCGCACGGCTCTTCTCGACCCACCCGAGCCTGGAGCAGCGCCTCGACCAACTGGGCCGGATCTCCGCCGAGCTGGGCGAGGCGGCGGCGCCCGGAGGAGTGTGAGCACGGACATGGGGCTGCTGGACATCCTGCTCGGCCGGACCAAGCCGGTCGCGGCGGATCTCGACCGGCTCTTCGCCCTGCCCTCGGCGGCCGTGACCCTGGAGGCCGCGGCGGGCTTCACCCCGACCGGGCAGGGCGCGGTGTGCTTCGCCACGGTCG
Source organism: Streptomyces sp. NPDC044719 (assembly GCF_056433405.1). NCBI lineage: Bacteria > Bacillati > Actinomycetota > Actinomycetes > Kitasatosporales > Streptomycetaceae > Streptomyces > Streptomyces sp. NPDC044719. The sequence continues at coordinate 549,241 of NZ_JBWKHE010000005.1, forward strand.
AGGGCGCGGCCTTCGAGCAGACCCACCGCGAGGTGCAGGCCCTGCTGGACGCCGACACCGACCGCGACGGCCCACCGGTGGAACTGCGGCAGGACGACTACGGCTACTCCTGGCTGGTCTCGCACCGCGCCCCCGACCAGCTGCACGCGCTGGTGAACGACCTGCACGCGGTGAACAGCCAGATGGAGGTCAACGGCTTTGGCCCGCAACTGCTGTGCTCCCTGGCCGGGTTCCGGGACCGGGCCGGCCGGCGGCTCGCGCTGGTCTACCTCTACAAGCGCGGCACCTTCTACCCGTTCGCGCCCCTGCCGGACGAGGCGCAGCGGCGCGACAACGCGCTGGAGCTCCAGGTGCGGGCGGCCCTCGACGGCGACCTGCGGATCGAGCAGGATTTGGGCCGCTGGTTCCCGGTATGGGGAGCGCCCGGCCTCTGATAACCCCTCACGTGCCTGCGCGGCGTGAGTGAATGACCGTATGAGTGAGCTGGAGCTGGTCCCTTTCACACACACCACCGGCGGTGAACGACTCAGTGGGCTGTACGGCGGAGCCGGTGCGTCGGCGAGAGCGACCGCCGTGGTCCTGCACGGCGCGGGCAACGGCAGCAAGGAGCGGCTGATGCCGCTGCTGTCGGAGTTCGCCGCACACGGATGCCACGTCCTCGCCTTCGACTTCTCGGGCCATGGGGAGAGCACCGGCCGGCTGCCGGAGCTGAGCCTGCGCCGCCGTTTCGAGCAGGCCGTGTCCGTGATCGACGCGCACGCGCGCGGGGACGGGCCGCTGATCCTGGTCGGGTTCAGCATGAGCGGTCAGACGGTGGCCGATCTCGCCCGGCACTACGGGAACCGGGTGGCGGCCCTGGGGCTGTGCGCGCCCGCGGTGTACGCGGCCGAGGCGTGGGACGTGCCCTTCGGGCGGGGCGACGGGCGGTTCAGCGAGATCATCCGCCGGCCCGGCAGTTGGCGTGCGTCGCCCGCGCTCGACGCGCTGCGGGCGTACGAAGGGCGGGCGGTGCTCGCTGTGCCCGGCACGGACGAGGTCATCCCGCCCGCCGTGACGGAGGCCGTATCGGAGGCGCTGGCCCGGCGCGCCCAGTTCACCCACTGGGAGCTGCCCGAGGCGGAGCACCGGTTGGGCCTGTGGTTCCGCGACCGTCCCGACGACCGGCGGGTTTTCGTGACCGCTCTGCTGACCGGGCTCGGCGAGCAGGGCTGGACGGCGACCCGGGCGTGGGTGGCCAAGCAGCTCCCGGAGGGCCGTACGGTCGCCAAGTCGTCTTTTCTGAAGGGTGGCTGGAGCGCCCAGATGCGGCGGCTCACCCTCGACGACGGCACCGCCCTGGCCCTGCGGACCTTCGTGAAGCCCTTCTTCCGGCGGCACGCCCCCGGGCTGCTGGCCCGCGAGGCGGACGTGCTCACACTGCTGGCCGGGCAGGAGGGCGTGCCGGCCCCCGGCCTGATCGGCGTGGACGCGACCGCCGAGCACTGTGACCATCCGTCCCTGTTGATGTCCGTGCTGCCGGGGCGGGTCCGGGTCGACGAGGAGGACCTCGACGCCCGCGTGGAGCTGCTCGCGGCTCAACTCGCCGCGATCCACCGGGTCGTCCCCGAGGAGCGTCCGCGCGCGTACCAGGCGTGGACCTCGCCGACGGGCGTCCCGCCGGGCTGGGAGCGGGCCGTGGACGTCATCCGCCGCGATCCCCCGCCGTACGAGGGCTGTTTCCTGCACCGGGACTTCCACCCCGGGAACGTGCTGTTCACGGGCTCGGGGGCCGGTCTGCGGATCGGCGGTGTCGTCGACTGGGTGGAGACCTCGTGGGGTCCCGCCGACCTCGACGTCGCCCACTGCTCGACGGCGCTCGCGCTGTTGCACGGCCCGGAGTACGGCCTCGGATTCCGGGAGCGCTACGAGGCACACGGCGGCCGGCTCCTGGCCGACGGCCCGGACCATCTGTACTGGCGGCTGCTCGACGCTCTGGCCTACGTCCCCGACGCGGCGAAACTGGCGGTCCCCTGGCGGGAGCTGGGGCGGACCGATCTGACACCGGAGGTGCTGGGCGGGCGGCTGGAGGCGTATGTGGCGAGGCTGATGGAACGGTACGCCTGAGGCCGGGTCCTCAGAATTTCAGGCGCGTACGTACACGCCCGCGCGTGCCGCCGTCGCGGCTGCCTCGGCGGCCCGGTCGGCCGTGGCGCCGTCGAGCCGGGCGCCGCTGATCAGCAGGTGGTAGTAGAGCGGGGCGGAGACGGCACGGATCACTTCGTGCGTGTCGGTGCCCTCGGGCACCTCGCCCCGGTCGACGGCCTGCCGCACGCAGGGAGCCCATTCCCTGACGCGGATGTCGTAGAAGCGCCGCAGTGCCGCGGCCGTCTTGGGGTCGCCGGTGGCGGCGGCGATCAGCGCTTTGAAGAGCGGACCCTGCCGAGGGTCCGTCAGGGTTCGCTGCACGAGCCGGGCGTTGGCCGTCAGGTCGCCGAGCAGCGAGCCGGTCTCGGTGCGCGGCGCGGACTGCTCGGCCATGTCCAGCAGGAGGTCGGCCACCAGCCCGGTGACCGTCGCCCAGCGGCGGTAGACGGTCGTCTTGCCGACTCCGGCGCGGCGGGCGATGTCGGCCAGGTCCAGGCCGGTGAAGCCCTGCTCGGTCAGGGCGTCCTCGGCCGCCCTGAGCACCGCCTCCCGTACCCGCGCCGTGCGCCCTCCCGGCCGTACGGTCCCCGGCTCGCCTCCGTCAGCCATAACGGCACTCCCGTTCCATTAAGCGGTTCACCCTGCTACCTTAGTGACTGTTAACGGAACCACAGACCCGTTAACTGAGCCGAAAGGGGCCGAGATGGAATACAGGCGATTGGGCGCGTCCGGACTCATGGTTCCCGCGCTGAGCTTCGGAGCCGGCACCTTCGGCGGGCAGGGCCCGCTGTTCGGCGCGTGGGGCACGACCGACGCGCGGGAGGCCCGCCGTCTGGTGGACATCTGCCTGGACGCCGGGGTCACGATGTTCGACACCGCCGACGTCTACTCCGCCGGCGCCTCCGAGGAGGTGCTGGGGCAGGCGATCAAGGGCCGCCGGGACCGGGTGATCGTCTCCACCAAGACCGGCCTGCCGACGGGCGACGGACCGGGCGACGCGGGCTCTTCCCGTTCCCGTCTCATCACCGCCTGCGAGGACGCTCTACGCAGACTCGGCACCGATCACATCGACCTGTTCCAGCTCCACGCCTTCGACGCCGGGACGCCGGTCGACGAGGTACTGGCCGCGCTCGACACACTCGTCCGGGCGGGCAAGGTGCGCTACACCGGCGTGTCCAACTTCTCCGGCTGGCAGGTGATGAAGTCCCTCGCGGCCGCGGAGAGGCACGGACACCCGCGCTATGTGGCCCACCAGGTGTACTACTCCCTCGTCGGCCGCGACTACGAGTGGGAGCTCATGCCGCTCGCCCTCGACCAGGGCCTCGGTGCGATCGTCTGGAGCCCGCTCGGCTGGGGGCGCCTCACCGGCAGGGTCCGCCGAGGCGCACCGCTGCCGCCCGGGAGCCGGCTGCACCGCACGGCCGACTACGGACCGCCCGTTCCCGACGAGCACCTCTACGACGTGGTAGACGCGCTGGACGAGATCGCCGAGGAGACGGGCAGGGCCGTGCCGCAGATCGCCCTCAACTGGCTGCTCCAGCGGCCGACGGTGTCCTCCGTCATCATCGGCGCCCGCGACGAGCGGCAACTGCGCCAGAACCTCGGCGCGGTCGGCTGGGCCCTCAGCCCCGAGCAGGTGGCGAAGCTCGACGCGGCGAGCCACCGCCCGGCGCCGTATCCCTACTTCCCCTACGAACGCCAGGAGGGCTTCGCCCGGCTGAACCCACCGGTGTTCCCCGCGCCGGGAACACCGGTGGGCCGGCTTCAGCGCGCGTAGCGCATGAACGCCCGCACCATGTGGCACGTCGTGTCCGACGGCGGGTGGACGCCGATCTGCTCCGCCGCGCAGCGGATCGTCTCGTTACGGGCCTGGTTCGGCATGTAGACGCCGGAGTCGAGCAGGGCGATGGCGAGTCGCATCGCCTTGAGGCGACGGTTGTGCGTGACGTACCACTCGCGCGGCCGGCCCGGCGGCAGCGGCCGCTTCTCCACGGGCGCATACGGCAGGTCGAGCAGGACGGGACGCTTCGCGGTGGACTGGGTGGGCAACGGCTTCGACTTCAGAGCGGCAGCGGGCACAGGCATCCTCCTGTCGCGGGCGGGCGGCGCACCGAGTCCTCTGCGACCCCGGCGCCACCCTCGAACACTGCTTACAGTTTACCGCCCGGCACTGACAACGGGGAGTCCACCGAGAGCCACAAATGCCCTGGTGAGCAGGGAAATTGGCATCGCGTCACGGCAGGTCCGCGAGGGGCGCGTGAGTCGGCAGAAAATCGAACAGCGGCGGCAGCGAGTACCGTGCCCCCCATGGAGATCTGGATCAATCCGGCCTGTTCGAAGTGCCGTAGTGCCGTGTCGCTGCTCGACGCCGAGGGGGCCGACTACACCGTCCGCCGCTACCTGGAGGACGTGCCGAGCGAGGAAGAGATCCGTGGCGTTCTCGAGCGCCTCGGGCTCGAACCCTGGGACATCACCCGCACCGGGGAGGCGGTCGCCAAGGAGCTCGGGCTCAAGGAGTGGCCACGGGACGCCGGTTCGCGTGACCGGTGGATCAAGGCGCTCGCCGAGCACCCGAAGCTGATCCAGCGCCCGATCATCACCGCGGACGACGGTACGGCCGTGGTGGGCCGCACCGACGAGGCCGTGCGGGACGCCCTCTCCCGCTAGAACGACCCCGTGACGCAGGTCACTTCAGTGACTCCTGTAACCGCTGAGTAACTTCGTTCGGTATCTCGTACATAACGACGTACGCTCCCCTACCTCTTCAGGAGGCGCGCATGTCGCGTAGGAGAACTCTCGGCCCGAAGAAGAAGATCGCGCTGCTGGTGAGCGCGGTGACCGTGGCGGGAGGCGGGGCCTTCGTCATGGCGAGCACGTCGAACGCCACGCCGCCGGCCGCGCATACCAAGTCGGCGGCGGAGTCGACGGCCTGCCTGGGTCTCGCCACCGCGCTCGGCAACAACGAGAAGTTCATCGCGGACCAGAAGGCCAACCCCGACGCACAGTCGGAAGCCCGGATCGCCAACCGCGAGGCGGTCATCGAGGAGATCAAGCGGAAGCAGGAGGCGTCGGGGTGCACGGTTGGGGAGTCGGCTCAGGACTCCCAGGCCGCGCAGCCGTCGCAGCCCGCGCAGGGTGGTGAGCAGGCCGGCGGCGAGCAGGCCGGCGGCGGTCAGGACGCGGCCGGGGGCGCCGAGGCCTCGCAGCCCGCGGAGTCGGCCCCGGCGGAAAACGCCGGCGGTGGCGCTGCGGCCTCCGGGCAGCAGGTGTGCAACGGCTCCACCGTCACGCTCTCCGGCGAGGGCGGTGCCCCTGCCGCGTCGAGCAACCAGTTCCCGGTGGGCACGCAGCTGAAGGTCACCAACCTGGACAACAACAAGTCCACGACGGTGGAGGTCACTTCGGTCTCCGGCAGCTGTGCGCTGCTCAACAACGCGGCCTTCGAACAGGTGCGTGAGCCCGGCAAGTTCCTGATCCGCCGGGCCCTGATCGAGAAGGTGGGGTGATGCCGGACGGCCGAACGGGTCACTGAGGCGGCGGCCCACCCCTCGGCCGCCCCTCGTACGTGTCACCGGTCCTGCTGCTCCCGGCCAGGAGCAGCAGGACCGGCACGTCCGGGTCACAGGGGCGAGGGGGCGGTCACCGGCTTGACGGAGGGAAGCCGGTGACCGCCCCCTCGCCCGGGCGGAGACGCCCTCTCGGCGTGAAGTACGGCACAGGCACACCAGGTAACACGGGGTTCACATTCGAGCAATGGCCGGGAAATCGCCCGTTGACAGTCTGCCGGACAGTTGACGCGGCGCACCGGTGCCGCAGCGCCGCAGCACCCGCGATACGCGCCCAGACACACCCCGAAGGATGTGGCCCGTGACCTTCAAGGCTGAGTACATCTGGATCGACGGCACCGAGCCGACGGCCAAACTGCGTTCCAAGACCAAGATCATCGCGGGCTCGCCCGCCGGTCTCGACGCACTGCCGATCTGGGGCTTCGACGGGTCGTCCACCAACCAGGCCGAGGGCCACGCCTCGGACTGCGTCCTCAAGCCGGTCTTCACCTGCCCGGACCCGATCCGCGGCGGCGACGACATCCTGGTGCTCTGCGAGGTCCTGAACATCGACCTCACCCCGCACGCCAGCAACACCCGTGCCGCGCTGGCCGAGGTCGCGGAGAAGTTCGCCGCGCAGGAGCCGATCTTCGGCATCGAGCAGGAGTACACCTTCTTCCAGGACGGCTACCCGCTCGGCTTCCCCAAGGGCGGCTTCCCGGCCCCGCAGGGCGGCTACTACTGCGGTGTCGGCGCGGACGAGATCTTCGGCCGTGACGTCGTCGAGGCGCACCTGGACAACTGCCTGAAGGCCGGTCTCGCCATCTCCGGCATCAACGCCGAGGTCATGCCCGGCCAGTGGGAGTTCCAGGTCGGCCCGGTCTCCCCGCTGGAGGTCTCCGACCACCTGTGGGTGGCCCGCTGGCTGCTCTACCGCACCGCCGAGGACTTCGACATCGCCGCCACCCTCGACCCGAAGCCGGTCAAGGGCGACTGGAACGGCGCCGGCGCGCACACCAACTTCTCCACCAAGGCGATGCGCGAGTCCTACGACGCGATCATCACCGCGGCCGAGTCGCTCGGCGAGGGCTCCAAGCCGCTCGACCACGTCAAGAACTACGGCGCCGGCATCGACGACCGCCTGACCGGTCTGCACGAGACCGCCCCGTGGAACGAGTACTCCTACGGCGTCTCCAACCGCGGCGCCTCGGTCCGTATCCCCTGGCAGGTCGAGAAGGACGGCAAGGGCTACATCGAGGACCGCCGTCCGAACGCCAACGTCGACCCGTACGTGGTGACGCGTCTGCTCGTCGACACGTGCTGCTCGGCGCTGGAGAAGGCCGGACAGGTCTGACCTGTCCCGCACGCTCCCCGAGGCGCTCACCGTTCGCGGTGGGCGCTTCTGTGCGTCTGCCGCGCCGTCTGTGCGTCTGCCGCGGCGTCGTGGCTTGTCGCGCAGTTCCCCGCGCCCCTGACGGGGCAGGTGTCCAAGCAGTGAGAGGAGGGTCCCCTCGCGGGATCAGCTCTGCTTCAATGGAGTCATGGCCAGCCACCAGAAGTGCACCTCGACGGGTCGTCATGACCTCGAGCCCTTCTGGCCGTCTCGTCAGGACTACGACTTCGACCGGGTGTGTTGCCGCGCGGTGAACGCGCGGGCCCTGTAAAGCCGTAACCTTCCGGCCTTCGGCCAGCGCGAAACGACGTACGTATTCCCGACGGACCTCGCGCGCGAAAGAGCTGACCTCTCATGGCGACCACTCGTTCTCTGTCCACCGCCACCCTCGACACCGCTCCGGCGAACAGCGCCCGGCATCGGCTGCGTGCCGTCGACCGGGACGAGGTGGTGACCGTCGCGGATCTGCTGCCGCCGGGTGCCACCTGGCTTCCGGCGCCGCAGCACACGCTGCCCACGCTGCCGGGCCGGCCGCCGATGATCGGCTATCTGGTGCTCGTGCCGGCCGACCAGCAGCCGCCGTTCCCGGTGGCCGTGCCGGACCGTCCGGAGCCCGCCGCCCCCGAGGCCGGCCCGGAGCCGGGCGGCGAGCCGCTGATCCGCGTCGACACCGTGCAGCGCACCGCCCAGGTGGCCGGCCGGCCGCTCGACCTCACCTACCTGGAGTTCGAGCTGCTCGCCCACCTGGTGGCGCACCCGGGCCGGGTGCACACCCGTGACCAGCTGGTCGGCACGGTGTGGGGCTACGGGCACGTGGGCGACGGCCGCACGGTCGACGTCCATGTCGCCCGGCTGCGCCGCAAGCTGGGCGCGGAGCACCGTGACACGATCCGGACGGTGCGCCGCGTCGGATACAAGTACGTGCCTCCGGTGAGTCACTGAGCCGCCGGCCCCGGTCCGTCTGCTGACGGCAGATCCCCTTTCCGTCCCGCCGCCCCACCGGGCAGAGTCAGCGGCATGAGGCTACTGATGCTGGGTGGTACGGAGTTCGCGGGGCGGGCCGTCGTGGAGGCGGCCCTGCGCCGGGGCTGGGAGGTGACCGTCTTCCACCGGGGACGGCACGAGGCCCCCTCGGGCGCGCGGTCGCTGCTCGGCGACCGCACCGCGCCCGAGGGTCTCGCCGCCCTCGCCGACGACCCGGGCGAGTGGGACGTCGTCGTCGACACCTGGTCGGCGGCGCCCCGGGCGGTACGGGACACGGCGCGGCTGCTGCGGGGCCGCGCCCGCCGGTACGTGTACGTGTCGAGCTGCTCGGTGTACGCCTGGGCCCCGCCCGCCGGGTACGACGAGGACGCGCCCCTGGTGGAGGGCGCCGCGGCCGACGCGGAGCAGACCGCGTACCCGCAGGACAAGCGCGGCGGTGAACTGGCCGTGCTGGACGCCTTCGGCGAGGACCGGTCGGTGCTCGTCCGGGCCGGGCTGATCCTCGGCCCGTACGAGAACATCGGCCGGCTGCCGTGGTGGCTGGGCCGCATGGCGCGCGGGGGTCCGGTACTCGCCCCGGGCCCGCGCGAGCTGCCCCTGCAGTACGTGGACGTCCGGGACCTGGCCGAGTGGATCCTGCACGCGGCCGAGCGGGAGCTGAGCGGACCGTACAACCTGGCGAGTCCGCAGGGGCACGCCACGATCGGCGAACTGCTGGAGGCGTGCGTACGGGTCACCGGCGGCGGTGCCGAACCGCGGTGGACCGAGCCCGAGGTGATCCTGGAGGCGGGCATCGAGCCGTGGACGCAGCTGCCGGTGTGGGTACCACCGGGCAGCGACCTGCACGACGCCCTGCACAGCGCTGACGTCTCCCGGGCGGTGGCGGCGGGGCTGAGCTGCCGGCCCGTCGCCGAGACCGTGGCCGACACCTGGAGCTGGCTCCAGGCCATCGGCGGCACGGCCCCGCAGCGGCCGGACCGGCCGCGCTCGGGGCTCGACCCGGAGGTGGAGGCGAAGGTGCTCGCGGGCGACGGAGGCGTGTGAACGACCTCGCACCACCGCGCCTCGTGGGGTGTATGTAGCACCACCCCCTGACCGGGTGTTCCGGCCCAGTGACCCCGTACCCGCGCTCGGCGAGACTGACGCCATGACCATCGACACGAAGAGCGGGTACCGGGGAGCCAAGGGGCGGGGCGTCGCGCTCGCCGCGATACGGGGGCTGGGGGTGGCCCTCGTCTCGTTGCCGGGGGCGGTGTTGTGCTTCACCCTGTCGCTGGTGTCCATGGCGCTCATCCCGATCGGCGTCGGGCTCGTCACCACGCCGTACGTACTGAAGGGCGTGCGGGCGTTCGCGAACTGGCGGCGGGTGCTCGCGGCGGAGTGGGGCGGGGTGCGGATCCCGCCGGCGTACCGGCCGCTGCCGAAGGACGCCAACCCGTGGGCGGCCACGTTCGGGATGCTGCGCGACCCGGCGACCTGGCGGGACCTGATGTGGCTGCCGGTCGACATGACGGCCGGGTTCCTCACCGCGCTGCTGCCGGCCGCGCTGTGGCTGTACCCGCTGGAGGGCTTCGCGCTCGGGGCCGGGCTGTGGCGGGTCTTCCCCGACGGGTACTGGTACGGGTTCGTCAAGGTCACCGGGCAGGTGTCCGCGCTCGGTGCCGCCCTTCTCGGCCTGGTCGTCCTGTTCTTGGCGCACTTCCTCACCACACGGCTGATGGACGTCCACTTCCGGCTCACCCAGGCCGTCCTGGGCTCCGGCCAGGGCGAACTGGCCGAGCGGGTGCGGGTCCTGACCGAGACGCGGCGCGACGCCCTCGACACCTCCGCGGCCGAGCTGCGGCGCATCGAACGGGACCTGCACGACGGGGCACAGGCCCGGCTGGTCGCGGTGGGCATGGACCTCGGCACCATCGAGGCGCTCCTCGACAAGGACCCGGCCAAGGCCAAGGAACTGATCGCGCAGGCCCGTACGTCGTCCGTCGAGGCCCTGGCCGAACTGCGCGAGCTGGTGCGCGGCATCCATCCCCCGGTCCTCGCCGAGCGCGGTCTCGGCGACGCGGTACGGGCGCTGGCGCTGCGGCTGCCGGTGACCACCGAGGTGAGCGTGGACCTGCCCGGGCGGGCGGAGGCGCCCGTGGAGTCCGCCGCCTACTTCGCCGTCAGCGAGGTGCTCACCAACGCGGTGAAGCACTCGGAAGCCGACCGGATCTGGGCCGACCTGCACCACGCCGACGGGATGCTGCGGGTGTCCGTCACCGACAACGGCAAGGGAGGTGCGGTGATCGGCGCCGGTTCCGGACTCTCCGGAGTCGAGCGGCGGCTCGGTACATTCGACGGCGTCCTGGCCGTCAGCAGCCCCGCGGGCGGTCCCACCATGGTCACCATGGAGATCCCTTGCGCGTTGTCCTAGCCGAAGACCTCTTCCTGCTGCGCGACGGACTCGTCCGGCTGCTCCAGGCGCACGACTTCGAGATCGCGGCGGCCGTCGAGTCCGGTCCCGAACTGGCCGCCGCCCTGGCCGAGCTGGAACCGGACGTCGCCGTGGTCGACGTACGCCTGCCGCCCACGCACACCGACGAGGGGCTCCAGTGCGCGCTCGACGCCCGCCGCAAGCGGCCCGGCCTGCCGGTGCTGGTGCTCTCCCAGCACGTGGAGCAGCTGTACGCGCGTGAGCTGCTGGCCGACGGCAGCGGCGGGATCGGCTATCTGCTGAAGGACCGGGTGTTCGACGCCGAGCAGTTCGTGGACGCCGTACGGCGGGTCGCCGCCGGGGGTACGGCGATGGATCCGCAGGTCATCCAGCAGTTGCTGGCGCGCCGGTCGGGCGACGACCGGCCGCTGGCGCGGCTGACGCCCCGGGAGCGGGAGGTGCTGGAGCTGATGGCGCAGGGCCGGACCAACGCGGCGATCGCCGGCCGGCTGGTGGTGACGGAACGGGCCATCGCCAAGCACACCGCGAACATCTTCGCCAAACTGGGACTGGAGGTCTCGGACGACGACAACCGCCGCGTGCTGGCGGTTCTGGCGTATCTCGACCACGGCCGGTGAAAGCGGACCCGCCGGTTCACCGACTGTGGGGGATCAGCAACTCCTGGTATGTGCGGGGCTGTTGAGAACACAGAGCCCTCACGAATCTCGCATCAATTTCAGAGACATCTGAACACCCCTGGGACCACCTCCGTATGGAAGGGAGCCGCTTCACTCCTGTCGGGCGCCTCGATGCCCCCGAAAAAGGAAGTCAGAGGAGTTCCATGGGACGCAACACAAGAAAACGCCGGACGCCGATGGCCACCAAGGCCATAGCCGCATCGGCGGCCCTAGCGCTCGGTGGGGGCGGGCTGATCTGGGCAAACTTCTATGCCTCGGCGCATGAGGAGAACTCGGCGAACCAGACGAAGTCCGCGGGTGCGCAGGTCGCCACGATCCAGTGCCCGGACGTAGGACAGAGCCTGACCGACGTGCCGGACGGCGCGCGCCAGGGCGTGGACAAGGAGCTGGCGAACCTCGACAAGCAGATCAGCGAGGCCTACACCCGGCTCGCCTCCACGCGTCAGGCCCAGGCCGGTGACTCCGGCTTCGTCAACAACGCCATCCTCGGCCCGCTGAAGTCGAAGCGGACCGCCGCCATCGACCGGATCGGCATCAACATCAAGCGTGTCGGTGGCCAGGCTCCCGACAACCTCGCCCAGATGGCCGAGTGCCAGGGCATGGCCGCCGACGCGAACACCAACGACGGCCAGGCCGGTGGCGATCAGAACCAGGACGGCCAGAACCAGGACGGTCAGGACCAGAACCAGGACGGTCAGGACCAGAACCAGGACGGTCAGGACCAGGGACAGGACGGCGGCCAGGACCAGGGTCAGGGCGGCAACGGCGGCCAGGGCGGCAACGGCCCGGTAGCCGCGGACTTCATCAACATCGAGGACGTCCAGCCCAACTCCCGCAACCTGCCGAACGGTCTCGCGGCGAACGGTGACGGCGGCTCCACGGGCACCTTCACCACGCAGTGCGGCACCAACGAGAACGAGAACCGCAACTCGGACAACGTGATCGTGGCGCCCGGCGTGTCCAACGGTGCCCAGCACCAGCACGACTACGTCGGCAACCAGGCCAACAACGCCTTCGCGAGCGACGAGGACCTGGAGAACGGCGAGACGAGCTGCCAGAACCAGGGCGACAAGTCCACGTACTTCTGGCCGGTCATCCGGATCCAGGACGGTTCGGACGACATCGACGCGGGTCAGCCCGGCGGCGGCCAGGACGGCAACGTCGGCAAGATCGTCGAGCCCTCGCAGGCGGAGCTGAAGTTCGTGGGCAACCGCACGAGCGACGTCGTCGCCATGCCGAAGGCCCTGCGGATCATCACCGGTGACGCGAAGTCCTTCACCAACGGCCTGAACAACGCCAACACGTCCTGGACCTGCACGGGCTTCGAGGACCGTCAGGTGACGGACAAGTACCCGATCTGCCCCGACGGCAGCAGCATGGTCCGGCTGTCCAACTTCCAGAGCTGCTGGGACGGCCAGAACATCGACAGTGCCAACCACCGCACCCACGTGGACTTCGTGGAGGCGGACGGCAGCTGCTCGAACGGCTTCCAGGCCATTCCGCAGCTCCAGGTCCGCCTGGTCTACGACGTGCAGGCGCCGCAGATCCAGGACGGGCAGGTGCAGAACGCGTTCGCGGTCGACTCCTTCCCGGAGCAGCTGCACAAGCCGATCACCGACCACAACGACTTCATCAACTTCTTCGACGAGAACGTGATGAACGAGATGGTCCAGTGCATCAACAACGGCGAGAACTGCCAGTAGTGCTCGGGCAGTAGTACTCAGCCAGCAGAAAGCCGGCGGTGGGAATTCCCACCGCCGGCTTTCTCGTCTGTTCTGTCTGTCTTTTCTCGTCCGTCCGGGCCCGCGAGGCTCAGCCGTGGTGGCTGCTGCCACCGTCGTGACCGCCCTTGTTGTGGCTGCCGCCGGGGTTCATGTGCTCGGACCCCTCCTCCATGGTCCCGCCGAGGGTGCTCTGCAGCGCCGTGACCGTCTTCTGCTGGCCCACGGCGACCCATTTGCGGCCGACCAGGTAGTAGCCGCCGTAGTCCTTCGCGCCGTTCAGCCACTCGCGCTGGCCGCGGTCGGTGGAGAAGGTCGCGAGGACGTACTTCTCCTTGCCCTTCTTGCAGAGGGCCTGGCGGATGGTGTCGGCGTCGGTCTGCATGTTCGGCTTGCACTTGGCCTCGGCCGCGATGTGCTCCAGGCTGCCGGTCACCTCTTTCGGCACGGCCGCCTCGTCCTTGCCGCCGGATCCGCAGCCGGCCAGCGCCAGTATCGCCACCGCGCCGCTCAGCGCGAGCATCGGTCGGGTCACCCTCATCTGTTCCTCCGGTCCTTGTCACGGCACGGTCCGGACGCATGCCGCACGGAGCCCCGGCAAGGGCTCTCGCCTTCGATACGGCTGCGGAGCCCGTAGCACTCAAATTCCGCTGCCTCCGCAGGCGCCCCTGTGCGAGGGTGACCCGGTGAACCAGGACTGGGAAGATCGCGTAGCCGCTCTGTGGGCCCGTTTCGACGACTACGCCGAAGAGGAGGCTGACGAGGCGCGCTTCCGCGCCGAGGTCGACGCCCTCGTCGCCGAGTTGCCGGACGGCAGCCCGCTCGGGCCGTTCGAGCAGGCCTGCGCCTGGGACTCCACGGGCCGCTCGGACCGGGCGGTCCCGCTGTACCAGGAGGCGCTGCGGCGCGGTCTCGCCGAGGTCAGCCCCTACAAGGCCCGCCGGACCAAGATCCAGCTGGCCAGTTCGCTGCGGAACATCGGCCGAGCCGAGGAGGGCGTCGCGCTGCTGACGCCCGAGCTGCTCGCCCCGTCCGACGAGCTGGACGACCCGGTGCGTGCCTGTCTCGCTCTGTGCCTGTCCAGCCTGGGCCGGGACCGCGAGGCGTTGTCGTTGGCCCTCGGCGCCCTGGCCCCGCACCTGCCCCGCTACCAGCGGTCGATGGCGAACTACGCCCGGCTGCTCGTGGAGCCGGAGGAGCAGCCGCGGGCGTGACGCTCCGCGGTCAGGTGACCATCCGACCATTCGCTCGTTCTGCTGAACGTGCAGTCACAGGATGTCGCCCAGCGCCCCGCAGCCTCCTCCCCCGCCGGCCCGGTCGTCGACGTCGAGCAGGCGGAGGCCGCGCTCGTCGAGCACTACCCACGGCTCGTGCGGCTCGCCTATCTGGTGCTGCCACCGGGCCTGGGCCGCAGCAGGCGGGTCGTGACCGCACACGCCCTCACCCAGCGCGCACTCCCCCGCAACCGCACACCGGCACCGGTCATCCCGGCCCAGTCGACCGGCCGTGACGGCGACCCGGGCTACGCGCTGGTCCGCCTCCAGGTGCTGCGTACGGCGCTGGAGGCGGGGCTGCCGCTGCGGCGCAAGGCATGGCCCAAGCGGTCCCAGCTGCCGCCGCTGCTGCCGCAGGTGTGGGGCCTGAAGCTGTTCCCGCGGTCCGGCGGCGCCGACGAACTCGCTCTGGACCAGCGGCTGTCCACCCTGTCCGGGCCGGCCCGGGCCGCCTACGCGCTGCGCGGCCTGGAGCGGCTCACGGACGACGAGACGCGCGAGGTGCTCACGGCGGCGGGTGTCGCCGACGCGGACGGCGCGCTGCTGGAGGCCGGCGGGGTTCCCGCGCAGTACGGACTGCTCGACTCCCCCGAGTTCGACCCCTGCTCGCTCCAGGCACGCCCGACCGACCTGATGCGGCGCCGCCAGCACCTGAAGGCCGCGCTGGCCGCGGGGGCGGCGCTGCTGGTGTGCGGGGCGCTGCTCGGTCTGCCCGGCGAGGGCTGGGGCCCCGACGGCGCCGCCGCACCTCCGTACGCGCGCAATCCGGCCGCCCAGGCCGCCCTCGACCCGGCGAAGCTGACCCGGGTCGATCCCGCCGCGTGGCAGAGCTCGGCGCGCACCGACTTCTCCGTGTGGCCGGCCCGCGGCGGCCTCACCGGCGACTCGGCGCTGCTGCGCCGCGCCCTGGCCGTCTGGGCCCGCCCCGGTGAGAGCGTCCAGGTGTCGGCGACGCCCGGCACCCCCTCCGGCGGCCCGGCCGGACCGCCCCAGCTGCTGTACGCGGGGAAGGTCGACGCCGCGCGCGTGGTGATCCTCTACGACGGTCTGCGCATCGCCCGCTACGCCGAGCCCGAGGACGGCACACAGGGCGCCGCCCTCGACTTCGCCCGGGTCGACGGCGCCGGCCGGGCCGAGGCGAGCGCGGTGGTCCTGGGCCGGGCCGACGGCAACGTCCGCTATCTGACGGCCCCTTGGGTGTCGAAGGCGGGCGAGCGGGATCTGGTGAAGCCGGGCTCCGGGGCGATGGACCTCGCCCTCACCGACGGGGTGACCGCGCCGCTGGCCAGCCCGGCCCTCAGGTCCGGTCCGTGCACGTCGTGGAACGTGCTGCAACTGGCCGACGGCAAGCGGACCCGGCTGCTGAGCGACCTCGGCGAACTGGTCCCGGCCCGGCTCACCAGCGGCCCGCCCGGCTCACCGGGAGAGGCGTCCGGCGCGGCGGCGCTGCGCACCTGGCAGCCGTACGCCTGCTCGCTGGGCTCGGTGCGCTCGGCGGGCGTGCGGACCGTCAACGCCTGGGCGTTCAACGAGCAGCCGCTGCCGGACGCGAGCGGGTCGGCGGCGTGGGTGTGCACGCGGGCCGAGACCTGGCGGGGCGGCGGGGCGCGGGTGCTGGCGCAGTTCCACACACCGGGCGGGAAGTACGGGGCGGTGGCGGCTAAGGCCGAGAACGTCCCGGCGTGCGGGGCGCGTGACCCGCATGTGCTGGCCGGGGTGCTGTGGAAGTCGGAGGCGGGCACCTGGTACCTGCTGGCCGCGGGCAGCCGCCGGACCGAGTCGATCCGGGCGACGGGCGGGATCAGCGGGTCGGCGCGGGGCAGTCTGCTGACCGTGCCGGGCGAACAAGGGGCGCGGGCCGAGCTGAAGGGGACGCTGCGGGACGGGCGTTCGCTCGGCGGGCTGCGCTGACAGGACCGTTCTCGTGCCCGCCCGGTGCACTCGAGTGAACTTCCGCGATCGATCCGGTCCGTTCAAGGCTGGAATCGATCGGTAAAGTGTTCGGCATGACTACCGGGGTTCGCCGCAGATTGGGAGTCGAGGAGCGGCGGCAGCAGTTGATCGGCGTCGCCCTCGAACTGTTCAGCCGCCGCTCGCCCGACGAGGTCTCCATCGACGAGATAGCGTCGGCCGCGGGCATTTCGCGCCCGTTGGTCTATCACTACTTTCCCGGCAAACTCAGCCTGTACGAGGCGGCTTTGCAGCGGGCGGCGGACGATCTCGCGGCGCGGTTCGTGGAGCCGCACGAGGGTCCGCTGGGGGCGCGGCTGCATCGCGTGATGGGCCGCTACTTCGACTTCGTGGACGAGCACGGGCCGGGTTTCTCCGCCCTCATGCGCGGCGGACCCGCGGTCGGCTCCTCGACGACCAACGCGCTCGTCGACTCCGTGCGGCAGGCCGCGTATGTCCAGATTCTTTCGCACCTGGGCGTGACCGATCCGCCCGCGCGTCTGGAACTGGTCGTCCGGTCCTGGATCTCGCTCGCCGAGTCGACGGCGCTGATCTGGCTGGACGGCCGGCGCATCCCCCGGGAGGAGCTGGAGAGCCAGCTCGTGCAGGACTTCGCCGCGCTGGCCTCCGTGAGCGCCGCCTACGACGAGGAGATGGGCGCCCTGCTGGGCCGCATCTTCAAGGAGGAGCCGGCCGACGGCCCGTTCGCCGACTTGGCAGGCCGGCTCCTGACGCTGGCCACCTGAGCCCGCTCAGCCTTCGAATTTCCGGTAGGAGGCGTCCAGGTCGCGCACCTCGGCGGAGGCGTGCAGCACGATCCCGTCGGCGGTCTTCAGATACCTGCGCAGCAACTCCAGCGCGGCTTCGGTGAGCCGGGCCTTGGTGTCCTCGGTGCGGCCGGCGAGCAGCGCGATGTGGACGTGCACATGGGCGTGTCCCTCGGTGTCGGGTCCGACCACGATGTCCTCGGTGGGACGGAACCGGCTCTTGCACGCCGGCGGCTTGGCGGCCGCGATGTCGACGGTCGCCTCGTGCAGCGCCTTGGCGAATCCGGGCCGGTCGAAGCCGTCCGCGAGGTCGGCGGAATAGTCGATGGTGATCTGCGGCATCAGTACTCCTTCTGGGCGCGTGGCCGGGGCGACCAACGGGGTCACCCTAACCGCAGGGCCAGCATCGCGATGTCGTCCTCACGGTCGTGGCCGAAGCAGCCGAGGAGCACGTCGCAGAGGGTGTCCAGGCCGGTGGGGGCGTCGGCGGCGGCTGTGCGGAGCTGTTCCATGGAGGTCTCCAGGGGGATGCCGCGGGTCTCGATGAGGCCGTCGGTGACCATGAGCAGACGGTCGGCGGGGGTCAGGCGGTGCTCGGTCGCCGGGGGGCGTTCCAGGCCCAGGCCGAGCAGCGGACCGCACGCGTCGGCGTACTGCGCGCCGCCCCCGTCGCGCAGGATCAGCGGTGGGATGTGACCGGCGTTGGCGATCCGCACCCGGCCGCTGCCGGGGTCGACCAGGGCAAGGCACACGGTGGCCGTGATATCGGGGTGGTACCGCTGGAGCATCCGGTCGAGCCGCGCGGCCAGTACGACCGGGTCGCTCTCGTCCACGCAGTAGGCGCGCAGCGCGTGCCGTATCTCGACCATGACGGTGGCGGCGTCCAGCGAGTGCCCGACCACGTCCCCGACCGCGGTGAGCACCCCGTCGGCGGTGCGCAGGGCGGCGTAGAAGTCGCCGCCGATCTCGGTCTGCCGGGAGGCGGGCACATAGCGGACCTCGATGTCGACGCCGGGCAGATGGGGCAGCTTGTGCGGCCGGGGCAGGAAACTGCGCTGGAGGGTGAGGGCGACGTGCCGCTCCACCTGGTACAGCAGCAGCGGTTCGGCGGCCAGCGCGGCGGCCTGGGCGAGCCGGGCCAGCAGCCCGTCGTCCGCGGGGCCGGTGATCGCCGCGCGCCGTACGGGCGTGGCCAGGCACACGGCCGTGCGGCCGTCCTGGGCCGTCGCCACGGTCAGGAGGGCGTCCTCCTCGACGCCCGGCCGGAAGATCCCGGCCGGCCACAGCGGTGCGGGGACGACGGTGCTGTGCACTCCCGTACGGCCCTCCGCGAGCCGGCCGGCCAGGCGTGCCGCCGCCTGGTGCGCGCCGTTGTCCGCCGGGGCGGGGCGGCTTCGGGCCGTGCCCAGGTGGGGTTCGCCGTCCGGGGCGATGACGAACACCACGGCGGGCGAGCCGGTGAGGCGTGCGGTGCCGTCGGCGGCCGCAGTGGCGAGTTCCCGGGGGCAGCGCGCCGTCTGCACCGTGATGATGGCCTCGGACAGCAGGGTCAGCCGGTGGACGACGGTCTCGGCGCCCGCGGTGCGGCGCGCTCCGCGTACGGCGGCCCGGACGACGGCCTGGATCTCCTGCGGTTCGGCGGGCACGGTCAGATAGGCGTCGCCGCCCGCGTCCAGCCCTCGGCACCGGTCGCCGGGTGCGGTGGCGGCGGCCGAGAAGTGCACGACGGGCAGGGTGGCCATGGGCGGCAGGGCCCGGAGCCGCCGGCACAGCTCGTAGCCGCTCATGTCGGGCAGGCCCACGTCGACGAGGGCCACGTCGGGCAGAGTGCCGTCGCGGAGCCGGACGTCGAGTTCGACGAGCGCCTCGCCGCCGCTGGCGACGGGCACGACCTGGTGGCCGGCCCGGCTCAGCACCGCGCCCATGGCGTACCGGCTGGCCGCGACGTCGTCCACGACCAGCACGGTGGTGCCGGGGGTGTGCTGCGTGCCGTTGCCGTCCATCTCGAGGAGCACCTCGGGCCGTACCTGGGTGGGGCGGACCGTCGGTCGCGGCCCGCCTCACCCAACGTAGTGCGCTATTCGGCGGCCCGGGTGAAGACGGCGACCGTGCGCCCCGGAACGGCGAACGTGCCCGATTCAGCCGCGTAGGAGGACGACTTGACGGTAGGGTCCGCCCCCGCCGCCTGCACCGGGTGCAGTCGGTAGCCGGTTCCGGCGACCGCGGTGACCCGCTGTTCCTGCCGCTCGGGTGTGGCGTTGAAGACGACGACGAGATCGCCGAGCCGCATGGTGATCACGCCGGGGGTCTCGTCCTTGCCGGACAGCGGGAAGGAGAGCTTCGACTGCACCTGGCCCGCCGTGGAGAGGGAGAACGCCCGCTCCCCCGAACGGATCTTCAGCAGATCCTGGTACGCGGCCGAGGTGCCCTCGATCTGCTCGCAGCCGACCTCGATCGCGCTCAACAGGGGCTTGCCGTAAGGCCACTTGTCCTTGTTGTCGGCCGCCATGGGCAGGCCGCGGCCGAAGCCGTTGCCGTCGGCGCAGTTCCAGTGGACGGCGTTGAACCAGTCGCCGCTGTCGTAGGAGTTGCGGTCCAGGGACTTGGAGCGCAGCAGGTCGGTGCCCGCCTGGGAGAGGGCCGGGCCCTGGGAGAGGGTGGCCGTCGCCATGGCGAGGACCTGCATACGGGCGCGGTCGGACGCGCTCGTCGTGGCGGGCAGTTTGAAGGCGAGGGCGTCGAAGAGGGACTCGTTGTCGTGCGCGTCGGCGTAGGCGAGGGCGTCTCCTGGGGCGTCCGCGTAGCCGGCGGGCGCGCCGTTGTAGTCGACGTCGGCGCCGGTGACCTCCTTGCCGTCGGTGTCGGTGAAGCGGTAGCCGGCGAGGTTTCCGGAGAGCCCGACCTTGATGAGGTCCTGGTAGTGCAGCAGGCGCGCCTTCTGTTCGGCCGGAGTGCCGTTGTTCTCCGAGGAGTTGGGGTCGGTGTACAGGCCGGACGCGAAGCCCTGGACGCCGGGGTCCTCGTCGAAGGGGCCGCCGCCGCGCACGGCGTCGCGGGCGCGGTCGGAGAAGGTGGCGATGCCGGTGCCGGCCATGTTCTTCTGCGTGGCCTGCTCGAACCGGGCGTCGTCGGCGATCTCGCCGAAGTTCCAGCCCTCGCCGTAGAGGATGATCTTCTTGCCGTCGACGCCGTCCTTCTCCACGGTGAGCGCGTCGAGGGCCTCGCGGACCGCGAGGATGTTGGCCTTCGGGTGGTGGCCCATGAGGTCGAAGCGGAAGCCGTCGACCTTGTACTGCCTGGCCCAGGTGACGATCGAGTCGACGACGAGCTTGCCCATCATGGCGTTCTCGGTGGCCGTGTTGGCGCAACAGGTGCTGTTCGCGACCGAGCCGTCGGCGAGCAGCCGCTGGTAGTAGCCGGGCACGATCCGGTCGAGGACGCTCGTCCGCTCCTGGCCGCTCGCGGCGGTGTGGTTGTAGACGACGTCCATGACGACCCGCAGTCCGTCGTCGTTCAGGGCCTTCACCATCTTGCGGAACTCGACCGTGCGGGCCGTGCCGTCGGGATCGGTGGCGTAGGAGCCTTCGGGGACCGTGTAGTGGTACGGGTCGTAGCCCCAGTTGTAGGCGTCTTTCGCGGCGATCTTCCCGACGCACTCCTGTTGCTTGTCGGAGTCGGCCGGGTAGGAGGCGAGGTCGCAGTCGACGCTCGCCTGGTCGGCCTTGCGCTCCGGGACGGTGGCGATGTCGAAGGCGGGCAGCAGGTGGACGTACGAGGTGCCCGCCTTCGCCAGCTCGCGCAGGTGCTTGGAGCCGTCGCTGTCCTTGTCGGTGAAGGCGAGGTAGCTGCCGGGGTGCTTCGCCGTGCGGTCCTCGACGGAGAAGTCCCGGATGTGCAGCTCCTGGATCTGGGCGTCCCGGAGCGGTACGGCCTTGGGCTTGGTGTAGGCCGACCAGCCGGAGGGCTTGAGGGCCTTGTCGTCCAGGTCGACGACGAGGCTGCGCTCCGAGTCGGCGGTGAGGGCCAGGGAGTAGGGGTCGGTGACCTTGTTGGTGACGACCTTGCGGACGCCGGGGGCCCAGACCTCGACGACGTACCGGTAGGGCTTGCCCTTCCAGGACTTCGGGCCGGTGACGGACCAGACGCCGGTGGTGGCGTCGCGTTTCATCGGCACGGTGGCGTCGCCGATCTCCAGTGACACCTGTTGCGCGGTCGGTGCCCAGACGGAGAGCGTGGGGCGGCCCCGGGAGAACGTCGGCCCCAGGTCGGCCTTCGTGGCGTCGTACAGGTCGTCGAGGACACCGGCGATCTGGACGCCGGTCGCCGCGAGCACGGCACCGTTCGCGGCGTGCCGCGTGGCGACGACCTGGCCGCGCAGGGCCTCGCGGACCCGGTCGCGGTCGCGCGGGTCGACGGTCCAGGCGTCGTACGCCTTCAGGTGCGGGAACCTGGCCTTCTGGGCGTCGGTGAGTTCGGTCTTCGACAGGCGCAGCCACTTGGCGTCACCGGTCAGGGCGCCGTCCTTGACGACGATCGAGCCGTCGCGGGCGTAGAGCAGCTGGGTGGAGGCGGCCGCGTCGGAGCCGTTCCAGGCGAGGGTGTTCCGGTCGATCCAGACCGCCTTGGACGTGGTCAGGTCGAGCGCGGCCGCCGCACCGGCCGGCTGCGGGAGCAGGTACTTCTCCTGGCCGCTCAACAGCCACACCTCGTGGCCGCTCGCCTTGAGGTCCAGTGACTGGTCGGAGGGCAGGTCCTTCTCGTCGCCCTTGTGGAGGATGTAGCTGAGGCTGGTGGCACCGTCGGTGAGCGGTACCTCGAAGACCGCACCATAGGTATCAGTCTTGACCGGCTCGAGGGGGTTCGACCAGTCGGTGGGGTTCGCGGCGCCGGTCCAGACGTGCAGGCCCCAGCCGTCGTAGTTCCCGTCGGCGCGATGGTAGTGCAGGACGGCCTTGGTCCTGTCCGGGGCCGGGTAGTCGGCGGCCGGCTTCTCCGTGCGGACGGTCTCCTCGCCCTGCTCGATCCAGACCTCGCCGGTCTTCGTGACGTCGATCGTGCGGTCGGCTGAGACGTCCTTGTCGCCGTCCTTGTCGATGACGAGGAAGTTGACGGTCGAGGCGCCGGGCTTGAGCTTGACGTAGGCGAAGGCGCCGTAGGCGTCACGGCCGGTGAAGGGGTGGCTGGCGGGCCATTGAGTGGCCTCGCCGTCGGCGAGGTCGCCCCAGGCGTACAGGCCCCAGTCGGCGTAGTTCCCGTCGGCGCGCTTGTAGTGGACGATCGCGTGGTCACGGGAGGAGGCGCTGGGCGGTTCCTCGACGGGCGGGGTGCCGGTGGTGGAGGCGGCCAGGGCGCTCGCGGTGCGGCCGGCCGAGTCGACCACGACCGCCTTGTAGCGCAGGGCGGTGCCGGGCGGTACGTCCTTGGCGACGGTGTGTGTGACCTTGTACGGGGCGTGGTCGGCGGAGCCGAGGGTCTCCCACTTGCCGTTGCCGGTCTGGGCAGCGAAGACGACCCGGTTGAGCCGGCCCCCGTCGACGCCAGCGGAGAGTTCCACGGTGCCGGTGGCGCCGGCCGCCGGGGCCTTCAGGGTGATCGTCGGCTCGGTGGCGGGCGGGGCGAGCTTGCCGGCCGCCTTGAGGACGATCGCCGAGCCGGCCGGGACGGTGACGGTGAGCTTCTTGTCGCCGTCGCTCCTCAGGGAGGCGTCGGTGCCGTAGACGCCCTTGAAGGCCATGTCGGCCGAGCCGGTGGCGAAGGTCGCGGTCTGCTTGCCGGCGGCGTTGTTGAAGGCGACGACGTACTCGGTGCCGGTGCGCGCGTCCGTACGGGAGAAGGCGTACACCCCCGGGCCGTCGGCCGCGTAGCGCTCCTGCTGGACGCCGTCGGTGAGGGCCGGGTTGGCCTTGCGGAGCTTCGCGAGAGCACTGATCTGGCGGTAGAGCGGTGCTCTCGTGTCGTAGGCGTCCTCGGCGTGGGTGCGGTCGGTGCCGATCTGCTCGTCGTCGAGGTAGTCGGCGGTGCGCGAGGCGAACATGCTCTGCCGGGCGTCCTTGTCGCCTCCCGCGCCCGTGAAGCCCTGCTCGTCGCCGTAGTACACGACGGGGTTGCCGCGGCTGAGGAACATCAGCTCGTTGGCGAGCCGGTCCTTGGCGAGGATTTGGTCGTCGGTGGCCTTGGGGTTGTCCTGCTTGAGGAAGGTCCCGATCCGGCCCATGTCGTGGTTGCCGAGGAAGGTGACCTGCTCGTACGCGTTCGCTTTGCCGGTCGTGTACTTGTAGTCGTCGCCGAAGACGCCCGCGAGCTTCCGCGCGCTGCCGCCCTGCGAGGCGTACTGGCGGGCCGCCTCCTGGAAGGGGAAGTCCAGCGTGGCGTCGAGGCGGCCCTGGGTGACGTACGGGGAGGTGACGGCGGTGTCGGCCGAGTACACCTCGCCGAACATGAAGAAGTCGTCGCGGCCCTGCTTGGCGGCGTACGCGTCCAGGGCGGTGGCCCACTGGGTCCAGAACTCCATGTTGACGTGCTTCACGGTGTCGATCCGGAAGCCGTCGATGTCGAAGTCCCGCACCCAGCGCTGGTAGATCCGCTCCATGCCCTCGACGACCTCGGGCCGCTCTGTCCACAGGTCGTCTAGCCCGGAGAAGTCGCCGTGGGTGGAACTCTCACCGGCGAAGGTGGAGTCGCCCCGGTTGTGGTACATCGTCGGGTCGTTGAGCCACGACGGGACCTTGTTGTTCTTGACGACCTTGGGTGTGCGTGGGAAGGAGTCGCGGTCGACCTCGGGGAAATCCCGCCGCCCGTCCGCGTAGTCCGCGTCGTCGAAGGGCTCGCCGTCCTTCGTCAGGTACGGGAAGGCGCCCTTGGAGAGGTAGTCGTACGACTTCTCCTCGTAGTCGACGACATCGGCCGTGTGGTTGGTGATGACGTCGAAGAAGACCTTCATGCCCTTGGCGTGGGCCTTGTCGATGAGGGTCTCGAGGTCCTTGTTGGTGCCGAAGTGCGGGTCGACCTGGGTGAAGTCAGTGATCCAGTAACCGTGGTAGCCGGCGGAGGCGTTCGCTCCCGTCCCCTGTACGGGCTGGTTCTTGAAGATCGGGGCCATCCACAGGGCGGTGGTGCCCAGGCCCTTGATGTAGTCGAGCCGCTTGGTCAGGCCCTTGAGGTCGCCGCCCTGGTAGAAGCCCTTGTCGGTGGGGTCGTAGCCGGTGGACAGGCGGGAGCCGGTCAGGCCGCCCTTGTCGTTGCGCGGGTCGCCGTTGGCGAAGCGGTCCGGCAGGACGAAGTAGAACTGCTCACGGGTCGCGTCGTGCCGGGCGGGCTCGGCGGCGAGCTTCGCGTCGGACGGGGGCGCCGGCGGGGTGGCCGCTCCGGCGGCGAGAGGCTGGACGAGTGCTGCGGCCAGCGCGGTGGCGGTGACCGCAGCGACCCGTCCGGCACGGGAGGTTCGGCGCCTTGAGGGCGCACGCCATCTCGGTATCACTGACGTGGACTCCTTGCGATTGCGGCTCTCACGGGTCCGACCCCGGCGTGACCGTATCGCCGCCGAAACACTTACAGCAAGAGTCCTGAAACTGTTGGAAAGAAATTTCAGCAGGGCCGTCAGCAGGTCGAGTTGGCCCGCGTCAGGCGCATCGCGTCTCCTATCACTTGATGGTGTAGGTGACGAGCGAGCGAGCCGGAACGGTGGCCTTCAGCGAGCCGCCGGTGACCGGCACGGCCGGCTGCCGGGCTGTGCTCTGGGAGCCGTTGGTCAGGTACGGGGTCGCCGTTCCGGTGGTGAACCCGATGTTCTGGAGGCCGAAGGACACCGGGGTGGCACTGGACGCCGCGTTGAGCGCCACGACCGTGACCGTGCCGTCGGTGTTGCGGAACGCCGACAGTCTGAGGTTGCCGTCGGAGGTGGCGGCGCCGATGCGGGTGGCCCCGGGCCGGATGAAGCGGCTGTAGTTCGCGAGGGCCCACAGGCGCTTGGAGACGTGGTAGTTCGCGCCGTCCATCTGGATCAGCCCACGGGTGGCGCCGGTCGAGGCGCCGTACCAGTACACGTAGCCGCTGGTGTTGCCCTTGGTCAGGGCGTCGTGCACGGCGGAGGCGACGGTGAAACCGTCATAGCCGCTGCCGTCGTCCCAGGCCTCGTTCCAGGTGGTGCCGTCGGGCGACCACTCCGACATCCAGGTCCGCTTGCCGGTCGGCAGCGGCCCGTCGATCTTGCTGGCGTACGTGTGGCCGGCGTGGGTGTCGACGAAGCCGCGGGCCGTAGCGTCGGCCTCGATGGCGCTGGTGTAGTTCTTCTGCTGGTTCCAGCCGAAGGAGTCGCAGCAGACGACCTGGTAGCCGCCCGCCCTCGCCACCGGTCCGAAGACCTTGGTGAACTCGACCGCCTGGGCGGGCGTGAGCCGCATGGAGTCGTAGGTGGCCGTCCAGTCGGGCTCGTTGGTGAACCCGAGGTCGTTGATCCTGATGCCCTCCCGTGCGTAGAACTTGGCGTACTGGACCAGGAAGTTCGCGTACGCCTTGCGCCAGTCGCCACTCGCGCAGCTCGCGCCCGCGAGGCCGCACAGGGTGCCGCCGTTCGCGTCGGTGCCGTTGGTCTTCATGTATCCGGGGGCTGTCCAGGCGTCGGCGTAGAAGCGGTTCACGCCGTACGCCTTGGCCTGCTGGGCGAGCCAGACCTGGCCCTTGTCGTTGCGGTCCCACACGTACTTGGGGGTCGCGTTCGGCCCGCCGGGGTCGGTCGGCTGGATACCCGAGTCGATGCCGAGCCGCAGGATGCTCAGCCCGACGCCGGTGCTGCGGCTGAACAGCAGGTCGAGGATCTCGCGTTGGCGCTGGGCGGGCAGACCCTGCGAGCCGCGCATGATCTCGGCCCGGCCGAAGTGCTCGGAGATGCCGAAGCCGTCGATGGGCTGGTGCCGGGTGGACCCGTCGATGGTGGCGGTGGCGTCCGTCCTGGTGGGTGCCGCCTCGGCGGTGACTCCGGCGGTCGCGAGCAGCACCGCTAGGGAGGTGACCGTCCACGTTCTGAGCCTGCGCAGCGTGATCCGTCCCGTCATGGGAGCGCTCCCAGTGGTATGAGGTCGCCCCCCGGGGTTTCCGAGGGGCGATTGTTCGAGATGCTGAACAGTGTTCAGGGAGTTGCCAGTGTGGAGGGAACGTAGGACAGCGTTCCGGAAGCGTCAATCCCTCACGCACCGCACCGAGGCGCTCGCGCTCAGCAGTTCGACCGGCCCGAGTGGAGGGCGAGAGCGGTGTTCGCGCCAAGGGTGGCGGTGAACTGCCCACTGGAGTTCACGGTCACCGTGGTGCTGTTCTGCACGTTGCAGTACGTCCCCGCAGGCAGCGAGGTCTGGTAGGTCCGGCTCAGCGAGCCCGACTCGTGGTTGATGGCCACGAAGCCCTTGCTGCCCCGCCCGAACGCGATGGCGTCGCCCCCGTTGTCCCACCAGTTCGTGACGGCCTCGCCCCGCGTGGCGTTGCGGAAGGCGACCATCGACTTGATCTCCGGCCAGTTGTGCTGGCACTTCCAGCCGTCCTGCCAGCAGGCGTTCACCTGGCCGCCGCCGGGCGGGCCGGCGTCGTGGTCGGAGAACTCGTAGCCGGAGTTGATGTCCGGGGCGCCGTAGGGCCAGGCGAGCATGAAGACGTTGGCCAGGGTGTAGTTGGCGTTGTCCTTGTAGCTGAGGGTCGAGCCGTTGCGCTCGGTGTCGTGGTTGTCGACGAAGACGCCGGAGACGCCGCTGTTCATGTAGCCCCAGCCCTCGCCGTAGTTCTTCAGATAGGCGAGGTTCTCGTTGTTGAAGACCCGCTTGAGGTCGTAGGCGTAGCGGAACTCCTGGACGTCACCGTTACTCGTGTACTCGGTGGGCTGGACGGCCTCGCCGGAGCCGTGGATGACCTCCTGCTTCCAGTACACCGACGGGTTGCTCAGCCGGGACTTGATGTTCGCCAGA
The DNA here is from genome assembly GCF_056433405.1 of Streptomyces sp. NPDC044719. Lineage (NCBI taxonomy): Bacteria > Bacillati > Actinomycetota > Actinomycetes > Kitasatosporales > Streptomycetaceae > Streptomyces > Streptomyces sp. NPDC044719. The sequence continues at coordinate 576,057 of NZ_JBWKHE010000005.1, forward strand.
TCGGCCGTGTCCATGTGCTTGGCCGCGTCGATACGGAAGCCGTCGACGCCGAGGGAGAGCAGGTCGTTCATGTACCCGGCGATCGCCCCGCGGACGTGGTTCTCGCCGGTGTCGAGGTCGGAGAGGCCGACCAGTTCGCAGTGCTGGACGTTCCAGCGGTCCTGGTAGTTGCTGATCTGGCCCGTGCAGTCGTCGAAGTCGGGCGCGGAGTACAGGCCCGGGTAGTTGTACTTCGTGTACGACGAGCCGCCGGTGCCGGTGCCGTTGCCCGCCGCCATGTGGTTGATGACCGTGTCGGCGACGACCTTCACACCGGCCGCGTGGCAGGTGTTCACCATGTTCCGGAAGGCCGTGCGGTCGCCGAGCCGGCCGGCGATCTTGTAGCTGACCGGCTGGTACGACGTCCACCACTGCGAGCCCTGTATGTGCTCGGCGGGCGGCGAGACCTGGACGTAGCCGTAGCCGGCGGGCCCGAGGGTGTTGGTGCACTCGCGGGCGACGGAGGCGAAGTTCCACTCGAAGAGGACGGCGGTGACGTCCTTGGTGCCAGGTGGGGAGGCCTGCGCACTGGTCGGGTTCATGACAACCGCAGCCGCGGCGAGCGCGGCGGCGGAGGCGAGGTATCTGCGTGCCATGTGGGGTTTCCTTCGTCGTTGAAGGTTCTTGCTGCAAGGTTCAGAAACCTTACGGTGACGCAGATGTTAAAGGCCCGCCACCCGAAAGGGCAGCGGGCCGTACGAAATTCAAAGGAAAATCAGGCGGTGACCGCGGTGGTCCACCACACCGTGGTGTCGGCGGGCACCTTCGCCTCGTCGTCCACCTCGAGGATCTCCCCGCTCGCGACCAGCACCCGGCCGTAGGCCGGCATCGCCACCGACTCCCCGGTGGTGTTCGCGACGCAGACGAACTCCCCGCGCCGGAAGGCGAGCACGCCCTCGGGCGCCCGCAGCCACTCCACGGACGTGCCGGCGCCGAGGTCGGGCTGCTCGCGGCGCACGGCGAGCGCGGCCCGGTACAGCTCCAGGGTCGAGCCCGGCTCCCCGGTCTGCGCCTCGACGCTCAGCTCGCCCCACCCGTCCGGCTGCGGCAGCCAGCTGCCGCCGTCGCCGAAGCCGTACGACGATCCGGTCCGGGTCCACGGGATCGGCACCCGGCACCCGTCGCGGAAGCCGTCCTGGCCGGCGCCCCGGAAGTAGGCCGGGTCCTGACGCACCTCGTCCGGCAGGTCGACGACGTCGGGCAGGCCGAGCTCCTCGCCCTGGTAGACGTAGGCCGAGCCGGGCAGCGCCAGCATGAGCAGGCTCGCGGCCCGGGCCCTGCGCAGCCCCAGTTCCCGGTCGCCGGCCAGCCGGATCTGAGTGCCGAGGCCTGCCGGGTTGGCGAAGCGGGTGGCGTGCCGGGTCACGTCGTGGTTGGACAGCACCCAGGTGGCGGGGGCGCCGACCGGGCGCATGGCGTCCAGGGTGCGGTCGATGACCTCGCGCATCTCCGCGGCGTCCCAGTGGGTGCTGAGGTACTGGAAGTTGAACGCCTGGTGCAGCTCGTCCGGGCGGACGTAGTGGGCGGTGCGCTCGATGGTCGGAGTCCAGGCCTCGGCGACGAAGATCCTCTCCCCCGCGTACTCGTCGAGGATCAGCCGCCACTGCCGGTAGATCTCGTGCACGCCCTCCTGGTCGAAGAACGGCATGACATCGTTGCCCAGCAGCTTCACCTGGTCGTGGGATCCAAGGTCGGGCAGCCCTTCCGCCTTCACCAGACCGTGGGCGACATCGATCCGGAAGCCGTCGACACCCATGTCCAGCCAGAAGCGCAGGATGGAGCGGAACTCGTCGCCGACCGCCGGGTGCTCCCAGTTGAAGTCGGGCTGCTCGGGGGCGAAGAGGTGCAGGTACCACTCACCGGGCGAGCCGTCGGGTTCGGTGACCCGGGTCCACGCCGGGCCGCCGAAGATCGACTCCCAGTCGTTGGGCGGCAGCTCGCCGTTCTCCCCCTTGCCAGGGCGGAAGTAGTAGCGCTCCCGCAGCGGGGAGCCCGGGCCCTCGGCGACGGCCCGCTTGAACCACTCGTGCTGGTCGGAGGAGTGGTTCGGGACCAGGTCGACGATGATCCTGAGGCTCAGCTCGTGGGCGTCGCGGATCAGCGCGTCGGCGTCCAGGAGGTTGCCGAACATGGGGTCGACGGCCCGGTAGTCGGCGACGTCGTAGCCGGCGTCGGCCTGCGGCGAGGCGTAGAAGGGGCTGAGCCACACGGCGTCCACGCCGAGGTCGCGCAGATACGGCAGACGGGTGCGGACACCTTCCAGGTCACCCATGCCGTCGCCGTTGCTGTCGGCGAAGCTGCGCGGGTACACCTGGTAGATCACCGCGTCCCGCCACCAGTCGCGGCGCTTGACGACGGTGGGGGTCATGGCAGGGGCGGCGGAGTGCTGCTGGCTCATGTCGTCCTTGATGCGTAACAGGATGTCGGTCATGGAAGGCGTGGGCGGGGTTGTTGGGGCGGCCGTGGCACAGCGGGGTCGGATGGGCACCACGGCCGCCCGGTCCGTGCCCCGACAGGGGCGCGGGGCTGTATCGATCTGCGGCTCCGCCGCGTGGGCGCGACCAGCCACGACGGCGCCGCAGCCGATCACTCGACAAACCGTCACCCCTTGGTGCCACCGGCGGTAAGCCCGGTCACCAGGTTCTTCTGCACGAGGTAGAAGAAGATGGCGGCCGGTATCGCGATCAGCACAGCCGTCGCGGCCATCAGGTTCCGCTGAGCGTCATGCTCGCTCACAAAGGTCTGCAGACCGACGGCAAACGTGTACTTGTCGTCGCTCAGCATGAACGTCGAGGCGAACGCGACCTCACCGAAGGCCGTGAGGAAGCTGTAGAAGGCCGCGACCGCGAGGCCGGGCTTCGCGAGCGGCAGGATCAGCCGTGCGAACGTGCCGAAGGGGGTCAGCCCGTCGACGCGCCCGGCCTCGTCGATCTCGAACGGGATGGTGTCGAAATAGCCCTTCATCAGCCAGGCGCAGTACGGCACGATCGTGGTGCAGTTGACAAGGATGAGACCAAGGTAGCTGTCGATGAGCTGGAGATCCGAGAGGATCTGGTACATCGGCACGATCAGTACCGCGATCGGGAACATCTGGGTGACCAGCAGCACCCACATCAGCTTCCGGTACCCGGGGAAGCGCATGCGGGAGACCGCGTAGCCGGTGGACGCCGCGACGACGACGCCGATGAGCGTCGTGCCCAGCACCACGACCAGTGTGCTCGTCAGCCAGTCGAAGAAGCTCGTGTCCTGGAGGACGAACGCGTAGTTGTCGAGCGTCATCTTGCTCCAGATGCGCCCGGGGTGGAGGTAGTCGTCCTTGTCCGGGCCGAGGGACAGGAAGACCAGCCAGGCGATCGGGAAGAGCGCGGTCAGGCTCGCGCCGATCAGCACGGCGTGTGAGGCGAGGGAGGCCGCGCGGCTGTTCTCGCCACGGCGGCGGGCCCCCCGCGGGTCGCCCCCGGGGCGCCGCTCGCCGGCCGCGGCGGGGGTCTCGACGGTGGTCGTACTCGTCGTGCTCATGGGAACTCCTGCCTCAGATCGCGAGCTGCTGCTCGTTGCGGTTAAGCCAGCGGCGGTAGAACGAGGTGAAGACGATCAGGAGGGACAGGAGCAGGATTCCGTACGCGGCGGACTGGGCGTAGTCGCGCGGCTGCTGCCCGAAGCCCAGCTGGTAGGCCCAGGTCACGAGGATCTGGGCGTCGGGGGCCGTGTTGCCGAACAGCAGGAAGATGATGGCGAACTGATTGAAGGTCCAGATCACGCCGAGGAGGACGACCGTGGTGCTGACGGACCTCAGGCCGGGCAGGGTGACGTAGCGGAACCGCTGCCAGGCGTTGGCACCGTCCATCTCGGAGGCCTCGTACAGGCTCGCGTCGATCGACTGCAGTCCGCCGAGCAGCGAGACCATCATGAACGGCACACCGCACCAGGTGTTGACCATGATCGCGGCGAACCGCTGCCAGAAGGTGTCCTCCAGCCACGACGGCGTCGGCAGGTGCAGCAGTTCCAGACCGGAGTTGATGATGCCGCCGTCGGCGAGCATGAACCGCCAGCCGAAGACGGTGACGAAGGTCGGCACCGCCCAGGGCAGCACCAGGATCATCCGGTAGAGGGTGCGGCCGCGCAGCTTCTGGTTGAGCAGCAGCGCGAGCCCGAGGCCGATGCCGTAGTGCAGGGCGACACAGGCCGCCGTCCAGAAGACCGTCCACAGGAAGTGCGACCAGAAGCGGTCGTACGCCGTCGGGCCCCACAGGATGTCGGCGTAGTTGTCCAGGCCGATGAACTTGTAGGTGGCGTCGATCTCGTTGACGCCGATCGTGCGGGCGGTGTTGAGGCTGGTGGCGTCGGTGAGCGTGAGGTACAGGCCGTACGCCAGCGGGTACAGCACGAGCACCCCGAGGACGATCACCACCGGGGTGACCATCGCGTAGGCGTACCAGTGCTTGTGGAAGCCGTTCTTCAGCCGCTGGGCCGGCCCGGGGCGCGGTTCCCGCTCACCGCGCCGCTTGCCGGTCGCTCGGTCGATGACGACTGTCATGGTTCGACACCTTCTGGAGGTTCAAGGAGGTCAGGGAGGCCAAGGGGAGCTGCCCGGGCTCAGGCGCAGGCGCGGACGGTGGCCGCCGGATCCCCTCCCCCCGGGGGATCCGGCGGCCACCCGGCACTCACTTGGAGAAGTCCGGCACCAGCTTGGTGATGGCGGTCTCGGCGTCGCCGAGGCCCTTGTCCAGGGACTCCTTGCCGCCTGCGATCTCGATCAGCTCGTCGTCCAGCGGGCCCCACAGGGAGCTGTACTCGGGCAGCGCCGGGCGCGGCTGGGCGGAGGACAGCACACCCTGGTAACCCGCGATGCCGGGGTCGGCCTTGACCTCTGCGGTGTAGGCGTCCTCGCGGGTGGGGAGCGTGGAGTTCTTCAGCGCGATGGTCTCCTGGGCCTTCGCCGAGGTCATGAACTTCACGAACTTCAGCGAGGCCTCCTGGTGGGCCTTGTCCGAGCCCGCGTACACGGAGAGGTTGTGGCCGCCGGTCGGGGCGCCCGCCTTGCCGGTGGAGCCGGCCGGGACGGTGGCGATACCGAGGTTGTTCTTGTCCTTGAAGGCGGAGCCCTTGTAGAAGTTCGTGATCTCCCACGGGCCCTGGATGATCGAGGCGACCTTGCCGCTGACGAAGGCCTCCTGGATGTGGGCGTAGGCGTCCGCGGTGGTGTCGGCCTTGTGCAGGCCCTTGCCCTTGAACAGGCCCTGCCAGGTGCCGTAGGCCTTCTTGGCCGCGGGCGAGGTGACGGTGATCTTCTTGGCGTCGGCGTCGACGGTGTCGGTGCCCTCGCCGTAGAGGAAGCTCTGCGCGTAGTAGGCCTGGGTGGAGCCCCAGTAGCCGTCGACGCCGGTCTTGTCCTTGACGGTGGCGGCGGCCTTCTTCAGGTCGTCCCAGGTCTTGGGGGCCTCGACGCCGGCCTTCTTGAACAGGGCCTTGTTGTAGACGAGGGCGAGGGTGTCCGTGGTGAAGGGGACGCCGTAGGTCTTGCCCTCGTACTTGGCCTGCTCGATCAGGCTGGGCTGGAACTTGTCCTGCTCGGCGAGGGCCTCGGTGCCGTCGAGCGGTGCGAAGAAGCCCTTCTTGGCGAAGGCGGGGGTCCAGCCGACCTCGGAGCGCAGCACGTCGGGGGCGCCCTTGGAACCGGCGGCGGTGTCGAACTTGTTCTGCGCCTGGTCGAAGGGGACGTTGACGTAGTTGACCTTGATGTCCTTGTGGGCGGCCTCGAACTCCTTGACGAGGGCCTGGTACGTCGGCGCCTCGTTGGTGGCGTTGGAGGTGTCCCACCAGGTGATGGTGACCGGGCCGTCGGCCTCGTCGCCGCTGTCGCTTCCGCCGCACGCCGTCGCCGCCAGGGCGAGGGACGCCACCAGCGCGGTGGCCGCTATGCCACGCCGCATGAGTTCTCCTTGAGGGTCAGCCCGTTCGTGCTGCCGACTGCGCCGTTGGCCGCCGGGCGTCGGTGAGATTAGCCGCGCTTCAAGGACTTGCGAAAGACCTTGCAGCAAAAAGTTGCAAGCGATGCGGAAGGTTATCCCGCCGTGACCTCCTCCCGACTGCCCCGCAGCCTTGATTTCCGGCTGCTCGGCGGGGAGTCGGACAGTTGTGCAAGACTCTGCAAGCACTTGCCATCCGTTTCCGTCGGGGGAATCATCCGTTGCGGATCGGACGCCGGCCACGACCTCTTCTCGACCTTTGGGGACCGCGATGACCCAGCAACCCGCAGCCGGCCGTGGGACGGCACGCACCAGGCGTCCCGTCGGTGTGCAAGGAGATCCCCGGCCGCTACAGTCCAGTGCTGTGACCACACGGCTTGCCGACATCGCCGCCCAGGCGGGGGTGAGTGAAGCGACTGTCAGCCGCGTCCTCAACGGGAAGCCGGGCGTCGCCGCCACCACCCGCCAGTCCGTGCTGGCCGCCCTCGACGTGCTGGGCTACGAACGCCCGGTGCGCCTGCGCCAGCGCAGCGAGGGCCTGGTGGGCCTGATCACCCCGGAGCTGGAGAACCCGATCTTCCCGGCCCTGGCGCAGGTCATCGGCCAGGCGCTGACGAGGCAGGGCTACACCCCCGTCCTCGCCACCCAGACGCCGGGCGGTTCCACGGAGGACGAGCTCACGGAGATGCTCGTCGACCGGGGGGTCGCCGGCATCATCTACGTCTCCGGGCTGCACGCGGACACCACCGCCGACATGCAGCGCTACGACCGGCTGCGCGCGCAGGGCGTGCCGTACGTGCTGGTCGACGGCTTCTCGCCGAAGGTGCAGGCGCCGTTCATCTCCCCCGACGACCGTGCCGCGATGAGCCTGGCGGTCACGCACCTGGTGTCCCTGGGGCACCAGCGGATCGGCCTGGCGCTGGGGCCGAAGCGGTTCGTGCCCGTGCAGCGCAAGATCGAGGGGTTCGTGCGCACGATGCAGGACCAGTTGGGCCTGGGCGCCGAGGCCGTCGAGTCGGAGCTGGTCCAGCACTCCCTGTACACCCTGGAGGGCGGTCAGGCCGCGACCACGGCGTTGATCGAGCGGAACTGCACGGCCGTGGTGTGCGCCAGCGACATGATGGCACTGGGAGCGATCAGGGCGGCCCGGCAGCTGGGCCTGGACGTGCCGAAGGACATCTCGGTGGTCGGTTTCGACGACTCGCCGCTGATCGCCTTCACCGATCCGCCGCTGACCACCATCCGCAAGCCGGTCCCGGCGATGGGCCAGGCCGCCGTCCGGACGCTGCTGGAGGAGATCGGCGGGACCCCGGCCCCGCACAGCGAGTTCGTGTTCATGCCGGAACTGGTGGTGCGCGGTTCGACCGCGTCCGCGCCCGGGGATCGCGGTCGCTCCTGACGTCGTGGCCTGATCTCGCCGTTGGGAGAACATGCGGTCCGGGCCCGGCCGGGGGATGATCGGTGGGGAAGTCCTTTTCTGGCAGACTTTGCGCCTATGGGTGATACGACCGTGACGAAGCCGGAAGGCCGGGAATCGGCCCTTCCGCAGACCGTCGCGGCCGAGAGCGGCCCGGGTTCGTCACGCCGGCCGCGGGCCCCTCGCCGGCCCCGGTTCTGGTTGGAGATCCTGCTGATCGCGGTGAGTTACTGGACGTACTCGCTGATCCGCAACGCCGTGCCCGAGCAGAAGGCCGAGGCGCTGCGCAACGCCGACTGGATCTGGAAGGCCGAGCACCAGCTGGGCATCGCCGTGGAGGAGTCGGTCAATCACGCCGTGAACGCCGTGACTTGGCTGATCATCGGCATGAACTACTACTACGCGACGCTCCACTTCGTGGTCACGCTGGGTGTGCTCGTGTGGCTGTTCCGTCGGCATCCCGGCCGGTACGCGGCGACCCGGCTGGTGCTGTTCGCGACCACCGCCGTCGCCCTGGTCGGCTACTACCTGTATCCCCTGGCGCCCCCGCGCCTGATGAACGGCAGCGACTTCATCGACACCGTCATGGTCCACCAGACCTGGGGATCGATGGCCTCCGGCGACCTGAAGCACATGTCCAACCAGTACGCCGCGATGCCCTCGATGCACATCGGCTGGTCCCTGTGGTGCGGCCTGACGATCTTCGCGCTGGCGTCGATCCCCTGGGTGCGGGTGCTGGGCCTGCTGTACCCGACGCTGACCTTGGTGGTCATCGTCGCCACCGCGAACCACTTCTGGCTGGACGCGGTGGGCGGCATGCTCTGCCTCGCCTTCGGATTCACGGTGGCGAGGCTCTGGTACGGCACCCAGCCGTACGCGCTGCCGCGCCTGGTACCGGCGAGACCCTGACCCCTGCCCGAGGGCCTGGGGCTCACTTCCCGCCCGGCACCCCGCTCCCGGGGCCCGGGGACAGGCCCGCCGGTCTAGCGCTCCGCCGCCCCGTAGAAGAGTTCCTCCACCACGCTCCGTGCCCTGCGCGCGGTGCGGCGGTAGGCGTCGAGCATGTCGCCCGCGTGGCCGGGGCCGTATCCCAGGTAGCGGCCGACGGCCGCGAGTTCGCGGGGCTCGGTGGGGAACGTGTCGCCGGCCCGGCCGCGGACCAGCATCACCGCGTTGCGGACGCGGGTCGCGAGGACCCAGGCCTCGTCCAGCGTCGCGGCGTCCTCCTCCGTGATCAGCCCGGCCGTGCGCGCGGCGGCCAGGGCCTCCCGGGTGCGGGTGGTGCGCAGGCCCGGCTCCGCCGAGCCGTGGCGCAGTTGCAGCAGCTGCACGGTCCACTCCACGTCGGACAGACCGCCCGGCCCCAGCTTGGCGTGGAGTTTGGGGTCGGCGCCGCGCGGCAGCCGCTCGGACTCCATCCGGGCCTTGAGCCGCCGGATCTCGCGTACGGCCTCGTCGTCGAGCCCGTCCGCCCGGTAGCGCAGCGGGTCGATCAGCTCGATGAACCGGCGACCCAGGTCCTCGTCCCCGGCGACGGGCTCGGCCCGCAGCAGCGCGTGCGACTCCCACGTCAGGGACCACCGGCGGTAGTACGCCTCGTAGGACTTGAGGGTCCGTACGAGCGGCCCGGACTTGCCCTCGGGGCGCAGGTCGGCGTCGATGAGGAGGGGCGGGTCGGCGCTGGGGATCTGGAGCAGGCGGCGCATCTCGGAGACGACCTTGCCGGCGGCCTGCCCGGCCTCCTGCTCGTCGACGCCGTCACGCGGCTCGTGCACGAACAGCACGTCCGCGTCGGAGCCGTAGCCCAGCTCGTGCCCGCCGAAACGGCCCATGCCGATGATCGCGAACCGGGTGGGCAGACTGTCGCCCCAGCCTTCCCGCACCACGGCCCGCAGCGTGCCGGCGAGCGTCGCCGCCGTCAGGTCCGACACCGCGCCGCCGACCTGGTCCACCAGCGCGCCCTGGTCGGCCTCGGCGGGCTGCTCCTCGGTGCCGTAGGAGCCGACGATGTCGACGGCGGCCGTACGGAACAGCTCGCGGCGGCGCACCCCGCGTGCGGCGGTGACCGCCTGGGCGGCCCCGTCGGCCCGCTTCACAGCGGCGAGTATCTCCTGCTCCAGATGGGTGCGGGAGCGCGGTTCAAGACCGCCGCCGTCCCCGTCGCCGAGCAGCGCCACCGCCTCCGGGGCGCGCATCAGCAGGTCGGGCGCGAGCCGCCCGGCGGACAGCACCCGGGCGAGGTTCTGCGCGGCGGCGCCCTCGTCCCGCAGCAGCCGCAGGTACCAGGGTGTCTTGCCGAGGGCGTCCGACACCTTGCGGAAGTTGAGCAGGCCCGCGTCCGGGTCGGCGGAGTCGGCGAACCAGCCCAGCAGGACGGGCAGCAGGGTGCGCTGGATGGCGGCCTTGCGGGTGACGCCGGAGGCCAGCGCCTCCAGGTGCCGCAGGGCGGCGGCCGGGTCGGCGTAGCCGAGGGCGACCATCCGCTCCCGGGCCGCCTCGGGCCGGAGCCGGGCCTCTCCGGAAGCGAGTTGGGCGACCGCGTCGAGCAGCGGCCGGTAGAACAGCTTCTCGTGCAGCCGGCGGACGACGGTGGCGTGCCGCCGCCACTCGCGGTGCAGGTCGGCGACCGGGTCGGCGCGCAGGCCGAGGGAGCGGCCGATGCGGCGCAGCTCGGCCTCGTCCTCGGGGACGAGGTGGGTCCGCCGCAGCCGGAAGAGCTGGATCCGGTGCTCCATGGAGCGCAGGAAGCGGTAGGCCTCGTCGAGCTGGGCGGCGTCCGCGCGGCCGACGTAGCCGCCCGAGGCGAGGGCCTTGAGCGCGTCGAGGGTGGTGCCGCTGCGCAGCGAGGCGTCGGTCCGGCCGTGCACGAGCTGGAGCAGCTGCACGGCGAACTCGACGTCCCTGAGGCCGCCGGGGCCCAGCTTGAGCTGGCGGTCGACCTCGGCGACGGGGATGTTCTCCACGACCCGGCGGCGCATCTTCTGCACGTCGGGGACGAAGTTCTCACGCTCGGCGGCTTTCCACACCAGGGGCTGGACGGCGGCGACGTACTCCTCGCCGAGGTCGAGGTCGCCGGCCACCGGGCGGGCCTTGAGCAGCGCCTGGAACTCCCAGGTCTTGGCCCAGCGCTGGTAGTAGGCGAGGTGGCTGGAGAGGGTCCGCACGAGCGGACCGTTTCTGCCCTCGGGCCGGAGGTTGGCGTCCACGGGCCAGATGGAGCCCTCGACCGTGGTCTCCGAGCAGATCCGCATCATGTGCGAGGCGAGCCGGGTCGCGGCCCGCACGGCCTTGGTCTCGTCGGCCCCCTCGATGGCCTCCCCCACGAAGATGACGTCCACGTCGGAGACGTAGTTCAGCTCGTGGCCGCCACACTTGCCCATCGCGACGACGGCGAGCCGGCACAGGGCGGCGTCCTCGGGTGCGGCGGCCTCGGCGAGCCCGAGGGCGGCGCGCAGGGTGGCGGTGGCGAGGTCGGCGAGCTCGGCGGCGGACTCGGCGACGCCGGTCGTGCCGCACACGTCCCGGGCGGCGATGGACAGCAGACAGCGCCGGTAGGCGACGCGCAGGGAGACCGGGTCGGTGGCCTCCGCGAGGCCCGCCTCGAACTCCTCCACCCCGGGGTGCAGGTCGTACGCCTCGTACATGACGAGCGCCTGCCAGTCGCCGGGGTGCCGGGCGAGGTGGTCGGCGAGGGCGGTGGAGGCGCCGAGCACGCCGAGCAGGCGGTCGCGCAGCGGCTTGGCCGCGATCAGCGTGTCGAGCAGTTCCCGGCGGGCGCCGGGGTTCGGCTGGGCCTCCAGCAGCCGGACGAGCCCGAGCAGGGCGAGATCGGGGTCGGCGGTCCCGCCCAGCGCTTCGAGCAGCACCGGGTCGTCGCGCAGGGGCACGAGTTCGGCACTGTCCAGGAGCCGTTCGGCGGCGGAGGCGTCGGTGAAGCCGTGCCGCAGCAGCCGTGTGAAGGTACTGCTCCTGCGCCCCGGCGCCGCCGTCATCCCGGGCCTCCCTCGGACTCGCCTCGGACTTCTTCGATCTTCTTCGGATCAAGGTCGTACGGCTTTGAGCCTAACCGCAGACTCCGGGGCGGGCCCCGATGAGTTCGGTGGGCGGACGGGGTCTGCCCTGTGGAGCGAGAGGCCGGGAGGACACTCATGACCACCATGCACCCCGAGACCAGGCTGGACCGCCGCTACAGCGACGAGAGGGCCACCGCGACCGACTGGCGGGAGGCCGAAGCGCGGCTCACGGCGGCGGAGCTGTTCTGGATCACGACGGTACGACCGGACGGGCGCCCCCATGTCACCCCGCTGCCCGCGATCTGGTCGGACGGCGCCCTGCACTTCTGCACGGGCCCGGAGGAGCGCAAGGCGAGGAACCTCGCCGGGAACCCGCACGTCGTGCTCACCACCGGCACGAACACGTGGGACCAGGGCTACGACCTGGTGGTGGAGGGCGAGGCGCGGCGCGTGACCGACGACATCCGGCTACGCGAACTGGCCGCCGGGTGGGAGGCCAAGTACGGCAGTTTCTGGCACTTCGAGGTACGGGAGGGCTATTTCCACCACGGCGCGGGGCACGCGGCCGTCTACGCGGTGGCGCCGCGCACGGTTTTCGGCTTCGGTAAGGGGGAGCCGTTCAGCCAGACGCGGTGGCGGTTCGCCTGAGCCGTGGTCCAAAGCCCGACGGATGCCTGACGAAGGAGTCACGCCATGGACTTCACTCTCGAAGTGATCCCGCTGCCCGTCACCGACATCGACCGCGCCCGGGACTTCTACCGGGACAAGGTCGGCTTCCACGTCGACATCGACCAGGAGGTCATGCCCGGGATGCGGATCGTCCAGCTGACCCCTCCGGGTTCCGGCTGCTCGATCGCCCTGGGCGAGTCCATCTGGGAGATGACTCCGGGCCCCACCCCGGCCCCCGGCTCGTACCAGGGCCTGCAACTGTGCGTCGCCGACATCAAGGCGGCCCACGCGGAGCTCGTCGAACGCGGCCTCGACGTCTCGGAGCCGGTCCAGTACGCGCCGGACGACGGTGCCACCTTCATGCACTTCACCGACCCGGACGGCAACGGCTGGGCGGTCCAGGAGTACCGCCGCCGGGCGACGGAGCCCCTGCACCAGCTGCTGGCGGACCTCAAGCGACAGGGGGCGTGACCGCGGCGGTCGTGAGGCGCGTGACCGCCAGCCGCGTCAGCTCGCGGCTCTGCGGCTCGGCGTCGAGGGCGCGGTGCAGGGTCAGGCCCTCGATGAGCGCGTCGAGCTGACGGGCGGTGTCCGCGTCGAAGTGCTGCTCCAGGAGCAGGCGGCTGCGGCGCATCCACGCATGGGTGAGTTCGCGGTACTCCGGGCGCCGGGCGGCCAGCGTGTACAGCTCGTGGACGAGGACGAAATCGCGGCGGGGCCCCTCGGAGAGGGTGTGCATGAGGTCCGTGACGGCCTCTCGGGCCTCTTCGGCGGTCCCGGCGCTGCCGAGATGCCGCTCGAAGACGGCCACGATGTGGTCGGCGAAGCGGGTGAAGGCCTCGCGCAGCAGGTCGTCGATGCCGGTGAAGTGGTAGGTCATCGAGCCGAGCGGCACCCCGGCCCGGACGGCGATCTTGCGGTGGGAGACGCCGGCGACTCCCTCGTCGGCGATGTGGTCGAGCGTGGCGGCGAGAATGCGGTCGCGCCGCTGCGGGTCCGTGTGTCCGGTGGCCATGGGCGGGCGCCGGTCAGAAGTTGCGGACGGGGCGGGCGGGGTTGCCGACGGCCACGACATTGGCCGGTACGTCTCTGGTGACCACTGCCCCCGCGCCGATCACCGCGTTGTCGCCGATGGTCACTCCAGGACACACGATGACTCCGCCGCCGAGCCAGACGTTGTCCCCGATGACGATGGGCCGGGCGGCCTCCAGCTTGTCCCGGCGCGGTTCGGGCTCCACGGGGTGGGTGGGCGTGAGGAGCTGGACGTTGGGCCCGATCTGGCAGTCCTCGCCGATGGTGATCCGGGCGACGTCCAGCGCGGTCAGGTTGTAGTTGACGAAGGTGCGGGCCCCGATGGAGATGTTGGTGCCGTAGTCGACGTACAGCGGCGGCCGCAGGTCGGCCCCCTCCCCCACCGAGCCGAGCAGCTCGCCGAGCATCGGACGGGCCATCTCGGCGTCCTCGGTGTACGCGGCCAGATACCGCGCGGCGAGCCACATCGCCCGCTGCTGCCGCCGGGCGATCTCGGGGTCGTCGGCGATGTAGAGATCGCCCGCTAGCATCCGCTCCAGGTTGGTGCGCGGGTCGTTCGCGAAGTAGTCCGTCGTCATGCGTACGATCGTACCTTCGAGAATGTACGAACGTACACTCCTGCTCGTGGAACGGCCTGGGCTTGCGGCACGGGGCCGTGCATGCGGAGTTCACACGGTGGGAGTCCGGCCTGTGCGGTCCGGACTCCCACGAGGTGTTCGAGGCGGCAGCCTCAGACCGACTCCCGCCATCCGTTCGTGATCGGCAGCCGGCGGTCCTTGCCGAAGCCCTTCGCCGAGATCTTCGTGCCCGGCGGGTACTGTCGGCGCTTGTACTCCGCCGTGTCGACCATGCGCAGCGTCTTCGTGACCAGTTCCCGGTCGTAGCCGGCCGCCACGATCTCGTCCGCGCCCTTGTCGTGGTCGACGTACAGGTCGAGGATCGCGTCCAGCACCGGATAGTCGGGGAGCGAGTCCGTGTCGACCTGGCCCGGGCGGAGTTCCGCGCTCGGGGGCTTGGTGATGGAGTTCTCGGGGATCGGCGGGGTCTGGCCGCGCTCCCGGGCGGCCCGGTTGCGCCACTCGGCCAGGCGGAAGACCGACGTCTTGTACACGTCCTTGATGGGGCCGTACGCGCCGACGGAGTCGCCGTAGAGCGTCGAGTAGCCCACCGCCAGCTCCGACTTGTTGCCGGGGGCCAGGACGATGTGGCCCTCCTGGTTGGAGATGGCCATGAGGAGCGTGCCGCGCAGGCGCGACTGGAGGTTCTCCTCGGCCAGGTCCGTCAGGCCCAGCGAACCCATGTACGCGTCGAACATCGGCTCGATGGGCACGGTGCGGAAGTTCAGGCCCGTGCGGTGGGCCATCTCCGCCGCGTCGTCCTTGGAGTGGTCCGAGGAGTACTTCGACGGCATCGACACGCCGTACACGTTCTGCGCGCCGACCGCGTCGCACGCGATCGCCGCGACCAGCGCCGAGTCGATGCCGCCCGACATGCCGATCAGGACCGACTTGAAGCCGTTCTTCGCGACGTACGCCCGCAGGCCCACGACCAGCGCCGAGTAGACCTCCTCGTCGTCGTCCAGGCGGTCCGCGTAGCCGCCCGTGAGCTCCGGCTCGTACCGGGGCAGCGGGTCCTCCGACAGCACGACCCGGTCGATGCGCAGGCCGTCGTCCACCACGCCCGTCGGCGCGTCCTGCGACGCCGCCGGCAGGTCCAGGTCCAGGACCACGCAGCCCTCGGCGAACTGCGGCGCCCGCGCCACGACCTCGCCGTCCTTGTCCACGACGATCGAGTCACCGTCGAACACCAGCTCGTCCTGGCCGCCGATCATGGCCAGGTACGCGGTCGTGCAGCCGGCCTCCTGCGCCCGCTTGCGGACCAGCTCCAGGCGCGTGTCGTCCTTGTTGCGCTCATAGGGGGAGGCGTTGATCGACACGAGCAAACCCGCCCGCGCCGAGCGCGCCGCCGGGACCCGGCCGCCGTCCTGCCAGAGGTCCTCGCAGATGGCCAGGGCGACATCCACCCCGTGGACCCGCAGCACCGGCATGCTGTCGCCGGGCACGAAGTAGCGGAACTCGTCGAAGACGCCGTAGTTCGGCAGGTGGTGCTTGGCGTAGTTCAGGACCACCTCGCCGCCGTACAGCACCGCCCCCGCGTTCTGCGGCGCACCGGCCGGCTGGCCGTACTTCGGCTGGGCGGTCGCGCTGCGGTCGAGATAGCCGACGATCACCGGCAGCTCGCCGAAGCCCTCGTCGGCCAGACGGGTGGCGAGACCGCGCAGCGCCGCCCGGGAGGCCTCCACGAAGGACGACCTGAGGGCCAGGTCCTCGACGGGATACCCGGTCAGCACCATCTCGGGGAACGCCACGAGATGCGCTCCCTGCTCGGCGGAGTGCCGGGTCCAGCGGACGACCGACTCGGTGTTCCCGGCGAGGTCGCCGACGCTCGAATCGATCTGGTTCAGGGCGAGACGTAGTTGAGGCACGGGCCCAGTGTAATCGTCAGAGCGACACAATGGGGTGGCCTGGGTCACCCCAGGCCACCCCGATCCCTTGCGGGGCTCAGCGGCGCCGGTATGACTCGACGTAGCCGTTCGCGGGTGTGCCCACACCGGTGACGTCGTCGTAGCCCTTCACGGCCGCGAGCGAGCTGTCCTTGCCCAGGCTGCGCACGGACGTGGCCAGACCGTCCGTGGCGTCGTAGCCGTTCACGAAGTCGACGCGGGCCACGGCGAGGCCGGAGCCGGTCGGATTGTCGGTGACGTCGTGGTAGACCTTCGAGCCGGCCTTGGCGTAGATCGCCGGGTTGGCGAAGCCGATCGGCTCGCCGCCCCGGGCCTCCTGGGCCAGGGCCTGGACGGCCGCGACGGTCGGCGCGGCGAGCGAGGTGCCGCCGATGCGGTACTCGCTGTACGCCTGCGTCTTCCCGTCCGGCTGGGTCTGCGTCTGGCCGACCAGGAACCCGGTGTTCGGGTCGGCGATCGCCGCGATGTCCGGGACGACCCGGTTGCCGGCCGCGTTGTTGGCCTCGGCCAGCCCGTCCGGTACGACCCCCTGCTGGTAGGGCGGCTCCGCCACCGTCTTGCTGGTGCCGCCGCCGGCGCCGGAGGTGAAGGCGCCGGGGAAGTCCGTCCAGCTCTTGCCGTCGGCCGACAGGCCGGCCTTCTCGGTGCCCCAGCCGGTCTCCCACAGGTACTGGTCGTCCTTGCCGACGGCCAGCGAGGTGCCGCCGACGGCGGTGACCCACGCCGAGTTGGCCGGGGAGTCGACCTGCTTCGTCCCGGAGCTCGCGACCTCGTCGCCGTCGTCGCCGGAGGAGAAGTAGAAGCCGATGCCCTCGACCGCGCCCAGCTGGAAGACCTGGTCGTAGGCCGCCGCGATGTCGGGCGTCTGCGCGGCCTCGACCTCGCCCCAGGAGTTGGACACGATGTCGGCCAGGTGGTTGTCGACGACCTTGCCGAGCGCGTCGAGCAGGTCGGCGTCGGTGCAGGACGCGGCGCCCACGTAGGTGACGTCCGAGGCCGGCGCGACCGCGTGCACGGCCTCGACGTCCAGGGTCTCCTCGCCGTACCAGCCGGAGGCCGAGCAGTCCTTGGTGTTCGTGTACTTCTTGGGCAGCACCTGGTGCAGCTGGCCGGTCTTCCACGCCGCGTCGCCGTTGCGCTTGGCGTAGGTGGCCGCGTCGTAGGCGATGGTCGGTGAGGCGTACGCGTCCGTGATGGCGACCCGGACGCCCTTGCCGGTGCGCTTGCCCGCGCCGTAGGCGGCCCGCAGCTGCTTGCCGGTGTAGCCCTTGACCGCGTACGGGATCTTCGTGCCGTAGGCGTCCGGGAGCGTGCTCGCGGTCTTGGAGCCGTAGTACGAGGAGAACGGCCCGGCGTTGCGGAACACGGTGTCCGGCGGCGGCAACCGGTCGTCGTGCGTGACCATGTGCGGCGCGTCGTCCAGGCCGGTGACGGTCAGTACGGCGTCGGCCAGGCCCCCGGGCACGGAGGCGGTGCTCGCCGGGGCGCGGTAGGTCTTCGCGCCCTTGGCGAAGTCGTGGAGCTGGGTGCCGAACGCCTGCTCGGCGGCGGCCACGTCACCCGTCACGGAGACGTAGTGCCGCGTGACGCCCGTGACCTTCAGTCCGGCGGCCGTCAGCCACGCCTTCACGGCGGTCACCTGGGCCTTGGTCGCACCGAAGCGGGCCTGCGTCTTCTTCGCGGTCAGGTACTTGCCGTACAAAGCCGACGCCGGGTCGGACACGGCCTTCGCGTACGCGGCGAGGCCGGTGGCGTCGCGGCCCCGGAGATATACGCGGGCGGACAACTGAGTGCCGTCGGAGGTGGCGCCCTTGTCCGCCTTGGCCGTGGCCCACGCGGGCCGGGTCCCGGCCAGCGGGTCGCGGAGCGGCTGGCCGGCGGCGTGCGCCGCGGGTATGCCGAGCGCCAGCGCACCGGCGAGCATCGGCAGTGTCGCCGCGATGCTCACTCCAGTGCGCGCCTTGGCGCGGTTGGATCTCATGGAACCCCCTGTGCGGTTCGTCGCGAGTGATCACTCGACGGTCGCCACTCTCGCGACGAACCGTTCATGTCAGGGGAATGCGAAACCCAAGAAGCGCCCTGGGCAGGCCAAGAAGTGCCCAAGGCGCCGTAAGACAGGGCGATTTGAGGCTTACGCCCCAAGGGGAGCCCCGCGCCGGAGAGGACCTAGGAGCGCGGTGCGGCGCCCCGCTCCTTCAGCATGTCCGCCATCAGGCCGATCTCCGACTGCTGCGCTTCCACCATGCCCTGGGCGAGGCGCTTCTCCACCCCGACCGTGCACCTGTCCACACAGCCCTCGGCCATGTGGACACCGCCCTTGTGATGGTCCGTCATCAGCTGGAGGTAGAAGATCTCCGCCTGCTTGCCGTTCAGCGTGCCGAGCTTCTTCAGCTCGGTGTTGGTGGCCATGCCCGGCATCAGCGCGCCGTCCTTGCCGGAGGCCATGCCACCCATGTCCATCCAGGCCATCGGTTCGGAGGACACCTTGGGCAGGCCCCACAGATCGAGCCAGCCGATCATCATGCCGCGCTGGTTGGCCTGCGTCTGCGCGATGTCGTACGCGAGGCGCCGCACGTCCTCGTCCTCGGTGCGGTCGCGCACGATGTACGACATCTCCACGGCCTGCTGATGGTGCACCGCCATGTCCCGCGCGAACCCGGCGTCCGCGGACCCGGCGGAGGGCGTCCGGCTGCTGCCGTCGTCCCCTGCGACGGCGTAGGTGATCGCGCCGGCCGCGACGAGCGCCGTCACCGCGGCCCCGGCGATCAGACCGGCGTGCCTCACTGCGACAGCCCGTTCGTGCAGGCGGCACCCGGCTCGGGCGTCTGCTCGCCCTGGACGAACTTCTCGAAGAACTTGTCCACGTTCGGGTCGCTCGCACCGGTCACCGTGCGCTGGTGGCCCCACGCCGAGAGCATGATCGGGTCCTTCTGGTCGTCCATCGGGCTCATCAGCGTGTACGGCGTCTTCTTCACCTTCGCCGCGAGCGCGTCGATGTCGGCCTTCTTCGCGGCGGCGTTGTACGTCACCCACACCGCGCCGTGCTCCAGCGAGTGCACGGCGTTGGTGTTGTCGAGTTCCTTGGTGTAGACGTCCCCGTTGCAGTTCATCCACGCCTGGTTGTGGTCGCCGCCGACCGGCGGTTCGGAGGCGTACTTCACGGCCTTGGTGACATGGTTGCGGGCCAGCTTCCCTTCCCAGGTCTTCACGCCGTCCTTGCCGGTGACGAACTTGCCCTTGCCCGAGGTGTCCTTCGCGGCGGCGGTGTCACTGCCGCCGTCGCCGGACTGGGACCGCACAAGCACGACACCGCCGCCGACGAGACCGCACACGACCACCACGCTGGCCGCGATGACGAGGATCCGGTTGCGGCGCTCACGGGACTGCTCGGCGCGCCGCATCTCCTCTATCCGCGCTTTGCGTGCCGTGCTGCTCTTGTTGGCGGAGCCCATGAGGTGTCCTTCGTGGGAAAGGTGGGACGGTCGGGTGGCCTGATCGTAATGGGGGAGACGGGGCGCCTCGTAGGGCGCCCGCAGGAATGGGCTGAATCGATACGGCACCGACAGGTGCCCGACAGCTTCGGAAGCTTCGGTCCGCAAACTTCGGAAGCTTCGGTACGGAAGCTCCGGAGATTCGGGGCCCGGATAATTTGAACCGCAGATTCCCATTACCTACGCTGCGTGTATGCGGCTGCTGCGCTCCACCGACCTCGCCCTGCGGGTCCTCATGCGGCTCGCCGTCGCGGGCGAGTCGAGTCCGACGACCCGGGAGGTCGCGGACGGCATGGACGTGCCGTACACCCACCTGGCGAAGGTCGTCGCCGAGCTCCAGCACATGGGGCTGCTCGAGGCCCGCCGCGGCCGCGGCGGCGGCCTCACCCTGACGGAGCAGGGCCGCACCGCGTCGGTGGGAGCCGTGGTCCGCGCCTTCGAGGGCGACGGCGACGTCGTCGACTGCGAGGGCTCCACCCCCTGCCCCCTGAACTCCGCCTGCCGGCTGCGAGGCGCCCTGCGCCGGGCCCAGGAGGCGTTCTTCTCCTCGCTGGACCCGGTGACGGTCCGGGACATCGTGGCGGAGCCGACCGGGGCGCTCCTGCTGGGGATCTCGCGGGCCCGCTAGCCGGCTACGGCGTTCAGCCCTGCCCCGCCAGCCACAGGTCCGGCCCGAACACCTCGTAGTGGATGTCGGCCGGAGCCACGCCCTTCGCGATGAGCTGGGCCCGTACCGCCCGCATGAACGGCAGCGGCCCGCACAGGTACGCGCGCGTGCCCGGCGCGACCGGGACTCCGGTGAGGTCGACCAGTCCGCAGTGGGTGCCCGCCGGGGCGTCCTGCTCATACCAGAGGTGGACGGCCGACTCCGGAAGCTTGGCCGCGTAGGCCTCGTGGTCGGCGCGCAGGGCGTGGGTGGCGGGTGAGCGGTCGCCGTGCACGACGGTGACCGGGGCGTGGTGCCCCGAGCCGGCGAGGTGCGCCAGCATCGCGGTCATCGGGGTGACGCCGATGCCCGCCGAGGCCAGCAGCAGCGGTGTGCCGGGGCCGGCGTCCAGGACCAGGTCGCCGTAGGGGTCCGACAGTTCGAGGAGGTCACCTTCCCGCACGCGCGCGTGGAGGTGGTTCGAGACCTCGCCGTCGGGAGCGCCGTCCCCGTGCACGCGCTTCACGCTGATCTGCCGGAGCAGCGGACCGGGCGCACCGGAGAGGCTGTACTGCCGTATCTGCCGGGCGCCGTCCGGGAGGGCGACGCGGACGGAGACGTACTGGCCCGCGAGGAAGTCCCGTACCGGGCCGCCGTCGGCGGGCCGCAGCCGGAAGGTGACGACGTCCGCGGTCTCGGTGACGCGCTCGACGACCTCCCAGGTCCGCCAGGCAGGCCCGCCGCTCTCCTCGCGCAGCCGCTTCTCCACGGCGATCAGGGCGTTCGCCATCAGCCAGTAGACCTCGTCCCAGGCGGCTGCGACCTCGGGCGTCACGGCGTCGCCGAGCACCTCGGCGATGGCGGCGAACAGGTGCTCGTGGACGAGGTCGTACTGCTCGGGCGTGACGCCGAGCGAGGCGTGCTTGTGGGCGATGCGCTGCAGCATCGCGTCCGGCCGCTGGTCCGGGCGGTCCAGCAGATGCTTCGCGAAGGCGGCGATGGAGCCGGCGAGCGCCTGCCGCTGGGTGCCGGCGGCCTGGTTGCCCCGGTTGAACAGGTCCCGCAGCAGCTCGGGGCGGGCCGCGAAGAGGCCGGCGTAGAAGCGCTCGGTGATCTCACCCAGGGCCGCGCCGACGGCGGGGAGTGTGGCGCGGACGGTGGCGGCGGACTGCTCGGACAGCATCGGGGGCTCCTCGGGTGCTCGGCTGTGCGCACGATATTTAAAGTTGCATCTGAGATGCAAATTAAGTGGACGGGGCAGCCGGGCGGACCGGCCGTTACGGATGTCGCCGCCAGCAGGCACTATGGGCGGAAGAGCAGTTCACCTGCCGTACGTGAGGCGTTCGGCCCCGGGCCGGCCGGGCGATCATGGTGCGCAACGCGTACGAAATGGTGGTGTGGTGGGATGCTCAGGTGCCCGACCGCCTCCCGTGGTACGGAAGAGAAGGCGGCCTGACCAGCAAGGATGGGGAAGCGGAAGATGGACAAGCAGCAGGAGTTCGTGCTCCGGACCTTGGAGGAGCGCGACATCCGGTTCGTACGCCTGTGGTTCACGGACGTGCTGGGCTTCCTCAAGTCCGTCGCCGTGGCCCCGGCCGAACTGGAACAGGCCTTCGACGAGGGCATCGGCTTCGACGGCTCCGCGATCGAGGGCTTCGCCCGGGTCTACGAGTCCGACATGATCGCCAAGCCGGACCCGTCGACCTTCCAGATCCTGCCCTGGCGTGCGGAGGCCCCGGGCACGGCCCGCATGTTCTGCGACATCCTCATGCCGGACGGCTCCCCGTCCTTCGCCGACCCGCGCTACGTCCTCAAGCGCGCCCTGGCCCGCACCTCCGACCTGGGCTTCACGTTCTACACCCACCCGGAGATCGAGTTCTTCCTGCTGAAGGACCGGCCCCTGGACGGCAGCCGTCCGACGCCCGCCGACAACTCCGGCTACTTCGACCACACCCCGACCAACGTCGGCATGGACTTCCGCCGCCAGGCGATCACCATGCTGGAGTCGATGGGCATCTCGGTCGAGTTCTCCCACCACGAGGGCGCCCCGGGCCAGCAGGAGATCGACCTGCGGTACGCCGACGCGCTCTCCACGGCCGACAACATCATGACCTTCCGCCTGGTGATGAAGCAGGTGGCGCTGGAGCAGGGCGTCCAGGCGACCTTCATGCCGAAGCCGTTCTCCGAGCACCCGGGCAGCGGCATGCACACGCACCTGTCGCTCTTCGAGGGCGACCGCAACGCCTTCTACGAGTCGGGCTCGGAGTACCAGCTGTCGAAGGTGGGCCGCTCCTTCATCGCGGGCCTGCTGCGGCACGCGGCGGAGATCTCCGCGGTCACCAACCAGTGGGTCAACTCCTACAAGCGCATCTGGGGCGGCGCGGAGCGCACGGCGGGCGCGGGCGGCGAGGCCCCGTCGTACATCTGCTGGGGCCACAACAACCGCTCGGCGCTGGTCCGGGTGCCGATGTACAAGCCCGGCAAGACCGGCTCGGCGCGGGTGGAGGTCCGCTCCCTGGACTCGGGCGCGAACCCCTACCTGGCCTACGCGCTCCTCCTCGCCGCCGGCCTCAAGGGCATCGAGGAGGGCTACGAGCTCCCGCCGGGCGCCGAGGACGACGTCTGGGCCCTCTCCGACGCCGAGCGCCGCGCGATGGGCATCGAGCCGCTCCCGCAGAACCTCGGCGAGGCCCTGACCCTGATGGAGCGCAGCGACCTGGTCGCCGAGACCCTCGGCGAGCACGTCTTCGACTTCTTCCTGCGCAACAAGCGGCAGGAGTGGGAGGAGTACCGCAGCGAGGTGACCGCGTTCGAGCTGCGGAAGAACCTGCCGGCGCTGTAGGAGCTGGTCAGAGGTAGTCTCCCGCTGATTCGGCGGATGGGGCCGACGGTCCATGACCGTCGGCCCCGTCGCGTCTCACTGCCTCTGTGGCGCTCCGGGCCGTCTGGCTCGCAGCGCCTCATCCGATCTCGTGAAGAAGCCGATATCTCGTCCGACCGATGAATTCGTGGCTCCCGGCCGGTCCAAGCTCGTGACACCCCAGGAAAGGACACCGCCATGTCGGAGCTTCTCGTCGACTTCATCACCACCCTCGACGGCTACGCATCGGGAGAGGGATGGCCCGGGTTCTGGGGCCTGGAGGGCCCGGAGTACCTCGCATGGCTCGGCGAGCAGCCCGAGGTCACCTACCTGATGGGAGCGAAGACCTACCGCCTGATGTCGGGCTTCGCCGCGGGCGAGGTCCCGGATGGCCAGGACGAGTTCAGGCCCGAGGAAGAGGCGTCCGTCGACGAGCTCACGCAAGCGTCCAAGGTGGTGTTCTCCTCCTCGCTCGAGGAGCCACTGACGTGGGCCAACTGCACGCTCGTCCGCGACGACGCCGTCGAGACGGTCCGCGCCATGAAGTCGGGTGGCTCGGGGCTCCTCAGCACGATCGGCAGCCTCAGCCTGTGCCGGTCCCTGCTGCGAGCCGGACTCGTCGACCGCTTCCGGGTCGTGATGTTCCCGGTGATCACCGGGGCCACGGGCGAAGAACGCATCTACGACGGCTATCCGGACGTTGCCCTCGAGATGATCGAGCACCGCACCTTCGACGGCCGCATCCAGCTGGTCGAGTACAGGCCCCGCGTGCTCGAGCACCCGCCGCTCGGCGTCCCTGCGTGACGTCGCCCCGCCCGCCGGTCCGGACGACCGCCAAGCCGGCACCGGCGGGCGCGGAGCCAGAGATCTGACAGGGGGCGAACGGCCCCCTGGTCAGCGTGCTGCCGCGAACTTTCACTCCGGGCTGACTCTCCACCGCACGCTGGCGCCGCGCCTAGACAGCCCCCCGCCTCCGCGCCCGATAAGCCGCCGCCTTGACGCGATTGCCGCACTCCTCCATCCCGCACCAGGCCCGCCGCGCACCGCGTGAGCGGTCGAGGTAGATACGGGTGCAGCCGGGGCGGCCGCACTCCTTGAGGCAGGCGTGGGGGTCTGCCAGCAAGGTGATTGCGCTTCGGGCCAGTTGGGAGAGTGCCGCGGGGAGGTCCCCCGATGTGTGCAGGCCCGCGTCGCCGAGCTCGATCGCGCACGGCGGCCCGGCGGCCGTGCCGTTGACGATGTCGAGACTGTCCGGGTCGAAGGGGCGGTCGAGCACGCGGTCGAGGGCCAGTCGGTAGAGCGCCTCTCGCAAGGACAGTGCCGACGCGAAGGTCTGCCCGTCGGCGGTGACCCGGTCGG
The DNA here is from genome assembly GCF_056433405.1 of Streptomyces sp. NPDC044719. NCBI lineage: Bacteria > Bacillati > Actinomycetota > Actinomycetes > Kitasatosporales > Streptomycetaceae > Streptomyces > Streptomyces sp. NPDC044719. The sequence goes on from NZ_JBWKHE010000005.1 coordinate 600,076, forward strand.
GCAGCCCGTCACACGCGGCCACCCACCGTTCGAGCTCCGCGGGCGTGGTCAGGAGGTCGACGGGCTCGTCCCGGCGGCTCAGCACGGTTCCGGTCAGGTCCAGGGCCGGGTCGCCGCTCACGAAGGTGAAGTCCACGTCACCATCTTGACCGGTGACGAGACCGCTGGGCAATATCGTCACCAGTTGAAGTGGTGACGGCAGGCCGAGGGCAGGAGGACACATGAAGGGGATCCGCGATATCGAGGTCGTCGTCTTCGATGTCCTCGGAACGCTCGTCGATGAGTCCAGTGGGCTTCGGGCGGCCATCCGCGAAGCGGCCCCCGCATCCGGCGAGGCGGCCCTCGACGAGTGGGCCGGCCTGTGGCAGAGCCACTGCGAGCGCGAGCAGCAACGCATCCGGCGAGGGCACCGCGCGTACGTCAACACCGAGGTCATCGACGCGGAGGCCGCCCGGTACGTCGCCGAGCGGGCCGGGATCACCGATCCGGCGGCCGTCGCCCGGCTGGCCACGGCCGGACAGCGCCTGCCCCCGTGGGACGACTCCGTCGCCGGGCTGGACCGGCTCGCGCAGCGGTTTCCCGTGGTCGCGCTCTCCAGCGCCAGTCGCACGGCCCTGACGCGGCTCAACGCGCATGCGGGGCTGCGCTGGCATCAGGCCCTGTCCGCCGAGGCCGTCCACGCCTACAAGCCCGCACCGGAGGTCTACCGGCTCGCCCTGGACACCGCCGGATGCCCACCGGAGCGCGTCCTCATGGTGGCCGCGCACGCCTGGGACCTGCGGGGAGCGCGGGCGGCGGGCATGCGGACCGCCTACGTCCGCCGGCCGGCCGGGGATCCGCCGACGAGCTCCGACGACTTCGACGGGCGGTTCGACGGACTCGATCCACTGGTCGGCGCGCTGACACCGAGCCGATGAAACAGAGCGGCAGCCCGTGGGACCGCCCCACGGACTGCCGCCCGAGTCACCTCACCGGCGTACCGGCAACGATCAGTGGTGCACCGCTTCCGCCTCCTGCGGGACGTGGCTCGCCACGATCCGCTCGCGCCCGGCGGCCGGCGCCCGGCGCCTGTCCACCGTGTACGCCGCCGCCGCCACGGCCAGGCCGAGGACGGCCAGTGCCGCGCCCGCCAGGGCCGGGGAGGTGACCCCGAAGCCCGCGGCCAGGGCGAGGCCGCCGATCCAGGCGCCGCCCGCGTTGGCCAGGTTGAAGGCGGCCTGGTTGGCGGAGGAGGCCAGGGACGGTGCCGAGGCGGCCTTCTCCATGACCATCAGCTGCAGCGGGGAGCCGGTGGCGAAGGCCGCCATGCCGAGCAGGATCACGGCGACGGCAGCGGTCAGCTCCGTACGCATCAGCAGCGGGAAGAGCGCCAGCACCACCACGAGGGACGCCAGGCCGCCGAACAGTGTGCCCCGCAGGGAGTGGTCGGCCAGCCGGCCACCGAGCAGGTTGCCGGCGGTCGCGCCGACGCCGAACAGCGCCAGCAGCAGGGTCACACTGGCGCCGGCGTAGCCGGCGGCGTCCGTGAGCATCGGCGTGATGTAGCTGTACGCCGAGAAGAGGGCGCCGAAGCCGGCGACCGTCGTGCCGAGCGACAGCCAGACCGGGAGGGAGCGCAGGGCGGCGAGTTCGCCGCGCAGGCCCTTGGCGGTGGTGTGCTCGTGGTCGTGCGGGATGAGGAACGCGAGCGCGGCGATCGCCGCCAGGCCGATGGCGCTGACGCCGAGGAAGGTGGCCCTCCAGCCGAGGTTCTGGCCCATCAGGGTCGCCACGGGCACGCCCGCGACGTTCGCGACCGTCAGGCCGAGGAACATCAGGGAGACCGAGCGCGCCTTGCGCTCCGGGGCGACCATGTTCGTCGCGACGACGGCGCCCACACCGAAGAAGGCGCCGTGCGGCAGGCCGCTCAGGAAGCGGGCCGCCAGCAGCCAGCCGTTGTCGGGTGCCAGGGCCGACAGGGCGTTGCCCACGACGAACAGTCCCATCAGGCTGATCAGGACCGTGCGGCGGGACATCCGGGCCGTGACCGCGGCCAGCAGCGGAGCGCCGATGACGACGCCCAGCGCGTACGCCGACACCAAGTGGCCGGCGCTGGGTATCGAGATGTGCAGGTCGTCCGCGACATCGGGCAGCAGCCCCATCATCACGAACTCGGTGGTACCGATGCCGAAGGCGCCCACGGCGAGGGCGAGCAGGGCCAGGGGCATGAGGAAGCCTTTCGAGTCTTGCTGGGGATCCGTACTTCGTATGTTCAAGTACGGAACAAAGTCTCTCAGGCCTGCTATTCCGCCTACGGCCCTCCTCAGCCGTCTGTGGCGACCCTCACACGGGCCGCGATCGGCAGATGGTCACTGCCCGTCTCCGGCAGGGTCCAGGAGCTCTCCGGGTCCAGGCCCCTGACCATGATCTGGTCGATGCGCGCCATCGGGAACGACGCCGGCCAGCTGAACCCGAAGCCGTTGCCGGCCGCGCCCTGCGTGGAGCGCATCTGGGAGGTGACGGCGTTGAGCGCGCGGTCGTTCATGGTGCCGTTCAGGTCGCCGAGGAGCACGACGTTCTTCAGCGGCTCGTGGGAGATGGCTTCGCCGAGGGCGTCCGCGCTCCGGTCGCGCTGCCGGGCCGTGAAGCCGGCCTCCATCTTGACGCGCACCGACGGCAGGTGGGCGACGTAGACCGCGACCTGCCCGGCCGGGGCGGTCACGGTGGCGCGCATCGCGCGGGTCCAGCCCAGGTCGATGTCGACGGCCCGCACACCGGTCAGCGGGTACTTGCTCCACACCCCGACCGTGCCCTCCACCGAGTGGTAGCGGTAGGTCGACGCCAGCGCCTTCTCGTACGTCGGGACGGCGGAGGCCGTCAGTTCCTCCAGGGCCAGTACGTCCGCGCCGGAGGCGGCCACGTCACGGGCGGTGCCGGCCGGGTCCGGGTTGTCGGCGTTGACGTTGTGCGTGGCCACGGTGAGGTCGCCGCCGGTGACGGTCTTGTCGCTGAGCTGGCCGCCGAAGAGGTTCAGCCAGACCAGCGACGGCAGCAGCAGCGCGATCAGCGCGGTCGCCGACTTGCGGATGACGGCGAGCAGGAGCAGCACCGGGACGAGGAGCCCCAGCCAGGGCAGGAACGTCTCGATGAGGCTGCCCAGGTTGCCGATGCTGTTGGGGATGTGCGAGTGCACCAGCATGACCACGGCCAGCAGCACCGCGCAGAGGGCCACGAACAGACCGCGCCGCCACATCCTCGGGTCGCCACGCCGGCCGCCGGTCATACGGTCGAACAGGCGGCGAAGCCGGTTTCCCCGGCGCTCGGGCCCCGAGCCGCCGTTGTCCGTCTCCGTCATGTACGCCTGCTGCGCCATACCGTCGCCTCACTGCCTGCCGTGCACACCATCGCCCCCGTGTCATTACCGACCCTAGGGGATGATCCGTTCCGTTCCCGCCGTCCGTCGACGGCCGTACGGGGGCGAGGACGAACGAGTCCGCGCGGCGAGTTCCGGTCACCGGCTGTGAAAGCGCCCTCTGTGACGAAACGCGCACACTAGGACGGCCGCGGGACCGAACTGACGGACGGTGAGCCACCGGGACGGAGCCCTTCGAGCAGTGTGTCGACGACCTGCTCCGCGAGTCCCTCCGGCAGGTCGGCGTCCGGGTGCAGGACGGCGCGCAGGAGCAGGGGGCCGACGAACAGGTCGTTGAGCAGGTCGAGGTCGACGTCCGCGCGCAGTTCGCCGTTCTCCTGGCCGCGGCGCAGCACCTCCAGGCCGAGCCGGCGGCGGGGCTCGATGACGGTGGCGTGGTACGCCGCCCAGATCCTCGGGCTGCTCTTCATCTGGGCGTGCACGCTGTGCAGAAGCGCCGACGAGCGGTTGGCCAGGCCGCGTCGCCGCACCTGCTCCAGCAGGACCACGAGGTCGTCGCGCATGGAGGTGCCGGGGAGCGGCGGGTCGGGGGGTTCGGCGGCGCGCACGACGTCGACGAAGAGTGCCTCCTTACCGCTCCAGCGGCGGTAGATGGTGGCCTTGCCGACACCGGCGGTGCGGGCGACGCGCTCGATGGACAGCTCGGCGAGGGGCACGCCCTCCTCCAGGAGCCTCATCACGCCCTCGATGATGGCGCGTTCGACGGCCTCGCTTCTGGGGCGGCCCCTCGGGGGGCCGTCGTTCGGGGGGTGCCGTTCGGCGAGGCTCACGTCGCTCCGTCCTTTGCTGGCTGGTGAGATGCAGTGTCGCGCAGGGTCACGACCGCGCGTCGGACAACTCCTTCTTCTCGTCCCCCTGCTCGGGTGCCGGGGGTTTCCCGGGCAGGAACAGCGCCACGACGACCGTGCCGATCAGGGCGACGCCCGCGCCCCACAGGGCGGTGATGTGCATCGCGTGCAGGAAGGCGTCGTAGGCGGGGGTGACGAGGGCCTTGCCCTCGGGGCCGAGCTTCGCCGCGACGCCGAGCGTGGCCTCGATGGATTCGCCCGCGGTGTGGCGCACGGCGGGCGGCAGCACGCCGAGCTTGTCGTCGATGCCGGTGCGGTACGCCGTGGACAGCACCGAGCCGAGGACGGCGATGCCGAGGGCGCCGCCGACCTGCCGGAAGGTGTTGCTGAGCGCGGAGGCCGAACCGGCCTTCTCGCGGGGCAGGGCCTGCATGATGACGACGCTGACCGGGGTCATGATGTGCGCCATGCCGGTGCCCATGAGGAAGAAGATGACCTCCAGGATCCAGATGGGCGTATCCGCGTCGAGGGTGGCGAAGGCGGCCAGCATCGCGGCGATGACCAGCATTCCGGCGGTCGTGGTGGCCTTGTTGCCGAAGCGGTCGACCAGCAGCCGGGCCCGGGGCGCGAAGATCAGCTGGGCGGCGGCCAGCGGCAGCATCAGCAGGCCGGTCTGCAGGGGCGAGTAGCCGCGCACGCTCTGCGTGTAGAAGACGGAGAAGAAGGTCACGCCCATCAGCGCGAAGAAGACCAGCGCGATGGCGGCGATGGCGGCCGAGAAGACCTTGTCCTTGAAGTACGTGACGTCGATGGACGGGTGGTCGCTGCGCTTCTCGAACACGACGAAGGCGACGAGGACGGCGAGGCCCGCGCCGATCGTGGACAGCACGGTGGCGTCGGTGAAGTCGGCGAGCTGGCCGCCCTTGATGATGCCGTAGACGAGCAGGACCAGGCCGACGACGGAGAGCACGACGCCGACGGGGTCGACACGGCCCGGGTTCGGGTCGCGGGAGTCGGGCACCAGCCACAGCATCAGCGCGAGGGCGAGCAGCACGATCGGCACGTTGATGAGGAAGACCGAGCCCCACCAGAAGTGGTCCAGCAGGACACCGCCGGTGATCGGGCCGATGGCGATGGCGAGGCCGACGCCACCCGCCCAGATGCCTATGGCCTTCGGTTGCTCCTCGCGTTCGAAGACGTTCATGAGGACGGCGAGGGTGGCGGGCATGACGAACGCGGCACCCAGGCCCATCACGGCCCGGAAGGCGATCAGCTCCCCGGGCGAGCCGGAGAACGCGGCGAGCGCGGAGCCGATGCCGAACACGGCGAGGCCGCCGAGCAGCACCTTCTTGCGGCCCAGCCGGTCGCCGAGCAGCCCGGCGGTGAACAGCAGGCCCGCGAAGACGAGGGTGTAGGCGTTGATCGCCCACTCCAGCTCGCTCTGCGTGGCGCCCAGGCCGGTCGGGGCCGGGGTGGAGATCGTCTTGATGGCGACGTTCAGGATCGAGTTGTCGAGGACGACGATCAGCAGGCTGAGCATCAGCACACCGAGGATCGCCCAGCGGCGCCGGTGCACCGCTTCCGGTATCCGGGGGCCGGTGGGGGCGGCGCGGTCGGCAGGAGTAGTCATGCCGCCGAGCGTAGAACCATTTCGATACGAGACCGTCTCGTATTGGAATACCTTTACCGAGCTCTTACGCGCCCTGTGCTCGGGACGCCGGGTCGGAACTCACAAGGGCTCCCCTAGCCCTGACTGGCACGAGGTGCCACCATGGACGTGGTCCGGGGACGCCGTCAGGGCGCCTCGAGATGACGTGTGAGGAGCCGTGCAATGACGCAGCTTTCGGCTGCCCAGAACGAGCGGACGAAGCCCTCCGACGGCGGCAAGGCGCTGTACGGAGGCAAGGGCACCCGCCGTATCACCGTGCGCGACATCGCCGCCGCCAAGGAGCGGGGCGAGAAGTGGCCCATGCTCACCGCCTACGACGCGATGACCGCGTCCGTCTTCGACGAGGCCGGCATCCCGGTCATGCTCGTCGGCGACTCGGCGGGCAACTGCCACCTGGGGTACGAGTCGACCGTGCCCGTCACCCTCGACGAGATGACCATGCTGTCGGCGGCGGTCGTACGGGGCACCTCGCGCGCCCTGATCGTCGGCGACCTGCCCTTCGGCTCCTACCAGGAGGGTCCCGTGCAGGCGCTGCGCTCGGCGACCCGGCTGGTGAAGGAGGCGGGCGTGCAGGCCGTGAAGCTGGAAGGGGGCGAGCGGTCGCACGAGCAGATCCGGCTGCTCGTCGAGTCCGGCATCCCGGTCATGGCGCACATCGGCCTGACCCCGCAGTCCGTCAACGCGATGGGCTACCGCGTGCAGGGGCGGGGCGAGGAGGCGGCCCAGCAGCTGCTGCGGGACGCGAAGGCCGTGCAGGACGCGGGCGCTTTCGCGGTGGTGCTGGAGCTGGTCCCGGCGGAGCTGGCGGCCGAGGTGACGCGGGTGCTGCACATTCCGACGGTGGGGATCGGGGCCGGCCCCGAGACCGACGCGCAGGTGCTGGTGTGGACCGACATGCTGGGTCTGACCGGCGGGCGCGTTCCCAAGTTCGTGAAGCGGTACGCCGACCTGCGTGAGGTCATGGGCAGCGCGGTGAAGGCGTTCGCCGAGGACGTGGTCGGCGGAACGTTCCCGCAGGAGGAGCACTCCGTCCACTAGAGCCACAGCGGTACCACGGGCGGCCCGCCGATCTTCCCCCAGTCGGCGGGCCGTTCCCGTGTCGGGGCCCCGGCACCGGTCTGTCGGCCGCTTGTCGGTGGTTTGTCGGTGGGCCCTGAGATCGTCTGTCTCATGACGCGAATCGACACACACGCCGGCGGCGCCGCGGTCACCGTGCGGGGGCTGGTGAAGCACTACGGCGAGACCAAGGCACTGGACGGGGTCGACCTGGACGTGCGGGAGGGCACCGTCATGGGGGTGCTCGGCCCGAACGGGGCCGGGAAGACGACCCTGGTGCGGATCCTGTCCACGCTGCTCGCCCCCGACAGCGGCCAGGCCACCGTCGTCGGCTACGACGTCGTACGGCAGCCCCGGCATCTGCGCCGGGTGATCGGGCTCACCGGGCAGTACGCCTCCGTGGACGAGAAGCTCTCGGGCTGGGAGAACCTGTACATGATCGGGCGGCTGCTCGATCTGCCCCGCAAGAGCGCCCGGGGCCGGGCCGACGAACTGCTGGAGCGCTTCTCGCTCACCGAGGCCGCCAAGCGGCCCGCGGCGACGTACTCCGGAGGCATGCGGCGACGGCTGGACCTGGCCGCGTCGATGATCGGCCGGCCGGCCGTGCTCTTCCTGGACGAGCCGACCACCGGACTCGACCCGCGCACCCGCAACGAGGTGTGGGACGAGGTCAAGCGCATGGTCGGCGACGGCGTCACCGTGCTGCTCACCACCCAGTACATGGAGGAGGCCGAGCAGCTCGCCACCGAGCTGACGGTCGTCGACCGCGGACAGGTCATCGCGGGCGGTGCCATCGAGGAGCTGAAGGCGAAGGTCGGCGGCCGCGCGCTGCGGATACGCCCGGCCGATCCGGAGCACCTGCGGCCCCTCGCCGCCGCGCTGGACGAGCTGGGGATCACCGGGCTCGCCACCACGACCGTGGACACCGACCGGGGCGACGTCCTCGTGCCGATCCTCAGCGACGAGCAGCTCACCGCCGTGGTCGGCGCCGTCACCTCGCGCGGCATCACGCTCTCCTCCATCACCACCGAACTGCCCAGCCTGGACGAGGTGTTCCTGTCCCTCACCGGCCACCGCGCCAGTGCCCCGCAGGACACCGTGCCCGCCGACGACCGTCAGGAGGTCGCCGTATGAGCGCCGCCACCGCAGCCCTCCACGAAGGCGAGGCGGACGCCCGTATCTCGCCGCGCGCGCACCTGCGCCACACCGGGGCCCTGGTACGCCGCAATCTGCTGTGGATCCGCAAGGACCCGGAGTCGATGGCCGACGCGCTGCTGATGCCGGTCATCTTCACCCTGCTGTTCGTGTACGTGTTCGGCGGCTCGATCGGGCAGGCGCTGGGCGGCGGGCAGGACCAGTACGTGCAGTACGTGATCCCCGGCATGATCGCGATGATGAGCATGACGCTGTCCCAGGGCGTCGGCACGGGCTTCAGCCAGGACTTCAACTCCGGTGTCATGGACCGCTTCCGGTCCCTGCCGATCGGGCGGGGCTCGGTGCTCTTCGCGAAGATCTCGGTGGAGCTGCTGCGGATGCTGTTCGCGACCGCCGTGCTGATGATCGTCGCCGTCGCGGTCGGGTTCGAGATCACCAACTGGCCCGGTCTGTTCGCGACCCTGGCCCTGTCCACCGCGTTCGCCTCGTCGATCATGTGGGTGTTCCTCACCCTGGGCGTGATCATGAAGAACGCGCAGTCCGTGCAGGCGATGGGCTTCCTGGTGCTGTTCCCGCTCCAGTTCGGCTCGTCGATCTTCGCGCCGACGACCTCGATGCCCGGCTGGCTGCAGGCCTTCACCGACTACAACCCGCTGTCCACGCTGGCGGACGCCGCGCGCGGTCTGATGGTGGGCGGGCCGGTCGCGCACGATCTTGGCGTGACGCTCGGCTGGTCGGTGGCGATCACGGCGGTGATGGCGCCCATCGCGATCCACAAGTTCCGCACCAAGAGCTGACCGAGCGCTCCCTGGTCCGCGTCAGAGCAGGGCGGTGGCCTCCTCCAGGGAGAGGCCGCCGCCCTCCGCGTACGCGGTCTCGTACGCCTGGTCGCCGAGCAGCGCACGGGCCTGCCGCTCCGCCCACTCGCGGGTCTGGCGCTCCTGCCGCTGGGCGACGTGGCCGGACGGCAGCAGGGAGTCGAAGGCGCCCAGGCAGCGGGCCGCGTCCACGGCGCGCCGCCCGCCGTCGAGGGCTGCCAGGGCCGAGGCACCGATGATCAGGTAGCCCGAGCGCATATGGGGCGCGATGGCCTCGGTCAGCGGGTCGGCGGCCCGCTCCATCGCCTTGCGGATCCGGTCCAGGCACTCCTCGTACCGTCCCTCCGTGGCGTCCAGCCAGGCCTCCGCGCCGAGGATGAACGCGTCGAAGACGATGAAGTTGGCGATACGGAAGTCCTGGCGCAGCCGCCGCAGGTGCTCGCGGGCCTCGGGTACGCGGCCGGTCATGCCGAGCCAGCCGGCCAGGAACAGACGGGCGGCGGGCATGGCCTCGCTGTGCGTGTCCTCGCGCTGTGCGATCACCTCGCGCAGCAGCCGCTCGCCGCGTTCGCCCTCGCCCGCCTCCAGCAGCGCGCCGGCCAGCCGGGCGCTGAGGACGGCCGCCTGGGCGCGGGCTCCGAGCCGTTCGGCGTGCCCGATGGCCGCCTCGTAGTCGGCGGCGGCCCTCGCGTAGTCGCCCTTGCGTTCGCGGGCCTCGGCGCGCGCGGAGAGGGCATCGGCGGTGCCCCAGGTGTCACCGAGGCGCTGGTAAATCTCCAGCGACTCGTCGGCGTCGCGGGCGGCGTCGCCCGCCCAGTCGGTGCGGTTGGCGAGGAAGTTGGCCCGCATCTGGAGGCCGGCGGCCAGCTCCCAGTCGAAGCCGGGGGTCTCCCGGCAGGTGCGGATGGACGCGTCGATGATGACGCGCAGCCGTTCCATGTCACCGGTCAGCATCACGGCGAAGAACCAGAGCAGGCCGGGGAGCCGGCAGGTCTGCGGCAGGCCGGGCTCGTAGGTCTGGGCGATGGTCCGCAGCTTCCGCTGGGACTCGGGGTTCTGCCAGGCGTCCAGCTCGGTGTCCATGCAGGCGAGATGGGCCAGGTGGATCCCGCGCCGGGCCTCCTGGAGGACCTCGCCGGTCATCGGGGGCGGGGCATCGGTGCAGCGCTGCCGCACCGGGGCGGCGCGGCGGACAGGCTCGGTGAAGGGGTCGGGGCCGAGGGCCATGACCTCGGAGCACCAGTTGCGGGCCTCGATGCGCAGGTCGCGCATCTGCCAGTACCAGACGAGGGACAGCGCCAGGCAGAGCGCCTCCTGCTCGTCGCGCAGGGCGACGGCGTGGCGCAGGGCGGTGCGCAGGTTCTCGTACTCCCGCTCCAGTCGGCCGATCGCGGCGAGCTGACCCCGGCCGCGCAGCAACGGGTCGGTGGTGCGGGCGAGTTCACGGAAGTACGTCAGGTGGGCGCGCTCGGCCTCGGCGCGTTGCCCGGACTCGTCCAGCCGCTCGGCGGCGTACTCGGCGACGGTCTCCAGCAGCCGGTAGCGCATCTCGCCGTCGGCCGACTCGCCGGGCGGTGTGGCGACGACCAGGGAGCGGTCGACGAGCGAGCCGAGCGTCTCCAGAGCGACCGGCCCGCACACGGCCTCGGCGGCGGGCAGGTCGCAGCCGCCCGCGAACACCGACAGCCGTCGCAGGACGTCCCGTTCGTCCTCGTCGAGCAGGTCCCAGGACCAGTCGACGACGGCTCTGAGGGTCTGCTGGCGGGGCAGGACGGTCCGGCTGCCGGAGGTGAGGAGACGGAAGCGGTCGTCGAGCCTGTCGGCGATCTGGCGTGGCGTCAGCATCCGCAGCCGGGCGGCGGCCAGTTCGATGGCCAGCGGCAGGCCGTCGAGGCGCCGGCAGATCTCCGCGCACGCCTCGAGGTCGTCTTCGATCCGGAAGCCGGGCCGGGCCGCCGCGCCCCGGTCGGCGAGCAGCCGCAGCGCGACCGGCTCGGGCAGCGGATCCACGGGCCGCAGCAACTCCCCGGGCACGCCGAGGGGTTCGCGGCTGGTGGCGAGGACGGTCAGGCCGGGGCAGCGCTCCAGCAGTTCCTCGGTGAGCCGGGCGGCGGCGTCGGCGACGTGCTCGCAGTTGTCGAGGATCAGCAGCATGCGGGATCGGGAGCAGTGCTCGGCGAGCCGCTCGACGGGGTCGTCGAGCCGGTCGGCCACGGCGGCCCGGATGCCCTCGGCGCCGGCGCCGTACAGCACGGTCTCGCGGGCGCCGACGGCGGTGAGCACGGCTTCCGGTACGGCGGCCGGGTCGTCGACCGGGGCGAGTTCGGCCAGCCACACCCCGCCCGGCATGGCGTGCCGCAGGGTCTCGGCGGCCTCCTGCGACAGCCGTGTCTTGCCGGCCCCGCCGGGTCCGAGCAGGGTGACCAGGCGGGCCGCGGTGAGATCGCCCCGGATGGTCTCGATGTCGCTCTCGCGGCCGATGAATGAGGTGAGCCGGGCCCGCAGGTTGCCGACGGACTGAGGCACGACGGCGGGCGCGGCTACGGGCCTGTCCCCCAGGCTCAGCAACTCCGCGTGCAGGGACCGCAGTTCCGGCCCCGGGTCGGCCCCCAGCCGGTCGGCGAGCAGCCGCCGGACCTCCTCGTAGGCGTCCAGCGCCTCCGCCGTGCGGCCCGCGTCACGCAGGGCACGCAGGCGCAGGGTCTGGAGGGGCTCGTCCAGGGGGTGGCTGTCACACAGGGCGGTCAGCTCCGGCAGGGACTGCTCGGCCTGGCCGAGGGCGAGGGAGGCGGTGTGGCGGGCGCGCAGGACGTCCAGGCGGCGGGTGTCCCGGCGGGACGCCTCGGCGGTGCGGTCGGGGAGGTCGGCGAGAGCCGGGCCGCGCCACAGGGCGAGGGCGTCGTCGAGGATCACGGCGGCCTTGGCGGGGTCGCCGTCGGCCAGGGCCCGCAGTCCCTCGCCTGCCAGCCGCTCGAACCGGTGCAGATCGACGTCGTCGGGCGCGGCGGCCAGCCGGTACCCGCCTTCGGCGGAGAGGACAGCGCCGGCCCCGAGCGCCCGCCGCAACCGCCCGACCAGCGCCTGCAGCGCGGCCGGCCCGTCGGCGGGCGGGGCACCGTCCCACACCTCGTCGACGAGCAGCCCCACAGGCACGGTACGGCCGGCCCGCAGAGCGAGCACGGTCAGCAGCGCACGCAACCGCGCCCCGCCCACCGGAACGACCGTGCCGTCGGTGCGGAGCGCCTGCGTGGTGCCGAGGATGCGGTAGCGCACGGGGTCCATTGTCTCCGGTGGTACGAGGACGGGTCACGAGGTTTCTTCGGCGCGGCGGGCGACCGGGCCGGGGTCGGTCATCCGGCCGCGGGCATGCGTTCCGCCAGGGACGGCACGGGTGGGCGCAGCGGCGGCACCCCGCTCCGCCGGGCTGCGGGCCCACCCGGCCTCAGCCCCGGCGCCCCGCACCCCGCGCCCTCCGTGGCGCCGCGACCGTGCTCAGCGAGTGCAGCAGCGCCGACAGCGCCTCCGCCGGGACGCCTTCCGTCTCCGCCCCGGGCTCGGTGCCCTGCTGGGGCAGGCCCAGGGCCTCGCGGACGGCGTGCGAGAGCCAGGAGTCCGTGCCCGGCACCTCCAGGGTCACCACCACCCCCGACTCCCGCCGCCGGCGCCCCTGCTCCGCGGCATCGTCGGCGAACCACTTCGGGCATCGGTCGACCGCCCTCAGACTCCGTTCCCCCGGAACCGGCTCCCAGGAGCGCGAGCCGGGCGGGGCCTCGGCGTAGCCCTGGGACAGCACCTGCACGGCCCGTACCCGCCCGGTGACCTGGGGCCAGGACGTGCCGTGCCGCTCGACGGAGAGCAGCCCGACCGACCGGATCCACCCCTGGGGCTCCCCGGCCAGTCCCACCGTGAGGCCCGTCTCCTCCCGCACCACCCGGACGCCGCCCACATGCTCCACCGGCCCGGCGACCTCGGTGAGCTGGTCGTGCCAGCCGCCGCCGTACGCGTCGTCCGCGTCCAGGAGCAGCAGGGGCCAGCTCACCTCGTCCCCCACCGAGAACGGCGTGCCGCAGCACTCCATCTGCCAGTCCGCGTAGAACACGTGCCAGAGCCCCATGCGCCCACCCTCTCCGGAACCGAACGCCCCGCGCGAGACGTTTTCCCCGTGCGCCCGGTACGGTCGGGCAGTCCCATCGCGTGTCCGAAGAGTGCAGGGAGCCCCATGACCACCGCCACCAGCCGCCACAGCGAGCGGCGGATCAGTCCCGTGTTCGTCGGGATCATGGCCGTGACGGCGGTCACGGGATGGGCGACCTGGACCGGTTTCGCGGAGCAGCCCGGCGTCGCCGTGTTCCTGTTCGTGACGGCGGCCTGGATCGTCTCCCTGTGTCTGCACGAGTACGCGCACGCGCGCACCGCCCTGCACAGCGGCGACATCTCGGTCGGCGCGAAGGGCTATCTGACCCTGAACCCGCTGAAGTACACGCACGCGCTGCTGAGCATCGTGCTCCCGGTGATCTTCGTGATCATGGGCGGGATCGGCCTGCCCGGCGGCGCGGTCTTCATCGAGCGGGGGCGGATCCAGGGACGCTGGCGGCACAGTCTGATCTCGGCGGCGGGTCCGCTGACGAACGTGCTGTTCGCGATCGTCTGCACGGCTCCGTTCTGGCTGGACGCGCTGGACGGCGTGCCGAGCGACTTCCGGTTCGCGCTGGCCTTCCTCGCCCTGCTCCAGGTGACGGCGGCGCTGCTGAACTTCCTGCCGGTGCCGGGCCTGGACGGCTACGGCGTGATCGAGCCGTGGCTGTCGTACAAGATCCGGCGCCAGGTGGAGCCGTTCGCGCCGTTCGGCCTCCTGTTCGTGTTCGCGCTGCTGTGGCTGCCCGCGGTGAACGGCGTGTTCTTCGACGTGATCGACGCGATCCTGAAGTCCCTGGGGATCAGCGACTTCGAGACGTACTGCGGTCAGGAGCTGTACCGCTTCTGGCAGGGCGGCAACGAGTTCTGCCAGGCGGCTCCGTGACGGAAGCGGTCAGTGCGTGACCGACTTCTGAGCCCTGGCGCGCTTGAGGTAGTACCAGGCCATGTTGGACGACAGTCCGGCCAGCAGGACCCAGACGATCCCCAGCCAGCTGCCCTCCACGAAGGAGACCACGGCCGCGGCCACGGAGAGGACGCAGACGATCAAGGCGTAGACGGCGAGGCGGGGCATGTCGGTCGGCTCCTGTCGGGGGACACTGCTGGTGCCGTCCAGTGTCCCCCATACACCTCACCCGCTCACACGTCGGTGACGCGCAGCCCCGCGTGTGCCTTGTAGCGGCGGTTCACGGAGATCAGGTTCGCCACCAGTGACTCCACCTGGTGGGCGTTGCGCAGCCGCCCCGCGAAGATGCCGCGCATACCGGGGATACGGCCGGCCAGCGCCTGGACGATCTCGACGTCCGCCCGCACCTCGCCGAGCACCATCACATCGGTGTCGATCTCCTCGATCTCCGGGTCCTGGAGCAGCACGGCCGACAGGTGGTGGAAGGCGGCGGTGACCCGGGAGTCCGGCAGCAGGGCGGCGGCCTGCTCGGCGGCGCTGCCCTCCTCGGGCTTGAGGGCGTAGGCGCCCTTCTTGTCGAAGCCGAGCGGGTTGACGCAGTCGACGACCAGCTTGCCGGCCAGTTCCGCGCTCAGGGATTCGAGGGTCTTGCCGTGGCCGTCCCACGGCACGGCGACGATCACGATGTCGCTGCGGCGCGCGGTCTCGGCGTTGTCGGCGCCCTCGACGCCGTACCCGAGTTCCCCGGCCGCCGCCTGGGCGCGCTCGGCGGCCCGCGAGCCGATGATCACCTTCTGGCCGGCCCGGGCGAGCCGGTAGGCGAGGCCCTTGCCCTGGGGCCCGGTTCCGCCGAGCACTCCGACGACGAGTCCGGAGACGTCGGGCAGGTCCCAGGGGTCCTTGGCGGGGGCCTTCTGGGCGTTGTCGGTGGCAGCACTGTCGGTAGAGGTCATGGCCCCGACTCTACGTCCGCGCCGGTGCCCCGGGCGGCTCAGGTCAGCTCAGTCACGGGCACCCGCCGGAAGGTGATCGTCTCGTAGGCGCCGAAGTCGCCGGTCTCGTACAACAGCCCCACGGTGTCCGGATCGACGCGGACCAGATCCGAGTACGCGGCGGGCAGGCCGTCCACCGTGAACGCCGGGCGCCAGGTGGTGCCGCCGTCGGTGGAGGCGCGGATCGTCATCAAGGCGCGGAAGCCCGGGTCGGCGGGTCCGGAGTACAGGAGCACATCGGGGTCGCGGAGTTGCAGGACGCTCGCCTCGCAGACCGGGGCGGCGAGACCGGCCTGCGGGCGGAAGGGCTTCACCAGGGTCAGTCCGCCGTCCGCGGAGTGGGCGTCGGCGCGGGTGCCGGGTGAGGTGGAGTCGTTGCGGGTGTTGAAGTAGACGCGGCCGTCGGGGAGTTCGGCGGCGGTGGTCTCGTTGGCGTTGATGTAGCCGTCGGTGTCGTCGTCGACGTACCCGATGCGCCAGGTCGTGCCGCGGTCGTCGCTGAGCAGGCAGTGGCCGCCGTTGTACCGGCCCTCGGTGCCGTTGTCCGTGCCGGTGGGCGGCAGGGAGTGGTTGGCGGGGACGACGATCCGGCCGGTGCTGAGCTGGATGGCGTGGCCGGGGGTGGTGGCGTACCAGCGCCACTGCGGCTTCTTGGTCTGCTGGGTGATCTCCTTCGGCGCGGACCAGGTGAGGCCCTCGTCGTCGCTGTGCCGTACCCAGACGCGGCGCCCGTCCGCCGCGCTGACCTTGCCGCGCCGGATGGCGTCCTCGGTGGCGAGGGCCGCGTTGCGGACGTGCACGAGCAGGACGCGGCCGGTGTCGAGGACGACGGGGGCCGGGTTGCCGGCGAGGGCGTCGCCGTTCTCCGCGGCGATCTGGAGCGGACCCCAGGTGCGGCCGCCGTCCGTGGAGCGTTTGAGGACGACGTCGATGTGCCCGTAGTCGTCCCGGGAGCCGACCCGGCCCTCGCAGAAGGCGAGCAGGGTGCCGATGGGGGTGCCCCCGCTCGAGCGGAGCCGAGAGTGGGGGACGGTGGCGACGACGGCGGGGATCCGGAAGCTGGCGTATCCCTCGCGGCCGGCGCGGAAGGGGACGCTGGTCTCGGTCATCGGCGGGTGCCTCCGGTCGTTCGAGGACGGAACGGGTGACCGGGCGGTCTACCCAAGCCGGGCGAATGCGGGGTGAACTCCACATCACGAGTGTCCGGTTCGGGCAGGGTGCGGTCCCATGGATGCCGTACGGGTCGCGCTGCTGCGGGAAGTGCTCGCCGGGACCGAGTGGCTGGGCGCCACGCGGCGGTTCGCCGGGGCGCTGCGGGGTTCGGTGGTGTCGCACGGTGGCGGGCTGCTGCTCGTCGGCACGCCGGAGTACGAGCCGTGGCATCTGGCCGCGCACCTGGTGGACGAGGCCGCGTGGTCGGGCACCCCGGAGCTGGCCCCGACGCTGGTACGGCACGACGCGCGCCCCTGCGACCCGGCGCACCTCGCGGTCGGCCTGGGACGGCTGGAGGCGGCCCGGCGGGGCGAGACGCTCCTGGTGGTGTCTCCCGAGGGACCTGCCGCGCCACTCCTTGAACGGGTGTCCGACGCCCGGCGTGCGGGGGCGACGGTCCTGGCCCTCGGCCCCGGCGCGGGGGAACTGCCGGCGATGTCCCACGAGTCCCTGGCCGTCCCCACCGGCTCCGAACTGGACCTGGACACCGTCCAGCACCTGGTCAGCGCGGCCGCCGGAGAGAACGCCCTCCCGACCCCCCGGGGCCGCCGCCGCTTCCGGGACAGAGTGTCAAGACTGGCGGAACACCTGACGGCCCCACCGCCCGCGCGCTGGTGAGCCGGGGCCCGGGGGCGTCCCGGGTGCGACGCGCGCGGTCAGTCGTGCCGCCTCGGGCCGGCCGCGCCGCACGGCCGCTTCCTGCTCATCTGTCGCGGAGAACACCGTCGGGCGCCGCCTTGGGAGCCGGCGAACCACCCGGCCCGCGGCCGGCAGCCGGAGCCGGTGGATGGAGGGTGTGCCGTGCGGTCGGTGCCCGGCCGGAACCTCACGATGGTCCGGGGACGGCACGAGCAGCCGCCCCCGGACGCCGGTGTACGTGCTCAGGCGGTGTCCTCGCGGCCGCCCGTCGGGGCGTCGTGCCACTTGGGGTCGTTCTCCCACTGGAGATTGCGCTCGCGGGCGGTCGCCATCGCGTGTTCGGCCTCCGTGCGGGAGGCGTACGGCCCGAAACGGTCCTTGTTGGGGCACTCCGGCCCCTCCTCGACCTTCTTGTGCTCCAGGCAGTAGTACCACTCACCCGGCTTGCCGACCGTGCGCTTCTTGAACAGGGCCATGACCAGCTCCTCTCGCCATCGACATGTTCCCCCATGGGCGCTGGTTAGACTCGCTGGCATGTCTGGCCAGTCACTGCTCGTCCCGGGGGAGCTGTCCCCCACCCGCCCCGTGCCCGGAAACATCCGCCGCCCCGAGTACGTCGGCAAGCCCGCGCCGACGCCGTACACCGGACCGGAGGTGCAGACCCCCGAGACGATCGAGGCGATGCGCGTCGCCGGCCGGATCGCCGCCCGGGCGATGGCGGAGGCCGCGAAGCTGATCGCCCCCGGGGTGACCACGGACGAGCTGGACAAGGTGGCGCACGCGTACATGTGCGACCACGGCGCCTACCCCTCGACGCTGGGCTACCGCGGCTTCCCGAAGTCGCTGTGCAGCTCGGTCAACGAGGTCATCTGCCACGGCATCCCGGACTCCACCGTCCTGCGCGACGGCGACATCATCAACCTCGACGTGACGGCGTACATCGGCGGCGTGCACGGCGACAACAACGCGACGTACCTGGTGGGCGAGGTCGACGAGGAGTCGCGGCTGCTGGTGGAGCGGACGCGGGAGTCCCTCGAGCGTGCCATCAAGGCGGTCCGGCCGGGCCGGCAGATCAACATCATCGGGCGCGTCATCGAGTCGTACGCGAAGCGGTTCGGGTACGGGGTGGTGCGGGACTTCACCGGCCACGGCATCAACAGCTCGTTCCACTCGGGCCTGATCATCCCGCACTACGACAGCCCGCACGCGACGACCGTCATCCAGCCCGGGATGACCTTCACGATCGAGCCGATGCTGACGCTCGGGACGCACGAGTACGACATGTGGGACGACGGCTGGACGGTCGTCACCAAGGACCGCAAGCGGACGGCCCAGTTCGAGCACACGCTGGTGGTGACGGACACGGGCGCGGAGATCCTCACGCTGCCCTAGCACCGCTCGCCCGTACACCGTCGAACGGCCCGCTCTCCTGGAGGGCGGGCCGTTTCTCATGTCCCGCGGGTTTTTACCGACGCCGCGTCGGGAAGTTTACCGACAACAGGTCGGCAAGGCTATTGACTTAGGTTAGCCTAACCATAGAAAGTGTCGCCATGGAATCCTTCTCGACCCTCATTCGGACCGCTTCCCGAGAGCAGCACGAGGAGGTCAGGGGCTCGACCTTCATGAGCGACCTGCTGGGGCGCAAACTGGGCGTCGACGCGTTCGCTCGCTACACGGAGCAGCTGTGGTTCGTGTACGGGGCGCTGGAGTCGGGGGCCGCGCGGCTGGCGGCGGACCCGGTGGCCGGCCCGTTCGTCCGCCCGGAGCTGTTCCGCATGGCCTCGCTGGAGCAGGATCTGGAGTATCTGCGCGGCCCCGGCTGGCGCTCGGGCATCAGCGCGCTGCCCGCCACCCTGGAGTACGCGGAGCGGATCACCGAGTGCGCCCGCGCCTGGCCGGCCGGCTATGTCGCGCACCACTACACCCGCTACCTCGGCGACCTCTCCGGCGGGCAGATCATCCGCGACACGGCCGAGAAGGCGTGGGGTTTCACGAAGAAGGGTGACGGGGTCCGCTTCTACGTCTTCGAGCAGATCCCCAACCCGGCCGCCTTCAAGCGGAGTTACTGCGCGCTGCTGGACGCGGTGCCCGGGGACGAGCTGGAGCGGCAGCGGGCCGTGGCCGAGTGCAAGCGGGCGTACGCGCTGAACAACGCGGTGTTCCAGGCGCTGGGCGAGGAGTTCCCGCTGTCGGCGTGAGCCCGGCGGCCACCGCCTGGTTCAGCGCTCGAGGTGCACCCGGCCGCCGACCTCGGTCCAGCCGCCCGGCTGGGGCGCGGTCAGCAGCTGGGAGCCTGCCCCCTGGGTGATGTTGAGGGCCCGGCCCAGCCGGTCGGTGAGCAGCAGGGCGGCCGCCCCGGTGGCCTCGTCCTCGTCGATGCCGTCACCGCGGCCGGGGAAGGCCCGGGCGCGGACCCGGCCGGCGGGCTCGTCCTCCCAGGCCCAGGCGTAGACCCACTCCCCCGGCGGCGGTACGGCCAGGTCGTCGACCTCGGCGGCGCTGCCGTACTGCCGCAGGGTGCGCGGCGGCACCCACTCCGCCCGTGCCTCGATCCAGCAGAACTCCCCGTCCTGCCGGGCACCGACCACTCCGGCGGGGACGACCAGTTCGGGCACGTCGAGCAGCCACGCCGTCCCGACACAGGGATGCCCGGCGAAGGGCAGCCGCAGGGTCGGCGTGTAGATGTCGATCACGCCGCGCTCGGGATCGTCGACGAACACGGTCTCGCTGAAGCCGAGTTTCGCGGCGAACTCCTGCCGGTCGCGCTCCTCGGGCAGCACCGAACCCTCGCGGACGACCCCGAGTTCATTGCCGTATCCACCGC
Source organism: Streptomyces sp. NPDC044719 (assembly GCF_056433405.1). Lineage (NCBI taxonomy): Bacteria > Bacillati > Actinomycetota > Actinomycetes > Kitasatosporales > Streptomycetaceae > Streptomyces > Streptomyces sp. NPDC044719. Next base: position 619,682 of record NZ_JBWKHE010000005.1, read on the forward strand.
GCGGCCCGCAGAAGACACGGAGTACGTCGTAGTCAGTCACGAGGGCAATTCTGCCTTGAACCTTTCCACCGCCGGGACGACCGACAGAGAGCGCAGGTAAGGCTGGATGACCGTACTGGAGAGGCCCGCCACGAGCGCACCGGCCGGGAGTCCGCCCCGAAGACGCCGTACGACGGCATGGCTGCTGGCCGCCGGACTGGTCGCCGCTCTTCTCATCCTGGTCCCGGTCGCCGCGGGCACGGGCGCCTATCCCGTCCCGGTCGGTGACGTCCTCGCCTCCGTGCAGCACCGGCTGGGACTGGGCGGCGGGGAGCTGGACCGGGTGGCCGAATCGGTGCTGTGGAACGTACGGTTCCCGCGGATCGTGCTGGCCCTGCTGGTCGGCGCCTCGCTGGGCTGCGCGGGCGCGCTGATGCAGGGCGTGTTCGGCAACCCGCTCGCCGAGCCGGGCGTCATCGGCGTCTCCTCCGGCGCCGCGGTCGGCGCGGTCGGCGCGATCGCCCTGGGCGTGAACGTCCTCGGCACCTGGACGGTGTCCGTCTTCGCCTTCGCCTCCGGTCTGGTGACCGTGCTGCTCGTCTACGCGATGTCGCGTTCGGGCGGCCGTACGGAGGTGGTGACGCTGATCCTCACCGGCATCGCGGTGAACGCCTTCGCGGGGGCGCTGATCGGCCTGTTCCTCTTCTTCGCGGACACCGCCGCGGTCAACCAGATCACCTTCTGGCAGCTCGGCTCGCTCTCCCAGGCGACCTGGCCGAAGGTGCTGGCGGTCCTGCCGTGTGCGGCACTCGGCCTGGCGGTCGCGCCCCTGTACTCCCGCCGCCTGGACCTCCTGGCCCTCGGCGAGCGGCCCGCGCGGCATCTGGGCGTGGACGTGGAGCGGCTGCGGATCGTGCTGGTCCTCGTCATCGCGCTGCTGACCGCGGCGGCGGTGAGCGTCTGCGGGATCATCGGGTTCGTGGGCCTGGTGGTCCCGCACCTGCTGCGCATGCTCGCCGGCCCCGGACACCGGTTCCTGATCCCGGGCAGCGCGCTGCTCGGCGCGCTCGTCCTGCTGGCGGCGGATCTGACGGCCCGTACGGTCGCCGCGCCCGCCGAACTCCCCCTCGGGGTGCTGACGGCTCTGCTCGGCAGCCCGTTCTTCTTCTGGCTGCTGCGCCGCACCCGGCGCCGACAAGGAGGCTGGGCGTGATCCGCCTGCGTACCCGACGTCCCACTCCTCCGGCCCGGCCCGCACCCGGCGACGTCCTGGCCGAGACACGGGGCCTGTGGGTCCGGCTCGGGGCCCGCGAGGTGCTGAGGGGGGTCGACCTGACGGTGCGCGCCGGTGAGGTCCTCGCCCTGGTCGGCCCCAACGGGGCGGGAAAGTCGACCCTGTTGAGCGCCCTGGCCGCCGACGTCCTGGCCGCCGAGGGGGTGGTGCGCGTCCACGGCCGCCCGGCGGCGGACTGGCCCGCGCCCGATCTGGCCCTGCGCCGGGCGGTCCTGCCGCAGTCCGCGGCGCTCTCGTTCCCCTTCACGGTCGAGGAGGTCGTCCGCATGGGCCGGGCCCCGCACGCCGCGTCCCCCGCCACGTCCCCCGCCGACGACGACCGGGCCGTCGCCGAGGCCATGGCCGCCACCGAGGTGACCGATTTCGCCACGCGCCCGTTCTCCGCGCTCAGCGGCGGCGAGCGGGCCCGGGTGGCGCTGGCCCGGGTCCTCGCCCAGCACGCCCCGCTCCTCCTGCTCGACGAACCGACCGCGGCGCTGGACCTGCGGCACCAGGAACTGGTGCTGCGGCTGTGCCGGTCAAGGGCGCACGCCGGTGACGCGGTGGTCGTGGTGGTGCACGACCTGGGACTCGCCGCGGCCTACGCGCATCGGGTCGCGCTCCTGTGCGCCGGTCGCGTCGCGGCGGACGGCCCGCCCGCCGAGGTCTTCACCGAAGGGCTGCTGACCGAGGTCTACGACCAGCGAGTCGAGGTCCTCCCGCACCCCAGGACGGGAGCACTCCTGGTGACCCCCCGGCGCGAGCCTTGACTCCCTCTTGACTCATTCATGAGGGCGATTTTGAGCCACACAAGCCATCCTTATGTGGCCCTTAGGTGAGCCTCACCTTCCCTTCCCTGGAGCCCTCATGCGACCCGCCAGCCCCGCTACCCTCGCGATCGCCGTCGCGGCGGCCCTCACCGCCGTCACCGGCTGCACCGAGAAGAGCAACGCCAAGGACGGCGACCACGTCGTCCACGTCACGGCGACGGACGACAAGTGCGAGGTGTCGAAGAAGGAGTTCCCGGCCGGGCACGTCGAACTGGCCGTCGAGAACAAGGGCTCCAAGGTCACCGAGGTCTATGTCCTCTTCCCCGACGACCGGGTGGTCACCGAGCGGGAGAACATAGGCCCCGGCACCAAGCAGCGCGTCACCGCCGAGGTGAAGGCCGGCGACTACCAGATCGCCTGCAAGCCGGGCATGAAGGGCAAGGGCATCCGCCAGGCCGTCAAGGTCACCGGCGGCAAGGCCGTCCAGCGCGACCCGCGCCTGGACAAGGCGGTGGCGGCCTACCGCGCCTACGTCCAGGCCCAGGCCGACGAGACGTTGCCCAAGGCCGAGACGTTCGCCCAGGCCGTCAAGGACGGTGACCTCGAAGCCGCGAAGAAGGCCTACGCCCCCTCCCGCATCGGCTGGGAGCGCACCGAGCCGGTCGCCGAGTCCTTCGGCGACATCGACCCGAAGGTCGATGTCCGTGAGGACGGCCTGGAGGACGGTCAGGATCCGGCCACCGACTGGACCGGCTGGCACCGCCTGGAGAAGGCCCTCTGGCAGGACAAGAAGATCGGCGACCGCGAGAAGGAACTCGCCGGCACGCTCATCACCGACCTGAAGGACTGGCAGAAGCGGGTCGGCAAGGCCGAGATCACCCCCACCTCCATGGCCAACGGCGCCAAGGAACTCCTCGACGAGGTCGCCACCGGCAAGGTCACCGGCGAGGAGGAGCGCTACTCGCACACCGACCTGGTCGACTTCAAGGCCAACGTCGAGGGCGCGCAGCAGTCGTACGAGCTGCTGAAGCCGGTCGCGAAGGAGAACGACGCGGCCCTCGTCACCGAACTGGACAAGCAGTTCACGGCGTTGAACACCCTGCTCGACAAGTACCGCCCGAACACCACGTCGTACGACTTCACCTCGTACGACAAGGTCGGCAAGGCGGACCGCAAGGAGCTCTCGGACGCGGTGAACGCCCTGGCGGAGCCGCTGTCCAAGCTCGCCGCCGCCGTCGCGAAGTAGGGGGAAGCGCCCATGACGGACGACGAGACACGCTCTCCCTCCCGGCGTTCCCTGCTCGGCTGGGGCGGCGCGGGCCTGGCCCTCGGCGCCGCCGCGGCCGGCGGAGCGGTCGCGATGGCCCGCGGCGACGACGAAGCCCCGGCCGGCGCCGGAGCCGCGGTTCCCTTCCACGGCGCGCACCAGGCCGGCATCGCCACCCCGGTACAGGACCGCCTGCACTTCGCCGCCTTCGACGTGACGACGGAGGACCGCGCGCAGCTCGTCCGGTTGCTGAAGGACTGGACGCAGGCCGCCCGGCGGATGACGGCCGGGCACCCGGTGGGCGAGGGCGCCTTCGGTGGCCTGCCCGAGGCGCCCCCGGACGACACGGGCGAGGCCCTGGGCCTCAAGCCCTCCCGCCTGACGCTCACGGTCGGCTTCGGCCCGGCCCTGTTCGAGAGGTTCGGCCTCGCGGACCACCGGCCCGAAGCCCTGGTCGACCTGCCGAAGTTCGCCGGCGACAACCTGGACGAGGCCCGTAGCGGCGGCGACCTGTGCGTCCAGGCCTGCGCGGACGACCCCCAGGTCGCCGTGCACGCGATCCGCAACCTGGCCCGCATCGGCATGGGCACCGTGGTAATCCGCTGGTCGCAGCTCGGCTTCGGCAAGACGTCCTCGACGACGCCCGAGGCGCAGACCCCGCGCAACCTGATGGGCTTCAAGGACGGCACGCGCAACATCGCGGGCACGGAGACGGACCGCCTGCGGAAGTTCGTATGGGTGGACGGGAAGGACGGCGGCCCGGCCTGGATGACGGGCGGCTCCTACCTCGTCGCCCGGCGCATCCGCATGCACATCGAGCCCTGGGACCGCACCTCGCTCCAGGAGCAGGAGGACATCTTCGGCCGCGACAAGGGCGAGGGCGCCCCGGTCGGCAAGGCCAAGGAACGCGACGAGCCGTTCCTGAAGGCGATGAAGCCCGACGCGCACGTCCGGCTGGCGCACCCCGACTCCAACCGGGGAGCGACGATCCTGCGCCGCGGCTACTCCTTCACCGACGGCACGGACGGCCTGGGCCGCCTGGACGCGGGCCTGTTCTTCCTGGCCTACCAGCGGGACGTCCGCGAGGGCTTCATCCCGATCCAGCGCAATCTGGCGACGGACGCGCTCAACGAGTACATCCAGCACGTGGGTTCGGCGCTCTTCGCGATCCCGCCGGGCGTCCGTGACAAGGACGACTGGTGGGGCCGGACGCTGTTCTCCGGGGAGGCGTAGACCCGATGTTCTCCAACTACCTGATCGGTCTGCGCGAGGGCCTGGAGGCGAGCCTGGTCGTCTGCATCCTCATCGCCTACCTGGTCAAGACGGACCGCAGGGACGCCCTGAAGCCGATCTGGATCGGCATCGGCGTGGCGGTGGCCCTCGCGCTCGGCTTCGGCTGCGCGCTCGAATTCGGCTCCCAGGAGCTGACGTTCCAGGCCCAGGAGGCGCTCGGCGGCTCCCTGTCGATCGTCGCGGTCGGCCTGGTGACGTGGATGGTGTTCTGGATGCGCCGCACCGCCCGCCATCTCAAGGCGGAGCTGCACGGCAGGCTGGACGCGGCACTGGCGATGGGCACGGGGGCGCTGGTCGCCACGGCGTTCCTGGCCGTGGGCCGGGAGGGCCTGGAGACGGCCCTGTTCGTCTGGGCCTCGGTCCACGCGGCGAGCGACGGCACACCGCGGCCTCTGGTGGGCGTGGGTCTGGGTCTGGCGACAGCGGTCGCTCTGGGCTGGCTGTTCTATCGTGGCGCGCTGCGCATCAACCTGGCCAGGTTCTTCACCTGGACCGGCGGCATGCTCGTGGTCGTGGCCGCGGGCGTCCTGGCGTACGGCTTCCACGACCTCCAGGAGGCCGACTTCCTGCCCGGCCTCACGGACAAGGCCTTCGACATCTCCGGCACGATCCCTCCGGACAGCTGGTACGGCACCCTCCTCAAGGGCGTCTTCAACTTCCAGCCCGACCCGACGGTCCTCCAGGTGACGGTGTGGCTGCTGTACCTGATCCCGACGCTGGCCCTGTTCCTGGCACCGGCCGGCCTCGGCCAACGCCGGACGACGACTGCCCCGGCCCGGGACAGCTGAGGCGCACCCACCCCGCCCCGACCGCCGGAGGCACCCGGTAGGGTTCGCCTCCGGAAAGGGGAAGGTGAAGGCACCCGATGATCAGGGATCGCGACCCTCGAACACTCCGCACGCTTGGCCGGAGGACCCTCATATCGGCCTCGGTGACCGCTTTGTCGTTGACGGCGAGCGGATGCGTCGTCGTGCACGGCGAACGGGAGATCCTCCCGTCGACCACCCGCGCCGAAGCCGCCAAGGCCCTCCAGGAGTTCACGACCGCGTACAACGACGCCGACAAGGCCTACGACGCCTCCCTGGACGCCGAGCACACCACCGGCGCCCTCGCCGACATCGACTCGGCCCGTCTGAAGGCCGGCCAGAAGAACAACCCGGGCGGCAACCCGAACCACACGCCGCTGAAGCTGACGGACGCGAAGTTCACGATCCCGAAGAAGGCCGGCTGGCCCCGCTGGTTCGTCGTCGACGCCGCCGGCAACAAGGGCGGCACGGCACGCTGGCTGCTCGTGTTCACCCGCAGCAGCCTCGACGACCCGTTCCAGGTCGCGTACCTGACCCTCGTCGCCCCCGGCAAGGTCCCGGAGTTCAAGAAGGACGCGGACGGCTGGGCCGAGGCGGTCCCGGTGAACTCGACCGGCCTGGCGGCGAACCCCGGCGACCTGAGCCAGACCTACACGGCGTATCTGAAGAACGGCGGGACCGTCTTCGCGGACGGCGCGCACACCAGCCAGTGGCGTGCCCTGCGCGAGAAGAACACCAAGAGGCCGGGCCTGGTCACCCAGTACATCGACGAGCCGCTGACGAACGGCGACTACGGGCCGCTGGCGCTGCGCACGGCGGACGGCGGTGCGCTGGTGTTCTTCACCACCCGGCACTACGAGAAGCAGACGGCCTACGCGGGCACCACGTTCCCGGCCCCCAACAAGGACGTGCTCGCCCTGACGAAGGGCGAGATCAAGCAGTCCCTCACGCTGGAGTTCGTCTCCAACGAGGTGGCGCTGGATCCGAAGGGCCAGGGCAAGGTGACGATCCTGGGCCGGATCCAGGGAATGACCTCGGCGGAGGGCTCGTAGCTCAGGCCTCGGCCGGCTCAGGCCTCGGCCGGCTCAGGGCCTCAGCGCCGCGAGGGCCACGCCGACCCCGAGGAGTCGGCGTCGGCGTACCGGCCGCCGACCTCGGTGAGCACCTCCAGCAGGCTCAACGGGTCCGGCAGCGCGTGCTCGGGCCCGCGCACCCACCGCACCGCCCGGCCGTCGCCGGGCAGCCGGGCCGGCGGCACGAGGACGTAGGAACCCCGGCAGTGCCAGCGCAGCCCGGGGTGCTCGTCCGCCGTCTCGGGGTGGCAGTCCAGTTCGCACGGCCACCACTCGTCCTCGTCCTCGGGCGTACCGCGGGTGAGGGTGAAGAAGAGCATGCGGCCGTCGTCGCTCTCGGCGACCGGCCCGACCTCGACCCCCTGCGCGAGCAGCCGCTCCAACGCGTCGCGACCGGCATCCAGGGGCACGTCGAGGACGTCGTGCACCATGCCGGTCGCGGTGATGAAGTTGGCTTCGGGCTGATGGCGGGCCCAGCGCTCGATCTGGGCGCGGTCGGTGGTGGACTGCGTCTGCCAGGCGAAGGACACGGGGTGCCGGGCCGGGGTGGGACAGCCGACGCGGTCGCAGGAGCAGCGGTAGCCGGCCGGGTGGGCGGCGGGCGCCAGGGGCAGTCCCGCGCCGGCGGCGGCGAGCAGCAGGGCCTCACGGCCGCCGTCCCCGGCGGTCTCCTTCGGCCGGCGCCCGGCGCGCAGCCACTGGGTGAGTTTGCCCTGCAGGCCGGTCCGGCCGCCGAACTCCGCGCTCATCTATCCCCTCGCCTCGCCGTCGTGCGGAACAGCATGCCCTATGGTCCCATCTTCCCGCGCACCGGGGGGCCAGTGCCCACATCCGGGGCAGGAGCTATGAGACAGGTACCGGTGGGGCGAGCGAGGCATATGCCACACCAAGATCGGTGTCATTGACGGCTTTGACCCGATATGGCGCCCTACCGTATCGCCATGGTCACAACGATCGCGCTGACGGGCCTGGCCACCGCGGCTTCCGTGGCCGCGCTGACCCTCGCGGGACACGGCACCGCCCCGATGCCGCTGGAGTGGGGCACCGGCCCGCTGACGGTGGCGGCACTCCCCCGGATCACGTACGTCGCACACCGCGGCGGCGCCCACGAGGTCCCCGAGAACAGCATGTCGGGGCTGATGACCGCCTACCGGCGCGGTACGGCGCAGGTGCTGGACTTCGACACACGGCTGCTGCGCGACGGCACGCCGGTGGTGTTCCACGACGAGACCCTGAACCGCACCACCTACCTGGGCGGCGCGGTCCGCGGCCTGGACGCCGGGGAGTGGCAGGGCGTACGGCTGCGCCCGAGGGACGTGCTGCCCGGGAGCTGGCGGTCGGAGCGGCCGCCGACGGTGGCGGAGGTCCTGGACCGTTTCGGCGGGCGGATCGTGCTGATGCTGGAGGCGAAGGATCCGCGGAGTCTGGACCGGCTGGCCGGCCTGATCCGGGCCCGTGGCCTGACCCGCTCGGTCTTCGTGAACTCCAACGACCCCGGCGTGGCCCGGCGCGCCCACCGCCTCGGCCTGCTCACACAGGTGTGGCGCTCGGCGCGGCAACTGCGCACGGACCGCCCGGAGCGCTGGCGGTCGTACGTCGATCTGCTGGACGTGGACCACCGGGCGCGCGACGCGGACCTGGTGCGGGCGGTGAACTCGGGGATCGCGCGGGTGTGGGCGCACACGGTGGTGACGGACGCGCAGCGGGACCGGGTGCTGGAGCTGGGGTGCACCGGGGTGATCACGGACGCGCCGGGGCGGCTGGCGCGCATCGCCGAGCGGCAGGCCTGGCAGACCCGGGAGGCCCGGGACTACGCCCAGCGGGACGCGCGGAGGGCCCTTCAGCGGGGCACGAGGCCGTGAAGGGCGTAGTCGACGAGGGTGTCGGTGTACTCGTAGGAGATCGGGCCGGTGTGCTGGAGCCAGCGCTGGGCGAGGGGGGAGACCCAGAGTTCGAGGGCGATGCGCGGGTCGACGTCCGGGCGGACCTGGCCGGACTCCTGCGCGGAGCGGACCCGGTCGGCGTACATCTGGAGCGACGGTTCGAGGAGCTTGCCCACCATGACGCGGCCCAGCTGCTCGTCGACCACGCCCTCGGCGGCCAGGGCGCGGGACGGCCCCTCGAAGCGGGGGTCCCGGAGCTGGTCGACGGTGAGGCGCAGGACGGTCTTGAGGTCGGCGGCGAGGTCGCCGGTGTCCGGGATGGCGAACTCGTACTCCGGGCCCGCGTCCCGGGACGCCTGTTCGCTCAGGTCGAGGAAGGCCTCCAGCAGGACGTCGGCCTTGGAGGACCACCACCGGTAGATCGTCTGCTTGCCGACACCGGCCCGGGCGGCGATGCCCTCGATGGTGGTCTTGGGGTAGCCGACCTCCGCGACCAGCGTGAGGGCGGCGTCGTAGATGGCGCGGCGGGACCTCTCGCTGCGCCGGGTGGAGTCGGGGGCGGGCTGCGCGGACTTCTTCAGGCTCATGGCTCGAATTTATCAGGTTGACAAGACGGTGCGTCTCGTCGGACAGTGTTGAGGTCAGTGCGAGACGAAACGTCTCGTCGCATCATCGCATTCAGGAATCGCATTCAGGAGAGGAGCCTCGACATGACCCGAGGCGGAGCCGGAAACATGCTGGGTGTCGGCGGATCGCGCAAGAACCTCGGCCGCAAGGCGCTGCGCGGCGGCGGCCGGGACGGCCGGATAGGCGGCGGTCTCGACCCGCAGGCCCAGAAGCGCGAGCTGCTGCGCAAGCTTCAGGAGAAGCGACAGCAACAGCGCGAAGGACAGGAGGGCGGTACGACCGACCGGTCGTCGTGAGCCTCCCCCGCCCGGGGGAGACCGTCCCCTCGCGCGCGGGATCCTCCCGGGACGTCCGGCGGATGTACTGAAGCGGTCGTGACACCACGGCCGAAACGGCGACCGACGGACACCCGGGAGGAAACACGATGGGCGTGTGGACGAGACGACGGCTGCTCACCTCGGCGGTCTCGGCGGCGGGCCTCGCCGCCACGGCGGCCGTACCCGCGCGGGCGGCGGGCGCAAGGCCCCGGCCGGGGGACGCCGACATCGCGGACACCCTGCGGGCACTGCCCGGAGTGCGGCTGATCGAGGAGCGGCAGGACGCCGAGCCGGGCTACCGGCATTTCGTCCTGGGCCTGCGCCAGCCGGTGGACCACACCGACCCCGCGGCCGGCACCTTCGAGCAGCGCCTCACCCTGCTGCACACCGCCGCAGACCGGCCCACGGTGCTGTTCAGCACCGGCTACCACGCGGTCCTCACCCCCCGGCGGACGGAACCGGCGACACTGCTGGGCGCCAACCAACTCCAGGTCGAACACCGTTACTTCGGCACCTCCCGCCCGGCCGGACCCGGCTATGCCCACCTCACCATCCGCCAGGCCGCCGACGACCATCACCGCGTCGTCCGACTCTTCCGCCGGATCTACCCCGGCGCATGGCTTTCCACCGGCGGCAGCAAGGGCGGCCTGGCGAGCCTCTACCACCGCCGCTTCCACCCCGGTGACGTGGACGGCACGGTGGTCTACTCGGCCCCGAACAACGTCGACGACCACGAGGACTCCGCCTATCTGCGCTTCCTGGAGACGGTCGGCACCGCCCCCGGCCGCGAGGCCGTCAAGGCCGCCCAGCGCCGGATGCTGGAGCACCGGACCGAGTTGGTCGCCCGCTACGCGGCCTGGGCCTCCACCACCGGCGACACCTTCCGGATCATCGGCAGCGCGGACAAGGCGTTCGAAATCGCCGTGCTGCGGGTGCTGTTCATGTTCTGGCAGCGCGCGACGCCGGCCGATGTCGCCGGGATCCCCGGCCCGGAGGCGACGACCGACGAGCTGTACGCATGGCTGGACAACTGGGCAGGGCTGTCCCTGTACGCCGACACCGCGGCCCAGCGGTACATCCCGTACTGGTACCAGATCGGCACGCAGCTGGGATACGGCGACATCCCCACCGCCCACGTGGCGGACCTGCTGCGCCATCCGGACGGCATCGCGGCGCGCAACTTCGTCCCCCGGGACATCCCCATGGTGTTCGACACGGCCGCCATGCCGGACATCGACCGCTGGGTCCGCCGCCGCGGCAGCCGGCTGCTGTTCGTCAACGGCGCCCAGGACCCGGCCGTGGCCGAGTACTTCCGGCCCGGGGGTGCCGACTCGCGGCTCCTGTGGGTACCGGGCGGCAATCACAGCGTCGACATCGCGAACCTGCCCCCCGCCGACCGGGCGTCGGCGGAGGAGGCGCTGTACCGCTGGGCCGGTCAGGAGGACCTCTGACAGCGGCTCAGCAGGGCGGCCAGGCGTCGCCCCAGTCCGCGTCGCGTGCGGCCTTGTACAGGTCGCCGTGGCGCTTGGTGACGGTGGCGCGGTTCAGGGACGGTTCCGTCTCGCAGAGGTCGAGGAGGACCTGGCCCTTGCGGGTCTGGGGCTTGCGGACGACGCGTGCGGGAGCCGGTTCCACGGGGAAGCGGGCGGCGGCGACGTAGCTGAACTTCTCGTCCTCGTAGGGGAGGGAGCCGCCCTTGACCTGGCGGTGCAGGGAGGAACGGCTGACCCGGGCGGAGAAGTGGCACCAGTCCGTGCCCGGGACGATGGGGCAGGCCGCGCTGTGCGGGCAGGGGGCGGCGATGCGGAAGCCGGCGGCGATCAGCCGGTCGCGGGCCTCGATGACACGGGCGTAGCCGTCGGGGGTGCCGGGTTCGACGATCACGACGGCTCGGGCGGCGTCCGCGGCGGCGTCGACGAGGGCGGTGCGGTCGGGGGCGGTCAGCTCGTTGAGGACATAGGAGACGGTGACGAGATCAGTGCTCTCGAGGGTGAGCGCCGCTCCGATCCGGGAGCGCTGCCACCGCACGTCCCTCAGGGCCGGGTTGGCCGCGGCGATCTCCCGGCCGAGGGCCAGCGCGGGCTCGGCCCAGTCGAGCACGGTGACGGGCCGCTCCCCGTCCCAGGTCGAGGCCACGGCCCAGGCCGCGGCGCCGGTGCCTCCGCCGACGTCCAGATGCCCCTCGGGCGCCCACCCGGGCACGGCGTCCGCGAACGCCTCCAGCGCGGACCGCACCGCCTCGAAGGTCGCGGGCATCCGGTAGGCCGCGTAGGCGGCCACATCGGCCCGGTCCCGGAGGATGGGAGCGTCGGTGGGCGTGGCCCCGCGATAACTGGCGATCAGCCGCTCGACCGCCCGCGAGGCCTGCCGGGCCGGCAGCCCGTCGAGCAGACCGGCGAGAGCGGTGCGGAGGATTTCGGCGGCCGGGGCTGCGGGGGCGTTCACCCGGCGATTCTACGAGGGCCCCGAGCGGTCGGGAGAGAGCAGTGCTCTCAGATCCCCCGCACCGCTCGTGCCACCCGGGTCCCCGCCGCCGCCCTCGGTGCGTTGTCCGGGCGGCGGCGCCGTGGGTGGACCGCGTTCGTCAGGAAGATCAGGAACGTGTCCGTCGCCGGGTCGAGGACGAGGGAGGTGCCGGTGAAGCCCGTGTGGCCCGCCCCGCCCCGGCCGGCCAGGTCGCCCATGAACCATGGCTGGTCCAGGGAGAAGCCGAGGCCGGGCGGGGTGAAGAGGAGGTCGACGAAGTCGGGGCCGAGGATGCGGGCGGGGCCGTAGGAGCCGCCGGCCAGGAGGGTGCGGCAGAACACCGCGAGGTCCCGGCCCGTGGAGAACAGGCCCGCGTGGCCCGCCACACCGCCCAGCGCCCAGGCGTTCTCGTCGTGGACCTCGCCCCGCAGCATGCCCCGGTCCGCCTTGGCCCACGGCCGCCGCTGGTCCTCCGTGGCCGCCGCCCCGGGGCACGGCCCGAACTCCGTCGCCGTCATGCCCAGCGGCCGGGTGATGCCGTCGCGGACGAGGACGTCGAGGGTGCGGCCCGTGACGCGTTCCAGGACGTACTGGAGAAGGAGCATGTTCAGGTCGGAGTAGCAGTACGTGCCGGGCACGCCGACCGGCGGCTCCGCCTGGAGCATCGCCAGCCGGTGCGCGGCGTCGGCGCAGTCGTACAGCGGAAGTTCGGGCCGCAGCCCGGAGGTGTGGGTGAGCAGTTGCCGCACGGTGAGACCGTGCCGGGCCGCCGCCGTGAAGTCGGGCAGGTACGCCCCCACCTTCGCGTCGATGCCCAGCGTGCCGCGCTCGATCTGCTGCACGGCGGCCACGGACGTGAACAGTTTCGTCAGGGACGCCAGGTCGAAGGGTGTGCCGACGGTCATCGGGACCCGGTCCTCGGCGGGCAGCTCCACACCGGCGTCGGCGTCCTCGTCGTAGGCCGCGTACCGCACGGCCCAGCCCGTCGCCTCCTCCACCGCGATCACGGGACCGCGCCCGACGACCAGGACCGCGCCCGGTGCCCAGGGGCGCCGCCCGGTGGTGAGGACGTGGACCTCCCGGACAAGCTGACGCAGTTCCGCGGGGTCGAGTCCGGCCCGTTCCGGCGTGCCGTCGCGCAGTCTCGGTGCGCTCAGCTCTCTTCTCCCTCCACGCTCACGCGCGTGCTCTGCGTCGTCGAGTCCTTCTCGGCCTTCGAGGCCTTCCAAGGTCGGCACATTCCCACGAAGCAGGCCACTGCCACCAGTGCGGCGGCCAGTTGGACGACGGCCATCGGGACGGCGGTGTCCTCGCCGGCGACGCCGACGAGCGGGGAGGCGATGGCGCCGATGAGGAACGACGACGTGCCGAGCAGGGCGCTCGCGGAGCCCGCGTTGTGCTTGGTGCGCATCAGCGCGAGGGCCTGGGTGTTGGGCAGCGTGATGCCCATCGCGGACATCAGCACGAAGAGCGCGGCGGCGACGGGCGCGAGACCGACCTCGCCGAAGACGCCCGTGGACATCAGCAGCAGCGCGGTCGCGGCGGTGATGACGATCGTCAGGCCGATGCCCAGCACCCGGTCCAGGCTGACCCGGCCGACCAGGATCTTGCCGTTGATCTGGCCGACGAGGACCAGACCGACGGAGTTGACGCCGAACAGCAGGCTGAACGTCTGCGGGGAGGCGCCGTAGATCTCCTGGATGACGAACGGGGACGCCGAGATGTAGGCGAAGAGCGAGGCGAAGGCGAAGCCGCCGGTGAGGGTGTAGCCGGCGAAGGAGCGGTCGGCGAGCAGGCCGCGCATCGCGCGCAGGGCCTCGCCGACACCGCCGCTGTGGCGCTCGGCGGGCGGCAGGGTCTCGGGCAGCCTCGTCCAGACCAGGACGCCGATCGCGATGCCGATGCCGGTGAGGACGACGAACACGCCACGCCAGTCCGTCACGCGCAGGACCTGTCCGCCGATCAGCGGCGCCACGATGGGGGCGACTCCGGAGATCAGCATGAGGGTGGAGAAGAAGCGGGCCATGGCCATGCCGTCGTAGAGGTCGCGGACGACGGCCCGGGCGATGACGATCGCGGCGGCGCCCGCGAGGCCCTGGGCCAGCCGGAAGGCGACCAGGAGTTCGACGGTGGGGGCGAGGGCGCACAGGACGGTGGCGACGACGAAGACGGCGAGCCCGGCGAGCAGCGGGCGGCGGCGGCCCCAGCGGTCGCTCATCGGCCCGACCACGAGCTGGCCGAGCGCCATGCCGGCCAGACAGGCGGTGAGCGTGAGCTGGACGGTCGCGGCGGGCGCGTGCAGGGAGCGGGTGACCTCCGGCAGCGACGGGAGGTACATGTCCATCGCCAGCGGCGGTACGGCCGTCAGGCTGCCGAGGAGGAAGGTGACGAGGAGCCCGGTGCGACGGTGCGATGTGAGGTCGGGCCGCTCCGCCCCGGCTGCGGCCCCCTGCGCGGTGTTCGATATGGACGCCCCACCCTCGGGCATGAGTCCCTCCCTGTTCGATTCGATCGCCCCCTATGCTCTCAGCTCGTACGGACTGCTCGGGGTCACAAGGTGAAGGCGGGGCGGGAATGACGGCGGACACGGTGCGGTGGGGCATCCTGGCGACCGGTGGGATCGCGGCCGCTTTCACGGCGGATCTGATCGACCTGCCGGACGCGGAGGTCGTGGCGGTGGCGTCGCGGTCCGAGGAGTCGGCGAAGGCGTTCGCGGAGCGGTTCGGGATACCCCGGGCGTACGGCGACTGGAACGCGCTCGCGCGGGACGAGGACATCGATGTCGTCTACGTCGCCACGCCGCACACCGCGCACCGGACCGCCGCCGGTCTGTGTCTGGCGGCCGGGCGGAACGTGCTGTGCGAGAAGCCGTTCACGCTGAATGCCGGTGAGGCGCAGGAGCTCGTCGCGCTGGCGCGGGAGCACGGGCGCTTCCTGATGGAGGCCATGTGGATGTACTGCAATCCGCTGGTGCGGCGGCTGAAGTCGCTGGTGGACGACGGCGCCATCGGCGAAGTGCGCAGTGTGCAGGCCGATTTCGGGCTGGCCGGTCCTTTCCCGCCCTCGCACCGGCTGCGGAATCCGGAACTGGGCGGGGGCGCGCTGCTCGATCTCGGCGTGTATCCGGTGTCGTTCGCGCAGCTGCTGCTCGGGGAGCCGTCGGACATCGCCGCGCGAGCGGTGCTCTCGGAGGAGGGCGTCGATCTCCAGACGGGAGCCCTGCTCTCCTGGGAGAGCGGCGCTCTCGGTTCGGTGCACTGCTCCATCGTCGGCGGTACGGCGACCTCCGCCTCGGTCACCGGCTCGCAGGGCCGTATCGACATTCCGGACGGCTTCTTCTTCCCGGACCGTTTCGTGCTGCACCGGGACGGCCGTGACGCCGAGGAGTTCACGGCCGATCCGGCGGACGGGCCGCGCAACAGCCTGCGCCACGAGGCCACCGAGGTGATGCGCGCCCTGCGCGCCGGTGAGACCGAGTCGCCGCTCGTCCCGCTCGACGGCACGCTCGCGGTGATGCGGACGCTCGACGCGATCCGGGACCGCGTCGGCGTCCGCTACCCCGGCGAGACGGGCGAGTCCCCCGATGAGACGGGCGAGCCGCGCCTCACGCCGGCTTGAGCCCCTGCTCCCCCACCTCGGTCACGAAGGACGCGGCCGTAGTGATCGGCGCCCCCTGCGTGGTCACGTACGGCACGGTCTTGAAGTCGGCCCGCGCCGACTCCTGCCCCAGCGCGACCGTCACATAGCCGCGCCGCCCGTTGAAGAACTTCAGGTGCGGGTTGGCGCCCATGTAGGTGTCCCAGGTCGGGGGCTTGTCGGCGCCGTCCCGGCCGCTGGAGATCGAGGTGGCCACGATCTCCGTGCCGAGCGTGGCCGAGGTCTGGTCGGCGAAGTCGTCCTTGATGTCGAAGGCGTACGCCGAGTGGACGTCGCCGCTGAGCACCATCAGGTTCTCGACGCCTGCGGCCTTGGCGCCGTCGAGGACGCGCCGGCGTGAGGCGCTGTAGCCGTCCCAGGCGTCCATCGACACCCGTGACGGGGTGGTGGCGTCCATGTGCCGCCGGGCGAACATGACCTGCTGCGGTACGACGTTCCACAGCGCCCGCGAGGAGCGCCAGCCGTCGAGCAGCCACCGTTCCTGCGTCGCGCCGGTCATGGTGCGCGCCGGGTCGTCGGACTCGGGTCCCGGGACGTGCGCCTGGTCGCCGTAGGCCTGGTCGGAGCGGTACTGGCGGGTGTCCAGGACGTCGAACTGGGCGAGCCGGCCCCAGGTCAGGCGCCGGTAGAGCCGCATGTCCGGTCCGGCGGGGCGCTGCGGGCTGCGCAGCGGCTGATTCTCCCAGTAGGCGCGGTAGGCGGCGGCGCGGCGCAGCAGGAACTCCTCCGGCGGGACGTCGTTCTCTGGGATCTCGTCGGCGTAGTTGTTCTCGGTCTCGTGGTCGTCCCAGGTGACGATGAAGGGGTGCGCGGCATGTGCGGCGCTCAGGTCCGGGTCGGACTTGTAGAGGGCGTACCGCAGGCGGTAGTCGTCCAGGGTCAGCGTCTCGCGGTTGAACAGGTCGGGCAGGGTGCGGTCGGTGTACTTGCGCTGGCCGCCTGCGGAGTTGACGGCGTACTCGTAGAGGTAGTCGCCGAGGTGGAAGACGAGGTCGACGTCGTCGGCGGCGAGATGGGCGTACGGCGTGTAGTAGCCGTCGTGGTAGGCCTGGCAGGAGACGGCGGCGAGGGTGAGTCCCGGGACGCGGCTGCCGGGGTCCGGGGCGGTGCGGGTGCGGCCGGCCGGGCTGACCCAACGGCCGACGCGGAAGCGGTAGTAGTAGCCGCGGCCGGCCTCCAGGCCGCTCACCTCGACGTGGGCGGTGTGGTGGAACTCGGGGTGCGCGGTGACGGTGCCGCGCCGGGCGATACGGCGGAACCGCTCGTCGTGGGCCAGTTCCCACTGGACGGTGACGCGTTCGGCGGGCAGTCCGCTGTCGGCCTGGAACGGGGCGGGTGCGAGGCGGGTCCACAGGATCACGGAGCCGGGCAGCGGGTCGCCGGAGCCGACGCCCAGCGTGAACGGGTCCTTGGTGATCCGCGCGGCGTCGAGTTCGGCGGCGGCCGCGACTCCGGCCGAGGGCAGATTGGTCGCGAAGGCCAGCGCGGCGGCGGCCCCGGTGGTGGTGAGGAAGCCGCGGCGTCCGATGTGCCGGGCGGCCGCGCGGAGTTCGGGGGCGTGCTGGGACGGGCGTGCTGCGGGTGTCATCCGGTCCTCCCCTGGCGAATGGCTGCACGGGGCATTGGAGTGGCCGGGGTCGACACCTGGTCGACGTGTACACCGCACTCACGTGACGGACGGATGAGTTCCGGATGGCGGGGCCTCCCGTACGCTGCGGGCCCATGAATGCCAAGGAAAATGCAGTCGCGGTGGTGACCGGGGCGGGTTCCGGTATCGGCCGGGCGGTCGCCGTGGAACTGCTCCGCGCGGGCTGGTCGGTGGCGCTGGCGGGCCGGCGCGCCGAGACGCTGGAGGAGACGGCGGCCCTGGCGCCCGAGGGCGCGGCTCTCGCCGTACGGACCGACGTCTCACGGCCCGAGGACGTGGCCGCCCTGTTCGCCGGCACCGTCGGGCGCTTCGGGAGGATCGACCTGCTGTTCAACAACGCGGGCACGTTCGGGCCCGGCGGCGTGCCGGTCGAGGAGCTGCCCTACGACGCCTGGCGGCACGTGGTGGACACCAACCTCAACGGGGCGTTCCTGTGCGCGCAGGCGGCGTACCGGCAGATGAAGGAGCAGGACCCGCGGGGCGGGCGGATCATCAACAACGGGTCCATCTCGGCGCACACGCCCCGGCCGCACTCGGTGGCCTACACGGCGACGAAGCACGCGCTGACCGGCCTGACCAAGGCGCTGTCGCTGGACGGGCGGCCGTACGGGATCGCGGTGGGGCAGATCGACATCGGCAACGCGGCGACCGACATGACGTCCCGTATGCAGACGGGAGCGCTGCAGGCGAACGGTGAGGTGGCGCCGGAGCCGGTGATGAACGTAGCCGATGTGGCCCGCACGGTGCGGCACATGGCGGAGCTGCCGCTGGAGGCAAATGTGCAGTTCGCGACCGTACTCGCTACGGCGATGCCGTACATCGGGCGCGGCTGAACGCCGGTCCCGAGGTCGTCAACTCGTCAACCTACACAAACGGAATTTCAACGTCCGCACTATTGCGGCCGGTCGGGCGCTTATGCTCAACTCTTCTACACCAAAGCTTCACACTTGGAGCAGAAGGCTTCCGTAGGTCAGACCCATCGACCACATCCAGGGGGGAGTCGGCAGTCGTTCCACGGCACCGGGTGGGGGTGGACCCCGCGTGGGACCGCGGGGTACGCACCGGTACGTGGAACGACTGCCGCACAGCGCGCGGCGCGAAGAACGGGGCGATGTCCTTCAGGCCTGACCGGTCTCGAAGCGGGAGATCCTGCCGTCGTCGTCGACCGTGAAGCTCCACCGGGTGCGCATCTCGCCCCAGGTGTCGTTGTTGTAGTGGGCGACGAGGGATCGACCGTCGTTGGACTCGCTGTCGACCCGCATATGGCCGTGGGAGAGGAAGATCTCCCGGTCCACCCAGTCGGCGAGGTCGCGGTCGGAGCCGTCGTCCGCCATGGTCGCGCCCGGCGCGAGGAGCTCCATGAAGCCCTCGCGGTCGTGGTTGTTCACGGCGGTCACGAAGGCGCGGACGGCCGGGTCACTCAGGCGCGTGGTCTGAATCGTCATGCCAGTCAGCCTCGTACCGGCCGGCGGACGTCGCCACCCGTGCCACCCGAACGGCGTCCCGGACGGCTCCGCCGGGTGTCGCGGGAGGTCAGCGATGCCACGGTGGAAACACGAAGGGAAGTTTCCGAGTGTTTCCGCTGCCGGCTCCAGGAGATGACGACGTGACGCTGCGCAACCGACGTGACCTGGGACTGCTGCTGCTCCGGCTGGGGATGGGCGGCACCCTCGCGGCTCACGGCACACAGAAGCTGTTCGGCTGGTTCGGCGGTGGGGGCATCGAGGGAACCGGCCACTTCATGGAGTCCGTCGGCTACGTCCCCGGCAAGGCGAGCGCCACGGCGGCGGGTATCGCGGAGACCGGCGGCGGCGCGCTGCTGGCCCTGGGCCTGGCCACGCCCGCCGCAGGTGCGGCGGCGGCCGGCGCGATGGCCGGCGCGGCAGCGGTGCACGCCCCGAACGGCTTCTTCAACCAGGGCGGCGGCTACGAGTACGCGGCAACACTGGGCCTGACGGCCGCGGGCCTGGCCGTCACCGGCCCGGGCCGGCTCTCCCTGGACCACGCGCTCGGGCACGCGGTGAACCGCGGCTGGATGATCCCGGCGGCCTTCGCCGCGACGGCGGCGGGAACCGCACTGGTCGTGGGGGCACGGACCAGGCGGCTGCGCAAGGCGCAGGAAGGCGAGCAGGATCCGCTGTTCGACGAGGAGTACCTGGAGTAGGGCGACGACTCCGGGCGTTGTCAGACCCTCGTGGCAGGCTGCGCCCATGAGTGACCAGACACCGCCCGGGCCCGACCTGTGGGCCACCATCGACACCCTGTCGGAGTGGCTCGACACCAACCGCCCCGCCGAGGGCCGCGAGGGCGTACTCCTGCGCATCCTGAAGCTCTCCGAGGAGGTCGGGGAGGTCTCGGAGGCGGTGATCGGCGCGACGGGTCAGAACCCGCGCAAGGGCGTCACGCACACGTGGGACGACGTGCAGGCGGAGCTGTGTGACGTCGTCATCACGGCACTGATGGCCCTGCGGACGCTGACGCCGGACGCGCGGGAGGTGTTCGGACGGCATCTGGAGCGGGTGAGGGAGCGGTCCCTGGCCTCGCCGGGCTGATCACCCGATACTCCACAACACCCCGCCCCCGCCGCTTCGTCGGGCTACGCTTCGAACGAATATGCCGAGCGGCCGAATCCTGGCACTGCCGGGTTGAGGAGTTGGTGACGGGGGTGGACTTAAGGTTCCGGTCCCTGGTGGTCGCGCACGCCGTGTCGGCCTACGGGACCTACCTGAATCTGATCGCGCTCAGCCTGTTCTCGTACGAGGTCACCGGTAGTGCCCTGGGCGTGGGCGCGGTGATGGCGGTGCGGCTGCTGGCCGGTGTCACGGCCGGTCTCACCGCCGGGGCCGTGACCGCCGGGCTCACGCGCCGGACCCTCATGGTGGCGACGGACCTCGCCCAGACCCTCGCCATGGTGCTGCTCGCCCTCTGGGCGTCGCGCACGCCGCTGTGGGTGCTGCTCGGGGCGGTGGTCGTGCTGGGCGCGGGGAACACCTACTTCAACGTCGCCCTGCGCAGCGCGGTTCCGGTCATGGTCGGGCAGCACGACCGCGCCCGGGCGAACGGGGTGCTGGTCACGGCCCGGTCCGCCGCCACGGTGCTGGGCTTCGCGTCGGCCGCGCCGGTCATCTCCCTCGGCGGTTTCGGCGTCGCGTTCGGGGTCAACGCGGCAAGCTTCGCGGTGTCGGCGGTCGCTGTGCTGGCGCTGAGGCCGCGTACGGACGACCCTGCGGAGGGCGACCCGCCCTCGGGGGACCCGCCCTCCGGGGACTCGCCCTCCAGAGACTCGTTCTCGAGGGATTCGCAGTCGGGGGAACCGCAGTCCCCCGGCGCCGGCAGGCGGCTGCGGCGCCGAGTGGCGGGCCTCGCGGGCCCGTTGCTCGGCCTGATCGCGCTGCGGGGACTCGACGCGCTGGCGTCCGCGTCGCACAACGTCGCCCTGCCACTGGCGGCGCACGCGGCCGAGCCGTCCGATCCGGCGGTGTTCATGGCCCGGTTCTGGGCGGCGTGGGCGGTGGGCACCCTCCTCGCCCACCAGGTCCTCAAACGGCGGTCGCACGGGACGTCCTGGGGCGAGCGCGCGTTCGCCGTCGGCACCTGCGCGATGTCGTTGTGCTTCGTGGCCGCGTTCACCGGACCGCCCGCCCCGGCCCTGATCGCGGCGGCCGTGGCGGCCGGGTTCGCGGACGGCTGGACCGAGATCGTCTACACCTCGCGCCTCCAGGCGGCCCCCGACCGGCAGCGCGGCCGGCTGTTCGGACTGTCCGCCACCGCCGAGCAGTCCGGGTTCGCCCTGGGCACCATCGCCGCCGCGGCCGCGCTCGAGGCCCTGCCCGCGCTCGCCGTCGTGGGCGTCTTCCACGGGGCGGCGGCGTGCGGGGCGCTGATCCTGCTGCTGCTCACCGTCCGGCGGCGCGACGCGCGTAGAGACCAGGACCACTCCGACCGATCGTCCACCAGCGGGGAAAAGGAAGAGGACACGCATGGAACGTCTACAGGGGCACGCCCTCTGCCGGGGCCCTGAGCCCGAGCGCACCGAGGCCGATCCGGTCGACGCCGTGCGGGCCCTGCTGAGCGCCGCCCGCTCCGCTTCCGGCGGAGCCGTCGTCACCGTCGCCGCCGACGGCACGACGACCTCGCGGTCGTATCCCGAACTGCTGGACGCGGCCCGCCGTATGCTCGCCGGTCTGCGCGCCCACGGGCTGCGGCGCGGCGACACGGTGGTGCTGTGCGGGCTGCCCCTGGCCGAGTTCTTCCCCGCCTTCTGGGCCTGTGTGCTGGGCGGTGCCCTGCCGGTGGCCATCGCCGAGCATCCCGCGCCGGGCTCCCCGGCCTTCGAACGCATGCGGCAGGCCTGTGCGTTACTCGACCGGCCGCTGGTCCTGACCGACGCGCCCGGCGCCGCGGTGCTCGCCCACGCCACGCACGCACCGCGCGTCGCCCTCGCCGGGGACTGCCTGAACGCCCCGGCCAGGGACGCCGACGACGACCCTCTCGAGCCGGACCCGTCCGACACCGCCCTGCTGATGCTGTCCTCGGGCAGCACCGGCGTACCGAAGGCGGCGCGGCTGACGCACGCCGGGCTCGCCGACTTCGCGGCGAGCAGCCGGCGGATCCTCGACGTCCGCCCGGACGACACCATGGTGAACTGGCTGCCGGTCGACCACAGCGGCGCCTTCCTGCTCTACCACCTGCTCGCGGTCTTCACCGGCTGCACCAACGTCCACGCGCCCACCGAGCACGTGCTCACCGACCCGCTGCGCTGGCTGGACCTCCTGCACGAACACCGGGCGCGGCACAGCTGGGCGCCCACCTTCGCCTACCGGCTGGTCGCGGACGCGCTCGCCGAGCGGCCCGACGGCCACTGGGACCTGAGCGGCCTCAAGTCCCTGCTGTGCGGGGGCGAGCGGGTCGTGCTGCCGGTGCTGCGCCGCTTCCTCGACGCCACGGCCCCGTACGGGGTGCGCGAGGAGCACATCGCCCCGGTGTGGGGCATGGCCGAGACGGTCACGGCCGTCACCTACGGCCGGCTCGACCGGCCGGGGACCGTGCACCGCCTGCTCAAGAGCAGCCTGGGCGGGGACCTGGTCCCCGCCGGTGCGGACGCACCGGACGCCGACTGCGTCACCTTCGTCGCCTCCGGCTCACCCGCGCATGGCGTCACCCTGCGCATCGTCGACGACCACGGCGACCTCGCCCCGCCGGGCCGCATCGGCCGGCTGCAGGTCCACTCCCCCGCGCGGCTCACCCCCGGCTACGTCGACAACCCCGAGGCCGACGCCGCGGCCTACCCCGCCGGGCGGGACTGGCTGGACACGGGCGATCTGGCCTTCCTCGACGGCGGCCAGGTCGTCATCACGGGCCGGCGCAAGGACCTGATCATCCTCAACGGCCACAACGTGTACTGCCACGAGGTGGAGGAGACCGCGACCGCCGTCGACGGCGTCCGGCAGGGCGAGATCGCCGCCTGCGGCATCCCGCACCCGGAGCGGGGCACGGAGGAACTCGCCGTGTTCTTCGTCAGCCGCGGCGCCCCCGAGGACAAGCGGATCACCGCGGAGCTGAAGGCGGCACTGTTCACCCGCCTCAGACTCACCGCCGCGTACGTCCTTCCCGTACCGGCGGACGAGTTCCCGCGCACCCCGGCGGGCAAGGTGCGCCGCGCGGAGCTCCAGAGCCGGCTGCTGGGCGGGGGCTTCAGCGCGGCCCCCGACACCGAGGCGGTGACCCGGGCGGTGCGGGAGGAACTGGCCGCGGTGCTGGGCCACCCGGCCGACGCCGACGTTCCGTTCTACGAACTCGGTCTGACGTCCGTACTGCTGGTGCGCCTGCGCAACCGGCTGTCGGAGCGCCTCGGGTCTGCGATCGCGCAGACCGCGTTCTTCGAGCACCCGACGGCCAGGGCGCTCGGGACGCATCTCGCGGGCGGTTTGCAGGCAGCGGCCGCCCCGAGGACGAAGCCTGGCTCCCCGGACTCCCCGGACCAGCGGATCGCCGTCATCGGACTGTCGCTGCGCTTCCCCGGCGCGAACTCGGCGGAGGAGTTCTGGGCCAATCTGCGGGACGGCGTGGACAGCGTCCGGGTGTTCGGCGCGCCGCAGCCCATGGCATCCGGCCACGTGCCCGTCGCCGGAGTCCTCGACGGCGTCGAGGAGTTCGACCCGGACTTCTTCGGGCTGAGCCCCAAGGAGGCCGGGCTCACGCATCCCGCGCACCGGCTGTTCCTGGAGTGCTGCCACCAGGCGCTGGAGGACGGCGGCCACGCGGCGACCGCGCCGGGCGTCAGAATCGGGGTGTTCGCCGGCTCGGGCATGCACCTCTACGACCACCAGCAGCCGTCCGTCACCGGCTCGCCGTACGACCCGGCCGACCCGGCCGCCGGAATGCAGACGGCCATCGGGCAGGAGCCCGACTTCCTCGCCACCCGGGTCGCCTACCGGCTCGGTCTCACCGGCCCGGCCATCGGTGTGCAGACGGCCTGTTCCACATCTCTGGTCGCGGTGCACCTGGCGGCCCAGGCGCTGCTGACCGGCGAGACGGACCTGGCGCTGGCGGGCGCGGCGGCCGTGCATCTGCCCCAGGAGACCGGCTATCACAGCCACCCCGGCTCCATCCTGTCCCCCACCGGACGCTGCCGTGCCTTCGACGCGGAGGCCGACGGCACGGTCGGCGGCAACGGCGTGGCCGCCGTCCTGCTCAAGCGCCTCGACCGGGCGCTGGCCGACGGCGACACCGTGCACGCGGTGATCCTGGGCTCAGCGGTCAACAACGACGGCGCCGCCAAGGTCGGCTTCAGCGCCCCCGGGGTCGAGGGACAGGCCGACGTCGTACGGCAGGCCCTGCGCAGGGCCGACGTACCCGCCGGGACGATCTCGTACGTGGAGGCGCACGGCACGGGAACACGGCTGGGCGACCCGGTGGAACTCACCGCGCTGGCCCGGGTGCTGGGCGAGGACGCGGGGCGCTCGGGTCGTTCCGGCGGTTGTGCCGTCGGCTCGGTGAAGCCGAACATCGGGCACCTCGACAGCTGCGCCGGAATGGCCGGGCTCATCAAGACGGTCCTGATGCTGCGCCACCGCACCCTGGTGCCGACACCGCATCTGAACCGGCCCAACCCGGAGCTCCCGCTGGCCGGCAGCCCGTTGACGCTGGCCACGGAGCTGCGGCCCTGGACGGTGCCGGACGGTGTGCCCCGCCGGGCCGGGGTCAGCGCGCTGGGCGTCGGCGGCACCAACGCCCATGTGGTGCTGGAGGAGGCCCCGCCCGCTCGTCCCCGTTCCGCCGAGGAACTGCCGGTCCTGGTCCCCGTGTCGGCTCGCGACACCGAGGCCCTCGCCGAGCTCACGGCCGGACTCCGCGAGCGGCTGCTGGCCCGGCCCGACCTCCCGGCCGCCGATGTGGCCGCCACCCTGGCGCTCGGCCGGCCGCATCGCGCGGCACGCACCGCGGTGGTCGGCCGTACGGCCGGCGAACTCGCCCGCGCGCTGGAGGAGGACGACCGACCCGAGATCTCCGAGGCCTCCCGTCCCGCTCCGGTCGCCTTCGCCTTCGCGGGCCAGGGCAGCGCCCGCCGCGGCATGGCGAGCGGCCTGTACGCCACGCACCCGGCCACGCGGGACACGCTCGACCGCTGCGAGAAGCTGTACGCGGGGGATTTCGGCGGGAGTCTGCTGGAACCCCTGCTGTCCGCCCCCGGTCTCGCCGGTCGCAGCGCTCTCGTGGGTCCCTCTGTGGAAGACGGCAGCTGGCCCACCGAGACCGCGCAGGCCGCCCTCTTCGCCCATCAGGCGGCGCTGGCGGACGCCTGGCGGGCTGCCGGAATACGCCCCGGGCTGCTGCTCGGCCACAGCGTCGGCGAGTACGCCGCCCTGTACGCCGCCGGCGCGCTGACCTTGAAGGACGGGCTGCGGCTCACCGCCTGGCGGGGGCGCCTCATGCAGGCCCGCTGTCCGGCCGGGGGCATGCTCGCCGTCCGGGCCGACCGGGCCACCGCCCGACGGGTCGCGGACACCGCCGGTGCGGAACTCGCCGCCGTCAACGGCCCGCGCGCCCAGGTGCTCTCGGGCCCGCCGCAGGCCCTGAGGGAGGCGGCACGACTGTTCGACCTGGACGGCCTGCGCTGGCGTGCGCTGCCCGTCGACCGGGCGTTCCACTCCGCTGACATCGACAGCGCCCTGGACGAGTTCCGGACCCGTGCGCGCGACGTGAGGTACCGGCCGCTGCACACCCCCTTGGTGACCACGGCCGACGGCGAGACGCGCCCGGCGGGCTGGACGGTCGACGTGGACTACCTCTGCCGGCAGGCCCGGCAGCCGGTCCGCTTCGACCTCGCGATGGACACGGCCGTCGAGCAGGGGTTCCGGGACTTCGTGGAGATCGGCGCCGGGCGCACCCTCACCGGGCTCGGCCGGCACTGCGTTCCCGACAGTCGCTGGCTGAGCGGACAGGGCGAAGGGGACGGGGCCGCCGAACAGGCGCACGGTTTCCTGACGGCGCTCGGCTCGCTGTACCGCAGGGGCGCCGACCTGGACTGGCGGGCGCTCCTCGGGGACGACGCCGGCCGGGTACCGCTCCCCGGGCATCCCCTGCGGCGGAGCAGGGTGCCGTATCGGTCCGAGACGCCGGTGGCAGTACCCGAGAGGCCCGAGCCGCGCGCCGATGAAGCCCATGAAGCCCATGAAGTCGGTGAAGTCGGTGAAGTCGTAGACGCCATTCGGCAGTTGACGGCGGACAAGCTGGGCCGCTCGACCGCCGACGTCACCCCCGACAGTTCCTTCTTCGAACTCGGCGCCGACTCGCTCTCCCTGATGAGCATGACGACGGAGCTGGAACAGCGGTACGGCGTCCGCGTCCCGGTCCGGGAGGTGTTCGACTCGGCCGACACACCGCGCCGGCTGGCCGAACGGGTCGCGCGACTGCGAGGCGACACGCCCCCGGTACAGGAGCCTGTGGCCGAGGACCCACCGGCGGCGCCCGCCGCTCCCCAGGAGGTCTCCCCGGACCTCCACGCCCTGTTCGGTCAGCAGCTACGGCTGGCAGAGCAACTCGTGGACCAGGTCGGCGACATGATCTCCCGCCAGCTGGACGTACTCGCGGCGGCGCCCGTCACCACGACGGCACCTGCCCAGCCGCCGGTACCCGTGGCCGAGCCCATCCTGGCCCCCTCCCTCTCCCCCTCGCACTCGGAAACGTTCGACTTCAGCCTCTACTTCTTCGGCGACTACCCCGAGCACACCGACCACGACAAATACGGCCTGATCATGGCCGCCGCCGACTTCGCCGACCAGCACGGCTTCCACGCCCTGTGGTTCCCCGAGCGGCACTTCAACTCCTTCGGCGCGCTCTTCCCCAACCCCTCCGTGCTGGCCGCGGCCCTCGCCGCCCGGACCAGCCGGGTCCGGCTGCACGCCGGTTCCGTCGTGCTGCCGCTGCACCATCCCGCCCGGGTCGCCGAGGAGTGGTCGGTCGTCGACAACATCTCCGGCGGCCGGACGGGCCTGTGCTTCGCGAGCGGCTGGCACGCCACCGACTTCGCGCTCGCCCCGCAGCACTTCGGCCGGCACCGTGAGGTGATGTACGAGCACCTGGCGGCCGTACGGCACCTGTGGTCGGGGCAGCCGATGCGAACGACGGCGGGCGACGGCACCCCGGTGGAGGTCCGCCTGCATCCGCGCCCCGTGCAGGAACGGCCGCCGATGTACGTGGCAGTCGTCGGGAACCCGGACAGCTACCGCCGGGCGGCCGCCGAGGACCTCGGCGTGGTCACCAATCTGATGACGCAGACGGTGGAGCAACTGGCCGAGAACATCGCGCTGTACCGGCGCTGCCGTGCCGAGCACGGTCTGGACCCGGCGGCCGGGCGGGTCGTGGTGCTCGTGCACACGTATCTGGAGGACGACGCGGAACGGGCGCGGGCCGAGGCGTACCGGCCGTTCCTGTCGTATCTGCGGTCCTCCCTCTCCCTCTTCGACCAGGTCACCAACAGTCTCGGCTTCCAGGTGGACCTGGAGAACACCCCGGAGGAGGACGTGGAGTTCCTCCTCGGGCGCGCCTACGAGCGTTACTGCGACTCCCGCGCGCTGATCGGCGACGAGCGGACGGCGGCGGAGACCGTGGGGCGGCTGCTGGCGGCCGGAGCGGACGAGATCGCCTGCTTCGTGGACTTCGGCGTACCGAGGGAGAAGGTGCTGGCGGCGCTGCCGGTGCTGGACCGGGTGAGGCGGACCACGCCCAGGACGGCGGCGCGGGCCCTGCCCGAGCCCCGCCTGCCCGAGCCCCGCCGTACGCCCCGCACCCCTCTCACCCCGGCCCAGCGCCGTATCTGGTTCCTGGAGCAACTGCACCCGGGCACCGCCATGTACCACGAGCCCAAGGCGATCCGTCTTGACGGCCCGCTGGACGTACCGGCGCTGCGCTGGGCGCTGGACCGCGTAGCCGACCGGCACCCGGCGCTGCGCACGGTCTTCGGGGACACGGCCGGTGTCCCGTACCAGGAGATACGCGACCGTATGCCGCTCGACTGCCCGGTGGAGGACCACACGGGATCGACGCAGGAGGAGGCCCTGCGGGCGACGCTCGCGGCGGACCACGGACTCGACCTCGCCTCGGGCCCTCTGGTCACGGCCCGGCTGCTCCGGCTGTCCCCGGACCACCACCTGCTCTTCCTCATGGCGCACCACATCGTCTTCGACTCGTCGTCCACGGCCGTACTGGCCCGCGACCTGGCCGCGTACTACCGCGCCCGGCGGGGCGGAGGTTCCGCACCGGGGTCGCTGCCCGAACCGCCGGCGGCCGCCGGGCCGGATCCCGCCTCGCTCGACTTCTGGCGGCAGCGCCTCGGCGGCGCACCGGAGCTGGCCCTGCCCACCGACCGGCCCCGTCCGCCGGTCAGGTCGGGAGCGGGTGCGAGCCTCACACACTCTCTCGACGGGGAACTCGTAGGCGGTCTGCGGACATTCGCCGCCCGCCACCGCGCCACTCTCTTCATGACGCTGACCGGCGCGATCGGCGCGGTTCTTGGCCGGTTCAGCGGTCAGCGTGACGTGGTGATCGGCACCGCGGTCGCCGCGCGTCCTGCCGGGGCCGAGGACCATGTGGGCCTGTTCCTCGACACCGTGCCGCTGCGCCTGGACCTCACCGGGGACCCGGACTTCCCGGCCCTGCTGCACCGGGTCCGCGAGAGCAGCACCTCGGCGTACGAACACAGTGGCGTCCCCTTCGACGAGCTGGTGGGAGCGCTCAACCCGCGTCGCGACCCGGGCCGCAATCCGCTGTTCCAGGTGATGGTGGAGTACGAGAACGAGGGCGAGGCCCTCTTCGACCCGCCGAGTCTGACGGCCACGCTGCTCGACGTGCCGAGCGCCCGCGCCCCGTTCGACCTCAGCGTCTACCTCACCCATTACGCGGGCGGCGTCCGGTTCATGGTCGAGTACGACACGGCCCTCTTCGACGAGGCCACGGTGCGCCGTTTCGTGGACTACGTCGAGCAGGTGCTGCGCCGCGCCCTGGCC
The DNA here is from genome assembly GCF_056433405.1 of Streptomyces sp. NPDC044719. NCBI lineage: Bacteria > Bacillati > Actinomycetota > Actinomycetes > Kitasatosporales > Streptomycetaceae > Streptomyces > Streptomyces sp. NPDC044719. Next base: position 648,248 of record NZ_JBWKHE010000005.1, read on the forward strand.
GCGCCCGAGGCGCCCCTGCCCGAACTGACCGCCCTCACCGCCGCCGACCGCGAGACCCTGGCCCGCTGGGAGCAGCCGCCCGGCGTGGCCGACGCGGCGTCCCCGGGCACCCTGCACGGCCTGTTCGAGCGGCAGGCCCGCCACACCCCGGACGCCGTGGCGCTGATCAGCGGGGATCAGCGGCTCTCCTACGCGGACCTGGACGCGGCAGCCGACCGCCTCGCCCGGCAGCTCCGGGCCCGGGGCGCGGCACGCGGGGAACGGGTGGCGGTGCTCCTGCCCCGCGGCCCGCACCTGATCACAGCGCTGCTCGCGGTGCTCAAGAGCGGGGCGGCGTACCTCCCCCTCGACCCGTCCCTCCCCGCCCCCCGTCTCTCACTGCTGCTCACCGACGCCACCCCTGTCCTCCTGCTCACCTCCGAGGCCGCCCTCACCGCACACCCGGATCTGGCGACAGGGCTGCCCGTCCAGCGGGTGGAGCAGGTGGACGACACCCTGGTGGACGACACCAACTCCACCGGGCCCGTACCGGAGGGAGCCCGCCCTGAGGACCCGGCGTACTGCATCCACACCTCGGGCTCGACCGGCCGCCCGAAGGGCGTCATAGTCCCCCACCGGGGCCCGGCGAACCTGATCCAGGGGCACCTGAGCCGCCACCCGGCCCTCCGCACCCTGCAGTGGACGTCACCGGCGTTCGACGTCAGCGTGCAGGAGATCTTCACGACGCTGGCCTCGGGTGCCGCACTGGTCCTCGTCGACGACGCCGTACGGCACGACCCGGCGGCGGTGGCCGAGGCGGTGCGCCGCCATGAGGTGCAGCGGATGTTCATGCCCTGCACCCCGCTGAAGTACCTGATGGAGACCGCCCCCGAACTGCCGTCCCTGCGCGAGCTGTTCTCGGCCGGTGAGGCGCTCCAGCTCACGGCCGCGTTCCGCCGCTTCCTCGCCGCGCACCCGCATTGCGCGCTGTACAACCAGTACGGCCCCACGGAGACCTCGGTCATCGTCACCTCGCACCGCGTCGACCCGGACGGCGAGGAATGGCCGCCGATCGGCACCCCGGTGCCGGGAGCACGCGTCCTGCTGCTGGACGGCACGGGCCGGCCGGTGCCGGTGGGGGCGGTCGGCGAGATCCATGTGGGCGGGACGCCGGTGGCGTACGGCTACCACGACCGCCCCGCCGAGACCGCCGCGGCCTTCCTCGACGACGGCACGGGCGGGGTGCTGTACCGCACGGGCGACCTGGGCCGTCTGCGTACGGACGGCACCATGGACTACCTGGGCCGGGCGGACGACCAGGTCAAGATCCGCGGCTACCGGGTCGAACCCGGCGAGATCCAGGCGGCGTTGACGGCGCTGCCGGCCGTCCGGGACGCGGCGGTCCTCGCCCGCCGCGACCGTCACGGCGACATGGAACTGGTCGCGTACGTGGTCCTGGTTCAAGAGGCCTCCTGCCACTCCGTACGAACGGCACTGGCAGCCGTCCTCCCCGACCACCTGGTGCCCCGCCGCTGGGTGCCCCTGGACCGCCTCCCGGTGAACGCCTCGGGCAAGCTGGACCGGACGGCCCTGCCCGAGCCGGGCGACGGCTCCGGCGAGGACCCGGACGCCACGCCGGCCACGGCCCTGGAGAAAACGCTGCACGACCTGTGGTGCGAGGAGCTGGACACGGACCCGGTCCCGGTCACCACGTCGTTCTTCGAACTCGGCGGCCACTCCCTGAGCGCGATCAGGCTGCTGAACCGCATGCGGGACGAGGCCGGCGTGGACCTGACGATGGCCGGCTTCTTCCTGGATCCGACCATCCGCGGCATCTCGACACGCGGCGACGCGACACGTGGCCGTGTCGTGGACACCGCACCGATGCCGTCCACCCTGCGCCGGCTGTGGCGCCGCCACCACGCGCGCACCGACCCGAGCGTCTACAACATCGCCCACCGCATGGACCTGCGCGGCGAGGTGGACCCCGGCACCCTGCACCGGGCCCTCACCGGCCTGGTGGCCCGTCATCACGCCCTGCGCAGCCGCTCCGTCCGGCGGCAGGACGGGGAGTACGTGGTGGAGGTCCTGGCGGAGGTCCCGGTCCCGCTGCCGATCACCGACCTCACCGGGGCGTCGGCGGACACGGTGGACCGCTGGTGCGAGGAGCAGGTGTCCGCTCCCTTCGCGATGGACCGGGCCCCGCTGCACCGCTTCCGCCTGGCGAGGGTCGCCCCGGACCACTGGATCCTGGTGACGGTCTTCCACCACGCGGTCTGCGACGGCTGGTCCCTGGGCGTCATCCGGCGCGACCTGGCGGAGCTGTACAACGCCCAGCGGGCGGGAAGGGTCCCTCAACTACCTGGCGAGGTGTCTCAGTTCACCGACTTCGCCCGGTCTGAATACGGACTCCCGGACGAACGCAGAACGACCCTGGAACGCTTCTGGCGCACGGAACTCGAAGGCATCCCCCTGCGCCCGTCCCTCCCCTACGACCACCCGCACCCCGGCACGCTGTCCGGCCGGGGCGCCCTGCACACCTGGGTCATCGCCGACGACACCCCCGCCCTCCTGGCCGACACGGCGACCCGCCTGGGCACCACCACGTACACGGTCCTCGCGGCCCTGTTCGCCAGGTGGCTGGGCGACCTGTGCGGCGAGGGGAACGACATCGTCCTGGCGGCGTCGAGCGCGAACCGTGTGCGGCGCGACCGTTCGGAGATCGTGGGCCTCCTGGGTGATGCCGTGTTGCTGCGGGCCCGACTCGGCGAGGCCGGGACCTTCGCCGACCTGGTCGCGCAACTGGGATCCTCCCTCTTCACGGCCCTCGACCACCAGGAACTCCCCCTGACGGACGTGGTGTCCCTGGTGTCACCCGACCTGAAGGGCGGCCTGTTCCCGACGGTCCTGTTCACGGTGATCACCACGGAGCCACCGGCCCTGGACCTCCAGGGCGTGTCGGCTTCCGTACAGGCCCTCCCCGTCCATGGCGTGGCCCGAAACGAGCTGTACGTGGTGATCGCCCCGGAGGCCGACCGCATCACGGTCACCTTCGAGTACTCGACTGACCTGTTCACCGGCGAGAGCGTCGAGGCTTGGGCGAGGTCCTTCACCGAGGCACTGAGGTCGGCGGTGGACGCCGGGCCCTGATGGGGCGCTGTCGCAACGGATGCAGGGTTGCCCTTCGCTGAGGTGTCGGAGCCGCCTTCACAAGGCGTCCACCGCGCTCACCTTCCACCCCTCGTCCGTACGTTCCATCGTCATCCGCACCCGGTTCAGGTCCACTCGGGACCCCGAGACCTGGGTGCTCTCGGTGACCTGGTTGACGAAGAGCAGGACCACGACCTTGTCGGGGGAGGCCGAGACGACGGAGGCGGCCGGGGCGGCGCCGGAGGCGGGAGCGGCGACCGTGGCCTTCACCACGCCGTGGTACTTCTCAGCCGTCGGGGCGACCACGGTCCTCGTGGTCTTGCCGTACTCGTCGCGGAAGTCGCCGGTCAGGTGGGCGCGGGCCGTCGAGAAGTCCTGGTCCAGGTGGCGGTAGTCGTACGACAGGACGATCGGCGCCGCTTTCCGCGCGGCCGCGAGCGCCTCGGTCCGGGCGGTCTCCGTCAGGCGGCCGTCGCGGTACTGCCATCCCAGGGCGGCGAGCGCGACCAGGCCGACGACGAGCAGGACGGCCAGGACCGAGGTGAGCAGCCTCCTACGGCCGCCGGGGCCGCGCTCGCTCCGGTCGTGCGGGCCGTCCTCCTCGAACGACTCCGGCGACGGCTCCGGCGGGTCGTCCCAGCCGTCCTTCGGGGCCTCGATGAGGACGGTGCGTCCGGCGAGTGGCAGCTCGGCCCGGTCCGGGGACTCCTCGCCGGTGGCCGTGGCCGTGGCCGTCGCCGCGCCCGCTGCGCGGTGGCCGCGCTCCGCGCGCTTGGCGGCCGCGCGGGCGGCCGCCGTCATGGTGCGGCGGGTGCCGGGACCGGGGGCGCGGCCGGTGGTCGTCTTCGGCATGGTGGTACTCCTCGTCGGTGCTTGTCGGTCGGCGGATCGGCCCGTGGATCAGCCGACGAACTCGACGTCGGACGTCAGCCAGCGGCCGTCCTTGTGTACGAGGTCGAGCTGGAGCCGGTACGTGCGCGCCTCCCCCTCGGGCGCGGCGGTGTTGGTCACCTTGCTGTCGGCGACCACCAGCACACGGGCCGAGTCCTCGTCGGAGCGGACGATGCCCGCCTCCAGGACCTGGCCTTGCGACACGGACTTGTTCTGGGCCACCAGCTGCGTCAACTGGTCCGTCTGTGCGGTGAACTGCTTCTTGAAGTCGCCGGTCGCGCCCGCCAGTACGTTCGCGCTGTCGCGGTCGTAGTGCCGGTAGTCGAGGGACGTGAAGTTCAGCGCCGACTGGCGGGCCGCGGCCAGGATGCCCTGGCGTCGGTGGTCCGCCTCGCGCTGTTCGTAGAGGGTGAGGGCCAGCCAGAGTGTCAGTGCTGTGGTGAGGACGGTCGCCGCGACGAGTCCCGCCGTCAGCACTGTGGGTCGCACCGGCTTCATGCCATGGGGCCGACGAGCAGCCATTGCCACGATTCCTTTCCGAACACGGCCTGCTGGCCGCCCGTCGAGCCGATCTCGACGTTCTTTCCGTCCGGGCCGGTGGTGGTGCCGGTCTCCGGGTCGTACGGGGTGACGTAGGTCGCCTGGTTCGCGCCGCCGTCGGTGCTCGACGCGCCCGGGGCGTTCTGCGCGCCCCGTACCGACGACTGGCTGCCACGCGGGAGCGTGCAGCGGGCGCCGGTGTTCGCCTCGCGCGTGCTGGTGTCCGCGGGGTCGCGGCGTGCCGTGCCGTAGCCCTGGGTGCAGGCCGGCGGGTCGTCGGCGTTCAGCACCAGGCCGAAGTGGGTGGTGCCGTCGCCCGGGACGACCGTGTAGCTGCCCGCGACCATCAGCGGGAAGGTGACCAGGGCCTGTTCCACGCCGGGGAGGCGGGCCAGCGTCACCTGGCCGCCGCTGATCAGGTTGGCCAGCAGCACCGACAGCTCCGGCCCGGTCGACTTCAGCAGCGAGTTCAGCTCCTGTCCCGCCGGCCGGGCGTTGCCGATCAGCTTGCGCAGATCCCCGTCGCTGGTCTTCAACTGAGCCGAGAGCGCCGCCAGATCACGCGCGAACGATTTGATCGACGAGCCCTGGTCGGCCTGCGTCTTCAGGACCTTCCGCGAGTCCTCGATCAGGGCGATCGTCTCCGGCAGCGCCTCGGACGCCGACTCGACCAGGGTGTTGCCCGAGTCCACCAGGCGGCTCAGGTTCGGGCCGGTGCCGGTGAAGGCCTGGCCCAACTCGTCGACCGTGACCCGCAGGTCGTCCTTGCCGACCGAGTTCACCAGGCGGTCCAGGCTGAGGACCATGTCCGTCGTCGACAGCGGCACCCGCGTGCTCCCGCGCGGGATCGTGCTGCCGTCCAGCAGGTACGGGCCGTGGGAGGTACGGGGCTGGAGGTCGACGTACTGCTCGCCCACCGCCGAACGGTTCGCCACCACGGCCAGCGTGTCCGCCGGGATGCGCGGCGCCCCGTCCTCGATGTCGAGCGTGACCGAGACCCCGTCCGGGCCGGCCAGGCGCAGTGCGCCGACCTTGCCCACCGGCACCCCGCGATACGTGACCTCGGCGCCGGGGAAGACGCCCCCGGAGTCGGCGAAGTCGGCCTTCACGGTGTAGCCGCGGTCCAGGACCTCGTCCACCAGGCCCGTGTACTCGGCGCCGACGTACGACACACCCACGGCGGTGAGGGTGGCGAAGGCGAGCAGTTGCGCCTTGACCGTACGGGTGATCACGGCTGGACCCCCTTCAGCATCAGCTCGGCGAGTTCGAGGTCGATCCCCTCGGGCCAGTCGCCCCCGGTGCGGTAGCCGTGGGAGCCGTATCCGTGGGAGCCGTATCCGGCGGTGCACACCGGCGGGCACAGCGGGTCGCCGCCGCTGTCGGGGGCCGACGGGGACGACGGCACGCTCGGACCGCTCGGCAGCGCGGTGGGCTTCGGCACGCGCGGCACGTCCGGGAGCTCCGGCACGTCCGGGAGGTCCGGTACGTCCGGCAGGTCCGGGGGCTCGGGGAGCCCGGGCCCGGTGTCTCCGCCGTTCCCGCCGCCCGGCTTGCCCGTCAGGTTGCCGTAGATCCCGGCCAGATCGAGGTCCGCCGTGATGTGCAGGTTGACGTAGTCGCCCTTGATGGCGTCCACCACGTTGCGCGGGAACGGGTACGTCGTCAGCAGCTCGAGGGAGTTGGGCAGGTCGCTGCCCGCCTTGTCGAGCTGTCGCAGGATCGGCCGCAGCTGCTTGAGGTTGGCGACCGTGTCGTCGTGCGAGGCGTTGACCACCTTGGTGCCGGTCTTGCCCAGCTTGGACAGGGCGGTGAGCATCCTGGTCAGGTCACGGCGCTGGTCGGCCAGGACCTTCAGGGCGGGCGGCATGGCGTCGACGGCCTCGGCGATCGTCGTCTTCTCCTTGCCCAGCCGTTTGGCCAGCCGGTCCACGGCCTTCAGCGCGCGGACGATGTCCTGACGCTGGTCGTCCAGGCCGCCGATGAACGTGTCGAGCTCCTTGAGCAGGGACTTGACCCGGTTCTCCCGGCCCGCCAGGGCCTTGTTCAGCTCCGTGGTGATCGTCTTGAGCTGGGCGACGCCGCCGCCGTTGAGCAGGGCGGACAGCGCGGACAGCACCTCCTCGACCTCCGGGTTGCGGCCGCTGCGGGACAGGGGGATCACATCACCGTCGCGGAGCCGCCCGACCGGTGTGCTTTCGGGCGGCCGTGACAGCGCCACGTACTTCTCGCCGAGCATGCTGGTCTGCCGCAGTTCGGCGACGGCGTTGTCGGGCAGCTTCACCGAGTCGGCGACCCGGAGGCGGACCCTCGCGTGCCAGCCCTCCAGCTCGACCTTCTCCACCGCGCCCACGGTGACGTTGTCGACCTTGACCGCCGACTGCGGCACCAGGTCGAGGACGTCGCGGAACTCGACGGTGACGCGGTAGGCGTGGCCGTCGGCGGCGGCTCCGCCGGGGAGCGGGACGTCGTACCAGCCGTTGACCTCGCAGCCGGACAGGAGCAGTGTCCCGACGGCCGCCCAGGCGACGGCACCGCCCTTGCGCAGTGGCCTCATGCGCTCGCCCCCAGGATTCCGCCGAGGGTGCGGTCGACCGTGCCGGTGACAGCGGTGCCGTCGGGCACTTCGGGCACTTCGGGCAGCGAGTCGAAGAGGTCCTTCAGGTCCCCGCAGTCGGTCTTCTCCCCGGTCGTCTTCAGGATCGAGCACAGCAGGGACGCCGGATCCTGCGGATGGCCGGGGTTGTTGCGGGTGTCGAGGGTGCCGGCGGAGGGGTTGTAGGCGTTGTTCAGGTTCGACATGCCCGTCGGCGCGACCTCCAGCAGCTCCTCCAGTGCCGCCCGTTGGGTGACGAGCACCTTGGTCACCTTGCTCAGGCCCTCCACGTTCGACGTCAGGGACTTCTTGTTCTTCTTCACGAAGGCGGACACGTCACCGAGCGCCGTGCCGAGGTGTTTCAGTGCGGCCGCCAGGTCCTCGCGCTCGCCCGCGAGTTGCTCGGCGACCTTGGCGAGGCTGCTGTTGAACGACCGCACGCTCTTGTCGTCCGCCGCCAGCGCCGCCGTGAACACCTGAAGGTTGCGGACCGTGCCGAAGAGATCCGTACGGCCGTCGGACAGGGTCGTGACGGCCTCCGACAAGTCCTCGACGGTCCGGTGGAGGTTTGCGCCCTGGCCGTCGAGGTTGTCGGCGCTGACGCCGAGCAGCCGTGACAGGGCGCCGTCCTTGTTGGCGCCCTCGGGGCCGAGCGCCTCGGCCGTGGTGTGCAGGCTGTCGAAAACGCGGTCCAGTTCGACCGGTACGGCCGTACGCGACTCGGGGATCTCGTCCCCGTCCCGCAGCACCGGACCGCTCCGGTACACCGGCAGCAGCTGCACGTAACGGTCGCTGACCACCGAGGAGTTGATGATCGCGGCCTGCGCGTCCGCCGGGACCTTGCGGTCCGCGTCGTACTCCAGCTCCACCCGCACCCGGCCGCCCTCCGGCGTGATCTTCTTGACCTCGCCGATCCGCACGCCCAGCACGCGGACGTCCGAGCCGGGGTAGATGCCGACGGTGCGCGGGAAGTACGCCGTGACGCGGGCCGGCTCGGTCCGCGGCCACAGGACGTGGGTGAGCGCGGCGACCAGGGTCAGGGTGATCAGCAGGGCCGCGCCCTTCTTCCAACGGTTGCTCACTGCGCGCCTCCCGTCCGCGTCCGCGGCACCACCGGGGCGGCGACCAGGTTCTGGACGTAGGAGTCGAACCAGCGGCCGTTGCCGAGGGTGTTGGTGAAGACCCGCACGTAGGGGGCCAGGAGCTTGATGCTCCGGTCCAGGCTTGATTGGTTCCGTTCGAGCATCTTCACCACGGTGTTGAGACCCTTGAGCGCGGGCCCGATCTCCTTCTCGTTGTCCTGGACCAGGCCGGAGAGCTGGATGCCGAGCGCGGCGGAGGTCTTCAGCAGCTTGTGGATCGCCGCACGCCGCTTGCTGATCTCCTTGAACAGCTTGTCGCCGTCCTCGACCAGGGCGGTGAAGTCGCCCGACCGGTCGGCGAGTACGCCCGTCACGCCCTTCGCGTGGTCGAGGAGCTCCCTGAGGGCCTTGTCGCGCGAGGCCACCGTCCGGGAGATCTTGGACAGGCCCTTGATGGACGCCCGTACCTCTTCCGGTGAGTCCTCGAAGGTCGTCGAGATGGTGTCCAGGGCCTTCGCCAGCTGGTCGGTGTCGACCCTCTCCGTCGTGGTGGTGAGATCACTGAACGCCTGCACGACGTCGTACGCGGGCACGGTCCGCCGCAGCGGGATCTCACTGCCGGGCTCCAACCGGCCCGGCCCCTTGGGGTGCAGGGCGAGGTACTTGGCGCCGAGGATCGTCTTGACCCGGATCGACGCGCCGGTCCCGGTGCCGAACCCCGGCTCCCCCTTGATCTTGAAGGTGACCTTGACGTGGTCGCCGTCCAGGTCGACCTCCTCGACCTTGCCGACCTTGACCCCGGCGATCCGCACCTCGTCGCCCGGCTTGAGACCGCCCGCCTCGGCGAAGGCGGCGCTGTACGTCTCGCCGTCGCCGATCACCGGCAGCCGGTCGGCGTTGAACGCGGCCACGGTCAGCAGCGCGAGGACGGTGAGTCCGACGGCGCCGATGACGATGGGGTTCCGCTCGCGGAAGGGGCCGAGGCGCGGGCGGCGGAGCCGTATCTTCGGCAGCTTCGGCGGCTCGACACGGACCTTGACCAGCGGCTGCGGACTCGGCCTGCGGCGCGGCAGGAGCCGTACCTCCGGCAGGCGCACGCGCGGCAGCTTCGGCGGCTCCACCCGCACCTTGACCAGCGGCTCCGGGCGGCGCTTGCGGCTCATGCCCCACACCTCGCCCTCGCCACGTGCATCTCGGGCGTGAGCACCTGCTTCGTCTTCGGCAGCACGATCCGGCCGTCGAAGTCGCACAGGTAGAAGTTGAACCACGAGCCGTAGGACGCCGTCCCCGTCAGCTCGCCCAGCTTGTTCGGCAGCCGCTTCAGCACGCCCTCCACGGTCTTCTCGTTGTCGTTCAGCGTCCCGGTGAGGTCGGTCAGTTCCGCGATGTCGTCCTTGAGCGGGGGACGCGCGTCCTTCAGCAGGCCCGACGTGGCCTCCGTCAGATCGCCGATGCTCACCAGCGACTTCCCGATGGGCTTGCGGTCGGCGGACAGGCCCGAGATGACCCGGCGCAGCTGCTTGAGCAGTCCGGAGAAGCGGGCGCCGCGCTTGTCGAGCGTCTCCAGCACGGTGTTGAGGTTGTCGATCACCGAGCCGATCAGCTTGTCGCGGCCGGCCAGCGTCGTGGTGAGCGACGCCGTGTGCGTCAGCAGGCTGTTGACGGTGCCGCCCTCGCCCTGGAGGGTCTTGATGATCTCGGTGGCGAGCTGGTTGACGTCCTTCGGGCTGAGCGCGGCGAACAGCGGCTTGAAGCCGTTCAGCAGCGCGTTCAGGTCGAGGGCGGGCTGGGTGCGCGCGAGCGGGATCGTGCCGCCGGGGCGCAGCCGGGTGCCGTCGCCGGCGCCCTCGGTCAGCGCGACGTACCGCTGCCCGACCAGGTTGCGGTAGCGGATGACCGCGCCCGTGCTGGTGAGCAGCGGCCGGTCCTGGCTGGCCGTGAAGGTGACCTCGGCCAGCGTCCGGTCCTTGATCCGGATGCCCTCGACCTCGCCGACCCGCACCCCGGCCACCCGGATGTCGTCGCCCTCCTCCAGGCCGGTGACGTCGCTGAAGACCGCGCGGTACTCGTGCTCGGGGGTGAAGGAGATGTTCACGATGGTGGCGGCGAGCAGGGCCGTGGCCACCACCGTCACCAGCGCGAAGAGACTGAACTTGATGAGCGGGGCGGCGGTCTGCCGGGCTCCTGTGCTGCTCACGCGACGCTCACCGCCGTCCCGCGCGCCATCGGCCCGAACAGCAGGGTCGCGACCGGCGGCACCTCGTCCGCGGGCACGCCCAGTACCGGGGCCACGAGTGAGCCGACGGCTCGCTGCTCCGCCCGGGTGGCGGAGACGCCGTGCGGGCCGCCCGATGCCGAACCCGCCTTCCTGGAACCGTCGTTGAGGTGGGCGCCGGGCGCCGGCACCGGAGGGTGCGGCAGATCACGGCAGTCCGGGCCCGACCGCTCGCCGTAGCGCGGTTCCTCACCCGGTACGTACGCACCCTGCGCCCGTACGACTTCCAGCGTGATGTGCATCTTGCCGCCCCGGAACGCCTCCTCGGAGGCCTTCTCCTGCCGGACCAGGCCGGCCAGCAGGCAGGGGTACTGGGGTGAGTAGCGGGCGAACAGCTCCAGCGTGGGGCGGGAGACCCGGCCGAGGGTGATCAGCCGGTCGCCGTTGGCGTCGAGGAAGTCCTCGGCGGTGCCCGCGACGGTGGCCGTGCTCTTCAGCGCCGCGGCCAGCCGGTCCTTCTCCTCGACGATCGTGCGGCTGGTGGTGACGGTGTTGCGCAGGATCTCCATCAGGTCGGGCGCGGCGTCGCCGTAGACCTCGGCGACGTCGGCGAAGCGTGCGATGTCCTCTTTCAGGGACGGCAGGTGGGGATTGAGGCGGCGCAGGTAGGCCTCCACTCGCGTGAGGTTGTCGCCGATCCGGTCGCCGCGGCCGTCGAGGGCGGTGGCGAACGCGGAGAGCGTGGCGTTGAGCTTGCCGGGCTGGACCGTCCGGAGCAGGGGCAGCAGGTCGTTCATCAGCTGCTGGACCTCGATGCCGACGCGGGTGCGGTCCTGGGCGATGACGTCACCGGCCCTGATGGGCCGGGCCGAGGACCGCTCGGGCGGGACCAGGTCGACGTACTTCTCGCCGAACAGCGTCTTGGGCAGCAGGCGCGCGTGCACGTCCGACGGGATGTGGGCGACGTGCTCCGGCTTCAGCGCGATGCCGAGCGTCGCCTTCGACCCGTCGGCCCGCACCTCGCGCACCTCGCCGACCAGCAGCCCGCGCAGCTTGACGTCGGCGCGCGGATCGAGCTGGTTGCCGAGGCGGTCGGCCTCCAGCGTGATCCGCACGACCGGCGTGAACGCCTGGCGGTAGACGGCGACGGACAGGGACAGCAGCAGTGCGAGCACGGCGATGAAGACGACGCCGTACAACCGCAGTCTCAGCACCCGCATACGGCGGCTCACCCCGCGATCCGCACGGTCGTGCTGGCGCCCCAGATCGCCAGCGACAGGAAGAAGTCCAGGACGTTGATCGCGACGATCGAGGTCCGCACCGCGCGGCCCACCGCGACGCCGACGCCCGCCGGGCCGCCGCTCGCGTAGTAGCCGTAGAAGCAGTGCACCAGGATGATCAGGACGGCGAAGACCAGCACCTTCCCGAAGGACCACAGGACGTCCACCGGGGGCAGGTACTGCTGGAAGTAGTGGTCGTACGTGCCCGTGGACTGGCCGTAGTAGCCGGTGGTGATGGTGCGGGCGGCCAGGTACGAGGACAGCAGGCCGATCACGTACAGCGGGATGACGGCCACGAACCCGGCGATCATCCGCGTCGTCACGAGGAACGGCAGCGAGGGCACGCCCATGACCTCCAGCGCGTCGGTCTCCTCGCTGATCCGCATCGCGCCGAGCTGCGCGGTGAACCCGGCGCCGACGGTCGCGGAGAGCGCGAGCCCGGCCACCAGCGGGGCGATCTCCCGGGTGTTGAAGTACGCCGAGAGGAACGCCACGAAGTTGGAGGTGCCGAGCTGGTTGAGCGCGGCGTAGCCCTGCAACCCCACTTCCGTGCCGGTGAAGAACGACAGGAAGGCGATCACCCCGACCGTGCCGCCCACGACGGCGAGCGCGCCCCGGCCGAAGCTCACCTCGGCCAGCAGCCGCAGGATCTCCTTCTTGTAGCGGCGCAGGGTGCGGCCGGTCCAGGCCAGTGACCGCCCGTAGAAGGACAGCTGGGCACCCAGCTCCTCCAGGCCTTTCAACAGCGCCATGCCTCAGCCCCTCTGGGGAACGACTTGGAAGTGCACGGCGGTCATCACGAAGTTCGTCACGAACAGCAACATGAAGGTGATCACCACCGACTGGTTCACCGCGTCGCCCACGCCCTTGGGCCCGCCCTTGGCGGTCAGCCCCTTGTAGGAGGCGACGATCCCGGCGATCGCCCCGAACACCAGCGCCTTGACCTCGGCCGCCCACAGGTCGGAGAGCTGGGCGAGCGTGGTGAAGGAGGCCAGGTAGGCGCCGGGAGTGCCGTTCTGGAGGACGACGTTGAAGAAGTAGCCGCCCGCCACGCCGACCACCGACACCAGGCCGTTGAGCAGCACCGCCACCAGCATCGACGCCAGCACGCGGGGAACGACCAGCCGGTGGATGGGGTCGATGCCCAGCACCTGCATCGCGTCGATCTCGTCGCGGATCTTCCGCGCTCCGAGGTCGGCGCAGATCGCCGTGCCTCCGGCACCCGCGATCAGCAGCGCGGTGACGATCGGCGAGGCCTCGCGCAGCACGGCGAGGACGGAGGCGGCCCCGGAGAAAGACTGGGCGCCGAGCTGCCGTGTCAGGCTGCCGATCTGCAGCGCGATCACCGCTCCGAAGGGGATCGACACCAGGGCCGTCGGCAGGATGGTGACGCTCGCGACGAACCACGTCTGCTGGATGAACTCCCGCGCCTGGAAGGGCCGTCGGGGGATCGTGCGGACGACGTCCAGCGCCATCGCGAAGAGGCTGCCCGAGTGCCGCAGCGCTCCCACCGGTGACAGGCTCACGCGCCGGCCACCTCCTTCTCGTGCAACGCGGCCTCGCGCCGGGCGATGACCTCCCAGCGGGGTGATCGGGAGATGCCCGGCCCCGGCAGCAGGCGTGGAGCCGGCGGCTCGTGAACGCGCGCGCTGTCGTCGATCTGCGCGAGCTCCTGCTCGACCTGCGCCGCGTCCTTCTCCTCCGCCATACCGATCGGACCCTGCATCCGGCCGTTCAGGAACTGCCGTACGACGGGCTCGTCGCTGGCCAGCAGCTCCTCGCGCGGCCCGAACATCACCAGCTCGCGGCGGAACAGCAGCCCGATGTTGTCCGGCACCTGGCGGGCCGAGGCGATGTCGTGCGTGACGATCAGGAAGGTCGCGTCGATCTGGGCGTTGAGATCGACGATGAGCTGGTTGAGGTAGGCGACGCGGACCGGGTCGAGGCCCGAGTCGGGTTCGTCGAAGAGGATGATCTCCGGGTCGAGCACCAGGGCCCGCGCCAACCCCGCCCGCTTACGCATCCCGCCGGAGATCTCGCCGGGCAGCTTCCCCTCCGCACCGATCAGCCCGACCATGTCCATCTTCTCCAGCACGATGCGCCGGATCTCGCTCTCGGACTCACGGGTGTGCTCGCGCAGCGGGAAGGCGATGTTGTCGTACAGGTTCATCGAGCCGAAGAGCGCGCCGTCCTGGAACAGCACGCCGAACAGCTTGCGCACCTCGTACAGGTCGTGCTCGCGGAGCTTGGTGATGTCCCGGCCCTGGATCGTGATGGAGCCGCGTTCCGGCTTCAGCAGTCCGACGAGCGTCTTGAGGAACACCGACTTGCCCGTGCCGGAGGGGCCGAGCATGACCGAGACCTCCCCGGCGGGCAGCGTCAGCGAGACGTCCTGCCAGATGACCTGGTGACCGAAGGACTTGGTCAGCCCTTCCACACAGATCTCGACACCCATCCGGTCCACCCTTCAGCCCGTGGAGCAGTGCCCCTGGAGCAGCTCTGACATCTGCTCTACGGGGAGGGGCGGGGGGTCCGTCGCTCAAGTGGCGGATTTTTTTCGGGCGGGTTTCCGGGTGGGATCTCCGGGCGCTACGGGAGCGGGCGCACGCTGGGCTCGGGGAGCGAGGCGGACGGTGTGAGCGCAGTCTCCGGCGCTTCCGTGCCCGTCGGGACCGCCGTGTCCGTCAGCACGTCGGAGGGCTCCACCGGCAGGTCGGGAACATCGGGCTCCGGGACGTCGGGCATCTGCGGAACCTCCGGCGCGGACAACGCGGGCAGCGGCGACACCGGGACCTCAGGAACGTCCGGGACCTCCGGCAGTGACGGCACCGACGGCACGGACAGCGGAAGGAACGATTCGCCCACGGGAGACTCGGCCGCTCCGCGCTCGGCTGCCGCAGCTGTGGGGCCCTCCCCCCGAGGCGTACGATCCCCGCCACCACCGTCCGGCCGCACCGCCTCGGCACCCGGAGAGGCAACGGCGGGCCGAGGCGGCCTACCACCCCCGCCCCCACCTCCACCGCCGTCGAGGGCGTAGGGCAGCACGAACCCCGCCACCGCCAGGGACGCCGCCGTCGAGGCGACCGCCACGGCCTGTGCCCTGCCGACTCCGCGCGGCCGTCCCCACCCGATCAGGAACAGCGCGAACCCGAGCGTGGCGGCCAGCGACTGCCGCAGCGTCCGCCGGGCCCGGGCCAGCAGCGACTCGACGGTCCGATAGCTCAGCCCCATCCGGACGGCGACCTGGCCGACGTCCAGGTCCTCCGACTTCAGCCGCAGCGCCTCGGCCTGCCGCGCGGGCAGCTCACCACTGCGCACCGCCAGCCACTTCGCCTCGGCCCGGTCGCACACCGCCTCCTCGACGGGCACCGGACCGGGGGCGATGAGCGTCGGGCTGGTACGCACCTCGGCCTCGCGGTTCACCTGCCGGTACCGGTCGACGCACAGCCGCATCGTCACCGTCGTCAGCCAGGCCGCGAGCCGTTCCTCGTCCAGATCGGGCCGCTCGGCGGCGCGCAGCATCGCCTCGTGCACCGCGTCCTCGGCGTCCTCCGGGCTCATCGACCTGCGCCGGGCCACCTTGAGCAGGTGCTCGCGGTGGCTCCACATACGCCGCCACCGCTCATCGACCGCGGTCACCTCCGCAGGTGTCCCTGCGGGCATGTCCGCAGGCATGTCCGCAGGCATGTCCGTCGCCATGAGGGGCCCCTTCGCGCTCACCCACCGGTCTCCTGCTGTCCGGCGGGGGGCGACATTACCGCCCAGTATCGGCGGTTGTGGAGGGGGCGGCGGTCATCGAGTCCGCGCTGTTACGGGTGAGCGGGGCGCCGCTGGGCAGCAGGTTCTCGCCGGGGAGCACCATGTCCGGCTCGGGGACGGGGAGTTGCGGCTCGTCCGGCTTCTCGGGTTCGGTGGCCGGGCCGGTTCCGGCCGGGGCCGGGGAGACGGGGGCCGACGGAGTACGGGACGGCGGGGCACTCGGCCGGGCGGAGGGGGTTCGCGACGGCTTCGGTGTGGCGGCCGGCCGCGACGGCTCCGGGCGCGCGGAGGAGGACCCGGCGGAGCCGTCCGGCACCACCCGGTGCCCTTCCATGAAGTACGTGTACCAGGCCCTGACCGTGCGCAGATAATCCGTCGAGTGGTTGTAGCCGAGGATCGCCCGGTCCAGCTGGGCGGGGACGGAGAGGTCCCGGCCACCGGCACACAGATACCCTCCGGCGGCGAGTGCCGCGTCGAAGACGTTGTTCGGATCCGTACGCCCGTCGCCGTTGCCGTCCGCACCCCAGCGGGCCCAGGTCGACGGGATGAACTGCATCGGCCCGACCGCGCGGTCGTACGCCGTGTCCCCGTCGTGGACACCTCCGTCGGTGTCCCGGATCAGCGCGAAGGCCACGCCGTCCAGCCGCGGCCCGAGGATCGGCGCCACGGTCGTACCGTCCGACGTCACCCTGCCGCCCCGCGCCTGCCCCGACTCCACCTGCCCGATCGCCGCCAGCAGCTGCCAGCGCAGCCGACAGCCGGGCGCCTCACGCGCGAGCCGGTCCTCGGCCCTCCGGTAGGCGGCGAACACGCTCGCCGGCAGCGCGCCGCCCACCTCCGCCGCCGCCCCGCCGCCCGCGCGCTTCACGCTCCGCAGCGGCGGCAGCTCGGTCCTGTACGGCGCGTCGCCGGACACGCTGGGTCCGTCCCCGACAGGTGCCCGACCTGGCGCCGGTGCGGCTGCCCGCGCCGGGACGCCCCCCGGCGCCTGCGACGCGGTGAGCGCCGCCATCGCCGCCAATGCGGCCGCCGTACCTCTGACGCGTTTGCCCCTGTGCCGGTGAGCGGTTTCCTGCTCGACCTCGCGAAGGTCTTCGAGGACTTCGTGTCGGTGGCTCTACGGCAAGCCTTGCGGCCGTATGGCGGGCGCTGTCAGTTTCAGGCACACCACCACCTGGACGAGGCAGAGGCGGTCCTGCTCAAGCCGGATCTGGTCTGGTACGACGACGCCGGACGGCCGATCGGGGTCGCCGACGCCAAGTACAAGGCGGAGAAGGACAAGGAGGGGTTTCCGAGTTCCGACCTCTACCAGATGCTGGCTTACTGCGCCTCGCTCGGTCTTTCATCCGGCCATCTGGTGTACGCGAAGGGCCGCTCGCCTCGGGGTTCTCACCACGTGCGGCGTGCCGGAGTCGTCATCACTCAGCACGCCCTGGAACTGGATCGAGAACCGGTGGACCTCCTGGCCTGAATGGCGGCGATCGCGGAGTTCATGGTCGGATCACAGTGACCTGATCGGTTCAGTAGCGGCTACGGCCGCACAGCCCGCGGTGGTACTCAACGCACTCCTCGTCGATGACGTGCTGGGGATGGCGTATCAAGGCGCCGATCAGCTTCTCGTCCCTGCTTCGGCGCACGTTCCAGTCCTCGTCGATGAAGAAGAAGAGCTTGTCGAACTGGACATGGTGGTTGGGGCAGAGGCACAGCATGTTCGACAGCTTGTCCGGCCCCTCATGCGGTCTTCCGACCCCTTGGATGTGCGCCGCCTCGCTGTAGTGGCTGAAACGTGTCTCCAGGCGTTCCCCGCACACCTGGCACCGGTGTCCGTAGATCAGCTTGATCTGCTCCGCGAGGTGCGGGTCGCGGTCGGGGCGCGAACCGTTCACCTGTCGGCGTCCTCTGCCTGCCGAAGACGCCTCGCCGCCCTTCGTCGGTTCCCCGTTCGCGCCGTCCACGGCTCCTTCGGCGTTCGCGTACCCGGCGAGGCCCAGTCGCTCCAGCAGGGCTTCCTGGTCGACATCCTGGAAATAGGAGCTGCACAGCAGACCGACCGCCTCGGCACGCGCGAGAGGCTTTTGCAGGAGCCTCATGACGTCCTGCTGCAGGCCCACCGTGGCACCGTCGCCCGTGCCCTCGGTCTGCCAGAGACCTGAGTCCTGAAGATGCCGGAAGGCGTACTCCAACGTGAACTGCACGTCTTGGGCACCGAAGTCCAGAAGAAGGGGGCCAACTTCCTTAGTGTAGAGGTCCCGGGGCGCCAGACCGCTCGGCCCGGACACGAGTCGGCCGAGAGCCCACAGAAACGTGAGCGACGCGTCGCGTGTGTGCTGTTCGTCCGAGGTGTCGGCATTCAGGGTCCCGAGGGCGTGCAGCAACTCTTCGCGCCGCATTCTCGGAACGGAGGCAGTCGACTTCTCTCCAGAGGGCTGATGCTCCGCCTGAGGTGTCAGCCCGTCCAGCAGACTGTTCAGCAAGGCCAGATGCTGCTGACGTACGTCAGCCGGTATGCAGGTGAGGCTGCGCAAGTCCGGCCGATTGACCAATTTGGTGAGCAGCGGAGCCGCTGGTATGTCGATCTCCACTACGTCGCCCAGAGCCACGATGTGCTCCCAAGTCTTCTGGCCCTCGTCAGCTCCCCATACGGCTGCAGCCAGCTCGGGGCTGTGCATCAGTCCGAGGATGCGGGCCTTGGCGATGAATCTCCCTTCGGCGTAGAAGAGGACTTCGTCGTCGACCTTCTGATTCCGAATGGCAGCAGCCTTGGTGTGCCATGGCACTGCTGCCGGAGTCGCTCCCCACAGCCGCGCCACTCCGTCGGGAAAGATACGATTCAGCAGCTCCGCGTATCTCCCGAGGACGTGTTCGTACTCCGCGAGTCGGATTCCCTTGCGCACCGAGTGCTCGAAGTTCCGAGGGCCTCGCTTGGCAGGCCCGCCGCGCGGCTGCAAGATCCATTGAACCGTGTCCTCGGTGCCGTAACCAGTCCCCATGGTGATCAGATTTTCATACGAATAACGGCTGTTGATACTCGACATGCCTGCAGTGGTTGCGGAAGTCGCCGTCCGCGCGTCGCCCTGGTCAGCCAGTTGCGTGGCGGGAGAGGCCGTCGAGCAGGTCGGTGAGCAGCGCCTACTCGTGGAGCGGGGTGCGGTGCTCCGCGTAGAGGCCGCAGAATGCGTCCACTTCTACTCGCCGATCTCCAGGGACACTTGCTCGTCAGGCCGAGGTGAACAAGGTAGGTATCGACGTCGTAGCGTCAACTCCTCTCGGCCGGGGCCACGGACAGGAGTTGGCGGACCACGCCGAATCCGGCGTCATCGATGCGGCTAGGACAGAGACCTCGTCGGTGGTAGCGGCGATTCCCGCCAGCAGATCGAGCGTCGCGTTGGAAGCACTCCGTCCGGACAGATCAACACGGGGCACGTCGAGCCGGGTTCGTCGGTGGCGGCTCCAAGGAGTTCTCACAGACCAAGATCCTCATGGCCGGGGGACTGACCAGGTGCCGGTGAGAGAGCGTAGCGACAGCCACAGAGGCTCGCCACGGGCGGCCTCGCTCCACCGCGCGGCGGGAGCGTCATCGTGCAAGGGAAGGTTGAGGATCCCAGACTAGGGATGACATCCGTCACACCGCACGCCCACGGTTTTCTACACCCGCCGCACTCCCCAAGAACTCCCGTACGGTCACCCGTGATCGCCCAGAGCGGCGGCGAGGCCCTTCAGCCGCACCGGCCGCCGGGAGCCGTCCCATGGGGTGCCCACCAAGCGGGCCACGGCGCTGCGATTCCGTGGGGGTGATCCGGAGGGTGCCGTCCTCAGGAGGCCCGGGTATTCAGAGAAAGCGGGTCTCTGAGCTGCGGAAATAGAGAGCGGCAGACGAGTCGGGCTATACGCCGGGTTCTGTTCCCGGAGCTCCTCGCGGAGCCCCGGGCGACGGCCATCCATCTAGGGCCGGCGTTGCCGCCGGCCTCGTGCGGTCTACCCGCGGACTCGGGCGGGCAGCCCTCGATCGTCCGCGCAGGGACACCTCCGAAAAGGCGGCCCCTCTTGACCTTGCTCCGGGTGGGGTTTACCTAGCTGCCCAGGTCACCCTGGGCACTGGTGGTCTCTTACACCACCGTTTCACCCTTACCCAGCACCTGAGCGCTGGGCGGTTTGCTTTCTGTGGCACTGTCCCGCGGGTCACCCCGGGTGGCCGTTAGCCACCACCCTGCCCTGTGGAGCCCGGACGTTCCTCGGGAAGCTCCCCGTCAGGGGGACTCCACGCGGCCGTCCGCCCGGCTCGTCTGCCGTGTCGACCATGGTACCGGGCGTGAGCGGGGGCGTGGACCGGCGGCGGTGGCGAGGATCGAGCCCGCCAGGATCAGCGTGAACGCCGCCACGATGCCCGCCGTCAGCTGCTCGTCCAGGAAGATCGCGCCCGCCGCCACCGCGACCGCCGGATTGACGTACGTGAAGACCGTCGCCCTGGTCGGGCCCGCCTCCTTGATCAGCTCCAGGAAGGCCACGAAGGCGATCGCCGTGCAGAGCACGCCGAGGGCCGCCAGCGCGGCCAGGACCGTGAGGGAGGGCATGGACGACGGCCAGGTCATCGCCGCCGCCGGGGCATAGACCAGCGCCGCGAGGGCCAGGCAGGGGGCGATGAGCTGGAGGGTCGGGACGTTCTTCAGATGGCGGGCCGCAATCAGGGGCGCCGTCGCGTAGCCCACCACCGTCACCAGTACCTCGGCCAGCGACTTCGCGTCGCCGCCCGTCAGGTGCGGGACCGTGAGGACCCCTACGCCGGCCAGGCCCAGGCCGAGTCCGGTCATCCGCCTCACCCCCAGCTTCTCCGTCTCGCCGAAGAAGCGGGCCAAGGCCACGCCCACGATCGGTACGCCCGCGATCAGCAGGCCCGCCGTCGAGCTGGAGAGGTGGCGTTCCGCGTCGGTCAGGGTCCACCAAGGGCCGATGATCTCGATGCACGCGAAGGCCAGCATCGGGCGCCAGTGGGTCCGCACGATGCCGGGCAGGCCGCCCTGGCGTATCGCGAAGGGGAGCAGGAGCGCGGCGCCCAGCGCGCAGCGCGTGAACACCACCATGGACGGGGACAGCTCGTCCACCGCCACCTTGATCATCAGGTAGGGGACACCCCAGACGACTCCCATCAGGGAGAACAGGAACCAGCCGCGTGCAGTCATGCGGCGAGTCTCGGCCGTCTCACCCCGCCGTGTCTTGAACGCTGTTGCGGTACGCCGCCGGGGTCACCCCCAGGACCCGGCGGAACCAGCGGGTGAGGTGTGCCTGGTCGGCGAAGCCGACGAGGCCGGCGACCTCGGCGGGGCGCAGGCCGGTTTCCAGGAGCCCGCGGGCCCTGGCGACCCGGTGCTGGGCGAGCCAGGCGTACGGCGGTACGCCCATCGTCGTGCGGAAGGCGCGCAGCAGCTGGTAGCGGGAGAGGCCGAGGTCGGTGGCGAGGGCGGCCAGGGAGGGAGGGTCCAGCAGTTCGTCGGCGAGGCGGTCGCGTACGGACCTGGCGATGTGGTCGGCGCCGGCAATCGCGTCGGTGCTCGCCCTCGCCGTGGAGTGGCGGCGGGCCAGGGCCGTGAGCAGCCAGGGCAGCCGGGACTCGGCTTCCAGCGGGTCGGGGCAGACGCTGATGTCCGTGTGGGCGGCGCGGAGGGCGGTGGCCAGTTCCGGGTCGTGGAGGACGGCGTCACGGAAGTGCGGGAGGCCGCCGAGGGTGCCGTCGGTGAGCAGGGACGGCTCGGCGTAGAGGGCCTGGTAGGCGTATCCGTCGGAGGCGGCCGGGCCGCCGGTGTGCATCTCGCCGGGCTCCAGGACGACGATCGAGCCGGGGTAGGAGTGGATGCGGCCCCCTCGGTACGCGATGACCTCCGAGCCGCCGACCGTGACGCCGATGGTGAATTCGGTGTGAGCGTGCGGCGCGTAGACGTGCTGGTCGAAGTGGGCGGTGAGCAGGTCCAGGGGTGGGCCGGAGCGGCCCAGGTGTGCTCTGGTCCAGCGGGCCTGTTCCCGTATCCGTTGCCGTGTGCTCACTTCGTACCCCCCGGCTCACAGGGGAGCAGAGGAAGTCGGCGGTGTCCAGGGCTCATGAGCTTGACCTTGCCGCAACGTCAACGTCTTCACTGGTCCCATGCGGATCGGAGAACTCGCCGGCGCCGTCGGCGTCACCACGCGGGCTGTGCGGCATTACCACCAGCTGGGCCTGCTGCCCGAACCGGAGCGGCGGGCCAACGGATATCGGGAGTACGGGCTGCGGCACGCCGTCGTGCTGGCGCGGATCCGGCGGCTGACCGAGCTGGGGCTCGGGCTCGCCGAGGTGCGGGACGTGCTGGCGGACGAGGCCGGGAAGGACCTGGTCGAGGTGCTGACCGAGCTGGACGAGGATCTGGCGCGGCAGGAGGAGGCCATCCGGGAGCGGCGGGGGCGGTTGCGGATCCTGCTGGAGGCGGAGGGCGGGTTGCCGGATGAAGGGCCGGTGTCGCCGGAGCTGGCGGCGTTGTTCGCCGGGTCGGCGCAGCTGTCGGACTCGCCCATGGCCGCCAAGGATCGCGAGATCATGGCCTTCCTGGAGACGGCCATGCCGGACGAGGCACGGGAGCAGCTCGTGTCGTCGTTGGGTGAGGCCCTGGGGAGTCCCGAGGCCGTGGCGCGGGCCCATGAGGCGTACGCGCTGCTCGACGCGCTCGCCGAGGCGGAGCCGGACGATCCACGTGTCGCCGAGGCCGCCCGGGCGCTGGCCGACTGCATTCCGCCGGGGCTGTTCCCGGAGGTCGGGAGCCTCGACCACGACGACAGTGTGATGCGCGCCTTCTACGACGATCTGGCCCCGGCCCAGGCGGAGGCGATCCGCCGGACGCTCCACATCCTCACCGAGGAGCGGCGATGAGGATCGCGCGGCTGCTGGTCCGGCACGAGGTGCGTGTGCTCGTGAGTCTCGTGCTGTGGGTGGCACGGCGGACGGAGGGGACCCGGGGTGGTCAGGCCTTCGGGTACGCGCGGGGGCAGGGCGCGATGATGTTCGGGTTCGCGTTCGTGTGCCTCGTCGAGACGGTCGCGATGTCCGTGCTGCTGAAGGACTGGCCGACCGTGCACGCCGCCTTCCTCTTCGTGGACGTGTACAGCGTCGTCTTCGTCGTCGGGCTGCACGCCTCGTCCGTCGTACGTCCGCACGTACTGGATGTGGACGGCGGGGCTCTGCGGATCCGGCGGTACGTCCATGTCGATCTGCGGGTGCCGCTGGAGCTGATCGCCTCGGTGCGGCGTGAGCTGCGGATGACGCACGAGCGGGCCGACGGCGAGCTCAATGTCGAGGTGGGCGCCCAGACGACCGTCACGATCGAGCTGACGGAACCCGTCACCCATCTCACCTTCTTCGGGCGTCGGCGCCCGGTGCGGGTGGTCCGGTTCCATGCCGACGACGCGGACGGGCTCGTCCGCGCCCTCGGCCGGGCGCGCGTCTGAGCTCCCCGTACGCCCCCGTACGCTGTCGGGCGGAGTTCGATCGAAGGAGTACGCGTGCTTGTCCTGTTGCCGCCGTCCGAAGGCAAGGCGTCGTCCGGTCGCGGTGCGCCGCTGAAGCCGCAGTCGCTGTCCCTGCCGGGGCTGACCGACGCCCGGGAGGCGGTCCTCACGGAGCTGGTCGAGCTGTGCGCCGGCGACGAGGACAAGGCGCGCGAGGTGCTCGGGCTCAGCGAGGGGCTGCGGGGCGAGGTCGCGAAGAACGCGGAGCTGCGGACGGCGGGAGCGCGGCCGGCCGGGGAGATCTACACCGGTGTGCTCTACGACGCCCTCGGTCTGGGGACCCTGGACGCCGCCGCCAAGCGGCGGGCGGCGCGGTCGCTGCTCGTGTTCTCCGGGTTGTGGGGTGCCGTGCGGGTGACGGACCGGATTCCGTCCTACCGGTGCTCGATGGGGGTGAAGCTGCCGGGGCTCGGGGCGCTGGGCGCGCACTGGCGTACGCCGATGGCGTCGGTGCTTCCCGAGGTGGCCGGGGACGGGCTGGTGCTGGATCTGCGGTCCGCCGCGTACACCGCCGCCTGGAAGCCGAAGGGCGAGGTCGCCGGGCGGACGGCGTCGGTACGGGTGCTGCACGCGCCGACGCGGAAGGTGGTCAGCCACTTCAACAAGGCGACCAAGGGGCGGATCGTGCGCGGCCTGCTGACCGCCGGGGCCGATCCGAAGGGCCCGGCTGAGCTGGTCACGGTTTTGCGGGAGCTCGGGTACGTCGTCGAGGCCGAGGCGCCGGGCAAGGCGGGGCAGGCGTGGGCGCTGGATGTGCTGGTGGACGAGGTTCACTGACTCCCCAACTTCACTGACCCCCCAACACCCTTGTTGCAACATACGCAATGAGCTTTGCACATGCTGCTGGATCGGCGCAGGATACCGCCATGGTCTCTCCCCTGCCCGCCTCCGTGCTGGACCTCGCGCCCGTCATCCCTGTCGTCGTCATCGAGGATGCGAGCGACGCCGTACCGCTGGCGCGGGCGCTGGTGGCCGGTGGGCTGCCCGCGATCGAGGTGACGCTGCGGACGCCCGCGGCGCTGGAGGCGATCCGGGAGATCGCGGGGCAGGTGCCGGGGGCGGTGGTGGGTGCCGGGACGGTGATCAGTCCCGGGCAGGTCGAGGAATCGGTGGCCGCGGGTGCCCGTTTCTTGGTCAGTCCCGGCTGGACGGACGTACTGCTGGACGCGATGCGGGCGTCCGGGGTGCCGTTCCTGCCGGGGATTTCGACCACGTCGGAGGTCGTGGCGCTGCTGGAGCGCGGGGTGCGGGAGATGAAGTTCTTCCCGGCCGAGGCCGCGGGCGGTACGGCGTATCTGAAGTCGCTCGCCGGGCCGCTGCCGCAGGCGCGCTTCTGCCCGACGGGCGGGATCGGCCCGGCCTCCGCGCCGGACTACCTCGCACTGCCCAACGTCGGCTGCGTGGGCGGGAGCTGGATGCTCCCGCAGGACGCGGTCGCGGCCCGCGACTGGGGCCGTGTGGAGGAGCTGGCCCGTGCGGCGGCGGGGCTCAGCGCAGGTGGGACGTGTCGTTGAGGAGGCGGACGCTGGCGTTGCCGTCGGCGTAGTACGCCACGACCGACAGGGACGCGGCCGAGAGTTCCATGCGGAACAGGGACTCCGGCGGGGCGCCGAGGGCGAGCCGGACGAGCGTCTTGATCGGGGTCACGTGGGTGACGAGCAGGACCGTGCGGCCCGCATACGCCGCGACCAGCTTGTCGCGGGTGGCGGCGAGCCGGGTGGCCGTCGCCGCGAAGCTCTCGCCGCCGCCGGTGGGTTCGGCGTCCGGGGAGGCCAGCCAGGCGTTCAGGTCGTCGGGGTGACGCTCGCGCACCTCGGCGAAGGTGAGTCCCTCCCAGGCACCGAAGTCGGTCTCGCGCAGCCCGTCGTCGACACCCACCTCGAGCCCGAGCCGGGCGGCGACGATACCGGCGGTCTCGCGGGTGCGGGCGAGGGGCGAGGAGACGATCGCCTGGATCGTGCCGCGCCGGGCCAGCATCGCGGCGGCCCGCTCGGCCTGATCCCGGCCGGCGTCGGAGAGGGAGGGGTCGGTGCCGCCGCTGCCGGAGAAGCGCTTCTGGGGTGTCAGCGGGGTCTCGCCGTGGCGCAGGAGGACGAAGGTGGCGGGGGCGCCCAGGTCGGCGGGGGCCCAGCCGGGGGTGGCGACGGCCTTGGCGGCGCGGGTGTCGGCGTCCCCGGGGGCGGACCCGGTGGCGTTCCCCTGGGCGGACCCGGCGGCGTCCCCGTGGGCGGACCCGGTGGCTTCAGGAGTCCCGGAAGGGGCTGCGTCCAGCTCCGCCGTCGATGCCGACTCCGACCACTGCTCCCCCCTGGCCCCGGCGTCCATCGCCTCGTTGGCCAGCCGGTCCGCGTGCTTGTTCTGCTCCCTGGGCATCCACTCGTAGGTGACCCGCCCCGGGGGGAACACCCTGGCCGACTCTGCCGCCAGGGGTTTCATGTCGGGGTGTTTGATCTTCCAGCGGCCCGACATCTGCTCGATGACGAGCTTGGAGTCCATCCGGACGTGGACCGTCGCGTCCGGGTCCAGTTCATGGGCGGCGCGCAGACCGGCGAGGAGGCCGCGGTACTCGGCGACGTTGTTCGTGGCGACGCCGATGTACTCGGCAGCCTCCCGCAGGGTCTCCCCCGTGGTCGCGTCGCTCACCACGGCCCCGTAGCCCGCGGGCCCCGGGTTGCCCCGCGACCCGCCGTCGGCCTCGACGATGAACTCCCGCACGGCCACCGCCCCTGTCACCTCTTACAAACCCGACTACAGCCCGGACTCGGACGTGCGCACCAGGATGCGCCCGCAGTTCTCGCAGCGGATCACCGTGTCGGGCGCCGCCTTGCGGATGTCGGCCAGCTCCGTGAGGGCCAGCTCCTGCCGGCAGCCCTGGCAGCTGCGCG
This sequence comes from Streptomyces sp. NPDC044719, assembly GCF_056433405.1. NCBI lineage: Bacteria > Bacillati > Actinomycetota > Actinomycetes > Kitasatosporales > Streptomycetaceae > Streptomyces > Streptomyces sp. NPDC044719. The sequence continues at coordinate 674,146 of NZ_JBWKHE010000005.1, forward strand.
CGTACAGCTTCGCCGCGCCGATGCCGCCCTGCTGCTCGCGCAGCCGTTCGTAGAGCTTGAGCAGATCGGCGGGCACCGACCCGGCGACGACCTCGCGCTCCTTGGACGCCGTGGCGGCCTCGCCGTCGAGCTCCTCGAAGGCCGCGTCCCGGCGCGCGGTCGCGTCGTCGATCTTCGACTGGACGGAGGCGACCCGCTCGGCCAGCTCGGCCGCCCGCTCCTGCGCGGACTCCCGGCGCTCCATGACCTCCAGGACGACGTCCTCCAGATCGCCCTGCCGCTTGGCGAGGGAGGCGATCTCGCGCTGGAGGTTCTCCAGGTCCTTTGGAGAGGTGACGGCACCGGAGTCCATGCGCTGCTGGTCGCGGGTGGCGCGCTGGCGCACCTGGTCCACGTCCTGCTCGGCCTTGGTCTGCTCGCGGGCGGTGTCGCTCTCCTCGGTCTGCGCGGCCACGAGCAGGTCGCGCAGCTGGACGAGGTCCTTGGTCAGCGACTCGATCTCGGCGTGCTCGGGCAGCGACTTCCGCTTGTGTGCGAGCTGCTGCAGGCGGACGTCGAGGTCCTGGACGTCGAGGAGTCGGATCTGGTCGGCGGGCGCGGCGTTCAGTTCGGGGCTCCCAGGGGTTCAGAAGTGGTTGAGGCCGCGTGCGCGGTCCAGGGGTCGGTGACCGTCTTCGAGACGTGGACCCGCAGGTCCCATCCGTGCCGGTCGGAGATCTCGTCGAGCTGGCTCGCGGCCAGCTCGCACCAGGGCCACTCGGTGGCCCAGTGCGCCGCGTCGAGCAGCGCGAGGGGGCTGTGGGCGACGGCTTCCGACACCGGGTGGTGGCGCAGGTCCGCCGTGAGGAAGGCGTCGACGCCCGCCGCGCGTACGTGGTCGAAGAGGCTGTCGCCGGAGCCGCCGCTGACGGCGACCGTGCGCAGCAGCGCCTCGGGGTCGCCGGCTACGCGGATGCCCTGCGCGGTGGCGGGCAGCCGCTCGGCGGCGCGGGCGGCGAACTCGCGGACGGTCAGGGGGTGGTCCAGCGCGCAGACGCGACCCAGGCCCCGGCGGCCCTCGGGGTCGGTGGGGTCCGGGACGAGCGGTCCGGTGACGCGCAGGTCCAGGGCGCTCGCGAGGGCGTCGGAGACTCCCGGGTCGGCGCTGTCGGCGTTGGTGTGGGCGACGTGCAGCGCGATGTCGTTCTTGATGAGGGTGTGGACGACACGGCCCTTGAAGTGGGTCGCCGCGACGGTCGTCGTGCCGCGCAGATAGAGCGGGTGGTGGGTGACGAGCAGGTCGGCGCCCAGCTTCATCGCCTCGTCGACGATCTCCTGGACCGGGTCGACGGCGAACAGCACCCGGGTGACCTCCTGGTCCGGGTCACCCACGACCGTGCCGACCGCGTCCCAGGACTCGGCCCGCTCGGCGGGCCACAGGTTCTCGAGCGCGGCGATGACTTCAGACAGACGGGGCACGGGAGCAAGGCTACCCGTCTGATCTGTGGCGTTGAACCGCCACCGCCACGGCCTCCACCACCGTCTCCGCCATCGCCTCCACCACCGCCTCAGCCAGCGCCCCCGTCATCGCCACCGGCCCCGTCGGCCGCCGGTCGCCCCGCTGAGCACAAATGCCCCATTTCCTCAGGCGAATCGTTCCTGGAACACCCTTATGTGTGAAGCCGGAGCGCCCGGATTCCCCGCCTGTGGGACGAAAACTACGTTCGTCACTGGAGGTGACCGAACGATGACTGCCTGTGCGATCGAGCCTTCGGCGGGACATGAGGACGGGGACGGGGACGGGGCGGAGCCGACGGCCTGCGCCCTCTCCGCGGACGGTGCCTACGCCGCACGCCTGGCGTCGGCCGGCGACTCCTGGTTCCCGGAGCGCTGGACCCTGGACGGCCCCGAGCCGTACGCGGTGCCGCTGCCCCGCAATCAGCCGGAGGAGCCGGGCACCGAGGTGCAGCCGATGGCCGACGGGCGGGTCCTCATCCACCGTCTGGTGGCCGGACGGCACGCGTTCTCACTGCTGTACCCGACCGGCCCCGGCACCGGCGAGCTGCCCCTGGGCGCGATCGAGTGCCCGGACGCGGCCGCCCGGCTGCGGTTGCTGCCGCCCGCCCCCGGCGGCGAGCGGGCCTATGCCCTGGCGGTCGGCCGGCGTTCGACGGCGGTGTGGCTGGTGGCGGGCGGCCCCTTCGGGCCCGAGCAGCTGGCCGAGCTGCCCGGCCGCTGCTCGGGCGGGGTCTGGCTGGACCCGGCGGGGCGGTTGCTGGCCCTGGACCGGGAGACCGGCGGCCGCACCAAGGCCGTCGTGGTGGATCTGGAGCACGGCGGCCAGGTGTCCCCGCTGCTGCAGATCGCCGCCGACAGCGACGACCGGCTGCTGCTCGCCGACCACGACAGCGGGCTGCTGATCGTCCGCTCGGACGCTCCGTCGCCGGGCCAGGACCGGCTGGGCTGGGGTGTCCTGGGCAGCACCCTGCCGGTGCGCTTCCCTGAGTGCCTGCGGCTACGGGACTGCGCGGTGACGCCCTTCGCGATCCAGCCGGGGCAGGTGCTGACGCCGGAGAGCTGCGCGGTGGCGCTGCGCGTGGACGGGCCGGCGGGCAGCTGGATCGCCGTGTGGCGGCCGGCCGAGCGGCGGGTGCACCATCTCCCGGCGCCCGAGGGGTGGTTGGCGGGCACCGGCCTGTGGACACCGGAGGGAGTGCTGCGGCTGCCGTACGCGACGGAGGTCGTGCCGTGTGGCGTGGCGCAGGTGAGCCCGCCCACGGCGGCGGCGCCCGAGCCCGCCGCCGCGCCGCCGCCCTGTCCGGAGCCGGGCATGGGGCCGCGGCCGGGGCAGGAGGCGGACGCACAAACCACCGCCGGAACCACCGCACCGGGCCGCCCCCCAGAACCAGGACCGGGACCGAGGCCGGGACCTGCGCCGGGATCAGTACCGGCACCCGGATCAGGACCAGAACCGCCGCCGGCACCGGCACCCGCCGCCCCCTCCACCCCCCGTCCGGTGCCGTTGCAGCAGGCGCCGTTGGGACGGCTTGTAACGAACTAGTGCCGGTTGGCGTGGCCGCCTGGATTCCGGGCACGGGGTGCCGGATACACTCGCCCGGCTGCAAGAAAGATCATGTTGACGGGGTGAATTCCATCCGATGAGCGACGCCAGCACGAACCAGCTGCACACCGCCGATGTCCAGGAGACCTCCACCGGCCCAGGCCGGCACCGTGGTGAGGTCTCCACGCGGGACGGCGAGTCGGCTCCGCGGGGCCGCCACCGCAAGCCGGTGGCGGAGAGCGAGCAGACCGAGACGGCTGCCTGACGCAACGTCAGTTGTCGAACACCGAACGGCCCCACCCCTCGCCCGAGGGGTGGGGCCGTTCAGCGTTCCTCAGCCGCGTTTCAGTCCCAGCACCTCCGCCGCCGCGAAGGTCTCCCCCGTCGGCCGGTCCGCGTAGTACGGCCCGAGGACGGATTCCAGCTCGTCGTACGTGAAGGTGTCCTGCTTGCTGTCGAACTTGGCGGCGACCCGCGGCCGTTCGACGACGGCGACCATCCCGCCGTGCACCACGAGCAGCTGCCCGTTCACGTGGGCGGCCGCAGGCGAAGCCAGATAGCCGACGAGCGGGGCGACATGCTCGGGGGCGAGCGGGTCGAGGCCGTCACCGGATGCGCGCTCGACGCCCGCGAAGACGTCCTCGGTCATCCGGGTGCGGGCGCGGGGGCAGATCGCGTTGGCCGTCACGCCGTACTTGCCGAGGGCCAGGGCCGTGGAGGTGGTGAGGCCGACGATCCCGCCCTTGGCCGCCGCGTAGTTGGGCTGCCCGGCGGAACCGGCGAGGAACGCCTCCGAGGAGGTGTTCACGATCCGCCCGAACACCGGCTGTCCGGCCCGCTTGGACCGCTCCCGCCAGTGGGCGGCGGCGAACCGGGTGGTGTTGAAGTGCCCCTTGAGGTGCACCCGGAGTACGGCGTCCCACTCCTCCTCGGCCATCGAGAACACCATGCGGTCGCGCAGGATGCCCGCGTTGTTGACGAGGATGTCGAGCCTGCCGAACTCGGCGACGGCCGACTCGACCAGTTGGCCCGCCTTCCGGAAGTCGGAGACGTCGCCGGTGTGCGCGAGGGCGGCCCCGCCCGCCGCCCGGATCTCGGCGGCGACCTCCTCGGCGGGCCCGGCGGACGCCTCGCCGCTGCCGTCGCGGCCCGCCTGCCCGTAGTCGTTGACGACCACGGCGGCGCCGAGCCGGGCCAGTTCCAGCGCCTCGGCCCGGCCGAGCCCGCGGCCCGCGCCCGTGACGATCGCGGACAGTCCCTGGAGGGGCAGCGGCTGCGGCTGCGACATGGCGTGGGTCCTCACATCTCGATGCACGTACGCAGGGCGGTCCCGGTCCGCATCTGGTCCAGGGCCTCGTTGACGTCGGCGAACGGGACCCGGTGGGTGATCAGGCCCGCCAGGTCGACCCGGCCCGCGCGCCACAGGGCGATGGTGCGTTCGTAGGAGCGCAGGACGTCTCCGCCGCCGTACATGGACGGCAGGATCCGCTTCTCGTCGAAGAACAGCTCGAACATGTTGAGCTGGAGGAAGTCGTCCATGGCGCCGGCGCCGACCACGACGAGGGTGCCGCCGCGCCGGGTGGTGTCGTACGCGGTCCGTGCCGTGGCCGACTTGCCGACGACCTCGAAGACGTAGTCGAAGCCCTCGCCGGCGGTGACCCGCTGTTTGGCGTCGGGCAGTTCGTCCGGGGAGACGGCCTTGGTGGCGCCGAACTCGAGCGCGCTCTCGCGGCGCGAGGCGATGGGGTCGACGGCGACGATCTCGGCGGCGCCCCGCAGCCGGGCTCCCTGGATCACGGAGATGCCGACGCCCCCGCACCCGATGACCGCCACCGAAGAACCGGCCTCCATGTCCGCCGTGTTGAGCGCGGCACCCAGCCCGGTCGTCACACCGCAGCCGATGAGGGCGGCGATGTCGAAGGGCACGTCGTCGGGTATCGGCACCGCGCAGCCGGCGTCGACGACGACCTCCTCGGTGAAGGTGCCGGTGCCGGCGAAGCCGAAGACGTCCCCGCCGGGGCGTTTGAAGTTGGGCGTGCCGGCGTTCATGAACCCGGCGAGGCACAGTTCGGTCTGGCCGCGCTTGCAGGCGGGACAGGCGCCGCAGGCGGGCAGCCAGCACACGACGACCCGGTCACCGGTCTTCAAGTGGGTGACGCCCTCGCCGACTTCGAGGATCTCCCCCGCTCCCTCGTGCCCGGGCACGAAGGGCGCGGGCTGCGGCAGGACCCCGCTCATCGCTGACAGGTCCGAGTGGCACAGCCCCGTGGCGCGCACCCTGATCCGCACCTTGCCGGGTCCGAACCCCACCGCCTCGACGTCGTCGAGGACCTCCAGTTTGTCCTGGCCGATCTCGTGCAGTACGGCTGCGCGCATGGTGCGGCTCCCCTCGTACGGCGTTCTGGACTCGGTTGTGTACTCAGGTGTGTTCGACGATGGTGTCGGCGAGGACGGGCGCGTCCTCGCGCTCGACGGCACCGACGGCGACCCGGGTGGACTCCGGCGTGTGCCACATCCGGATCCGCAGCGTCTCCCCCGGGTACACGACCCCGGCGAACCGGGTGGTGTAGGTGCGCACCCGGGTCACGTCCCCGCCGAGCAGCGTGTCGACGACCGCCTTGAGCGTCATGCCGTAGGTGCACAGTCCGTGCAGGATGGGCCGCTCGAACCCGGCGACCTTGGCGAACTCGGGGTCGGCGTGCAAGGGGTTCCAGTCGCCGGAGAGGCGGTAGAGGAGGGCCTGGTCCTCGCGGACGTGCCGCTCGACGACCCGGTCCGGCTCACCGGCGGGCGGGGCGAGCCGGGCGGACGGGCCGCGGTCGCCGCCCCAGCCGCCCTCGCCGCGGATGAAGATCTGGGCGTCGTTGGTCCACAACGGGCCGTCGGGGTCGCCGACTTCGGTGCGCAGCACCAGGACGGCCGCCTTGCCCTTGTCGTACACGGCGGCGATCCGGTTGGTCGCGGTGGCGGTACCCGTCGCGGGGATGGGCCGGTGGATGACGAGGCTCTGGCCGCCGTGCAGGACACGGGCCAGGTCGACCTCGATGCCGGGCATGGACAGCCCGCCGGTCACCCCGGGCTTTCCGCCGCCCGCGACGGTGGCGAAGCTCGGCAGGACGTGCAGCCGGGACTCCAGGGTGTAGCGCAGCTCGTCGGGGTCGGTGGCAGGGGTGCCCGCGCCGATGCCGAGGTGGTACAGCTGCACGTCCTTGTGGTCCCAGGTGATCTCGCCGGTCCGGGGTTCGGCGGCGAGCGCCTTGGCTGCGTCGATGGGCATGGGGCTCCTGATCGCCGTAGGAAGGCCTCGGCAGCGCCGTGGGAAGGACCTCGGCACGGCCGTCCGCACCGTCGGCCGCACCGAGGCCGTCTGGGACCGGACCGGAACGGACCGACTTCAACTGGAACGCGTTCCAGTCCCGCGCCCTCTGTATAGCCCAGGCCCCCACACTTGTGAAGCCTCCTGACGTCGTGTCAGATATCGAGGTCGGGAGGGCGGGCGCCGGTGACATTTGTCCTGCCGAACTCCGTACAACCGCATCTGCCGCCCACCACGCCGTATCCGTAGCGTCACCGTCATAACCACGATCGAAGGCGGGGACATGTCCTGGACAGGCAAGGTCAGGTGCCACTTCGAGGCGACACGGTCGGCCGTCCGGCAGGCCAGGGCGCATCAGCGGTACTACAAGGCGAACAAGGCGCGGCTCGAGGCCGAGTGGCGGGCCGCCCGGAAGTCGGGCGAGCTCCCCGAGAACCCCGGGCCGCCGCCCAGCGGTTTCACGCTGCTGCCGTGGCTGCTGCTGGGGATGGGCGCGTTCTCCAACCTCTTCCAGGACCGGACGACGGACCCGTGGATCGGCGGGCTTGGGTTGTTCACGTTCAACTCGCTGTACATCTACGTGGCGTTCCGCGCGTTCGACCGGGAGAAGCGCGAGGCCCTGTCCACCCGGGTGGCGCTCGCGGTGCTGGCGGCCGTGACCTGCGCGCTCGGCGTCGGCTACGGCGGCACCTGGCTGCTGTTCTTCCCCCTGCTCGGGCTCGCGACGGGCGCGGCCCTGCGGCTGTCGCATCTGCGGCCCGCCGGTACGGCCGTGGCGGTGCTGGCGGGGGCGGTGTCCTGCTTCCACGACGGCTGGGGCGGCCTCGACATCGCGTACGCCACATGGATCTCGGCGATGGTGACGGCCGCGATCATCCGCCTCTCCGAGGCGGTACGGGAGCTGCGCGCCGCCCGCGAGGAGCTGGCCCGCCGGGCGGTCGAGAAGGAACGGCTCCGCTTCTCCCGTGACCTGCACGATCTGCTCGGGCACACGATGTCGGTGATCGTCGTGAAGTCGGAGGCGGCCAGACGCCTGGCAGCCCGCGACCTGGACGCCGCGCTGGCCCAGATCACGGACATCGAGGCCGTGGGCCGCCAGGCCCTGACGGAGATCCGCGAGGCCGTGACCGGCTACCGGCAGGGCAGCCTCGACACGGAACTCACCCGCGCGCACTCGGCCCTGACGGCGGCGGGCATCACCCTCACCGTGACCCGCACCGGCCCCCCGCTCGGACCGCAGACCGAGGTCCTGCTGGGCTGGGTGATACGGGAGGCGGTCACGAACGTCGTACGACACAGCACGGCGGCACGCTGCGAGATCACGCTGGCGGGGGCCGGGGAGCGGGTGCGGGTGACTGTGGCGGATGACGGGGCGGGGGTGGTCGCCGTGGGTGGGGCGGAGGGGGTCGCCGACGGCGGGCGCGGGGCCCTGGGCGGGGGCGAAGGCGGGACGGTCGCCGTGGGCGAAGGCGGGACGGTCGCCGTGGGCGAAGGCGGGACGGTCGCCGTGGGCGAAGGCGGGACGGTCGCCGTGGGCGAAGGCGGGGCGCTCGCCGTGGGCGAAGGCGGGACGGTCGCCGTGGGCGAAGGCGGGACGGTCGCCGACGGCAGGGCGGGAGCGGCCGGCCAAGGCGCGGCCGAAGCAGTCGCCACGAGCGGAGGCCGAGCGGTTGCCGAAGGCGGGGCAGGCGCGGCCGGGGCAATCGCCGCGGCCGGAGCCCGGGCAGTCGCCGAAAGCAGGGCGGGAGCGGCCGGCCAAGGCGCGGCCGAAGCCGTCGCCACGAGCGGAGGCAGGGCGGTTACCGACGGCGGGGCAGGCGCGGCCGGGGCAGGCGCCGCGGCCGGAGCCCGGGCAGTCGCCGAAAGCAGGGCGAGTGCGGTCTGCCGAGGCGCGGGCGAGGCGGTCGGCGGGGGTGGGGTCTGTGCCGCTGGGGAGTTCGGAGCCATGAGCGGGGCCTGGGGTTCCGGTGGGCTCGGTGGTACGGGGCTGACCGGGCTGACGGAGCGGCTCGCGGTGGCGGGTGGGTCGCTGACGGCGGGGCCGCGGGCGAGGGGCGGATTCGCGGTGACGGCGGAGCTGCCGCTCGACGTCGACACGGCGGACGCGCGCCCGGCGGTGGTGGAACCGGCGTGACGCCGCACCGTCGGCGGGCAGCCGGCCACAGGGGGCGGGGCCTCTGCCGAGCGGCGTCGCCGTGTACGTTGGCCGAGGGGGCGCGCCGTACGTCGACGGCGTGGGCAACGGCTGGGGGAAATGGAGCACATGGGACGCGTCGCCGTCATCACCGCGCCGAACATCGGGTACCGCAACACGGGCATGCTGACCGTGGACTTGGCGTTCGAGTCCCTGCGGCGGCGGATGACCGCCGAGGGTGATCAGATCGACGCCACCTGGTTCACCCTGCACACACCGGACACCGTGCCGCTGCGGGAGTGCGCGCGAGGCACCGGCTTCCCGTTCCGCTTCCTTCCGCTGGCCGAGCACCTCGACACGCTCCGCGACCACGACGCGGTCGTCTTCTGGGGCGACTTCCTGCACACCCGGCACTATCTGGCGCAGGACGCGACGAACCGTCTGCTCGACTTCGGCATCGCCGCGGACCGGGACGCCGCCCGGAACCTGCTGAACCGGACCCTGCTGTTCGCGGACCAGCCCGACGAACTGCTCACCCGGACCCTCAGCTACGGCGGGACCATCCTGCACAACACGCAGTCCGACTACGAGGACAAGGAGTACGGCCCCCTGTTCGCCCGCCTGGTGACGCGCAACCACCGCACCTGGGTGCGTGACCCGCTCTCGGCCGCGAAGATCGCGCACCTGCGCGGGGACCGTACGACCGACCACTTCGGTTCGGACGCGGCGCTGCTGTCCCGCCCGGGCGACCTCGACCACCTCCCGGTCACGGACTGGTCCCGGTCCCTCCCGAAGGGTGGTGCGATCGGTGTGTTCCTCGGCGCCAGGACACCCGTCCCCGAGTGGCTGCCCGCCGCCTGCCAGGACCTGTCCGACCGCCTGGGCGCTCCCCTGGAGTGGCTGCCCTGGTTCGACCGGGACGTCCCCGCTCCGGTCGGCCACATCGCGGCCCGCCCGGGCGACCACACCATCGGCGACCTGGTGGGGGTCCTGCCCCGCTACCGGCTGGTCATCACGGACACCTACCACCTGGCGGTCAACGCCTGGGGCGCGGGCACCCCGGCGGTGTGTGTCGGCGCGCCCGAGCCGACCCCGAAGACCCACGACGACTATCTGACGCTGAGCGATGTGAAGAAGCACGTCTTCCACATGGCGTACGACGCGACGGACTTCTACCTGTCCACCCAGGAACCCCACGAGCAGAGCATCGACCGGATCGCGCGGCTGGTGGAGGGCGGCGGAGCCGACGCCGTCGCGACGCGCATACGTGAGCACGCCGACCACTCGGCGAAGGCCTTCACCGAAACGCTGGCCTCGCTGCTCTCCTCGCCCCGCCCTACCCTGGACGCGTGACCGACAGAACCGTCCGCGTCCTGCTCGCGGAGGACCAGGGCATGATGCGCGGCGCGCTCGCGCTGCTGCTCGGCATGGAGGACGACATCGAGGTCGTCGCCCAGGTGGCCGCCGGTGACGCGATCCTCGATGCGGCGCTCGCCCACCGCCCCGACGTCGCCCTCCTCGACATCGAACTCCCGGGCAGGAGCGGCCTGGACGCCGCCGCCGACCTGCGGACCCGGGTCCCCGACTGCCGCGTGCTGATCCTCACCACGTTCGGCCGCCCCGGCTATCTGCGCCGGGCGATGGAGGCGGGGGCCACCGGCTTCCTCGTGAAGGACGGTCCGGTGGAGGAACTGGCCGCCGCCATCCGCCGTGTCCTGGCCGGCGAGACCGTGGTGGACCCGGCCCTCGCCACCGCCGCGCTCAGCGCCGGCCCCAACCCGCTGACCAGCCGCGAGAGCGACACCCTCAAGGCGTCGGCGGACGGCGCGACCGTCGCCGACATCGCGGCCCGGCTCCATCTCTCGGAGTCCACCGTCCGCAACTACCTCTCCTCCGCCATCGGCAAGACAGGCACCCGCAACCGCACGGAGGCCCTACGCGAGGCCCGCAGCCAGGGCTGGCTCTGAGCCCCGCGCCCCCGCCCCACGGAACAGGGCCGTCCACAGAAAGCCCTCCCCGAAGCATCCCGACTCCTCCGGCTCGTCCCGCATCCGCCGCAGTTCGACCTCGGTGAGCCCCGAGAAGATCCCCCGCAACGACTCGGGCGTGTACGCGAGCCCGCCCCGCAGTCCGGCCGCGTCCCGGTAGAAGTCCGCGTCGGACAGCTCCGACCCCATCCCCCCGGCACCGGCGGCGAAGCACGTGAGGCCGAACAGGCCCCCGGGGGCCAGGACGTTCTCCAGCAGGGCCAGATAGCTGATCCGCCGGTGCGGAGGCAGATGGTGGAAGCAGCCGGAGTCGTAGACGAGGTCGTACGGCCCGGCGAGTTCCGTACCGGCGAGGGCGAACGCGTCGCCGCAGTGGAACCGCACGCCCTCCACCCCGGCCTCCCGGGCCCGCTCCGCGGCCCAGTCGACGGCCGCCGGAGACAGGTCGACCGCGTCCACCTCGAACCCCCGGGCCGCCAGATACAGCGCGTTGCGCCCCGGACCGCACCCCAGCTCTAGCGCGCGCCTACCGCTGATCAACCCGCGTTCCGCCCAACTCGCCAGATTCTCGTCCGGCTTCGCCACGAAGAACGGCACCGGCCGTGAGCGGTCGGCGTAGAACTCGTCCCACCAGTCCGCACCCCGGCCCGTCCACCGATCGGCCTCGGGTGCGAACAACCCGTCGAGCAGGGCGAGTACGTCGTCGACGGTGCGCATGTTCCGGTCCATCCGGCCCCCCTTCCGCGTCCGCCAATTCTACGACGAGACCCGTCGAAACCCCAGGTCAGAGCTGGTTTCTGGGCATCGGCGAACCGCCGTCCACGGCCCACCGCGCCACCGGGACGCCCTCCCCTTGCGCACCCCTTCACCCCCGGCCCGAAACGCCGGCGGCATGCCGCCCAGGGGCCAGGACACCCCCACTCCGGCCGACGCGACGCCCGCTGATTTCCACCGCCCGCAGGCGTCCGGCGGTCCTACCGCTCCCGCGGCGTCCGCGGGAGCCAGACCCACATCAGCAGCACGCTCGCGATCAGCACCCCGGTGCCCACACGGAAGGCGAGCGCGTAGCCCTCCGTCAGCGCCGCCGGTGTTCCGCTGCCCGCTGTCCGGGCCGCGGCGAGGGTGGACAGGACGGCCAGGCCCAGTGAACCGCCCATCGTGCGGGAGGTGTTGACGAGGCCGGAGACCAGGCCGGCCTCGCCGGGGGCCGCGCCGGAGGTGGCCAGGGCGGCGAGCGGTGTCGACGCGAGGCCCGCGCCGAGCATCATGAGGATGCCGGGGACGAGGATCGCCGTAGCGAACGAACCCTCGGCGGTCATCCTGGACTGCCAGGCGAAGCCGGCCACGGCGACCAGTGTGCCCAGCACCGCCACGGTGCGCGGGCCGGCCGCCCGCATCAGCCGGGGCGCGAGCTTGGAGCCGAGGACGACGGCCAGGGAGCTGGGGGCCAGGGCCAGTCCGGCCTCCAGAGGTGGGTAGCCCAGGACGTTCTGCGCGTACAGGGTCATGAAGAACCACATGCAGAACATCGCGAAGCCGCACAGGAACATCGAGACGTTCGCCGACGCCACCGACCGCAGGCGCAGCAGCCCGAGCGGCATCAACGGGCTCGCGGTGCGGGCCTCGACCGCGAGGAACAGGGCGATCAGCACGAGCCCGGCGAGCAGCGGCAGCAGCGTGGCCGCCGCCGTCCAGCCCTCCGCCTCCGTCTGGGAGATGCCGTAGGCGAGCGTGCCGAGCCCGGTCGTCACGAGCAGCGCGCCCGGCAGGTCGAGCCGCCGCCGGTCCCCGGCCCGGCCCTCGACGAGGAACCAGGCGGCGGCGCAGAGCACCACGACACCGACGGGCACGTTGATCAGCAGCACCCACCGCCAGGACAGCGCCTCCACCAGAAGCCCGCCGGCCAGACCGCCCGCCGCGCCACCGGCGCCCCCGACCGCCGTCCAGGTCCCTATCGCCCGGGCCCGGGCCGGGCCCTCCGGCACCGATGAGGTGAGGATGGTCAGTGTCGAGGGCGCCAGCACCGCCGCGCCCAGTCCCTGTACGGCCCGTGCGACCAGCAACTGCCAGTCGTCCTGCGCCAGTCCGCCCGCCGCCGAGGCCAGGGTGAACACACCGAGCCCGACGAGGAACATCCGCTTGCGTCCGTAGAGGTCTCCGGCCCGCCCGCCGAGCAGCATGAATCCGGCGAAGGCGATGGTGTAGGCGTTGACCACCCACTGCAGGCCCTGCTCGCTCAGCCCGAGGCCGGTCCGCATCGAGGGCAGCGCCACGTTGACGACGGACACGTCCAGGACGACGAGGAACTGCCCGGCACAGGTGAGCGCCACCACGAGCCAGGTGGGAGGCGCGGCACGGCGCGGCGTGCGGGCCCTTTCGGCGGTTTCGAGCATGGGTGTCATGCTCTCAACCAATCCACGCTCCTGGCATCGGGATTTCGGCCTAGGCCCAGGGCCCCTCCCCGGGACTGCCCCAGGACCGGCCCCCTTCCCCAAGAGAAGGTCAAGAATTCGTTAGAGTGCCAAAGCAACGGAATAGTTGCCTGCACATACAAGTTCAGTCACCACGTAACCCGTGATCCGTAGCTCCCGCACACCTTCCCGGCCTGGAGGCCCCTCTCAATGACGCAGACGACGACAGACCGTCCCGCCGGCAGAGCGAGCGGGGCCGTGGTCCCGGTGCTCGCCTTCGCGGGCATCGTTGTCGCGGTGATGCAGACCCTGCTCGTCCCGGTCATCAAGGATCTGCCGCAACTGCTGGACACCGACCCCGGCAACGCGACCTGGGTCCTGACCTCGACCCTTCTCTCGGGTGCGGTGGCCACCCCGATCATGGGCCGCCTCGGCGACCTCTACGGCAAGCGGCGCATGCTCATCCTCAGTCTCGCCGTCATGGTCGTCGGCGCCCTGCTCAGCGCGCTCACCAGCGATCTGGTGCTCATGATCACCGGCCGTACGCTCCAGGGCTTCGCGATGGGCGCGATCCCGCTCGGCATCGGCCTGATGCGCGACATGCTGCCCCGGGAACGGCTCGGCTCGGCGATGGCCCTGATGAGCTCCTCCATAGGCGTCGGCGGCGGCCTCGCCCTGCCCGCCGCCGCCCTGGTCGCCCAGCACGCCGACTGGCACGCCCTCTTCTACGGCGCCGCCGGCCTCGGTGTGCTCTCCATCGCGTTGACCCTCCTCGTCGTACCGGAGTCCCCGATGCGCGCCGAGGGCTCCTTCGACCTGCCGGGCGCGCTCGGGCTGTCCGCCGGTCTCGTGCTGTTCCTGCTGCCGATCACCAAGGGCAGCGACTGGGGCTGGACCTCCGGGACCACGCTCGGTCTGTTCGGCGCCGCCGTGGTCGTCCTGCTCCTGTGGGGCGTGATGGAACTGCGCCTCAAGGCCCCGCTGGTGGACCTGCGCACCACGGCCCGCCCGGCCGTCCTCTTCACCAACCTCGCCTCGATCATGGTCGGCGTCTCCTTCTACGTCGTCTCCCTGGTCCTGCCGCAGCTGCTCCAGCTGCCGACGTCCACGGGCTACGGCCTCGGCCAGTCGATGGTCGTCGCGGGTCTGCTCGTCGCGCCGCTCGGTCTGACGATGATGTTCACGGCCCCCGTCTACGCCCGGCTGTCCGCGAAGTACGGCCCCAAGGTCACCCTGATCCTCGGCCTGCTGATCATCGCGATCGGCTACGGCGCCGGCCTCGGCCTGATGAGCGCCGCCTGGCAGAGCCTGGTCATCGCGGTCCTGCTGGGCGCGGGCATCGGCCTCGCCTACTCCTCGCTGCCCGCGCTGATCGTCGGCGCGGTCCCGGCCTCGGAGACGGGTGCGGCCAACGGCCTCAACACCCTGATGCGTTCCATCGGTACATCGGTGTCGAGCGCCGTGATCGGCATGGTGCTGGCGAACACCGCGAACAACGTGGGCGGTGTCGAGATCCCGACCATGCACGGCTTCCGGGTCTCCTTCCTGATCGCGACCGCCGCGGTCGCCGTGGGCCTGCTCTTCGCCCTCTTCCTGCCCGGCCGCCGCCCGGCCGTCCACCCGCAGCTGCGGGCCAGCAGCGAGGAGGATGCCAACCTGGAGCACGCCGAGGCGGTCCTGCGCGGCTTCCGCGGCCGGGTCCTGGACGCGGACGGTGCCCCGGTCGCCCGAGCCAAGGTCACGCTGATCGACCGGCGGGGCCGCCAGGCCGGCGCGACCCTCTCCGCCGAGGACGGCAGCTACGCGCTCACCGTCCCCGACCGGGGCTCCTACGTCGTCGCCGCCCGGGCCCCGGGCCACGCGCCGCTCGCCTCCGCGGCGACCCACACGGGCGACGACCGCCCGGTCGACCTGGACCTGCCCCTGCCGGGCGAGACGGTCCCCGCCTGATTCTGTTACCGCTCGGTACCCCCTGTCGCCCGCCGGCAGGGGGTACGGCAGCATGGGGCGCCCACACAGTCGTACGACCGGAAGGAACCCCATGCCGCCCGCGGTCCCGAAGCCCGAGATCCTGGCCGCGTTCGAGGCGGCGAAGGGGTTCATGCCCGTGGATGAGGGGCTGGCCCTGTACGCGGCGGCGGTGGAGGCCGGGCGGCTGGGGCTGCCGCTGCTGGAGGTCGGGACGTACTGCGGCCGGTCCACGATCCTGCTCGCCGACGCGGCCCGTGAGGCGGGGGCCGTCGCGCTGACCGTCGACCACCACCGCGGCAGCGAGGAGCAGCAGCCGGGCTGGGAGTACCACGACCCCGAGACGGTCGACCCCGAGATCGGCCTGATGGACACGCTGCCTACGTTCCGCCGCACCCTGCGCAGGGCGGGCCTTGAGGACCACGTGGTGGCCCTGGTCGGGCGCTCCCCGCAGATCGCGGCGATCTGGGGCACGCCCGTGGGGCTGGTCTTCATCGACGGCGGCCACACCGACGAACACGCCACCGCCGACTACGAGGGCTGGGCACCGCACGTCGCCGAGGGCGGCCTGCTCGCCATCCACGACGTCTTCCCGAACCCTAAGGACGAGTTCACCGGCCAGGCCCCGTACCGCGTCTACCTCCGCGCCCTCGCCTCCGGCGCGTTCACCGAGACCTCGGCGACGAACTCCCTGCGCGTACTGCGGCGCACGGGGCCGGGCATCTAGGGGAGCGGCTGGCCGGGTGAACCGCGCCCCCCGTGCCCCTTCCCGGTCGGCCCACGGGCGGCGTGGCGTGTCGGTGGGGGGCGGTCGCTGTTCGAGGATCCGGGCGCGTGGCACACACCATCGCATTCGCAGAGCTCGTGGAGAAGCAGCGTGCGGCGGACGAGGCGCACGCCCGTATGCGGAAACTGCGGGACGCCTACGGTCCGCCCACCCAGACCAAATGGAGCGACCAGCAGACCACGACGTGGGAGACCGCCTGGCGGGCCTGGCGCGACCTCGCCCGTGACGTACAGGCGGCGATGACCGCGTACGCGAAGCAGGAGGACGTGTCCCGTCAGGAGATCGAGGCGGAGGTGAAGGAGGCGGTACGGAGCCAGGACCCCGACGGGAACGGGAGGTAGCCGCCACCCGCCCGGCCGTCCTCCGCCCGCGTCCGCCCCGGGACGGCCGCTAGGGTGAGGGACGTGTCGTACGTAGGCCCGGACTTCGAACCGCCCCAGCCCCGCCGCCCCCGCCGCGGCCCCCTGACCGTCGCGCTCGCCGCGCTGGTGCCGGGGGCGCTGCTCGGCTGGCTGGTGTACGAGACCGTGGGCGGCTCGGGCGACGACGGCTCGGGGCAGGCGACCGTACGGTCCTCCCCGCCCGCCGCGTCGAGCCCGCCCGGCGACGACGCCACCGACGACGGCAAGAAGCCGGGCGCCGACCCCACGCCCACCGCGCCCTCGGCCTCCGCTCCCGCCGGCGCCTCCGGCCCGCTCAAGGGCAAGGTCGTCGTCATCGACCCCGGGCACAACCCGGACAACTTCCAGCACCCGTCCGAGATCAACCGCAAGGTGAACATCGGGACGAACTGGAAGGAGTGCGACACCACGGGTACGTCCACCAACGACGGTTACACCGAGGCCAAGTTCACCCTGGACGTCGCGCACCGGATGCGCGCGCTCCTCGAGGAGCAGGGTGCCACGGTGAAGCTCACGCAGGACGCCGACCGGCCGTACGGCCCGTGCGTGGACGAGCGGGCCCGGATCGGCAACGAGGCGAAGGCCGACGCCGTGGTCTCGATCCACGCGGACGGCTCGGGCTCCGGCAACCGCGGCTTCCACGTCATCCTGCCCGGCGCGGTCAACTCGGGCGCCGCCGACACCCGCGCGATCGTCGCCCCCTCCCGCGACCTCGGCGAGCGCGTCGCGGGCCGATTCGTGGCCGTCACCGGCAGCGCCCCGTCCAACTACATCGGCGACGGCTCCGGCCTCGTCACGCGTAAGGACCTGGGCGGTCTCAATCTGTCAACGGTTCCGAAGGTGTTCATCGAGTGCGGCAACATGCGCGATAGCAAGGACGCGGCATCACTGACCAGTGGCGCGTGGCGGCAGAAAGCGGCGCAAGGGATCTCTGAGGGAATCGTGAGTTTCCTGCGCGGGTAGTTCTCGACGGGCGGATCCCGGCGGACACCCAGACAGGGCGGACGATAGGGTCCGTTCGTACGATGAGGGGCCACCCCCGCGCTTCACACAGGGGCCTGACGGCGACATGGTGACAGCGACGCCTCTACCGACGATGAGACGACCTACGAAGGACCTGAAGTGAATATCCGCTCCCTCACTCGAGGCGACGGCGTGGTGATCGGAGCAGCGGTGTTGCTCTTCATCGCGTCGTTCCTCGACCTGTACTCGTTCGACAATGTCCCCGACAGCGTCGACCTCCCCATGCTGTGGGGCAGCGGCCCGGTCGTGTTCAGCGTCGTGCTGGCCGGGATCATCGGCGCCGCGCTCGTCGTCGTGGCGCGGGGCCTGCCGCAGGTCCCCAAGATCGCGGGGCTCGACCTCGGCCAGTTCGGCGCCGCTTTCACGGTGTTCGCCGCGTGGAGCGCGCTCGGCAACATCGTCGACGCGCCGGGTGGCCTCGACAACATCGGTGAGAACGCGGGCGAGGGGGCCCCGAGCCCCGGCATCGGCCTGATCCTCGCCCTGGTAGCGACGCTGCTCCTGGCCGCCGCCGCGATCGCCACCCCCCTCGTCCCGGCCCTCAAGGGCGCCCTCCTCCCGGCTCCCCGTCCGGCCGCCCCGCAGCCCTACGGCGCCCAGCCGCCCGGTGGCTACGGCTACCCGGGCGCCCAGCAGCCGGGCGGCTACGGTCACCCGCAGCCCGGCCAGCCCGGTCAGCCGGGGCCGGGGCAGCCGGGGCAGCCGTTCGGTGGTCAGCCCCAGCCGCAGCAGGCGCAGGCGCCGCAGGCCCCGGCCGGGGACTTCTCGCCGTTCTGGTTCGCGGTGCCGGTGCCGCGTCCGCTGTTCGCCGAGGACGGTTCGCCGACGCCGATCGCCGAACTCGCCCCGGGTACCTGGTACCTGGCCGTCGAGCAGCGCGGCCCGGCCCTGGTCGCGCAGACGCAGGACGGCCGCCGCGGTGTGCTGCAGGACACGTCGGGCATCCAGCGCGGCTGAGCCCACGCCCCCTTCACGGCCCCTCGCCCTTCCGGGCGGGGGGCCGTTGCCGTACAGTCGTCGCCCCAGTCGGCTGACACACCGTCAGGAGGCAGGTATGCGGCTCGGTCTCGCACTCGGCTACTGGGGCCGCGGCCCCTCCCCCGACCACATTCCGCTGGCACAGGAGGCCGAACGGCTGGGCTACGACTCGGTGTGGACGGCGGAGTCCTGGGGCTCGGACGCGTTCACACCGCTGACCTGGATCGCCGCCCACACCTCCACCATCAAGCTGGGCACGGCGGTTGCCCAGATGGCGGCCCGTCCGCCGACCACCACCGCCATGCAGGCGCTCACCCTCGACCATCTCTCCGGCGGCCGCATGATGCTGGGCCTCGGGCTGTCCGGGCCGCAGGTGGTCGAGGGCTGGTACGGCCGCCCGTTCCCGAGGTCCCCGCTCACCGCCACCCGCGAGTACGTCGACGTCGTACGGCAGGTGCTCCGCCGCGAGGCCCCGGTCGAACTGTCCGGCCGCTTCCACTCCCACCCGTACCAGGGCCCGGACGCCACGGGACTCGGCAAGGCCCTCAAGCCGATCACGCACCCGCTCCGCGCCGACCTGCCGGTCCTGCTCGGGGCGGAGGGCCCGAAGAACGTCGCCCAGACGACCCGGATCGCTGACGGCTGGCTGCCGCTGTACTGGTCACCGACCCGGCCGGAGGTGTACGGCCCGGCCCTGGCCGACCTGCCCGAGGGTTTCCTGGTCGCGCCGATGGCCCAGGTCCGGGTCTGCGACGACGTGGCCGAGGGCCTGCTGCCCGTCAAGATGATGCTGGGCTTCTACATCGGCGGCATGGGACACGCGGCCCGCAACTTCCACGCCGACCTGATGGCCCGCATGGGCTACGAGGAAGACGCCCGCCGCATCCAGGACCTGTTTCTCTCCGGACGCCGCGAGGAGGCCGTCCGCGCCGTCCCCGACGCCTTCGCCGACGAGATCTCCCTGGTCGGCCCGCGTGAACGGATCGCGGAGCGGCTGGAGTCGTGGCGCAAGGGCCCGGTGACGGACCTGCTGGTGCTCAGCCCCGACCGCCACACGCTGCGCGTGCTCGCCGAGTTGAACGCCTGAGCGAATACCCGGGTTTCATCCGGGGTTCCGGGGCAATCCGAATGACATGTCCCCTCGATATCGCAACGGTGCGAATCAGGCCGGCACGATCGTCGCGGTCGTGGCCGACATCATGGCGCTCATCCTGGGTCTGTGGATCCTGATGTACCTGCTGGACGCGAACCCCGGCAACTCGTTCGTCCAGTTCATCCACGACGCGGCCCGCTGGCTCGCCGGCTGGTCCCATGACCTCTTCACCTTCGACGAGGCCTGGGCCCGAGTGGTCTGCGGCTACGGCTTGGCAGCGGTGGTCTACCTGTTCGTGGGCCACGCGATCGCCAATCGCGCACACCGGCATTGATGCCCTAGGGGCGCGGGGAACTGCGCGGTCAACCACGCACAACCCGCGCCCGCAAACCGACGCGAGCCCCCGAGCTGCTAGGCGCAGCAGTCCGAGTCCAGCCCCACGGGCAACTCGTCCCCACCGAACACCTGGCACGTGGCCTCATGCCCACCCAACGCGGCCACGGCCAGCAACAACGACCCGGCCGTCCACGTGGTCAACTCCCGCGGCCAGATCGCGTCATCGTCGAAGACGTACCCCGTCCAGTACAGCCCGCTCTCCGGATCCCGCAGATGCTGGATCGACTGCAGTACCTCCAACGCCCGATCGGACTCGCCCATCGCCCACAGCGCGAGGGCGAGTTCGGCGGACTCGCCCCCCGTCACCCACGGGTTGGGCACGACACACCGCACCCCGAGCCCTGGGACGACGAACCGTTCCCAGTCCTCCTCGATACGGGCCTTGGCCTCGGCCCCGGTCAGCGCACCCCCCAGTACCGGGTAGTACCAGTCCATCGAGTACCGGTTCTTGTCGAGGAACCGCTCCGGATGCCGCCGTATCGCATGCCGCAGGGCACCCGCCGCCAACTCCCAGTCCGGCTGCGCCTCTTCCCGCTGCTCGGCGATCGCCAGCGCGCACCGCAGCGCGTGGTGGATCGAGGAGCTGCCCGTCAGCAGGGCGTCGGCCGTGTCCGTGCCGTCGTCGTCGCGCCGCCAGCCGATCTGCCCGCCCGGCTGCTGCAGACGCAGCACGAACTCCACCGCCGCGTACACCGCCGGCCACATCCGCTCCAGGAACGTGTCGTCGCCGGTGGAGAGGTAGTGGTGCCAGACGCCCACGGCGATGTAGGCGACGAAGTTGGTCTCCCGGCCCCGGTCGGTGACGTCGTTGAACTGCCCGTCCGTGTACGCCGCGTACCAGGAGCCGTCCTCGTTCTGGTGCCGGGCCAGCCACACGTAGGCCCGCTCGGCGGCCTCGTGCTCGCCGGCCGTGTCGAGGGCCATGGCCGCCTCGATGTGGTCCCACGGGTCGAGGTGGTGCCCCCGGAACCACGGGATCGCACCGTCCTCGCGCTGCACGGCGAGGATGCCGGCGACGGTCGCGGCGGCCTGCCCTGCGGTGAGGACCCCGGGCAGGACGAGGTGTTCTGTCCGGGGGGTCGTCACTTGGCGTCCACCCGGGGGAGATGGGGCTTGGTCGCGTACGCCACGAAGCTCTTGCCGATCAGCGGGTTCAGCGCTTGCTCGGCGACCCGGGTGGCCAGCGGCTTCTTCATGATGTCCCAGACGAGGAGCTTGTGGTACGCCCGCACCGGCAGGGCCTTGTCGTTGTCGACGCCGAACGCGCACTTCAGCCACCAGTAGGGCGAGTGCAGCGCGTGCGCGTGGTGGGTGCCGTAGGGCTTGAGGCCGGCCTCGCGGATGCGCGCCAGGAGTTCGTCGGCCTTGTAGATGCGGATGTGGCCGCCCTCGACCTCGTGGTAGGCGTCGGACAGGGTCCAGCAGACCTTCTCGGGGCCGTAGCGCGGGACCGTGACGGCTATGCGGCCGCCGGGCTTGAGCACCCGCACCATCTCCGCGAGGACGCCCTTGTCGTCCGGGATGTGCTCCATCACCTCGGAGATGATGACGACGTCGAAGGACTCGTCGGGGAAGGGCAGCGCCAGGGCGTCGCCCTCCATGGCCGTGGCGGTGGCGCCCTCGGGGGCCTCACCGGCCTCCTTCATCGCCGCGAACCACTTGGCGACCTCGCGGATCTCCTCGGCGTTCTGGTCCAGCGCCACGACCTGCGCACCGCGCCGGTAGCACTCGAACGCGTGCCGGCCGGCACCACAGCCGAGGTCCAGGACGCGGTCGCCCGGGGCGAGCGGGAACCGGGAGAAGTCGACGGTCAGCACGTGGCCCTGCTTTCGGAGTTGACGCCTTCTACATCTGTGGGGGCCGCGGACACAGCACCTGTGGGAGCCGCGGGCTCAGCGCCTGTCGAGGCCGCGGAGCGGTCGGAAGCCAGGGGCGTGGAGCCGGCAGAGGCCACTGGCGCCGGGCCGCCCGGGGCCCGGGTCGCGGAGCCGCCGTCGCCCGCCGCGGAGCGGCCCGCTTCGGCGCTCTGGGACCTGGCGATCGCCTCCCGGTATCTGGCCACCGTTCCTTCCGCCGCCCTGGCCCAGGTGAAGTGCCGCAGTACTCGCTCCCGACCGGCCGCTCCCAGCCGCGCACGCAACTCCGCGTCGCCCAGCAGCCGGCCCAGACCGGCGGCCAGCGCGCCCGCGTCCCCCGGGGGCACCGCCAGGCACGTCTCCCCGTCACGGCCCGCGACCTCGGGTATGGCGCCGCCGGTCGTGGCGAGCAGGGGCGTGCCCGTCGCCATGGCCTCCGCGGCCGGCAGCGAGAAGCCCTCGTACAGCGACGGCACGCACGCGACCTGAGCCGAGCGCACCAGGTCGACGAGTTCGGCGTCGGAGATGCCCTTGACGAAGTCGACGGCGCCGGCGAGGTCGTACCGCTCCATCGCCTGGGCGACGGGCCCCTCCGTGGGCCGCTTGCCGACGACGACGAGGTGCGCGCCGGGGTGCTCCGTGCGCACCTTGGCGAGCGCCTCGACCAGATGGACCAGGCCCTTCAGCGGCACGTCCGCGCTGGACGTCGTGACGATGCGGCCCGGCACGACGGGCACCGAGGGGTCCGGCGAGAACAGGTCGGTGTCGGCGCCGATGTGGACCACGTGGATCCGGTCCTGGCGTACGCCGAGGTGGTCGACGATCTCCTGGCGGGACGTGCCGGAGACGGTGAGGACGGAGGGGAGCCGGCGGGCGACGCGCTTCTGCATACGGGTGAAGGCGTACCAGCGGCGCACCGACAGGCGCCGCTTCCAGCCGTCCGCCGCGTCGAGCTCCAACTGCCGGTCGACGGTGATGGGGTGGTGGATCGTGGTCACCAGGGGCGCGCCCACGTCTCCCAGCAGCCCGTACCCGAGCGTCTGGTTGTCGTGGACCACGTCGAACTCGCCCCGGCGGGAGCGCAGATGGCGGCGGGCGCGCAGCGAGAACGTCAGGGGCTCGGGGAAACCGCCGGTCCACATGGTCGCCACTTCGAGCGCGTCGATCCAGTCGCGGTACTCGTCACGCCCCGGGGTGCGGAAAGGATCCGGCTGGCGGTAGAGGTCGAGGCTGGGCAGCTCGGTGAGGCTCTGGCCGTCGTAGCCCTCGTCGAGGACGGGGTAGGGCTGGGCACCGATGACCTCGACGCGGTGGCCGAGGCGGGACAGTTCGCGCGAGAGGTGCCGGACATAGACACCCTGGCCGCCGCAGAACGGGTTCCCTTTATAGGTGAGGAGCGCGATGCGGAGCGGTCGCAAGCCGTCGGCGGCGGGGTCCTCCGAGGGCCCGGCCTCCCTGGCCTCAGCGGTCACTCTGGCCCCCTTCTCCCTGCACTGTCCCGCGAGATTACGCCGGGACGCTAATCTAGAACAAGTTTCAGACTTGATCGTTCGGAGGCTCTGAATCTACCGGCAGGTAGGGGCGCTGTGACCAGTGGATCAGGTGATTCACGCCACGGCCGGTGCCGTGCCATGCTGTCTGATCACTTGCCCTCACGGACCGTCACGGAACGGGATCCCAGCCCCGCGGAAGCCAAGGTGAACACAGTGGCCAAGGTGGAAGCCAGAGCCGCAGCCCCCGCCTCCCCTCCCCTCACGGAGCGACAGGAGGCCCGCCGTCGCCGCATCCTGCACGCGAGCGCGCAACTGGCCAGCCGGGGCGGTTTCGACGCCGTGCAGATGCGCGAGGTCGCCGAGTCCTCACAGGTGGCGCTCGGCACCCTCTACCGCTACTTCCCCTCCAAGATCCACCTGCTGGTCGCCACGATGCAGGACCAGCTCGAGCACATGCACGGCACGCTGCGGAAGAAGCCCCCGCAGGGCGAGTCGGCGGCCGAGCGGGTCGCCGAGACACTGATGCGGGCTTTTCGCGCCCTGCAGCGCGAGCCACATCTGGCCGACGCGATGGTCCGCGCCCTCACCTTCGCCGACCGCAGCGTGAGCCCGGAGGTCGACCAGGTCTCGCGACAGACGACGGCGATCATCCTGGACGCGATGGGTCTTGAGGACCCGACGCCGGAGCAGCTCTCGGCGGTCCGGGTCATCGAGCACACCTGGCACTCGGCGCTGATCACGTGGCTGTCGGGCCGCGCCTCGATCGCCCAGGTGCGGATCGACATCGAGACGGTGTGCCGGCTGATCACCCTGACGAATCCGGAGGGGCAGGGGCCGGAGGGGCAGAACTAGGACCTACGAGACGGGTTCCCTTCGCCGGCATGGTCCGGATCAGGTACTGGGGGTCGCCTTCCGGTCGCCCGGCCTCTCGGCCTTGCGTCCTTCCGGCCTCTCAGCCCTACCGTCGCAGTCGGCACCGGCGGAAACCCATACCTCCTGGCTTCCTGCCACCGTCGGCTACTCCGGTCGGACTCCCTCACTCGCCTCGTAGGCCAATTCCAGGCTAGAACTTCTGTCCGCAGAAGGAAGCCCCTTATGCGATATTTTTCGGAATTGTCCCTCCTGGTGGATCATAAGAGGTAGGAGCGACTGCTGGGACATACCGGAAGCTGGAGGTGTCCTCATGTCGAAGTACCTCTTCAAAGTCAAGCTGACCCCGGACGGGCTGAAGGGTCTGCTCAGCGAGGGCGGCACCGCACGGCGTGAGGTCGTCGGACGCATGGTCGAGGGCCTCGGGGGCCGGGTGGAGACGATGTACTGGGCGTTCGGCGACGACGACGTCTACCTCACGGCGGAGCTGCCCGGCAACACCTCCGCCGCGGCCATGGGCATGGTCGTGTCGGCCGCCGGCGGGGTGCGCACGAGCACGGTCGTACTGCTGTCGGCCGACGAGGTCGACGAGGCGGTCCGGCAGAAGGTGCAGTACCGGGCCCCAGGCGCCTGACACCCGCACCGCCAGACGCCCCTGGGCCGGACACGGTCTAGTCCTCCGGCGGGAACACCGCCTCGCCGCCGCCCCCCAGCGTGATCACGATCGCCTCCACCGGGCAGCTCTCCGCCGCCTCCAGGACCCTCTCGTTCGCGTCCGTGTCGGGAGTGAGCGGATGGGACTGGCGGGCCGGGTCCAGGCGGAAGCCGTCCGGGGCGTGGTGAACGCACTGGGCACTGCCGATGCACAGGGAGCGGTCGACCTCGACGTGCCAGCGGTCGCCCATCTCTACGCTTCCGCCGGGAGGTGGATCATCTTGTGCTCCAGGTACTCGCCGTACCCCTCGGGCCCGAACTCCCGTCCCAGGCCGGAGTTCTTGTAGCCGCCGAAGGGGCCGAGCATGTCCAGGCTGAAGGTGTTGACGGAGTACGTGCCCGTGCGGACCTGCCGGGCGACGTCGATGCCGTGCTCGACGTCCGCGGTCCAGACGCTGCCGCTCAGCCCGTAGTCGGAGTCGTTGGCGATCTTCACGGCGTCGGACTCGTCGTCGTAGGGCAGCAGGCAGATGACGGGACCGAAGATCTCCTCGCGGGCGATGCGCATGGAGTTGTCGACGTCGCCGAAGAGGGTCGGCTCGACGTACCAGCCACGGTCCAGACCGGCCGGGCGTCCGCCGCCGGTGAGGATCTTCGCGCCCTCCTCCTGGCCGATGCGGATGTAGTCGAGGTTGCGCTGCTGCTGCCGCCTGGCCACGAGCGGGCCCACCTGGGTGGCGGGGTCCAGCGGGTCGCCGACCACGAGCGCGCCGGCCGCCGCGGCCAGGGCGTCGGCGAACTCGTCGTAGCGGGAGCGCGGGAGCAGGATGCGGGTCTGGGCGACGCAGGCCTGGCCGTTGTTCATCCAGGCCGCGGGGGCGATGCCCGCCACGGCCGTCTCGACGTCCGCGTCGGGCAGGACGACGGCCGCCGACTTGCCGCCCAGTTCGAGCGTCACACGGGTGAGGTTGCGGGCGGCCACCTCCATCACACGCTTCCCGGCGGCGACAGACCCGGTGAAGGACACCTTGTCGATGCCGGGGTGCCCGACCAGGCACTCGCTCACCTCCCGGTCGGCGGGCAGGATCGAGAGCACACCCTCGGGCAGCCCGGCCTCGCGGGCGATCTCGCCGAGCAGATACGCGTCGAGCGGCGACTCGGGCGAGGGCTTGAGGACGACCGTGCAGCCGGTGAGCAGCGCGGGGGCGAGCTTGGCGGCGGCGACGAACTGCGGGACGTTCCAGGGCACGACGGCGGCCACGACCCCGACCGGCTCCCGCCGCACCAGAATCCTGCCCAGCACGCCGTCGCGCCGCTCCTCGTACGTGAAGTTACGGGCGACGGTGATCGCCGAGTCCCAGACCATCACCGCGCCGAAGGCCTGGGCGAGGATGCTCCAGGAGTACGGCGAGCCGTTCTGGCCGGAGATCACGCGGGCGATCTCCTCGTGCCGGGCGACGATCCCGTCCTTGATCCGGCTCACGACCTCGATCCGCTCATCGAGGCTCATACGCGGCCAGGGCCCCTCGTCGAACGCCCGCCGCGCCACCCCCACGGCCCGGTCCACATCCGCGGCCGAGGCGTGCGGGACGCGTCCGATGACCTCTTCCTTGTGCGGCGAGACCACCTCGATGACGTCCTGGCCCAGGGGGTCGGTCAACTCCCCGCCGATGAACAGCTGTCCGTGTTCCACGAGTTCGGTCATGGCACATGCCTCCCGGGGACGGGCCCGTTCCTGACGGTATTTCAGAACTGATACCAGTTCTAGTTATAGTGGGCAATGGCCGTGGGGTCTGGGGGCGGAGGGCAGATGAAGAGCAGCCGGAACGGGCCCGTGCACGACCACGGTGGAGGTGTCCGGTCCCTCCGGGTCCCCATCCCGGACAACCCCCTCGGCCACACGCTCGTGTACGTCGTCGACACCGACCGGGGGCCGGTGCTCATCGACACCGGCTGGGACGACCCGCAGTCCTGGGACACCCTCGCGGACGGGCTCACGGCGTGCGGCACCTCGGTGGCCGAGATCCACGGCGTGGTCATCACCCACCACCACCCGGACCACCACGGTCTGTCCGGCCGGGTCCGCGAGGCCTCGGGCGCCTGGATCGCGATGCACGCGGCGGACACCGCGGTCGTACGGCGGACCCGGGAAGCCCGGCCCGAGCGCTGGTTCTCGTACATGACGGCCAAGCTCACCGCCGCCGGCGCGCCCGAGGAGCACCTCGCCCCGCTGCGCACGCCCCGGCCCCGCGCCCTGCCCGGCCTCTCCCCCGCCCTGCCCGACCGCGACATCGTCCCGGGCGAACTCCTCGACCTCGCCGGCCGCCGCCTGCGCGCGATCTGGACCCCGGGGCACACGCCCGGCCACGTCTGCCTGCACTTGGAGGAGGAACACCCGGCCCGACTGCCCGGCCACGGCCGCCTGTTCTCCGGTGACCACCTGCTGCCCGGGATCACCCCGCACATCGGCCTCTACGAGGATCCCGACGAGGCCACGGTCACCGACCCCCTCGGCGACTACCTCGACAGCCTCGAACGCGTGGGCCGCCTCGCCCCCGCCGAGGTGCTCCCGGCCCACCAGCACCCCTTCCCGGACGCCGCCGGCCGTGTGCGCGAGCTGCTCACCCACCACGAGGACCGCCTCAACGCCCTGCGGGCCCTCCTCGCCGAGCCGCTGACTCCCTGGCAGCTCGCCGAACGCATGGAGTGGAACCGCCCCTGGGAGCAGATCCCGTACGGTTCGAGGAACATCGCGGTCTCCGAGGCAGAGGCCCATCTGCGCCGCCTGGTCAAACTGGGCCGGGCGGAGGCGGTGCCGGGGAGCGTGCCGGTGACGTACGTGGCCGTCTAGGTGTGGCCGTCCAGGTGACGTACCCGGCTGTCCGGGTCAGGTGCTAGAACCAAGCCCATGGACCCCATGGAACACCTCCTCGCCGAACGCGCCTGCGAGCGGCTGATCCTCGACTTCGTCCACCGGCTCGACCTGGGCGACCCCTCCTCCGTCGCCGAGCTGTTCACCGAGGACGGCGTCTGGCAGTGGCCGCAGGACGGGCGGCTGGTCAAGGGACGCGACGCCCTGCGGGCCTACTTCGGCTCCCGCCCCGCCGACCGGCTCTCCCGCCGCATGATGTCCAACGTCCTGGTCACGGTGACCTCCCCGGACACCGCCCGGGCGATCTCGTACTTCACGACCTACCGCGTCGACGGCTACGACGGCGGCGTCATCCCGGCCGGGCCGCCCGTCCAGGTCGGGCACTACGAGGACGAGTTCCGGCGGACCGACGGACCCTGGCTGCTCGCCTCCCGGAGTCTTCACCTGCCCTTCGGCGGTCCCACACCGCGGTCGAACCCGCCTTTGGCATAAGCGGGATGGGGCCAGGGCAGGGCCTCTAGGATGAACGAGCCGCGGCGCCCCCACGCGCGCGGCGTTGCGCACCACCGCAAGGAGACATGCCATGGGCAGCGAAGAGGCCGCTCGAACGTCGCCCTTCAGCGGAGTCCTGGACGGGAGATCCGCCGGGCCCATGGTCCCCCGGCTGGCGCTGGGCGCCCGGCTGCGCAGGCTGCGGGACGCGCGAGGCATCGGCAGGGCGGAGGCGGGTGACGTCATCCGCGCCTCCCCGTCCAAGATCAGCCGCATGGAGGCCGGCCGCCACGGGTTCAAACTGCGGGACGTCGCCGACCTGCTCACGCACTACGGCGTCACGGACGAGGCCGAACGCGCCACCTTGCTGGCGCTGGCCGAACAGGCCAACACCCACGCCTGGTGGCAGTACTACAGCGACGTGGTGCCCTCCTGGACGCAGAGCTACCTCGGTGCCGAGCAGGCGGCGAGCGTCATCCGCTGCTTCCAGATACAGCGCGTCCCCGAACTGCTCCAGACCCCCGACTACGCGCGCGCCGCCGTCCGGCTCGCCCACACCGACGCCGACGCGCGGGAGATCGACCGCCGGGTGGCGTTGCGGATGACGCGGCAGCGGATCCTGCACCGGCAGCCGGGAGCGGCCCAGCTCTGGGCCGTGATCGACGAGGCGGCGCTGCGGCGCCCGGTGGGCGGGCCGGAGGTGATGCGCGCCCAGCTCAGGCATCTCATCGAGGTCTGCCGGCTTCCGCAGGTCACCGTCCAGATCCTGCCGTTCCTCTCCGGCGGGCATGCCGCGGAGGGCGGTCCGGTCACCATTCTGCGGCTGCCCGGCGGCCAGTTGCCCGACGTGGTCTACCTCGAGCAGCTCACCACCGCGCTCTATCCCGACAAGCCGGCCGACATCGAGCGCTACTGGGACGCCATGAACCGGCTGGTGGTCGAAGCCGAGTCACCGGACGAGACTCCGACCATCCTGCACCGCATACTTCAGGAGACCTGAGCGAGGCTCCCCGGGGTTCAGCGCTTGAGGGCGACACCGCCGTACTGGTGCACCTCCGCCGGCAGGCCCAGGGCCTCGGCGTCGGGACGCCAGCGCGAGCAGGACGTGACGCCCGGCTCCAGCAGCTCCAGACCGTCGAAGTAGCGGGCGATCTGCTCGGGGCTGCGCAGGATGTACGGGATCGAGCCGCCGTCGTTGTACTGCCCGATGGCCCGGAGGTAGTCCTCGCTGGTGTCGGTGCTGTCGTACTGGACGAGGTAGCTGCCGGACGGCAGGGCGTCCACCAGCTCCGCCACGATCGAGCGCGCCTCGTCGTGGTCCTCGATGTGGCCGAGGATGCCCATCAGCATGAGCGCGACGGGCTGGTCGAAGTCCAGCGTCTTACCGGCTTCCCGGACGATCGTGCTGGGCTTGCGCAGGTCGGCGTCGACGTAGTTGGTGACGCCTTCCGGTGTGCTGGTGAGCAGCGCGCGGGCGTGGGCCAGCACCAGCGGGTCGTTGTCGACGTAGACGATCCGGCTCTCCGGGGCCACCCGCTGGGCGATCTGGTGGGTGTTGTCCACGTTGGGCAGCCCGGTGCCGATGTCCAGGAACTGGCGGATGCCCTCTTCGGCGGCGAGATGGCGAACGGCGCGGGCGAGGAAGTAGCGAGCGGCGCGCGCCCCGGTCTCGATCCCGGGGAAGATCTCGCGGAACGCGTCACCGGCCACACGGTCGACTTCGTAGTTGTCCTTCCCGCCCAGCCAGTAGTTCCAGATCCGCGCCGAGTGCGGAACCGAGGTATCGATCTTGGAGAGCGGCTCCTGCTCGGAGTTCCCCGCCTGATCAGTCATGGACGCTCCTGCGTGTGGTCGTGGAGCTTCACGTTAACCGGTTTGCCTCACGGACAGGATCAACTCCTCGGCGTGGTGCAGCAGTTCGACCTCCCTGCCGCTCATGGTCGGATTGCCGGCCCGCCGGCGCAGCGCCTCCGTCAGGTTCGGCCGCGTGAGCGGGGTCGGGCCCGCGAGGAGGGCGGCCAGCATGGTGCGGGCGGCCGTGGCCAGGGGGTCGCCGGAGACGGCGGCCTGGGCGAGGATCACCGCCGACGCCGCCCAGTCCAGCCCCGGGTCGCCCTCCTCCGTGTTGGACCAGTCGATGACGCGCGGCCCCTCGGGCGTGAGCATCACGTTCTCCGGGTGGAGGTCCAGGTGGAGGACGCGGGCCGCCGGGTCGGTGGAGTGCAGGGCGGGGACGGTGTGCAGGTCGCGCAGGAGCCCGGCCAGGATCGAACCGGCCTCCGCCACCTCCAGCGTGCCCGCCAGACAGGCCTGGAGCATGGTCGGGCCGGAGAGCCGCTCCATCACCAGGTCGGAGCGCGAGCCGGTCGGGCGCACCCGGGGCACCGGATAGCCGTGGGAACGCACGTGCTCCATCACCGCACCCTCGGCCGCCGCGTCGCCCCCGCCCTCCCGTTCCCGGCGCAGCACCCAGATCTCGTCGATCTCGTACACGTCGGCGCGGCGGCCCGAGCCGAGGAGCCTTCCCGGTGGTGTCGTCGCCATGGGCCGAAGTTACCCGGCCGTACGGCGCCCTCGGCCCGTTTTTGACGTGCGGGTACAGTAAGCGGGTCGTCATCACACCCGTACAGGGGGAAGCCGGTGCAATTCCGGCGCTGACCCGCAACCGTGAACCGCCCGCCGAGGCAGGCGGTGAGCCGGATCGCCCCGTACGGATCGTGACCGGCTCACGTGCCCGGCAGCCCGCCGGTGCACGGCACCGTCGAGGTATACGGAGCCGAGCCGCCCGGGGGTGCCCCGTGCTGCCCGACTCCCCCACAGGGAGAGGCACCCGCCGATCATGAACGTCCGCCGCAGCGCCGCGGTCCTGGCCGCAGTCGCCGTGATCGGCGCCGCCACCCCGGCCGCCGCCGACCCGTCCCCGTCACCGTCCCAGGCGTTCCCCTCCGCCCTGTACGGGGGCAAGGACCCGAAGTTCGACGGCGTCTGGCGCCAGTCGCTCGCCTTCCTCGCGCAGGACACGGTGGGTGTGAAGCCCGCCGGAAAGTCCGTCCAGTGGCTGGTCCGGCAGCAGTGCGAGGACGGCGGGTTCGCCTCTTACCGCCCCGACCCCACCGCCGCGTGCGACGCCAAGACCATGCTGGACACCAACGCCACGGCCGCCGCCGTCCAGGCCCTGGCCACGCTCGGCGGTCAGGACGCCGTCACCGGCAAGGCCGTCGGCTGGCTGAAGTCCGTCCAGAACAAGGACGGCGGCTGGGGCTACTCGCCCGGCGGCGCCAGCGACACCAACTCCACGTCCGTCGTCATAGGCGCGCTGACCGCCGTCGGCGAGAAGCCGGACCAGGTCGAGAAGGGCGGGAAGTCGCCCCTCGACGCCCTGCTGAAGCTCGCCCTGCCCTGCGGCGGGGACGGTGACGGCGCCTTCGCGTTCCAGCCGGACAAGAAGGGCAAGCTGGCGGCCAACGCGGACGCCACGGCGGCGGGTGTGCTGGGCACGCTGGGCACGGGCATGGTGGTGAAGCCCGGCAGTACCAAGTCCGACGCCACCTGCGCCAAGCCAGGGACACCGGAGCAGGCGGCGGCCAACGGTGCCGCCTACCTCACGAAG
This sequence comes from Streptomyces sp. NPDC044719, assembly GCF_056433405.1. Taxonomy (NCBI): domain Bacteria; kingdom Bacillati; phylum Actinomycetota; class Actinomycetes; order Kitasatosporales; family Streptomycetaceae; genus Streptomyces; species Streptomyces sp. NPDC044719. The sequence continues at coordinate 705,528 of NZ_JBWKHE010000005.1, forward strand.
GCCCTCACCAAGGACGACGGCCACCTCACCTCGGCCCTCGCCGGTGCGGACCCCCAGCCCGACCACGGCAACACCGCCGACGCGGTCGTCGCGCTCGCCGCACGGGGCGACACCGCACAGGCCGAGAAGTCCCTGGCCTGGCTGGAGAAGAACTCCGCGACCTGGGCCGCCCAGAACGGCCCCGCCGCCTACGCCCAGCTGATCCTCGCCGCGCACGCGACCGGCGCGAACCCGCGCGACTTCGGCGGCACGGACCTGGTGAAGCAGCTCAACGCGACGGGCCCGGCCCCGCAGGCCCCCGAACAGCCTTCGGCTGCCGACACGAAGGACGACGCGAAGTCGGACTTCTTCGGCGTCTGGTGGTACGTCGGGGTCTGCCTCGTCGCCGGTATCGGCATCGGCTTCCTCTTCACCGGCCGCAAGAAGAGGCAGCAGTCATGATCCGCCGGGCCGTTCTCCTCCTGCTGGCCTCGCTCCTGCTCATCGCGGGCGCGGGCCAGGCCCAGGCCGCCGGATACCGGTACTGGTCGTTCTGGGACCGCGACGGCGACCGCTGGGTCTACGCCACCCAGGGCCCGTCCATGGCCCGCCCCTCGGACGGCGACGTCCAGGGCTTCCGCTTCGCGGTGAGCGAGGACTCCGCCGAGGCGGCCCGGCCGCGCGGCACGGCCGACTTCGAGACCATCTGCGCGAAGACCCCCGCGCAGGACGGCAAGAAGCGGGTGGCGCTCGTCATCGACCCCGGCACGAAGACGGACGCCCCGCAGGGCGAGACCCCGCCCCCCGCCCGGACGGCCTGTGCCCGGGTCTCCCCCGACGCGACCACGGCAGATGCCCTCGCGACGGTCGCCAAGCCGCTGCGCTACGACACGAACGCCCTGCTGTGCGCGATCGCGGGCTACCCGGAGAAGGGCTGCGGTGAGCAGGTGTCCGGCTCCAAGAAGTCGTCACCGGCGGCGAAGAAGGACACGTCCGACGACAAGGGCCCGTCCCTGGGCCTGCTGGCGGGCATCGCCGTGGTGACGGCACTGGGGGCGGCGGCGGTCTGGCAGGTACGGCGGCGTGACCAGGCTTAGCAGCGCGGACCGGCTCAGCGACGCGCCCTCCCACCCCCCGCGCCGGCCCCGAGCCCCTCTGCACCCCGGGGCCTGGTGGCTCTGGTCCCTCTCCCTCGGCACCGCCGCCACCCGCACCACCAACCCCCTCCTCCTCACCCTCCTCATCGCGGTCTCCGCCTACGTCGTGGCGACCTGCCGCCCGGCGACCCCCTGGTCCCGTTCCTACGGCGCCTTCGTCAAACTCGCCCTCGCCGTCCTGCTCGTCCGCCTCCTCTTCGCGATCGTCCTGGGCTCCCCCATCCCCGGCACGCACACCCTCGTCCCCCTCCCCGAAGTGCCCCTCCCCGACTGGGCGCAGGGCATCCGTCTCGGCGGCGAGGTCACGGCCGAGGCCCTCGCCTTCGCGTTGTACGACGGTCTGCGACTGGCCGCCCTGCTCGTCTGCGTCGGCGCCGCGAACGCCCTCGCCAATCCCTCACGCCTCCTCAAGTCCCTCCCGGGCGCCCTGTACGAGATGGGCGTCGCGGTCGTCGTCGCCCTCACCTTCGCGCCGAACCTCATCGCCGACGTCCAGCGCCTGCGTGCCGCCCGCCGGCTGCGCGGCCGCCCGGACAAGGGGCTCCGGGGCCTGCTGCAGGTGGGCCTCCCGGTCCTGGAGGGCGCGTTGGAGCGCTCGGTGTCCCTGGCCGCCGCGATGGACGCCCGTGGCTACGGCCGTACCGCCCGGGTCCCGGCCGCGGTCCGCCGTACCACCGCCGTCCTCACCCTCGGCGGCCTGCTCGGCGTCTGCGCCGGAACGTACGGGCTGCTCACCGCCGAGGGCGCCGCCTACGGCTTCCCAATCCTGCTCGTCGGCCTCGCCGCCGCTCTCGCGGGCCTCCGGCTCGGCGGCCGGAGGTCGCTGCGCACCCGGTACCGCCCGGACCGCTGGGACGTGCGCGCGCTGCTGGTCGTCGCCTCCGGCGTGGCGGTCGCCGCGCTCCTCGTGCTCGCCTCGGTCCGTGACCCCGCGGCCCTGCACCCCGGCGTGGTGCCGCTCGTGGCCCCCACGCTCCCCGTCTGGCCCGCGGCGGCGATCCTGCTCGGTCTGCTGCCCGCGTTCGTCGCCCCCGATCCCAAGGAGCCGTCGTGATCCGCTTCGAGGATGTCTCCGTGACGTACGACGGTGCTTCCGAACCCACCGTCCAGGGCATCGACTTCGAGGTCCCGGAGGGCGAACTCGTCCTCCTGGCCGGTCCGTCAGGTGTCGGCAAGTCCACCGTCCTGGGCGCGGTCAGCGGGCTCGTGCCGCATTTCACCGGCGGCACCCTGCGGGGCAGGGTCACGGTGGCCGGACGCGACACCCGCACGCACAAGCCGCGCGAACTCGCCGACGTCGTCGGCACGGTGGGCCAGGATCCGCTCGCCCACTTCGTCACCGACACCGTCGAGGACGAACTCGCCTACGGCATGGAGTCGCTGGGCCTCGCCCCGGACGTGATGCGCCGCCGCGTGGAGGAGACGCTCGACCTCCTCGGCCTGGCCGACCTGCGAAGCCGCCCGATCGCGACGCTCTCCGGCGGCCAGCGGCAGCGCGTGGCGATCGGCTCGGTCCTCACCCCGCACCCCGCCGTCCTCGTCCTGGACGAGCCGACCTCCGCACTCGACCCGGCCGCCGCCGAGGAGGTCCTGGCGGTCCTCCAGCGCCTCGTGCACGACCTCGGCACGACGGTCCTCATGGCAGAACACCGCCTGGAACGCGTCATCCAGTACGCCGACCAGGTCGCCCTGCTGCCGAGCCCGGGCGCCGCCCCGATCGTCGGCCCTCCGGCCGAGGTCATGGCGGTGTCCCCGGTGTATCCCCCGGTGGTGGCCCTGGGCCGCCTGGCCGGCTGGACCCCCTTGCCACTGACGGTCCGTGACGCGCGGCGGAGGTCAGCGGATCTACGCGGACGTCTTGAGGGACGCGAGGGCATCGCCCTTCAGGGGCGTGGGGCTGCAATCAATTTGCGGCTACCGCCGCGTGGGCGCGACCAGCCACACACCACCGGCACCCGCCGACACCCGGCACCCCCCACCCCCGTAGGCGAAGTACAAGCCCTCTCCGTCACACGCTCCCGCATCCAAGCCCTGCGCCACATCGACCTCACGATCACCCCCGGCGAAACCATCGCCCTCATGGGCCGCAACGGCGCCGGAAAATCCACCCTCCTCAACTCCCTGGTGGGCCTCATCACCCCCACCTCCGGAACCATCCGGCTCGGCGAAGCCACACCGCACCGCACCGCCCCGAGGGACCTCGTCCGCAAGGTCGGCCTCGTCCCCCAGGAACCCCGCGACCTCCTCTACGCCGACACCGTCGCCGCCGAGTGCGCGGCGGCCGACCAGGACGCGGGAGCGACACCCGGCACCTGCCGTGCCCTGGTCACCGAGCTGCTCCCGGGCGTCACCGACGACACTCACCCCCGGGACCTCTCGGAGGGCCAGCGTCTCGCCCTCGCCCTGGCCGTCGTACTGACCGCCCGGCCCCCGCTGCTGCTCCTGGACGAGCCGACCCGGGGCCTGGACTACGCGGCGAAGGCCCGGCTGGTCACCGTGCTGCGCGCACTCGCCGCCGAGGGGCACGCCATCGTGCTGGCGACACACGACGTGGAGCTGGCGGCCGAGATCGCCCACCGGGTCGTGCTGCTCGCCGAGGGCGAGGTGATCGCGGACGGGCCTACGGCGGACGTCGTGGTCTCATCCCCGTCCTTCGCCCCGCAGGTCACCAAGATCCTGGCCCCGCAGCACTGGCTCACGGTGTCCCAGGTCCGCGAGGCCCTGCACTCCGAGGCCGGTTCATGAACACCCGGCGCCAGGCCCGGGCCGTCCGCCTCGGCCCCCGCTCCCTCGCCGCCCTGGCCCTCGTCAGCGCCGTGGGCGTCGTCGGCTTCACCTGGCCCTTCCTCGCCCCGCCCACGTCGCAGCTCAGCGCCCACGCGCAGGACGCGCCCTGGCTCTTCGCGGGCCTGCTCGTGCTGCTCGTGGCGGTGGTGGCCGCGGCGATCTCGGAGTCCGGTCTGGGCCCGAAGGCGGTGGCGATGCTCGGCGTGCTGGCCGCCACGGGGGCCGCCCTGCGGCCGATCGGCGCCGGTACGGCCGGTATCGAGCCGATGTTCTTCCTGATGGTGCTGAGCGGCCGGGTCCTCGGCCCGGGCTTCGGGTTCGTGCTGGGCTCGGTGACGATGTTCGCGTCGGCGCTGCTCACGGGCGGGGTCGGCCCCTGGATGCCGTTCCAGATGCTGGCGATGGGCTGGTTCGCGATGGGCGCGGGGCTGCTGCCGGGCCCGGACCGCCTGCGCGGCCGTACCGAGCTGGCGATGCTCGCCGGGTACGGCTTCCTCGCCGCGTTCGCCTACGGCACGGTGATGAACATGGCCGGCTGGCCCTTCATGAGCGCGCTCGCCTCGAACGTCGCCTTCGACCCGCAGGCGGCGGTCCCCGCCAACCTGGCCCGCTTCCTGGCGTACTGCCTGGCCACCTCGCTCGGCTGGGACCTGGGCCGGGCCGTCGTCACGGTCGCCCTGACACTGACCCTGGGCCCGGCGGTGCTCAGGGCGCTGCGCCGCGCCACACGCCGGGCGGCGTTCGAGACGCCGGTCACCTTCGACGCGCCCACGGCAGTGAAGCGCCCCACATGACCGACGTCACGTACGAAGCGAGGCCGTAGATACCAGTCCCGGTCACAGGCCTAGCCGCCGCCCTGAATGCGGCCGCACCTAGTAAAAGGGGACATTGCAGGCATCAGCGAAGGCTGTTTCTCTGGACGGCCAGGCGGCGGCCCCCTGATCCCCGGGGTCGCCGCCTTCGCCCCACTCAGCTGCCCGTACTGACGCGGAGCTCCTTCACACCGTTGATCCATGCCGACCGCAGCCGGCGCGGATCGTCCACCAGCCTCAGACCCGGCATGGCATCGGCGATGGCGTTGAAGATGAGGTCGATCTCCAGTACCGCGAGGGACTTGCCGAGGCAGTAGTGCGGGCCGCCCCCGCCGAACCCGAGGTGCGGGTTGGGATCGCGGGTGACGTCGAAGTCGTCCGGCTCGTCGAAGACCTCGGGGTCGTGATTGGCGGAGGCGTAGAACAACCCCACCCGATCCCCCTTGCGGATGCGCTTGCCGCCCAGCTCGGTGTCCTGTGTGGCGGTGCGCTGGAAGGCGGCGACCGGGGTCGCCCAGCGCACGATCTCCTCCGCCGTCGTCGACGGGCGCTCCCTCTTGTACAGCTCCCACTGCTCGGGGTGGGTGAGGAAGGCGTGCATGCCGTGGGTGATGGCGTTGCGGGTGGTCTCGTTGCCCGCGACGGCCAGCATCAGCACGAAGAAGCCGAACTCGTCCGAGTTGAGGTTGCCCTCGTTCTCCGCCGCGACCAGTTGCGTGACGATGTCGTGGGCGGGGCACTGCTTGCGGTCGGCGGCCATGTTCATCGCGTAGGCGATGATCTCCGTGGCCGACTCGGCGCCGACCTCCTCGGTGATGGCGTACTCGGGATCGTCGTAGGCGATCATCTTGTTGGACCAGTCGAAGATCTTGTCCCGGTCCTCCTGCGGTACGCCCATCAGCTCCGCGATCGCCTGGAGCGGCAGTTCGCAGGCGACCTGGGTGACGAAGTCGAACGGCCCGGTGTGCGTGCGGGCGTTGGCGACGATCGCGAGGGCCCGGGCCCGCAGCCGTTCCTCCAGGGCTCGGATCGCCCGGGGCGTGAACCCGCGCTGCACGATCTGCCGGACCCGGGTGTGCTCCGGCGGGTCCATGTTGAGCAGGATGAACCGCTGGGCGTCGATGGAGTCCCGGTCGATGTGCTCGTTGAAGCGGATGATCGCCGTGTTGAGGTACGACGAGAACAGCTCCGGGTGTGTGGAGACGTACTTGACGTCGGCGTGCCGGGTGACGGCCCAGTACCCCTCGTCCTGGAAGCCGGCGAGACCGGGCGGCTGCGGCACCCAGCAGACCGGCTCGACCCGGCGCAGCTCGGCGAACTCCGGCAGGGGCACGCGTTGATGGAGCAGGTCCGGGTCGGTGAAGTCGAACCCGTCGGGCAGCGCGGGACAGGGCATGGGCGGCTCCCACCACTCGTACCGACTCTTGTTCTGACGGCCCATCAGCTGTGCGGAGTTGCGGTGACGGTAGTAACGGGTTCTACAACTAGCAAGAGGCATGGACCCCTCAATTGCCCGCACGACCCTTGCGGTCACCGAGTGACCGTCAGCACACTGCTGACAGAACTAGAACGCGTACTAGTTCCGCGTAGCCTCCCGGAGAGGACCCGCACCCATGGCTGCCGAACCCGTGATCGTCGAAGCCGTACGCACTCCGATCGGCAAGCGCGGCGGCGCGCTCGCCCATCTGCACCCCGCCTATCTGCTGGGCGAGACCTACCGCGAACTCCTGGGCCGCACCGGCATCCCCGCCGACTGCGTCGAACAGATCGTCGGCGGCACGGTCACCCACGCCGGCGAGCAGTCCATGAACCCCGCGCGCACGGCCTGGCTCACGATGGGGCTGCCGTACGAGACGGCGGCGACGACCGTCGACGCGCAGTGCGGGTCGTCGCAGCAGGCCTCCCACATGCTGGCCAACATGGTCGCCACCGGCGTGATCGACGTCGGCATCTCCTGCGGGGTGGAGTCGATGTCCCGGGTGCCGCTGGGGTCGGGCTCGAAGCACGGGCCGGGCAAGCCGTTCCCCGACGAGTGGAACGTGGACCTGCCGAACCAGTTCGAGGCGGCCGAGCGGATCGCCCGGCACCGGGGGCTGACGAGGGAGAACGTCGACGCGCTCGGGCTCGCCTCCCAGGAGCGGGCCGCCCACGCCTGGGCGGAGGAGCGCTTCAAACGAGAGACCTTCGCCGTCCAGGTCCCGACGACGGAGGAAGAACAGCACGCCGGGCAGGGCATGTGGCGCCTGGTCGACAAGGACGAGGGTCTGCGCGACACGTCGGCGGAAGCACTGGCTTCTCTGAAGCCGATCATGCCGACTGCTGTGCACACGGCCGGCAACTCGTCGCAGATCTCCGACGGGGCGGCGGCGATCATGTGGGCGTCGAAGCGGATGGCTCGCGCCCTGAAGCTGCGACCCCGGGCCCGGATCGTGGCCCAGGCGCTGGTGGGGTCCGACCCCCACTTCCACCTCGACGGCCCGATCGACGCGACCAACGCCGTGCTGGGCAAGGCCGGGATGTCCCTGAAGGACATCGACCTCGTCGAGATCAACGAGGCGTTCGCGTCCGTGGTACTGAGTTGGGCGCGGGTCTTCGAGCAGGACCTGTCGAAGGTGAACGTCAACGGCGGCGCGATCGCCCTCGGGCACCCGGTCGGGGCGACCGGGGCCCGGCTCATCACGACGGCGCTTCATGAACTGGAGCGCACGGACAAGGAGTTCGCGCTGATCACGATGTGTGCGGGGGGCGGTTTGGCCACCGGCACGATCATTCAGCGGTTGTAGTCGCCGTCGTCCAGTTGATGAAGGTGGAGAACGTGGCGGGGTCGAGGGTGAGGATCGGTCCCGCCGGGTTCTTGGAGTCGCGTATTGCGACGGTGGTGTGCGGGGTTTCGGCGACCTCCAGGCACTGGCCGCCCTGGTCGCTGCTGTACGACGACTTATGCCACTGGATCCCCATAGCGTTCCTCCATCACGCGCCGGATGAGCTTCGCCGAGTCCTTGAGGGAGAGCGCGGCAGCTCGAAGGTGATCGTAACGGAGCGAGCAGTTCTTGACGGTGTCCGGATTCGCAGTTGGATGACCGCTGCCGTAGCTCTCCGTGTAGACGATGGTCGGATCGCTCGCAAAGCGGTAGATGTCGAATGAGCCTGTCAGCCCTGCGTGCGCACCCGCCGAGAACGGCAACACCTGGATGTTGATCCGAGGGTCGCGCTCGAAGGACAACAGGTGGGCCAGTTGCTCCCGCATTACTTCCGGGCTCCCGATCTCCAAGTACAGCGCGGCCTCGCTCAGGACCGCCCAGAAGACCGGCGGTTCCGCCTTCTCGAAGACCCGCTGACGAGCCAGCCGTACCGCCGTGCGGTCTTCGAGGTCGGTCTGGTCCAGCGCCCCGAGTACGGCCCCCGCGTACCCCTGGGCCTGCAGCAGCCCGAGGACCATGTGCGTCTGGAAGGAGCAGATCTCGGTGGCCCGCATCTCCAGCTCCGCCACCTGCTGGAACCAGGCCGGAAGCCGACTGCGCAGCACCAGTTCCACCAGCCGGGAGAACATGCCGTCCGTGCCCAGGGCCGCGTCCGCCCGTTCGCTGAACTCCGGCGTCGGAACCTTCCGCGCTGTCTCGATCTGGCCCACCAGCGAGCCGGTGTAGTTGAGGATTCCCCCGAGCTGCTTCAGCGTCAGGCCCGCCGCCTCCCTGTGCCGCCGCAGCTCGAAGCCGTAGTAGTCCAAGGGCGAGGCACCCGGGTCAAGGGCGTTGATGTTGGTCACGCAGAGCCCCTCTCACGCAACTCCGTCCACCACGGGACGGGTTGTATTCGTTCCGTAGCCGAGGGTAGTCACCGCACGTCAGCCTCGTCTCGTGAACGATTACTTTCCCGCCCAGTACACGATCCGCCTCACCGTCGGTGAACACGCAGCCCGCCACATCCGCCGTATCGTGCGCTCCTTCCTCGAGGAGTGGCGCACGCCCGAGCTGTCCGACGCCGTGGAACTCGGCGTGACCGAGCTGCTCGCGAACGTCGTACGGCACGTTCCGGACCGGCGCTGCACCCTGCTGTTGCTGCGGCAGCCGCACGGCGTGCGGGTCGAGGTGTCGGACGGCAGCGACGGGCTGCCCGTCTCCCCGCCCCGGCAGGACCCTGACGCCGAGAACGGACGTGGGCTGCTCCTGCTCGACGCGATGGCCGACAAGTGGGGCGTGTCGGTGTGGCGTGAGGGCGGGAAGACGGTGTGGTTCGAATGCGGGGCCGAGCCGGCCACTCTAGAGTGAAGGGTCCTGCTGAACTCGGGGGACGGGTGCGATGGCGCGGATCGTTGGTGTGCACGGGGTGGGGAAGCAGCGGCTGGGAAGCAAGACGCTGCTGAAGGACTGGGAGCCGGCGCTCGCCGACGGGCTCGACCGGGCGGGCGGCCCGGAACTCGCCACCGGTGACCTGCGGATGGCGTTCTACGGCGACCTGTTCCGGCCCCCCGGGCACACCCTCGCCGTCGGCGACCCGATGTTCACGGCGGACGACGTGGAGGACGGGTTCGAGTCGGAGCTGCTGCTGGAGTGGTGGTCGGAGGCGGCACGGGTCGATCCGAGCGTGCCGCCGCCCGGTGGGGACACCCTGGCCCGCTCCCCACGTGCCGCGCAGACGGCCCTGCGGGTCCTCCAGCACTCGCGCTTCTTCGGCGATGTGACCCTGCGGGCGCTGGTCTTCGATCTGAAGCAGGTCCGCCGCTATCTGCTGGACGGGGAGTTGCGGGAGGCGGCCCGGAGCCGGGTCGAGGAGGCGATAGGCCCCGACACGCGGGTGGTGGTGGCGCACTCGCTCGGCTCGGTCGTCGCGTACGAGGCGTTGTGCGCACTGGACGGGCACGGAGTGCGCGCGCTGGTGACGCTGGGGTCGCCGCTGGGGATGCGCATGGTCGTCGACCGGCTGCGACCCGGGCCTGAGACGTGGCCGGGGACGGCGTCGTGGACGAACGTCGTCGACCAGGGCGATGTCGTGGCAGCGGTGCGGGACCTGTCGCTGTTCTTCGGGACGGGCGTGGCCGGAAGGGTCGTCCACAACGGCTCGCACGCGCACGACGCCACGCTCTATCTGACGGCGAAGGAGACGGGCGAAGCGGTAGCGGAGGGCCTGGCGTGAGCGGGACCGAGCCACGGCGTTTCCTCATCGCGACCGCTGTCAGCCACTACCCGAACGCGCCTGCGGAGCTGGAGTGGGACCGGCCGGGTTTGGTGGAGGCCCGTCGCAGGGTGGTGGAGCTGTTCACCGGCGAGCTCGGCTACACGCACGTGTCCGACCTCGGCCTGAACCCCAGCAAGCACCAACTGCTGCGCGAGTTGCGCGAGTTCTGCCGTGCTCCAGAGCGCCGTCCGGACGATGTCGTCGCCGTGTACGTCGCGGGGCACGGGGAGGTCCTCGACAACGGCGACTATGTCCTGCTCACCGCGGACACCGAGCCGGACGATCTGTACGACGCGCTGCTGCCCGGCACGCTGGCGCGCAAGATCCTCGCCGGGACGAAGGTGCGGCGGCTGCTGCTGATGCTCGACACCTGCTTCTCCGGCCAGGGCGGCAACGAACTGCTGGCCGCCATGGCCCGGTTGAAGAACGACTGGCGCGAGGACGAGGCCGGTCTGGCGGTGATCACCTCGGCGCAGCCGCGGGAACTCGCCCAGACGGGTGCCTTCCCGGAGCTGCTGGCCGAGGCGGTGACCAGCCTGGCCACGGCCGGCTACACCCCGCCGCTGCTGGCCCTGGACGCGGTCGTGAACGCCACGCGCACCAACCCGAAACGCCCGGACTTCCAGCACATCGGCCTGGAGATCATCGGCCTGACGGGCGAGATCCCGCCGTTCCTGCCCAACGCGAAGCACAGCCACCGTCTCTCCCACACCGACATGGCCCTGCAACAGGCGGCGGAGTGGGACGAGCAGGACAAGCGCCGGGACGTGGAGTTCCGGACGCGGCTGCTGCGGCGGGCGATGGGGCACAGCGATCCGAGCAGGGTGGGCTGGTGGTTCTCGGGCCGTCACCGGGCCCTGCACGACATCACCGAGTGGCTCGGCGACCCGGCCGCCGAGGCGTGCCCGGCGCTGGTGGTCACCGGTGCTCCCGGGTCGGGTAAGACGGCCGTACTGGGTCTGCTGGCGGCGGTGAGCGACCCCGAGTACCGGCGTACGGTGCCGCTTTCGTCGATCGGACTGCGCGAGGATCAGCTTCCGCCTGCGCAGTCCATCGGGACGACCGTGTACGCGCAGAGCCTCACCGACCAGCAGATCGTGCGGGCGGTCTGCGCGGCGCTGCGGCTGCCGCCGGTGGAGGCGGTGGCGGATCTGCTCAACCACCTCGGTGCCCGTCCCGAACCGGACCGCCCTCACGTCATCCTCATCGACGGCCTGGACGAGGCGGCGACGCCGACGAGCCTGTGCGGTCAGGTGTTACGCCCGCTGATGGAACTGGCGGCGGCTCACCTGCGCCTCCTCCTCGGCACCCGCCCCCACCTCTTCGCTCCCCTCGGCCTGTCCCCGGACGGCCACATCGACCTCGACTCGACGCTGTACGCCGACCCGGACGCCGTCCTCGTCTACACGCTGCGCAATCTCCTGGACGCCCACCGGGACTCGCCGTACCTCGATTGCCCGGGCCGGGTGCGCATGGGTGTGGCGGAGGCGGTCGCCGCGGCTGCGGGCAACTGCTTCCTGGTCGCCCGCATCACCGCGGGCACGCTCGCCGCGACCCCGGCCCTGCCCGACCCGGACGACCCCGTCTGGCGCCGCTCCCTGCCCCGCGCCGCGGCCGACGCCATGCACCGCGACCTGCACCAGCGCTTCGCCGACGACGCCGACCGCATCCTCGACCTCCTCCGCCCCCTCGCCTACGCCGAGGGCCAGGGCCTGCCCTGGGAGGACATCTGGGCCCCGCTCGCCTCGGAACTCGCCGGCCGGCCGTACGCCAATCACGACCTTCACCAACTCCGGCGAGACGCCGGGGCGTACGTCGTCGAAGCGGTGGAGGACGGGCGGTCGGTGTACCGGCTGTACCACGAATCGATGGCGGAGTATCTGCGACAGGGACAGGACCCGGGGCGGGCGCACCGGGCGTTCACGGTGGTGCTGCGGGGGGCGGTGCCGTATCACCTGGACGGCACACGCGACTGGGGGCGGGCACATCCGTACGCCCTGCGGCACCTGGCCACCCACGCGGTCGCCGCCGGTTTGCTCGACACGCTGCTGGCCGACACCGAGTACCTGGTCCACGCGGACTGTGACACCCTCGCCCTCCACCTGCTGCGGGCCGAGAGCGACCTCGCGCGCCTGCACGCGGCGATCTATCTCCTCGCCCTCAACGTCCATCGCGAGCTGGACGTGGCGAGCCGGCGCCAGGTCCTGGCGGTGAACGCCGCTCGTTTCAACGTGCCGACGGTCCTGGAGGCGTTCAACAGCCGGTCGGCCAAGCATACGTGGAAGCCCGTCACCGCGTCCGGCTGGCAGGTGTCGGCCAACATGCGGGGCGCGTTGGTCGGTCACACGGCCCCGGTGGGCGGGGTGGCTTGCACGGAGCTGAACGGCCGGCCGGTCGCCGTCACCGCTGCCCGGGACAACACCGTGCGGATCTGGGATCTGACCACCGCACGGCCGCTCGGAGAACCGCTGTCCGGGCACACCGACGCGGTCCAGGCGGTGGTGTGCACGGAGCTGGACGGTCGTCCCGTCGCCGTCACCGGCTCGAAGGACAACACGGTCCGGATCTGGGACCTGACCACCGGCCGCCCCGTGGGAGAGCCCCTGACCGGCCACACCAAGTCGGTGGAGAAGCTGGTGTGCACGGAGCTGGACGGCTGCCCGGTCGCCGTCACCGGAGCGGAGGACAACACGGTCCGGATCCGGGACCTGGCCACCGGCCGCCCCGTGGGAGTGCCGCTGACCGTGAAGGGCCATGTGACCTCCCTCGCGTGTGCGGTGGTGCGTGGCCGGCCCGTCGTCGCCGTCAGCGCGATCGGAGAAGATCTGTTTGTCTGGGACCTGGGGTCCCAGCGCAAGCTGCGCGCTCTGCAGGGCACCAGGGACCTCTGGATCCTGGCCGTGGGATGTACACGGCTGGACGACCGCCCGGTCGCCGTCGGCCACGCACGGGACGGTTCCATGCACCTCTGGGACCTGGAGACCGGCCGGTACCTGGCCGAGTGGCCGGGCCACGCCGACTGGGCGTTCTCGCTGGTGTGCGCGGAGCTCGACGGCCGGCCGGTCGCGCTCGTCAGCCACGAGGACGCGACCGTCCGGACCTGGGACCTGACCACGCGGCAGCAGGTGGGGCCGCCGCTGAAGGGGCACAACTCCGGTGTTCTGTCGGTGACATGCTCGTCACTGTCCGGGCAGTCGGTCGCCGTCACCGGATCGTTCGACGGCACGGTGCGGGTCTGGGACCTGTCGCCTCGCCAGGTCGCCGGCGAACCCGTGATCGGTCACACCAACGTGGTCACGAGCCTCGACCTGTCGTCCCTCGACGAACGACCCGTCCTGGTCACCGCCTCCGAGGACAGAACCGTGCGGGTGTGGGATCTTGCCACCGGACTGCCCGTGGGCGAGCCCATGGCCGGCCACGCGGAAGGTGTGCGATCCATGGTCTGCACGATGCTGGCCGGTCGCCCGGTCGCGGTCAGCAGTGGCGACCTGGACTACACCGTGCGGACATGGGACCTCTTGTCGGGCGAGCCCGTGGGGGCGCCCATCCTGCTCGACTTCGAATCCGTCGAGCGGGTGGCGTGCACCGCCCTGAAGGGACGCCCGGTCGCGGTCGGCACGACGTTGAAGGCCAACGTACGGGTGTGGGATCTCGCCACGGGCGAAGAGATGTATCCGCCCCTCAAGGGCCACGGCAGATGGGTCTCGGTCGTCGCGTGCACGGTACTGGACCGCCGCCCGGTCGCCGTCACGGCGTCCTCGGCCGACAAGACCGTCAGGGTCTGGGATCTGGCCAAGGGCCGAGCCCTGGGGGCTCCCGCACCGGGCTATTCGCAGGGGCCGATCGCCTGTACGACGCTGGGCGACCGCCCAGTGGTCCTGTTCGCCTCGGAAGACCACGCGATCCGGGTGCGGGACCTGCGCACACACCAGGACGTCGGGCCCGCGATGACCGGCCACACCCGATTCGTGACCGCCCTAGTGTGCGCCGAGTTGGACGGTCGCCCGGTCGCCGTCACCGGCTCGCCCGACCACTCGGTCCGGATCTGGGATCTCCGCACCTTCAGCCTCATCGATGTCATCCACGTACCCGGAACGTGCCAAGCGGTGGCCCTGCACGAAAGCGGCCTCCTGGCCTGTGCCTTCGGTAGTGACATAGCCGTCTTCAGCAGAGAGGGCCGTCAGCTGTCCTGATGCGCCAGCCGCGGATGGACCTGGCGATCAGGGAGTAGTCGCCCGCGTCCAGGTCGGTGAAGGCGTAGGCGCCGTCCGCGCCGGTGATGGCGGTGCCCACGACGTTCCCGGCGTCGACGAGGGTGACCCGCGCGTCGGTCACGGGGGTGCGGCCGGGCGGTAGCCGGTGGCTTTCACGCACGACCGTGAGGTCACCGGCGGGCAGGTCGCCGAAGCCGAACCCGCCGGTCACGTCGTACGGCATGTCCTGGACCGGCCCCGCCCCGGCAGGACCCGGACGCCGAGAACGGACGTGGGCTGCTCCTGCTCGACGCGATGGCCGACAAGTGGGGCGTGTCGGTGTGGCGTGAGGGCGGGAAGACGGTGTGGTTCGCATGCGGATGGCCTGGGGAAGCCCTGGAAAGCTGATTCGGGCTCGGGCGTAACCATCGGGTCAGAGCGGGGTCCCCGCCGTGCACACCCACGGCAGCCGGGAGATCAGCCAGCCGTCTCCAAGGGGGGCTCCCTCGACGGTGAGCAGGGTTCCCGAGCGGACTCGTACGGCCTCCTTCAGTGCCGTATCGCGCAGCGCGGGAGCCTCGGACAGGGCCTGCGCGAGTGCCGTGACGGCGGCTCTGACCCGGCGTGTCGCGCACATCTGAGGGTGGACGGCCCACACCTCACGGTCCGATGCCGCGTGGCGCAGCCGAGCGAAGGAGACCAGCCCGCAGTCCGTCGGAGTGAGGACGGGATCCGTGCCCTGCGCGAAGCGCGCGAACCGGTCCTGCGGTGCCAGCACCGCCGGCGCGCCACCGGGGCCCGGCGCGAGCCCGCCCGCCCGGCCTCCTCGCCGACCGCGAGCCCGAGCGCCGCCCAGCCGGGCTCCTCGTCCTGGGCGACGGTGAGCGCGTTCACCCCAAGGGCCAGCGCGCCCTCGACGATCCTGCGGGCCGGCGCGTCCCCGTCGGGTGCCCAGCTCAGTGCGGGTACCCCGGCCCGTACGAAGGGCAGCAGGCAGGGCAGCCCCGCGGCCTGGTACACCGGCAGGGCCCGGCGGGCCCCCGCCGCGTCGGTGTGGCCGACGACCGCCGCGTAACCGGCAGCGGCGACCGTACGGGCGACGTCCGGCGCCTCGTCGTACACATGCCCGCACGATCCATCTGAGCTCGGCGGCCGCCGCTCCGCACATGACGGCCTATCTGCGGCGGCTGAACGGCGCGGGCGCCCAGGTCCGCACCGCGCACACCCTGCCGCTGCGGCTGATCGTGGTGGACCGCTCGCTGGCGATCGTGCCCGCGTCCCAGACATCGGACGGGGAGATCGCCGCCGTCGTGCTGCGCGGCGAGACGCTGGTCGGGGTGTTCCGGGGGATCTTCGAGCACTGCTGGGCCAGTGCCACCGTGCTGACCGAGTCCGCGACCGACAGCCCCGAGGGCGACTGGCACCCGACCGGCCGCCACCGCGAGCTGGTGCGGATGCTCGGGGGCGGACTCACCGACGAGGCGATGGCCCGCAAGCTCGGGGTCTCCGAGCGCACGGTCCGCCGCCTCGTCTCCGAACTGACCGAACGGCTAGGAACGGCCAGCCGATTCCAGGCCGGTGTCTGCGCCGTCCGGCTCGGCTGGCTCGACGACTGACGTCTGCCGCGGAGCTGCCGCGCTACGGCCCCATGCCGTGCCCGCGAGCACGAGGAGCGCGCCCAGCAACCCCAGCCATCCCGGCCGGTCCCCGGCGAGTGCGATTCCGAAGACGGCGGCCCACACCGGCTCGGTGCCGAGCAGCAGGCTGACCCGGGAGGGCGATGTCCGGCGTACAGCCCACATCTGCACGAAGAACGCGAACAGGGTGCAGAACGCCGACAGGTAGAGCAGTCCGAGCCAGTCGCCGGCGTCGAAGTCCGCCGCGGCCGCCCACGGGGTGCTGCCGGTACCGGGCGCCGCGAACAACAGCGCGAACACCATGACCGCGCTGCCCAGTTGCACCGTCGTCATCGACAGCGCGTCCGCACCCTGCACGGACCGCATGCGCGACATCGCCAGGACGTGCACGGTACGGGCCACGGCCGCGCCCAGCATCAGCAGATCACCGAGGGACGGTGCGCTGAACCCGGCGCCCTGGGTGAGGAGCAGGACACCCAGCACCGAGAGCCCCGCGGCCGCGGCGAACGACCGGGAGGGCCGGGTGCCGGTGAGCCGGCTCTCCGCGAGCGGCGTGAAGATCATGGTGAGGCTGATGATGAGCCCGGCGTTGGTCGCAGAGGTGTGCACGACGCCGTACGTCTCCAGGAGGAAGATCCCGGACAGGATCAGCCCGAGGACGCCGGCGCCCCGTATCTGTGTTCTGTCGAGCGCCCGCAGCTTGCGCCACCCGGTGACGACCAGGACCGGCAGCACCACGGCGAACCGCAGGAGGAGCACGGCCAGGACGGTCTGGGTCGTGGTGATGTCCTTGGCGGCGAGATAGCTGGAGCCCCACACCACCGCGACCAGCAGGACGGGCAGATCGGTCAGCCAGGCGCGGCGGGCCGCGTTGACGGTCATGAGGGGCTCCTAGGGCGGCGGACGATGAGGTGTGGGGCTTCAGCGGCGGCTCAGCGGGCGGTGTAGGCGATCACCAGGACGTCGCGGTGAGCGGCGAGTTCGGGGTCCACCGGCCGCACCGGGGTCACCGAGTGCAGCGTGCGGCGGTCGTCGCCCAGCAGCAGGTCACCGGGCTCGGACAGGGTAACCGTGAGCAGGTGCTCACCCTCGTCGGAGTAGACGCCGCTCTCACCGCCGGTGACGTTGCTGCGGCCGATCAGCAGCGAGGTGATGAAGGTGACGCCGTCCCGGTGCCGCCCCTCGGGCGCCGGCTGGCCCTGCTGGTCCGCGGAGGCGCTGATGCGGTACGGGTGCAGTTTCACGTTCCACGACGCGGTGCCGTCGACGGCGGTGAAGATCCGGCCGAGTTCGACGAGGACGGAACGCAGCAGCGGGTCACCGGTGAAGGACTCGGTCAGCGGGTCGAATACCCGCTCGACGCCGCCGTTGAGCGGATTGATGTCCGACTCCTGACGGTACGGCGCGTGCGGAAGCGGGGTGAGTTCGCCCTCGGCCGGGTCGAGCTCGAACTGTCCGTAGCGACGGAACCGGTATGTGCCTCCGTCGGCCATGTACGTGTCGAGGGTGAGCTCGTCCCAGTGGGCGGCGAAGCGCGCCCAGTCGGCGGTGCCGACACCGGCCAGCGCGGAGAGCTGTGCGGCGGTCATCAGATGACCGCCGGGCCCGGCGAGGGCGTTGACGGCATCGACGGCGGCGGGGTGACGGACGGCGGCAGTGGTCATGGCGTGCTCCATGGGGAGAGGAGAGACGAGGGGAGACGATGAGAGGGGCGGGAGGGAACACTCAGACGGTGGCGAGAACGGTCTCCGCCGCGGGGACGAACGGCGCCGACTCCGCGCTGATCGCCCGCTCCTCCCACTTCTCCCGGTCGCGCAGGTACAGCGGTGATCCGACGGCGATGGAGCGCGTGTCGGCGCCACCGGTGCGCAGTCGCCAGGTCACGGACCCGGTGGTGCGGGCGGCGCAGGCGTCGATGAACACCTGGGCCGCGAGCCGCAGTTCACCGAACCAGCGGCCCTCGAGGGCCTCCCGCGTCCAGACCTGTTCCAGATGCCGCTTCTCGCGGATGAGTTCGGCGTCCAGGCAGGCGCTCTCGATGTGCCGGTAGCCGCTGAGCAGGAGCCAGGCGGCGGGCATCTCACGGATTTCGAGGACCTTCTCGCCGTGATCGAGGTGCTCCAGGCCGGAGTAGCGGCCGAGTCCGTACGCGCCGACCCGCCGGTTGAGCCGCTCGACCAGCCCGGTCAGCGGCAGCGGTTCTCCGTCGAGAGCGACGGGCAGCCCGTGTTCGAAGGTGACGGTCAGGGTGTCGGTGTCGCCGGGGCGGGCGGTCGGCCGGCTCCAGGTGTACATCTCTTCGGGGACCTCGTGGAGTTCGGGGTCGTCGAGGATGCCCGACTCGAACTCGCGGCACCACAGGTTGGAGTCGCCGCTGACGATCCGCCCGGCGAGCAGATCGATGCCGGCGGCGCGCAGTTCGACGAGCTTGTCGTCGCGAGTGACGGGGTCGAGATCGTACGGGCTGCCGAACGCGCCCTCGTAACCGAGCAGCGCCAGCGCCCCGTTGAGACGGCGCAGGGTGTTCTGGGAGCGGTTGGCGGTGTGCAGCACGGCCTGCGCGCCGAGCGCACGGGCCAGTCCGACCGCGCTGTGGGCGATCAGCGGGCGGCTCAGCGTGGAGCTGACGGGGTGGATACCGAGGTAGACGGCCTGAGCGGCGATCGCGGGAGCCACGTACCGGTCGGCGAACTCGGCACGCCGGTCGAGGATGTGGATCGTCGCGCCGAGCGCTTCGGCCACCTGGCGTTTGTGGATGCTGGACTCGTCCTCGCCGATGTCGACGCTCACGGCGTGCACCTCGCGGATGCCCATCCTCCGCAGCCGCAGCAGCAGCTACGAACTGTCGAGTCCGGCCTCTTCAACCTCTGCACTGGTCACAGAGGAGGAGACTTCCGTGCCGGGAAGCACGCGACAACGGATTCCGGCGTCCGTGCCCGGCCATGACCGGACCCGGAAACGCCGCCGCGAGCAACCCAGGATCTGAAGAGTTCCGCAGCCGCCGTCAGCTGTCCTGATGAGCCAGCTGCGGATGGACGTCGTTCGGACTCCGTCCGTCCACCGTGACGGTGGTGGCGACGGGCGCGTACCCGCTGGCGATCAGGGAGTAGTCGCCCGCGTCCAGGTCGGTGAAGGCGTAGGCGCCGTCCGTGCCGGTGATGGCCGTGCCCACGACGTTCCCGGCGGCGTCGACGAGGGTGACCCGTGCGTCGGTCACGGGGGTGCGGCCGTTCCCCGTCCGTACGACGCCCTGCAACCGCGCGCCGGGTTGGAGGAGCACCTCGAGGCCGGTGGCCGGGGCGCCGGGCGTCACGGGGAGTGCGGCCGGGCGGTAGCCGGTGGCGTTCACGGCGATCGTGAGGTCACCGGCGGGCAGCCGGCCGAAGCCGAACGCGCCGGTCACGTCCGTCGTGCCCGTGGCCAGGACGTCGCCGCGGATGTCCGTCACGACGACCATCGCGCCTTCGACCGGCAGCCTGTCGTCGGCCGTGGCCACCGTGCCCGCGAGGGCGCTGCCGCCGGACAGGACCACGTCGTGGGGCAGCGGCTCCTCGCCGAGCACGAGCGTGGTGGCCTGGGGCTGGTGGCCGTCCGCCGCCGCGATCAGGACGTACGAACCGGCTCCGGGGGTGGTCAGCCGGTAGTGGCCGCCGGTGTCGTGTGCCACGGTCCGGCCTACCTGGCGTCCGGCCAGGGAGATCAGGGTGAGTGTGGCTGCCATGGTGTTTCCGGCGCCGTCGCTCACTCGGCCGGTGACAACCGGGCCCATCTCAGGGGCAGGCGAGAGCTCCGGCTTCGGCCTGCGCAGCAGCACCGCTCCCACCACCGCCGCCACCAGCGCCAGTGACGCCGCGACGATCAGGCAGAGCCGGAGGCCGTCGAGGAAGGACTCGGACAGGGCGCCCAGGGCGCGGCCGGTGTCGGCTCCCAGGTCGAGGCGGGACACCGCTCCCAGTCCGGCGGCGTCGACGGCGGCGGTGACCTGATGGGCCGTCGAGCCGTGCACGCCGGCGTCGGCGAGGTGGCCGGGCAGGGCGTCGGTGGCCCTGGTGGTCAGCAGGGTGCCCAGGACGGCGGGGCCGAGGGCGCCGCCGACCTGCCGGAAGGCGTTGTTGCCCGCCGCCGCCATACCGGCCAGGTGATGCGGCACGGACGCCACGGCGGTGGCGGTCATGGGGGTGATGACGAGGCCCATGCCGAGGCCGAGCAGTGCCAGTCGCCAGGCCAGCGGCCCGAACGCGGTGTGCGCGTCGAGGGCGGTGAGGGACAGCAGCGCGGCCGTGGTGGCGAGCAGGCCGGTGGTGATCAGGGCGCGGGCCGGGACGCGCCGCATCAGCGGTCCGACGACGACTCCGAGGAGCAGGCTCACCGCGGTCACCATCAGCATGCGGTAGCCCGCGTCGAGGGTGTCTAGCCGTTGCACCATGCCGAAGTAGAGGCTGAGGACGAAGAAGAAGCCGATCAGGCCCAGGAAGCTGATCATCGCGATGAGCGTGGTCGCGCTGAAGGCGGCGCTGCGGAACAGCGTCAGGTCCAGCATCGGGCTGGGGCTGCGCCGTTCGGCCAGGACGAAGGCGAGAGCGCCGACGGCCGCGAGGGCCAGGGCGACGACGACCCGGGGCTCGGAGAAGGACTGGGCGCCGCCCTCGATGACGCCGTAGACGAGCGCGGTGATGGTGAGTGCGGCGGTGAACTGGCCGGGCCAGTCCAGCTTGCGCGAGCCGGGGGCGCGCGAGTCGGCGACCAGGGGCACGGCGAGTGCCATGGTGAGGAGGGCCACGGGTATGGCGGGCAGGTAGATCCAGTGCCAGGCGGTGTGCTGGAGGATCACGCCCGCCATGAGGGGGCCGACGGCCAGCGCCAGCGACAGGGAGGCGGCCCACAGTCCGACGAACTTGGCGCGTTCGTGCGGGTCGGGCACGGCGTGGCTGATCAGCGCCAGTGTCGTGGGCAGCAGCGCCGCCGCGCCCGTCCCGGCCAGCGCCTGCCCGGCCCACAGCACCTGGACCGACTGCGCGCTCATCGCGACGGCGGCCCCGACGGCCGAGAACAGCAGGCCAGACTGGAAGACCTTCTTGCGGCCGTGCACGTCTCCGACGACCCCGGCCGTCAGGATGAGCGCGGCCATGGGCAGGACGAACGCGTCCGAGACCCAGGACAGTTGGGAGGTCGAGGCGTGCAGGTCCCGCTGGATCGCGGGGAGGCTGACGGAGACGGTGGTGACCGGCAGGTAGGCGACGAACACCCCGATGCAGGCCATCAGGAGTGTGGCTTTCGGACTCCGCCGAGGTCCGTCAGCCGTCGTTGCCACGTTCACAGAACCCTCCAGGTCGATGTTCGGGTGGACAGCGAGGCACACCTTTCAGCCACTCACGGCCGAGAGCCAGCCAGGGCCCGCCCGGCTGCGGAAAACCGACACGCGGAGGGCGCTTTCGACGGTTTTCCGACACCGAGGTCAGCCGACAGAACTGGTCGAGCGGCCGGTGCTCGGATCCGCCGACCGGGACGCCCGGCGCGCGGCGGCGGTGGCCGCCCGGGGCCCGGACAGCAGGTACGTCAGCGCGAAGCCCGCTCCGACCACCACCGCTCCCCCGGCGGCGTCCAGCACCCAGTGGTTGGCCGTCACGACGATGGAGGAGCCGGTGAGCAGCGGGTGCACGAGCCCCAGCACCTTGATCCACCACCGGCGTGCCAGCACGGCGATCACCACCCCGCACCACAGCGACCAGCCGAAGTGCAGGGACGGCATGGCCGCGTACTGGTTGGTGATGTCGGTGAGCGTGCCGTAGTCGGGCTGGGTGAAGTCCTGGACGCCGTGGACGGTGTCGATGAAGCCGAGCGTCGGCATCAGGCGCGGCGGGGCGAGCGGGTAGAGCCAGAAGCCGGCCAGGGCGAGCAGGGTGGCGAAGCCGATGGCGGAGCGGGCCCAGCGGTACTCGGCGGGGCGGCGCCAGTACAGGACGGCGAGGACGGCCAGCGGGACGACGAAGTGGAACGACTCGTAGTAGAAGTCGGAGAAGTCCCGCAGCCAGTCGGTCCGCACCACGGCGTGGTTGGCCCAGTGCTCGATGTCGATGCGCAGGGCGCGTTCCAGGCCGAGGATCTGCCAGGCGTGCTCCTCGGCCTCGGCCCGGCCGGCCGAGATGCTGCCACCGGTGGCGGCGAGCCGGACCTGGGAGTAGGCGGCGTAGGCGACGCGGAGGAGGAGAAGCTCCAGGAGGAGGTTCGGCCGGCTGAGGGCCCGGCGCAGGAAGGGCGGCGGTACGTGCCGGAAGCGGGCCGGGACGGCGGGCGCGTACTCGGTCGGTGTCGGCGACTGGTAGTACGGCGAGGCGCGGGACAGGAACGGGACGGCCACGGCGGCGGCCAGGGCGGCCAGCAGGACGAGGTCGGCGCGCAGCGGGTCCAGTGCCGCCATCTCCGGAAGCAGCAGCCTGGTCGGCAGGGTCATGACCAGGACGACGGCGACGGGCCACACGTACCGGTCACGGGCGCGTCTGCCGGCCCGGCCGACGACCGCGAGCAGCACCCACAGCAGCTGGTGCTGCCAGGCCGTGGGCGAGACGGCGATGGCGGCGCAGCCGGTGATCGCGACGGCGAGGAGCAGCTGGCCGTCGGCGAAGTACCGCACGGCGCGGCGCAGGGCCAGGACGGCGACGGCCGCGCCGAGGGTCAGGAAGAGCGCGACCTCCAGGGGGCCGGTGAGGCCGAGTCGTAGCAGGGCGCCGTGCAGGGACTGGTTGCCGAGGTCGTCGGCCCGGCCGCCGAGGCCGGCGCCGGCCAGGTGGTGGACCCAGTAGACGGAGGAGTCGTGCGGCATCGCCGCCCAGGCGAGCGCGGTGCAGGCGGCGAAGGTGACGCCGCCGGAGAGCGCGGCGCGTCTGCGGCCGGTGCACCACAGCAGGGGTGTGAAGAGCAGCAGGGTGGGCTGGAGCGCCGCCGCGACCCCGATGAGCAGTCCGCTGGTCCGCTGGCCGTGGGCGACGAAGCAGCCGAGCAGGACGAGCAGGACCGGGATGATGCTGGTCTGGCCGAGCCACAGGGTGTTGCGGACCGGCAGGGACAGCATGAGCAGGCCGATGGCGACGGGGGCGGCCAGCAGCGCCGTGCGGCGGCCGATGGGTGGGGGCAGGGCGCGGGCGGCGATCAGGCCGAGGGCGGCGACCAGCAGCAGGGTGCCGAAGGTCCAGCCCCAGCCGAGGGCCTGTTCGGCCGAACGGGTGAGGGGCTTGAGGACGAGCCCGTTGAAGGGGGTGCCGGTGAAGCGGGTCGAGTCGTAGAGCGAGCCGTTCACGTGCAGGACGCCGTTCGGCCCGACCCAGGTCTCCAGGTCTGTCAGCCGCTCCCCGCGCGGGGTGCCGAGGACGACGGCAATCTGCCGTGCGGCGAGGACGGCGACGATCAGCCACAGGCCGAGGCAGGCCATGCGCAGGCGTGCGTGAGGTCTGCCGACGGCCGTCGCTCCGAAGGCTTCCGTCGGTCGTCCGCCGCGCTCCGCATTCGTCACGCCTCGTCGGCCTTCTGCCCTGTATGACCCTTACGCCCCCTTCATCCGGTTGACGATAGTGCGCGCGACGCGCGGTTGCCTCTCGTGAACGCGAGAAGGATCACACCAAGATCACGTGGGGACCGCTCCCAAGCGGGCATGCGTGCCTGCGCAGCCGGTGTTTAGATGCACCCTGCAACGAAAGGCATACCGCCCGTGAGCGGGCATTCTCCGCCTATCGTCGCTTTTTCGGCCCGTTCGACAGCGCCGCCGCGCGGACCGCGCCCCTGTCCCCGATGAAAGGTAGGCGAGCGAGACTTGTGACTGCCTCGGCCATTGCTCCCACGTCCGCGCTCAAGAGCCGCACGGCGAAGGCCCACGACACCACCGTCACCGACCCCGCGCTGGTCAAGCGCGCCGTGAAGGCGGCCGCCCTGGGCAACGCGATGGAATGGTTCGACTTCGGCGTCTACAGCTACATCGCGGTCACCCTGGGCAAGGTCTTCTTCCCGTCGGGCAACCCCACCGCACAGCTGCTCTCCACATTCGGCGCCTTCGCCGCGGCCTTCCTGGTCCGACCCCTCGGCGGCATGGTCTTCGGCCCGCTCGGCGACCGCGTCGGCCGCCAGAAGGTCCTCGCGCTCACCATGATCATGATGGCCGCGGGCACCTTCGCGATCGGTCTGATCCCGTCGTACGCGACGATCGGTGTCGGCGCGCCGATCCTGCTCCTCGTGGCCCGTCTCGTGCAGGGCTTCTCCACCGGCGGCGAGTACGCCGGCGCCTCCACCTTCATCGCCGAGTACGCCCCCGACAAGCGGCGCGGCTTCCTCGGCAGCTGGCTGGAGTTCGGCACGCTGGCCGGCTACATCGGCGGCGCGGGCCTGGTCACCTTGATGACCGCCCTGCTCTCCGCCGACGACCTGACCTCCTGGGGCTGGCGCCTCCCGTTCCTGATCGCGGGACCGATGGGCATCATCGGCCTCTACCTGCGGATGCGCCTAGAGGAGACCCCGGCGTTCGCCGCCGAGGCCGAGAAGGCCGAGCACAACCGGCCCAAGGTGCCGCTGCGCGAGATGATCACCGGCCAGTGGCGCGCACTGCTGCTCTGCGTCGGCCTGGTGCTGGTCTTCAACGTCACCGACTACATGCTGCTGTCGTACATGCCGACCTACCTGACCGGTCAGCTCCACTACGACGAGACGCACGGCCTGCTCGTCGTCCTCGGTGTGATGGCGCTGATGATGATCGCCCAGCCGTTCGTCGGCGCGCTGACCGACCGCGTCGGACGCCGCCCGGTGATCGCCACCGGCTGCGCCGGCTTCCTGCTGCTGTCCGTCCCGGCCCTGCTGCTGATCCGCCAGGGCAGCCTGCTCGCGGTCGGGCTCGGCATGGGCGCGCTGGGCATGCTGCTGGTGTGCTTCACGGCGGCGATGCCGTCGGCGCTCCCGGCGCTGTTCCCGACCCGGGTCCGCTACGGCTCGCTCTCCATCGGCTTCAACGTCTCCGTGTCCCTGTTCGGCGGCACGACCCCGCTGGTGGTCACGGCCCTGATCGGCGCGACCGGGAACATGATGATGCCCGCGTACTACATGATGGCCGCGGCCGTGATCGGCGGTTTCGCCGTATGGCGCATGGCGGAGTCGGCGGGGCGCCCGCTGCCCGGCTCGGCACCGTCCGTGACGGGCTGAGACACGCCGGGTGAAACCCCCCTGGCAGCGGACCGCCGCACCAACTATCTTCGAGAACGCCAGTAGTTAGGGCAGCTAACTATGCGTACGAAAGGTAGAGGTGCATGAGCGAGTCGCACGTCTGGGACGAGGTCGACGCCTACTTCACCGCCCACCTCGCACCGGACGACGAAGACCTGGCGGCGGCGCTGCGCGACAGCGACGCCGCCGGGCTTCCGCACATCAACGTCGCGGGGAACCAGGGCAAGCTCCTCCAGCTCCTCGCCCAGATCCAGGGCGCCCGCCACATCCTGGAGATCGGCACGCTCGGCGGCTACAGCACCATCTGGCTGGCCCGCGCCCTGCCCGCCGACGGGCGGCTGGTCTCCCTGGAGTACGACCCCGTGCACGCCGAGGTCGCCGTCCGCAACATCGCCCGGGCCGGTCTGGACAAGCTGGTCGAGGTGCGGGTCGGCCCGGCCCTGGAGTCGCTGCCCCAGCTGGCCGACGAGAACCCGCCCCCGTTCGACCTGGTCTTCATCGACGCCGACAAGGCCAACAACCCGCACTACGTCGAGTGGGCCGTGAAGCTCACCAGCACGGGCAGCCTGATCGTCCTCGACAACGTCGTCCGCGGCGGCCGCGTGACCGACGCCGCGAGCACCGCCCCGGACGTGGTGGGCACCCGCGCCGCGATCGAACTGATCGGCAGCCATCCGAGGCTGAGCGGGACGGCGATCCAGACGGTCGGCACGAAGGGCTACGACGGGTTCGCGGTGGCGCGGGTGCTCGCCTGAGCTCGGCGGTGGTGGTCAGACCTCGTGATAGAAGCCCACGTTGACGCTGCGCGGGGCGGTGCGGTCCTGGATGATGATCTCGCCGCTGCCGCCCCGGGGAAGCGGGACGGTGCCGCCGTAGGCGAGGGGCTGGGCGTACTCCCCGACCGTGAGCCGGACTTCGGAGGACGGGTCGGGCTGGGAGCCGCGCAGCCAGGTGAGCTGCCAGGTCCCGTCGGGGCCGCACAGGAACTCCAGATGGACCCGGGAGACGAACAGCCAGTCGTCCGGCGTCGAGAGCCGGCACACCGACTTGTCGCGGCCCACCCGCAGCACGGCACCCGGCTCGCTGGGCGCGTCGGCCATGAGCATGCCGGCCGTGGCACCCTCCTCCGCCGGGGACACGGCGGCCATGGTGAGTTCGAGCACGTGCGCTCCTCCTGAGACGTCCTGGTGGGCCTGCCCGGGCCTGTGTGTCGGACAGGCCCTGAGACCGCCGCATGATAGAACGCCCGACTGCGCGCTGTCCGGCACAATGGCCTCGTGACCGAGCGAAAGCCACCCGGCGTCGACTTCGAGTCCTGGGTCGACAAACAGATCCGCGACGCGGAGACCCGCGGCGAGTTCGAACGGTTGCCGGGGGCGGGCAAGCCGCTGCCGGCCGATGTGGACTCCACCTACGACGAACTGTGGTGGGTCAAGCGGAAGATGGCCCGCGAGGGCTTCTCCGTCCTGCCGCCGGCCCTGGCACTGCGCAAGGAGGCCGAGGACGCGCTGCTCGCGGCCCTCGCGGCGCCCTCGGAGCGGATCGCGCGGAAGATCATCACGGAGGTCAACGAGAAGATCCGCGAGATGATGTTCAGGCCGCCGCCCGGCCCCCCGCTGGGCAAGAAGCCGTACGACGTCGAGGACGTCGTACGGCAGTGGCGGGAGCGCCGGGCGGACCGGTGAACGCGGGTCGGTGAACGGCGATCGGTGAACGGGGTCGCTCACGCGTGCAGGAGCCGCTCCGCCAGCTCGCGGTAGTCCTTCAGGGCCAGCCGGAGCTGCTCGGTGTCGGCGCTCGACACCGGCTTGCCCTCCCCGCTCTCGACGGACTGCCAGGAATGACGCAGGGTGCGGCGACGCTGCGCCACGGCCTCGGTGAACCGGGCCGCGATCTCCTCCAGCACGTGGTCGGCCTCCTCGACGGAGGCCCGGGGACCGTCGACGAACCCGGCGACGGCGTGCTGCAACCGCAGGCCGAGCTTGTCCGACTCGTCGTGGGGGAAGAGGTGGGCGTGCGTGCCCTCCCGGGGGGTGCCGGGGGTGCTGGTGTCCTTGGGGACGATGAGTTCGTTGGTGGCGCCGGTGCCGGTCGTGCGCTCGGCGCCGGTGCCGGTCGTGCGCTCGGCGCCGGTGCCGGTCGTGCGCTCGGCGCCGGTGCCGTGGCCGGTGCCCAGGGCGCTCTCGCCTCGGGCGTCGGGGGCGGCGGCGGTGTTCTCGCCGGGCGGTCGGGTCACGTCGGACATTCCTCAACTCTCCTTCGCCTGGCGTCGGTTGAGCGCCCACGGCATGTGCCCGCCGCGGGTGTTCGCGGCCTTGCGGCCGCCGTTCAGTCCGGCACGGCGGTGTCCGTCCTCGTGACGGCCGCCCTCGTGCCGTCCGGCGCCGCCGTCGTGGCGGGCCGGCCGTATCAGTTCCTCGAACAGGGCGCGGGCCGCCACCATGGCCTCCCGCATGTCTTCCGTACCGGTGCCGCCGTCGCGGGCGTCCTCCGCGCGCAGATGTGCCGCACGGTGCACGCGCCGGTAGCCGTCGACGTGATGGGCGTGGTGCACGGACAGCGCGGCGAGCTGTTCCTCGTACTGGCCGCCGTCCGGGAAGCCCCGGGCGCCGGCGAGTTCGGCGAGCAGCCGGTCCGCCTCGGCGACCGCTTCCCGCGGCGAGTCGACGAACCGCTCCTGGGCGGCCGTCCAGCGCGCCTCGTACCGCTCGCGCTGCGCCGGGTCCAACGACCGCTCGCGCAGGTCGCCGTGGCGGTGCACCCGCTCGGTGAGTTCGCGCTCGGCGGCCTTGGCGTCGCCGTCGTGGCGGGCGACGGCCCGCTCGTACTCGGGTCCGAAGCGCCGCTTCAGGCTCGGGCCGCGACGAGGCCCGCGAGCGCGCAGGGTCATGGCGGCCGCGATGATGACGACGACCGCCGCGATCACGATCAGAGCAATGATCAGGCCAGTGGACATGGATGCCTTCCGGGTTCTCGGCCCAACCGGCCCTCCTCACGGACCGGTTCGCCGCACCGGGTAGCCCGGAAACCCGCCCCCAAACGGCACACGAGGGTCACACAAATCCGGTTGCGGGCACGGTAGGGCACTGGCCGAGAATGCGCGCATGACCTGGACCGTGGCCCCGGAGCCGTACGACTCCCCCGTCGCCGCCGCTCTGTGGCGGGATTACTACACCGAGGTCAGCGACCGTTGGTACCTGCTGCACGAGGGCCGCCGGACCGACCCGGACGAGCTGGAGCGGGAGATCGCCGCCCAGCCGGGTGGCGACCTCGCGCCGCCGCGCGGGCGGTTGCTGGTCGCCCGGTACGGCGGTGAGCCGGCCGGCACCGCGGGCGTACGGCTGTACGACGGCACGACCGCCGAGCTCAAGCGGGTCTTCCTGCGCCCGCCGATGCGCGGCAGGGGCGGCGCCACGCTCCTGGTCCGGGCGGCCGAGGACGCCGCCCGGGCGCTCGGCACCGCACGGATGATCCTCGACACCCGCGGCGACCTCGTCGAGGCCCGCGCCCTCTACTCGCGGCTCGGCTACACGGAGACCGAGCCGTACAACGACGACCCGTACGCCGAGCACTGGTTCGCCAAGTCCCTCGTCTGAAACGACGTTCAGCCCAGCCGCGCCGCCCGCCGCTCCTCAAAGGGCCCGTCCCCGTACGGCCGCTCGCGCCGCGACCCGCACAGTTCGCCGTTCAGCTCCCGCACGAGCTGGACCAGATCGGCCGGCCGGCCGGGGCCCCACCAGTCGCCGAGCAGCTCGGCGAGGGAGTCCTCGCGGGCCTGGGCCAGCCGCTCGGCGACCTCACGCCCCTGGTCGGTCAGGACCAGGCCGAGGCCCTCGCGCACGGCGAGCCGCCGCTCCTCGACCTGCCGGGCGGCCTCGATGATCACGGTCAGCGGCACGGGCATGCTGTCGGCCAGCACGGCCGGCTCCACCTCGCCGTATCTCCGGATCCGCAGCAGCAGCCAGCTCGCCGCGGGCAGCAGGTCGTAGCCCGCCCGGTCGGTGATCTTCCGGTAGACCTCGCGCCGCCCCGCGCGGGTGCCGAGCACCGACAGCGCCCGGCACACCTCGTCGTACGAGGTCCGCTGGACGGGGTTGCTGGCCAGGGTCTCCGTGACGTCGGGCGCGGTGACCGAGCCGCGCAGCCGGTCCTCCTTCAGGAACCAGGCCAGCACGAAGCCGAGGAGCGCGACCGGGGCGGCGTAGAGGAAGACGTCCGTGATGGAGACGGCGTAGGCGTGCAGGGCCGGTGGGCGCAGGCCGGGCGGCAGGGCGGCGATACCGCGCGGGTCGGCCTCCAGCGCGTCCACGGAGACGCCGGGCGGCAGCTGTGCGCCCCGGAAGGCGTCCGTGAGCTGGTCGCCGAGCCGGCCCGCGAAGATCGTGCCGAAGACGGCGACGCCGAACGAGGCGCCGATCGAGCGGAAGAAGGTCGCGCCGGAGGTGGCGACGCCCAGGTCCTCGTACGGGACCGCGTTCTGCACGACGAGGACGAGGACCTGCATCACCAGGCCGAGACCCAGCCCGAACACGAGGAAGAAGCCGCTCAGCTGGACGGTGGAGCTGTTCTCGTCGAGCTGGTGCAGCAGGAGCAGCCCGAGCGTGGTGACCCCGGTGCCCGCGATCGGGAACACCTTCCAGCGCCCGGTACGGCTGACGATCTGCCCGGAGGCCGTCGAGGCCAGCAGCAGGCCCAGCACCATCGGGAGCATGTGCACTCCGGACATGGTCGGGCTGACGCCCTGCACCACCTGAAGGAAGGTCGGCAGGTAGGTCATCGCGCCGAACATGGCGAAGCCCACGACGAAACTGATCACGGCGGCGAGCGTGAAGGTGCGGACGCGGAACAGCTTCAGCGGCAGTACGGGTTCGGCGGCACGCCGCTCGACGGCCACGAAGGCGACCGCGAGGACGACGCCGAGGACGGCGAGCCCGATGATCTGCGCGGACCCCCATCCCCAGGTGGCCCCGCCGAGGGAGGCGACCAGCACCAGGCAGGTGGCGACGGCCGCGATGAGGAAGGTGCCGAGGTAGTCGATGACATGCCGTTGCGACCGGCGCGGGAGGTGCAGGACGGTCGCGATCACGGCGAGCGCGACGACGCCGACGGGCAGATTGACGTAGAACACCCAACGCCAGCTCAGATGCTGTGTGAACAGCCCGCCGAGCAGCGGCCCCAGCACGCTGGTCGCGCCGAACACGGCCCCGAACAGCCCTTGGTAGCGCCCGCGTTCCCTGGGCGGGACGAGGTCCCCGACGACGGCCATCGACAGCACGATCAGCCCGCCCCCGCCCAGCCCTTGGAGGGCCCGGAAGGCGATGAGCTGGGTCATGTCCTGTGCGGCCCCGCAGAGCGCGGAGCCGACGAGGAAGATCACGATGGCCGTCTGGAACAGCCTCTTGCGGCCGTACTGGTCTCCGAGCTTGCCCCACAGGGGCGTCGCGGCGGTGGCGGCCAGCAGGTAGGCGGTGACGACCCAGGACAGATGGTCCATGCCGCCGAGGTCGCTGACGATGGTGGGCAGCGCGGTCGACACGATGGTCTGGTCCAGTGCGGCGAGCAGCATGCCGAGGAGCAGGGCGCCGATGGAGACCAGCACATTCCCGGGAACCTGCTCCGGGGCGAGGGTTTCCGCAGGTGACGGTGCGGGTGACGGTGTCGTGTCGTGCGCATCCCCTGCCATGAGACCTCCCGAGGGTCCTGTGACATTTTCCATCGTGACCGGTGTGACGGGGTATGGCCTGCCGAGTCCTTTTGGAAGCGTTCATTCCGGGGGCTCCTCGACCGCACTGTGGAGAAGATCTGGATAATCTCTGGAGTTCGCGAGGGGAGGGAGGAACGCGTGGAACCGCCTAACGGCCACCCGTGCCCGGAGTGCGGCGCGCCCAGACAGCGGGACAAGTCCCCTTCCTGCGCCTGCGCCCACCGGGCCGCCGAGGCCCTGCGCGACACCCGCACCGCCCAGGCGGCGGCAGCGGAGGACTTCGACCCGCTGCGGATCCGCCCGTACGTCGAACTCGACGACGGCGCGGGACCTTCGCGGGCCGAGCAGGACACACCCGGGCCGAAGAATCAGCAGCCTGAAGACGCCCCGCAGGGTCCCCTGACGGGCCCTGCGGAGGATTCGCGCCTGGGGGTTCCGGGCACGGGCGTTCCGGGGGCGGGGGCTTCGCGCCCGGGGGTTCCCGGCGCGGGGGCTTCGCGCCCGGAGGTTCCCGGCGCCGGGGCTTCGCGCCCGGAGGTTCCCGGCGCCGGGGCTTCGCGCCCGGGGGTTCCGGACACCGGCACTTCGCGCACCGCGGGAGCGGCGCAGCCGCCCTGGCCGGACACCCCACCCACGCAGGCCCCGCACCCCGGAGACGCCGCGCAGGCGCCCGACGGAGCCGAGCGGCACGCCCGGACCGAGCCAGCGCAAGCCCCGCACACCGCAGGAGCCGCGCAACCGCCCCCGCCGACCACCCCGACCGTCCGCCCACTCGCCCAGGCCCCACACACCGAAGGCCCCGCGCAGGCGCCCGACGGAGCCGAGCGACACGCCCGGACGGAGCCAGCGCAAGCCCCGCACACCGCAGGAGCCGCGCAACCGCCCCCGCCGACCACCCCGACCGTCCGCCCACTCGCCCAGGCCCCACACACCGGAGACCCGGCGCCGGCGCCTGGCGACGCGCCGCGACAGCGGCTCACGGACCCTGCGGGAGCTTCACAGCCGCCCTCCCCCGCGCAGGCGCCCGACAGCGCCTCGCGGCAGCCGCTCACGGACCCTGTGGGAGCCACGGGACCGGTCTCGCGCCCCGGGAGCGTCGCGCCGCCGCCCTCTCCCGCCGACACGACCATGCCCCTGCGCCCGGTGGAGGCGGACGCGACCACCGTGCTGCCGGTCACCCCGGCCTCGGACGCGACCACCGTGCTGCCGGTCACCCCGGCCCCGGATCAGGACGCGACCACCGTGCTGCCCGCCGCCTCGGCCGTCTCCGCCTCGGACGCCACCTCCGTGCTGCCGACACCCCTGGCCCCCGACGGGACCGAGCCGAGTGTCAGCGATCTGCGGATGTTCGACGGTGCCAGGACGGCGGCCCTGGTGCCGGGCAGGCCCGAGCCGGCCGAGGCTGAGGCCGAGGCCGGCGGAAGGTCCCGCCGGCGGCGGCGTACGGCCCTCCTCGCCGCGGCCGGGGCCTGTGTCGCCGTCGTGACGGCGGCGGGGTACGCGAGCGGACTGTTCTTCTACGAGGGGCCCTCCCGGAACACCGCGCTGCCGGACGACATCCGGGCGAGCGTGCCGGACGCCCCGTCGAGCAGCGCGGCGTCCTCGTCGCCGGAGCAGAGCGCCCCGGCCACGCCGTCGACCCCCGCGGCACCGCCGCCGGCCCCGTCCCGCACCAGCAGCCCGTCGCCGTCCCCGTCACCGTCCGCGTCGAGCGCCTCGCCGAGCCCTTCGCGGACGGCCTCCCCCTCGGCGCCCGAGACGTCCGCGACGGCGACCAGCCCCGGGAAGACGCCGCCGGGCAACTCCCGGCAGAACGGCGACCCCGCCGTCCTGCGCCTCGGCGACCGCGGCCCGGAGGTCACCGAACTCCAGTCGCGTCTGCGCCAGTTGTTCCTCTACGACGACGACACCGACGGCACCTTCGACGACCGGCTGCAGGAGGCGGTCCGCAACTACCAGTGGTCCCGCGGCGTCCAGAGCGACAACCTCGGCGTCTACGACCGGGAGACCCGGGCGAAGCTGGAGTCGGAAACCCGGGAGCCCTAACCCGCCCCCGCACCGTACGGTGACGCCGTGACTGCTCAGGTGATCGTTCTCAACGGCGGTTCCAGCTCCGGCAAGTCCGGACTCGTACGGTGCCTGCAAGAGGTACTGCCGGACCCCTGGCCCGCCTTCGGCGTCGACTCGTTCGTCGAGGCGCTGCCCGCGAGGATGAAGGGCTCGGACGGCGGGATCACCTTCGCGCCCGACGGCGGCGTGAACGTGGGCGCGGACTTCCGGGCCCTGGACGCCGCCTGGACCGAGGGCATCGCCGCCATGGCCCGCGCCGGCGCCAAGGTCATCATCGACGACGTCTTCCTCGGCGGCGCGGCCTCCCAGCAGCGCTGGCGGAAGGCCCTGGCCGGACTCACCGTGCTCTGGGTCGGCGTCAGATGTGACAGCGCGGTCGCCGCGGCCCGTGAGATCGCCCGGGGAGACCGGGTCCGGGGCATGGCCGCGGCACAGGCACAACTGGTGCACGAGGGCGTGAGCTACGACCTGGAGGTCGACACGACACACACCGAGTCCCTGGAGTGCGCCCGCACCATCGCCGCCCGCATCGGCTGACCTGCCGGCCCCCGGGGCGTCACCTACGCCCTTCCTTCGGTGTCCGCGACGACGGCCAGCCGGTCGGCGATCCGGCGGCACGCGTGGGCGAGTTCGGGCGGGTGGAGCTCGGTGAGTTCGGTGTCGAAGGTGGCGAGGATCCCGGCGACCCCGGCCCAGGACCAGGCGCCGAGGGTGAGGCGGCAGTGCTCGGTGTCGAGGTGCTCGACGACCGAACCGCCCGGTGCCCAGCGGGCGACGACACCGGCCGGCAAGTTGAGCCGGGCCTTGCCGGTGCACGGCCAGGCGGCGGGGGTGTCGCCGCGATCGTGACTGCTCATGACGAAGTGGGCGAGGTCGTCGCAGGGGAGTTCACGCGGACCGAAGCGGTGTGTGGTGGGGCGGGGGCGGAGCCGGTCGACACGGTGCACTCGCCACTGGTGGTCTTCGAGGTCGTAGGCGACCAGGTACCACCGACCGGCCCAGACGACCAGATGGTGGGGCTCGATGCGGCGGGAGGGCAGGAAGTCGTCGTCACCGGTTCCGGGGCGTGAGCCGTCGGCGCGCAGCGTTTCTGTGACGAGTACCTGGCGGTGGCGCGTCGCGGCCCCCACGGCGGTGAGCGCGGCCGGGTCGATGGGGGCTCCAGAAAACTCCCAGTAGTTCCGCAGCCTGGTCAGCCGCAGGGACTTCATCGATTCCCGCAGCGCTGCGGGCATGGCCTGTTCCAGGGTGACCAGCGCCCGCGCCGCGTCGTCCCTCAGGCCGAACACCGTGCTGGGCGCGGCCTGCAGGGCCACGGCGACCGCGAGCGCCTGATCGTGGTCGAACACCAGCGGCGGGAGGGTGTGTCCGGCGCCGAGCCGGTAGCCGCCATCGGGTCCGTGGACGGTGGTGATCGGGTATCCGAGCAGGCGCAGGGTCTCGATGTCACGGCGGACGGTGCGCTCACTGACCTCGAGTCCGGCGGCGAGTTCGCGCAGTGGCCACAGCCGGCCCGATCCGAACAGGGACAGCAGCCGCAAGGCCCGTTCCGAGGTGCTCGCCATCGTCCCATCATGCCCCGGTAGTGGCCACTCGGTGTCCAGTACCGGTGTCACTGTGGAATGCCCGTGCGGGCAATAAGTGGCAGACAGGGACGGATCGGTATGCGTGTTGTCGTGGTCGGTGGCGGGATCGGTGGACTCGCGTTGGGGGCGGGGTTACGCCGCAGGGGGTTCGAGGTGGCGGTGTTCGACCGTGACACCGACGTGGCGGCGACGGGCGGTTACCACATCACCCTGGACGAGCGGGCCCAGTCGGCGCTGCGGAAGCTGGTGGCGCCGGAGACCATGCGGCGGCTGCTGGCGTCGGGTTCGGCGCTGCGGCTGCGCGACCGCGACGCGTTCTGGGACCGTCGCGGCCGGCTGCTCGGCCACGGCCCGGATCTCAGCGGCGATGCCGGCATCGACGTCGACCGGATCACCCTGCGCATGCTGCTGGCCGAGGAGGTCGGCGGCGACCTGTATCTGGGGCGGACGGTGTCCGGCGTCGACCGGGGCGAGGACGGCGCACCCCGGGTGCTGTTCCCCGACGCCGCCCCTGTCCCGGCGGATCTGGTGGTGGGCGCGGACGGCACCCACTCCCTGGTCGCGCAGCACCTGGCGGGAGGACGGACCAACAGCCCGGCGGGCATCATCGGGTTCTCCGGCCGTACCCTCCGCGCCGATCTGAGCCCCGGTGAGCGGCGACGGCTCGGACCACGGTCGGCGCTGGCGATCGGCCCCCGGGGTGCGGCGCTGTACGTCGGCTTCCTCGACCCGGTCGGCAACGCCGCGCTCGACGCCCCCGAGCTGCGGATGTCCGTCACCACCGGTCCCACCTACATCTGGGGCGCCATGTTCCCCGAGTCGCCCGCCACCGACTCCCTGCGCGCGGTGCGCGGCGGCGAGTTGCGGGCCGCGCTGTCGAGACGGTTCCGTGAGCAGGGCTGGGCCGGGCACACGCTTGAGGTCATCGCCCGCGCCGACCCGCACAGCGTGGCGGCGTACCGCTTCAACGCCGCCTCGACCCGCGCCGCCGAGCTCGCGCCCTGGCCCGCGGGCCGTATCACCGCGCTCGGCGACGCCGTCCACGCCACTCCGCCCACCGCCGGAATGGGCGCCGGCGCGGCGATCCGCGACGCCGCCGCCCTGCTTGAGCACCTGGGCGACGTCAAGGACGGCGGTACGACGACGGCCGAGGCCGTGCACGACTTCGAGGCGGGCATGCGCCGGCGCGGCAGCGAGGCCCTCGGCCTCGCCATGAGAACGGTCCGCTTGATCCTGGCCACCGACACCACGCTCGGCGCCGCCGCTACCGCCGCGACCACCCCGATCCTGGCCGCTGCCGCCCGGCTGCGTCATCGATGACCAGGTGTCAGAACCAGTGCAGGCAGTGCGGGGAGCGCTCGGGGCGGAAGAGGGCGTCGGCGAGGCCGGCCGCGCCCGGGTGGTGGGCCCGGATGTGTCCGGCACGTATGAGCGTGCTCGGGGCGGTGCCGCCGAGGTAGATCGAGCCCAGGTCGCGCACGTCCAGGGACAGGTCGGGCTCCCGGTCCGTCGGGACGCAGTCGGCCTTGCCGTCCCGGACGGTCAGCAGCCAGCGGCCGTGTTCGCCGAGGAACGGGTCGTCGACGTCGAGGACGAGTTCGCCGTCCGAGGACCAGCCGCGCGCGGTCAGCGCACGCGGGACGTCCAGCAGCCGCACCCAGAGCCAGTCCATGACGCCGCTCACCTCGCCGGCGCGGATGTCCGCGAGCTGCCAGCGCAGCGGGTGGTCGGGCGGGACGTGCTTGAACACGACCTGAGAGACCAGGTCGTGTCCGAGCACGAACCGGGCCAGGGCCGCGAAGACGGTGTCGTCGGTGGCGATGGTCTCGTCGACCGTCAGGGTGCCGGACTCGAGCGAGTAGCCGGCGTACCCGTCCGGTGCGCCGTCGGCGTCCCGGTGGACGGCGATGTAGCGCGGCGCCGGCGATATCGGGGGCTGTCCGGCGCGCAAGGCCCACCAGCGGTGCGGCCGGGACAGCGCGCCGGGCTGGGCGCGGCGGTACCGGTCGTAGACCTCTTCCAGGAGCTCGCCGCATTCGGCCCGGCGCAGCACCTCGACCGAGCCGGCCGTCCGGGCGTCGGCCGCTCCGCCCGCCCGGGGGAGGGCGGGGGCGGCCCGGTGGCGAGGCACCTTCAGCTCCGCCGTGTGGGTCGCCGGTCCGTAGCCGAACCTGCCGTAGATCGAGGCCTCGGAGGCCAGCAGCACGGAAAGGCACTCCCCGCCGGCCCGTAGTCCGGCGAGCTGATGCCGCATCATCGCGGTGAGCACGCCCTGGCGCCGGTGCGAGGGCAGGACGCCGACGGCGGTCACCCCGGAGACCGGGACGAGGGTCTCACCGGGCAGGGTGAGCTCGAAGGGGTACGTGGCGGCGGTGCCGACGGGCCGCCCGTCCGCCGTCAGGGCGAGCAGGCAGCGGTCCGTTTCGAGCGCCGACCACCAGAGCCCGCCGCCCTCGACCGGGGTTTCCGGGAAGAGGCCGAACGCGGCGTGCAGGGTGTCGACGAAGACGTCGAGATCCTTGTCGGTCGTAGGACGGATCTCCATCGCTGCCGCTGCCTCCTCGCGATACCGGCACCACGGCTCGTGGCGCCTGGCCACAGTGCAGCGTCGCGCCGCGACAAGGGCAAGCGAATTACGGCCGCAGCGCCCACGTCGCCCGGCGGGGGCAGGGCGCGCCTATCCGACGTACAGACGGATCGTCCCGTCCCCGGCCGCCTCCACGCGCACCCGTGTGAGGTCCACCACCACCACGTCCGGCTCGTGGACCGCGGCCCGGGGGCCGACGCCCACCACGGTCATCCCGGCCGCGCGCCCGGCGGCGATCCCGGCTCCGGAGTCCTCGAACACCACACAGTCCGCGGGCGCCACGCCCAGTTCGGCGGCGCCCTTCAGGAAGCCCTCGGGGTCGGGCTTGCTCGCTCCGACGGACTCCGCCGTCACCCGCACCTCGGGCTGCTCGAGACCGGCCGCGGCCATCCGCGCCGTCGAGAGCGGCACATCGGCGGAGGTCACGAGTGCGTGCGGCAGCCCGCGCAGCGAGGCGAGGAACTCCGGCGCCCCGGGGATCGCGACGACACCGTCGGTGTCCGCCGTCTCGTCGGCGAGCATCCGGGCGTTGTCGGCGTAGTTCTGCTCCATCGGCCGGCCGGGCAGCAGCAGCGCCATCGACGCGTAGCCCTGGCGCCCGTGGACGACCTTCATGACCTCGTCCCCGTCGAGCCCGTGCCCCTCGGCCCAGCGCCGCCAGACGCGTTCGACCGCGGCATCGGAGTTGACGAGGGTGCCGTCCATGTCCAGCAGGAGGGCGCGGGCGGTGAGCACGGCGGTGGCCGTCATCGGCTGCTCCAAGGCTCAGGGCGCGGTTCCAGCGCCGGAAGGGGGCGGACGGCGGGTTCACCTCGCACCCCGGAGGGACAAGGCGGCCCCGCCCGCCGGTCAGGGAAAACGGGCGAGGGCCACTTTGTTCCCCCACGGTACAAAACAATCCCCGCATCGCGCCAGACCCCCCGGCAGACGTTCACCGGCCGTTCAGCTCACGCCGGCTCGAGCACTTCCTCGCCGGGCCCCGGCTCATCCGGCCACGGCCTCCCACAGGCTCCACACCCCGAGCGCCAGCATCACCAGCGCCGCGATCTGCGTGATCAGCCGCAGCGGCACCTTCTTCATCAGCGCCTTGCCGCCGACGATGCCGATCCCGGCCACCGCCCACAGCGCGAGCACCGCGCCCAGGCCGACGGAGAGCGGATCGTCGTAGCGGGCGGCCAGGTTCGCCGTCATGATCTGGGTGAGATCGCCGAACTCGGCGACCAGGATGAGCATGAAGCCCGCACCCGAGACCTTCCAGAAGGACTGGTTCTCCGGCTTGCGCACCTCTTCCTCGTCCTCGCCCTTCTTGAGCAGCAGCACCGCCGCCCCGCCCAGGAAGAGGACACCCGTCAGCGCCTGCACGATCTGCTGCGGCAGCAGCGTCAGCACACTGCCGGCCGCGACGGCGAGCACGACGTGCAGCGCGAAGGCGGCGGCGACACCGGCGAAGACGTAGGAGGCGCGGTAGCGGGTGCCGAGGACGAGACCGGCGAGGGCGGTCTTGTCCGGCAGTTCGGCGAGGAAGACGACGCCGAAGACGACGGCCGTCACGGTCAGGCTGATCAAGGGTTCCTCAATCGGTCGGGGCTGCCCCACCGAGAGTGCTGAACCTTCACGCGACACACCTCGGCACGGCAGCACACACGGCACCCGTGCCGAAGGGCACGGGCGTGCACTGCTTGCCGAAGGTCTCGCTGGCGGGTCCGTGAAGAACCGCCTCCGGGCGCCGGCTCAGGCGAGCTGAGCAGTATGTCGACGGTCCGGCGAAGAGCTACTCCCCTTCTGCGCCGTCCATGGTACGCGACGCCCCTGGAGTGAAAAGTTCCGCCTTGAAGCTTGTCATGTCATGAACTCGTCACTACCTTCTCACCGCACGCACATCTCCCCGCAACACGGCGCGGCGAGCATTCTCGCGCTCGCTGCCCAACGCCCCCACCCCACAAGGGAGTTCGTATGCCGAAGTTCTACGCGCGTCGACGGCTCAGCATACTCGCGGGCCTCACCGGCCTCATAGCCTCGGCCGGACTGATCAACGGTCCGGCCGCCTCCGCCGCCCTCCCCACCCCCGTGAGCGCCTCCACCGCGCGCACCTACCTGGCCTCGCTCACCGTGGCAACCGAGGACCGCACCGGCTACGACCGCGACCTCTTCCCGCACTGGATCACCCAGTCCGGCTCCTGCAACACCCGTGAGGTCGTCCTCAAGCGCGACGGCACCAACGTCCAGCAGGACTCCTCCTGCGCCGCCACCAGCGGCAGCTGGTACTCCGTCTACGACGGCGCGA
Organism: Streptomyces sp. NPDC044719; assembly: GCF_056433405.1. Taxonomy (NCBI): domain Bacteria; kingdom Bacillati; phylum Actinomycetota; class Actinomycetes; order Kitasatosporales; family Streptomycetaceae; genus Streptomyces; species Streptomyces sp. NPDC044719. The sequence continues at coordinate 744,697 of NZ_JBWKHE010000005.1, forward strand.
CCTGGTCCGCCGCCTCCGACGTCGACATCGACCACCTGGTCCCGCTGGCCGAGGCCTGGGACTCCGGCGCCGACTCCTGGACGACGTCCCGCCGCCAGTCCTTCGCCAACGACCTGACCCGCCCGCAGCTCATCGCGGTCACCGACAACGTCAACCAGGCCAAGGGCGACCAGGACCCGGCCACCTGGATGCCCTCCCGGACCGCGTACCGCTGCACCTACGTCCGCGCCTGGGTCCAGGTGAAGTACTACTACGACCTCTCGGTCGACTCCGCCGAGAAGTCCGCGCTGACGAACTATCTCGCGAGCTGCTGACCCCAGGTATTTTCCGGCCGGGATCTCCCCGCTGACCTCAGTCGTTCCGTACCGTACGGGGCGACGGAGAGGGGACCACCATGGCCGGACTGCGCCTCGGACCACTGCTGAGGTACACGGACGGCTCGTCCGCGACCGTATGGGTCGAGACGAGCCGTCCGTGCTCCACCGAGGTGCGCTGCGCCGACGGCGCCGGAGGCACGGCCCACACCTTCCAGATCGCGGGCCACCACTACGCGCTGATCCCGGTGACCGGCCTCACCGCCGGTACGACCACGACGTACGAGGTCCTCCTCGACGGCACCCGTGTGTGGCCTCTGCCCGGATCCCCCTTCCCGCCCTCGGCGATCCACGCGCCGGGCCCGGAGGGCGGTCTCCGGGTCGCCTTCGGCTCCTGCCGCTGGGCCTCCCCTCCGGCCGGTGGCGACGACCCCGTCGGCCCGGACGCCCTGGACGCGCTCGCCACCCGCCTCGCGGCCGACCCGGAGGGCGAGCGGCCCGACGTGCTGCTGCTGCTCGGCGACCAGGTGTACGCCGACGAGACCTCCGACGGCACCCAGCGCTGGCTGGCGGCCCGCCGCGACCTGAACGACCCGCCGGGCGACGGGGTCGCCGACTACGAGGAATACACACACCTCTACTACGAGTCGTGGCTCGACCCGCGCATCCGCTGGCTGCTGTCCACCGTGCCCAGTTTCATGATCTTCGACGATCACGACGTCATCGACGACTGGAACACCTCCGCCGCCTGGCTCACCGACATGCGGGCCACCGACTGGTGGCAGGAGCGGCTGCTGAGCGGCCTGATGTCGTACTGGGTCCACCAGCACCTGGGCAACCTCTCCCTGGAGGAGCTGGCGGCCGACCCGGTGTACGAGGCCGTCCGCGAGGTCCCCGACGGCACCGACGCGCTGCGCGCCTTCGCCGCCCGGGCCGACGCGGACGCGACCACGGCCCGCTGGAGCTACCGGCGGGACTTCGGGCGCGTACGCCTGCTGATGGTGGACAGCCGGGCGGCCCGCGTCCTCGCCGAGGACAGCCGCGCGATGCTCGACCCGGGCGAGGAGGCCTGGCTGCGCGAACAGGTACGGGACACGCCCGGGGCCTACGACCACCTCCTCATCGGCACCTCGCTGCCCTGGCTGCTGCCGCATCTGGTGCATGACGCCGAGGGCTGGAACGCGGCACTGTGCCGGGGTGAACGGGGCGAGCGCTGGGCGCGGTTCGGCGAGAAGGTGCGGCGGGCCGCCGACCTGGAGCACTGGTCGGCGTTCCCCGAGTCCTTCGCCGGGCTGGCCGAGCTGATCGCCGAGGCCGGCTCGGGGCGGGACGCGCCGGCGACGGTGTGCGTGCTCTCCGGGGATGTGCACCACGCCTACATCGCCGAGCCCTCGTGGCCCGGCACGGGGCCCGACGCCCGGGTGGTGCAGCTCGTCTGCTCCCCCGTCCACAACTCCGTCCCGCTGTCGATCCGGATGGGCTTCCGTATCGGCTGGACGGCGGTGGCGCGCACCCTCGGACGCGGTCTGGCCCGGCACGGCCGGCTGCCCCGTCCGCCGGTCACCTGGCGCAAGACGGGCGGCCCCTGGTTCGGCAACCAGCTGATGACCCTGACCCTGCGCGGCCGTTCGGCCCGGCTGCGGCTGGAGCAGGCCAAGGCGCGTCAGGGGGCGGGCCCCCGGCTGACGACGCTGCGGGATTCCGAACTTGCCCCATGACACACCCGTTCCACCCCTTTACGACGGGCGTGTACCGCGATGTCAGTGACGCATGCCACAGCTGACGTCAATCCTTTCCCACGAGCCTCGGTCAACGCTCCCGGCGACGGCATGATGAGGCGGACCGTCCGCTTCCCGCCCGGCGGACCGCCGACACGCGCCCCCCACGCCCGGGAGTACCACCCTTGTCTGCGTCGACCGAGGAACCCGTACCGGCCGAGACACCCCCACCGGTCTCCGTCGCCCTGGTCGGCGCCGGGCCACGGGGCACCAGCGTCCTGGAACGCCTCTGCGCCTCCGCGCCGGAACTCCTCCCTCCCGCTGCCCGGCTGACGGTCCACGTGATCGACCCGGACCCGCCAGGACCCGGCCGCGTCTGGCGCACCGCCCAGCCGTCCGAGCTGCTGATGAACACCGTGGCCTGCCAGGTGACCCTGTTCACCGACGACAGCGTGGACTGCTCGGGCCCGATCCGCCCGGGGCCCAGCCTGTACGAGTGGGCGCGCGGCGCGCTGGACCCGGACGAGTACCCGACCCGGGCCGACTACGGCCGCTATCTGGAGTGGGTGTTCGCCAAAGCCGTACGGGACGCGCCGCCGAACGTGCGCGTCGAGACGCACCGGGCCCGCGCGGTCCGGCTCGACGACACCCCGGGCGGCCGGCAGGCCCTCACCCTGGACAACGGCCGGACCCTGACCGGCCTGTCCGCGGTGGTCCTCGCACAGGGGCATCTGCCGACGGCCGCGGACCCGGCCGGGCGGCGCCTCGCGGCCCATGCCGCCCGTCACGGACTGCGCCACATCCCGCCCGCCAACCCGGCCGACGTCGACCTGACCTCCATACCCGCGGGCGAGCCCGTCCTGCTGCGCGGTCTCGGCCTCAACTTCTTCGACCACACGGCCCTGTTGACGACCGGCCGCGGCGGCCGTTTCGTCCGGGACACCCAGGGCGGCGGCCTGCGCTACCTCCCCTCCGGCCGGGAACCACGGCTGTACGCGGGGTCGCGGCGCGGGATCCCGTACCAGGCGCGCGGGGACAACGCGAAGGGGCCGTACGGCCGGCACGTCCCGCTCGTCCTCACGCCGGAGACGATCGCGGGCTTCCGCAAGCGCGCGGACTCCGGGGAGGCGCCCGACTTCCTCGCGGAGATATGGCCGTTGGTGGCGAAGGAGGTCGAGACGGTCTACTACTGCGCGCTGCTGCGGCGGGCCGGAACCGCCGGACGACGGTGCTCGGATTTCACCGGCCGCTTCCTGGCCGTGCCGCACGGCGACTCCCGGGAGGCCGTGCTGCTGGACGAGTTCGGCGTGCCCGGCGCCGACCGCTGGTGCTGGCAGCGGGTGTCCCGGCCGCACGCGGGACGGGATTTCGCGCACCCCGGCGAGTGGCGTGACTGGCTGCTGTCGTATCTGCGCGAGGACGCCGCGCAGGCCGCCCTGGGCAATGTCCGGGGCCCGCTGAAGGCGGCCCTCGACGTGCTGCGCGATCTGCGCAACGAACTCCGGCTGATCGTCGACCACGGGGGCCTCGCCGGTGCCTCCCGCCGGGACCACCTGGACCGCTGGTACACCCCGCTCAACGCCTTCCTGTCCATTGGCCCGCCCCGGCGCCGTATCGAGGAGCTCGTGGCCTTGATGGAGGCGGGCGTGGTGCGGGTCCTCGGGCCGCGTCTGGAGGTGACGGAGGAGGACGGGGCCTGGGCGGCACGCTCACCCGAGGTGCCGGGCTCCGCCGTCCGTGTGACAACCCTCATAGAGGCCCGCCTGCCGGAGGCCGACTTGCGGAGTACGGCCGACGGGCTCCTCGCCGAGCTGCTGCGGACGGGGCAGTGCCGACCGCACACCGCCGACGGTTACGAGACAGGCGGATTGGACGTCACACCACGTCCGTATCGCCTGATGGACCGTCAAGGTGTTGTACACACAAGGAGGTTCGCTTTCGGAGTGCCGACGGAAGGTGTGCACTGGGTGACCGCCGCGGGCGCCCGTCCGGGTGTGGATTCGGTCACGCTTTCGGACGCGGACGCGGTCGCCAGAGCCGCCCTACGTGCGGTTGCTACCGAAAGGGACCCCCAAACGGAGGTAAACCAGTGGCCAAATGTTGAACTTGCAAGCATCAATTAGGCACACCTAACGTGGGCTACTCATCGGTTCTGTCCCCCGACCGGCCTTGACCTGGCCGGCCGCCCGAAGGAGTCCCCCACATGACCGCACGCCTCAACGGCGCCCAGCCGTACGCTCTCGGGCTGTTCCGGATCGTCATCGGCCTGCTGTTCTCCTGCCACGGCGCCGTCGCGCTCTTCGGCGTCCTCGGCGGCGTGGACGGCAAGGGCGGCACCGCGGCGACCGGCGCCTGGCCGAACTGGTACGCGGCCGTCATCGAACTCGTCGGCGGCATCCTGGTGCTGCTGGGCCTGGGCACCCGCGCCGCGGCCTTCATATCCTCCGGCGCGATGGCCTACGCGTACTTCAAGGTCCACCAGCCCCAGGGCCTGTGGCCGATCGAGAACAGCGGTGAGGGCGCGGCCATGTACTGCTGGGCCATGTTCCTGCTGATCTTCACCGGCTCCGGCGCGTTCGGCGTGGACCGGCTGCTGGCCCGGCGCACCTCCGCGCAGGGGCAGCGCTCCACGGAGCAGACGCCGGTGGCCGCCTGAGCCGCCCGGACACCACCACGCAGGACGGCGCCTTCCCGCTTCGGGAAGGCGCCGTTGCCGTTGCCCGGCACGCGGCACGCGGCACGCGGCTAGTCGCCCTCGCCCACCGGCCCGAACGGCACCGTGAAACAGGCCGCCCGTACCCCCGCGCCGCCGGGCACGTCGTGGATCACGACCGAGGAGGCCTCGCCCGGCCGGAAGCCCCAGTCGTGCCGGGCACTCGAGGCGCCCGCACCGCGCCGGTCGGCCTTGAAGTCCAGCCAGACCTCGTTGTCCGGGTTGATCTGCCGCGGGTCGCTCGACGGCCGGTGCTGGTAGTGCCCGCCGGCCGCCTCCGGGGAGGCGCCGCAGGGCTTCCGATGCACATGCACGCCGTAGGCGTGGCCGGGCTTCATCCCGGCCGCCTTCAGCCGTACGATCGTCGCACCGCCGGGCGCGGTGTGCTGGCGCACCTCGATCCATGAGCCCACCGGAACGAGGCTCCTGTCGTACGTCAGCGCCGCCGACCGGTCCGCCCCGGGCGCGACGAACCGGGCCTCCGTCCGCATCGAGTAGGCCTCGACGCCGCCCGGCCCGCCGGCGAACAAAGCGGTCGCGACGGCGCTCGCGCATATCCCTGCCAGCATGATGTGTACCGTTCCTCACCTTGTGTCCGATTCAGCCCTTCTGTTGCTACGGGACACCCGCGCCCAGCGCCCTCCGGGACACGCAGCCGGGTGACGACTCGGGACGAGGTGAACAGTCGGTACCGAACGTACGAGCCCCCCGTGAACCGCCCGTCACACCCCAGGCGTACGCTGTATGGCTGTCATGGTCACTCCTGCCGCTCCCCGCGCGATATCGCGGCACGGTCTGGCCCACGGGGGATTCACGGGGAGTCGCGGTGCTGGAGCAGGTGGGGTTGCTGATCGGCAGCCCATGGATCTACGCGGTGGTGGCCCTGTCCATCCTGCTCGACGTGTTTCTGCCGGTGCTGCCCAGCGGCGTCCTGGTGATCACGGTGGCCACGGCGGCTGCCGCGAGCTCGGCGACCGATGTGCCCGACATCCTGGCGCTGACCCTCTGCGCGGCCACCGCCTCCGTCCTCGGTGACCTGGTCGCCTATCGCCTCGCCTGGCGTGGCGGCGCCCGTCTGGACCGGGCGATCTCCCGCTCCCGGCGCCTGACCACCGCGCAGGAACGTCTCGGCGCGGCGCTGGCGCGGGGCGGCGGCGCGCTCGTCGTCCTCGCCCGCTTCGCTCCCGCCGGCCGCTCGGTCGTCTCCCTCGGGGCGGGCGCCGCCCACCGCCGCGCCCGCGACTTCCTCCCCTGGTCGGCCCTGGCCGGCCTGACCTGGGCCGCGTACAGCGTCGCCCTCGGCTGGTTCGGCGCCCACTGGCTGGGCGCGAGCTGGCTGGCGACGGCGGTGTCGGTGGGGGCGCTGTTCGGGGCGGGAGCGGGGGCGGCCTACGTCATGCGCAGGGAGCCGCGGGCGTCGGAGGCGTCATAGGCCTCGCGGGTTCGCAGGGCGCAGTCGGGGCCCTGCGGTGTCAGCTCGCTCGGCGGGTCGCGGCTCCCCGGATCTCCAGCCCGTCCAGCAACTCCTCCGTGGCCTGCGCGATGGCCTCCACGGCGCGGTCGAACACCTCCTGGTTGTGAGCGGCGGGGGCCCGGAATCCCGAAACCTTCCGCACGTACTGCAACGCGGCAGCCCGAATGTCGTCCGCCGTGGCCTCCTCGGCCATCGCAGGGGGACGAAGCGTCTTGATACTCCGGCACATGCCCCCAGTCTCACCCTTTCGGCCCCCGTACGACAGCGACTCCTGCCATGATCTCCGCGAGGCGGCCACCACTGCGGGGCCGACCGACGAGAGGAACCCGACATGGGGAACGAACTCACTGTGGCCGTACTGGGCCCCGGCGGCGTGGGCGGTCTGCTCGCCGCGCTGCTCTCCCGCGCCGGCCACCGGGTGATCTGCCTGTCCGGCGAGGAGACCGCCCGGACCCTGGGCAGGGACGGCATCCACGTCCGCAGCACGCACTTCGGCGACTTCACGGCCCCGGTCCAGGCCGACACGCACCTGCGCGAACCGGTCGACGCGTGCCTGGTGACCGTCAAGCACACGACGCTCGACGCCGCCCTGGCGCGCGTTCCCTCACCCGCGTTGGTCGACGGCCTCATCGTGCCGTTCCTGAACGGCGTCGAACACCCGGCGACCCTGCGCGCCCACTACCGCCCCGACCTCGTCGCCCCGGGCGTCATCCGCGTCGAGTCGACCCGGACCGCTCCGGGTGTCATCGAACACGGCAGCCCCTTCGCGGAGATCGACCTGACCGGTACGGCGGTGCCGCGCGCCCGCCTCGACACCCTCGCCGCGGCCCTCACCGCCGCCGGCCCGGCCACCAGCGTCCAGGACGACGAGACGGCGGCCCTGTGGGCGAAGATGTCGTTCCTGGCCCCGTTCGCCCTACTCACCACCGTCCACGCCCTCCCCCTCGGCGAGATCCGCACCCGCCACCGCGACGAACTGACCGCCCTGGTGGAGGAGACGGCCGCGATCAGCCGCGCGTGCGGCGGCCCGGCCGACCCGGCCCAGGCCCTCGCCCGCTACGACGCCTTCCCGCCGCAGACCAGGTCGTCGATGCAACGCGACGCCGAGGCGGGCCGCCCCCTCGAACTGGACGCCATCGGCGGTGCGTTGCTCCGCGCGGCAGAGCGGCACGGCGTTCCGGCTCCGGTGACGGCCCGGGTGGTGGGCGAACTCGAGAGGGCACACACGTTCGCGTGAACCCCAGGAAGGGACTCGCCACTCAAATTCGAACAGGCGTATCATTGATGCGTGGCTACGACCTATGACTTTCCGAGTGACCTCCTCGCCGGTCAGGAGGAACTCCATCAGGTCCGCGCCGAGCTGTCGGTCCTGCTGAAGCGGCTGCCCTGGTCGGTGGAGCCGCTGGAAGGCTTCAGCGACGACAACGGCTGGCGCAAGGTCGAGCGCCCGGCCTCCCCCGGCTGGAGCGCCGACGAACAGGCCGAGGTGGAGAAGCTCCGCCGGCGCGAGCACGAGCTCGCGGTGTTCGTCAGCACCCACCGCTACTGGTCCGAACTCACCGGCCCCGAGCGGGTGACGGCCCGTTCCCAGCTGAAGCACGCGCACGAGGCTCCGCCGGAGGAGACCGACGGAGCCTCGTAGCCGCGGGGGCGTCAGCCGCGGCTCTTGCCCAGGAGCCATCAGGGTCAGGAACTGCGTGTCGAAGGTGGCCCGGCCATCGGCCGGCCGCGCCATCTCCAGCGCCTGCCGGTGGTGCGGGATCATGCCCTGCGCGAAGGCGACGTCCTGGGCGTTGTGCGTCCCGCCGGTCGCCTTGGCGCCGGCGGACGCGGACTCGCGCCCGTCACCGCCACGAGGGCTGCTTCTGCGAGGAAAGGGATGTCCGGACACGTCGACGCACCGTACCGGCAGGTGAACCGGCGTGGCGCGTGCGTGGTGTCTGGATCCGCAGAAGCTGGAGTTCGGCGAGGGAGGGCAGGGCACGGGCGCCTTCCGCCTCCCCGCCCGCGAACGCCCGTACGACGTCCGCCGCTACGCCCCCGGGGACCGGGTCGGGAACAAGCGGGGGCAACACCGGGCCACCGCTCAGTGCCCCCGATGCACAGGTCGCGTCGGCATGATGGACGGACCCGCCACCGCAGTGCGCGAAGGACATGTCCGGGGAGTGCGTCTGAGGTGCGTGACTGTCCGACACGTGCATCCCCTGCGGGACGCCACCCCCGGGCGCCAGCCCGTGCATCCCCAGCAACCCGGCCAACAGCCCCAGCACACACAGCACCCGCCACCGCCGCACGACGGGCCGCGGGGCGCGCTGGACGGGGCTGTGCACGGTGACCATCGTGGAGAAGCCCCCGGCGCACCGGAGCCCTGCCTCAGACCCGGGCACACATACGGATCAACATCAGGTGTGCGACCGCTCGTGCCCCGATCGGGCGAACTCGGTCAGCCGCCTGCAACCGCGCCGCCCCTCCCCGGGTCATGCACCCGCACGACACGAATGACCCCGAGGGGAAACCATGAGCCAGCAGTACCCGCAGCAGCCGAACCAGCCCTACCCGCCCCAGCAACCGGGGTTCGGTGCCCCGGCGCCCCAGCCGCCGAAGAAGCGCAGCGCCGGCAAGATCGCGGGCCTCGGGTGCGCGGGCATCATCGTCCTCTTCGTCATCGTCGCCGTCGCCACGGGCGGCGGAAGCAGCGAGAGCAAGGACACGTCGAACAAGGACAGGGCCGTCGCCGCCGACAGCAAGCCCGGGGGCGGCGGAGACAGCGGGGACAGCGGGGCCGAACCGGCCGACGAGAAGTCCCAGGCCGAACAGTTCCGAAGCTGCGTCGCCAAGAACGGCACGGACACCGAGAAGGCCGCGGTGGAGCACGTCACCAAGGTGACCGGAGCCGACAAGCGCAACGACATCCTCGACTCGGCGGAGGTCTTCACCGACTACACCGGCGGCATCGTGGGCCCGCACCAGGGCGAGGGCAAACTCATCGCTTCCGCGTTCACGTCCTGCTACGAGTCGAAGAACGGCCTCGTGACCGTCTACGACAAGGACGGCGAACTGCTCGCCAACGCGAACTACTGATCCCACCACACGAGGGGCCTTCCGGAACTCCCCGGAAGGCGCCTGCATACCTGTGGGCGACATCCAGCAATCGTCGCAACCGGCATCGTCGTAGTGCGCATCGCGCGATGCTCCATCAGCACCGGCAACACACAGGGGGACACCATGACCAAGCGCACCACCGCAGTGGCACTCATCGCGGCGGCCCTGCTCGCGCTCACGGCCTGCGAAGGCACCGACACCGGCAGCGGCAGCGGCAGCAAGCCAAGCCAGGGCAGCAACGACAAGGCCGACACCAGCAACGACACCGCGAAGGCCGAGAACGCTTCGCTGCCCGACATGACCGGCAAGGGCCTCCAGTCCGCTCAGGACCAGGCCCAAGACGCAGGGTTCTACAGCCTCACCTCGCACGACGCCCTCGGCCGCGGACGTATGCAGGCCTTCGACCGGAACTGGAAGGTGTGCTCCCAGATCCCGGAGGCCGGCGAGCACCCCACGGACACGAAGGTCGACTTCGCGACGGTCAAGCTCGAAGAGGACTGCCCAGCGAAGGACGCGGGCGCCGCTCCGGAGGCCGCCGGCGACACGATGCCCGACTTCAAGGGGCAAGCCGTGAAGGCCGCCCGCGAGGCGCTTGACACGTCTACGAGCATCACCGTCGACGATGCCTCCGGGCAGGACCGGATGGTGCTGATGGAGTCGAACTGGCAGGTGTGCAGCCAGGAGCCGGCCGCGGGAGCGAAGCTCGACGGTCAGCCCGTGAAGCTCGCCGCGGTGAAGTTCGAGGAGTCCTGCTGACTCAGCGCCGCCGGGGCCGCGGCCGCAACGCCACGCCCCCCGAGACAGGAGAGGCCCCCCGACTCGACGGCCGGGAGGCCTCTGACCTGCTGACTGATCCGGTGGGCGCGGACGGTTTCGAACCGCCGACATCCTGCTTGTAAGGCAGGCGCTCTACCCCTGAGCTACGCACCCGGCTCCCGGGCCACGTGCCCAGGACGAGTCGACAGCCTACATTGCCCGGGGCGCGGACCGGCAATCCGCTGTGCGTGGGGCGGGCCGGGGGTTATCCCCCCTTCGGATCCGGGAGTGGCCCGGATCCCCCGGCGGGCCCCGGATCCATACGGTCGTAGAGCGCTCGAGGAGCGCCCGTCGTCCGCCAGGGGGAGATCGTCATGGCCCGCACCGTCCGTACCACCGGCACCACAGGCACCACCCGTACCGCCTCCGCCCGCGCCATCGCCGTCGCCGGTGCCGTGGCCGTTCTCGTCGCCGGGCTCAGCGCCTGCGGGGCGTCCGCCGGGGACGACACGGACCCCGACCGCCGCTCCTTCGGCCTCGAGGGCCGCACCCTGACCGTCGACAGCGACGACTCCGCCCTGGAGATCGTCGCGGCCGACCGGAACCCGGAGGGCGAGATCGGGGTCACCCGGTGGTTCCAGGGCTCGGTCGTCGTCGGCAAGGAGCCCAAGGCCACCTGGTCGATGCGGGACGACCGGCTGGTGCTGCGGCTGAAGTGCTCCGGCATCGTCGTCGACTGCGCGGCCAAGCACCGTATCGAGGTGCCCCGCGGCATCACCGTGAAGGTCCAGGACGGCGACGGCAGCGTGCGCGCCCGGGGCTTCCGGGACCCGCTGAGCATTCGTACGGGCGACGGCTCCGTCCGCGTCACCGACACCACCGGGCCCCTGGAGCTGCGCACCGGCGACGGGTCCATCCGCGCGGAGGTCTCCTCCCGTGACGTCCGCACCCGCACCGGCGACGGCTCGGCCCGCCTCGAGCTCGGCGTCGTCCCGGACCGTGTGGAGTCGCGCAGCGGCGACGGTTCCGTGACCATCGCGCTGCCCGAGGCGAGGTACCGCGTGACCACCGAGACCGGCGACGGTGGCGTCGACGTGTCCGTGCCCCGCGACGAGAGCAGCGCTCACGTGGTCTCCGCCCGGACCGGCGACGGCAAAGTGACGGTCCGGACAGCGAACTGACCGGCCCGTGTGTTCGTCCTTAACCGGTGGGAGAATGACACCGGGCAGGGCGGACCACAGCACGGGAGAGGGATGTGACGGCGACATCAGGGCAGCCGGACTCGCCGTCGGTGCCGCGCGCGCACGGCCCGCGCCGCGCCATCCGCCACCCCGCACCCCACACCCCGGGCCGTCGTCCGCTCCGGGACGCGCTCACCCTGATGACGCTGCCGCTGGTTGCCGCCCTGGCCCTGCCCGCCGCCTTCGCGGGCGGGGGCACCCGGCGCTGGTTCGGCGGCCGCGCCGAGAACCAGCGTGCCGAGGCCCAGGCCGCGAAGGACGCCGCGGCGGCCGCCTTCTACGAGCTGGACACCGCCCAGCGCGACCTGCGCATCTCGATAGAGACGATCACCGCCGTCGACGACTCCCCCGCCGCCCGGCGGACCGTCGCCGATTTCGACGCCCTCGGCAGACGCATCGACGAGGTCAGCCACCGGTACATCAACGCCGTCGACGCCCATGATCTCGATCGCGACGACCTGGAGGCCTCGGCCGCCTCCCGCGCCCGCACCGAGCTGACCGCCGCCAAGGAGGAACTGGACCGGGTCAAACAGGAGCTGGACCGGTTCACCGACGGCCTCGGCCCCCTGCTCGGCAAGGCCGAGACCCAGCTGGCCCGCCTAGCCCCCGCCGTGGAACGCGCCCGCCAGGCCCTCCTCGGAGCCTCCAACGCCCTCGACTCCGTACGAGCGTCCAACCTGAAGGCGGACGACCTCGCCGCCCGTCTCGCCACCCTCTCCCCGGAGCTGACCAAGCTGAACCAGGGCGCCGGCCGGCACGGCGTGCCGGAGACCCTGGAGCGGGCCGAGCGGGTCACACGCGAGGCCGAGGCGATCCGTGTGGAGGCCGAGCGGCTGCCGGACCGCGCCGCCGAGATCGACCACCGGCTCGTCTCCCTGCGCACCCGCGCCCAGGCCCTCACCACCCGCTCCGAGCAGGTGGACCCGATCCTGAGCGAACTCCGCCGCCGCTTCACCGCGGCCTGCTGGCAGGACCTCCAGCGCGTCCCCGACGACGCCGCCGAGCACGTCCGCCAGGCCGAGACCAAGCTGGCCGAGGCCCGGTCCGCCCGCGCCGAGCAGCGCTGGGCCGACGCGACGGCCCTGCTGTCGACCGTACGGGCCCTGCTGAACAGCACCGACGAGGCCGTCTCGGCCGCCGGCGACCGCCTGCACCGTCTGAACGCGGTGCAGAAGGACCCCCAGCAGGAGATCGAGCGCACCCGCTTCGCCATCCGCGATGCCCAGCGCCTCGCCATGGCCGGCCGCAACACCCCCGACCCGCAGCACGCCCGCCCCCTGGACGAGGCCGTGTCCCGTCTGGACCGCGCCGTCGCCACCCTCGACGGCCGCCACCCCGACTACTGGCACTTCCTCACGGAGACCGAGGGGATCCGGCAGAGGGTGGCCCGTGTGGTGGACGGGATCCGCGAGCAGCGAGGGGCCGGACACTGAGCCCGGCCCCCGCCCGGTCTCAGGTGCGGTAGGCGTAGTAGTACGCGTTCGGGTCCGACGCGACGAGGCTCGCCACCGACCTGCGGAGGGTGTTGGTGGAGTGGTAGGTCACGTAGGGCACGCCGCCGCTCTTGGACGTGACGATCATCGTGTGGTCCTTGGACCCGTCCCGGTCGAAGTCCATCTGGAGGACGTCACCGACCTCGAGCTGGTAGACGTTGGCGAGCGGCTTGGTCCGCTGGGAGTTCTGGGCGAACCAGGACCACTCGTTGACGCCGACGAACGAGTGCGACTGGATGTCGGCGTTGCCGAACCACTTGGTGTAGTCGTACACGTAGCCGGGTGCGTGCTTCCAGCCGCCCGCCTTCAGGGCCTGGCTGACGAAGTTGGTGCAGTCGCCGCCGGCGCCGCGGCCGCTGAAGTCCGGGTAGTCCTTGTTGTAGACGTTCCAGTGCTTCTCGGCGTAGGCCGCCATGGCCTTGTAGTCGTACGTCGTGCCGGTCTTCGGGGCGGCGGCCGGGTTGCGGGTGGTCGCCGCGCGCGGGGCGTTCGGCATGGTGTCGTCGGCGGCGGTCGCCTTGACGGGGGCCGGCTTGGAGAGCGTGTTCACCGCGAGACCGCCCTGGCCGGTGTCGCGGATGCCGGTCAGCTGCCAGTCGCCCTGCCGGTCGGCCCTGAAGGTCAGCTCGTGCCGGGCCTGGAAGCCGGTGGTCTTCGGCCCGTCACCACGGGTTTGGGCGTAGGTCAGGGTCGTGGTCTCGGTGACCGCCGCCTTGGCCGTACGGCCCGTCACCCGCGTGGCGTCCAGGGTGACGGTGGTGCGTGCCTTGCCGTACTTCTCGCCCGCCTTCGCCAGGCTCTCCTTGCGCCGCTCCAGCGCGGACAGGGTGGCGTCCTCGGAGCGGGCCGTACCGGAAGACAGCTTGACGTCACCGGAGAAGCCGTTGGTCAGCGGCTTCTCCTGATCAGTCTGCCCGCCGTCGACCAGGGCGTTGGTGCGATCGGTGAAGACCGCGTCCGCCAGCCGCTGGAAGGTGGCCTTGGTGCGTGCGTCCACCGACGGGTCGTCCAGGACCGCCGCGCCGGCGCTCCAGTTGGGCAGCAGGGCGACTCCGGCGACGACCGAGGTCGCGGCGGCCCCGAGTATCGTGGCGCGGCGTCGGGTCCCGTTCAACTTCCTTGATTTCACTGGTGTTTTCCCCTCTTGCCCCGGCCAAGGGTTGCCGGGGAGGAGATCTTCGCATGAGGTGTGTGGTTATTGTGAAGAGGGTTGCTCCTGTTGCTACTTCACGGCTCACTTCACGACGGTCGACCAGTCGGGCGACTGCGCCGGGTCCAGGCCGCGCAGCCGCTGCAGCGTCTCGGGCTTCTGCGCGTCGAGCCAGTCGGCCAGCTCCCTGAAGGACACGCACTTGACGTCCTTCTTCGTGCACACGCTCTTGATGACCTCGTCGACGGCCCTCATGTAGATGCCGCCGTTCCAGTCCTCGAAGTGGTTGCCGATGAAGAGCGGGGCGCGGCTGCCGTAGTACACGCGGTTGAAGCCGGACATGTAGGAGGCGACGGTCTGCTGTTCCCACTCGGGGTACTTCGCCGGGTCGCCCTCGGTCTCGCCCTCGGACTGGTTGTAGAGGAAGTTGAAGTCCATCGACAGGCCCTGGTACTTACCGCCCTCGTACGGGAGCATCTGCAGCGGGAAGTCCCAGATGCCGTCCTTTTTGACGGGCCATATCTGGAAGTCGCCCGCGGAGCTGGCGTCGTAGCGCCAGTGATAGCCCTTGGCGGCCTTCAGCAGGTTCTTCTGGCCCTCCAGGCAGGGCGCACGGCCGCCGGTGACCTCCTTCCTGATGTCGAACGGCAGCGGATCGACGTCCTGGAAGCCGGTGTTGGTCTTCCACTCCTCGACGAACGCGTAGAACTGGTCGATCTCGCTCTTCCACTCCGCGACGCTCCAGTCGCCGCCGCCCTTCTTGCCGCAGAAGTGGCCGTTGAAGTGGGTGCCGATCTCGTTCCCGCCCTGCCACGCCTTGCCGAGCTCCTCCACCGTGGTGCGGATGTGCTCGTCGGTGGCGTAGCTGATCGCCGCCGAGCCCTGGGCGTGCCGGGGCGGTGAGTAGAGGTCCTTCTTGCTCTTGGGCAGCAGGTAGATGCCCGTGAGGAAGAAGGTCATGTGGGCGTCGTACTCCTCGGCCAGCTCCCGGTAGTGCGCGAAGAGCCCGTCGTCGCCCTGCAGCGCGCCGTCCCAGGAGAAGACCACGAATTGGGGCGGCTTTTCACCCGGTGCCAGCGGCACCGGCTTCAGCTGTCCCTTCTGCGGGCCGGTGTAGGAGGTGGAGCCGTCCCCGAGGACCTTCGTCCGGCCGTCCCACCGGGGTTCCTGGTCCGGCTTCGCGGGGGCTGCCTGGCGGCCGCCGGAGGAGGCGGTCGGGGTGGTGGTGTCGGAGCGGGTGAGGACCAGATAGCCCCCGACCAGGGACGCGACGACGAGAAGGGCGGCCAGGGTCAGTATTCCCGGGGGTGCGGTGCGGCGGGGTGCGCGGGGCCGGCGACGGCGGCCGGACGGTGACTTCATGCGCGGCTCATTCTGCGAGGGGGGGGTGGGGGTGTTGCGGTGGTGCCGGGCGCGGGGGTCAGCCGAGGCCCCGGGCACCGGACCAGATGGTGTAGGGGACGCTGTCGCCGGAGGTGCCCGCGATCCCGCTCAACGGCAGCGGTTCGAGGCTCTTGCCGAGGTCGATGCGGTAGGCCACGACGGCTGTCGACACGGAGTGGGCCGTGCCGACGTACCAGGACGCGGTGTCGTTCTGCACGGTGCCGGCCTTCCCGGCCACCCCGATGGCCGGGTCCGCCCCGGGGTGGGCGGTGCGGAAGGCGTCCGTGAGGGCGGAGTGGACGGCCTCGGCCACGCTCGCCTTCACCGCACGGCGGGACGCGGGCTTCGCCAGCGGGACCTCGGAGCCGTTGCGGGTGATCCGGCCCACCGAATACGGCTCGACATGCGTGCCGGCGGCGGCGAACGTGGCGTATCCGCTCGCCATGCGGATCGCGCTGGGCGTGGCGCTGCCCAGGGACATCGCGGGCACCTGCGGGCCGAAACTGGAGGAGAGCAGGCCCGCCGCCTGGGCGGTGTCGCGCACCTCGTCCAGGCCGGTGTCCATGCCGAGCTGCATGAACGGCGTGTTCACCGACAGGGCGAGCGCCCGGCGCAGGCTGATCCGCCCGTAGGACTTCCTGCCGTCGTTGTGGGCGGTGACCTGCTTGCCGCCGCGATCCCAGTAGGGCCCCTCGGGTGTCCTGACGGGGATGCCGTCGTCCCCGTCGTACAGCGTCCGCGGGGTGACCCTGGTCGCGGCGCCGTCACGGGTCTTGTGCACGCCCTTCTCCAGGGCGGCGGCGTAGACGAACGGCAGGAAGGCCGAACCGGCGGGCACCGTGGTCGCGTTCGACTCGTTGTACCCCTGCCTACGGTGGTCGGGGCCGCCGTGGACGGCGAGGATCCGCCCGTCGGTGGCCACCGAAGCGGCGCCGAAGTGCAGGGACTTCGCCTTGGCCGCGTCGGTCTTCCGCGCCCGCTCGCGGGCCTGGGCCACGGCGTCGGTGAGCGCGGTCTCCTGCCTGCGGTCGAAGGTCGTGTAGATCTGGTAGCCGCCGAGGTCGAACTCCTTGGCCGAGATGCGCGCGGCCTTCTTGGCGTACTGGGCGGCCAGCTCCACGAGATAGTCGCTCTGCTTGCCGGTGTCGTACCCCGGCGCCCGCTGCAGCGGCTCGGGGAACTTCCCGTACCGGGCCCGCTCGGACTTCGACAGCGTGCCGTTCTCGACCATGCGGTCGAGGATCCATGACCAACGCTCCACCGCCCGGGTGTGGTTGGTCTTGCTCAGCGCCGGGTCGTAGAGCGCCGCGCCCTTGAGGAGGGAGGCGAGGAAGGCGGCCTCGCCGGCGTCGAGTTCGCTGACGTCCTTGCCGTAGTAGGCCTGGGCGGCCCGCTGGATGCCGTAGGTGCCGCGGCCGAACCAGCTCGTGTTGAGGTAGCCCTCGAGGATGTCGTCCTTGCTCATCCCGTTGTCGAGCTTGAGGGCGAGCATGGCCTCGGTGAACTTACGGCCGACCGAGCGGTCCTGGTTGAGGTAGACGTTCTTGACGTACTGCTGGGTGATGGTGGAGCCGCCCTGGGTGTCTCCCTGGCCGACGGTGCGCCACAGGGCGCGGGTGAGGCCGCTGAGGGAGATGCCGGGGTCGCTGTAGAAGCTCGCGTTCTCCGCCGCGAGCACCGCGTCGCGGACGTCCTCGGGTATGTCCTTCAGCGGCATCGCCTGCCGCCGCACCCAGCCGGTGCGTGCCATGGGCGTCCCGTCGGACCAGAAGTAGACGTTGTCCTGCTGGGTGGCGTATGAGTTGAGGTTCTCCGGGATGTCGGTGGCGGCGTAGGCGACACCCAGGAAACCGGCGGTCAGGCCGGTGCAGGTCAGCGCGGCGCCGAGCCACTGCCGCCAGGAGGGCGCCCAGCGACGCCAGCCGGTGCGGTCGGTGTGCGGGTAGCGAGGCCGGAGGCGGACGAGCGGGGCCGGCAGGGGGCCCACGGCTGCGCGGAGACGGGACAGGGGGGTGCGCCGGGGGGCCCTGCGCCGGCGGCGCGGCCTGCCGGATCCACTACCGCCGGATCCACTACCGCCGGAATCGTTCCCCTCCGATTCCGAATTTACCGACTGGCGCGCATATTGCGCGTTCTCCACACATAAGGAAGCGGGAGCCTTCAATTGCATGGTCTCTTCCGGTTCCCACCCAGCCCTGGTCACGGCTGCGTCACCCTCCCCGCTTACTGTGGTGCTCGCGGGAAAGTTACCAGCGGCCTTTACAACTCCTCCACACTGGTACGGCAGAAATGATCGATTAATCTGTCCCCATGCCTCGCTACGAGTACCGCTGCCGGACCTGCGGCGACACCTTCGAACTGAGCCGTCCCATGGCGGAGTCCTCCGATCCTGCGGCGTGCCCCTCGGGCCACGACGACACGGTGAAGCTCCTCTCCACGGTCGCGGTGGCCGGCTCGGCCTCCGCCCCGGCACCGGCGCCCCGCGCGGGCGGTGGCGGCGGTTGCTGCGGTGGGGGCTGCTGCGGCTGACCCGTTTCCTCAGGTGTCCTTCAGCTTCGGTTTCCTAGCGTGGCGGCATGACAGCCATCGCAGCTGCTGCGGACGCCGGGCCGCAGTGGGTCAACGACCTGATGGACGCGCTGGGCGCCCCGGGTGCCGGTCTCGCCATCGCCCTGGAGAACCTGTTCCCTCCGCTGCCCAGCGAGGTCATCCTGCCGCTCGCCGGCTTCGCCGCGAGCAGCGGGCGGATGAGCCTGCTCGCCGTCCTGCTGTGGACGACGGCCGGCTCGGTGATCGGCGCGCTCGCGCTGTACGGGGTCGGTGCGCTGCTCGGCCGTGACCGGACGGTGGCGATCGCGGCCCGGCTGCCGCTGGTGAAGGTCGCGGACATCGAGAAGACGGAGGCGTGGTTCCTCAAGCACGGGACCAAGGCCGTGTTCTTCGGCCGGATGATCCCGATCTTCCGCAGCCTGATCTCCGTGCCCGCGGGTGTGGAGCGCATGCGCCTGCCGGTGTTCCTGGGGCTGACCACCCTGGGCAGCGCCATCTGGAACACGGTGTTCGTCCTCGCGGGCTACTTCCTCGGCGCGAACTGGCACCAGGTCACGGACATCGTCTCCACCTACTCGAAGGTGGTCCTGGCGGTGGCGGCGGTGGCCGTGGCGGTGTTCATCGCCATACGGCTCCTACGACGCCCTGAAGGGGCGCGGGGAACTGCGCGACAAACCACCACGCAGCCGCACCCGCACGACGACCAGGACACCCGAGTTCTCAGGCGCCCCGTACTACCTCCAGAAACTCCCGCAGGATCCGCTCCCCGGCAAGAACGCCCCGGTCGGGCAGCACCCTGATCGAGGGAGCCGCGAAACCCGTGTCGGCCAGCTCCCCGTGACCGGGCCGCCAGCCCTGGTCCGCCGCGAGGAGCAGGTCGGTGTCGAGCAGCGAGTCACCCGCGGCGAGCGTGAGATCGGCCCCGGTCCGCCGGGCGACCTCCCGCATCGCCGCGCTCTTGGTGAGCGGCTTGGGAACGGCGTAGATCTTGCGGCCCTGGAGGGAAACGGTCCAGCCGCGGTTCTCCGCCCACACCGCGAGTTCCTTCACCCAGTCCTCGTCGAGCAGCTCGCGCTCGACGACCAGGTAGGCGAAGAGGTCGTCGGCGACGCGGTGCTTGCGCACCCAGACCGGGTCGGCGGCCCTGAGCAGGTGCTCCTGCACCTCGGCCAGGGGCGCGCACTGGTCGGCCAGCCGCGCGGTGACCTGCGCGTGCCAGTCGGGGTCGGAGACGCCGTCGACCATGAGGTGGCCGCCGTTCGCGCAGATCGCGTACGTGGGCTCGGGCCCCGGCAGGTTGATGCGCTGGTACTGCTTGCGCGTCCGGGTCGTCGTCGGCACGAACACGGCCGCGTCGCCCAGGTCGGTGAGGAGCTGGGCCGCCGTCTCCGTCATGTACGACAGCGGCTTGCTCTCGTGCACCTCCACGCACAGCAGCCGGGGCGCCCGGGCGTCCGGCATGGTCAGCGCCAGGGCGGCGGCGGAGTAGATCAGGGTGCGATCGAGGTCGCTGGCGACGAGTGCGCGCATCAGACCGACACCGCCTTGCCGTCGGCGCCGGTCGCGCCCCGGGTGTACTTGGGGTGGATCAACCCGACGCAGGTGTAGGGCAGTCCGGCGGCCTCCTCGACGGGCACGCCGCGTTGCTCGGCCAGCAGGCGTACGTGGTCGAGGTCGCTGCCCGCTCCGGCACGGGCCAGGATCTTCCAGGGCACGCGGCGCAGCAGCACCCGGGTGGTCTCGCCGACGCCGGGCTTGACGAGGTTCACGTCGTGGATGCCGTACTCCTCACTGATGCGCTCGACCGCGACCCAGCCCTCCCAGGTGGGCGAGCGGTCGGCGGCGAGCAGTTCCTTGGCCTGGGCGCAGGCGGCGTCCTCGACCTCGGGGAAGCGGGCGGACACGGCGTCCAGGAAGGCCACCGAGACGTCCGTGCCGGCGAGTTCGCGGTAGAACTTGGCGCCGTGGAAGTCGTGCGGACCGACCAGGTCCGCCCGCAGCACGGTCCGCGAGATCAGGCCGGACACGGTCGAGTTGAGGCAGGCGGAGGGGATGAGGAAGTCCTCGCGGGTGCCGTAGGTCCGTACGCAGGAACCCGGGTCGGCCAGGACCGCGATCTCGGGGCTGAAGTCGGTGATCCCGTCGGACTTCTCGAACTCCTCCAGGGCCTGGGCGAGTTCGCGGGTGATGGCGCCCTTGCCGGTCCAGCCGTCGACGAAGACGACGTCCCGGGGGTCGTGGTGCGCCGCGAGCCAGCGCAGCGCGTTGGCGTCGATGCCGCGCCCCCGGACGATCGAGACGGCGTAGTGCGGCAGGTCGAGGCCGTGCCGGTGCCGGGCCCAGCGGCGCATGAGGATGCCGACGGGTGTGCCCGCGCGGGCCAGGGAGACCAGGACCGGGCGCGGACCGCGTTCCGCGAGGATCGTCTCCGTGACCACGCCGGTCGCCTGGGCGATGCGGGCCGCAGAGTCGTCCAGCGCGGCGTGGAACAGCTCCTGGTACCGCTCGCTCGGCTGGTACTCCACGGGCAGCGACTCCGCGTAGTGCGCGCCGCCGCTCTGGATGGCCTCCTCGCGCTCCTCGGTCGGCGCCTCCAGCGTCACGTCCGAGAGGTCCCGGAGCAGCCAGCCGACCTCCTCGGGCGCGTACGAGGAGAACGCGGGGCCGCGCAGGGGCTCGGGCAGCATGGAGGGCCTTTCGGGGACGTACGACGGTATGACGGCGAGCAGGACCCGCGGCGTGTGCGCGGCGAGCCGGGCCAGCAGTCCGTCGGGCGCGTGCAGCGCGGGGGTGTCCCCGGCCGAGTCGACGACCGCGACGACGGCGTCGAATCCGGCGCCGGCGACGTTGTACGCGTACCGCTCGCCCGGGCCGTCGGCGGGGTCGTCGTGGGCGGGGAAGGCGAGGCGGGTGCGGATCGCGTAGCCGGGGTCGTCGACGGCCAGGACGGGTGAGCGGGTGGTGGTCGAGTAACGGACCTCGACGTCCGTCACACGTTCCAGCTCTCGGGCCAGCCTCAGCGGGGCGTACATCAGCTCTTCGAAGCCGAGGATGTGCACGCGCCGGGCCTCGGGGGGCAGGGCGTCGGCGATCCGGGCGGCCATACCGGGCAGGGCGGCCTCCAGCCGTTGCCGATGGGCCGGGGTGAACCCGTGCCGGGCGCCGTCCGGCAGGTCGGCGGGCCAGTGCAGGTCTATGCGCGTGTGGCTGTCGTCCGGGTGCGGGTCGGTGGGGGCTTGTCGCGCAGTTCCCCGCGCCCCCCCGGGAACAACCCCCCAAGGGGGGGGGGAACTCGGGATCAGCCACCAAGGCGCCCCCGTCGAAAGAAAAACCCCCCCCCCCCCCCCCCCCCCCTC
>NZ_JBWKHE010000006.1:0-108638 GCF_056433405.1 Streptomyces sp. NPDC044719
TTTCCTGTTCGGGTGTTGGGTTTTCGTTTCTTTTTTTGTGTTTTGTTCTTTTTCTCTTTGGTGGGTGTTGTTGGCACCTCCTCCCCCCCCCCCCCCCCCCCCTCCCCCCCCCCCCCCCCGCCCCCCCTCCCCCCCCGCGCCCGGCCACGACGGCGCCGCGGCCGAAGTACGACCTTCCGCCGCACTCTCGGCCTCGTACCGCGCCACCAGCTCCTGCCCCTTCTCCAGCACCCCCTCGGGCAGCCGCACGGTCCCGGAGGCCGCCGCCACGAGATCCACCCGCGCCCCGATCTCCCGCGCGAACCTCTCCAGCCGCCCCGCGTCATCCGCCGACCGCATATCCACCAGCGCCACCACGACATACCTCCGCCGCGGATACCGCTCATGAAGATCCCGCACGGTGTTCAGCACCGTGTTCCCCGTGGAGAACTCGTCGTCGACCAGGACCAGCGGCCCGTCCCCGGTCAGCAGCGCGGGATCCTCCGGCAGGAGCAGATGCGAGGTCGCGTGCGAGTGGGCCTCCTCGAAGCCGCCGGCCGCCGCGATTCCGGCGACGGGGCGGCGCGTGGAGTGCAGGTAGGGGGCGAGGCCCAGCCCGTCGGCGACGGAGTGGCCGAGGCCGGTCGCGGTCTCCGCGTAGCCGAGCACGACCGCCCGGCCCGCCTCCTCGTCGCCCAGCAGCTCCCGCACCCGGCGGCCGAGCTCGACGCCGTGGCCGTAGACGACGGACGGCGACTGCGGCACATGCTTGCCCAGTACGTTCGACACCAGCAGATGGGCCCGCTTGGGGTTGCGCCGCAGCGCCAGCCCCAGCAGGCCGGTCAGCCGGTCCCCGCCGACGAGCTCGACGCCGAGCCGCTCAGCGACCCAGCTGCCGGACCAGACGCCGCCGGCCTCGTCGCGCACCTGGTGCTCCCCCTCGTTCACTGCCTTCTCCGCCTTCTCCATCGTCAGCCGGGCAGGCCCGCCGCCAGCAGTTCCACGAAGCCGATGTCCTCGTTGGCCACGCCGAAAACCTCGGCACGCAGCAGGGTCCGCTCGGCCCAGGCCCGATGCGGCTTCACCTCGTTCATCTTGTTCGTGTACGCCGATCGAAGCACACCCCCGCCGCCGCGCTCGGGGCGCAGGATGTCCTGGGCGTCCGAGAACTCCTCGTGACTGACGACCGACAGGGCGTGCACCGGAAGCACGTGGGAGGGGTGGATGCAGGTCTTGCCCAGCAGCCCGTTGGCGTGGTCCAGGGAGATCTCCCTCAGCAGGCCGTCCATGGCGTGCTCAATCAGCTTCTCGCGCAGTTCCGCGGCCTGCACCTCAAGGAAGGGGCTCTGCCGCAGCAGCGGCTTGAACATGCGCTCCTGGACCCGGAAGTACTCCCACACCGGCCCGGTCACGGTGAAGCCGGTCCCGTCGGCGCGGCCGAGCATGTTCACCACGTCGGCGATCACGGAGGCGACGATCTGCACGTCGTACGCCGTCATGTCGGGGCCTCTGCGCAGCCCGTAGGAGGAGCAGAAGTCCGTCACGCCGAGGCGCAGGGCGAGCACGCGGTCGCGGTACTTGTCGACGGCCCGGGAGATGCCCTCCAGGGTCTCCACGCGGGACTCGCGGTAGAGCAGCTCCGGCGACTCCAGCACCGGCATGGCGAAAAGGCGACGGCCGCTTTCGGCCTCGGCGGTCGCCATCGCCTCCAGGAAGGGGATGCCCCGCTCCTCGGTGAACTTCGGCAGTACGAATCCGGACAGCAGCCGGGCGGACGGGCCGAGCCGTCGTACGAGGTCGGGGATCTGCCCGGGGGCGCGGACCCGGATGAACAGCAGGGGCAGGTCCGCGTCCGGGAGGCCGGCGAGGGTTTTGAACTGGCGGACGAGGTTCTCCTCGCCCGGGCCGACGTCCGCGTCGTCGATCGAGTCCTCGAGGCACAGCACCATCGAGACGACGCCGCGCCCGGCCTGCTTGAGGATGTCGTCGGCCAGACGGGGCCGGGTGGCCGGACTGTAGAGCGTGGCGCCCAGGGCCGCCGCGAGCAGCCGGGCCTGGGAGTCCGGCGTGAACACACACGGCTCGCGGTGGAAGAGACGCTTCCGCACCTCAGGCGCGATGTGCCCGAAATGACGCATGGAACTCCCCCGTGGTTGTCGTGCGGCCTGCGAATCGTCGAAAGGTGGCCGGTAATAGTACGTAGAAGTCCATGTCAGAGGTTCCCGTCAGGCATGAATTTCAGGTAACGCGGGCAAGCACAGCCAGGCCCGGCCATGACGACGGTAGTCCGCGACGGCCGTCGGCGCCGCTCGTGGCGCCCGGCCCCGCGTTGTCGTGAGCAGGACCGAGAAGGCAGGATGACCGCATGACGCACGCGATGCTGAAGGGGTCGAACGTCCCGCTGGAAGCCACCACGGTGCGCGCCGTGCTGCGCTGGACACCCGGACAGGGGGTTCCGGACGTCGATGCCTCCGCGCTGCTCCTCGGCCCCGACGGTCGTGTGCGCTCCGACGAGGACTTCGTCTTCTACAACCAGCCCCGGCACCCCTCGGGGAAGGTGTGGCGGCTCGGCAAGAAGCGGGCCGCCGAGGGCCTGACCGACACGATCCAGACAGAGCTCACCGGTGTCGAGTCGGGAGTCAGCCGGATTCTGCTGGTCGCATCGGCGGACGGTGTCTCTTTCGACCGCGTACAGGCCCTGCGCATTCTGCTGTACGACGCGGCGGGCAGCGAGGCGGAAGCGCTGGCGTACTTCGACGTCAAGCCCGAGACCGGCGAGGAGACCGCGCTGATCTGCGGCGAGCTGTACCGGCGCGGTGAGGGCTGGAAGTTCCGGGCACTGGGCGAGGGCTATTCGAACGGCCTGCAGGGGCTCGCGACCGATTACGGCATCTCGGTGGACGAGTCGGAGGCCGCGCAGGAGACGACGGGCCTGCCCACCACGGCCGCGACCACACAGCAGCCCGCCCCCGAGGTGTCCCGGCCGCTGCCTCCGGAGCAGCCGACCGCCGTCCCCGCGCAGCCCGCGTACGGCTACCCGCCCCAGCAGCCCGCGACGACCCAGCCGGCGTACGGCTATCCGCAGCCCGCGAGCCAGCCCGCGTACGGCTACCCCCAGGCGCCGGCCGCGGCGGGCGTCACGGGGGCGCAGACCGGCTACGGCTACCCGCCGCCGGTCACCGCGGCCCCCGACCCGGACTTCCGCCTGCCCCCGCAGGGCCCGCAGTTCATCGGACGCTGAGAGGACCCGGGCCCGCACCCACGAGGGCCCCTCAGCGCTCGACCTTCGTCTTGTAGCCCCGGCCCCACTGCAGACCCCACCCGTACAGGCGGTCCAGCTCGGCCTGGAACCCGTAGACGAACTTCGCCTCGCGGCGCACGATGATCTCGTCGTTCTTGATCTTCTCGATCATGACGACGGCGCAGGAGCGCGCCTGTGGCTGGCGTTCGTCGAGGTGGATCTCGATGCGCGGGCCGCTGCTCGGGTAGAGGGTGACGCTGGCGTGGGTGCGGTCGAAGGCGGGCGTCTGGTCGTAGATGTAGACGAAGACCAGGAGCCGCTTGATGTTCTCGCGGTGGTCGAGGTTGATGTACATCGTCTCGCCGGACCCGGAGCCGAAGCGGTCGTCGCCGCTGAGCTTGACGTACGGCGGGGCGTTGACGTCGCCGAAGTAGCCGCCGAGGGGCTGGACGACGCCCTTGGTGCCGTCCTGGAGCTCGTAGAGGCAGCCCAGGTCGAGGTCGACGTTGACCATGCTCTGGCTGTGGCCGACGACCTCCGGTGGCTTCAGGGCCCGGAAGGGGTGCCGCAGCAGGCTCTCGCGCTGCGGGCCGCCGATGTCGGACGTGCGCATCCGCCAGCTCAGGTTGACGCGCAGATGGCCGGTGGCCGCGTCCTGCTTGGTGAGTGATATCTGTGCGCGCCGCTTGGTCAGTTCGATCGCGTTCGTCGCCGCGTGGCCCGAGTCGAACTGCACATCGCGCCCGCGCCGAAGTCCGTCGAACAGGCCCATTCCGCCCCCCAGGTTCACTTGGAGACCGCAGGTCATCGCATGGCCCACGGCCTTGACGACCGACGGGGCGGCGCCGAGGACTCGCCTCGGCAGCCGCCCCGCACAGAGCGTTCCTCACCCGGAGGGGTGTCACACCCCGGAGGAGACCTCAGTCTTCTCGTCCGAGCCGGCCTCTCCCCCGGCCGCCGCGAGCCGCCTGTTGCGGCGGACGGAGGACCAGAAGGAGGCGCCGATCAGGATGACGCCGATGGAGCCGGTGATGAACTCGTTGATCTCGTACTGGATCGTGACGAGGAGGACCATGGCGAGGGCGCCGATGGCGTAGTGGGCGCCGTGCTCCAGGTAGACGTAGTCGTCGAGGGTGCCCTCACGGACCAGGTAGACCGTCAGCGACCGGACGTACATGGCGCCGATGCCGAGGCCGAGGGCCATCAGGACGATGTCGTTGGTGATGGCGAAGGCGCCGATCACGCCGTCGAAGGAGAAGGACGCGTCCAGGACCTCGAGGTAGAGGAACATGAAGAACGCGGCCTTGCCGGCCAGCTTCACCGCAGACTTGGGCTTGCCTTCGCGCGCGGCCTTCTCCTCGGCCTCGTGCTCGCGCTCCTCCTCCTCTTCGAGCTTGTCCTCGAAGTAGCCGGAGAGGCCGCCGACGATCATGTACGTGATCAGACCGGCGACACCGGAGAGCAGGACGGTCTCCGCCTTGTCGGCGTGGGTGCCGCCGTGCTGGTGGGCGTTGGCGCCGAAGGTGATCGAGGAGATCAGCAGGACGATCAGGGCGATGCAGACCGACAGCATGTCGACCTTGCCGAGCTTGGCCAGCGGGCGCTCCAGCCAGCCGAGCCACTTGATGTCCCGGTCCTCGAAGATGAAGTCCAGGAAGATCATCAGCAGGAACATGCCACCGAAGGCGGCGATCGACGGGTGGGCGTCGGTGACGTACTGCTGGTACTGGTCCTTGTCGGTGAGCGCGAGGTCGACGGCTTCGATCGGGCCCAGCTGGGCGCTGAGCGCGACGATCACGACGGGGAAGACCAGCCGCATACCGAAGACGGCGATCAGGATGCCGATCGTGAGGAAGATCTTCTGCCAGAAGGCATTCATCTTCTTCAGGATCCCGGCGTTGACCACCGCGTTGTCGAAGGACAGCGAGATCTCGAGGACGGACAGGATCGCTACGACGCCGAACGCGGTCCACCCTCCGTAGAGAACCGCTGCGACCAGGCCGAGCGCGGTGACCGCGAACGACCACCCGAAGGTTTTCAGAACCACTGGCTACCCAATCGTGTGTGTACGGGGCTCCCCCGCGCCGTACCCGGCTTTACGAACTTTTGAAGCCGAAGTCTAGTCCGGCCCCCTCCATACCCCACCGGGCCCCGGATTTTGCTCATATCGCGTTATGAGATGTTGACTCCGAAGTCCAGCGCGATCCCCCGCAGCCCCGACGCGTACCCCTGCCCGACGGCCCTGAACTTCCATTCGCCCTGGTAGCGATAGACCTCACCGAAGATCATCGCGGTCTCCGTGGAGGCGTCCTCGCTCAGGTCGTAGCGGGCGAGTTCCTGGCCGTCCGCCTGGTTCACGACGCGGATGAAGGCGTTGCTGACCTGGCCGAAGGTCTGGCCGCGCTCGTCGGCCATGTGGATGGAGACGGGGAACACGATCTTGTCGCACTGGGACGGCACCTTGGAGAGGTCGATCAGGAGCGACTCGTCGTCGCCGTCGCCCTCACCGGTGAGGTTGTCACCGGTGTGCTCCACCGAACCGTCCGGGCTCTTGAGCTGGTTGTAGAACACGAACCACTCGTCCCCGAGCACGCGCCCGCCGCTGCACATCAGGGCGCTGGCGTCGAGGTCGAAGGGGGCTCCGGTGGTGGAGCGCGCGTCCCAGCCGAGCCCGATCATCACCTGCGTGAGGTTCGGTGCGGCTTTGGACAGGGAGACATTGCCCCCTTTGGCGAGCGTGACGCCCATGATGCTGGTCCCTCCCCGAGGTGATGCTTCTCTGCCTGTCCTGCACGTCCGGCGCCGCACGTAAACCGTGCGGCGCCGGATGGTGAGACCTTGAGGTCGTCGGCTCAGACGTTCACGCCGAAGTCCTGCGCGATGCCGCGCAGGCCCGAGGCGTAGCCCTGGCCGATGGCGCGGAACTTCCACTCCGCGCCGTGCCGGTAGAGCTCGCCGAAGACCATGGCGGTCTCGGTGGAGGCGTCCTCACTGAGGTCGTACCGGGCGATCTCGGTGCCACCGGCCTGGTTCACGACGCGAATGAAGGCGTTGCGCACCTGGCCGAAGGACTGCTGGCGGGTCTCGGCGTCGTAGATCGAGACCGGGAAAACGATCTTCTCCACGTCGGCCGGGACGGTGGCGAGGTCGACCTTGATCTGCTCGTCGTCGCCCTCGCCCTCACCGGTGAGGTTGTCGCCGGTGTGCTCGACCGAGCCGTCCGGGGTCTTGAGGTTGTTGAAGAAGATGAAGTGCTGGTCGTTGCCGACCTTGCCGGAGTTGTTCAGCAGCAGCGCACTGGCGTCCAGGTCGAAGTCGGTGCCGGTCGTGGTGCGGATGTCCCACCCCAGACCGATGATGACCGCGGTCAGGCCCGGCGCCTCCTTGCTAAGCGATACGTTGCCGCCCTTGCTGAGGCTGACTCCCACGAGTCCTCCATTGGTGTTCTGGGGCGGGATGCCCCGTTGTGCTCGGATGTCGGATCAACGATTCGATCCTAGTGACGGGTTCCCGCCCCACCCAGGCCCTGAAGCCGGGAATTCAGCGGGTGTCGGGCGCATGACGCCCGACCGGCGTCACAGGGAGTCGAGCGCCTTGACGTAGTCGTTCAGGTCGCGCGCGTCCGGCAGGCCGTTGACGACGGTCCACCGCACGACGCCCTCCTTGTCGATGACGAAGGTGCCGCGCACGGCGCAGCCCTTGTCCTCGTCGAAGACGCCGTAGGCCCGCGAGACGTTGCCGTGCGGCCAGAAGTCCGACAGCAGCGGGTACTCGAGACCCTCCTGCTCGGCGAAGACGCGCAGCGTGTGGATGGAGTCGTTGGAGACGGCGAGCAGCTGGGTGTCGCGGTCGGAGAACTGCGGCAGGTTGTCACGCAGCTCGCACAGCTCGCCGGTGCACACGCCGGTGAAGGCGAAGGGGTAGAAGAGCAGCACGACGTTCTTCTCGCCGCGGAAGCCGGACAGCCTCACGCTCGCGCCGTGGTTGTCCTTGAGCTCGAAGTCGGGGGCCTTCTCGCCGACCTGGATCGCCATCGTGGTGGGTGTCCCTTCCTGCGGCTTCTCGGGTGGGGACCACCCTACGCAGGCACCGGGACAGGCCGATGGGCGGGCCGACGGCTGTCGGCCCGCCCCGTCCAACGACTAACGCTTGGACTTGGCGGCCTTCGGCGTGGCCAGCCGGCTGCCGCTCCAGTCCTTTCCGACGCTGACGCTCTTGGACGCCGTCAGACCCGCCGTGGTGGCGGCCTCCGAGATGTCGCTCGGCTCCACATAGCCCGAACGGCCGGTCTTCGGCGTGAGGAGCAGGATCGCGCCGCCCTCTTCGATGTACGTGGTGGCATCGACCAGCGAGTCCGTCAGGTCGCCGTCGTCGTCACGGAACCACAGCACAACGGCGTCGGCCACGTCGTCGTAGTCCTCGTCCACCAGGTCGCTCTCGACAATGCCCTCGATGGCCTCGCGGAGTTCCTGGTCCACGTCGTCGTCGTAGCCGATCTCCTGGACCACCTGCCCGGGCTGGAACCCCAGCCTGGCGGCAGGGTTCGTCCGCTCCTCCGCGTGGTCCGCGGTCGCGCTCACGGGTTGCCTCCTGATCATGTTTTGGGAATGTCTCAGCCACGCGCGTGCGCGAAGCATTGGCCGTAGTCCACACGGGCGGGGCGGATCGCGCAAGTACCCGGCCGTTCAGACCGCCGAAACGGTGACGATCCTGGCCGTGTCACCGCAACTCCAGGCACACCATCATGGTCCGAGGTGACGTACACCACACCTTTCTGCCCTGTTTGGGCGTTTGGGAACCGTCTGTGGGTACGAGACTCGAATGTATTCACCCCATACGTCACAGAGCCGGGCTCCGCTCGGGTTACCGCTCGGTAGAGATGACGTTTACGCCCCCGAGGTAGACCATGGGTGGCGGCGCAGCCCAGCGACATCGCCCAGCGACTCCAGCGAAGCAGCGGCCCCCGCACGGCCCTCCGACAGGTAAGGAACAGCGTGGCTTCCGCATCCGATCGCAACCCGATCATCATTGGCGGCCTTCCGAGTCAGGTTCCTGACTTCGACCCCGAAGAGACGCAGGAGTGGCTCGACTCGCTCGACGCCGCCGTCGACGAGCGCGGCCGTGAGCGCGCCCGCTACCTGATGCTGCGGCTGATCGAGCGGGCCCGCGAGAAGCGCGTGGCCGTGCCGGAGATGCGCAGCACGGACTACGTGAACACCATCCCGACCAAGAGTGAGCCGTTCTTCCCGGGCAACGAGGAGATCGAGCGGAAGATCCTCAACGCGACCCGCTGGAACGCGGCCGTGATGGTGTCCAGGGCCCAGCGCCCCGGTATCGGCGTCGGCGGCCACATCGCCACGTTCGCGTCCTCCGCCTCCCTCTACGACGTCGGCTTCAACCACTTCTTCCGCGGCAAGGACGAGGGCGACGGCGGCGACCAGGTCTTCTTCCAGGGCCACGCCTCCCCGGGCATCTACGCCCGCGCCTTCATGCTGGACCGGCTCAGCGAGGAGCACCTGGACGGCTTCCGCCAGGAGAAGTCGAAGGCGCCCTACGGCCTGTCGTCGTACCCGCACCCGCGCCTGATGCCGGACTTCTGGGAGTTCCCGACGGTGTCGATGGGCCTCGGCCCGATCGGCGCGATCTACCAGGCGCGGATGAACCGCTACATGCACGCGCGCGGGATCGCCGACACCTCCAAGTCGCAGGTGTGGGCGTTCCTCGGCGACGGCGAGATGGACGAGCCGGAGTCGCTGGGCCAGCTCACGCTCGCCGCCCGCGAGGGCCTGGACAACCTGACCTTCGTCGTCAACTGCAACCTCCAGCGGCTCGACGGCCCGGTGCGCGGCAACGGCAAGGTCATCCAGGAGCTGGAGTCGGTCTTCCGCGGCGCCGGCTGGAACGTGATCAAGCTGGTCTGGGACCGCACCTGGGACCCGCTGCTCGCCCAGGACCGCGACGGCGTGCTGGTCAACAAGATGAACACCACGCCCGACGGACAGTTCCAGACGTACGCCACGGAGACCGGCGCGTACATCCGCGACCACTTCTTCGGTGACGACCACCGGCTGCGGGCGATGGTCGAGGGCATGACCGACGACCAGATCCTGCACCTGGGGCGCGGCGGTCACGACCACCGGAAGATCTTCGCGGCGTACAAGGCGGCGGCCGAGCACAAGGGCCAGCCGACGGTGATCCTCGCCAAGACGATCAAGGGCTGGACGCTGGGCCCGAACTTCGAGGGCCGCAACGCCACGCACCAGATGAAGAAGCTGACGGTCGACGACCTCAAGCGCTTCCGCGACCGCCTGCACCTGCCGATCTCGGACAGGGAGCTGGAGTCCGGCGCCCCGCCGTACTACCACCCGGGCCGGGACTCGGAGGAGATCCAGTACATGCACGACCGCCGCCAGGGACTCGGCGGTTACGTCCCGACGCGTGTCGTGCGGTCCAAGCCCCTGGCCCTCCCCGAGGACAAGACGTACGCGACCGTGAAGAAGGGCTCGGGCCAGCAGTCCATCGCGACGACGATGGCCTTTGTCCGGCTCCTCAAGGACCTCATGCGGGACAAGGAGATCGGCAAGCGGTTCGTGCTGATCGCGCCGGACGAGTACCGCACCTTCGGCATGGACTCGTTCTTCCCGAGTGCGAAGATCTACAACCCGCTCGGCCAGCAGTACGAGTCGGTCGACCGTGATCTGCTGCTCGCCTACAAGGAGTCGCCGAACGGCCAGATGCTGCACGACGGCATCTCGGAGGCGGGCTGCACGGCCTCGCTGATCGCGGCCGGCTCGGCCTACGCCACCCACGGCGAGCCGCTGATCCCGGTCTACGTCTTCTACTCGATGTTCGGTTTCCAGCGCACCGGCGACCAGTTCTGGCAGATGTCCGACCAACTGGCGCGCGGTTTCGTCCTGGGCGCGACCGCGGGCCGTACGACCCTGACCGGTGAGGGCCTCCAGCACGCCGACGGCCACTCCCAGCTGCTGGCGTCCACGAACCCCGGCTGCGTGGCGTACGACCCGGCGTTCGGCTTCGAGATCGCCCACATCGTGCAGGACGGCCTGCGCCGGATGTACGGCGGCTCCGAGGAGCACCCGCACGGCGAGGACGTCTTCTACTACCTGACCGTCTACAACGAGCCGATCCAGCACCCGGCCGAGCCCGAGAACGTGGACGTCGAGGGCATCCTCAAGGGCGTCTACCGCTTCAGCGAGGGCACGAGCGGCTCGATCCCGGCGCAGATCATGGCGTCCGGTGTCGCGGTGCCGTGGGCGGTCGAGGCGCAGAAGATCCTGGCCGAGGACTGGAACGTCAAGGCCGACGTCTGGTCGGCGACCTCCTGGAACGAGCTGCGGCGCGAGGCCGTGGACTGCGAGCGGCACAATCTGCTGCACCCCGAGGAGGAGCAGCGGGTGCCGTACGTGACGCGGAAGCTGGCCGACGCGCAGGGGCCGGTCGTGGCCGTGTCCGACTGGATGCGAGCGGTTCCTGACCAGATCGCGCGCTGGGTGCCGCAGCCGTACCAGTCGCTCGGCGCCGACGGCTTCGGCTTCGCCGACACGCGTGGCGCGGCCCGCCGCTTCTTCCACATCGACGCGCAGTCGATCGTGGTGGGGGTGCTGACCGAGCTGGCCCGCACGGGCAAGGTCGACCGGTCGGTGCTCAAGCAGGCCATCGACCGGTACCAGCTGCTCGACGTGACGGCCGCCGATCCGGGGGCCGCGGGCGGCGACGCATGACACGCTGAACCCTGTCAAGGGGTGGTGCGCATCACGGGTACACCGTGGGCACACCACCCCTTCACGTTTTCTACGATGCGGCCATGCAGCAGCAGTCGGCCCAACTCCGTTGGGAACAGCACACACAGCGGCCCCTCTTCGGCCTGGCCCTGGCCTTCGCCGTCGCCTACGCCGTGCCGATCGTCCGGCCGGACGCAAGCCGGGACGTGGTGGAGGTGTGCACCGCGGTGGAGTGGGTGGTGTGGGGGGCCTTCGCGCTCGACTACGTGATCCGGCTGGCGCTCGCGGAGCAGCGGCTGAGCTTCGTACGGACGCACTGGCTCGACCTGTGCGCGGTGCTGCTGCCGGTGCTCCAGCCGATGCGGCTGCTGCGGCTGGTGTCGACGCTGCTGCTGGTCGGGCAGCGGGCGCGGATGGCCTCGCAGATAAGGCTCACGACGTATGTCGCCGGCGCGGTGGTCGGGCTGCTGATGTTCGGCTCACTGGCGGTGCTGTCGGTGGAGCGGGACTCGCCGGACGGGAACATCAGGACGCTGGGTGACGCGGTGTGGTGGTCCTTCACGACGATGACGACCGTCGGCTACGGCGATCACGCGCCGACCACCGGCCTGGGGCGGATGCTGGCGGTGGGCCTGATGCTCTCCGGGATCGCGCTGCTGGGTGTGGTGACGGCGAACATCGCGGCGTGGTTCATAGCGCGGTTCGAGAAGGACGACGTGGAGGAGCGCCGGCAGACGGAGGCGATACGGGAGCTGACGGAGGAGGTGCGGGCGCTGCGGGGGGAGTTGGCGGCGCTGAAGGGGACGCCGGTCGACTAGGGCCTGTCTGACAAATCCCCGTCGTCCGCCCGAAGGGCGGGCTCCGCGGCGTCTGGTGCGTGCGATCGCAAGGCGCCGGAGCGTCCTCGTGGCGGAGCCACGTGGGCGGTTCGGCAACGCGGCGAGCGTGCGTGCCAGACGCCGCGGAGCAGGCGTGGATTTGTCAGACAGGCCCTAGGACCCGCGGCCGAGCGGCATGAAGGTGGGCCCCCGGCTGAACCGCCGGGGGCCCTTCCCTTGTTCACCGGGTGCGGGTCAGAACATGCCCATGCCCGGTGTGGCCGCTCCTGACAGCCAGATGATGGCCAGGAGCGTGTCGATGGCGCCCAGGACCAGTGCCACCACGGCCGTCGCGGGGCGGGAACCCGCCCAGGTGCGGCCCATGGCGAGCCAGCCGCAGACGATCGCCGCGGGGCCGAGGATGATCCCCAGCACGAAGAATCCGGCGACCGCGCAGATGACTCCGATGATTCCGAGCGTCGCGCGATCCGTCCCGGTCCGTGACCACGTCCGGCCACGTGAGCGGGGGTGCCTGCGCGTACCGTGTCCGAAACTCGCCATCATCAACTCCCGTAAACCCTCGGTCGGTTGGGGTTCGGTTCGGATACGACTTGGCGAGTACCCCTCAGATGGCTTTCAATCACGCTGCCTGCGCGCTGCCCCCCTCCGGCAGCGCGCCGCAGCGGCCGTCCTCCATGCCCTGCGGAGGACTTGACCCACTGTGACCTGCGATGCGCGCCGGAGGGGAGGGGTTGGCGGTCTTGTTCACCCTGATAGGCGAACGCCCCGTCAAGAACGTCAGATGTGCGCGGCTCCCGCGCCGGCCTCCGCGTTCTCACCGCGCTTGGTGAGGAACGCCACCAGCACCGCGACCACGGCGACCCCGGCGGCCACGAGGGACGCCGCGCTCATGCCGGAGATGAACGTGTCGTGCGCGACGCCCGTGATCTTCGCGGCGATCGCGTCCGGCGTGCCCGGCGCCAGCGGCGGGACACCGACCTGGACCGCCTCGGACGCCTGGTGCTCCTGCTCCGGCGTCAGCGGCGGCAGGCCCGCCTTCTCCCAGTTGCCCGCGAGGTCGCTGTTGACCTTGGAGGCCATCACCGCGCCCAGCACGGCCGTACCGAGGCTGCCGCCGATCTGCATGGCGGCCTGCTGGAGACCGCCCGCCACGCCCGAGAGCTCCATCGGGGCGTTGCCGACGATGACCTCCGTGGCACCGACCATGACCGGCGCGAGGCCGAAGCCCAGCAGGGCGAACCAGAGCGACATGACGCCGCTGCCGGTGTCCGTCTCCAGGGTCGACATCCCGTACATGGCGATCGCGGTGAACGCCATACCGCCGGCGAGCGGGACACGGGGACCGAACTTGGTGATCATCGCGCCGGCGAGCGGCGAGCCGACGATCATCATGCCGGTGAGCGGCAGCAGGTGCAGACCCGCGTCGATCGGGCTCATGCCGTGCACGTTCTGGAGGTAGAACGTCACGAAGAACAGGCCGCCCATGAAGGCGATGGCCATCAGGACCATCAGCACGACACCCGCGGACAGCGCCACGGAACGGAACAGCGCGAGCGGGATCAGCGGCTCCCTCACCTTCGTCTCCCAGAAGGCGAACAGCACGAAGCACAGCACCGAAGCACCGAGGAACGACAGCGTCTTGACGTCGCCCCAGCCCCACTCGGACGGCGGGGCCTTGATGAGCGCCCACACCAGGCAGAACACGGCCGTCGACAACAGGGCGATGCCCAGCAGGTCGAAGGAGCGCGGGGCGTTCTCGGCGCGGTGGTCGAGCAGGATCAGCACACCGAGGACGACGGCGAGGACACCGACCGGCACGTTGATGAAGAACACCGACTGCCAGTTGACGTGCTCGACGAGCACGCCGCCGAGGATCGGGCCGCCCGCGGTGGACGCGCCGATGACCATGCCCCAGATGCCGATCGCCATGTTCAGCTTCTCGGCCGGGAAGGTGGCCCGCAGCAGGCCGAGCGCGGCCGGCATCAGCAGCGCGCCGAACAGGCCCTGCAGGACGCGGAAGACGACGACGAACGCGATGCTGTCGGACAGGCCGATCGCGCCCGAGGCGGCGGCGAAGCCGACGACGCCGATGAGGAAGGTCTGCCGGTGACCGAAGCGGTCGCCGAGCTTGCCCGCGGTGATGAGGGAGACCGCGAGGGCGAGGAAGTATCCGTTGGTGATCCACTGGACCTCGGCGAAGGTGGCGCCGAGGTCCTTCTGTATGGCCGGGTTGGCTATGGCCACGATGGTGCCGTCGAGGGCCACCATCATGACCCCCACAGCGACGGTGATGAGGGTGAGCCAGGGGTGCCCTCGCAGCCCCTTGCCCGGCGTCGCGTCCGACGGTGCCGCCGGTGGCTTGCCCCCCGACCCCGCCTTGTCGATGGTGGTCTGACTAGTCATGCGTCGAGGCTAATGACAGCCACTGACAATTGACAAACCAATTCACAAGTCGGTAACTGTCACGACACTCCCAGCTAGCCTGAACTGGGCAAACACTTCAGACGAGAGGGACCTCTTGAACCTGCGCGAACGCAAGAAACGGCGCACCCGGGACGCGCTGCTGCGAGCCGCCCTGGAACTGTTCGCCACGCGCGGGTACGAGGAGACCACCGTCGACGACATCGCCGCCGCCGTCGACGTCTCGCAGCGCACCTTCTTCCGCTACTTCGCCGGCAAGGAGGAGACGGCGTTCTTCGTGCCGCGGCTCGCGGAGGGGCTCGTCGTCCAGGCCCTGCGGGTGCGCCCGCCGGGCGAGGCCCCGCTGGAGGCGCTGCGCCGGGCCGTGCTGGAGAGCTGGGACACGATCAACGAGGCCGTCGAGGAGATCGTGCCGATCGACCTTCATCTGCGCGTCTACCGGGTGATCGAGTCGACACCCGCGCTGTTCGCCGCCCATCTGCGACGCTCGGCGGAACTGGAGGAGCGGCTCGCGCGCATCATCGCCGAGCGCGAGGGGCTGGACGTGGACGCGGATCCGCGGCCGAGGATCGTCGTGGCCCTGTTCGGCGGGGTGATTCGTGTCACCGAGCGGCTGTGGTCCGCGGGGGACGAACTCAGCCTCGCGGGAATGCGCCAACTCACCACGACATACCTGGATCAGGTGGGCCCGGCGCTGGCCGGGAACTGGCGTACAGGGCAGTCCCCTTAGCGCATACACCGAAACGTGATCCCGGTCACTTGGTTAACGCGAGACCCTCTCGTTCTCCTAGTGTGTCCTTTCAGTGACTTCCTTCGACACCTCCCCGCAATTGAACGTCTGGCGCGCACTGCTCGCTCTGGCCGTCGTGTTCGTGATGCTGGCGACCACCGGCTGGACGGCCCTGCGCAACCAGCGGGGCGACACGCCGCTCCAGGCCTCGCTCTCCGCTTGGGAGCACGGCCGGATCGGCGGCCGCGGACTGCCGGACCCGCAGGCCCAGCCGAAGAAGCTGGCCCGGTTCTTCGCCGCTCTCACCGAGCACGACCGCGCGCGCCTGGTGCGCAAGTATCCGCTCGCCGTCGGCAACATGAACGGCGCCCCGGTCGAGCTGCGCTATCGCGCCAATCGCATCGCGCTCGAGCAGGCGCGCAAGGTCGAGCGGGAACGCATGCACGACAGCCGCCTCACGGCCGTCGGGAAGCATGAGGCCGGCCGAAGGATGCACCGCTTCGAAGACCTCCTGGAGCAGGACCGCCACATCCTCGCCTTCGATCCGGAGGGCTCGGGCCGGGTGGCGGAGGTCTTCGGTGATCTGCGCGAGGCGGACCGGGTCTCGGTCGTCGTGCCCGGAGTGGACACCGACCTGCTCACCTTCCAGCGCACCCAGCGCAAGTACTCGGCGCCCGTCGGCATGGCCGAGTCGCTGCACGCGGCCGAGCGGGCGGCGAGCTCCTCGACCCGTACGGCAGTGATCGCCTGGGCCGACTACACGGCACCCAGCGGACTCGGCATCGACTCGGCCACGGCGATGCGCGCCGCGGAGGGCGCCGTACGACTGAACGCGCTGGTGCGGGCGCTGCCCGGCGACAAGCCGGTCTCGCTGTTCTGCCACAGCTACGGCTCCGTGGTGTGCGGGGTCGCGGCGCGTTCGCTGCCGGGCCGGGTGGCCGACATCGCGGTGGCCGGCAGCCCCGGCATGCGCGTCGAGACGGCCGCCCAACTGCACACCACCGCCCGGGTGTGGGCCATGCGGGACGCCGACGACTGGATCCAGGACGTGCCCTACCTCGAGGTCGGCGGGCTCGGCCACGGGGCCGACCCGGTGTCCGCCGGGTTCGGCGCGCGGGTGCTGTCGGCCCAGGGCGCGAAGGGGCACGCCGGCTACTTCGAGCCGGGTACGGCAAGTCTGATGAATTTCGCAGAGATCGGCGTTGGCGCATACCGCTCGGTGCACTGCGCGCACGAAGACGGCGTCTGCCGGACCGGTTTGTCCGGCACGGCGGCGGCCTGACGCGCGTAGAGACGAAGAAATTGCGGTCTGCTCGGGAGGGGGACGGAGGAGCGTGTGCCGCATACGATGAGCCGCATGGGTGACGTACTGGCCGGATTTCATGCCGCCTGGGAGTTCGAGTCCGACTCCGTGCTCATCCGCTACGAACGGGGGATTCGAACACCTAAGCTCTTTCAGGCGCTCGGAGAACGCCGTGTCCCGCTGGACGCGATCGCCGGGGTGACGCTGACCCGCGGGAAACGCGGCACGGTCGTGCTCCGCGTCGAGCCGCGGCCCGGCGCGGACCCCTTGATGGAGGCGGCCGCCGGGCAGCTCAAGGAGAGCGGCGATCCCTACCGGCTGGTGATGCCCGCGGAGCGCGAGGTCCTCGCGGAGTACTACGCCGACGAACTGCGGGGGCTGCTGACGGAGTCAGGGCCGGCCGAGCGGTTCCTCATGGAGCCGCCGAAGGGGCCGTTGTCGTTCAAGGCGTACGACGGGAAGGCCTCGTTCGACGGGCGGACCGTCAACTTCCGCTGGTTCTGGACGGGCGCGTCGTCGGCGAAGTGGAAGGCCGGCGACCAGAACTTCCCCGTCGGGGAACTGAACGGCGTCGAGTGGCGCTCGCCCGAGGTGTTCGAAGGGCATCTGCGGTTGCTGCACCGGGACGCGGGGTCGGCTGCCGCTCAGGCCGACCAGGATCCCGCCGCGGTGGTGTTCGGGCTGGGGTACGGGCCGGTGCATGAGTCACTGCCGTTCGCTGCGGCGGTGCTGGCGGCGGTGCGGACGTCCCAGCCGGTGGCCGCGGTGTCCGCGGCCGGGCCGCGTCGTGATCCTGCGGATATCGCCGAGCGGATTCGGCATCTTGGGGAGTTGCATCAGGCCGGACTGGTGACAGATGAGGAGTTTTCGGTCAAAAAGGCCGAGTTGTTGTCGGAGCTATAGCGTCTGCGGGGTGCCTGCGGGCCGGCGGGCGCGGGTTGTGCGTGGCCGGTCGCGCCCACGCGGCGGAGCCGCAAATCGACACAGCCCCGCGCCCCTGGGGTGTATCCCTACTCCCTGCCTGCAGAGGGAAGGCCATGTCCGCGTAGCGGGTGCCTGCCACCTTGTCGGCGATCTGGTTCAGCCGGGCCAGTTCCTCGCCGGTCAGAACGATCCTCGTCGCCGCCGTGTTCTCCTCCACCCTGGTCGGCTTGCGGGTGCCCGGGATCGGGATGACCGGGAGGTTGTGCACGGCTGTCTGCTGGTGGGTCCAGGCCAGGGCGATCTGGCCGAGGGTCGCGTCGTGGGCGTCGGCGATCTCGCGGATGGAGTCCAGCAGCGCCGCGTTCGCCGCCGCGTTGTCGCCGGTGAAGCGGGGCTGCTGGCGGCGGAAGTCGCCGGACGACAGGTCCTCGGCCGAGGCGAAGGAGCCCGTGAGGAAGCCGCGGCCCAGCGGCGAGTACGCGACGAGAGTCACACCCAGCTCACGCGCCGCCGGGACGACGTTCGTCTCGATGTCGCGGCTGAAGAGCGACCACTCCGACTGCACGGCGGCGATGGGGTGGACGGCGTGGGCGGCGTGGAGTTCGCCGGCCGTGACCTCGCTCAGGCCGAGGTGCTTGACCTTGCCCTCGCGGACCAGCTCGGCCATGGTGCCGACGCTCTCCTCGATCGGCACGTTCACATCGCGCCGGTGCATGTAGTAGAGGTCGATGACGTCGACGTCCAGGCGCTTCAGGCTCGCCTCGACGGCCTGGCGGATGTAGGGCGGGTCGTTGCGGATGACCCGGCGTGTCGGGTCGTCCGGGGGGATGTACAAGGCGAACTTGGTCGCGATGACGAGTTCGTCGCGGTGGGCCTTGAAGAACGGCGAGAGGAACCGCTCGTTCTCGCCGGCCCCGTAGGCGTCGGCCGTGTCGTAGAGGGTGACGCCGAGTTCCAGCGCCCGTTCCAGGGTCGCCCGGGAGGCGTCCGCGTCCGAGGGGCCGTAGCCGAAGTTCATGCCCATGCAGCCGAGGCCCTGGACGCCCACCTCGGGGCCGTCCTCGCCGAGCTTCGCCGTCGTGATCCTGCCGTCCGTCATCGGGACCTCTCCGACGCCAGGGGCCGCCCGGCGTCCGCGTAGAAACTGATCTTCCGGTCGAGCACGGCGAGCGTGCCGCGGAGTTCGTCGATCCTGGCCAGGACGTCCTCGCGGGTCGTCTTGAGCAGTTCGAAGCGCTCGCCGTAGGTGTGGTCGCCCTCGCGCACCAGTTCCGCGTACCTGACCATGTCGGCGACCGGCATGCCCGTCAGGCGTAGCTTGCCGACGAGGTCGAGCCAGTCGAGGTCGCGGTTGGTGTAGCGGCGCTGGCCGGTGTGGGACCGGTCGATGTGCGGCATCAGGCCGATGCGCTCGTACCAGCGCAGGGTGTGTGCCGTCAGGCCGGTGAAGGCGACGACCTCGCTGATCGTGTAGCGGTCCTCGCCGTCCGGGCGCCGGTCCTGCCGCGGCGGGCCTGCGCAGGTGTCGGTACTGGTCCCCGTGGTCTCCATCACCGTCATGTCCCCAACGCTAGAACCTTGGAGCGCACTCCAAGCAAGCGCGGACGGTAAGAAATGGGCAGGACGTTTCTTGATCCGTCTGGTTAGCGTACGGAGTCATGAGTTCTGTACGCCGTGCCCTGCCCGAGGACGCCGAGGAAGTCCTGCGGCTGCGCCAAATCATGATCGACTCGCTGTTCGCCGGCGACCCCTCCACCCGCTGGCACGGGGACTCCCTCCCCACCCTGAAGACCAAACTGGGCGAATCGGGCGGGGACTTCGTGGCGTTCGTCGTGGACCACCCGGAGCGGCCCGGGGCGCTGGCGTCGCTGGTGGCCGGGACGATCGACTACCGCATCGGGAAGTCGGGCGATCCGCAGGGCAAGGTGGGCTTCGTGTTCAGTGTCGCCACCGACCCGGACGCCCGGCGCCGCGGGTACGCCCGTGCCTGCATGCAGACCCTGCTGGAGTGGTTCCGCACGCACGGCGCCCGGCGCGTACAGCTCACCACCTCACCGGAGGCGGAGCCGCTGTACGTCTCCCTCGGCTTCCGCCCCAAGCCCGACCCCTTGCTGGAGCTCACACTCTGAGCGCTTAGGCTCGAACGCATGTCGCTGAAGAGCCTCGCGTTGATCGAGAACTGGCCGGTTCCCACCGCCGCGGCGGGTGTCGTACGGGCGGACGGCACCGTCCTCGGGACCCACGGGCCGGCCGGGCAGCGGTTCCCGCTCGCGTCGGTGACCAAGCCGCTCGCGGCGTACGCGGCGCTCGTCGCGTACGAGGAGGGGGCGGTCGAGCTCGACGAGCCCGCCGGTCCGGC
Source organism: Streptomyces sp. NPDC044719 (assembly GCF_056433405.1). Taxonomy (NCBI): domain Bacteria; kingdom Bacillati; phylum Actinomycetota; class Actinomycetes; order Kitasatosporales; family Streptomycetaceae; genus Streptomyces; species Streptomyces sp. NPDC044719. The sequence continues at coordinate 19,539 of NZ_JBWKHE010000006.1, forward strand.
CGGGTCGACGGTCCGGCACCTGCTCGCGCACACCTCGGGCCTCGCCTTCGACGAGCACAAGGTCACGGCCCCGCCCGGGGAGCGGCGGCTGTACTCGAACGCCGGTTTCGAGCAGTTGGGCGACCACCTCGCGAAGGCGACCGAGATTCCCTTCGGGGAGTATCTGCGGCAGGCCGTGCTGGAGCCGCTGGGGATGACCTCGACGACCCTGGAGGGCTCTCCGGCCAAGGACGGGGTGTCCACGGTCGAGGACCTGCTGCGATTCGCGGCCGAGGTGCAGGCACCGCGGCTGCTGGACCCCCGTACGGTCGCCGAGGCGATGGCCGTGACCTACCCGGGCACCAAGGGCGTCCTGCCGGGGTTCGGCCACCAGAACCCCAACGACTGGGGGCTGGGCTTCGAGATCCGCGACTCCAAGTCGCCGCACTGGACGGGGTCCTCGTCCTCACCGCGCACGTTCGGGCATTTCGGGCAGTCCGGTACGTTCCTGTGGATCGACCCCGACGCGCGTGCCGCGTGCGTCGCGCTGACGGACCGTGCGTTCGGGCCATGGGCGGTCGAGGCGTGGCCGGCGTTCACGGACGCGGTGCTCGCGGAGCTCTAGGCCGCCGGCCTAAGACATTTCCCAGATCAGCAACTCGGCGTCGGTCACGCCCTCGGCCTCCAGGGACTTGGCGTCCGTGATGCGGGCCGCGTCGCCCGCGCCGAGTTCCTCGCCGTCGAGGCGTACGTCACCCCGTACGACATGCACGTACGCGTGCGCCCCGTCCGGCACCGCCGTCCGCTCCCCCGCCGCGAGGCGCCTCACGTGCAGCATCGCGCCTGCCTCCGGGACGGCGTAGGGCGTGGAGTCGGCGATGCCGTGGACGACCTCGTAGTACGGGTCGCCGCCGGGCCGGAGCGGGGCCAGCCACATCTGCACGAAGGTCAGCGGGCCGGAGCCGTCGTTGCGCTCCACGTGGCGTACCCCGCCCGCCGAGCTGAGCCGCTGCACGTCCCCGTGGCGCACCACCGACTCGTGGCCGGTGGAGTCCCGGTGCGTCAGCTCGCCCTCCACGACCCACGTCACGATCTCGGTGTGGCTGTGCGGGTGCTCGTCGAATCCGGCCCCCGGCGCCAACCGCTCCTCGTTACAGGCGATCACCGCGCCGAAGCGAAGGTTGTCCGGGTCGTAGTGGGGCCCGAAGGAGAAGGCGTGCCAGGTCTCGATCCCCGCGGCGGGTTCCCCTCCGGGGTAGCGCTCGTGAGCGCGCCGTACGTCCATCACGGAGACCACCGTAGACCCGCCGACGCACCTTCCCGTCCGGATAAGGCAGTCTTGTCCCCGTGCCCGAACCCGAAACCAGCAAGAACGCAGCCGCAGCACATGACGTCCACCCGCATGCCGCGACGCTGAAGCGCCTGGTGGAGTCGTCCGGATCGCTCGCCGCGCAGGCCATCGCGCGGATGGACGAGACGCTGCCCTGGTACCGGGCCATGCCCCCGGAGAACCGTTCCTGGATCGGTCTGGTCGCGCAGGCGGGCATCGCCGCCTTCACCGAGTGGTTCCGGCATCCGGACGCCCCGCAGGCCATCTCCACCGACGTGTTCGGAACCGCGCCGCGCGAACTGACCCGCGCGATCACACTGCGGCAGACCGTGGAGATGGTGCGCACCACCATCGAGGTCATGGAGAGCGCGATCGACGAGGTCGCGGCCCCCGGCGACGAGAGCGTGCTGCGCGAGGCGCTGCTCGTCTACGCCCGGGAGATCGCCTTCGCCACCGCCCAGGTGTACGCGCAGGCCGCCGAGGCACGCGGTGCCTGGGACGCCCGGCTGGAGTCCCTGGTCGTGAACGCCGTGCTCAGCGGCGAGGCCGACGAAGGAGCCGTGTCCCGCGCCGCCGCCCTCGGCTGGAACTCGCCCGAACACGTGTGCGTGGTACTCGGCACCGCACCCGACGGCGACTCCGAACTGACCGTCGAGGCCATCCGGCGCGCCGCCCGGCACGCCAAGCTCCAGGTGCTGACCGGCGTGCTCGGCGACCGGCTGGTGGTCATCGCGGGCGGCAGCGACAACCCGCTGGCCGTCGCCAAGTCCCTCATCGGCCCGTACGCGGCCGGCCCGGTCGTGGCGGGCCCGGTGGTGCCGGACCTGCTGGCCGCGACCCGGTCCGCGCAGGCCGCGGCGGCGGGGCTGAAAGCGGGTTCTGCCTGGCAGGACGCCCCGCGCCCGGTCCTGGCCGACGACCTGCTCCCGGAGCGCGCGATCGCCGGTGACCCCTCGGCCCGCGAGCAACTGGTGGAGGAGATCTACAGACCACTGGAGGAGGCCGGGGCCGCACTCCTGGAGACCCTCAGTGTCTATCTCGAACAGGCGAGCAGTCTCGAAGGCGCCGCCCGGATGCTGTTCGTCCATCCCAACACCGTCCGCTACCGGCTTCGACGTGTGACTGACGTCACCGGCTGGTCACCCTCCGATGTACGCTCTGCGTTCACACTGCGGATCGCTCTGATCCTGGGGCGTCTGGTCGATGGAGATCTCCAGCCCTAAGGTTTTGTCGGAGCCCGACAAAACCCCCCCGTGTTCTTCGTCCCTGTCCCCACGGGCGGCCGTGCCCGTCCCCAAGAGAGAGTGTGAGAGTGCTCGTACTCGTCGCTCCCGGCCAGGGCGCCCAGACGCCCGGCTTCCTGTCCGCATGGCTCGACTTCCCCGGTGTCCGTGGTGCCCTCGAGGCATGGTCCGACGCCGTGGGCCTCGACCTGATCCGTTACGGCACCGAGGCCGACGCGGAGGAGATCCGCGACACCGCGGTGGCGCAGCCGCTGCTGGTCGCGGCCGGCATGGCGTCCGCGGCCATGCTGTTCGACGACCCGTCCGACTTCCCGCGTAAGGTCGGCGCCGTCGCCGGGCACAGCGTCGGCGAGTTCACCGCCGCCTCGCTCGCCGGGGTACTCCCCCACGAGGAGGCCCTCCGTCTTGTCCGCACCCGCGGGCTCGCCATGGCCGAGGCCGCCGCCGTCACCGAGACCGGCATGGCGGCACTTCTCGGCGGCGACCCCGAAGTGACGGTTCCGCACCTGGAGAAGCTGGGCCTGACGCCGGCGAACATCAACGGCGCGGGCCAGATCGTCGCGGCCGGCACCAAGGAGCAGCTCGCCGCACTGGAGGCGGACAAGCCCGAGGGCGTGCGCAAGGTCGTCGCGCTGAAGGTCGCCGGCGCCTTCCACACGCACCACATGGCCCCTGCCGTCGACACGCTGGCCAAGGCCGCCGCCGACGCACGGAACACCGGTGACCCGACCATCACCTACGTCTCCAACAAGGACGGTCGGACCGTCACCGCCGGCGCCGAGGTGCTGGACCGTCTGGTCGGCCAGGTCGCCAGCCCGGTCCGCTGGGACCTGTGCATGGAGACTTTCAAGGAGCTCGGCGTCACGGCCCTGATCGAGGTGTGCCCCGGCGGTACCCTCACCGGCCTCGCCAAGCGTGCTCTGCCCGGTGTGAAGACGCTGGCCCTGAAGTCCCCCGCCGACCTCGACGCGGCTCGCGAGCTCATCGCCGAGCACGCCTGACCGCCGCCCCCAAGGAGCCGTCCGCATGGCGAAGATCAAGCCCAGCAAGGGCGCCCCGTACGCGCGCATCCTCGGCGTCGGCGGGTACCGCCCGACCCGGGTCGTGCCGAACGAGGTGATCCTCGAGACGATCGACTCGTCCGACGAGTGGATCCGCTCGCGCTCCGGCATCGAGACCCGGCACTGGGCGAACGACGAGGAGACCGTCGCCGCGATGTCCATCGAGGCGTCCGGCAAGGCGATCGCCGACGCCGGGATCTCCGCCGAGCAGATCGGCGGCGTGATCGTCTCGACCGTCTCGCACTTCAAGCAGACCCCGGCCGTCGCGACCGAGATCGCCGACAAGCTCGGCACCGCGAAGGCCGCCGCCTTCGACATCTCGGCCGGCTGTGCGGGCTTCGGCTACGGCCTCACGCTCGCCAAGGGCATGATCGTCGAGGGCTCCGCCGAGTACGTCCTGGTGATCGGCGTGGAGCGGCTGAGCGACCTGACCGACCTGGAGGACCGGGCGACGGCCTTCCTGTTCGGCGACGGTGCCGGCGCGGTCGTCGTGGGCCCGGCCCAGGAGCCCGCCATCGGCCCCACGGTCTGGGGCTCCGAGGGGGACAAGTCCGAGACCATCAAGCAGACCGTGCCGTGGACGGACTACCGTTCCGGCGAGGTCGCCAAGTTCCCCGCCATCACGCAGGAGGGCCAGGCGGTGTTCCGCTGGGCCGTGTTCGAGATGGCGAAGGTCGCCAAGGAGGCGCTGGACGCCGCCGGCATCTCCGCGGACGACCTGGACGTCTTCATCCCGCACCAGGCCAACGAGCGGATCATCGACTCGATGGTGAAGACACTCAAGCTGCCGGAGTCCGTCACGGTCGCGCGTGACGTACGCACCACCGGCAACACCTCGGCCGCCTCGATCCCGCTCGCGATGGAGCGGCTCCTGGCGACCGGTGAGGCGAAGAGCGGCGACACCGCGCTCGTCATCGGCTTCGGGGCGGGTCTCGTCTACGCCGCGACTGTCGTTACCCTCCCCTAGGCACTCCGTGCCGGATCATGCGGTCCGGCACGGGAGGAAACACCTGCCACACCCTCTGGATATCTACGAAGGAGCGCCAACATGGCCGCCACTCAGGAAGAGATCGTCGCCGGTCTCGCCGAGATCGTGAACGAGATCGCCGGCATCCCGGTTGAGGACGTCCAGCTGGACAAGTCCTTCACCGACGACCTGGACGTCGACTCGCTGTCCATGGTCGAGGTCGTCGTCGCCGCCGAAGAGCGCTTCGACGTCAAGATCCCGGACGAGGACGTCAAGAACCTCAAGACCGTCGGCGACGCGACCGACTACATCCTCAAGCACCAGGGCTGATCGTCCGACCAGGCCCTGGGCCTACTGCCCCGCCACCCGGCGGTGGCGCCGCTTAATCCTCGTATCCGTTGGAGAAAGAATTCCCGTGAGCCCGACCAATCGCACCGTGGTCGTCACCGGTATCGGCGCAACCACACCGCTGGGTGGCGACGCAGCCTCTACCTGGGAGGGCCTGATCGCCGGACGTTCCGGCGTCAAGCCCCTGGAGCAGGAGTGGGCCGCCGAGCAGGCGGTCCGTATCGCGGCCCCGGTCGCCGTGGAGCCGACCGAGGTCATCCCCCGGCCGCAGGCCCGCCGCCTGGACCGCTCGGCGCAGTTCGCGCTGATCGCGGCCAAGGAGGCCTGGGCCGACGCCGGTTTCGAAGCGAGCGCCGACGAGGACCCGAACGTCGACCCGGACCGGCTCGGCGCGGTCATCGCCTCCGGTATCGGCGGCGTGACGACTCTGCTCGACCAGTACGACGTGCTGAAGGAGAAGGGCGTTCGCCGCGTCTCCCCGCACACCGTGCCCATGCTGATGCCCAACAGCCCGTCGGCCAACGTGGGGTTGGCCGTGGGTGCCCGGGCGGGCGTGCACACGCCGGTCTCCGCCTGCGCCTCGGGCGCCGAGGCCATCGGCTACGCCATCGAGATGATCCGCACGGGCCGCGCCGACGTCGTCGTCGCGGGTGGCACGGAGGCGGCGATCCACCCGCTGCCGATCGCCGCGTTCGGCAACATGATGGCGATGTCCAAGAACAACGACGACCCGCAGGGCGCGTCGCGTCCCTACGACGTGGCCCGCGACGGCTTCGTCCTCGGTGAGGGCGCCGGTGTCGTCGTCCTGGAGTCCGCCGAGCACGCCGCGAAGCGCGGGGCCCGGGTGTACGCCGAGGCGGTCGGCCAGGGCATCTCGGCCGACAGCCACGACATCGTGCAGCCGGAGCCGGAGGGGCGGGGCATCTCGCAGGCCCTGCAGCACCTGCTGGAGCGCAACGACCTGGACCCGGCGGAGATCGTGCACGTCAACGCGCACGCCACGTCGACGCCGGCCGGTGACATCGCCGAGCTCAAGGCGCTGCGGAAGGTGTTCGGTGACGACGCCGACCACTTCGCGGTGTCCGCGACGAAGTCGATGACCGGGCATCTGCTCGGTGGCGCGGGTGGGGTCGAGACGGTGGCGACGGTGCTGGCGCTGTACCACCGGGTGGCTCCGCCGACCATCAACGTCGAGAACCTCGACCCCGAGGCCGAGGCGAATGCCGATGTCGTTCGTGGTGAGGCTCGGAAGCTGCCGGTTGATGGGCGGATCGCCGCGTTGAACGACTCGTTCGGGTTCGGTGGGCACAACGTGGTGCTGGCGTTCCGGACGGTTTGATTCGTCTTTACGGCGATTGGCCCGGACTCCCTGAGGGGGGTTCGGGCCAATCGCCGTTTGTGTTGCGTTGTGTGCCGGGTGCGGGCGGGTGGGGGCTGGTCGCGCAGTTCCCCGCGCCCCTAGAGGGCGTGCCCCTAGAGGGCGTGCCCCTAGAGGCGTCTACACCACCTGGTGGAGCCAGCGGACCGGGGCGCCTTCGCCTGCGTAGCGGAAGGGTTCCAGTTCGTCGTCCCAGGGCTTGCCGAGGAGTTTGTTGAGCTCTGCTTCCAGGTCGGTCTCGCCGCGCTGCGCGCGCTGGAGGGCCGCTCTGAGGCGGTCCTCGGGGATGAGGATGTCGCCGTGGATGCCGGTGACGGCGTGGAAGATGCCCAGGTCGGGGGTGCAGCTGTAGCGTTCGCCCTCGGCGGTGGGGCAGGGCTCGGCCGTCACCTCGAAGCGCAGCAGGTGCCAGCCCCGCAGCGCGGACGCCAGCTTCGACGCCGTGCCCGCCTGGCCCTGCCAGGAGAACTCCGAGCGCCAGGTGCCCGGCGCGGCGGGCTGGCGGATCCAGTCCAGGCTGACGCGTGTGCCGAGCACCCCGGCGATGGCCCACTCGACGTGCGGGCACAGCGCGCGCGGCGCGGAGTGCATGTACAGAACTCCACGTGTCGTCACCGGAACCTCCGGGCAGAGCGGTCCATGTTTGAACGGGCGGAACGGCTGTGACCGGGCGGGTCACGTTGATGGCGAGGCTACCGTGCGGTGGCGCAAGGAGTGCGACGTACGGTCGGTCCAGGTGCCGGGAAACGCCCGCCATTCACCCAGGGGGACGCTTGTACGGGTGTGAGCCGTTGCACCTGATCGGTCGGGAACCCTCGTGCGTTGTTAATGGTTGGGGAAACAGCCACGGTGCGGCGAGGGGATGGAACAGGAATGCGGAAGCGAAGCCACCGCTCACGGATCATTGCCGCCGTGGCCGTGGCGACTGCCCTGGGTGTCACAGGGTGTGATGCCGTGGGGGGCGACTCCCCCGCACCGTCCGCCAGCGCCGAGCCGTCACCCAGGCCCACGCCCCTGTGGGACCGCAGCCCGAGCTCCGTCGCGGCCGTCGGTGACTCCATCACGCGTGGTTTCGACGCCTGTGACGTGCTGCAGGACTGTCCGGAGGCGTCCTGGGCGACCGGCGCCAGCCCCCAGGTGGACTCTCTCGCCGTCCGGCTGCTGGGGCGGGCCAAGGCCGCCGAGCGGAGCTGGAACTACGCCGTGACGGGGGCCCGGATGGCCGATCTGCCCGGGCAGATGACCCAGGCGGTGCGGCGGAAGCCGCAGCTGGTGACGGTGATGGCCGGGGCGAACGACGCCTGCCGGTCCTCCCCGGCGGCGATGACCCCGGTCTCCGCCTTCCGCAGCGACTTCGAGGACGCGCTGCGCACCCTGCGCGAAGCCCTGCCCAAGGCACAGGTGTTCGTGGCGAGCGTGCCGAACCTGAAGCGGCTGTGGTCGCAGGGGCGCAACAGCCCGTTGGGCAAGCAGGTGTGGCAGCTGGGCATCTGCCCGTCCATGCTGGGCGACGCGGACGCCCTGGACTCGGCGGCGACCCTGCGGCGGGACACGGTGCACAAGCGGGTGGAGGACTACAACAAGGTCCTGAAGGAGGTCTGCGCCGAGGACAAGCGGTGCCGGTACGACGGAAACGCGGTGTACGACTACCGGTTCGGCACGGCTCAGTTGAGCCGCTGGGACTACTTCCACCCGAGCGTGAACGGACAGGCCCGGTTGGCGGAGATCGCGTACCGGACGGTCACGGCGAAGGGCCGCTGACCTGGGCCCTGCCCTAGAGTTCCGCACATGAACGAACTCTTCGGCACACTTTCCGACGGCACACCGGTGCACCGCTGGACCCTGGAGCGGGCGGGCGTACGGGTGCGGGTGCTGTCGTACGGCGGGATCGTGCAGTCCGTCGAGGCGCCGGACCGGGAGGGGCGGGCCGGAAACGTGGTGCTGGGGTTCGCGGATCTCGAGGGCTATCTCGCCCACCCCGGGCCCTACCTCGGGGCCCTGATCGGGCGTTACGCCAACCGGATCGCCGGCGGCCGCTTCCCGCTGGACGGGCGGACGTACGCCCTGGAACCGAACAACGGGCCGAATTCGCTGCACGGTGGAGCGCACGGCTTCGACAAGCGGGTGTGGGACGCGGCCCCGGTCGAGCACGGTGTGCGGCTCAGCCGGATCAGTCCGCACGGCGAAGAGGGGTTCCCGGGGCGGCTGGAGGTCTCGGCGACGTACACGCTGCTGGAGAGCGGCGCGCTGCGGATCGCGTACGAGGCGGTGACGGACGCGCCGACCGTGGTGAACCTGACGAACCACAGCTACTTCAACCTGGGCGGTTCCGGCGACGCTGGCGGCCACGAGCTGCGGCTGGCCGCCTCCCGCTACACGCCGGTCGACGAGGACCTGATCCCGGCCGGCGGCCCGGACGATGTCACCGGCACGCGCTTCGACTTCCGCGAGGCCCGCAAGGTCGGCTCCGGCTACGACCACAACTTCGTGCTCGACAAGGGCGTGGCGGACGTCCCGGTGGAGGTCGCCGAGCTGCACGACCCGGCGTCCGGGCGGGTGCTGACGGTGGCGACGACCGAGCCCGGGCTCCAGCTGTACACCGCCGACCACCTGGGTGAGCCCTTCGCGCCCGGCGACGGCATCGCGCTGGAGACCCAGCACTTCCCCGACTCCCCGAACCGGCCGGACTTCCCGACCACGGTGCTGCGGCCGGGCGAGGTGTTCCGCTCGGAGACGGTGTACGGGTTCGGCACCCGCTGAGTCGCGGGCCCGGGAACCCACGAGCCCCGGTCCAGGGGTCAGGTCCCGGACCGGGGCTGCTCAGTGGGGAACTCGTCCCGGTCAGACGTTAATCGTCGCGGTGATCCTGCGGTCGGTGATCGAGCGCGCCACCTGGATCTCGTACGAACCCTTCACATACGACCACGAGACCGTCGTCTCGTCCCAGATCTCGAAGGCGCGGCGCGGTAGTTCGACCGTCGCCTCGACGGTTTCGCCGGGTGCGGCCTCGACGCCGGCGAAGCCGGCCAGCCAGCGCGCCGGACGAGTGGGGTCCGGCTCGCTCGGGGCGAGGTAGACCTGGACGACCTCGCGGCCGGGGCGGTCGCCGGTGTTGCGGAGGCGGACCTTCGCGGTGGTCCCTTCGACGCTCCCGGCGACCTCGACCGACTCGTAGGTCCAGTCGGTGTAGCCGAGGCCGTGGCCGAAGGGGTAGGCGGGGATGCGGCCCTGCTGCTCCCAGGCGCGGTAGCCGATGAAGACGCCCTCGTCGTAGGGGAGTTCGCCGCCCTCCGGGACGACCTGGGTGACGGGGGCATCGGTCAGCGAGCCCCAGGTGGTGGGCAGGCGGCCGCCGGGCTCCTGGTCGCCGGTGAGCACGTCCGCGAGGGCCGCGCCGCCCTCCTGGCCGGGGAACCAGCTCAGAAGCACGGCGGCGACGTCGTCGCGCCACGGCAGTTCCACCGGGGAGCCGGAGTTGACGACCACGACGGTGTTCGGGTTGGCGGCGGCGACGGCGCGGACCAGGTCGTCCTGCCGGCCGGGCAGGCGCAGGTCGGTGCGGTCGAAGCCCTCGGACTCGACGCGGTCGGTGGTGGCGACCACGACGACGGCCGTGTCGGCGGCGCGGGCGGCAGCGGCGGCCTCGGCGATCAGCTCGTCGGGGTCACGCTGCGGGTCCTGGTGGGCCAGGGTGAAGCCGATGACCCGCATGGGGTGGCCGTCGGGCGGCGGGACGGTGTAGGTGAGGGAGACCTCGACCGGGTCGCCCGCGGTGAGTTCGACGCGGGCGTGGGGCACCGGGGCGCCGAAGAAGGCGGCGAAGGGGTCGCCGTCCTCGGCGGGGCGCTGGACGTCGTCGAAGTACGTGGTGCCCGCGACGGTCAGCTTGAAGGGCCCGAGGCCCTTGAAGCCGAAGGTGTGCGTGCCGGTCTCGCGCGGGGTGAAGGTGCCGGTCAGTTCGACGCTGTGCAGGGTGTCGTGGGTGACGCCGTCGGGCAGGTCGCCGCCCATCCACTGGATGTGGCCGCTGGGGGCCGAGCGGGTGCCGATGACGGTGCCGTCGGTGTCGCGGCAGACCGCGCGCAGCTCGAAGCCCTGGTCGGCGACGGGGAGTTCGGTGTTGGGGTCGGCGCCGAGGGCGTAGGTGAGGCTGCCCTCGGGGAGGGCGGCGGTGAGTCCGTCGAGCGGGGAGACGGTCCGGGCGGGGAAGACCGTGGCGGATCCGCCGCCGAGGACGCGGGCGTCGCGGGCGGCGGCGCCGATCAGGGCGACCCGGCCGGGCTTCAGCGGCAGCGCGCCCCTCTCGTTGCGGACCAGGACGAAGGAGCGGCGGGCGATCTCGCGGGCGAGCGCCTCGCCGTCGACGGCCGCGGGCGGTTCGGCGACGACCGGTTCGGCGCCGTCCAGGATGCCGACCCGGGCTGCGAGGCGCAGGACGCGGCGGACGGCCTCGTCGACCTGCGCCTCGTCGGCCTCGCCGTCCCGGACGGCGCGGGCGAGTGCCTGGCCGTAGACGGTCCGCGGGCCGGGCATCGCGATGTCCAGGCCGCCGGTGAGGGCGCCGGTGGTGGAGCGGGCCGCCGTCCAGTCGGAGACGTTGACGCCGTCGAAGCCCCACTCGCCGCGCAGGACCTCGTTGACCAGGTGGTGGTGCTCGGTCATGGTCGGGCCGTTGACGGAGTTGTAGGCGGTCATGATGCCCCAGGGGTGGGCGTTCTCGACGATCGCCTCGAAGGGGGCCAGGTACAGCTCGCGCAGGGCGCGTTCGCTCACCAGGTTGTTCACCGTGAGGCGGTCGGTCTCGGCGTCGTTGGCGACGAAGTGCTTGACGGTGGTGCCGACGCCGCCGGACTGGACGCCCCGGACGTACTCGGTGCCGATCCGGCCCGTGAGGTACGGGTCCTCGCTGTAGGCCTCGAAGTGGCGGCCGCCGAGCGGGGAGCGGTGCAGGTTGACCGTGGGGGCGAGCAGGACGTGGACGCCCTTGCGGCGGGCCTCCTGGGCCAGCAGCACGCCTGCCCGGTGCGCGAGTCCGGGGTCCCAGGTGGCGGCGAGGGCGGTCGGTGAGGGCAGGGCGACGGAGGGATCGTCGGCGCTCCACTGCACCCCGCGGACGCCGATCGGGCCGTCGGACATGACCAGCGAGGCCAGGCCGGCCTGTGGCAGCGCGGGCAGGCTCCACATGTCCTGTCCGGCCAGCAGCCGTGCCTTGGCGTCCAGATCGAGCTTGCCGAGGGCCGCCTCGACCGCCGCCTCACGCCGTACTTCCGCTGTCTCCGTCACGCCGGCACCTCCACGTCGAAAGCCGCTGGATGCCGACATCGTGCCCCCGTTACCTGTGATGCGGTAGGTTTCGTTATCTTCTCGAAACAATCGGTCGTTCGTCATGTCGTACGGTGACGCCATGACGGCCAGGGCGAGAAGCGCGGAGCGGCGCGCGGAGATCGTGCGGGCCGCCCTGGAGGTGATCGCCGAGCGCGGCTACCGGGGAGCGAGCCTGGCCGCGGTCGCCGAGCGGGTGGGGCTCACCCAGCAGGGGCTGCTGCACCACTTCCCGACGAAGGAGGCGCTGCTGGTCGCGGTGCTCCAGGAGCGGGACCGCTGGGACGCGATGCCCGCCGGGCGGCTGCGGCTGGACCTGCTGGCCTCGCTGGTCGAGTACAACGCGATGCGGCCCGCCATCATCCAGACCTTTTCGGCGCTGCTCGGCGAGAGCGTCACGGAGGACCATCCGGCCCGCGCGTACTTCACGGAGCGCTACGCCGGGGTCCGCGCCGGCATGGCCGAGGTGCTGCGCGCCGAGTACGGCGACCGGCTGCCGAGCGGCCTCACTCCCGAGCGGGCCGCGCCGCTGCTGGTGGCGATCCTGGACGGGCTGCAGTACCAGTGGCTGCTGGACCCGGAGTCGGTGGACATGGCGTCGGCGTTCCGGGACTTCCTGACGCTGCTCGGTGAGAGCACCGACTGAGCACCCATGGCGTAGATCACTCCTGTCACGCGATACTGCCGCCGTCCGGCACCACGCCACCCCCACCGTGACGGAAGGCCTGAACCTCCTTGAACTCCATACGCGTTCGCCTCGGCGTCCTCGGTCTCGCCCTGCTGACCGGTCTCACCACTCCGACGGCCGCGAGCGCCGCCGGGACGGCTCCCTCTCCCACCGTCGAGGAACAGCGGCTCGACCGCGCCGCCCCCCAGGAGATCCTGCGCCGCTCCGGGTTCGACACCGTCGCCCCGAGGCTGGCCCGGGCCCTCGATGCGGCCGGGTCGTACGGGGAGGCCCGCCGTGCGCTCACGCGTGAGGGCACGCGCCTGTGGCAGCGTGCCGTCGACCGGGCGCAGGGGCGTGGCCCCTCGGGGGGTGACCTCAGCCGGGACGACGACCGGCCGCTGTACTGGGCCCGGCTCGGCATGACGCGTGAAGTGCGCACCTGGGAGCCGGAGTTCGGACTGACGGACAAACAGCGGGCCGCGCTGCTCGACGAGCTGGAGCGCACCTCACGCGGCCAGACCGCCCTCCGCTACCCGCACGGCAAGGACCTGAAGCGGATCCTGCTCACCGGCTTCGACCCGTTCACCCTGGACCGGGACATCCGGATCTCCAACCCGTCCGGCGCCACCGCGCTCGCCCTCGACGGCACGGTGATCGAGACGGCGGACGGCCCGGCCCGGATCGAGACGGCCGTGTTCCCGGTGCGCTGGCAGGACTTCACGGACGGGTCGGTGGAGCGGACGCTACGGCCGTACCTGCCCGAGGTCGATCTGTTCACCACGGTCAGCCAAGGCCGGGTCGGGCGGTTCGACATCGAGCGGACCAACGGGGCCTGGCGGGGCGGCTTCGGGGACAACGACAACATCGGCCGCACCGGGACCGTCCCCGTCACCGACCCGGGCTCGCAGCCGCAGTGGACGACGACCACGCTGCCGTACCGAGCGATCGTCGCCGCGAACACCGGCCGGTTCCCCGTGTACGACAACACCAGCGTCACCGAGATCCCGGCGGGCGGCACCCAGCCGGTCGTACGCCCGGACGGGCCGACCCCCGGCTCGATCGCTCGCGCGGGCGGCGGCGGGGACTACCTCTCCAACGAGATCGCCTACCGTGCGACGCTGCTGCGGGACCGGCTGGGGCTGCACGACCGGCTGCCGGGCGGGCATGTGCACACGCCCGTGCTCCAGTTCGGCACCGGGAACACCAGCGAGGTCACCGACCCGGACTTCGTGCGGAACCGGCTGGACATCATCGCCCAGGTGAAGGCCATCCTGAAGGCGGCTGCGGAAGAGTCGTGACAGCCCGGTCGCCGTCCCCGTCACCCTCCTGGATCTCCTCGCCCAGCAGTTCCCGAGCCATGAGGGTGGCGCCCGCCACCGCGCCCGGCATCATGAACACCGCGACGACCGGCACCAGGAAGGCCACGGCCAGCGGCGTGCCGAAGCCCCACACCAGGGTCTTGCGGGAGCGGAGCAGCGTGAGGCGGGTGCGCAGGTCGACCCCGCGGCGCTGGAGGGCGACGGCGGTCAGCTCCTCGGTCAGGAAGAACCCGGTGACGAAGAACCCGAGCACCGGTACGGCCGTCTGGCCGACCACCGGGATGAAGCCGCAGGCGAACAGCAGCACACCCCACAGGGCTGCCCGCACCACGATGCGGAGGCTGTCGCGGGCGGAGATCCACAGTTCGCGCCAGAGCGGCAGGCCCGACTCGGGGGCGTGGCCGTCCGGGGACACGTCCCGGTCGACCTTCTCGGAGAGGTTCTCGTAGAAGGGCTGCCCGATCAGCAGCGTCACCGCGGTGAACGTCACGACGGCGAGGAGCAGGGCGAGGGCGAACAGCACGGCGGTCAGGAAGCCGCGGAAGAGGCCGAGCCACGGGCTCGACCAGTCGTCGGCGAACGGGGTCGCCCAGGTGACGGCGTCCTGGCCCCACAGCGCCAGCGCGACCAGCGCCGCCGCGTACAGGACCAGGGTGATCAGGCCCGGGAGCAGCCCGAAACCGTACTGCTTGCCGTGCCGGGCCACCCACCGCTGGCCCTTCAGGAGGTACCGGAACCCCGCCCCGAGATCGCGCATGGCCAAACCCTATCGGTGCAGGCGAGAACGGGCCCCGACGGGGCCATCCGGGTCACCGGTGACACCAACGCGCTCTTGTTGCCGTTGAGTCGAACCGGTACACCTCGCCGTACCGATCTCAGGAAGCCCCGGAGGAGGTACGCGTGCGCACCACGAGAACCGTTCCTGCGAGACCTGTACTGATCGTCACCCTCAGTCTCGCGACGGCGGGCTTACCCCTGCTCACCCCCCACACCGCCGGCGCGGACCCGAAGCCCGTCACCCGGGAGGGCCCGGCCGTCGACGGGAGCGCGGCCCGGTCACCCGCGAGCGCCGCCAGACGCGCCCTGACCGCCGAGACATCCACCGGCCCGACGACCACCGGCCGCGGCTACCCCCGCCGCCAGGTCCTCTCCCCCGACCCGGAGAACCCCGGCGACAAGTCCCTGAAGCTGGGTCTCACCCCGTACCACGCGATCGCCCCGAAGCTGAACGCCCTGCAACGCCTGGGCGACCGCGTCAGTGTGGAGGTGACCGGCCGCTCGGCCGGCGGCCACCGCCTCTACCTGGTCACCGTCACCGCCCCGGAGACCACCCGCCAGGCCCGCGCCCAGGAGCGGATGCGCGAACTGATCGAGAACGCGCCCGCGTCCGCCGCCAAGTCCCGCGAGATCAAGCGGGCGTACAAAGCCCCGGTCTTCGTCAACAGCAACATCCACGGCAACGAGTGGGAGGGCACGGACGCCTCCCTGAAGGTCATCGAGCGGCTCGCGACGGCCAAGGACGCGGCGACCAGGGATCTCCTCGCGCACAGCCGCCTGTACTTCAACATCACGGCCAACCCGGACGGCCGTATCGCCGGCACCCGCGCCAACGCCAACGGCTTCGACCTGAACCGCGACTTCGTGACGGCCTCCCAGCCCGAGAGCCGCGTGATGCGCCAGATCGAGCTGGACAAGCAGCCGGCCGTCCTGCTCGACCTGCACGGCTACGTCAACGGCACGCTCATCGAGCCCACCACGCCCCCGCACGGGGAGAACTACGAGTACGACCTCTTCCTGAAGAACTCCTACGCCAACGCCCTCGGCATGGAGTCCGCCGTGAACGCCCTCGGCTGCACGCCCGCGAAGGACGGCGTGGAGCCGGCGCAGATCCCCTTCCGCGACCAGGAGGAGGGCTGGGACGACTGGCCGCCGATCTTCACCCCGCAGTACGCGGCCTTCCACGGCACGGTGGCCGCCCACACGGTGGAGATCCCGCTGGCGGTGAACAACGAGGAGTACGACACCCTCCCCGTCCGGGAGCTGCGCCGCCGCTCGGCGATCAACACGGCCGTGGCGGGCGCGGCCGTCCGCGCGACCCTGAACCACGTCCGCGAGCACCGCACCACCCTCGTCGCCGACCAGATCGAGACCTTCCGCCGCGGCTCGGCCGGCGCCCCGCAGGTGCCGGTCTCAGCGAAGACGGTCCCCGGCGTCCCCGGCATCGGCCCGGAGGACGTCTACACGACAGACTTCCCGCGCGCCTACGTCATCCCGCCCGGCGGCTCCCGCTCCCAGCGCTCGGCCCCGGCCGCGGCCCGCCTGGTCGACCACCTCCTCGCCAACGACGTCCGCGTCACCCGCGCCGGCCGCCCGTTCCGCCTCGCGGGCCGGACGTACCCCAAGGGCTCGTACGTCGTGGACCTGCGCCAGCCCAAGCGCGGCATGGCGAACGTCCTGCTGGCCGACGGCCGGGACATCAGCGACAAGGTGTCGGTGATGTACGACATCTCCGGCTGGAGCCTGGGCCGGCTGTGGGGAGCCACGGTCGAGCGGGTGGCCTCGGGCAGCCTGCGCGGCGCGCCCCTGCGCCCGGTCACCGGGGCCGCACCCGTCGCCCACGTGCCCGCGCACGGCACCCTCCGTCTGCGCCTGACCGACCCGCGCGAGATCGCCGCCCTCAACTCCCTCCTCGGGCAGGGGGTCCGGGTCCGGCAGGCAGCGGACGGCAGCGTGATCGTCCCGGCGTCGGCACGCCGCGAGGCGATCGTCGCGGCCCGCACGCACGACGTCTCGTTCACCGCCACGCGGCTCAAGGGCGACACGCCCCTGCACCGCCTGCGCGTCGCCGCCGCCGTCACCCCGGGTGAGCTGTTCGCCCTGCGGGAGATGGGCTTCGACGTCACTCCGGTCTCGTCGGCCGTGCTGAACGCGGGCTTCGACTGGTCCGGCACGGACGTGCTGTTCGTCTCCGCCGGCCTGGACCACGCGTCCCTCACCGCCCCCGCCCGCAAGGCCCTGGACGCCTTCCTCGACGGTCACGGCCTCGTCGGCCGGGGCGCGACGGGAGCGGCCCTGAACGCGGCGGCGGACCTGCTGGCCGTCAAGCCGGTCGAGGGCAACCCGGACGCCAACGGCGTCGTACGCGCCGTGAACTCGGGCCGCCTCACGCACGACGCGCCCGCGCACGCCTTCGTCTACGCCCCGCTCTGGTTCACCGACCTCGGCCCGGGTGTGCGCGAGGAGCAGTCGTACGCGACCGGGAACCCGCTCGTCTCCGGGCACTGGCGCCCGCTCCGGGACGGCACCGGCGGCCCTGCGGCGGCAGCGGGACAGGCCTCGGTGGTCAGCGGCGGCAGGACGGTCCTGTTCGGCACCGAACCCCTCTTCCGGGACCACCCGAAAGGGGAATTCCCGCAGGTGGCGAGGGCATTGTTCACAGTGGCACACAGCGGTTCAGATGAGGAGAACGGATGACGCAAGAGATCCACGGCACCGTAGCCGACGGCTTCGACGGGGTGCGCGAGGAGTTCGCCGCGTTCGTGGCCGGGGAACGGCCCGACTACGAGGGCCAGCTGTGCGCCTACGTGCGGGGCCGGAAGGTCGTGGACCTGTGGGCGGGGACCGAGGCGGACGCCCTCTACGGCGTTTTCTCGTCCACGAAGGGTGCCGCCTGCCTGGTCGTGGCTCTCCTCGTCCAGGACGGCACGCTCGAACTGGACCGCAGAGTGACCTACTACTGGCCGGAGTTCGCGGCCGAGGGCAAGGGCGAGCTGACCCTGCGGGACCTGCTCGCGCACCGGGCGGGGGTGGTCGGCACGGACACCGGCTTCAGCCTGGCGGAGCTGGCCGACGACCGCCAGCTCGCCGAACGCCTAGCCGACCAGCGGCCGTTCTGGCGCCCCGGCACGGCGTTCGGCTATCACGCGCTGGTCAGTGGGGCCCTGACCGGCGAGGTCGTACGCCGCGCCACGGGCCGCACGCTCCAGGAGGTCTACCAGGAGCGTGTCCGGACCCCGTACGGCCTGGACTTCCACCTCGGCCTGCCCGCCCCTCAGGAACCCCGCTTCCGCACCACCCAGCCGATGGCCCCGGCCCCGGAACAGCAGGCCCTCCTCGACGCCACCCCGACCGGCCCGCACACGCTCGCCTCGATCGCCTTCAACGGTCACGCGAGCGAACCGACCGATCTGGCCTCGCTGCCCAACATGCCGCTGATCCGCGCCAAGGGACCGGCGTCCGTGGGCGGAGTGGCGTCCGCGCGGGGTCTGGCCGGGATGTACGCGGCGGCGATCAGCGGGGTGGGCGAGCAGGCGCCGCTGCTGAAGCCGGACACGGTGGCGGAGTTCGGCCAGTTCCACTCGGTCGGCTACGACCTGGTGGCACGTGCACACAAGTCGTTCGGCCTCGGCTTCCAGACGACGGCTGACACGTGGCACCCGTTCCTCGGTGCCGGGACGATCGGGCACAGCGGTGCGAGCGGCTCCCAGGCCTTCGCGGACCCGTGGAGCGGCCTCGCCTATGGCTACACCCGCCGCCGGTTCGCCTTCCCGGGCGGGGCGGCCCCGGAGAACGACCGCCTGGCGCGGGCGATCCACAGGGCTGCGCTCGCCCGCTGACCCCGGGCACCGGCGGAGGCCGCACCCCACGTCCAAGGGTGCGGCCTCCGCCTACGCAACGACCGCGGTCAGACCAGCGTCACGGTGATGTTCCCGCGGGTCGCCTTCGAGTACGGGCACACCTCGTGCGCCTTCTCCACGAGCGCCCGTGCGGCACCGCGCTCCACCTTCGGCAGATCGGCCGAGATCTCGACGATGATCCCGAACCCGTCCCCGTTCTTCCCGAGGCCGACCTTGGCGGTGACGGTCGACCCGGTGAGGTCGGCGCCCGTCTCCCGGGCGACGACGCCGAGGGCTCCCTGGAAGCAGGCGCTGTACCCGGCGGCGAAGAGCTGCTCGGGGTTGGTGCCGGCGCCGCTGCCTCCCATGGCCTGCGGCGGATTGACGACGACGTCGAGCCGGCCGTCATCGGTGGCCACGCGCCCGTCGCGCCCGTTCTCGGCGGTGGCGACGGCGGTGTAGAGGACGTCGGACTGCTGGATCGGCATGCGGTTGTGTTCCTTCGGTCGTCCGCCGCGGCTCGCGCCCGGGCCGAGCGGATTCGGAAAAAACTTACCGCATACCGAAAACCAACAGAAGGCGTCAGAGCTTGACGATCATCTTCCCGGTGTTGTCACCGCGCAGCACGCCCAGGAACGCCTCGAGGTTGTTCTCGATGCCCTCGACGACGGTCTCGCGGTACTTCAGCTCACCGGAGGCGACCCAGGGGGCGACCTCCTGGACGAACTGGGGCTGCAGGTCGTAGTGGTCCCCGACCAGGAAGCCCTCGATGCGGCCGCGGGTCGCGATCAGGCGGGCGAGGTTCCTCGGGCCCGGGGCGGGCTCGGTGTTGTTGTAGACGGAGATCATGCCGCAGACGGCGATCCGGCCGCCCTGATTGAGGGAGCCGATGGCCGCCTCCAGGTGGTCACCGCCGACGTTGTCGAAGTAGACGTCGATCCCGTCCGGGGCGGCGGCACGCAGCTGCTCGCTCACCGGCCCGTCCTTGTAGTTGAAGGCCGCGTCGAAGCCGTACTCGTCCACGAGCAGCTTCACCTTCTCGTCGGACCCGGCGGAGCCGATGACCCGGGAGGCACCCTTCAGCTTGGCGATCTGGCCGACCTGGCCGCCCACGGCGCCGGCGGCACCGGACACGAAGACGGTGTCGCCCTCCTTGAAGGCGGCGGTGCGCAGCAGCCCCGCGTAGGCCGTGAGGCCGGTCATACCCAGCACACCGAGGTACGTCGACAGCGGCGCGGCGTCCGGGTCCACCTTGACGGCGTTCTTCGCGGCCACGACGGCGTACTCACGCCATCCGAGGAAGTGCAGTACGTGGTCCCCGACGGCCAGCCCGTCGACATTGGAGGCCACGACCTCGCCGACGGCGCCACCCTGCATGACCTTGCCCAGCTCGAACGGGGCCACGTAGGACTTCGCGTCACTCATGCGGCCACGCATGTACGGGTCCACGGAGAGGTACTTGTTCCGCACGAGGACCTGCCCCTCGCCCGGCTGCGGGACCTCCGCCTCGACGAAGGCGAAGTCCTCGGGCTTCGGCCAGCCGACGGGACGGCTCGCCAGGTGCCACTCGCGGCTGACGGCGGGGAGGGTGGTGTCGGTCATGATGCGCCTGTCCTCACTGGCTCGCGGATGTTTCAGTAACTGAAACAACCATGCTCCTGAAAATTTCATGTTGTCAAATAACCGGGTACCCTCGATGTCATGGTTTCCACCACACCGCCCCCGGACTCCCGCCCCGACGCGCTGACCCTCGAGGTCGTCGAGCTCATCGGGGAGGTCGTGGCCCGGTTCCATGAGGATTACGAGGAGGCGGCGGCGGAACACTCCCTCACCGGGGCGCAGGCGCGGCTGCTGAGCCTGTTGTGCCTCGAGCCGCTGCCCATGCGGAGGCTCGCCCAGCGGCTGAAGTGCGAGCCGTCCAACGTCACGGGGATCGTGGACCGGCTGGAGGCGCGGGGGCTGGTGGAACGGCAGCCGGATCCCGCGGACCGGAGGGTGAAGGTGGCGGCGGCGACGCCGGAGGGGCGGCGGGTGGCTCGGAGCCTGCGGGAGTCCCTGCGGTTTGCTCGGGAGCCGCTGGCCGGGCTGTCCGAGGGGGAGAGGGTGGCGTTGCGTGATGCGCTCAGGGGGATGCTGGGGTGAGGCCCGGGGGTCGGCGGGGCGTAGCGCCGGACGCTCGGGGTCGGCGCTGTCACAGCGGACCCCGGGCGTGTG
Source organism: Streptomyces sp. NPDC044719 (assembly GCF_056433405.1). Taxonomy (NCBI): domain Bacteria; kingdom Bacillati; phylum Actinomycetota; class Actinomycetes; order Kitasatosporales; family Streptomycetaceae; genus Streptomyces; species Streptomyces sp. NPDC044719. The sequence continues at coordinate 39,987 of NZ_JBWKHE010000006.1, forward strand.
ATGCCGCCGGAACGGTCCGAGCCGGAGGCGGGACGGTTCCCTCGTCGAGGACCGGCGGCTCAGGACAGCGTGTTCTCGTACCAGGACCGCCCATGGTTGCCCAAGACCACCTCCACCGCAGGGTCGTTCAGCTTGAAGGTCACTCCGAGTTCCTGGCGGTAGAAGCGCTGTGACTCCTGCATCACGCGGGTGATGCCAGAGGAACGAGCGCCGCCGGGTTGCATTCGCAGTGCTCCGGCCTTCAGGCCGGGGAAGCGAATCTGGTGGTCGCGGCGCGGAGCGTGGCGGCGTCGTTGCGGCGGGCCGGACGCTCTGGTGGCGGCGTGAGTTGAGGGAGTCAGGGTGATGAAGACCAGAACCCGTTCTGGCGCAGCGCGAAGAAACAGGAAGCCACGGAATCCCGGCCGAACCCGTGCCGCCTAGCGGCACAGCAACAGTCGAGAAGGCCAGAATGCTCGCCCTTCAGGGCGAGGAGCATGTCAAGCGCACCACCACAGGAAGCGGTTGCACGTCTTCGTCGGGGAGGGTTCCGGCGTCGGGGCCGGGGTCGTCGGGGCCGCAGTCCGGGTCGGGGCCGGGGGCGGAGGGGCGGCTGTGGGGGCCGCGGGCGGGCGGCTCGAGGACGGTTCGGCCGTGGGAGTCCGGGTCGGCTCGTCGTCCTTGGACTTCTCGTCCTTCGGGGACTTCGAAGCCGACGGGGAGTCAGACGCCTCTGGGGAAGGGGACCTCGACGCTCCCTCGACCCCGGCCTTGTCGCCCGCAGGGCGGACCGTCTCGCCCGCCTCCGCCGACTCCCCCTCGGCCTCCGCCGGCTTCGACGTCGACTTCGGTGCGTCCATGCCCAGTTCGGCGAGGCTCAGCCCACCCGCCGCCAGCACGAACCCCGCCGCGACGAACAGGGCCCGGCGCCGCCGGCGGCGATGCGCCGCGGCCTTACGGTCGCGCCGGCTCGACCCACCGCCCGGACCATCAGCGACCGGCCCGTGCCCACGCCCGCGTCCACGCCGACGAGCGGCACGTCCCACCGGCTCATCGGCCTCTTCATGGTCGTCTTGATGGTCGTCGCGTTCATCGTCGCCGCGTTCATCGTCGCCGCGAACGCCCTCGTCCCCCTCGGACACGGCGTCGTACTCTCGCTCACGCCGGCGCAGCGCATCCGCCGAGGTGCCACACCCCGGGCAGGCCAGCGCGCCGTTGAGGTGCCGTCGGCACGGGTCGCAGTAGTCCATGACGCGGGAAGGTTAAGTTCCGCGCCGGTAACGTTCCTAGATCCAGCTGTGAAGGTTCTGTACGGACACGCCTCACCCATGGTTTCGAAACTGTCGAAACCGTTATGCGCGCGACCCATTGACACCCCGACCGCCGCATCCTTACTGTCACGCCAGCATTTCGAACGTGTGCCGAAATATCGAACACGTCGAACTGGCTGAATGAACTGAATGACTGACGGAACTGAGCCGACGAAGCTGCGAGGGAAAACCGCCGTGCGCATCACCGGAATCAGCACACACGTGGTCGGGACGCCTTGGCGCAACCTGACCTACGTCCAGGTGCACACCGACGAGGGGATCACCGGAGTCGGCGAGACCCGGATGCTGGGACACACCGACGCCCTTCTCGGTTATCTGAGGGAGGCCGAGGCCAATCACATTCTCGGCTCCGACCCCTTCGCTGTCGAGGACCTCGTCAAGCGCATGAAGTACGGCGACTACGGCCGTGCGGGCGAGATCGTGATGTCCGGTATCGCCGTGATCGAGATGGCCTGCTGGGACATCAAGGGCAAGGCCCTCGGGGTCCCCGTCTGGCAGCTGCTGGGCGGCAAGGTCACCGACAAGGTCAAGGCGTACGCCAACGGCTGGTACACCACGGAGCGGACTCCCGAGGCGTACCACAAGGCCGCCCAGGGCGTGATGGAGCGCGGCTACCGGGCGCTCAAGATCGACCCGTTCGGCACGGGCCACTTCGAGCTGGACCACCAGGGGACCATGTACGCGGTCTCCCTCATCGAGGCGGTCCGGGACGCCATCGGCCCCGAGGCGGAGCTGATGCTGGAGATGCACGGCCGCTTCTCCCCCGCCACGGCCGTACGCCTGGCCAGGGAGCTGGCGCCGTTCAACCCGGCGTGGCTGGAGGAGCCGGTCCCGCCGGAGAACCTCAAGGCCCTGGAGAAGGTCGCGGCCAAGGTCGACATGCCGGTCGCCACCGGTGAGCGCATCCACGACCGGATCGAGTTCCGGGAGCTGTTCGAGAGCCAGGCCGTCGACATCATCCAGCCGGACGTCGGCCATATCGGTGGAATCTGGGAGACCAGGAAGCTCGCGGCGACGGCGGAGACGCACTACATGCTGGTGGCCCCGCACAACGTCGGCGGCCCGGTGCTGACCGCCGCCTCGCTCCAGGTCGGCTTCACCTCCCCGAACTTCAAGATCCTGGAGCACTTCAACGACTTCGCGGACGCGGAGATCAAGAAGGTCGTCAAGGGCGCCCCGCAGGTGAACCCGGAGGACGGCTGCTTCCACCTCTCCGACGCCCCCGGACTGGGTGTCGAGCTGGACGTGGACGCCGCTGCCGAGTTCCCGCAGCAGCAGGCCCGATTCGACCTCTGGGCGGAGGGCTGGGAGCAGCGCAAGCCGAAGGGCACGCAGTGACCTCCCGGCCCCCGAAAGCTTCGAAAACCCAAGGAGCGACGTGAGCACCGCGGTAGTGATCGACGCCCCGGGCGAGCACCGGCTCGTTCCGCACGAGCCCCGGCGGCCCGACGCCGGCGAGGCGCTGGTCCGTGTCCACGCCTCAGGCATCTGCGGCAGCGACCGCGAGGTCTACCAGGGCAACCGCCCCGAGGGCTATGTGCGCTATCCGCTCACCCCGGGACACGAGTGGTCCGGGACGGTCGAGGCCGTGGGCGCGGGTGTCCCGGAGTCCCTCGTCGGCCGCAAGGTCGTCGGTGAGGGCTTCCGCAACTGCCAGGTCTGCGATCGCTGCCACGCGGGCGACACGACGCTGTGCTCGGCCGGTTACGAGGAGACCGGGTTCACCCAGCCGGGCGCGATGGCGGCCACGCTGACGCTCCCGGCCCGTCTCCTGCACGCCCTTCCGGACGACTGCGACCTGACCGCCGCGGCCCTACTGGAGCCCGCCGCCTGTATCGCGGCCGCCGCGCTGAAGGCGAACGCGCGGCCCGGTGAGCGGGTCGCCGTGGTCGGCACCGGCACGCTCGGCATGTTCGCCGTGCAGTTCCTCAAGGCGAACTCGCCGGCGGAGCTGCTGGTGGTCGGGACCCGCCGGGACCGGGAGGCACTGTCGCGGCAGTACGGCGCGACGGACTTCCGGACGAAGGACCAGGAACTCCCGGACGACATCGACGTGGTGATCGAGACGGCCGGGTCGGCGGACGCCGGCCGGATCTCCGCCGCCCTGCTCAGGCGGGGCGGCCGGCTGGTCCTGACCGGTATCCCGGCGCAGGGTGCCGACGGCCTCGACCCGACCGATCTCGTCGTGAAGCAGCTGGAGGTGCACACCGTCTTCGGTGCTCCGCCGGACGCCTGGGCGCACACGGTGCGGGTGTTCGCCGCCGGTCTGCTCGATCCGCTGCCGCTGGTGACGCACGAGCTGCCGCTCACCGAGTTCTCGCAGGCCATCGAGCTGGTGGGAGCCGGTGATCCGAAGGTGGGCAAGGTGTTGCTCCGCCCGTAGACGTACGCCGGTACGGGGGCAACCTGACGGCTCCCGTACCGGCGTACACCCCAGCCTTGCCATACCCAGAGCCGCGAACCTCGTCCGAAATATCGAACCGAAGGACTTTCCTGTGACCGACGCTCCCGCCACGGCAGCCCGCAGGCCCGGTGAGCAGGCGCTCGCCGACCTCGGCCTGAAGGCGCCCGCCCTCGACCCCGCCGACGCCTCGCCGCACTCCTTCCCCGGCGGCGGCCGCTGGCGCACCGAGATCCCCTCCTGCGAGGGTCCCGAGGCGCTGGCGGTGGTCCTGAAGGAGGCCTCGCGGCTGGACGTGCCGATCCACCGGATCAGCCAGGGCAGCGGTGTCTGGATGCTGACCGACGCCGAGATCACCGAGATGGTCGAGTCCACGGCCGAACGCGACATCGAGCTCTGCCTGTTCACCGGCCCGCGCGGCACCTGGGACATCGGCGGCTCGACCCGGACCGACTCGCGCGGCGCGGGCCTCAGAGCCCGCGGCCACGACGCCGTCGCCGGATGCGTCGAAGACGCCGTCCGGGCCACGGAGTTGGGCGTCAAGTGCCTGCTCGTCGCCGACGAGGGTGTGCTGTGGACCCTGCACCGGGCGCGCGCGGCCGGCATCATCCCTGCCGACACGACCCTCAAGGTGAGCGCGCTCATCGGGCCGGTCAACCCGGCGGCGTACGCGGTCTACGAGCGTCTCGGCGCCGACTCGGTCAATGTGCCCAGTGACCTGACGCTCGATCACCTCACCGAGATCCGCCGGGTGTCGGGCGCTCCGATGGACATGTACATCGAGGCTCCTGACGACCTCGGCGGTTACGTCCGGATGTACGAAGTCGCCGAACTCATCCGGCGCGGCGCCCCGTTGTACCTGAAGTTCGGCCTGTCGAAGGCGCCCGGGATCTACCCCTACGGGCACCACATGCGGGAGCTGACCCTGGCCACCGCCAAGGAACGCGTGCGCCGCGGCCGGCTCGCCCTGGACCTCCTGGCCCGTCACGGGGCGGACGGCGACATGGCGCCGCTCGGCTCACGACTGCCGGGCGATCTGCAACGGTTCGAAATCTCGGCATAACGTTCCGGAAACTCGGCTTCACAAAAGACGACACAGCCGACCACAATCCGACACATCTCTTCTCGGTCTTTCCGGCACGACCACCCGGAGCGACTTCGCGCCTACCGGACCGAGCCCTGCACACAGATCAAGGATGATCAATATGCGTAACCGCAGAGCCGCTCTCGCCGCCATAGCCGGAGCCGCGTCCCTCGCCCTGACCCTGTCCGCCTGCGGCCAGAGCAGCGAGGGCGGCAGCAAGGAGAGCGAAGGAGACGCCAAGGGAGGCACCATCGGCATCGCGATGCCGACCAAGTCCTCCGAGCGCTGGATCCTGGACGGCGACTACGTCAAGAAGAACCTGGAGGCCAAGGGCTACACGCCCAAGCTGGTCTACGGCGAGGACGACCCGGACCAGCAGGTCTCCCAGGTCGAGAACCTGATCACGCAGGGCGTCAAGGCGCTGATCATCGCCGCCATCGACAACAAGTCGATGAACAACGTGCTTCAGCAGGCCAAGGACGCCAACATCCCGGTCATCTCCTACGACCGTCTGATCCTCGGCTCGCAGAACGTCGACTACTACGCCTCCTTCGACAACGAGAAGGTCGGCGAGCTCCAGGGCAACTACATCGTCGAGAAGCTGGGCCTCAAGGACGGTTCCAAGAAGGGCCCCTTCAACATCGAGCTGTTCGCCGGCTCCAACGACGACAACAACACCCGCTACTTCTTCGGCGGCGCGATGAAGGTCCTCCAGCCCTACATCGACAAGAAGCAGCTCGTCGTCCGCTCTGGCCAGACCAAGCTCAACCAGGTCACCACCCTGCGCTGGGACGGCGGCACCGCCCAGAAGCGCATGGACGACATCCTGACCTCGGCCTACAAGAGCGAGCGCCTCGACGCCGTCCTCTCCCCCTACGACGGCATCTCCATCGGCATCCTCTCCGCGCTGAAGTCCGACGACTACGGCTCCAAGAGCAAGCCACTGCCGGTCGTCACCGGCCAGGACGCCGAGGTCGCCTCCCTGAAGTCGATCGAGGCGGGCCAGCAGACCCAGACCGTCTTCAAGGACACCCGCGAACTCGCCAAGGTGGCCACGAACATGGTCGACGCGGCGCTGAACGACAAGAAGCCGGAGCTCAACGACACCAAGACCTACGACAACGGCGCCAAGGTCGTGCCCGCGTACCTGCTGAAGCCGGTGAGCGTCGACAAGTCCAACTACCAGAAGGTCGTCATCGACTCCGGCTACCACAAGGCAAGCGACCTCAAGTAGTCCCCGCCACCGACCGACGATTCACCACTGATTGGAAGGCACGACCATGGCGGGACCCGTCCTGGAAATGCGCTCGATCGTCAAGACCTTTCCCGGCGTCAAGGCGCTGTCGGACGTCACGCTGAACGTCCGGCAGGGCGAGGTCCACGCCATCTGCGGGGAGAACGGCGCCGGCAAGTCGACCTTGATGAAGGTCCTCTCCGGCGTCCACCCGCACGGCAGCTACGAGGGCGACATCCTCTTCGAGGGAGAGGTCTGCCAGTTCAAGGACATCCGGGCCAGCGAAGAGCGCGGCATCGTGATCATCCACCAGGAACTGGCCCTGGTGCCCTATCTCTCCCTCGCGGAGAACATCTTCCTCGGCAACGAGCACGCCACCCGCGGGATCATCAGCTGGACCGAGACCCTGCGGCACGCCACCGAACTGCTGCGCCGGGTCGGTCTCTCCGACCACCCGGACACCCGCGTCGCCGACATCGGCGTGGGCAAGCAGCAGCTCGTGGAGATCGCCAAGGCGCTCTCGAAGAAGGTGAAGCTGCTCATCCTGGATGAGCCGACCGCCGCGCTGAACGACGAGGACAGCGGCAAACTCCTGGATCTCATCCTGGAGTTGAAGAAGCAGGGCATCACCTCGATCATCATCTCCCACAAGCTCAACGAGATCCGCAAGGTCGCCGACTCGGTGACGATCATCCGCGACGGCCAGAGCATCGAGACCCTCGACGTGAAGGCCGCGGAGACCACCGAGGACCGGATCATCAAGGGCATGGTCGGCCGCGACCTGGAGCACCGCTTCCCGGAGCGGTCGCCGCACGAGCCCGAGGAGGGCGTGGCGCCCGCCCTGGAGATCCGGGGCTGGACCGTGCACCACCCGATCGACCAGCAGCGCAAGGTCGTCGACGACGTGTCGCTCGAGGTGCGGCGCGGTGAGATCGTCGGCATCGCGGGTCTGATGGGAGCGGGCCGCACCGAGCTCGCGATGAGCGTCTTCGGGCGGACGTACGGCCGGTACGCGGGCGGCACGGTCCTCAAGGACGGCACCGAGATCCGTACCAAGACCGTCCCCGAGGCGGTCAAGCACGGGATCGCGTACGTCACCGAGGACCGCAAGCACTACGGCCTCAACCTCATCGACACCATCAACCGGAACATCTCGCTGAGCGCCCTGGGCAAGGTCGCCAAGCGCGGTGTGGTCGACGAGCACGAGGAGCGGCAGGTCGCCGAGGGCTTCCGCAAGTCCATGAACATCAAGGCGCCGACCGTCTTCGAGCCGGTGGGCAAGCTGTCCGGCGGCAACCAGCAGAAGGTCGTCCTCAGCAAGTGGATCTTCTCGGGTCCCGAGGTGCTGATCCTGGACGAGCCGACGCGCGGTATCGACGTCGGCGCCAAGTACGAGATCTACACGGTCATCGACCAGCTGGCCGCCCAGGGCAAGGCGGTCGTCTTCATCTCCTCCGAGCTGCCCGAACTGCTCGGCATGTGCGACCGCATCTACACGATGGCCGCGGGGCGGCTGACCGGTGAGTTCTCGAAGGCCGAGGCCTCCCAGGAATCGCTGATGCGTCAGATGACGAAGGACAAAGAGGTAACCCGATGAGCACGGACGTGACCGCCAAGACGCCGGCCCCGGCGCCGACCGGCAAGGGAGGGGAGGGCACCGGCAACGGACTGCTGCAGCTGATGATGGACGGTATGCGCCGCAACATGCGGCAGTACGGCATGCTGTTCGCGCTCGGCCTGATCGTGGTCCTGTTCGCCGTGTGGACCGACGGCGACCTGCTGCTGCCGCGCAATGTCTCGAACCTGGTGCTGCAGAACAGCTACATCCTGATCCTCGCGATCGGCATGATGCTGGTCATCATCGCGGGCCACATCGACCTGTCGGTCGGCTCGCTGACGGCGTTCGTCGGCTCGATGGCCGCCGTGTTCATGGTCAAACACGACATACCGTGGCTCCTCGCCGTGGTGCTGTGCCTGGCCGTGGGCGCCATCGCGGGTGCCATCCAGGGGTTCTTCATCGCGTACGGCGGCATACCGTCGTTCATCGTGACCCTGGCGGGCATGCTGATCTTCCGCGGTCTGACCGAGATCTTCCTGGAGGGGCAGACGCTCGGCCCGTTCCCGGAGGGCCTGCAGAAGGTCGCCAACGGCTTCCTGCCCGAGGTCGGCCCGAAGACCAACTACCACAACCTGACGCTGCTGCTGGGCTTCGCGATGATCGCCTTCGTGGTCTTCCAGGAGGTCCGTGACCGCAGGCGGCAGCAGGAGTTCTCCCTGGACGTCCCGCCGGCCAAGCTGTTCCTGCTGAAGCTGGTCGCGCTCGGCGCCGCCATCCTCACGCTGACGATGCTGCTGGCCAGCTACAAGGGCGCCCCGATCGTGCTGCTCATCCTGGGCGTGCTGCTCGTCGGCTTCGGCTACGTGATGCGCAACGCGATCATCGGCCGCCACATCTACGCGATCGGCGGCAACCTCCCGGCGGCCAAGCTGTCGGGTGTGAAGGACAAGAAGGTCACCTTCCTGGTCTTCCTGAACATGGGCATGCTCGCGGCCCTGGCGGGTCTGGTCTTCGCCGCCCGCTTCAACGCGGCCTCTCCCAAGGCCGGCCTCAACTTCGAGCTGGAGGCGATCGCGGCCTCGTTCATCGGCGGCGCGTCGATGAGCGGCGGTGTCGGCACCGTGCTCGGCGCGATCATCGGTGGCCTGGTCCTGGGCGTGCTGAACAACGGTATGAACCTCGTCGGCATCGGCACCGACTGGCAGCAGGTCATCAAGGGCCTGGTCCTGCTGGCGGCGGTCGGGTTCGACGTGTGGAACAAGCGCAAGGTCGGTTCGTAAGTCAGATCGGGGCCTCGCCGGGAAGGCGGGGCCCTCTCCTTATACGGGAGCCGCACGCATGGAACTGAACAGACGCACGGTCATAGCCGGAGCAGCGGCGGCGGGCATGGCCGCCACCACCCTCGGCGGCACGGCGCACGCCACGGGAGGCAGGAAGCCGGTGAAGACGCTCTTCGGCAAGCTCGCCGACGGCACCAAGATCTACAGCTGGGCCCTGGAGAACGGCGGCACCCGCCTGAAGGTCCTCTCCTACGGCGGCATCGTCCAGTCGCTGGAGATCCCCGACCGCCGCGGCCGCTACGCCAACGTCTCGGCGGGCTTCGACAACGTCGAGGACTACATCGCCAAGAGCCCGTACTTCGGCGCCCTGATCGGCCGCTACGGCAACCGCATCGGCAAGGGCAAGTTCACCCTCGACGGCAAGGACTACCAGCTCTCCGTCAACGACGGTGAGCAGAGCCTGCACGGCGGCGCCAAGGGCTTCGACAAGCGCGTGTGGGACGTCGAGCCGTTCACCAAGGGCTCCGACGTCGGTCTGCACCTGTACTACACGAGCGTCGACGGGGAGATGGGCTACCCGGGCACGCTCAAGGCGAAGGTGACGTACACCCTCACCCGGCAGGGCGACTGGCGCATCGACTACGAGGCCACCACCGACAAGGCCACCGTCGTCAACCTCACCAGCCACGTCTACTGGAACCTCGCCGGCGAGGGCAGCGGCACGATCGAGGACCACGAGCTGCAGATCGCCGCCTCCCGCTACACGCCCACCGACGCGGGCCTGATCCCCACGGGCGAGCTGGCCAAGGTCGCGGGCACGCCCTTCGACTTCGGCCGCGCCAAGCCGATCGGCCGGGACATCCGCGTCTCGCACCCCCAGCTGGTGACCGCAAAGGGCTTCGACCACAACTGGGTCCTCGACAAGGGCATCACCGCCCGGCCCGAGCACGTGGCCACCCTGCGCGACCCCGCCTCCGGCCGCACGCTGAAGATCGCCACGAACGAGCCGGGCCTGCAGTTCTACTCCGGCAACTTCCTCGACGGCACGCTCACCGGCCCGTCCGGCCGCACCTACCGGCAGGGCGACGCGCTCTGCCTGGAGACGCAGCACTTCCCGGACTCGCCGAACAAGCCGAAGTTCCCGTCGACGGTGCTGCGGCCGGGGCAGACGTACCGGACGACGACGATCCACACGTTCGGCTGCTGATGTCCTTGGTGCCACTGACAAGCCTTCACAGGTAGGACACAAGTCCTGGCCGGATTCCCGACGGTTGAACAGTGTCACCACAGTCTCCGTATGTAAGGGCGGCCCGCGCTCCCCCGCGCGGGCCGCCCTTAAACGTCGGGTCCGGCCGTCCCCAACGGACCCGCCTCATACGGAGGTTCCATGGCCGACAACGTCACGTCGCTGTTCCGCAGTACCGCGGCACACAGCCCGTCGATGGCGGCTTTGACACGTGAGGGCGGCGAGGGAGCCGGCCCCGTGGACTTCTGTATCCCCTGCAACCCGTACTTCCCCACCCCGGCCATGTTCGACGACATGTCGGCCAAGCTGCGCGACATCATCACGTACTACCCGAGCGGCGCCGACACCATCACGGCCGAACTGTGCAGCCTGCTCCAGCTGCCGCCGCAGTGCGTGGCCATGGGCAACGGCTCCACCGAGCTCATCACCTGGATCGACCACCTGCTGGTCCGCGAGTCCCTCGCCATCCCCGTCCCCACCTTCGGCCGCTGGACCGACCAGCCCATGGAGACCGGCAAGCGGGTCGACATGTTCCCGCTCCAGGAGTCCAGCGGCTTCGCCCTCGACCTGGCGCAGTACGCCGAGTTCATCCGCGCGAGGGGCACGCGCGTCGCCGTCATCTGCAACCCGAACAACCCCGACGGCGGCTTTCTCCACAAGCACGCCATCGTCCAGTTCATGGACGCCATGGCCGACCTCGACCTGGTGGTCATCGACGAGTCCTTCCTGGAGTTCGCGGACGCCGAGGCCGAACCCTCCGTCGTCCAGGAGGCGATGCTCCGGCCCAACGTCGTGGTCCTGCGCAGCCTCGGCAAGAACTTCGGCCTGCACGGCATCCGCTTCGGCTACCTCGTCGCCAACCCGGCGCTCGCCGGGCGCGTCCGGTCGATGCTCCCCAAGTGGAACCTCAACTCCTTCGCCGAGCACGTCGTCTTCATGCTCAAGGAGCACGGCGCCGAGTACGCGCAGAGCCTCCAGCAGGTGCGCCGCGACCGGCTCGACATGGCCAGCCAGCTCTCCGCCCTGCCCGGGCTGACGGTCTACCCGTCGCAGGGCAACTTCCTCTTCGTGCGCCTCCCCGTGGGCGCCGAGGGCACCGTGGTCCGGGACAGGATGCTCACCGAGCACCGGATCCTGGTCCGCGAGTGCGGCAACAAGATCGGTTCGTCCAGCCGCTTCCTGCGTCTCGTCGTGCGCCCCCAGGTGGACGTGCGTCGCCTGGTGTCCGGCCTGGAACAGGTGCTCTACGGGACGTCCAGGAGGGGAGCCGCCGTACCCGAGCTGGGCAACGGGACCAGCTACAGCTCGGGTACGGCGGCCGTGGACCGTCTGGTGAGCGAGACCAACGGGTCGGGCATGCGGGGGCTCGCCGCTCAGGCCACCGGTATCGGTGGTCCGGGGCCCGCCGCGGCGCCGGCTGCCGCCGGCACCGGCATGCCGCTCCCCGCCGCCGCGTCCGCCGCACCGGCGGGCCCGGGCGGAGGGATGCCGATGCCGGCGGCGGCACAGATGGGCCCGACGGGGCCGATGAGCCAGATGGGCCAGATGGGCCAGATGGGCCAGATGGGGCAGCAGCAGATGCCACAGGCTGTGCCGCAGCCGGTGCCACAGCAGGTGCCCCAGCCCGCCCCGCAGCCCATGGCCGCCCCGGTCCAGCAGCCGCTGGCGCCTGTCGCACAGGCACCGACACCTGCTCCGGCTCCGGTCCCCGCCCCAGCCCCGGCGCCGGTCCCTGCTCCGGCGCCGGCTCCCGTGCCGGCCGCTACGGGGCCCACCCCGCCGGGGGTTCCCGCCCGGGGTGGGCTTACCGCCGCGCAGGTCAGGGGAACGAACGGCTTGTCCCCCGCCCCGGCCACGGGCTGGCCGGGCACCCAGGCCTGGCCCAACGCGGCGGGGATGGGTCAGGCCGGGTAGCACCGCGCACGTCGGATCAGCACTCCGGTTCACGGCCCAGGGGTCCGCTCACATACTCGACGCGCACCGAGTCGCTCTCGCGCACCACCCACAGCGTTCCGTCGGAGGGGCGCCACTTCCAGTCCACGAGATACACGCGGTCGCCGGAGACGTAGAACAGCCGGAGGCCCGAGTACCGGAAGGCGTATGCGCTGTTCTCGGCCTTCACGCGCTGGTGGCAGGCGCCGCCCCCGCGAATCATCAGGTCCTTCTCACTGAAGACCACGACGCTGGGGAAGGCGGGGGTGTTCACCGCCCGCGCGGCCTCCTCGGCGCGGCCGCGGCCGACGATGCCCGCGTAAGAGGAGACGGCCCAGAAGAGGGAGAGCAGGCACAGGACGAGGGCCAGCGCCCAGATGTTGAGGCGTAGCCGCCGTTGGGCGGTGTCGGTCACGGCTGGTTGGGCGGGCCGGGTGAGGGCGTAGGCGGTTGCCAGGAGTCCGGGGATGGCGACGAGGGGAAGGACCAGCTCGAAGAGGGCCGGGTGCAGGGTGTAGAAGGGCGCCAGGGCGACGGGAGGCAGCCACCCCCAGCGCATACGGCGTACGGCGGTCTCGGCCCGCCCCGGGGAGCTCGTGATCCAGCGCTGGACCCCGATGGCGGCGAGCAGGGCTCCGACGACCAGGAAGGCGGGAAGGAAGAGGGCCTCGACGCTGCGCAGCAGGTACTCGCTGGTGGAGAGACGGAAGATGCTGTCGCGCAGGCCGAGGGCACGGGTCTCCGCGTCGGTGCTGGCCCAGCCGAAGTAGAAGAGCACGGCCGCGAGCAGGGACACGAGTGAGCCGATGGTGCCGAGGAGTTCCATCCATCCAGGTCGTTGAGGACCGTCCGGCGGGGGCCCGGGTTCCGGTCTGCTCGGCGGATGTACGGAGGGTGCCGGGGACGGTGGTGGTGCGGGATCAGGATCAGGCGCGGGATCAGGATCAGGCGCGGGATCAGGATCGGGCGCGGGATCGGGATCGGGCGCGGGGGGCGGCACGCGCCGGAGGCGGGCGGTCAGCGATCTGAACCGGGATCCGTCGGTGGGGGCGGCCATGGTCAGGGGGCGATGACCGTGAGTTCACCCGCGTCCAACTCGACGCTCCGGGTCTTCAGAGTGATCCGCACGGCCCCCGCGGGCGCGTCCCCGGGGACCTCGAACGTCACGGTGGCGTTGAGGCAGCAGACGGGGTGCATGCGGTTGGCGTTATCGACGAGGGGGACTTCACGGCCGCCCGCGTACACCGTCGCCGCGCTGGGCCAGGTTCCCTTGACCTCCACCGTGGCTCCGGGCGCCGCCTGCCTGGGGGACATACTGGTGATGACTGACGGACAGGCCTGGACTCCGTGGCCCGCCGGGCGAATTCGAATTCTGGCGTCGGGATGCGCGGCCCGGAATTCGGCGAGTTGCCCGAGGGTGCGGCGTGCCGCTGTGTACTTACAGTCTCCCGACGGCTGATTCTTGACGACGGCGTACGCGTCGATCGCTTTCTGCCATTCGCCTTCTTCTCCGCCAACGGCGTAGCAAGCGGCGATCAGCCCTTCGAGTACCTTCCAGGCGGCGGGTCTCGCCTGCCAATTCGTCTGGCCCGCGGCGTCGTACCAGCGCTTGGCCTCGGGGCAGTTCCTCGCCTGCACCAAGTCGTAGACGTGGTCCGTGTTGATTCCGTCCCACTCCGGTGAGCTTGGGCCGAACGGGGCCCAGGAGAACTCCCGGTCGGGAGCCGGGTCGGTGGACCTTTCACGTTCTCCGCCGGAGCCGCCGTTGCCACGGCCCCCGTTGGTCCGGCCGGGCTTCCAGGTGGAGCTCCCCTTGTCACCGCCGGTCCAGGTCTCGCCCCCGCTGCCCGAGCCGCCTGAACTCGAGGACGAGCCGCCCGTTCCACCGCCGCCCGTCCCACCACCGGTCGAGCCACCGCTGGCGGAACCGCCGCCCGAGCCGTCCCAGGAACCGCCGGAGGAGTCCGTGCCCTCGCCCGTGTCATCCGCGCCGGGCACGCCCGCTGTGCCGGTCGGGCCGGCGGGGACACCGGCCCGGGGCTCATCCGACGATCCACACCCCGCGGTCACCAGAACGCCTGCGAACGCGACCGCGGCGAGGGTCGGCAGCGACCTCCGTCGAAACGAATCGGCCCGCCTCGACAATCCGTCGAGAAACACGCTCACCATACGCCCCCCACCTCATGGCACAACGCACCGGACGTTGCAGGCCGCATATTATCCGCCTGCGGAGATCGCCAAACCGGGGGGAAAGAAAAGGAAAGAAACGGGACTCTATCGAACGGGGTTCAGTCTCCGCTGTTGGCAATTATGGTTGGACCACGATCATTGCCGTCGGCAGGGTCAGTACGCGACGGGCCATCCGCTGCTCCAGTTCAGGAGGTTGATGCCCAGCTTGGGTGTGCCGTTGTCGTTGCCGTCGTAGTAGTGGTAGACGATCAGGTCGCCGTCGACGTCCTTCAGGATCGACTGTCCGCCGGGACCGATGACGTTGCCGTGCGACTCCAGGACGGGCGTGCCGCCGTTGTTCATCATCGAGACGCCGTTCCTGTCGACGTAGGGCCCGGTGACGCTGGAGGCGCGGCCGACCTTCACCTTGTAGGTGGAGCTGGTGCCCGCGCAGCAGGTGTCGTAGGACGCGAAGAGGTAGTAGTAGCCGCCCCGTTTGACGATGAAGGGCGCCTCGACGGCCTTGGTCCCGGTGGGGCGGGAGGCGAGCGAGTAGCGGGTGGTGTTGGAGGAGAGCTGCTTCCCGGTGGACGGGTTGATCTGGATCATCTTGAGCCCGGTCCACCAACTGCCGAAGGACAGCCACCACTTGCCGTCGTCGTTCACGAAGAGGTTCGGGTCGATGGCGTTGAAGTCGCTGGAGGAGTTCGACGTGTACACCGTGCCCTGGTCGGTCCAGCTGCCCGGCCGGCCGGTGCTGGAGGTCGCGAGTCCGATGGCGGACGTGTTAGAGCCGAACTTCGAGACGGAGTAGTACATCAGGTACTTGCCGCCGTGGTACGAGATGTCCGGCGCCCAGGCCTCGGGCACGGAGGAGTAGTTCCGCCACCAGCTCGGCCGGCTGGAGAAGGCGTCCGCGCCGTTCCGGAAGGCGGTGCGGTCGGTGGATGTCTTGTTGGCGATGCCGCCGCCGGTCGCGTAGAGCAGATACTGGCCGGACGAGGTGCGGATCATCGACGGGTCGTGGGTGACGACGTCACCGGTGACGCGGCCGGGGTTGGGGTACGCGGACGCCGCACCCGGGACGAGGGCGAGCAGGAACGCTGTGGGGAGGGCGAGCAGGGCGGTTCTCTTGCGCAGGATGGAGCGGCTCATGCGGGTCCTCCTTGCGGTGGGGGTGCTTGCGGTGGGTTGATAGCACTGGCCGATATTTCGGACAGCGATCGCAAGTTCGAACGGGACCGTAGAATCGAACCTCTTGCGCGTCAATGGTCCGCGCGGCAACAGCTGTGACCGGCCTCGGAGATCCAACAGTGTTGAGCGGCGGCTACGGGACGGTGCCCGGCACATCGACCTCGGCGCGAACGGTCTTGCCGGGCTCCCGCCGCAGCACTTCCCACCGGTCGGCGAGCGCGTCGACGAGGAGAAGACCGCGACAAGCAGGGACCCCAGCTCACCCTCTCCCCCACCACTTGGGCGGCTTTCCTCACGCACGCCACCAAGTAACGGTCGGGGCGGGACTAGGCCGTGTTTTAGGTTCGACGGGGTTGCACCTTCCGTAGCGGCATGTGGTCAGGTGGACTTGTGTCCCGGCTGCTTGAGGAAAGGTCCCTGCTCATGCATTCGTCGTTCCGGCCACCTCGCCAGGTCAAGATCGGTGACGCGGCGGGCTTCGCCGGCAGCACGCCTCGGGCGATTCGCCACTACCACGAGATCGGCCTGCTCCCCGAGCCTGAGCGGGGCAGCGATGACCGCCGCCGCTACGAGTACGAGGACATGATCCGCCTGCTGTGGATTCGCAAGATGGCCGACGCCGGGATCGCCCTGGACGACATTCGTGACGCCTTCACCACCGGCACGGCTTCCGCCGATGCGGACTGCGGAGAAGGTATCGCGGGCATCCTGGAGCGGTTGGAACAATCCCTCACCGAGCAGGAGGCGAAATTGCGGCGGCAACGGACCGCCGTGCAGCGGATGCGCACCGAAGGCAGCCGGATGGGCCTGCTCTCCGACTTCGTCACCGAACGCCTCAAGAGCCTGCCCGAGGGCTCCCTGCGTCAGGCGGACCTGGACACTCTGCTGGTCACTGAGCGGATCTTCGGCCCGCTCGGCGCGGCCCTCCAGGCCACCCGCTTCGTCGCCCTGGCCACGCATCCCACTCTGCGGGAGGATTCCGACCGCATCGATGAGGCCGAGGAGGCACTCGATGACAGCGTCGCCGTCGATGATCCCCGGGTGGCTCAAGTGGCCGTCGAGCGGCACGCCTTCGAAAGCGCCCTGCAGGCCGTCATCGAGGAGTCCGGCCTGGGCACGGTCGACGATGACCTCTGCGACGCCTGGGACACTTCGCACCCCGAGGACGGCGAGGACGAGGCCGACCTCAGCTCCGGCAGGCGGGAGGCTGACTCCATGAGTGTGTTCGAAGCCACCGGCAAGATGCCCTACGACTTCTCCCCAGCCCGCCTGCGCTGTATGGAACTGGCCGAAGAGCTATCCGCCCAAGACTCACCCGTCACCTGAAGCACGGCCTAGTCGTCCCCGCCACTTCGCTGTGAGCCGGAACTCCGGCTCGCACTGCGGGTCAGTTCGCTGCCGAGCAGCGTCGCTTTGGCCACACCCCGTGCCCAGCGTGGGGCGTCACCCCGGGCCGCCCAGAAGACGCAGACGCAGCCGCCGATGACGAGCAGAACAACGACCGACAGTATGAGCACGAGCATGCTCGACCCCTATTTCTTGTGATGGTCCGCGCCATCCTCTCAGGCGGCTTACCCGGCGTCGGCAGAAAGGGACGGCAAGCGGGCCCGGCACCGCTGCCAGGAACGCCGCCCCCCCTCACGTCCCCGCAACGCCGAACGGCCACGCCGCCGACCGAGGGGCCCGACGGCCCTGGCCACCGCTCCTCCCCCGGCCGCCCGCTCGCTCCAGCACGACACTGCCGAGAAGCGGGCGGCCCCACCAGCACCTCACAAACCCCCTGTCTGACAGAGCACTTGACGAGCCATCACTTTGCCGAACTCACAGCTCCCCGACAGCTGGCCGCCCTACGGTGCCGTGTTCATGACAGACACCTCGGAGACACACGAACCCAACCCCATCGGCCGCCGCACCGTCCTCCTGGCCACGGGTGCCACCGCAGCTGCCCTGGCCGTAGGCTCAGCCGCCTCCAACACCCCGACCGCCGCAACCCCCGTCGCCGCCACCGCCGTCTGCACCCTCACCAAGGAGATGACCGAAGGCCCGTACTACCTCGACGGGCAGTACGTCCGCTCGGACATCAGCGAGGACAAGACGGGCATCCCCCTGAACCTGACGCTCACGGTCGTGGACGACGACACCTGCGTCCCGCTCAAGAACGCCCTGGTCGAGATCTGGCACTCGGACGCGCTCGGCGAGTACTCCGGCTTCGTGGGCAACAACGGCCACGACGAGCCGGACAACGGCACGTTCCTGCGCGGCGGCGTCCTCACCGACTCCAGCGGCGTCGCGAGGATCACCACGATCTACCCCGGCTGGTACCGAGGCCGCTGCGTGCACATCCACATCAAGGTCCACACGGACGTCACCCTGACCCCCGACGGCTCCTTCACCGGCGGCGAGGAACTCCACACCGGCCAGCTCTTCTTCAGCGAAACGATCACGACCAAGGTCGCGGCCCTCGCCGCGTACAAGGTCAACACGGTCCCCCGCACCACACTCGCCCAGGACTCCATCTACGACGAGGGAGGCGCGGCGTCAGGCCTCCTCACCCTCACGCCCCTCGGCAGTACGACGTCGGCGGGGTACGCGGGCGCGCTGACCCTTGGGGTGGAACAGGGCTGACACAGCACACGGCCCCGGACCCAACCATCCCTCAGTGGGCTCCGGGGCCCCTCATCACCGTCGCCCCCCGAACTCCCACGCATGCGCCTCGATGCCTGCGTACCGCCCCTGGGTGAGCACCGCACGCGCCGCCTCCGCGTCCGTGGCCCTCACGAGCGCTGCCGTACCCACCCAGACCTCACCGTCGTCGGACAGCAGCGGCCCGTAGGCGATCAGCTCGTCCCGGCCATACGGCACGTCAAGATCCACGGCATCCCCGGAGCCGAAGCCGAGTACCAAGAACCGCTTCCCGTCACTCGACCCACCGGGAAACTCCCACATGGTCCGCCCCAGCAGATTGCGCCACCGCCGCAGCAGCACGTCCCGGTACACCCCGGCCTGGTAGTTGGGCTCGTCGAAGGCGAACGCCCGGGCGGCGGCGGAGTCCGGCAGATCGACGATGTGCACACTGCCGGTCGGTGTCTCCCCGTCATCGGCGAAGGTCGGCCCACGGGCGATCAACTCGGCCTCGTACTGGTCCATATAGGCCCAGTGCGCTTCCCCCAACTCCTCACGCAAGGGCAGCGAGCCGACCCGGTCACGGTGATAGCAGAAGAACTCCATGACCCAAGACCCTGCCATCCCCACGGCTGACTACTCTCATCTCCTCACCAACTCGCGACCGCAGGAGATGCAGACCGTGCGCAGCGCCGCCGTAACGCCCGAGGGCGACCGAATCCGCTGGGTCGAGCTGCCGGGGCAGGAGCCGCCGCGTGTCTACGTGCACGGGCTGGGCGCCAGCTCGCCTGCCTACTTCACGGAAGTCGCGGTCGACCCGACGCTGTCCGGCCGCCGCTCCCTGCTCCTGGACCTCCTGGGCCACGGCCACAGCGACCGCCCGACGCACTTCGACTACACGCTGGAATCACACGCCGACGCCCTCGCCGACGCCCTGACGGCCGCGGGCGTCTCCGCCGCCGAAGTGATCGCCCACAGCATGGGCGGCTCGGTGGCGATCGTCCTGGCCGCCCGCCACCCCCACCTGGTCTCCCGCCTGGTCCTGATCGACGCGAACCTCGACCCGATCCCACGCGCGCCCGGATCGTCGGGCAGCAGCGGTATCGCCTCCTACACCGAGGAGGAGTTCACGCGGGGCGGCGGCTGGGAGGAGGTCCGCGACCGGGTCGGGGCGCACTGGTGGTCCACCATGCGGCTGGCCGGCCGGGAGGCCCTGCATCGCAGCGCACTCCACCTCACCCGCGGCACGACCCCCACGATGCGCGAGCTCCTCCTCGACCTGAAGATCCCCCGCACCTTCCTGCTCCCCGAGGCCGACAGTCCACTCCCGGGCGCGGACGCCCTGGTCGAGTCGGGCGTATCCGTCGTCGCGATCCCCGACTGCGGCCACAACATCATGCTGGACAACCCGGAGGCCTTTGTGAAAGCCACCGCCGCGGCGCTCGACGAGCGGTAGAAGTGCCGTAGAGGAGCAGACGAAGAGCGCGGCCCACCCCTGCGGGTGGGCCGCTCCCGTTCAGCCCGTCAGGACTACGGGCACTCCTTCCACGCCAGGTGGTACACCGTGCTGATGTCCCCGTCCGTCGAGTCCATCGTCATGAAGCTGACCTTGTCGGCCGACTGGGTGCCGGCGTTGACCCGGATCTCGGTGTTGATGTTGAAGTTGCGCTGGACTCCGCAGGGTGCGTAGACCAGTTGGGCCCAGTCCGTCTCGTCGGTGGCCTGCCAGTTGTCGTTGAGGGGGCCGCTGAAGGGGTGGTTCTTGTACACCGTGCTGGGCGAGCCCTGGAAGTAGTACGAGGCCCTCTGGGAGGCGCTCGCGCCGCGCTGCAGGGAGGCGAAGCCCCGGTAGTCCGCGCTCGCGATGGCGTAGGTGAAGCCGCCGGGGACGTGGACCTTCAGGTTGAGCTGGCAGTTCCTGCGGAACGCGGTCGGGTCGGAGTTCCCGCCCGCCTGGGCGAGGTAGTCGCTGTAGGTCACCGTGAAGGCGGTGTTGTCCTCGGAGACGGCGACCGCTGCCGTGCCCTGCGGACAGCCGGAGCCGTTCACCGTGGCGACCTGGATGATGATCTTGTCCGGGGGCGGGTCGTCGAACCCGGAGGACGGGGATGTCGCGGGGAGTGCGCTGGTGAGGAGCGCGGCTACCGCGCCGCTCAGGAGCAGGCCACCGGCCATGGTTCTCCCATCGGTTCGTGGGGGGTGGATCATGAAATGGGCATG
Organism: Streptomyces sp. NPDC044719; assembly: GCF_056433405.1. Classification (NCBI taxonomy): domain Bacteria; kingdom Bacillati; phylum Actinomycetota; class Actinomycetes; order Kitasatosporales; family Streptomycetaceae; genus Streptomyces; species Streptomyces sp. NPDC044719. Next base: position 60,237 of record NZ_JBWKHE010000006.1, read on the forward strand.
CGCATGTCAAGATCAGAGCGGGCGACCGCGCACGCACCCCCGGCCTGTGACCATTCCATGAAGGAGCTGTGAAGGCCGGGAGCGGTCGCATCGTACGCAGGGCGGGAGGGGTCGGCCAGGGCGCACTCCGGCCATTCACAGTGGCGGGATTTCGCACCGGGCGCAGGAGGGCGCATAGGGTGCCTTAGCCAGTGTCCAGTGCCTCAGCCCCAGGAGACTCCCCGAGGACGCGATGAGGATCACCCAGGGATTCGCCCACCGGAGCACCCGCGGACGCGGCCCGTCAGGGGTTCTCCCAGGCCGCCGGTTCCGCCGCCAGCCGCTCCACCTGCTCGGGCAGCGCGCCGGCCGCGAGGTCGGCGACCGTCACGCCCTCCAGGATCCTGCGCACATTGGCCCGCAGGGCGATCCACAGCGGCAGCAGCGGCTCGGCGGTGCCGCTGTAGGCGAGGCCGGTCGGCCGCTCGCCGCGCACCGAGACGATCGGCCCGTCCACCGCCCGGATCACGTCCGCGACCGTGATCTCGGTGGCCTCGCGGGCCAGCCGGTAGCCGCCGCCCCCGCCTCGGCGGCTGTCGACGACACCGCCGCGCCGCAGATCGCCGAGAATGCCCTCGAGGAACTTGTGGGGGATGTCCTGCGCGGTGGCCACGGCCTCCGCCTTGACCGGCCCCTCCCCCTGCCGGACGGCCAGCTCCACGACCGCTCGTACCGCATAGTCCGCTCGTGCCGAGATCCTCATAGGACCATTGTCCCGGTCGGCCTGTAGACAATGACGCACCAGCACCGCATACAGCACGGCAGCACAACAGGAGGCGCTCCCTTGGAGCTCAGCAGGCGTACCTTCCACGCTCTCGCCGGCACGGCGGCGCTCGGCTTCGCGCTGACCGGCAGCGGGTCGCCGACCTCCGCCAACCCGGGCCGGACCGCGCCCACGGGCCCACCGCCACCGGTGCCGAGCGCGGACGGCGAGCGGCATCACATCGGCTTCGACCGGTACTCGCTGCTGGTCGACGGCCGCCGCCTGGTGCTCTGGTCGGGCGAGATGCACCCGTTCCGGCTGCCGAGCCCGTCCCTGTGGCGGGACGTGCTGGAGAAGATGCGCGCCCATGGCTACAACGCCGTCAGCGTGTACGTCGCCTGGAACTACCACTCCGCCGCTCCCGGCCGGTACGACTTCACCGGGGTGCGCGATCTGGACCTGTTCCTGCGCGTGGCCGCCGAGACCGGCCTGTACGTGATCCTGCGGCCCGGCCCGTACATCAACGCGGAGGTCGACGCCGGCGGCTTCCCCGGCTGGCTGACCGCCACCGAGGGCACGGCCCGGACCTCCGACCCGACGTATCTGAAGTACGTCGACGAGTGGCTGACCGCCGTCAACGCCGTCGTGGCCAAGCACCTGTTCACCCGGGGTACGGGCACGGTCCTGCTGTACCAGATCGAGAACGAGTACGACGCGCACGTCGACGACCCGGCCGGGCGCGCCTACATGGCGTACCTGTACGAGAAGGTCCGCGCCGACGGCATCGACGTACCGCTGTTCCACAACGACAAGGGCCGCAACGGCCACTGGGCGCCCGGGTCGTTCGGCACCGGCGGTGAGAAGGGCCGCTGGCTCTACGGGTTCGACGGGTATCCGGAGCCGGAGCAGGTGCCGCCCGACTGGGGGCACTTCGGGACCGGCGGGGCGAAGGGCGGGGCCACGGCCAGTGCGCGCACGCCCGGGTTCGTGCCCGAGTTCGGCGGGGGCTGGTTCGACCCGTGGGGCGGCTCCTGGTTCGACGGGAAGGGGTACGCCGAGGCGCGGCGGACCCGGGACGCGGCGTACGAGCGGCGCTTCTACCTGACCAACCTCGCCAACGGCATCACGCTGCACAACGTCTACATGACGTTCGGCGGCACCTCCTGGGGCTGGCTGCCCGCACCGGCCGTCTACACGTCGTACGACTACGGCGCGGCCTTCGACGAGGCCCGCAACGCCACCCCCAAGCTCGCCTCGATGCACCAGATCGGGCAGTCGCTGCGCCATCTGCCCGACCTCGCCAAGCTGAACCGGGCGAAGGCCGTGCGCGCCACCGACAAGCGGATCAAGGTCTACCCCCTGACCAACCCCGACACCGGCGCCCACTTCTACGTCCTGCGCAACGACTCCGCCGAGGCGGTCTCGGTGACGCTGCCGGACGCCGGGATCGACGTGCCGGTCATGGTCCCCGCGCGGGACGCCAAGCTGATCGCCGCCGATCTCAGGCTCGGGAAACGGACGCTGGTGCACGCCACCGTGCAGCCGATGCTGAGCCTGACCGCCGGACGGCAGGACATCGCCGTGTTCGCGGGCCGGCGGGGCGATCTCGCGCAGGTCGTGCTGGAGTGCCCCGACGAGCCGACTCCCATGCGGCTGGACGCGGAGCCCGCGTGGTCCTGGAACCTCAACAAGCTGAACATCACCGCTCCGCTGGGCGCCGGCGGGCTGAGCCGGGTGCGGGTCGAGGGCGACGGCGTGGACACGCCGATGCTGGTCCTGTTCGCCGACGACGCGACCTCCTTGCGGCTGTGGCCGTACGAGACACCGTCCGGCCGGCTCCTCGTCTACGGCCCGTCGCTGCTGCGGTCCGCCACCCTGCGCGGCTCGACGGTCCACCTCACCGGTGACACCGTCGGCACGACCGGCCTGGAGGTGTGGGGGCCGCCCGGGATCACCCATGTGACGTGGAACGGGCGTGCGGTGCCCGCGCGGATCAGCGCCTCCGGGAGCCTGCTGGCACTGCGGCCGCTCCCCGGCGTGACCCGGCCGGCCCTGCCCGCGCTGGACGACTGGCGGCGGCGGACCGAGAACCCGGAGGCCGAGCCCGGCTTCGACGACTCGGGCTGGACGGCGGCCGACCGGACGACGTCCTTCAGCACGACGCCCGTCCCCGACGGGCAGCCCGTCCTGTTCGCCGACGACTACGGCTTCCACTACGGCGACGTCTGGTACCGGGGCGAGTGGAGCGACGAGAACGGCATCGAGTCCGTCTCCCTCGCCTACAGCACGGGCACCCAGGGCCTGCTGATGGCCTGGCTTGACGGCGAGCCGCTGGGCACGCACCGGATGCCCGTACCGGACAAGAGCCGGGCCCGGCAGGGGACGTGGACCGCGAAGGCCACGTTTGCCCTGCCCGAGAAACTGCGGGAGCGGTTCCGTGAGGCCCGGGACGGGAAGCGTGACCGGCACGTGCTGTCCGTGCTCGTGCGGCCGATGCAGCACGACATGGACGGCAAGGCCCTCGACACGCACAAGGCGGCGCGCGGACTGACCGCCGTCACCTTCGAGGGCGGCTCCCCCGAGGTGAAGTGGCGTATCCAGGGCGCGTCCACGCCCGATCCCGTGCGCGGGCCGATGAACAACGGCGGGCTGCACGGGGAGCGCGAGGGCTGGCATCTGCCCGAGCACGACGACGGGGACTGGAAGGACGCCGAGCTGCCCCGGGCCGACCGGCGGCAGGGCGTCACCTGGTACCGGACGGACTTCCGGCTGGACATCGACCCGGGCGTCGACGCCTCGATCGGACTCGTCCTCGACGACGACCCGGGCCGGGCCTACCGCGTGCAGATCTTCCTCAACGGCTGGAACATGGGCCAGTACATCAACGACGTAGGGCCGCAGCACACCTTCGTGCTGCCGAACGGGATCCTCCGCACACGGGGGGCCAACACACTGGCGCTGGCGGTGCTGTCGGACGGGACCACACCTGCCGGGCCGAAGGACGTACGGCTGACCCTGCTGGGCGCGGCGGCGGGAGGGGTGCCGGTCAAGCCCGTGTGACCGGAGCGACCGGCGTGACCGGATCGAGCCGTCCTCGTGCATTGCCTTCTGCGGCACGCTGGTTCACCGTGTTGGCCTTTCAAGGGCTTTTGACCGGGAGGGGAACTCGTGCGAAGACGGCGTTTCATCAGCGGGTTAGGTGCGGTGGCCGGGGCCGGGCTCGTTCCGGCGAGCGGTGGGACGGCCTGGGCGGCGGCTGAGGGTCCCCTCGGCGAGGCGCGCGTGTGGCAGGCCGTCACCGCCCCGGGGGCCACCGGCGCCGCGCAGTTGATCGACGTGGCGGCCGCGGGGCCGTCCCTCGCCTGGGCCGTGGGTGAGGAAGGCCGCAGCGGCAGCGTCCGGGGGACGGCCCTGGCCCTGGCGTGGGACGGCACGGCCTGGCGGCGCACCGGCCCCGGCTTCGGCGGTCACCTCAACTCCGTCGCCGCCGCACCCGACGGCTCCGCCTGGACGGTCGGCACCGACAGCTCCGGCACCGCCCGGCTCCTCACCTGGGACGGCACGGCCTGGAAAGACGCCGACTTCCCGGGGCGCGGGGCGGCCGGGACCTCCCTCACCGGAGTCACGGCCGGGCCCACCGGCCACGTCTGGATCTCCGGCCGGAACAGCGACGGACAAGTGCTGCTGCACGGCCACAACGGCAGCTGGACCTGGCTGGCGGCACCCCCGGCCACGACCACCGTCGCCCCGTCGGGCGTCCACCGCGCGCCGTGCGGCGACCTCTACGTCTACGGCAGTGAGCTCGTCGCCCGCTGGGACGGTGCCGCCTGGACCGTACTGCCGGCGCCCGGCGGCATCCGTGCCTCCTTCACCGGGCTGCTCCCGGTCACCCCCGGCGACATCTGGCTGACGGGCTACGACTACGGCATCGGCGGTCCGCCCGGAAAGCCACCGGGCGTGCGCCTGCTGCACGGGGACGGCAGCACTTGGGAGAGCGTCACGGCACCGTTCGGCGTCGGCATGCTGACCGGCATCGTGGGCGACGCGCAGGGCCGCCCCGACCGCATCGCGGGCTGGGACTTCTGGGACCAGACCCGGGCCCACTACCTGCGGTGGGACGGCACGGCCTGGGTGAGCGAGCGGGGGCCGGTGGCCACGACCCCCGTCGTGATGAACTCGCTGGCGTCCGTGCCGGGTTCGGGCGGCTACTGGGCGGTCGGCACGACCTCCACCTCACCGTCCTCGTCCGCCCTGCCCCGTATCGAACGCTGACCCGCCCGGCTGTCTAGGCCAGCCGGATCACGTTCCAGGACAGCGGCTCCAGGACGGTGCTCAGCGTGCCGTCCTTAAGAGCCGTGTCCTCGACCGCGTGCGGCGCGACCCGCTCGGGGTCGTCGAGGGTGTTGCGGGCGTCGGGGTCGGCGTCCGCGAGGGCGCTGTGCTCGACGACCGACGACAGGCCGAGGCCGCTCAGGGCGACCTCGAGCGGCAGCGCCTCGGTGCGGCTGCGGTTGACGGCGAACACGGTGACCATGCCGTCCTCGGCGCGTACGGCGGTGGCGTGCAGCAGGTCGGCCTCGCCGTACTTCTTCGTCTCGTACGTCGGTGAGTCGACGCGTACGTCGAGGACCTGGCCGCGGCCGTACCGGCTCGCCTGCGCGAACGGGAAGAACGTCGTCTGGCGCCAGGCCGGGCCGCCCGGCTCCGTCATGATCGGCGCGATGACGTTGACGAGCTGGGCGAGGCAGGCGACCGTGACGCGGTCGGCGTGCCGGAGGAGGGCGATGAGGAGCGAGCCGAAGACGACCGCGTCCATGACGCTGTAGTTGTCCTCCAGCAGACGGGGGGCCTCCGCCCAGTCCCGCGCGCCGGAGTTCTCGATCTCGTGCCATTCCGAGATGTACCAGACGTTCCACTCGTCGAAGGAGAGGTTGATCTTCTTCTTCGACTTCAGCTTCGCGCCGATGTGGTCGGCGGTGGCGACCACGTTCTCGATGAAGGACTCCATGTCGACGGCGGAGGCCAGGAAGGAGTCGAGGTCACCGTTCTCGGGCTGGTAGTAGGCGTGCAGGGAGATGTGGTCGACGAGGTCGTACGTCTCCTCCAGGACCGTCGCCTCCCAGGCGGCGAAGGTCGGCATGGCCTGGCTGGAGGAGCCGCAGGCGACGAGTTCGACGCCCGGGTCGATCTGGCGCATGGCGCGGGCGGTCTCGGCGGCGATCCGGCCGTACTCCTGGGCGGTCTTGTGGCCGGTCTGCCAGGGGCCGTCCAGCTCGTTGCCCAGGCACCACAGCTTGATGCCGAAGGGGTCCTTGTCGCCGTGCGCGGCACGGAGGTCGGACAGGGCCGTGCCGGCGGGGTGGTTGGCGTACTCCTGGAGTTCGAGGGCCTCGGCGACGCCCCGGGTGCCGAGGTTGAGGGCCATCATGGGCTCCGCCTGAGGGCCGATCTTCTTCAGGAAGGCGATGTACTCGGAGAGGCCGAAGCGGTTGGTCTCGGTGGAGCGCCAGGCGAGGTCGAGGCGGCGGGGGCGGTCCTCGACGGGGCCGACGGAGTCCTCCCACTTGTAGCCGGAGACGAAGTTGCCGCCGGGGTAGCGGATGGCGGTGACACCGAGTTCCCTCACGAGGTCCAGGACGTCCTGGCGGAGGCCTGCCGCGTCCGCGGTGGGGTGGTCGGGTTCGAAGATGCCGGTGTAGACGCAGCGGCCGAGGTGTTCGACGAAGCTGCCGAAGAGGCGAGGGTTGACCTCGCCGACCGTGAAAGCGGGGTCGAGGGTGAAGCGGGCGGTGTGCATGCTTGCCTTTCGAGGTTCAGTTTCGTCTGCGGGTCTGTGGGGGCTTGTCGCGCAGTTCCCCGCGCCCCTGAAAAGCAGGGCGTTATTGCCCTGCCAAACCGGTATGTGCGACACCCGCCACGATCTGCCTCTGGAAGAACACGAAGACGATGATCAGGGGCAGGCCCGCCATCAGGCCGCCGGCCATGAGCTGGGCCCACTGGATGCCGTAGGAGTTCATGACGGTCGCGATGCCGTTCGGCATGGTCATCAGGTCGGGGTTGTTGGTCACCATGTAGGGCCAGAGGAAGTTGTTCCAGGAGGCGATGAAGGTGAAGATGCCGACCGCCGCGAGGGAGGGGCGGGAGAGCGGGAGGACGATGGTGAAGAAGACCCGCCAGCGGCCCGCGCCGTCGATGAACGCGGCCTCCTCCAGTTCGCGCGGGATGCCCTGGAAGAACTTGTAGAGGATGTAGACCATCGCGGCGGGGGCGCACTGCGGCAGGATCATGCCCCAGTAGGTGTCCACCATGCCCATCTGCTGGACGGTGGTGAACAGCGGCACGCCGAGCACCGCCGGGGAGATCATCAGGCCCGCCATGACCAGCCCCATCAGGGCGTTCTTGCCGCGGAACTCGGTGCGGGCGAAGCCGTATCCGGCGAGTGCGCTCACCAGCAGGACGACGGACGTCACGCAGACCGAGACGACCAGGGAGTTCACGAACCAGTTGGTGATGTTGCCGGTCTCGAAGAGGGCCTTCCAGGCCTGGCCCGTCCAGTCCTCGGGGAGCCAGTGCGGAGGGACCTCCACCGCCTCTGTCTCCGACTTGAGCGAGGTGAACAGGCCCCAGGCGAAGGGGGCCAGGAAGACGGCGGACACGGCGGCGCCGAGGAGGGTGAGCACGATCTGGCTCGGTGTCCACGGCTTGCGGGGGTGCGCGGCTGTGCTCATCGGGCGGCCTCCTCACGGCCTCGCAGCAGCCACATCCGGGCGAGGGCGACGGCCGCGATGATCACGAAGAAGATGACGGAGATGGCGGAGGCGTAGCCCACGCGGTAGCTGGTGAAGCCCTCTTCGAGGGTGTACTGGACGAAGGTGCGGGTCGATCCCTCGGGGCCCGGGAGGAAGTCCATCATCACGACGGCCTGGTCGAAGACCTGGAGCGAGGCCAGGATCTGCAGGGCGATGACGAGTCCGGTGATGTTGCGCAGCATCGGCAGGGTGATGTGGACCATGCGGTGCCAGGCGTTCGCGCCGTCCAGTCTGGCGGCTTCGTAGAGGTGGCCGGGGATGCCCTGGAGCGCGGCGAGGTAGAGCAGGAAGCTGAAGCCGACCGTCCACCACAGGGTCTGGATGACGATGGCGAGCATCGCGTAGGACTTGTCGGTCAGCCAGGGCGTCTCGATGCCGAAGACGTGGTTGATCATTCCGGTGCCGGGGTTGAACAGCCACTGCCACAGGTTGGCCGCGACGGTGGACGGCAGCAGGAACGGGGCGAAGAAGCACAGCCGCCACAGCCACTTGCCGCGTTCGATGTGGTGGGCGAGCATCGCGAGGAGGAAGGCGAGGACCGTGATGCAGGGGACGACCAGGAGCGTGAAGTACGCGCTGTGGCCGAGGGAGTCCCACATCAGCGGGTCCTCGAGGGCCTCACGGTAGTTGTCGAGGCCGACGAAGCTCGCGCCTTCGCCGGAGATGTTGGCGTCGGTGAAGCTGAGCCAGACGCCGCGCAGCAGCGGCCAGATCACGAACAGGGCGAAGAGCGCGAGGAACGGGGCGACGAACCAGCCGCCGTGCTGGAAGCCCTGGCCGGGGCGGAGGCGGGCGCTCGCGGCGGCGGTCTTCACGCGTGCGGGTGCGGCGATACCGGTCTGGGCGCTGGTCGCACTCATGCGGCCGCACCTCCCTCTGCGGCGGTGTGGCCGTCCATGGGGTTCTTCATGGCGAGCAGCTGGGTGAGCGCGCTGTTCATCCGGCGGGCGGCGGTCCCGGGCTCGGCGGAGCCCACCGTGGCGGAGACGACGATCGGGCCGACGCGCTGGGCGAGGATGCCGGTGGAGCCCGCGAACCACACCTTCGGTTCGGTGGCCTGGTGGTCCATGGCCGACACGTACTCGCTCTGCGGGTCGAGCTCCCTGTACGCGGCGGTGGACAGGGTCGGCGTGTAGGCGGGGATGTGGCCGCCCGCCGCCCACTGCTGAGCGTGCCGGACGACGTAGGCGGCGAGTCGGTGGGCGGCCTCGTTGGCGGGGCCGCCGCGGTCGGACTGGTGCGGCAGGACGAAGGCGTGCGACTCGGCGTGGGTGGCCTGCTTGCCGAAGACGGGTGGCAGCGGGGTCGCGCCGTAGTCGAGCTTCGCTCCGGAGTAGACGGGGACCGACCAGTTGCCCTCCCAGGCGAAGGGCGCGCCGTTGACGAACTGTTCGGCGCCGACGGAGCCCATGCCCGGATCTGCGTAGCCGTCGGCGGTGTGGCGGCGCAGGAACTCCAGGACCTGGGTGGCCTTGTCGGTGTCGAAGGTGACCTCGGTGTGGGCGGCGTTGAACCAGGTGCCGCCGAGCTGGGTGTAGAAGGCGACGAAGAACCACCACTGGAAGTTCTGGTCGTTGGCCCACATGCCGATGGTCTGGAGGCCCTTCCTGGTGGCCTTCCTGGCCTCCTTGAGGACGTCGAACCACTCGTCGGGGGAGGTGACCGGCACGATCCGCCCGTCGTCGCCGAGCAGCCCCGCCTTCTTCAGCACGTCCTTGCGGTAGAAGCAGAGCTGGACGTGGATGTCGAGCGGGAGGGCGTAGAGCTTGCCGTCGAGGACGGCGCGCTTCCACAGGGCGGGGTTGAAGTCCTCCTCCCGTACGCCGTACTTGCCGAGCAGGCCGACGTCCCAGGGGTCGAGGAAACGGCCGGGCGAGAAGCCGGTGACCCGGCCGAGGTGCATGACGCCGAGGTCGGGTGCGCGGTTGCCCGCGGCGGCCATGGCGAGCTTGGTGTAGAAGGGGCTGCCCCACTGGAGCGTGGAGTCCTTCACCGCGATGTCCGGGTTGTCCTTTCGGAAGGCGTCCAGCATGGCGATCATGTTGGAGCCGTCGCCGCCGCTGAAGAGGTTCCAGTACCGGACGCGGGTGTTCGCGCTGGAGGCGAGTGCGTCGGCTCCGGTGCCGACCGCGGCGAAGCCGAAGCTGCCCGCGACCAGGAGTCCTCCGAGTCCGCCCAGCAGCTGTCTGCGGTTCAGGTCAGGTCGTCCCATGCCCTGCCTTTGCTGTCGGTGTGCCCTAACTGTCGGTGTGCTGGTTCGGTATTTCGACAATCGCTCGTCACTTCGAACGGGACCGTAAAGAGGAAGCGCTTGCGCGTCAATGGCCCGGCCGGACTGTGGACACGACGTTCCGTACAAGAACGGTCGTTCTCCGTTGAACTACGGCCGTTGGATCGCATGACGTGAACACTTTCGGGCGCGTAGTCTCGGACCCGCTGCCAAGCCGTCGGCCGGCGGTGAGAAGGGGGAGCGATGGACATCGCGGGCGCGCGGATGAGGGCCGCCCGAGTCACCGCCGCGTTCAGGCGCTCGCGACGTGGCTCCGCCATGCGCGGCCTGGCCGCCGGGCTCGCCGCCGGGGTCCGGGCCAGAGAGCAGTCCCCCACCGACGTACGGTCGTTGTGCCGGGCGCTGTGCGAGGAGATGAGCGCGCGGCGCGGAGGGCGTCCCGTCGAGCTGCGTTTCGAGCGCTTTCCCGACGAGATCGAAGTGACCGGGCTGTGGGTCGAGTTCCAGGACTTCGACCTCGTCATCGTCGAGGAGCGCGCCGAGGCGGTGCAGCAACTGGTCATCCTGGGACACGAGTTGTGGCATCTGCACGCGGGGCACGACCACCACCATGTCGCCGGCACGGCGGCGGTGCGGGCCCTGGACCGCGAGCCCGGCTGGAAGTCCCTGGCGCTGACGGTGGCCGCCCGCGACGGCTCGCGCGAGCGGGACGAGGCCGAGGCCGACGCGTTCGGGCACCGGCTGGCGGCGGCGTTCCGCTCCTTCGCGGACGGTCCGCCGCGCGATGCGGACGCCGCTCTCGATCCGGTGCGGCGGTCGATGGGCTACCGGGGACGCGGAGGCAGTGCGCGATGACGAACGCCCGGGACGTCCTGGACGGCTTCTCCGTCTCCTTCTGGCTGCCGATCGGGGCGCTGACCGTCGCCCTGGTCATCAAGCTGCCCAGCCTGGTGAAGATGTGGCGGGACCCGATGCTGCGCGCGGTCGGCGGGCTGCTGCTGTTCGCCTGCGCCGTGTTCGTCTTCGCGTCCCCGGCCGTCATCGGCTGGACCAACCGTGTCACCGGCGTGCCGAACATCGCGGCGCCGCTGGTGTACTCGCTGCTCACCGCGTTGTGCGCGTCGTGGCTGCTGCTGATCGTCGCCTGGCGCAACGGCCTGTCCGACCGCTCGGCCTCGACGCGCCGCGCCGCCCGGTGGGTCGTGTTCGCCTACGCGGGTGTGGTCGTCGCCCTGTGGGTGCTCTTCTGGCTCGCGGACGTCCCCGTGGAGCGCCGCCAGGACCTGGACACGTACTACGCCAACACGCCCTTCATGCGCGAGGAGATCCTGCTCTACCTCCTCGCGCACACCGTGGCCTGCTCGATCACGGCCCGGCTGATCTGGAACTGGGTCCGCACCGACGGACTCGACGCCTGGCTGCGCTGGGGGCTGAGGTTCCTCGGCGTCGGCTACGCGACGAACCTGCTCTTCGACGCCGCCAAACTCACCGCCGTCATCGCCCGGTTGACCGGCAACGACCTGGACTGGCTGAGCACCTACCTGGCCCCCTCGGCCGCCTGCCTGTCGGCGACCATGGTCGCGATCGGGTTCATCATTCCGCACGGCGGCCAGTACCTGCACGAACGCTGGCGCATCCGGCTCGCCCACCGGCAGCTGCGCCCCCTCTATCTGCTGCTGCGCACCGTCAACGGCGGCGGCACCCCCTTCGCCCCGCGCGCCACCGGCGAACTGCGCCTGATCCGCCGCGAGACGTACATCCGCGACGTGCTCCTCCAGCTCTCCCGGCACCTCGACGAGGAGCTGCGGGAACGGTCCTACGACGCGGCCCTGGGGCTCGGTCACGAGCCCGGCCGGGCGAAGGCGCTGGCCGCCGCCGTCATGATCCTGGACGCCGTCGCCGCCCGGGAACGGGCCCCGCGCAGCGACAGCACCGCCTCCCCCTCCGGCTCCGACACCACCTATCTGCTGCAGGAGATCCAGGCCGTGTCCCGAGCCCTGCGGCACCGCGACCACATCGAGGCGGTACGCTCGCGCGCGGCCGCCCCCGGGAGAGAGAACGCCCGCGCATGACTGACAGCTCCACCCCCGCCAGAACCGCCGTCGTCCTGGGGGGATCCCACTCCGGCATGCTCGCGGCACGCGCGCTTGCCGATGTCGCCGACCGGGTCGTCGTCGTGGAGCGCGACGCGCTGCCCGCCGCCCCCGGACCCCGCAAGGGACTGGCGCAGGCACGGCACGCCCACATGCTCTGGTCGGGCGGGGTGCGGGCCATGGAGGAACTGCTGCCCGGGATCACCGGCGCGCTCAGGGAGGCCGGGGCGAACCGGCGGCCGGTCACGACGGACATCGTCGCCCTGGGCACCCGGGGCTGGTTCCGGCGCTGGCCCGAGTCCCACCACGTGCTCCTGGCCGGCCGGGACCTGCTGGACGCGACGGTCCGCGCGCGGGTCCTGGCCGACCAGCGGATCGAGGTCGTCGAGCGCGCGGAGGCGGTGGGCCTGACCGGCACGGCCGCCGCGGTCACGGGCGTGCGGATCCGGCCGTACGCCGGCCCCGAAATCGTCCTCGACGCGGACCTGGTCGTCGACGCCTCGGGCCGCGGCTCCCAGGCCGCGCACTGGCTGGCCGCGCTCGGGCTGCCCGCCGTCGAGCGACGCGAGGTGGACGCGGGCCTGGCCTACGCCAGCCGCCTCTACCTCGCCCCCGCCGCGGCCCGCGACTGCTTCCCGGTCGTCAACGTCCAGCCCGACCGGCGGGACGGCGGACCCGGCCGGGCGGGCTTCCTGCTGCCCGTCGAGGAGGGCCGGTGGATCGTCACCCTGTGCGGCTCGCGCGGCGGTCGGCCGTCCCGGGAGAACGGCGACTTCGTCCGCTTCGCCCGTGAGGACCTGCGGCACCCGATCATCGGCGACCTGCTCGAACAGGCCGAGCCGCTGTCCGACGTGTCCTTCACCCGCACCACCGTCAACCGCCGCCACTTCTACGAGCGGATGCCGGCGTGGCCCGAGAACTTCGCCGTCCTCGGCGACGCGCTCGCCGCGTTCAACCCGGTCTACGGGCACGGCCTGGCGGTCGCCGCGCAGAGCGCCCTGCTGCTGCGGGACACGGTACGGCGGCACGGCTGGGCCCCGCCGGGGCTGTCCCGGCGGATCCAGAAGGCGGTGTCCCGCCCGGTCGGCGCGGCCTGGGACCTCGCCATCGGCCAGGACGTCTTCTACCCGGGCGCGACGGAGCAGGGCCCCACGCTCCGGGACCGGCTGGTGACCGCGTACGTGGACCGGCTGATGTACACGGCGACGGGCAACGGCCGTATCGCCCGGCGGGTGACCGACGTGACGTCGCTGGAGCGGGGGGCGGGGGTGCTGCTGACTCCGTCGGTGCTGCTGGCGGCGGCGGTGGGACCGCTCAAGCCGGCGTTGACCGGTCCGCCGTTGACGGCCGCGGAGCGGAAGGCCGCAGGACTCACCTAGCTGCGGGCACCCGTGCCGCTGGGGGCGGCACGGGTGGGCGGCCTACCCCACCGGCAGACTTCAGCCTCGAAACGCGGGCTGAGCAAGCCCCTTGCCCGCGCCCGGCACCACGAACACCGAACCCGCCAGTGCGGGCGGCTCCGTCAGTCCCGCCCGAGCCGTCGTGATGTACAGGTCGCTCAGGCCGGCCCCGCCGAACGCGCAGGCCGTCACCAACGGCACCGGCAGCTCGATCACCCGGTCCAGTTCGCCGTCCGGTGTGTAGCGCCGTACCGCCGAGCCCTCCCAGAGCGCCACCCACACACAGCCGTCGGCGTCGACGGTCAGCCCGTCGGGAAAGCCCGCGCCGTCCTCGATCTCGGCGAGGGTCCGGCGGCCGGACACCCGACCGTCCGCGTAGTCGAAGACGTCGACCCGCCGGGTCGGGGAGTCGATGTAGTACAGGAGCCGTCCGTCGGGGCTCCACCCCGTGCCGTTGCTGACGGCCACGTCGTCCAGGACGACCTCGACCGTGCCGTCACCGCCGACGCGGGACAGCGAGCCGCCGCCCGGTGCCTCGTCGTAGCGCATCGTGCCGGCCCAGAGCGTGCCGTCGGGTGCCACGGCGGCGTCGTTGGCGCGACGGCCGGGCACGGGCTCGTGGTGCAGCCACCGGAACCCGCCCCCGTCACCGTCGGGATCGAGGAGGCCGATCCCGTCGCGGAGGTTCAGCACCAGCCCGCCGCCGGCGCGCGGCTTGGCCGCGCCCACGTGTTGTTCGGTGCGGCGGACCGTGCGGCGGCCGGTGGCCGGGTCGTAGCTGTGCAGCCGGGAGCCGAGGATGTCGATCCAGAGCAGTCGGCCGGTCGCCGCGTCCCAGGTCGGGCCCTCGCCGAGCTCGGCCTCGGCCCGTACGGCGACCTCGTACGGCTTCGTCGTCATGCCACGCTCCGGTGGCCGAGGTGCTCCGACAGGTCGGCGGCGCCCTTCGCGGCGAGCTGCTCCAGCTCGGCGCGGCGCTCCTCGCTCCAGCGGATCATGGGCACGGAGATCGACAGAGCGGCGACGACCTGGCCGGTGCGGTCGCGGACCGGGGCGGCCACGCAGCTCACGTCCGGGTTGGATTCGCGGTTCTCCACGGCGATGCCCCGCTCACGGATCTCGGTGAGGGCCTCGCGCAGGGCGGCCGGGTCGGTGATGCTGTTGGGGGTCATCGCGACCAGCCCGGCATTGTCCGGGATCCGGGTGGCGAGTTCCTGCTCGGGAAGGGAGGCCAGCAGCATCTTGCCGACGGAGGTGCAGTGGGCGGGCAGCCGGCGGCCGGCCGCCGACACCATCCGCACGGCGTGCGTGGAGTCGACCTTGGCGATGTAGATGACGTCCGTGTCCTCGAGGATCGCCACGTGCACCGTCTCGTCGCAGGTCTCGGCGACGGACCGGGCGACCAGCTGCCCCTCGGCGGCGAGGTCGAGCTGCTCGGCGTAACGGGCACCGAGCTGGTACGGGCGCACGCCGAGCCGGTAGCGTCCCGGCTGGCCGGGCACCGGCACGATGTACTTCCGGGCGGCGAGCGTGGTCACCAGCTCGTGCACGGTGGTGCGCGGCAGCTGCAGCTTGCGCACGATGTCGGGGGCGGACAGCGTCCCGTCCCCGTCGAGGAAGAGCTCGAGAATGTCGAGAGCCCGGGTCACGGCTGGTACGAGTCGTCCCACGACCGGCCCCTCCCTATGTGTCTCAGGCGCCTGTGTTCGAGATACCAACAGGCGATCGGCATGACGAACACAGGCTAGCCATAGAGGTTTGGCCGGGCAATGGGCAGAGGCAGAGCGGGCGGAAACCGACGAGCCCACCACGGGCACGTCGGTGATCATCGGACAGGCCGCCGGAGGCTTACCGCCGCCCCCGTGCCGCCCCCAGCTCCCCCCGCAGCCGCTGTGCCCGCAGTACCAGTTCCAGTTCGAAGCGGCGGTCCGGGTTGTCGATCTCGTCGCCCCAGAGTTCGCGGATCTGGCGGAGGCGGTAGCGGACCGTCTGGGGGTGGACGCCGAGGCGGGTCGCGACCTCGGGGGCTCCGCCTCTGGTCTCCAGCCAGGCCAGGAGCGTTTCCGCGAGGCGGCGGCCGTGGGTGGGGCCGCAGTGGGTCAGGGGGGCCAGGCAGCGCAGGGCCAGGTCGTCGATGAGTTCCTCGGGCTGGAGGAGGACCAGGGCCTCGGTGTGCTCGGTGCAGTGGAGAACCTCGCCGGAGGGGAGGAGGTTCCGTTCCATCAGGCGGACCGCCGCCTCGGCCCAGCGCAGGGACTTCGCCGCGTCGGTGAGCGGGACCGGTGGGCCGATCGCGCCGGACCAGCCGGCCAGGGCCCGGTGCAGCAGCTCGGGGCGGCCCGCCGCGCCCGGGTCGGGCACGACCATGCGGGGCTGCTCGTACTCCATGTCGAGCAGCACGCCCTGGCCGACGGCGGGGGCCATGGCCTCCCGGGCGGGGCGCAGCAGGACGCCGACGGCGACCTTGGCCGGCAGGGGCCAGCCGATGCGGGCGGCCCGCTCGGTGAGTGCTTCGGAGGGGTCGCCACGGTGGTGCTCGGCCAGCAGGAGCTCCATCAGGCGGCGCTGCAGGCGCAGACGTTCGCCGGCCTGGCGGGCCGCCGCCTCCGCGTAGCCGCGTACGGACTGGTCGACGAGGCCGTCCAGGTACTCGTAGCCCGCGTCGACGAGTTCGTACATCGCCGGGGGCGGGATCTCCACCCGCTGACCGATGTCGGCGAAGCGGCGCCAGGCCAGGCGTACGCCCATGCGGTAGATGGCCTGGAGGGAGTCGAGCGAGCGGCCGTTCAGGCCCTCGCCGCGGCCGAAGTCCTGGAAGACGCCGGGCGGGACGGTGGGCCGGCCCTCCGAATGCTCCAGGTGCTGCACGAAGACCTCGATGGCACGGCGGATGCCGACCAGGGCCATCGGCTCGCCGGAGTCGTCCACGACGAACGGAAGATGCGGGTACTCGCGCTGTATCTCGCGGAGGATCTCCTCGGCGAGCGCGGGCGCCTCGGCCATGGCGATCGCCGCGAACCGGCGCACCTGGAAGCGCGGTACGTCGTGCCAGGCCGAGCGTGTGGTGACGGTTCCGGTGCGGGCAGCCGTCACCGTCAACTCCCCTGACCTGCTTGCTCGTATGTGATCAAGGGGGTGTTCGGCTGGTCGGGGGTGGCTTCGAGCAGCGCGACGACGCCCAGCGCGGCGCCCACCGCGAGGGCGGCGCCGAGCGCTACGGTCAGCGCGGCAGCGAGCAGTCTGGACATCGCAGGGTCAGCCTCTCTGTCCGGATTCGTCCGGAGATCATCCGGAGGTCACCCCACCCGGGCACCCCGTCCCTGCCTGTCGCGCCCCAGTCTCGACAAGCATTGACACCCCGTCAAGAGCGGCCTACGGTTCCCGGCCCAACCGCATGCGCGTGCTTCGCCGCCGTGCCGGTCTTCTCGTACGTCGAGCCGTCCCAAGCCACTGGAGTGCCCGGATGCGCCGTACAACCTCTCCGTTTTCCCTGGTCCTGCTGGGTCTCGGCACGTTCCTGCTGGTGCTGGCGCCCCTGCTCGCCTGGTATGTGCAGCCGCGTGCCGCGGTGAATCCGATCGACATCGACACGACGGCCGTCTACAACGGCCGGGGCAGCGTCTTCGACACTGACCGGATCGAGACGGTTCCCGACCGGAAGATCACCGTGACCCAGCGGGTCCGGGGCAATGTCGAGGACAGCGAACGCAGCGGCAAGGCCGTCTGGGACGTGATCACCACGGTCGACACGGACAAGTCGCTGCCGGCCGCCGATCCGCACGACGCGCTGGACTTCACGCCGCACCGCTGGGTGATGGACCGCAAGACCACCCGGCCCGTGCACTGCTGCGGGGAGAAACCGTACATCGAGGGTGAGGCCTATCTGAAGTTCCCCTTCGACGTGCAGAAACGCTCGTACCAGTGGTGGGACAACACCCTCGGCGACACGGTCGTCCTGCGCTACCGGGGCACCGAGAAGGTCCAGGGCTACACGGGCTACAAGTTCACCGGCTCGGTGCCCCCGACCAGGACCGGCACGCGCATGGTGCCCGGCAGCATCGTCGACCAGCCGGACCGGCCGCAGGTGCTGGCCGAGGAGTGGTACTCCAACCACGGGTTCGAGCTGGTCGTCGACCAGGCCACCGGCCGCGTGATCTACGCGCAGACCGGGCCGAAGCGGACCCTGCGGGCGCCGGGCGGGGAGAAGGACGCGGCGGTGCTGCTGGACAGCCGGAAGGTCTCCTTCACGACCGCGACACAGAAGGAAGCGGTGCGGCAGGCGAAGCGGGACAGCGGCCAACTGCGCCTGGTGGGCGAGACGTTGCCGATCGGCGCGGCCCTGACCGGTTTTGTGCTCGCGGTGATGGGTGGTGTTCTCGTGGCGCGTGGGCGGAAGGAGCCGGAGCAGCCTGTTCCGTCCGAAACGCCCGATACGCCCCAGCCCACCCTCACGATGTGATGTGACGTCAGCTCTAACAAAGCCCGAAATTGTCACGCCGGTGAGTAGCCGTGGCGATCGTCCGGGCGAAAACTGTCCAACCCCACCCGAGCACATCCCGTCCACACTCCCCTCCCAGGAAGATCTCAGGCCCCCCACAGGCCGACCTCTTCAAGACTCCCCTTCCCAGACTCCCGTTCGGAACGAACCCCCCACGTTTTCCCACGTTGAGTTCCGCACCCCGAGACGAGTTGGAGCACCCATGCCCCAGCACGTACCGTCCCCGCTGCGCGCCGCTTCCCAGGGCGCGCAGCGACCCCTTCCGGCGCTCCCCCCACATCCGCGCCGGATCGTCTTCCTCGCCCATCGTGATCTGGACAACCCCTCCGCCGGCGGCTCCGAGCTGCTGGTGGACAAGCTCGCCGACGGGCTGACCCGGCTGGGCCACCAGGTGACCCTGCTGTGCGGAGGGCCCGCCGCCTTCCGTGACTACCGGGTCGTGTCGGCGGGTGGCCCGTACGGGCACTATCTGCGCGCCCGTTCCGCCTTCGCCCGCCAGATCGGCGACTGCGATCTGCTGGTCGAGGTGTGCAACGGCATGCCGTACCTGGCGCCGTTGTGGCATCGCGGTCCCACGCTGTGTCTGGTCAACCACGTCCATACGGATCTGTGGAAGATGCGCTTCGGCGGGCCGCTGGCCCCGGCGGCGCGCATCGGCCGAAGACTCGAACACTGGGCGCTGACCGGCGCGCAGCAGGGCAGTCTGATGGTGGCCGTGTCCTCCTCGACGGCCCATGCGCTGCGGGCGATCGGGGTCGAGCGGGACCGTATCCGGGTCGTGCACAACGGGGTCGAGGAGCCGGGGCCGAGAGCCGAGCGCTCGCCCGAGCCGTTGTTCGTCGCCGTCGGGCGGCTCGTCGAGTACAAGCGGATCGATCTGCTGCTGCGGTTGTGGGAGCGGGTGCGGCCGGTGACCGGCGGGCGGTTGGTGATCGTCGGGGACGGGCCGGAGCGTGAACGGCTGGAGCGGCTGGCCGGGCCCGGTGTGGAGTTCACCGGGTATGTCTCCGAGGCCGAGAAGCACCGGCTGCTGTGTGCGGCCTGGTTGTTGCTGCATCCCTCCGCCGTGGAGGGGTGGGGCCTCGTCGTCACGGAGGCCGCGGCCCGGGAGACCCCGAGTGTGGCCTTCGACGTACCCGGGCTCAAGGACTCCGTCGTGGACGGTGAGACCGGGGTGCTCGCGCGGGGTGAGTCCTCGTTCGCCGCGGCCTGGTGTGCGCTGGCCCTGGCCGGGCGGGAGCGGGAGTCGATGGGGAAGGCGGCTCGGGATCGGGCCGCGCAGTTCCGGTGGGATCGGACTGTGCGGCAGTTTCGGGTGGTGGCCGCGGAGGCGGTGAGGGGCTGGGGGCCGTGACACCACCCGTGCGCAGTTCCCCGCGCCCCTATCGCAGCGACCCTTCGTTTCGAAGATCTGTCGCGCTGTTCCGTGCCTTTCTTCATGAACAGGACGATCCCGAATACTGCTACTCATTGCTCGCCCGGGACGCCGTCGATCAGGTCGAGGCGTACGACGGGCCCGTCGCCGGGCGTACCGTCCTGGACATCGGCGGCGGCAGTGGCTACTTCACCGAGGAGTTCCGGCGGCGCGGGGCCCATGCCTATCTGTTCGAGCCGGACATGGCCGAGTTGGGCGAGAAGCCGCCCGAGAGCACCGTCGTCGCCGACGGATACCTGCTGCCCCTCCGGGACGGCATCGCGGATGTCACCTTCTCCTCCAACGTGCTGGAGCACGTGGCCGATCCGGAGACCTTTCTCAGTGAGCTGGCCCGGGTGACGCGCCCGGGCGGGCTGATCTATGTGTCGTTCACCAACTGGCTGTCGCCGTGGGGCGGGCACGAGTGGGCCCCGTGGCACTACTTCGGTGCCGAGCGGGCCCGGGCCCGCTATCTGCGGCGGACCGGCCGGCCCGCCAAGCACACGCTCGGCGAGAACCTGTTCGCGGTGCACATCGGCTCCACCCTGCGGCAGGTGCGTGCCCGCGACGACGTCACGGTCGTCTCGGCGCGCTCCCGCTACTGGCCCTTCCTCGCGGAGACCGTCGTCAAGGCGCCCGGGATCCGCGAGTTCGCCACCTGGAACCTCCTCCTCATTCTGCGGCGGTGTCCTACATGACAACCACGGTCCAGGCTCCTCCACCGGCGGCCGTTCCCACCACCGCGACCGCGGCGGGTCCCCCCGAGGGCCCGCGGTCGCGGCGCTGGCTGCTGGGTTTCTGGGCCGTGGTGTTCGTGTTGTTCCTGGTGGTGCAACCCGGGCGGCAGACCTTCGACACCAAGCTGGGCGTCACCGTCGACCCGGGGCAGTTCCTCGCCGACCTGGGCCAGTTGTGGCACGACCGGGCCGGGTTCGGCGGGATCCAGGACCAGTACGTCGGCTATCTCTGGCCGATGCTGCCGTTCTACTGGCTGGCCGACCTCGTACGGCTGCCGGTGTGGCTGGCGGAGCGGCTGTGGCTGTCGGTCGTCGTGTCCGTCGCCTTCTGGGGTGCGTTGCGGCTGGCCGAGCGGCTGCGGGTGGGGAGTGGGACTTCGCGGTTGCTCGGGGCCGTGGCCTATGCGCTGTGGCCGGTGTTCACGACGGTCATCGGGTCGACGTCGGCCGCCGCGCTGCCGGGCGCGTTCCTGCCGTGGGTGCTGCTGCCGCTGACCAACGAGCGGTACGCCGCCCGGGTCGCGGCCCTGCGCTCGGCGCTGCTCGTGCCGTTCATGGGCGGGGTGAACGCCTCGGCGACCCTGGCCTCGCTGCTGCCGGTCGGGCTCTATCTGCTGTCCCGGCCGCCCGGGCCCCGGCAGCGCAAGCTGATCGCCTGGTGGACCCCGGCCGTGATCGTCGTGACGGCCTGGTGGTGGGTGCCGCTGCTGCTGCTCGGGGTCTACGGCGAGAACTTCCTGCCCTATATCGAGACCGCGCGGACGACCACGGACACCATGTCGGCGACCGAGGCGCTGCGCGGCGCCGGGAACTGGGTCGCCTACCTGCACTTCGGTGAGGCGTGGCTGCCCGCGGGATGGGCCGTGGCCTCGTCGGCCGTCGTGATCGTGTGCTCGGCGCTGGCGGCCGGGCTGGGGCTCGCCGGACTCGCCCGGCGGGACCTGCCCGAGCGGCGGTGGCTCGTGCTGACGGTGCTCGTGGCGGCGCTGGTGCTGCTCGCCGGGTACGGCGGGGCGTTCGGGGCGCCGTTCCACGGGGTGGTGCAGGGCTGGCTGGACGGGTGGCTGTCGCCGTTCCGGAACATCTACAAGTTCCAGGCGGGGCTGGCGCTGGCGCTCGTACTGGGGCTGATCCATCTGGTGGGTGTCGCCGCCGAGCCGCGCGGGGCCCGCCCGGTGCGCGGCCGGCGCCTCGCCCCACTGGTCGCGGCGGTGCTGATCCTGCCGGGGCTGCTGCTGCCGTATCTCAACGGCTCGATCCTCAACCCGGGTTCCTTCCAGAAGCTGCCCACCTACTGGCAGGCCACGGCCGACTGGCTGGAGAAGTACTCCCCCGACTCCCGGGCCCTGGTCGTCCCGGCGACCGCGCACGGCATGTACACCTGGGGCTCCCCCATCGACCAGCCGCTCGACGTGCTCGCCGAGTCGCGCTGGGCGCAGCGCGACTACGTTCCCTTCGGCACGCCCGGCAACCGGCGCGCGATGGACGCCGTCGAGCAGGCGCTGCTGACGGGAGGCGAAGTCCCGGGTCTCGCCGACTACTTGAGCCGGGCGGGGCTGTACTACGTCGTCGTACGCAACGATCTCGACCCCGACCAGATCGGCGCGGTGCCGACCGCGACGGTCAAGCGGACGCTGGAGCAGTCCGGGTACGAGCGGGTGACGGGGCTCGGCCCGGTGATGACGGGCGGCCGGATCGCGCAGGACGCACCGCTTCAGGTCGAGGGGCTGTACGCGCGGCAGCGGGCGGTGGAGATCTACCGGCCGGCCGGTGACGTGCTCCGGCCCGGGCAGGCGGGACTGGCCCCGGTCTCCGACACGGCCGTGGTGTCCGGCGGCCCGGAGGCACTGCTGCCGCTGGCGTCCCGGCTGCGCGGGCGGGCGACCGTCCTGACCGGCGACAACCATCCCGGGCTCGGCACGCCCGCCGTGCAGGTGGTGGGCGACGGGATGCGGCGGGCCGACACCCGGTTCGGCCTGGTCAACGCCGGTACGTCGTACACGTACACCGAGGACGAGCGCAACGCGCCCGACGCCCAGCAGGACCCCGGCGAGGAGCCTCGCCAGATCCTGCCCGCCGAGGGAACCGACCACCAGACGGTGGCCGAACTGCGCGGCGCCGACTCGGTGACGGCGTCCTCGTACGGCAACTGGCTCTTCCACCTGCCGCAGTACGACCCGGTGAACGCCTTCGACGGCAACCCGGACACCGCGTGGGCGGAGGGCGCGCCGGACACCCCGGACGGGCAGTGGCTGCGCGTCGGCTTCACCGGCCCGTACGACATGCCGTCGTCCTTCAAGGTCACGCCGTTGCCGCAGGAGAGCGTGCGGGCGGCGGCCACGAAGGTACGGGTGGAGACCGAGAAGGGCTCGAAGACGAGCTTCCTCCAGCCGAACGGCAGGACGCAGCGGATCAAGGCGCCCGAGGGCACGAGCCGGTGGATGAAGCTGACGATCGTGGACTCGGTGGAGCGCCGGGCCGGTCTGACGGGCGCGGGCTTCTCCGAGATCGACCTGCCGGACATCCAGGTGACCCGGCTGCTGAAGCTGCCGGCCGACGCGGACAACGCCACCGCGGCCGCCACCGTGGTCTCCCTGCACCGCGCCTCCGACCCGACCGGCCTGTCCGCGGTCGGCACGGAGGCCGGTCTGCACCGCCGCTTCACGACCCCGGCCGCCGGGACGTACGAGGTGAAGGCGAACGCGGTGCCGGTGCCGGGCGAGGAACTCGACCGGCTGCTCTACGAGGTCGCGCCCGAACAGCGGACCAGGATCGTCGCCACCGCCGACTCCACGGCGAGCCTCGGCGCGGGCCTGACCGCGCGCAACCTCACCGACGGCGATCTGACTACGGCCTGGATCGCGGGCGACCGGCCGACGATCCACCTGAGCTGGGAGGGCAAACAGGCGGTGGGCGAGCTGGTGCTGGCCCCCGCGGGCGGCCTGTCCACCCGTGCCTCCCAGGTGCACATCAGCTCCCCCGACGGCGCGACGATCGCCGGAGTCGACGAGAACGGCTGGGTCCGCTTCCCGCCGATCACCACGGACCGGCTCGACATCACGGTCACCGAGACCGCCCCGCTGACCCTGCACAACCCGGTCGCCGACGAGGACCTGCGCCTCCCGGTGGGCCTGACGGAGGCGTACCTCCCGGC
This sequence comes from Streptomyces sp. NPDC044719, assembly GCF_056433405.1. Taxonomy (NCBI): domain Bacteria; kingdom Bacillati; phylum Actinomycetota; class Actinomycetes; order Kitasatosporales; family Streptomycetaceae; genus Streptomyces; species Streptomyces sp. NPDC044719. The sequence continues at coordinate 83,314 of NZ_JBWKHE010000006.1, forward strand.
CCTCGACCAGTACCGCACCCCGCAGCCGGACGGCACCCGGACGTTCTCCCTGCCGTGCGGGAAGGGGCCGGACGTGGCACTGGACGGCGAGCTGTACCAGACGGGCGTGAAGGGGACGGTGCGGGATCTGGTGGAGCGGCGGGGCGTCGAGGTGACGCTCTGCCAGGAGGGCCGGGGCGACTCGGAGGTGCGGCTCCCCGCCGGTGAACACCGGCTGGAGGGCGGTGACGCGGGCCCGCTCGCCCTCACGGACGTGACCCTGAGCCGCGGGACGATTCCCGAGGCCGCCACGGCCGGGCGTGAGCTGGAGATCCAGGACTGGCTGGGCGACCGGCGCGAGGTGACGGTCGGCTCCGGCGCCGCCTCGTACTTCACCACGTACGAGAACTTCAACGACGGCTGGAAGGCCACCCTGGACGGCAAGGAGCTGACCCCGGTGCGGCTGGACGGCTGGCAGCAGGGCTGGCGGATCCCGGCCGGGGCGGGCGGCGCGGTCAAGCTGTCGTACGAACCGGCCACCACCTACGACGCCGGGCTGATCGGCAGCGGCGCCGGCATCGCGGTGCTGCTGGGCCTGGCCGGGTGGCGCCGCCGTGCCCCCAACCCCGACGCGCCTCAGCCGGTCCCGCCGCTGCCCGGGCTGTGGCTCGGCACGGTGGCGCTGACGCTGATCGGAGCGGTGATCGCGGGCTGGTTCGCGCTGCTGGTCCCGGCGCTGGCCCTGCTGGCCTCGCGGCGGCACGCCCTGCTGGTGCCGATCGCGTTCGTGGCGCTGGCGGGGGCGGGGGTCGCTGCCGCGATCGGGGCCGGGGAGCCGGTGGGGTCGGGCACGGGCGCGTTCGGGCACGTGGCCCAACTGCTGGCGCTGATCGGCCTCTTCGCGGGTCTGGTGAGCCTGCGCGAACCCGCGACGGAGAGGACCGAGCCCGTATGACCCCTCCGACCCGCATCCCGTTCCCGGTGGTGGACGAGGTGTCCCGGCACTGCCTTCAGGAGGAGGAGCCGGAAACGGTCCACATCGAGGTCCACCTCCCGGGCCCCCTCGACGAGCCCCGTCTGCGCAAGGCCTTCACGGAGGCCCTGCACCGGCACCCCCGGATCCTGATGCGAGAGGCGAGGGGACCGTGGTTCCGCCGCCGCTACGAGTGGGAGCTGACGGGCGAGCCGGACACGGAGGTGGTGACCTTCACCCCGCAGGGCCCACGTGCGCTGCAGGACGCCAGGACGAGGGCGCTGACCGAGGCACCACCCCTGTCGATATCGCCGCCGATACGGCTCGAGGCAGTGGGATCAGTCCTCCTTCTCACCATCAACCACACCGCCCTCGACGGCCCGGCCTGCCTCCGCATACTCGCCACCGCCGCGGAGCTCTACGGCGGCAGGGACAACAACCCCGCCGCACCCCCGACCCGCCCCGCGGAGCCCGCACAGGAGGCCCCGGACACCCCGGCCAACTGGTCACCCCCCGCGCGGGTGGCGCAGGGCACCCCCGACCCCTCCCCCGGCAACGGCATGCTCGTCACCGAGCTGCCCCTCCCGCACCGTCCCAAGGGCTCCCCCTACACCGTCAACGACCAGCTCATGGTCACCACCGCCCTGACGATCGCCCACTGGAACAGGGAACACGGCGCCCGCCCCCGCCCCCTGCGCATCACCATGCCCGTGGACGACCGCCCCCGCGACACCACGATGCCCATCGGCAACGGCACCCGCCTGGTCGAAGTACCGTTCGCACCAGGCGAGTTGACGGCCGAGATGCCCACCCTGCTCCGCCGGACCGCGGAGCGAACCCGCGCGCTGAAGGCCCTGCCCCGCCCCCAACTGGGCCACGGGGCGGCGCTTCTCACCACCCCCTGGGCCCCGGTCGCCGCCCGTGCCGCCCTCACCCGCGGTCTGCGCAGGGCGGCCGCGCCCTGGACGTCGACGACCCTGCTCAGCAACATCGGCCGTATCCCGTACCCGCTGGACTTCGGCGAGGAGGCGGGCCGCGCGCACGCGGTGTGGTTCTCGGCCCCGGCCCGGATGCCGCGCGGCCTGACCGTCACCACCGCCTCCACGGCCGGCCGTCTCCACCTGGCCCTGCGCTGGTCCCGGGCGCTGCTCAGCCACGGCGACGGCGCCCACCTCCGCGACCTCTTCGAGCACTATCTGCACACCACGGAGGTGGCCCCATGACACCGGCGACGACCACCACAGGACGGCGCCCACCCCGCGACCTGCGCGACTTCTACGAGAACCCCGCCGTCCCGGTGGCGTCCGGCACCCCCCGCAGCCTCCGCCAGGCCCGCATGCTGGCCCGGGCCCTCGGCCCGGCCGCCGAAGGCACCCGCACCGTCCTCGACATCGGCTGCGGCGACGGCACCGCCGCCGCCACCGCCGCGCCCCTCCTGCCCGGCCACCGCGTCATCGGCGTCGACTGGTCCCAGGACGCCCTCAGACGCGCCCGCACCCGCGTCCCGTACGCGGTCCGCGGCGAACTCACCGGCGGCGGGCTGCCGTTCGCCTCCGAGTCGGCCGACGCGGTGCTGTTCAGCGAGGTGATCGAGCACCTCGTCGACCCGGACGCAGCGCTCGACGAGATCCGCAGGATCCTGCGGCCCGGCGGGCATCTCATGCTGTCCACCCCGAACCTGGCCGCCTGGTACAACCGCGCCCTGCTGCTCGCCGGTGTCCAGCCGGTCTTCTCGGAGGTCAGCCTGCGCGGCATCCACGGCCGCCCGGGGAAGGAGGTCGTGGGACACCTGCGCCTCTACACCGCCCGTGCGCTCACGGAGTTCGTCGCCGCGTCCGGATTCACGGTCGTGGGCCTCGAGGGCGCTCCCTTCCACGGCGTACCGCGCCCGCTGCGCCCGCTCGACCGGCTCGCCTGCGCCCGGCCGCGGCTGGCGTCGATCCTGCTGCTGCACGCCAGGAGGACGTAGCCCATGTGGTGGGGAGTGGCCGCGGCCCTGCTGGCGAACGTCCTGTACAGCACCGGATTCGTCCTGGAGAAGCGCGCGCTCGCCGCCCTCCCGGAAGTAACGATCCGGCAGCCCGCCCGGCTGCTGCGCCTGGTGCTCGGCAGCCCGCTGTGGATCGGCGGTTCGCTCTCGCTCGCGGCCGGGTTCGCCGCGCAGCTCGCCGTGTACCGGACGCTGCCGATCGCCGCCGCGCAGGGCATCTTCGTCTCCGGCCTGGTCCTGCTCGTGCTGCTGTCGGCCCGGCTGCTCGGCGAGCAGACGACCGGCCGGGAGCGGTACGCGCTGGGCGCGATCCTGCTCGCGCTGCTGATGGTGGTGCTGTCCCTGCGCGAGGGCTCGGACTCCGTCAGCCAGGAGGCGCCCTACCCGCTGATCCTGCTGGTGTGCGTGCCCTCGCTGGCGGCCGGGGTGTGGCTGTACGGCTCCGCCGAGCGGCGCGCCCGCAACCGGCACCGGCGCCCGACGACCGGCGTGGAGTACGGCGTGGCGGTGGGTCTGCTGTACGGCGTCAGCTCGCTGGCCATCAAGGGGGTGTCGAGCCATCTGACGACCAGCGGGATCGGCGGCGCGGTCCTGGACCTGCTGAGCTCCCCGTATCCGTATCTGCTGCTGTTCACCGGTGTGTTCGGCCTGGTGATGTCGCAGGCGGCGCTGCAGCGCTGCCGGGCCTCGCTGATCGTGCCGGTGTGCACGACCGTGACCTGCCTGTTCACGGCGGTGCTCGGCACGCTGTCGTTCGGCGAGGCGCTGCCGGACGAGCCGCTGCGGCTCGCGCTGCGGGTGGCGGGCACGACCCTGGCCGTCGCCGTACTGCTGACCATGCCCAAACACGACTCCGCTCCCCAGGAGCCCGCCCCAGCCAAGGAGTTGGCATCACCGTGAAGCCTGATGACCCGCTGCTGAAGATCCTGGCGTGCCCGCTCGACAAGGGCCCGCTGCATCTGCTGGCCGAGGAGGCCGAGCAGGAGGAGGCCCTGTACAACCCGCGGCTGCGCCGCCGCTATCCGATCCTCGACGGCATTCCGCAGCTGCTGCCGTCCTCGGGTGAGCAGGTGCCGGACGACGAGCACGAGGAACTCCTCAAGAGGATGGCACCGTGACCAGCCTGGCGGCCCGCCTCGCCCCCTTCCTGCCCACCCGGCTGGTGGCCGCGACGGCCCGGGCCCTGTATCCGCGGTTCGAACCGGAGCTGGCCCGGCTCGCCGAGCTGTGCCCGCCGGACTGCGGTACGGCGGTGGACGTCGGTGGCTGGTACGGCCCTTGGACGCACCGGCTGTCCGGCCGCGCCGAGCAGGTCGTGACGATCGAGCCGGTGCCCCATCTGGCCCGGCTGCTGGCCGCCGCCGTCCCGCCGAACGTACGGGTGGTCCGTGCGGCGGCCTCGGACCGTCCGGGCCTGGCCCGCCTGTGGCTGCCGTCGGACGACTCGGGCGACCGGGGCGTGTCCTCGCTGGTCCGCCGTGACATCCACGGCCGGGCGCTGGACGTCCCCTGCGTCACGCTGGACGAACTGGGGCTGCGCGACGTCGGCTTCATCAAGATCGACGTGGACGGCAACGAGCCGGCGGTCCTGCGCGGGGCGACGGGTCTGCTGGCCCGTGACCGGCCGGCCCTGTTCGTGGAGCTGGAGTCCCGCATCCAGCCGATCGCCCCGGTGGTGACCTATCTGGCCCTGCTGGGCTACGACGGCTGGGTGCTGCCGGGCGACACCTGGGTGCCGCTGGCCGAGTTCCCGTTGGAGGACCACCAGGCCGACGCCTCCTACGTCGTCTCCCACGGCCTGCTCCGCCGCGTCCTGCCCTCCCCTCTGCTCAGGGGCCCGCGCTATGTCAACTCCGTGCTCTTCCTGCCCGACGGCCGCCGCCCCGGAACGGCCCCGGTGGGCGACGATGGTTCCCATGCCCTCCGGAAAGCGCCCCGCTAGCCCCTTCACCACGCTCGATTTCCAGCTGGTGCTGCTGCGCCGCATGGCCGACCACAATCCCGGCCTGGTGGAGGACGCCCGGCACGAGCTGGGCGTCTCCCTCGCGGACATGCGCGAGGCGAACAAACGCTGGCAGGCGATGATCCGCTCTCCGCGCTCCCGCCCGCCCCTGTCCCGCTACCGCTCGGTCCTCGGTGCGGCGGAGTCCCGGACGCCCCGCCGCATCGGCGACCTGGACTGCGAGGCGTGGCTGTGGCCCGTGCCGCTCTGGCCCGCCCTGCGCTTCGAGGTCCTGACCGCCCCGAACGGCGCCGTGTGGAACGAGTGGCTGGTCCGCGCGCCGGGCGCCGCGGGCCCCGAGCTGCGCACTCTCGACGATCTCGCCCCCTGGTCCTGCACGGTCGACGAGGCGGCCCGCGCCTTCGCCCCGGCCCGTCCGCTGGAGGGCACGGCGCCGACCCGGTGGGGGCTGGCGTTCGCGGCGCCGGACGCGGCGGGGGTGCGGCGGGAGGTCGTCGCGGAGTTCACCTGGGGGCTGCTGCAGCGGGTGGCCGTCACCGGCCGTCAGGAGTGAGGGGCTCCGCGCCGGGCTGTCCGGCCTTCGCGGGCACGCACCGCCACGCGAGGACCGCGGCGGCCAGATAGGCGAGCGCGCCGACGAGCATGCTGGTGCGGATCCCGGTTCCGTAGTCGGTGGCCGAGGCGAGCAGGCTGCCGCCGAGGGCCACGCCGGTGGCGCTGCCGATCTGGCGGGTGGTGTTGAAAAGGGCGGAGGCGGCCCCCGAGTACGCCTCGGGCGCGGCGCCCATCACGGTGGTGGTCGAGCCGGTGAGGGCGAAGGACGTACCGAATCCGGCTGCCATCATCGGGGCCACCAGCAGCGCGTAGGCGGGGTCGGCGCCCGCCGCGGCCCAGCCGGCCAGCCCGAGTGCGGCCAGGAGCATGCCGGAGACCACCAGCGGACGGTCGCCGGTGCGGCGGGTCAGCCGGCCGGACAGGACGGAGGCGAACATGGTCATCGCCACCGCCGGGAACAGCGCGAGCCCGGTGCCGAGGGCGCTGAAGCCGCGCTGGTGCTGGAACTCCAGGCTGGCGGTGAACACCATGCCGTAGAAACCGAAGTTGAACAGCAGGCCGATGACGGCGCCGCCGCTCATGGCACGCGACCGCAGCAGGCCGAGGGGCAGCACCGGGGAGCGGGCCAGCCGCTCGCGCAGCGCGAAGGCCGCGGCGGCCAGTACGGCCAGGCCCACACCGGCGAGCACGGCCGGGTCGGTCCAGCCGCGCCGTCCGGCCTCGTTGAGCGACGCCGTCAGCAGGGCCACCGCCGCCACGACCGCGACCTGCGCCGGCCAGTCCAGGGGCCGGTCGGCACGCCGGGGCGAGCGGCCGACGTGCCGCAGGGTCAGCGCCAGACAGGCCGCGCCGACGGGCAGGTTGATGAGGAACACCCAGCGCCAGCCCGCAGTGGAGACGAGCAGCCCGCCCAGCAGCGGCCCGGCGGAGGCCGCGATGCCCGCCATCGAACCCCACAGCCCGAAGGCCCGCGAGCGTACGGCCTTCTCCGGGTAGGCCTGCTGGAGCAGCGCCAGGGAACCGGGCACGATCAGCGCCGCCCCGAGCCCTTCCACCAGCCGGGCCACCACCAGGAACGGGGCGCTCGGCGCCAGCGCGCACGCGGCCGAGGACAGGGTGAACACCGCGACGCCCGTGCAGAACACCCGCCGGTTGCCCAGCCGGTCCCCCAGCGCACCGCCCGTCAGCAGGAACCCGGCGAAGACCAGGGTGTACCCGTCGGTGATCCACTGGATGCCCGTCAGCGAGGCCGACAGCTCCCGCCCGATCACCGGCACGGCGACGTTGATGACGGTCACGTCCAGGATCACCATGAAGTACCCGGCACACACCGCCAGCAGCGGTGCCCAGGACCGTCGCTCGGAGGGCATGGCCCTACCAGTACACCAAAAGCCGCATCAGGGAACGTATCCCCCACGGGTCATGATCAGTCCATGGCGGCGAGGACCGCTTCGACCACCCTCGGCAGGGATTCCGGGTGCAGCCACAGGAACAGGTTCGGTTCGATCAGCTCCAGCTCCATCACGCACGGCTCCCCGTCCGGCCCGGTGACGAGGTCCACGCGCGCGTACAGCAGCTCCTGATCACCGGCCAGGGGCACGGCGGCCAGGGCCCGCTCGGCGACGGCCAGTTCGGCGGGGGCCGGCTCCCAGGGCCGGAGATCCGGGTGGGCGATCTTGTCGGCGTCGTACGGGGTGCCCGGCGCGAGGACGGCGCCCTTGCGGGAGGCGTGCAGCAGTCGTCCGCCGAAGAACTGCAGGGCCCGCTCGCCGTGGGTGTCGATGCTGGTCAGATAGGGCTGGAGCATGACGGTGAAGCCCTCGGCGTGCATCCGCTCGACCTGGCGCGTGGCGGCGTCCCGCTCTCCGGCGGGGTAGCGGGCGGCGTACCGGGCGCCGGCGCCGGAGGTGGGCTTCACGACGTACTCGTGGTCGTCGGGCAGCTCGAGGGGGTCGCCGGGTGCGAAGTAGCGGGTGGGCACGGTCGGTACCCCGGCCTCCGCGAGCCGGCCCAGATACCTCTTGTCGGCGTTCCACCGCACGACGTCCACCGGGTTGGCGAGCCGCGTCACCTTCGCGCACCGCTCGGCCCAGGCCGTGAATTCCTCGGCCCGCCAGCTGTAGTCCCAGGTGGACCGTATGACGACGAGGTCGAACCCGGCCCAGTCCACCTCGGGGTCGTCCCAGTGGACGACGGCCGCCTCGGTCCCGGCCTCCCGCAGCGCGTCCGCGAGCACCGGCAGGTCCCGGTCCTTGCTCACCTCGCCACCGGGGTCGTAGGTGACGAGCGCGATGCGCGGGGTGCCGGCCACGGCGGCTCCATTCTCGTACGGACGATCGAACGATGTCCGCCGCAGGCTAACAATCCTCGATGGAACCACGACACCCTGTTTGACCTTCACCTTTGGTGAAGCCCCAGCATCGGTGACGGAACGGAACGAGCGCGAGGAGCGCGGGACCGCGGGGAGACGCATGGACATGCTGACGATCGGCGCGTTCGCGAACGCCTGCCGGCTCTCGCCGAAGGCACTGCGCCTGTACGACGAGCTGGACCTGCTGCGGCCCGCCCGGGTGGACCCGGACACCGGATACCGGTACTACGCGGTGGCCCAGCTCGAGCAGGCCCGGCTGGTGGCATGGCTGCGGCGGCTGGGCATGCCGCTGGCCGAGATCCGCCGGGTGTGCCGCCTGCACGACCGCGACTCGACGGCCGCCGCCCGGGAGATCCGCGCCTTCTGGGCACGGGTCGAGGCGGAGACGGCGGTACGGCGGGACCTCGCCGCGTTCCTGGTCGACCACCTGACGACGGACTCGCGAGAGCCAGGAGAGGACACCGCCGTGCTGAAACTGCGTTACTCCGCCCACTCGGACACCGGACGCGTCCGCCCCGCCAACCAGGACACCGCGTACGCGGGCACCCGGCTGCTCGCCGTCGCCGACGGCTTCGGCCCGGCGGGCGCGCCCGCGAGCAGTGCCGCCGTGGAGGCACTGCGCTCCCTGGACACGGCGGACATCCCGGCCGGCGGGGTCCTCAACCTCCTGGAGGACGCGGTGCGGGGCGCGACCCAGGCCGTCCACGACGTGGCCGACGGCGCCGACGACATCGGCACGACCCTGACCGCTCTGCTGTGGACGGGCTCGCGGCTGGCCTTGGTGCACATCGGCGACTCCCGTGCCTATCTGCTGCGCGACGGCGAACTGTTCCTCATCACCCACGACCACACGGTCGTCCAGTCGATGATCGACGAGGGGCGCCTGACCGCCGGGGAGGCCGTCTCCCACCCGCAGCGCGCCCTCCTCCTGAAGGCCCTGACGGGCGGAGGGGCGACGGTGATCCCGGACCTCCGCCTGCACGACGCCCACCCGGGCGACCGCTATCTGCTGTGCTCCGACGGCCTGTCGAGTGTCGTCCCCGAGGACCGCATCCTCGACCTCCTCACCTCGCGGGTCACCCCGGACGAGACGGTCAAGGCCCTGGTCGGCGCGGCGAACGAGGCGGGCGGCCCGGACAACGTCAGCTGTGTGGTGGCGGACGTGGTGGAACGGGCGGCCTGACCGGAACGGCGTAGAAACACGGGCCTTTACTCCTCTTGGCCCGGCTCCCAGTCCAGCAGCCGCACCTTCGCCACCGTGCGGACATGGCGGCGCATGGCCGCGGCCGCCCGGCGGGGTTCCCCGTCGGCGATCGCGTCGAGGATGGCCTGGTGCTGGGAGAGCGAGCGGGACGGACGGCCGGGCTGGCGCAGCGACTCGGTGCGGCTCTCGGCGATCTGCTCGGCGATGGAGCGCATGAACTCGGCGAGCAGACCGCTGTGGGCGGCCGCCGTCACGGCCGCGTGGAACAGGCGGTCGCCCTCCACGCCGTGACCGCCCGCCTCGATCTCCTCGGTCATGTGCGCGAGCGCCGAGCGCATCGCCGCCAGATCGTCCTCCGTGCGCCGCTCGGCGGCCAGTTCGGCGAGCTTCGTCTCCAGCGCCTCCCGGGCCTCCAGGACATCCGGGAGGCGCCTGCGGCGTTCGACCATCCGCTCCACGGGCTCGGTGTCGAGACTGTCCCGCACGAGGTACGTACCGCCCCCGTGCCGGGCCTCCACCAGGCCCTGGACCTCCAGCACGACGATCGCCTGCTTCACGGAGGCGCGGCTGACCCCGAGCCGCTGGGCGAGATCACGCTCGGGCGGCAGCCGGTCGCCGGCGCGCAGCCCGCCCTCGGCGACGTACTGGCGCAGCCGCTCCAGCACCTGTTCGTAGAGGCGCTGTTTCGTCATGGGGCGCAGGGCGTCGGTCACGGAGTCCCCCTCTCGCCGGGAGCGTAACACCGGCCTGCCCGGTGGCCGAGTGGCTGAACCAATTATCGCGCGACCCCTTGACGGGGGCCCGGGCCGCACCCACTCTTTCAGCCAACGCACCTGAAGTGGTTCAGCCACTCGGCCACTCCCAGATGCTCCCAGCCGCTCCGGGGCCCAACGACGGGAGCCCGTATGTCCCCCGAACTCATCTCGATCCTCGTCCTCGTCGTGGTGTTCGTCATCGCCACCACCCGTTCCGTCAACATGGGCGCGCTCGCCTTCGCCGCGGCCTTCGGGGTGGGCGGGCTCGTCGCCGACCTCGACGCGGACGGCATCTTCGCCGGCTTCCCCGGTGACCTGTTCGTCGTCCTGGTCGGCGTCACGTACCTCTTCGCGATCGCCCGCGCCAACGGCACCACCGACTGGCTGGTGCACGCCGCCGTCCGGCTCGTGCGGGGGCGGGTGGCGCTCATCCCCTGGGTGATGTTCGCGCTGACCGGCGCGCTCACGGCGATCGGCGCGGTCAGCCCGGCCGCGGTCGCGATCGTCGCCCCGATCGCCCTGAGCTTCGCCACGCGCTACGGGATCAGCCCGCTCCTGATGGGCGCGATGGTCGTACACGGCGCCCAGGCCGGCGGCTTCTCCCCCATCAGCATCTACGGCTCGATCGTCAACGGCATCGTCGAACGGGAAAAGCTCCCCGGCAACGAACTCGTCCTCTTCCTGGCGTCCCTGACGGCGAACCTGGTGATCGCCGGTGTGGTGTTCGTCGTCTGCGGGGGCCTCAAGCTGTGGGCGCAGGGCGCGGTGGACGAAACCGGCAGCGACGGCGGCAGCCCCACCCCAGCCACTCCCACGAGCCCGGAAGAAACCAGCCTCACCCCCTCCCGCATCGCCACCCTCACCACCCTCCTGGCCCTGGTGGTCGCCGTCCTCGTCTTCGACCTCGACGCAGGCCTCACGGCCATCACCCTCGCAGTGGTCCTCAGCACACTGTGGCCCGAAGACAGCCGCAAGGCAGTGGGCGAGATCGCCTGGCCCACCGTCCTCCTCATCTGCGGCGTCCTCACCTACGTAGGCGTCCTCGACGAGATGGGCACCATCACCTGGGCCGGCGAGGGCGTGGGCGGCATCGGAGTCCCCCTCCTCGCCGCCCTCCTGCTCTGCTACATCGGCGCGCTGGTCTCCGCCTTCGCCTCCTCCGTGGGAATCATGGGCGCTCTGATCCCCCTGGCCGTCCCCTTCCTGGAACGGGGCGAGATCGGCGCGATCGGCATGGTCGCCGCGCTCGCCGTAGCGGCGACCGTCGTGGACGTGAGCCCGTTCTCCACGAACGGCGCCCTGGTCCTGGCCGCCGCGCCGGACGTCGACCGCGAGCGTTTCTTCCGGCAGCTGATGGTGTACGGAGGAATCGTGGTGGCGGTCGTACCGGCGGCGGCATGGCTGGTGATGGTCGTTCCCGGCTGGGGATAGCCGGCCGATGCCCCACGAACAGACAGACAGGCAGAACAGGCAGAACAGGCAGAACGACTAAGGAGACGGACGCGTGCCCCCTCTCTTCCCGGCCCTGACCGAGGCCCCGGCCGACCGCCCCGCTCTCCGGTTCGGCGAGCGCTCGCTGACGTACGGAGAACTCGCCGCCGCGGCCGGCGCCCTCGCCGCACACATCGGCGCGGCCAGGCGGGTCGCCGTCTGGGCGACGCCCACGATGGAGACCGCCGTCGCCGTCGTCGCTGCCCTGCTGGCCGGCGTCCCCGCCGTACCGCTCAACCCGAAGTCGGGCGGGAAGGAGCTCGGCCACATCCTGTCGGACAGCGCCCCCGACTTGGTGCTCACGGCCCCGGAGGACCAACTCCCCTCCCCCGTGGGGGACCTGCCCCGGCTCGACGTGGACGTGCACGGCACCGGCCCCGCCCCCGAGGAGCACGCCGACGAGGCCGACCCGGCCCTGATCGTCTACACCTCCGGCACCACCGGCCCGCCCAAGGGCGCCGTCATCCCGCGCCGGGCGATCTCCTCGACCCTGGACGCGCTGGCCGACGCCTGGCAGTGGAGCGGCGACGACGTCCTCGTCCACGGACTGCCGCTGTTCCACGTGCACGGCCTGGTCCTGGGCACGCTCGGACCGCTGCGGCGCGGCGGATCGGTCCGCCACCTGGGCCGGTTCAGCACCCAGGGCGTGACCCGTGAGCTGGCCGGGGGCGCGACCATGCTGTTCGGCGTGCCGACGATGTACCACCGCATCGCGGAGGCGGTGACCGGCGACCCGGATCTGGTGAAGGCGCTGACCGGGGCGCGGCTGCTGGTCTCCGGTTCGGCCGCGCTGCCCGTGCACGACCACGGGCGGATCGCGACCGCGACCGGACGGCGGGTGATCGAGCGCTACGGCATGACGGAGACGCTGATGAACACCAGCGTCCGCGCCGACGGCGAGGCCCGCCCGGGCACGGTCGGCGTGCCGCTGCCCGGTGTGGAGCTGCGGCTGGTCGAGGAGGACGGCTCGGAGGTCTCCGCGTACGACGGGGAGACCGTCGGCGAGATCCAGGTGCGCGGCCCGAACCTGTTCACCGAGTACCTCAACCGGCCCGACGCCACCGCCGCCGCCTTCACCGCCGACGGCTGGTTCCGCACCGGCGACATGGCGGTGCGCGACCCCGACGGCTATGTCCGGATCGTCGGCCGCAAGGCCACCGACCTGATCAAGAGCGGCGGTTACAAGATCGGGGCGGGTGAGATCGAGAACGCGCTCCTCGAACACCCGGGGGTGCGGGAGGCCGCGGTCACCGGGGAACCGGACCCCGACCTGGGCGAACGGATCGTGGCGTGGATCGTGCCCGCGGATCCCGAGTCGCCGCCCGCCCTGGCCGAGTTGGCCGACCATGTGGCCGAGCGCCTCGCACCGCACAAGCGCCCCCGGGTCGTCCACCACCTGAACGCGCTGCCCCGCAACGACATGGGGAAGATCATGAAGCGGGCGCTGACCCATGAGTGACCGGCACTCGGCTCGCGAGATCGTCGCCCTCGTCGCCGACGACTCCACCTTCGCCGAACTCCCCGCGCCCATAAGGGATCCCAGGCCGGACGGCCCGCTCGGGTGGCCGGGCTACGACGCCTCCCGCGCCCGTGCCGCCGAACGCACCGGCGAGCAGGAGTCCGTGGTCTGCGGCACCGCCCGGATCGGCGGCGCCCGGGCCGTGCTGATCGCGTTCGAGTTCGGCTTCCTCGGCGGCTCCCTGGGACAGCGCACCGGGGACCGGCTGGAGGCGGCGTACACCTACGCCCGTGACCACCGCCTCCCGGTCGTGCCGCTGGTCGCCACGGGCGGCAGCCGGATGCAGGAGGGCATGCTCGCCCTGACCCAGCTCCAGCGGGTGGCCCGCCAGTCGGCGCTCACCAGGGAGGCCGGGCTGGCCCAGGTCGCCGTGGTGCGCGACCCGACGACCGGCGGCGGCTGGGCCACCCTGGGCGCGGGCGCCGACGTGGTCCTCGCGCTGCCCGGGGCGCAGATCGGCTTCGCCGGCTCCCGGGTGCGGCCGGCGGACGCGGACCCGGCGGCGTACACGGCCGAGGCGCAACTGGCGGCGGGCGCGGTGGACGCGGTCGTACGGCCGGAGGAACTGCGCGAGGTGCTGGGACGGTGGCTGCCGCTGCTGACGTCCCCGTCCGGCACGCCCGCCCCGCCGCCGGAACCGCTCGGCGACAGCGCGGGCCTGCCCGGCACCGGCTGGGACGCCGTCCGGCGGGCCCGCTCGCCCGGGCGCCCGCGTGCCGCCGCCTATCTGGACGCCTACTTCACCCACCGGGTCGCGATCAGCGGTGACCGCTGCGGCGGCACCGACCCGGACGGGATGCTGTGCGGGTTCGGTGAGCACCAGGGCCGTACGGTCGCGTACGCGGCGCAGACCGGGACCGCGACCCGCCCCGCCGGCTACCGCACCGCCGCCCGGCTGATCCGGCTCGCGGACCGGCTCGGCATTCCGGTGCTGACCCTCGTCGACACCCCGGGCGCGGCCAACGACGCGGAGGCCGAGCGGCAGGGCGCGGGCGCGGCGATCGCCGACCTGTTCGTGGCGGTGGCGGGCGCCCGTACGCCGGTGACGACGCTGGTGATCGGCGAGGGCGGCTCCGGCGGCGCGCTGGCCCTGGCCGCGCCCGGCAACACCTGGGCCACGCCCGACAGTTACTTCTCGGTGATCGCCCCTGAGCTCGCGGCGGCCATCCTCAAGCGGCCGCCGCGCGAGGTGGAGCCGACGGCGGACCAGCTCCGCATCCGGCCGCAGGATCTGGTGGAGCTGGGGGTGATCCGGGGGACGGTGGGACCGTAGATCCGGTGGATGCCCCACGTGACATCAAGTACCGTCCGTCACAATGGAAATGCTCAGTGCAGTGGGACGACGGGGGTGCCGTGGACGGGTTGGTCGAATTCAGGACCGGTGACGGTGCCGTGGTCGCGGTCGAGGGGGTGGAGGAGCGGTCCGGTTCCCGCCTGGTCTCCCGGGGCGACGGGACGGTCCAGGCGACCCGTACCTTCGAGGGTGCCTTGGACGGGGTGCGCGCCGCCGCCGAGTCCGCGCTGCGCGTCTTCCGCGACGGTTCGCTGAAGCCCGACGGCGTGGAGATCGAGTTCGGGGTGAAACTGTCCGCCGAGACGGGCGCGTTCATCGCCAAGGGGACCGCCGAGGGCCATCTGGTGGTCAAGCTGTCCTGGTCCCCGTCCGCTTCGGAGGCGGGTGCGCAGGGGTCCGGCGCTCGGGAGGCCGGCGCCGCCTCATGAACAGCGCCGTGGGCAGCGCCCTGGAGACCACCCTGAACAGCGCCGAGTGGCACGCCCGGATCGAATTACACGGCCGGGTGGCCGGAGCGGGCTTCCTGGTCACCCCCAGCACGGTGCTGACCTGCGCCCATGTCGTGCAGGACGGCGACGGTCTGACGGTGACCTTCACCGAGCGGCCCGGGTCACCGGCCGTGCCCGCCCGGGTCGTCGCCCACGGCGGCTGGACCGGCGCCGGCACCGACCTCGGTGACCTCGCCGTGCTGGAACTGGACCGGGAGATGCACATCGCCCCGGCCGCGCTCGCACCCGTCGACGCCGCGCACGGCACGAGCCCCCGCAAGCTCGTCGTCTACGGCTTCCCGGCCGGCTTCGACGAGGGCACCCTCGCCGAGTACCGGGTCACCGCAGCCCAGTTGATCAAACGGGAGTGGCTCCAACTGGAGGCCTGGCACCCCGGAGGCCAGCCCCTGGCCCCCGGCTTCAGCGGAGCCGCCGTCACCCTGGCCGAGACCGGCGAGGTCATCGGCATGGTCACGGCGGCGGCCGGCAGCCGGGACGTGCGCAACGGCCGGATGATGCCCACCCAGGTCATGGCCCGCTACTGGCCCGGCCTGCAGAGCCTCGTGCCCACCTCGGACCACACCGGTGCCGACCGGGCGCGGCTGCGCGCCCTGGTCGAGAAGGCGGCCCGCGCGGGCGTGGACTGCGACCCGGCCCGGCTCTACACCGCGGCGGCCGATCCGTTCGACCCGCCGCCGCCCGAGGAGGGGTTCGACTCGCTGTGGTCGGCGGCCCTGTTCGTGCTGTGCGAACTCGACGGCCCGGGCGCCGCGCGGACCGTGTCCCGGTTCGCCGACCGGCTCGAAGCCCTGCTGCACACCCCGGCCGTGGAGCCGTCGGCGCCCGACTGGTCGCCCATCCTCGTAGAACTGGGGCACAGCGGAGCGGGCGACGGGCTGGTCCGGGTCGAGGTGTCCGCGTACAGCGAGGGGCGACGGCACCCGGTGGACTCCGGCACGGTCGAAGAGCACCGGCTGCACGCCTATGTGCGGGACCGCATCGAGGCGGCCTTCCGGTATCTGACGCCCGGCGCCGACGAGCTGGTCGCGTTCGCGCTGCCCCGGGACTGGCTGGACTGGCCCGTCGACCTCTGGGAGAGCGCCCCCGACGACGCGACCCCGCTCGGCTGCGTCTACCCGCTGGTCGTCACCGACCACGCCCGGCGCAAGGCCAGCACCCGGCATGTCCTGACCCGGGCGTGGAAGCGCCTGGACTCCCTGCCGGGCGCGCGGATGCACCGTGTGGAGTGCGGCGGCCCGGAGGAACCCGGACGGCTGCGGATGCGGATGCGGCGGCCCGACGCCTGCCTCGCCGGGTTCGGCACCGCCCCGGCCGCCGCCCGCACCCGGCCGCACTTCGACACCTCGCTCACCGCACCGGCCCCGGTCATCGTGTGGTCGCGCGGCGGCTGCGACTCCGGGCAGGAGGAGTGCGCCGGAGACGGCTGTACCGGCAAGGCCTTCCTCGACGCGCTCGACGCCTGTGTGGCGGCCGTACCGCCCGCCGAACTCCCGCGCCACGTCCTGGCCCTGCGCGAGGAGGCCGACGCGGAGGAGGACCACTGGGCCCACGGCATCCAGCTGCTCTGGGACGACCCGCGCGTCTTCACCGACCCGCACGCGGTCACCGCCGCGCACGCGGGGTCGCCGGTGTCCTGACCCACCCGGACGCGGTCCGGGGCGCCTTGAGAAACACCAGCACGAAAACGGAGAGCGGAGACCACCCCCCATGCCGCACTGGTCGGTCTACACCGGCAGGAACGAGCCGCACGACGGCATCGACCACCTCCCCGCCCCACCGCCCTGGCGCGCCTTCGACGGCGGGCCCGCCCTGCCGCCGCCCGACGACACCGACGACGCGACGGCCGTCTCGCCCGACCGTGTGCACCGGGCCAAGTCGTACGTGGCCACCCCGGAGAGCGTCCGGCTCGTCAACGCCGCGCTCTGTCTGCGCCGCCCCCTGCTCGTCACCGGCCCGCCGGGCACGGGCAAGTCCTCACTGGCGTACGCGGTGGCCCGAGAGCTGCGCCTCGGCCCGGTGCTGCGCTGGAACATCACCAGCCGCAGCTCCCTCGGCGACGGCCTCTACCAGTACGACCCGCTGTCCCGGCTGTACGCCGCCCGGGAGCGGCAGGACCGGGAGGGGCGGGACCGGCCGGCCGCCGGCGACGTCGAGGACCATCTGCGCCTGGGCCCGCTCGGCACGGCACTGCTCCCCTACGACCGGCCCCGTGCCCTGCTCGTCGACGAGATCGACAAGAGCGACCTCGACCTGCCCAACGACCTGCTGAACGTCCTGGAGGAGGGCCAGTACGAGATCCCCGAACTGGTCCGCGCCGCCCGCCACTCGGAGGACACGGCGGCCGAGGTCCTCGCCGACGGCACGGACACGCCGGTCGCCGTCCACCGCGGCCGGGTCCGCTGCCGGGCCTTCCCCTTCGTCGTACTGACCAGCAACGGCGAACGCGAGTTCCCGCCGGCCTTCCTGCGCCGCTGCGTCCGGCTGAAGCTGCGCCGCCCCGACCGGGACCAGCTCACCGACATCGTCCGCGCCCACCTCGACACGCCGGACGCCGCCGCGGACCGTCTGATCACCCGCTTTCTCGAGCGGGCCAACGGCGGCGAACTCGCCACCGACCAGCTCCTGAACGCCCTCTACCTCACCGGAGTCTCCGGCCTGGACGCCGAGTCCCGCGACGACCTCGCCGAGCAGCTGATGCCGTACCTCAGCGCGACGGCCGACGGCGATGGATTCTGAGCACGAGTGGGAGGGCCCTCGGGCAGACGGGGCAGGCGCTCGCGGGGCGGGCCGCGTCCCCGGTGACGGTTCCTCGGGGATCAGCCGCCGCGCGGCCGGGGCTGGACACGCACACACTGAGCGCGAGGCGGGGCAGTCCCCACTCGCCCGCCTGGCCGCGGCGCTGTCCGCGGCGGGTGCGTCGCCGACGCCCCGGGAGCTCGCGGAACTGCTGTGGCTGGCGGGCCGGTTGGAGGCGGACGGGCCGTCAGCGGAGGAGCCTGCGACCATCGGCCCAGTCACGACCGGCAAGACAGCCGAGGCCTCCACGCCCGAGGGCGACCCCCTGGCCGCCCCCGTGCCACCACGTGCCTCCGAGCCACCACCCCCGGCCCCCGCGCCCGACCGCGTCCCCCTGCGCCTTCCCGCCCCTCGTTCCCCGGGCCCCGCACAGGGGGACGGAGCAGGCGGCGGCTCCCCCCTCCTCGCCCCCGCACCCCCGATGCTGCCCCACCCCCTCGCACTCCAGCGCGCCCTGCGCCCGCTGCAGCGCAAGGTGCCCTCACCGCACCTGCGGGTGCTGGACGAACGGGCGACGGCCGACCGGATCGCCCGGCTCGGCGCCCACCCCGACGTGTGGCTCCCGGTGCTGCGCCCGGCCCCCGACCGCTGGCTGCGGCTGAACCTCGTGCACGACACGGGCCCCACCATGCCGGTCTGGCGCCCCCTGGTGAGCGAACTGCACACGGCCCTCGCCCAGTCGGGCATCTTCCGTACGGTCACCCTGCATCCGGCCACGCCCGACGGCCGGGCCCGCCAGGTCCCCGTCCTCGACGACGGCCGTACGGTCACCCTCGTCATCAGCGACTGCATGGGCCCGCAGTGGCGCCCGGGCGAGGCGGGCGACCGCTGGTACCGCACCCTGCGCCGCTGGGCCCGCCACATGCCGCTCGCCGTGGTCCAGCCCCTGCCGGAACACCTCTGGTCCACCACGGCACTGCCCGCCGAACCGGGCCTGCTGACCGCCCCGGCCACGGCGGCGCCCTCGGGGGCACTCGCCTTCACCCCGTACGAAGCCGCGCCTGCCCCCGACCGGGCCCTGCCCCTGCCGGTCCTGGAACCGGCCGCCCCGTGGCTCGCCCACTGGGCGGCCCTGGTCGCCGACCCGGGCGGCGCCCGCACCCCGGGCGCGGCGGCCTGGCTGCCGCCCGTCCCCGCACCACCCGCCGAACCGGCCCCCGACCTCGCGTCGGTGTCCTCGGAGGACCTGGTGCTGCGCTTCCGCGCGACCGCGTCCCCCGAGGCCTTCCGCCTCGCCGGGCATCTCGCCCTGGCGGTCCCGTCCGTGCCGGTGATGCGCCTCGTCCAGCGCACCGTGGCCCGCGACCCGCACCCCCAGCACCTCGCCGAGGTGATCCTCAGCGGCATGCTCGCCGCGGCCCCCGGCCCGCCCGGCTCCTATGAGTTCCGGCCCGGCGTAAGGGAGTTGCTGCTGCGCTCCCTGCCCCGCACGGCCCGGGGCCGCACCCGGGAGTTCCTCGAACGCGTCGGCGGCCTGATCGACGAACGGGCGGGGCTCGCGGCCGGGGAGTTCCGGGCCGAGACGGACACCGGCCGGCACGGCTCGGGGCCCGCGTTCGCGACGGTGAGCGAAGAGACGGTACGGCGGCTGGGCGGCGCCGGATCGGAGCACCTTGTCGGAGGCCGCTACCGGCTGATCGGGCGGCGGGGGTGGAGCAGCCGGGTGTCCACGGCCGTGGATGTCCACACAGGCCAGCAGGTCATCGTCCGCCGGTATCGCGACCAGCCCGCTCCGCACGAGCGGTTCCTGAGGGAGGCACGAGCACTCGCCGAGCTGGAGCATCCGCATCTGGTGCGCGTGCTCGACTTCGGGGTGGAGGACGACGCGCCGTACCTGGTGACGGAGTTCGTGGACGGCCTGTCGCTGTCCGAAGTGCTGTCGGGCATCTCCTTCCCGACGTTCGCCCGCCTGCTGTGCCAGGGGCTGGCCGGCCTCGAGGCCCTCCACAGGGAGGGGCTGGTGCGTGGGGAGCGCGGCCCCGCGGGTCTGCTGCTGCGGCCCGACGGCACCGTGCTGCTGAGCCGGTTCGCCCTGGGCGAGGAGTCCGACGGCAAGGACCCCGAGTCGGATCTCGCCGAATTCAGCTGGCTGCTCGGCCAGTTGACCGCGGGCATGTCGGTTCCGGTCGAGCACGGGCGTCTGCTCGACCTGGTCGACGAACACCGGCTGTCCGAAGCCGCCGACCACGCCGCACGCGTGACCGCGATCGCCCCGTTGTCGCCGCCGCGCCACGTCACCCTGCTCGGCCCGCTGCGCATCAGCGAGGGCACGGAGCCCATCGAACCCCCCTCCTCACCGCACGCCCAGGCCCTGCTGTGCATGCTGCTCCTCGACCACGGACGGCGCGTTCCCCACACCGAGCTGGCCGGCGGGCTGTGGGAGGAGCCCCCGCCGGAGAACGAGGCCGCCGCCCGCCTCGAGCAGCTGGCAGCGGAGGTACGTCCCGTGCTGCCCCCAGGCGCTCTCGTCTCCTTCTCGCACGCGTACGCCGTGCACCTGCCGGACGTGTACGTCGACGCGCTCCACTGCGAGGAGCTGCTCGGCGACCCGCTGCGCCGGCCCGCAGAGCTCCGGCACGCTCTCGACCTCTGGTACGGCGACCCCCTCGACGGCATCCCCGGCCCCGCCGCCGCGGCCACCCGGGACCGCCTGCGCGGCCTCAGGCTGGACCTCGAGACCAGGCAGGCCGAACTGGAGCAGAGGGCGTCCGAAGAGGCCACCGGCCCCACGATCCTCTTCGAGGCCGACGACCTCACCGGCCACCCCGAGGCCCGCATCACCCTCGAGTACGCGGTGCACGAGATGCTCTCCCGCGGCGCCCTCGCCACCCACCGGTTCGACGTCCGGGTCCGCGGCAACGGCTACGTCGTCCACACCGAGCCCGGCACCTACGTCCTTCCCGTGCTGGTCGCGGTCCTGCGCGGGCTCCCCGAGGTCCTGGCCGGGCTCGTGGACCCGCCGCCCCTCACCGTGACGTTCTGGGACCGGCCTACCCCGCCGGCGGTCCCGCCGCCCGTGCCCGCCGACATCCAGGTGGTCGTCTCCCCGGACGTGTACGAGCAGTTCGCCGGCAGCTCGGCGGCCCAGGGACCCCAGCGCTTCCAGCCCCTCTACCAAGGCGGCGCCACCGACACGCCGCCCGTCGCCTGGTACTGCCCGCTGTCCCCCTCCACGGCCCCCGAACCGGAGGCCCGCGACCTGGTGGAGGGCCCCTTCATCACGCAGGACCTGCGCCGGCTCGGCATACCGGCCCCGGGCCGCACGGCCGTCGTCCACACCCGGCCCGACGGCCCGCTGACCCTCCTCAACCCCGCCCAGCCGCACGGCGCCCGGCCGCCACGGCACGTGACGTACTACGAGGTGGACCTCACCACGCACCACTCCCACCACCGGGTCTCCCTGCCGAGCTCCGGCAAGGGCGCCTTCGCCGCCGCGGTCGAGCTGTCCTGGCACGTGGACGACCCGGTCGCCTTCGTCCGCGGCGAGGTCGCCCGGGTGTCCGGGCCGCTGCTCGACCATCTGCTGGAGGAGGCGGCCCGGATCACCCGCCGGCATCCGCTGCGCCGGGCGGGCGCCGCCCAGCGCGCGGTCAACGCCGGGCTGCGCCGGTGGCCCGTGCCCGGGCTGTCGGTGACGGCGTCGGTGCAGCTGGCCCCGGAAGGGGCGGCCCTGCCCGGACCGCAGGGGGCCGCTCCCTCGGAACGGCCGTTGTCCCGTCTCCTCGACGAGGCCGAGACTGTGCTGCTCGGCTTCGACGGGCCCATGGCCCGCCTGTTCTCGGCGACCACCGCCGCACAGGCCGCGCTCGACCTGCTCGCCCTCGTCGACGAGCACCGCGACCCGCGGGACGCGCTGCCGGGCGCGGTGCGGGACACGTTCACGCATCCGCTGGACGTGCTGCGGGCCTTCGCACGGGACCGGCTCGGCCCGCTCCTGCGCGAACGCCTCGACGCCCGCGAACTGGAGGCGGTCCCCGACGCTCCCACCACCCACAACTCCGTGCCGCTGGTGCGCGCCCTGCACGACCTCGGCCGCCGCGTGAGCGTGGTGTCGGACGTGGGCGCGCCGGCCGTCCACCGCTATCTGGAGCCCTACGGCCTTCCGCTGGACGGCATCCACGGCCGCGGCGAGGACCTCACCCTGCTGACCCCGCACCCCGACTGCCTGCTGCGCGCGATGCACTCCTCCGGCGGCGCCGCGGCGACCGGCGTACTGATCGGCTCCACGGTCGCCGAGCTCACCGCGGCCCAGCAGGCAGGCCTGCGCTTCGTCGGACTCGCCCGCAACACCACCGCCGGCCGGCAACTCCACGAAGCGGGCTGCGAGACCACGGTCACCTCCCTGGCCCCCCTGCTGAACGCCACACGCTCACTCCGGCCCTAGGTCGTGTCCGCAAAGTCCCGGCGTCCGCCCGGAGGGCGGGCCCCGCGGCGTCTGCGGCGAGAGTGCGTGCCAGGCGTCGCGGGGCAGGCGGGACTTTGCGGACACGGCCTAGCGGGAACCCCCCGTTCGGCGGCGCCCCACCCGGCCCCCTTGGAAAGGCGGCTTCGGTCCCTCCCGCGCACGATGCGAGGGAGGCCCGCCGTCTGGCGGCCCTCCACGGTCTGTGCTCTCGGGAGGACCTGCCATGACCGCCAGTCTGGAGCAGTTGCGCCGCTGCCACTTCGCCGTCGACCTGGGCGCGGCCCGCACACGCGTCTACGTCAAGGGCGCAGGGCTCGTCGTCGACCAGCCGTCCGCCGCGGCCGTGAACACCCGCACCGGAGCCCTGATCGCGGTCGGCGAGCTCGCCGAGAAGATGACGGGCCGTACGCCGCACTACATCCGGGTGGCGAGGCCGGTCTCCGGCGGCACCGTCGTCGACATCGAGATGGCCCAGCGCATGCTGCGGCATCTGCTCGGCGACAAGATGCGCCGCAGCCTGCGCCGCAAGCCGATCCTGCGCGCCGCCGCCTGCACCCCGCACGACGCCGACCCGCTGGCCCAGCGCGCCGCGATCGAGACACTGGTCGGCCTCGGGGCCCGCCGCGTCGAACTGGTCGACACGCTGATCGCCGCCGCCGTCGGCTGCGGACTGCCCGTGGAGCAGCCCGAGGCCACGATGATCATGGTGTGCGGGGCGGCGGCCACCCAGGTGGCCGTGCTGTCCCTGGGCGCGATCGTCACCGCCGAGCGCATCCCGGTGGGCGGCGAGGCCGTCGACCACGCGATCGTGCAGCACCTGCGTCACGAGCACGAGCTGATGCTGCCCAGCCAGTCGGTACGGCCGTTGCAGCTCGCCCTGTCCGGCAACGGCCTCACCCCGCACGGCCCGGCCTCGACGGAGATCCACGGCCGGGACGTCGCCACGGGCCTGGCCCGCTCGGTCCAGGTCGACACCGCCGCCGTACGGGACGCCATCCAGACGCCGCTCACCGCCATCCTCGACGGCATCGGCAAGGTGCTCCGGGACTGCCCGCCCGACCTGGTCGCCGACCTCGCCGACCGGGGGATCATGATGGTCGGCGGCAGCGCCCTGCTGCCGGGCCTGGACGAGATGCTGCACGAGGCGACCGGCATGCCGGTGCGCATCGCCGAGCGCCCGGACGTGTGCGCCGTACAGGGCCTCGGCGCCATGCTGGAGGGCAGGATCGAGCCGCTGGCGCTGGATCCGCTGGGGGCATGAGCCGCCCGGGGGAGGCCGAGGCCCTCAGCGGGCGAACCAGCAGCGCACCGTCGTCCCCACGTCGCTCCGGTGCACCCGCACCAGGTCGGCGATCAGGTTGACCAGCAGAATCCCGCGCCCGCCGCGCTGGTCACGAGGGACGGGCCGACGCCCGGCCAGGATGTCCGCGAGCCGCCCCTCGTCGCGCACCTCGCACACCACGAACCCGTCCTCGGCCCACATCCGCAGCACACCCGAACCACCGCCGTGCACCACGCTGTTCGTGGCGAGCTCGGCCGTGGCGAGGGCCAGGTCGTCCAGCTTGACGCCGGTGAGACCGAGCCGCGCCGCCTCACCGACGGCCACGTGCCGGGCCGGGGAGAGCGAGTCGGAGTCGAAGGGGAACGTCAGCGCGTCCGGCACGGGCGGCAGCGGCTCGTTGTAGCGGTCGACGACGGCCCAGGGCGCGTACGCCTCGCTGTCCTGCTCCGCCCGGGAGCCGGAGGGGATGACGGTCGGGTGGGTGGCGTACGCGTCGGCGAGGACGTGCTCGGGGAGCTGCTCGACGTCGTACGGACACAGGATGGTCGCCGTACGGCCCCGGAAGGCCGCGTTGATGAGCGCCTCGTGCTGGACGCAGGCGGGGTACTCGGTGGCGGAGCGCCCGGCCCAGATGGGCTCGCCGATGATCCGCACCCGGTGGCCGGACGGCTGGGCGTCGGCGAACGCGCGCAGCACGCCCGGGATGATCCGGCCCGGGTTGCGCCCGGCCTCCCGCATGTCCAGGAACTTCACGCTGCCCGCGGCCTCGCCAAGGGCGTCCCGGATCAGCGCGAGGTTCTTGCCGGGCACCGCGACCGCCGCGGGCTCGCCGGCCGCCAGGCCGTCGCGCACGAAGGACACGGTGCCGTCGAGGTACTCCTGCTCGTCCCGGTAGAAGAGCGCGGGGTGGACGAAGGGGTCGAGGGGGCCGAAGGGCTCGGTGACGGCAGTGGTCATGACGTCGCCACCTCGATCCCGGCCTGGTCGGGCCAGAGCAGGTCCAGCGTCCGGCGCAGGGCCGGCGGCGGCCGGCGCACGACGAACCTGCGGCCGTCCCTGAGCTGGCCGGCCGCGGCCGCGAGCGCACCGGCGCCCGCGACGTCGACGAACGTCACGTCGGAGAGCTCCAGGTAGTACACGTCCTCATCCTCGCGAACGGCCTGCTCCAGTACGCCTTCCCAGATGGCACGGGTCGTCAGGCCGACTTCTCCCGCCGCCCGGACTCCCTGCCGCCCGGCCAGCGGAAACACCGCCAGGCCCGGCACGCGGGGCCCGGCGGCCGGCACCTGATGTCGAGTGTTCAAGCCCCTCTCCCCACGCTCTGGTCCACAGCGCTCGTACCCGTCCGGGGAAAGCTCATTCCCCCGAACCGGGTGTAGTACGCCGTAAGGCGGGCAGGCGCACCTGACACCGACGTCCACCCGGGGGGGCGACGTGATCGTTGCACAGTCCGGCTGGGACCGATGACGACCGACGAGGACCGACAAGGCGGTGACATGACGTCAGCGGCATCACCACACCTCACAGGAGGGCTGAACACCCTGGTCATCAGTGGCCGCGTCGACGCGGACCGTGCCGAGCTCACCCCGCGTGGTGAGCTCGTTCACGGCTGTGCGGACATCCTGGCCAGAACGCTGGCCGAGCTGCCGGCCACGATCACCCGGGTCGACCTCGACATGGGGGGCGTGCATTTCATGGACACGGCCGGACTGCAGTTCCTGGACGCCCTGGCGGACTACAGCCGGGCGCGTGCGACGGCGGTGACGACCGCGAACTGGAACGGCCAGCCGCGCCGGATCCTGGAGCTGGCGGGCCTGGACACCACGGATCCGCTGCGGCCCGCGCCCCACGATCCCGTCCCGGCCGCCGCCTCGGCGGTCGCCATGGAACGCGCGGAGCGCCTGCACCTCCTCCAGTCGGAGGTCGAGCAGCTCCGTCAGGCCATCGCCTCCCGCCCGGTCATCGACCAGGCCCGCGGCATCCTCATGGCCACCCACGGCTGCACCTCCGACCAGGCCTGGCACATCCTCCGGGAGACGTCCCAGCTCTCCAACACCAAGCTCCGCGACGTGGCCGCCGCGGTCACGGCCAGCGCGGAGTCCGACGGCCCGCCCCCGCCCCCCGAACTCCGCACGGCCCTGAACAAGGCCCTCACCCGCCGCCACCAGAACTGACCCACCGGGCCCGAGTACGCCCCCGGAGTCACCGGACGCGTCCACACGGGACCACCCGCGACCGG
>NZ_JBWKHE010000006.1:108736-651104 GCF_056433405.1 Streptomyces sp. NPDC044719
GGCCCGTCCGGGCCCCCGTGAAGTCACCGGAACCGTCCCCTCGGGAACGCCCGGGCCCGCCCACCACAGCCCAGCCACCAGGCCCGAGTACGCCCCCGGAGTCACCGGACACGTCCACACGGGGCCACCCGCGACCGGCCCGTCCGGGCCCCCGTGAAGTCACCGGAACCGTCCCCTCGGGAACGCCCGGGCCCGCCCACCACAGCCCAGCCACCAGGCCCGAGTACGCCCCTGAAGTCACCGGACGCGTCCACTCGGGAACGCCCCGGGCCGCCACCACAGCCGAGCCACCAGGCCCGGGCACGCCCCGCAAGTTGCCGGAGCCGTCTCCCGTAATCACCCGGGCCCGCCCCCCGGGGCGGCGACCCCCCGGTGCCGCGGAGCCGCCCGGCTGCGGCTTGGAGCAGCGAGGCCGGTGACGTGCCCGGACCCGTGTGGCCTCGGTGGCGGCCCCGTCGGCCTCCGTCGGAGAGCGCTCCTACCCTGCCGACGGCCGGCCGGTGATGACCCGCGCGCGGGGGCGAACGCCCCGCCGACCACCCCGGGCCCATTCGCGGCAACCCACTTGATCAGCGCAATACCTGGACGTACCGCTCTCGTTGTCAGCGATGTGCCTCCCGCGACCCCAGCCCCGGCAGACCGACGCACGAGCACCGCGCGGACGGTGATCGGCGAAGACCCGGCACTGCGGGCGGCCTACCGGCTGTGCCGGCTCCGGACCAGGCGGCAGGACCCCGCGGAGTACGCCCTGATCCAGCTGGTGCCCGCCGAGTTGCGGCCGGCGCTGCACGCCCTGTGGGCGGCCGCCAACGCCCTCGACGACCTCGGCGACGACCGCACCGCCCCCGCCGCCGAACGGGCCGCCCGCGTCGGGGAGTGGATCACCGCCCTGCACCGCGAACTGCCCACCGGCACCAGCCCGGACCCCGTCCGCCACGCCCTCGTGCACACCGCGGCCCGCTGGCGCCTGGACCTGTCCGAACTGCACGCGGCCATGACCCAGGTCCAGGACGACACCCGGGGCAGGCACTTCACCGACTGGACCGAGTGGCGCACCTGGGGCCGGGACAACCTGCTGCCCTGGTTCGGCCAGGTCCGCACGGTCTTCGACCGGGCCGGGGTACCCGTGGCGCTCCGGCTAGACACCCGGGAGACCTACGAGGAGTTCCTCGATGGCGTCCGGCTCACGGACATCCTCACCGATCTGTCCGCCGACCTCGCCCAGGGCGACCTCCTGCTGCCCGGCGAGGCCCTCGACAACCACCCCGGGTCCGCCGCCGACTTGGCGCACCGCCGCTGGAGCCCCGCCGTATCCGCCCTGATCACGCACCTGACCGGCCTGGCCCGCCGGTGGGTGACGCAGGAGAGCCTCAGCCGCGGCATGCACCCCGGCCCCGCCACCGTCCTGCACACGATGGCGGCCCTGCTGCGCGCCCAGCTCGACGCCATCGACACCGCCGGGCCGGCCGTACTCCGGGCCACGCCCCGGCCCGGACCTCTCACCCGCGCCCGGATCCTCGTCCCCGCCCGGGCCCGCGCGGCCCTGGCCTGGAGCCTGACCCCCCTGACGGTGCCGCCCGCACCCCGGCCCGCCCACGGCGGGCACGCCACCCTCACCCGTCCGGCGCACACCGCGGCCTTCCGCCCTCCGCCGCCCCACCCCAGCGGCGAGCGGCCACCGGAGATCCCGGCCGCCCAGCTGCCCGTCCATGTCGCCGTGATCATGGACGGCAACGGCCGCTGGGCCCAGCAGCGGAGCCTCCCCCGGCACGAGGGTCACCGCGCCGGAGCCACCGCCGTCCGCGAGGTGGTGCACGGCGCCCTGGACATCGGTCTGCGGCACCTGACCCTGTACACCTTCTCCACCGAGAACTGGCACCGCGACGCCGAGGAGGTCGACGCGATCCTCGGCCTCCTGCGCCGTGAACTGGCCGACGACCCCTTCCGCGACCTCGACGTCCGGATGGGCTGGCACGGCCGCGCCCGCCGCCTGCCGCCCGACCTGGTCGACCTCCTCCACCTCCGGGAGCGCACCACCCGCACCCGCACCGGCCTGACGCTGACGATGTGCATCGACTACGGCGGCCGGGACGAGATCACCCGAACGGCCGCCGCCCTGGCCCGCCGTACCCGGGCCGGCCACCTTGATCCGGACCTGATCACCGAGGACGACTTCGCCCGGCACCTGCCCCGCCCGGACCTGCCGGACGTGGACCTGCTCTGGCGCACGGGCGGAGAACACCGCGTCTCCAACTTCCTGCCCTGGCACACGGCCTACGCCGAACTGCACTTCACCCCGGGCCTGTGGCCCGACACCGACCGACGCGACCTCTGGCAGGCCGTCAGCACCTACACCCGCCGCCAACGCCGCCACGGCACGACTCCGGCCACCGCGGGCCCGCTGGAATAGCGCATTTCGGGAACTCGCCCTGTCGCTCTATTTCGCCGAGGTCTTGGGCAATCGGGGGCCACCGCGGGGCCGAACGAATGAACTGAGGGCGCCACCCGGGAGCGGCGCCCTCGTTCTCGCGCTTCCGCGAGTAGAAACGGTTCTGCGCGTGTAGCACGTGGTGGGGCGGGTGGGACTCGAACCCACGGCCGACGGATTATGAGTCCGCTGCTCTAACCGGCTGAGCTACCGCCCCATAGCGGCGTGTCGCGTACATGTGTGCGCGCCGTCTGCCGCAGCATAGCCGCTCATACGATCTCCTGCTTCGGATGGTCGGCTTCGCACGGCCTTCGTGACCATGAGGACTGCGCCGGGCTCCGCGCGGTTCCCAGAAGATCGGAACGGACATGAAAAAGGACCCCTGAGAGGGGTCCTCGATCACCATGCTCCCCCGACTGGACTCGAACCAGTAACCTGCCGGTTAACAGCCGGCTGCTCTGCCAATTGAGCTACGGAGGACCGAGCTCCCCGGACTGGACTCGAACCAGTAACCTGCCGGTTAACAGCCGGCTGCTCTGCCAATTGAGCTACCGAGGAATGCCTCGTTGCATCGAACGTACCTACCTGGGTATCCGCCAGGGGGCGCTCGCTCGCTGCGACACATACATTAGCGCAAGCAGGGGGGTGCTCCGCCAATCGGTACCCCGCGGGGCGCCGACACCGCACCGGAGACCTACGCAAGGGAAGGGTGGCCGCCATGCGTTACCGGCTCACGTTCGTCGCCGGAGTCGTCCTTGGTTACGTGCTGGGCACGAGGGCCGGACGCGAGCGCTACGAGCAGCTGAAGAAGACGGCCCAGCAGTTCGCGCAGAACCCGGCCGTCCGCAACACCGCGGAGTCGGCGGCCCATCAGGGCCGTGAGTTCGCGGGCAAGGCGTACCACGTGGTGAGCGACAAGGTCGGGGACCGCGTCCCCGAGTCGGTCGCCGACCGCGTCCGCCACCTCAAGGACCGCGCCACCCACAACGGCGGCGAGGACGACTGGGGCACGAGCAACACGTAACAGTTCCTTTTCAGACCCCGAGCACGCACTCGCGCCCCTGAGGGGCGCGGGGAACTGCGCGACCAGCCACGACGCGCCCGCACCCGAGGCCCGGCGACACACCCCCACGGCGCCCACGGCCCGACCCGAGCGGAGCGTGCGGCAGAATTTTGGCCATGGGGATAGTCGCCGGGTTGGACAGTTCACCCGATTTCACTCGTATCGTCGTCTGTGACACGGACTCCGGAGCCGTGCTCAGGCAGGGATATGCGCAGCATCCGGTGGAAAGCCCCGAGGGCGGCGGCCGGCCGTCCGACGTCGACCCGCAGGCCTGGCTGCTCTCCCTGGGCGAGGCGGCGGGCGGCGGGCTCCTCGAAGGCGTGCAGGCCATCGGCGTGTCGGCGCAGCAGAACGCCGTCGTGCCGCTGGACGCGCAGGGCAACACCGTGCGGCCGGCCATGGTCGGCAGTGACAAGCGGACGCAGGTCGCGGCGGCCGATCTGGTCGACGCGCTCGGCGGGCGCGAGGCGTGGGCGCAGGCCGTGGGCTGTGTGCCGCAGGCCGCGCAGCCGGTGACGAAGCTGCGCTGGCTGGCCCGGACCGAGCCCGACAACGCGCAGCGCACCGCGATCCTCCTGCAGGCGCACGACTGGCTGGTGTGGCAGTTGCTGGGCCGCCCGGTCAGAAGAACCACCGACCGGGGCGGGGCGTCCGGCACCGGGTACTGGTCGGCGGCGACCGGCGGCTACCGGACCGATCTCGTCGAGCTCGCGCTCGGGCAGCAGGTGATGCTGCCGGAGGTGATCGGCCCGGCGGACGCGGCCGGCAGGACGCCGGAGGGGCTGCTGATCTCCGTCGGGACCGGCGAGACCATGGCGGCGGCGTTCGGGCTGGGCATCGGCCTCGGTGACGCGGTCGTGTCGCTGGGTGCCTCCGGGTCCGTGATGGCCGTACACCCCGAGGCGCTGGTCGACGGGTCCGGGATGATCACCGCGCTGGCCGACGCGACCGGTATGCACCTGCCGGTCGTCACCACGCTGAACGCCGTTCGGACATTGCGCGGTACCGCCGAGCTGCTCGGGCTGCCCGATCTGGAGAGCCTGTCCGACCTGGCGATGAAGTCGACGCCGGGGTCGCACGGGCTGGTGCTGCTGCCCTATCTGGAGGGTGAGCGGACGCCCAACCTGCCGCACACCGCCGGGACCCTGGCGGGGCTGCGGCGTGAGTCGATGAAGGCGGAGCATCTGGCGCGGGCCGCGTTCGAGGGCATGCTGTGCGGGCTCGCGGACGCGCTGGACGTGCTGCGCGGCCGGGGCGTGGAGGTGCGGCGTGTCTTCCTGCTCGGGTCGGCCGCCGAACTGCCCGCCGTGCAGGCCGCCGCGCCCTCGCTGTTCGGGACGCAGGTCGTGGTGCCGCAGCCCGCCGACTACGCCGCGATCGGCGCCGCCCGCCAGGCCGCCTGGGCCCTCGGCGTGTCGCAGGGCGCCCTCGACGCGCGCACCCCACCGGCCTGGCAGGGCGCGGTCGCGCAGGTGCTGGAGCCGGGTGAGGACCTGGCGGTGGGCCAGGCGGTGCGGCAGCAGTTCGTGGCGGTACGGGAGCAGACGCACCCTGGGGCGCTCCGGTAACAGGCCCCTGTTGGGTTAATTCGGTTGAGGTAACGCGGGTGGAGTGTTCGACGATAGGGGCCAGGGGCAACCAACCGCTCCGTCGCCCACTCCGAGAGAAGCAGCGTGCTCATACGACTCCTGCGGACCTACCTCAGGCCCTACAAGAGACCCATCGCCCTGCTGGTGCTGCTGCAGTTCCTGCAGACCTGCGCCACGCTCTACCTGCCCACGCTGAACGCGGACATCATCGACCAGGGTGTCGTGAACGGCGACACCGGCTACATCGTGGGCTACGGCGGTCTGATGATCGGCATCTCGCTGGTCCAGGTCGTGTGCAACATCGGTGCCGTGTACTACGGCGCCCGTACGGCCTCGGCGCTCGGGCGGGACGTGCGGGCGTCCGTGTTCGACCGGGTGCAGTCGTTCTCCTCGCGTGAGCTGGGCCACTTCGGGGCGCCATCGCTGATCACCCGTACGACGAACGACGTCCAGCAGGTGCAGATGCTGGCGCTGATGACGTTCACGCTGCTGGTGTCGGCGCCGATCATGTGCGTGGGCGGCATCGTGCTGGCGCTCGGCCTGGACGTTCCGCTGTCCGGGGTGCTGGTGGCGGTCGTGCCGGTGCTGGGCATCTGCGTGACGCTGATCGTGCGGCGGCTGCGGCCGCTGTTCCGGGCGATGCAGGAGCGGCTGGACACGGTGAACCGGGTGCTGCGCGAGCAGATCACCGGCAACCGGGTGATCCGGGCCTTCGTCCGGGACGAGTACGAGCAGCAGCGCTTCCGGAAGGCCAACACCGATCTCACGGACTTCGCGCTGGGCACCGGCAATCTGCTCGCGCTGATGTTCCCGATCGTCATGACGGTGGTGAACCTGTCGTCGATCGCCGTGGTGTGGTTCGGCGCGCACCGCATCGACAGCGGCGGGATGCAGATCGGTGACCTGACGGCGTTCCTCGCCTATCTGATGCAGATCGTCATGTCCGTGATGATGGCCACCTTCATGTTCATGATGGTGCCGCGCGCGGAGGTGTGCGCCGAGCGCATCCAGGAGGTGCTGGACACCTCCTCCAGCGTCGTGCCGCCGTCGGAGCCCGTACGGGAGCTGCGCCGGCACGGGCATCTGGAGATCCGGGGGGCCGGCTTCCGCTATCCGGGTGCCGAGGAGCCGGTGCTGCGGTCCGTGGACCTGCTCGCCCGGCCGGGCGAGACGACCGCCGTCATCGGCTCGACCGGCAGCGGCAAGTCGACCCTGCTCGGGCTGGTGCCGCGGCTGTTCGACGCGACCGACGGGCAGGTGCTCGTGGACGGTGTCGGGGTGGCGGAGATCGATCCGGTGCTGCTCGCGCGGACCGTCGGGCTGGTGCCGCAGAAGCCGTATCTGTTCGCGGGCACGGTGGCGACGAACCTGCGCTACGGCAATCCGGACGCCACCGACGAGGAGCTGTGGCACGCGCTGGAGGTGGCGCAGGGCAAGGACTTCGTCGAGCGTCTTGAGGGCGGGCTCGACGCGCCGATCGCGCAGGGCGGGACGAATGTCTCCGGTGGTCAGCGGCAGCGGCTCGCCATCGCCCGGACCCTGGTGCAGCGGCCCGAGATCTACCTCTTCGACGACTCCTTCTCCGCGCTCGACTACGCCACGGACGCTGCCCTGCGGGCCGCGCTCGCGCGGGAGACCGCCGAGGCGACCGTCGTGATCGTCGCCCAGCGGGTGGCGACCATCCGGGATGCCGACCGGATCGTCGTCCTCGACGAGGGCCGGGTCGTCGGCACCGGCCGGCACCACGAGCTGATGGCGGACAACGAGACCTACCGGGAGATCGTGCTCTCCCAGCTCACGGAAGCGGAGGCTGCCTGATGGCCGGGCCGATGGGGCGGATGATGGCCGGGGGCGGCCCCGACCAGCGCTCGCTGGACTTCAAGGGGTCGGGCAAACGGCTGGTCGCGCGGTTCCGGCCGGAGCGCGTGACCATCTACGTGCTGCTGCTGTGCGTGGTGCTGAGCGTCGGCCTCAGCGTCGTCGGGCCGAAGATCCTCGGCAAGGCCACCGACCTGGTCTTCGCGGGCATCGTCGGGCGGGGCATGCCCGAGGGGGCGAGCAAGGAGCAGGTCCTCGACTCCATGCGGCAGCGCGGGGACGGTGACGTCGCCGACATGCTGCGCAGCACCGACTTCACCCCGGGCAAGGGCATCGACTTCACGGCCGTGGGGAACGTGCTGCTGCTCGCGCTGGGCGTGTTCATGGTGGCGGGGCTGCTGATGGCGGTGGCGACGCGGCTGGTGAACCGGGCCGTGAACCGGACCATGTTCCGGATGCGGGAGGACGTGCAGACGAAGCTGTCGCGGCTGCCGCTGTCGTACTTCGACAAGCGTCAGCGCGGTGAGGTGCTCTCCCGCGCCACGAACGACATCGACAACATCGGGCAGACGCTCCAGCAGTCGATGGGGCAGCTCATCAACTCGGTGCTGACCATCATCGGCGTCCTCGCGATGATGTTCTGGGTCTCCTGGATCCTGGCGCTGGTCGCGCTGGTGACCGTGCCGCTGTCGTTCGTCATCGCCACGCGTGTGGGCAAGCGGTCGCAGCCGCACTTCGTGCAGCAGTGGCGTACGACGGGCAAGCTGAACGCGCACATCGAGGAGATGTACACCGGGCACACCCTGGTGAAGGTGTTCGGGCGGCAGGAGGAGTCGGCGCAGCAGTTCGCCGAGCAGAACGAGGCGCTGTACGAGGCCGGGTTCCGGGCGCAGTTCAACAGCGGGATCATGCAGCCGCTGATGATGTTCGTGTCGAACCTCAACTATGTGCTGGTCGCGGTCGTCGGCGGGCTGCGGGTCGCCTCGGGCTCGCTGTCCATCGGTGATGTGCAGGCCTTCATCCAGTACTCGCGGCAGTTCTCGATGCCGCTGACGCAGGTCGCGTCCATGGCGAACCTGGTGCAGTCGGGTGTCGCCTCGGCGGAGCGGGTCTTCGAGCTGCTCGACGCGGAGGAACAGAGCGCCGATCCGGTGCCGGGCGTGCGGCCCGAGGAACTGCGCGGGCTGGTGGCGCTGGAGCGCGTGTCGTTCCGCTACGACCCGGAGAAGCCGCTGATCGAGGACCTGTCGCTGAAGGTCGAGCCGGGGCACACGGTGGCCATCGTCGGCCCGACGGGGGCCGGCAAGACGACGCTGGTGAATCTGCTGATGCGGTTCTACGACGTCACCGGCGGGCGCATCACCCTCGACGGGGTCGACATCGCGCGGATGTCCCGGGACGAACTGCGGGCCGGGATCGGCATGGTGCTCCAGGACACGTGGCTGTTCGGCGGCACGATCGCGGAGAACATCGCGTACGGGGCGTCCCGGAAGGTGACCCGGGGGGAGATCGAGGAGGCGGCCCGGGCCGCGCACGCGGACCGGTTCATCCGTACGCTGCCGGACGGGTACGACACGGTGATCGACGACGAGGGGACCGGGGTAAGCGCGGGCGAGAAGCAGCTGATCACCATCGCCCGGGCGTTCCTGTCCGACCCGGTGATCCTGGTGCTGGACGAGGCGACGTCGTCGGTCGACACGCGGACCGAGGTTTTGATCCAGAAGGCCATGGCGAAGCTGGCGCACGGGCGGACGTCGTTCGTCATCGCGCACCGGCTGTCGACGATCCGGGACGCGGACGCGATTCTCGTGATGGAGAACGGGTCGATCGTGGAGCAGGGGACGCACGAGGAGCTGCTGGCCTCGGACGGGGCCTACGCGCGGTTGTACAAGGCGCAGTTCGCGCAGGCGGTGGCGGAGGTGGACTGAGTGCTCCGCTGGTGGTGCCGCGGTACGCCGTCGAGCGACCGCGGCGCCTTCGTGGCTGGTCGCGCAGTTCCCCGCGCCCCTTGGGTACGTGCAGCTGACGCCCCTTCAGTCCAGATAACCCCGCAGCTGATCCGCGAAAGCGTGATCCCGCAGCTTGTTGAGGGTCTTCGACTCGATCTGCCTTATCCGTTCCCGCGTCACGCCGAAGATGCGGCCGATCTCCTCCAGCGTGCGCGGGCGGCCGTCGGCCAGGCCGTACCTCAGCTGGACAACCTTTCGCTCCCGCTCCCCCAGCGTCGACAGGACCGCTTCCAGGTGCTCCCTGAGGAGGAGGAACGCCGCCGACTCCACGGGGCTGGTGGCGTCACCGTCCTCTATGAGGTCGCCGAGGGCGACGTCGTCCTCCTCGCCCACGGGCGCGTGCAACGACACAGGCTCCTGGGCGAGGCGCAGCACCTCGCTGACCCGCTCCGGCGCCAGGTCCAGGTGCGCGGCGACCTCCTCAGGCGTCGGCTCGTAGCCCCGTTCCTGGAGCATCCGCCGCTGCACCCGCACGACGCGGTTGATCAGCTCCACGACGTGGACGGGGACCCGGATGGTGCGGGCCTGGTCGGCCAGGGCGCGGGACATGGCCTGGCGGATCCACCAGGTGGCGTAGGTGGAGAACTTGTAGCCGCGGGCGTAGTCGAACTTCTCGACGGCCCGGATGAGGCCGAGGTTGCCCTCCTGGACGAGGTCGAGCATGGTCAGCCCGCGCCCGACGTACCTCTTCGCCACGGACACGACGAGCCGCAGGTTCGCTTCGATGAGCCGGCGCTTGGCCATCCTGCCCATGACGACGAGCCGGTCGAGGTCCAGCGCCAACTGGCTGTCCAGACTAGGCGTGTTGCTCAGCTTCTCCTCGGCGAACAGGCCGGCCTCGACACGGCGGGCGAGTTCGACCTCCTCGGCCGCGGTCAGCAGGGGGATGCGGCCGATCTCCCGCAGGTACTGGCGGAACAGGTCCGAGGAGGGACTGCCGCTCTCGGTACGGACGGGCGGCCTCACGACGGTTTCGGCGGTCTCGGCCGTCTCGAGGACCTCGGCAGGCGGCTCCTCCGGCTCCGGTTCCGTCTCGGGGTGGTGCACGACGAGGCTCTGCGACGGAACCGCGGGCAGGGCGTCGTCCTCCGCGTCCGGCACGGCAGCGGCGTCGGTCTGGGTGAGGGTCTGGGTCTGCACGGGGGCGACCTCCAGGATGATCGCTGCCAAGGTGTGCGGCAGCGGTACTTCGGGGGCGGAGTCGACGGCCTCGCCGCTTTCCGTCCCGTACGCGATGAGCGGAACCGCGGGGGTCTGGGACCCGTCGGTGACGGATCGGCCGCGCTCCGAGGACTCAGGCACCGCAACCCAGTGTGGGGGAAGACACATCGTCGCCACGAGGGGCGTGCGATGACTTTTTGCGTTCGGGACGTGACCGCGCGGTGACGTCAGAGCGCGGCGGCGCCGTGTTCGCGCAGGGTCTGGTCGTACTGCTGGAGGACCCAGAGCTCGTTCTGTACGGCGGCCAGCTGGGCCGGGTCGCCTTGGGTGCCCAGGCGGGTGAGCTGGCTGGTGATGTCGCGGATGCGGCGTTCCACCGCGCGGCGGCGGACGGTGACCAGTTGGGCGCCGGCGTACACCTCGTCGACGCCCTTCACGCCCTTGTGCAGCATGATCGCCTCGACGGCCAGTTCGGTGACCATCGCGCGGACCGCGTCGTCGGGGGCGGCCTCGCGGACCTTGACCAGGTAGTCCTGGGGGTCCTCGACGCCCAGTTGGGCGCCGCCCGCGTCCTGGATGGCCATGCGTACGGCCGTGTAGGGCGGGGCGGTGAACTCGTCGGCTCCGTAGGCGTCGAAGGCCGGGGAGACGAGTTCCGGGCGCTGGAGGGCCAGCTTGAGGAGTTCGCGTTCGGTGGCGAAGACGGGGTTGCGGAGGTTGAGGGCCGGGCCGCGGGGGGCGGCGGACGGCTGGGCGGTGGCGTACTGCCGGGACGCCTGCTGGTGCCGGTCCGGGGCCGGGCCCTTGCCGCCGCGGTCGCGGGCCCAGCGGGCCAGGTGGGCCACGCGCTTGACCACGAACTGGGTGTCGAGGATGCCCAGCATGCCGGCCAGCTGGACGGCGACCTCGTGCTGGGCGCCGCTGTTCTTGATGCGGGCGACGATGGGCGCCGCCTCGTCCAGGGCGGCGGCGCGGCCCGCCGGGGTGTCGAGGTCGTAGCGGGCGACGATCTGGCGGAGGGCGAACTCGAAGAGCGGGGTGCGGGGTTCGGCCAGGTCGGCCACGGCCTCGTCGCCCTTGGCGAGGCGCAGGTCGCAGGGGTCCATGCCGTCCGGGGCGATGGCGATGTACGTCTCGGCGGCGAACTTCTGGTCGTCCTCGAAGGCGCGCAGGGCCGCCTTCTGGCCGGCGGCGTCGCCGTCGAAGGTGAAGATGACGCGGGCCGAGCCGTTGTCCATGAGGAGCCGGCGGAGGATCTTGATGTGGTCGCCGCCGAAGGCCGTGCCGCAGGTGGCGATGGCTGTCGTGACGCCGGCCAGGTGGCAGGCCATGACGTCCGTGTAGCCCTCGACCACGACCGCGCGGCTGGACTTCGCGATGTCCTTCTTCGCCAGGTCGATGCCGTAGAGGACCTGGGACTTCTTGTAGATCGCGGTGTCTGGCGTGTTGAGGTACTTGGGGCCGTTGTCCGCCTCGTAGAGCTTGCGGGCGCCGAAGCCGACGACGTCGCCGCCGATGTCGCGGATGGGCCACATCAGGCGGCCGCGGAAGCGGTCGATGGGGCCGCGGCGGCCCTCCTGGGAGAGCCCGGAGAGGAGGAGCTCCTTGTCGGTGAAGCCCTTGCCGCGCAGGAAGCGCGTGAGGTGGTCCCAGCCCTGGGGGCTGTAGCCGACGCCGAAGTGGACGGCGGCGGCCTGGTCGAAGCCGCGCTCGGCGAGGAAGACCCGGCCGGTGTCGGCCTCGGGGGACGTCGCGAGCTGTTCCGCGTACCACTCGGCGGCGATCTTGTGGGCCTCGACCAGGCGGATCCGTTCGCCGCGCTGGTGGGAGGGGTTGTACCCGCCCTCCTCGTAGCGCAGGGTGACGCCCGCCTGGCCGGCCAGGCGCTCGACCGCCTCCGAGAAGGAGAGGTGGTCGATCTTCATCACGAACGTGATGGTGTCGCCGCCCTCCTGGCAGCCGAAGCAGTGGAACAGCCCCTTGCTGGGGCTGACCTGGAAGGACGGTGACTTCTCGTCGTGGAACGGGCAGAGACCCTTGAGGTTCCCGCCGCCCGCGTTGCGCAGCTGGAGGTACTCGGACACCACGGCGTCGATCGGGACCGCGTCCCGTACCGCCTTCACGTCCTCGTCGTTGATCCGTCCTGCCACGCGTGAATTCTACGGTGGCCCGCCGACAGTCCTGACAGCCCCGACGGCTAGGGGGCGAGGTTGTCCAGCGGCACGTGCGGGTC
The DNA here is from genome assembly GCF_056433405.1 of Streptomyces sp. NPDC044719. Classification (NCBI taxonomy): domain Bacteria; kingdom Bacillati; phylum Actinomycetota; class Actinomycetes; order Kitasatosporales; family Streptomycetaceae; genus Streptomyces; species Streptomyces sp. NPDC044719. The sequence goes on from NZ_JBWKHE010000006.1 coordinate 121,038, forward strand.
CGCCAGCGACTCCGGGTTCACCTGGGCCTTGGTGCGGATCAGGTGCTGGATCTTGTCTGTGACGTCCCACACGTTGACGTTCATCCCGGCCAGGACGCGGCCCTCCTTCACCCAGAAGGCGATGAACTCGCGCTTGCCCGCGTCCCCGCGGATCACCACCTGGTCGTAGGTGCCCGGGGGCGCCCAGCCGGAGTACTCCATGCCCATGTCGTACTGGTCGGAGAAGAAGTAGGGCACGCGGTCGTACGTCACCCCGCGGTCGAGCATGCAGCGGGCGGCCGCCGGTCCGCCGTTCAGCGCGTTGGCCCAGTGCTCCACCCGCATGCTGGTCTCGAAGAGGGCGTGGTGGAAGGAGGCCACGTCGCCGGCCGCGTAGATGTCCGGGTCGGAGGTGCGAAGCCGCTCGTCGACGACGACACCGCCGCCGTGGGCCCGGTCGGCGATCTCCAGGCCGGCCGCCTCCGCGAGGTGGGTGCGGGGGGCCGCGCCGATCGCGGCCAGGACGTCGTGCGCCGGGTGCTCCTCGCCGTCGTCGGTGCGGGCCGCGAGGACCATGCCGTCCTGGCCGACGATCTCGGTGAGCCGGGCGCCGAAGTGGAAGCGGACGCCGTGCTCGCGGTGCAGCTCGGCGAAGAGCCCGCCGAGCTCCGGGCCCAGGACGTGGTGCAGGGGGGTCGGGCCGCGCTCGATGACCGTGACCTCCGCGCCGTACTCGCGGGCCGCCGCCGCGACCTCCAGGCCGATCCAGCCGGCGCCCGCGATCACCAGGTGGCCGTTGTCGCGGCCCAGGTTGGTCAGGACGTGCTTGAGCCGCTCGGCGTGGGCGAGGCGGCGCAGGTGGTGCACGCCCGCCAGGTCCGTGCCCGGGATGTCGAGGCGGCGGGGCTCGGCGCCGGTCGCCAGGAGCAGCTTGTCGTAGCGGACGACGGTGCCGTCCTCGCCGAAGCGGACGGTCTTCGCGGTGCGGTCGATCGCGTCGACGGTCTGGCCCAGGTGCAGCTCGATGTCGTTGGCCGCGTACCAGGCGGGCTCGTGCACGAAGACGCTGTCGCGTTCCTCCTTGCCCAGGAGGTAGCCCTTGGACAGCGGCGGGCGCTCGTAGGGGTGGTCACGTTCGTCGCAGATCAGTATCACGCGGCCGGTGAAGCCCTCCGTGCGGAGCGTCTCGGCTGCCTTGGCGCCTGCCAGTCCGCCTCCGACGATGACGAAAGTCTGATCCGCGTCGACCACTTGATGCCTCCTCGTAAAGGTGTCGCCACTTGCGAGCGTCCCGCACGGAGCGTGATGCGGGAAGAGGGAGTGACCCGATCAGGCCACGGAGGGTCACATTCGGGGGTGCTCAGGTCCCGAGCGTCGCATCAGTCTCATGCCTGCCCCGTGAGACGGGCGTGAAGCGAACGGGCCGACATGTCGGTGAGGGAGGCGATCTGGTCGACGATCACCCGCTTGCGGGCACGGTCGTCCGCCGCCCGGTCGAACAGGGCGCGGAACTGCGGGTCCAGGCCGTCCGGGGCGCGGGCGGTGAGCGCCTCGGCCAGTTCGGCCACGACGATCCGCTGGTCGGCGCGCAGGCGTTCCTGCTCGGCGCGCTGCATGACGTAGAGGTCGGCGACGGCCTTGAGGACGGCGCACTCCATACGGGCCTGGCGCGGCACGACCAGCTCAGCGGCGTACCGGGTGAGCCGCCCGCTGCCGTACGCGGCGCGGGTCGCGGCCTCGGCGGCGAGGCAGAAGCGGCCGATGAGCTGGCTGGTGGCGTCCTTCAGCCGGGCCTGGGCCACGGCGGTGCCGTCGTAGCCGTGCGGCCACCACTCCTGGGCGAGGAGCCGGTCCAGGGCCTCGGCCAGCTCCGCGGGATCGGTGCCGGACGGTACGTAGCGGCCGCGGGCGACCTCGAAGACGTCCTGGCGTTCGGGTTCGGCGTGCAGGCAGTTCGGGTCGATGTGACCGGCGTGCAGGCCGTCCTCCACGTCGTGCACCGAGTAGGCCACGTCGTCGGACCAGTCCATGACCTGTGCCTCGAAGCAGGTGCGGGTGCCGGGGGCGTCCTTGCGGAGCCAGTCGAAGACGGGGCGGTCGTCCTCGTAGACACCGAACTTCGGGGAGTCCGGGTCGGTGGGGTGGGCGCCTCGGGGCCAGGGGTACTTGGTGGCGGCGTCGAGGGCCGCGCGGGTGAGGTTGAGGCCGACGGAGCCGTCCGGGGTGAACCGCTTGGGCTCGATGCGGGTGAGGAGTCTGAGGGACTGGGCGTTGCCCTCGAAGCCGCCGCAGTCGGCCGCGAACTCGTTGAGGGCCTGTTCGCCGTTGTGGCCGAAGGGCGGGTGGCCCAGGTCGTGGGAGAGGCAGGCGGCTTCCACGAGGTCCGGGTCGCAGCCGAGGGCCGCGCCCAGCTCCCGGCCGACCTGGGCGCATTCGAGGGAGTGGGTGAGGCGGGTGCGGGGGCTGGCGTCCCAGGCCGGTCCCATGGTGCCGGGCGTCACCACTTGGGTTTTGCCGGCGAGGCGTCGCAGGGCGGCGGAGTGGAGGATCCGGGCGCGGTCGCGTTGGAAGGCGGTGCGGCCTGGGCGCTTGTCTGGTTCCTGGGCCCAGCGGTCGACTGACGTCGGGTCGTAGGCCGGGGGGTGTTGTGCGGTGCCGTCCATGTGACGACAGTAAGCGCGTCTGCGTGTACCGGGTTCTGATTTCGGGCGTGTGCGGGCGGAGTGTGGTTTCTCGCGCAGTTCCCCGCGCCCCTGGGGCGTGCACCACCCCGCGATCTAAGCGGAAGCGAGTTCCCGCGCGGTCAGCGACTTCGTCAGCGCCTCGTCGTAGCGGTGGAGGAGGAGGCGGGCCATCGACGGGTGGGTGCCGAGGGGGGAGGCCGCTATCCAGGGGGCCTTCTGGGCGCACTCCGTGGCGAAGCGGCCCGGGGCTGTGAAGTAGGACGCCAGGGCGATCTGGTGTCGGCCTCTCGCGACGAGGGTGCGGACGGCCGTTTCGACCGTGGGGGTCGCGGCCGAGGCGTAGGCCGGGAGGACGGGGACGCCCAGGCGGGCCGCCAGGAGGTGGGCCGTGCGGGCGGTGTCCCGCTTCGCGTCCGGGTCGCGGGAGCCTGCCGCCGCGAGGACGACCGCGCTGGTGCTGCGGGGTGTCCGGCCCCATCCGGCCTCTGTCAGGCGGGCCTGGAGGGCGTCCACCAGAAGGGGGTGCGGGCCCAGGGGGGCGGCCAGGTGCGTGCGGGCCGGGGCGGCCGCCGCCATCTCGGGGATGTCCTGCTTGACGTGGTAGCCGCGGCTGAGGAGGAGCGGGACGAGGACCGCTTCCTTGTCTGTGAGGGCGGCGAGCGTGTCGGGGAGCAGGGGCTCGTTCAGTTCGATGTGCCCGAGGTGCACCGGCAGGCCGGGGCGCAGCGCGCGGACCCGGTCGAGGAGGGCACGGACCGTGCTCAGCGCGCGCGGGTCGCGGCTGCCGTGCGCCACGACGACGAGGGCGGGCTGGACCGGGCGGCGGGCCGCGGTCGGCGGGACGAGACTGAGCTGGCTGGGCATGTACCGATGGTCGCGGCGCCACGTTGCCTTCCCGTTGCGTGGGGGTCACCGGTGTGTTTTCCGGCGGTTCACCATGGGGGTCATGGCCGGTGTGAGCGCTTTTGACCTGGGGTTTCGGGGTTTCACGTGAAGCTGCTCACCCGCCGAGCGGTGAACCGGACGGGCCGATCAAGCGTCCTCGAAGGTCAGACCGACCTGGGGAGGGCCTGTCCGATGCGTGTTCCGGAGTTCCGCAGACCGAGGCTGCCGCGTACCCGCCGGGGGCAGCGGCGGCTGGTGCAGGCCGTGATGGCCGGGTGCGTGCTCGGGCTGCTCCCGGCGACCTGGATGTACGCGGTGGCGGGTGACCGGCTGCGGACGGCGGCGGACGTGCCGCGTACCGATGTGGCCGTGGTGTTCGGGGCCGGGCTGTGGGACGGGGAGCCCTCGCCGTACCTCGCGCACCGGCTGGACGCGGCGGCCGAGCTGTACCGGAAGGGGCGGGTGAAGGTGGTGCTCGTCACCGGGGACAACAGCCGCGAGGACTACGACGAGCCGGACGCGATGCGCGGGTATCTGACGCGGCACGGGGTGCCCGACGGGCGGATCGTCAGCGACTACGCCGGGTTCGACACATGGGACTCCTGTGTGCGCGCGAAGAAGATCTTCGGGGTGGACGAGGCCGTGCTGATCAGCCAGGGCTTCCACATCCGGCGGGCGGTGGCGCTGTGCCGGGCGGCGGGGGTCGAGTCGTACGGGGTCGGGGTGGACGCGGTGCACGACGCGACCTGGTACTACGGGGGTGCCCGGGAGATCTTCGCCGCCGGGAAGGCGGCGCTGGACGCGGCGTTCCGGCCGGATCCCCGGTTCCTCGGGCCTCAGGAGCCGGGTGTGCGGCGGGCGTTGGCCACGGCCGAATGGCCTGTCGGATGAATCAGGACGTTCTGCCGGAGCGGGTTTGACGCGCACATTTCACCCCAGAGCGTGAAATACACCTTCGGCGCTCTCCGTGTTCACGAGATCACGCTTAGTGTCTTCGCCGTGCGGCGGCGGATCGGGCCGCCGCCGCGATCTGGGGGAAAGGACATCTGATGACTCGACTTCGCACCGCGCTGGTGATGGCCGCCGCGGGCGCGCTGCTGGCCGTGCCGGCCGCCATGGGGACCGCCGCGGCGGCGCCCGTGGCGGCCGCGGCGGTCAAGGCCCCGGAGCCGGGCTGCGCGAAGCTCGGCGCCTCCGGCCAGTGGTGGGCCGACATCCACAACGTGTGCGGGCACACCATCTCCGCCAGCGTGGAAGTCGACGGCTGGGACCCCTCGTGCATCCAGATCGGCCCCGGCGGTGTCGGGAGGATCGGTCTGGACGTGGGCGACGAGCCGTACTACGCGTACGAGTGCTGACCGGGGCCGTGCCCTGACCAGGCACAGCCCCTGAACGTGGCCGGGGACGGCCGGCGCGCTCCGCGCGTCCCGTCCCCGGCCTTTCCCGTGGTGGCCGGCTTCCGTGCGAGCGTGGCGTGCGCCTCACGCGGACCGGGCGGCGGCGGGGAGGTCCCCGTCCCGGCCGTGTAACAGGGGACCGTGCCGCGCGTAACACGGCCGAAGCACGCTGAACGGTATGCAGAACACCGCCACGCCCACGCACTGCCCGTACTGCGCCCTGCAGTGCGGGATGAACCTGACGCCCACGCCGGACGGGACCGTCGAGGTGAGCGAGCGCGCGGACTTCCCGGTGAACCGGGGCGCGCTGTGCGGCAAGGGCCGTACGGCACCCGCGGTGCTGGCCTCCGGCGTTCGTCTGACCTCGCCGCTGGTGCGGTCCGGGGGCGAGTTGGTGCCCGCCTCCTGGGACGAGGCGCTGGACCGGATCGCCGCGGGGCTGCGAAGGACGCGCGCGGAGCACGGGCCGGACGGGGTCGGGGTGTTCGGCGGGGGCGGTCTGACGAACGAGAAGGCGTACACGCTCGGCAAGTTCGCGCGGGTCGTGCTCGGCACGTCCCAGATCGACTACAACGGCCGTTTCTGCATGTCGTCGGCGGCCGCCGCCGGCATCAAGGCGTTCGGGCTCGACCGGGGGCTGCCGTTCCCGCTGGAGGACATCCCGAAGACCGGCTGCGTGATCCTGGTCGGGTCGAACCTCGCGGAGACCATGCCGCCGTCGCTCCGCTTCTTCAACGAGCTGCGGGAGAACGGCGGCACGCTGATCGTGATCGACCCGCGCCGTACGAAGACCGCCGAGCAGGCGGACCTGCACCTGGCGCCCCGGCCGGGCACGGACCTGGCCCTGGCGCTCGGCCTGCTGCACCTGGTGATCGCCGAGGGGCGGGTGGACGAGGAGTACGTCCAGGAGCGCACGGTGGGCTGGGAGGACGCGCGGGCCGCGGCGATGGCGCACTGGCCGGAGTACGTGGAGCGGATCACGGGGGTGTCCGTTCCTCAACTGCGGGAGACCGTCAGGCTGTTCTGCGAGCCGGAGTCGGCGATGGTGCTCACCGCGCGCGGGCCCGAGCAGCAGTCCAAGGGCACGGACACGGTGGGCGCGTGGATCAACCTGTGCCTGGCGACCGGCCGGGCGGGCCGTCCGCTGTCCGGGTACGGCTGTCTGACCGGGCAGGGCAACGGGCAGGGCGGACGCGAACACGGGCAGAAGGCCGACCAGTTGCCGGGCTACCGCAAGCTCGACGACCCGGCGGCGCGGCGGCATGTCGCCGAGGTGTGGGGAGTGGACCCGGATTCGCTGCCCGGCCCCGGGCGCAGTGCGTACGAACTGCTGGACGCGCTGGGCACGGACATCAAGTCCCTGCTGCTGATGGCGTCCAACCCGGTGGTGTCGGCGCCGCGTGCCGCGCACATCGAGGAGCGCATCAGGTCGCTGGACTTCCTCGCCGTGTGCGACGTGGTCCTGTCGGAGACGGCGGCGCTCGCCGACGTGGTCCTGCCGGTCACGCAGTGGGCGGAGGAGACGGGCACGACGACCAGCCTCGAAGGCAGGGTCCTGCTCCGCCGCCGGGCGATCACCCCGCCCGAGGGCATCCGCAGCGACCTGGAGGTCCTCCACGAACTGGCCGCCCGCCTGGGCGTGGAGAAGGGCTTCCCGACCGACGCCGAGGAGGTCTTCGAGGAACTCCGCCGCGCGAGCGCGGGCGGCCCGGCGGACTACTCGGGCATCACGTACCGCAGGCTGGTGGAGGAGGACGGGGTGTTCTGGCCTTGTCCGGGTTCCGCGGAGGCGGTGGAGCCGGAGTCGCCCGCGGCAGGTGGTACGTCAAAGGCCACGGCACACCCGGGTACCCCCCGCCTCTTCCTCGACCGTTTCGCCACCCCCGACGGACGGGCCCGGTTCGTGCCCGTCTCGCATCGTGCGGTCGCCGAGGAGCCGGATGACGAGTACCCCGTGCTGCTCACCACCGGACGGGTCGTGGCGCAGTATCAGTCCGGGGCGCAGACGCGGCGTGTGGCGGAGCTGAACGCCGCGGCGCCCGGGCCGTTCGTGGAGTTGCATCCGCGGCTGGCGGCGCGGCTCGGGGCGGCCGAGGGGGATCCGGTCGCCGTCGTGTCGCGGCGGGGCCGGGCCGTGGCGCCCGCGCGGATCACGAACGCCATCCGCCCCGACACCGTGTTCATGCCCTTCCACTGGCCGGGCGAGGGCCGCGCCAACACCCTCACCAACCCCGCGCTCGACCCGACCTCCCGGATGCCGGAGTTCAAGGCGTGTGCGGTGCGCTTGGAGGCGGTGCGGGGCTGAGCGGCCCGGGGGCCTAGGCCGTGTCCGCAAAGTCCCGCCTGCCCCGCGACGCCTGGCACGCACTCTCGCCGCACCGGGCGAACCCCCAAGTACATCCAGTACGCGGGGCTCCGCCCGGCACGCCGAGAGCACGCACCAGACGCCGCGGGGCCCGCCCTCCGGGCGGACGCCGGGACTTTGCGGACACGACCTAGCGCCGGGCCAGGGCAAGGGCCTGGCCGAGGTCGGGGATGTCGTCCCGGCTGCGGAGCGCTGTCGCCGCCGTCAGATGGCCGAGGCGCAGCCTGGACGGCTCGTCGAGATCCTCCAGGACACCGGAGAGGTACCCGGCGGCGAAGGCGTCGCCCGCGCCGACCGGTTCGACGACCTCGACGGCGAGGGCGGGCGCGAAGGTGGCCTCGCCCGCCGCGTACGAGGTGGCGCCGTGCTCCGCGTCCTTGACGACGACGAGCGGTGCCGGGGCGAGCAGGCCCGCGATGTCGTCGGGGTGGGCCGTGCCCCACAGGGCCTCGGCCTCGTCACGCCCGACGAACACCAGGTCCGCGGCACGGGCCAGGTCCCGCAGCGCAGGTGCCGCGTCGGCGTTCCGTCCGCTCCACAGGGCGGGGCGGTGGTTGACGTCGAAGGAGACCAGCGGGCGAGGCCCCGTCTCCCCCCACGGGGCGCGGTGTACGACGATCTCCTCCAGCAGCCGGGCGCAACTGCCGGACAGCGCCGCGGTGATGCCCGACACGTGCACGATCCGCGGCCCCCGCAGCTCGGGCGCGGAGGCCAGCTCCGGTCCCATGTGGGCGGCGGCCGATCCGCTCCGGTAGTACAGGGGCCGGGTGGCGTCCGGGCCCGGGTCCTTGAAGTACACGCCGGTCGGATGCGCCGGGTCGACGGCGACGGCACCCACCTCGACGCCCCGGGCCGCGAGTTCGGAGCGGATCCGCCGCCCGAACGCGTCGTCGCCCACCCGGCTCAGCCAGGCCGCGCGGTGCCCGAGCGCGGCCAGCCCGTAGGCCACGTTGGACTCGGCGCCGCCGACGGAGAGGCGGAGCGCGGACTGGTCGGCGAGCGGCCTGTCGTCCGGCGGGCTGAGCACGGCCATGGTCTCGCCGAGACACACGACGTCCGCCGGCGCGTGCTCAAGGGATACGGCGGTCGGGTGGGGCACGGAGTTCTCCTACGGGAACGGTGGGACTACAAGCGTGCTGTCAGAGGACGACCGGCGTTCCCCCGCCGAGCCGCAGCATCACCTTGCTGCTCGCGCTCGCCGGGTCCGCCGCGACCGTGAGGGCCCGCTCGGCCTGTTCCAGGGGGAAGCGGTGGCTGATGACGGGTGACACGTCCAGGCCGTCGCGCAGGGCGGTCAGGGCGTCGTCGATCTCGTCGACGAAACGGTAGGAGCCGATCCAGGTGATCTCCCGGGTGACCAGGTCGCCCAGGACGGCGGGCTCGGCCGTGCCCGGCAGGTTCCCGACCTGTACGACGGTGCCGCCCCGGGCCGCGGCCCGCAGCACCGCCCCCAGCGCGGCCGGTGCGCCGGACGCCTCGAAGACGACGTCGACGTCGTGCGGCAGTTCCTCGCCCCGGGAGACGTCGACCGTCGCGTCGGCGCCCATCCGACGGGCCACGGCGAGCGACGCTGAGGACAGGTCGGCGGCGCACACCGAGTCCGCGCCGCGGTACTTCGCGGCCGCGACGACCAGCGAGCCGATCGGACCGGCCCCGTTGACCAGGACCGTACGGCCACGCAGCGACGGCACCCGGCCCACGGCGTGCAGGGCGACCGCCAGCGGCTCCGCGAGGGCCCCCGACTCGGTGTCCACGCCCTCGGGCAGCGGCCGGACCTGGTCCGCGCGGACCGTACGGAACTCGCTGAACCCGCCGTCGGTGTGCGGGGTGAGGGCCGCCGAGCCGAAGTAGCGGACCCGCTCGTGGAGGTTGGTGCGCCCGGCGAGCCGCTCCGAGGGCTCGCCGACGAGCTGGGCGGGGTGGACGGTGACGGGCTGGCCCTCCGACAGGCCGGTCACCCCGGAGCCCAGCGCCGCGACCCGGCCGGCGAACTCGTGGCCGAGGACCAGCGGGTGGGCGAGGGCGGCGGTGCCGGAGGCGCCCTTCTTCCAGTACGCGACATCGGAGCCGCAGATGCCGCCCCACTCCAGGGCGAGCAGCACCTCGTCCCGCGCGGGCTCGGGCCGGGGCCGCTCGTCGATCCTGACGTCACCGGCGCCGTGCACGACGACGGCCTTCATGGCGGTGACAGCGGTCATGCGGCGTCCTCCAGGCGGACCAGGTCGCGTCCGCGCGTCTCGGGCGAGAGCAGCGCGCTGACGAGGGTGATGAGGGAGTAGACGACGAGCATCGCCGCGATGGGCCACCAGCTTCCGGTGGCGGCGGTGAGGCTCGCCGCCAGGACCGGCCCGATCGCGGTGGCGAGGACGCCGCCGATCTCCTTGGCCAGCGCGAGCTGGGTGAACCGGGTGCGGGAGCCGAAGAGTTCGGCCATGGTCACGCTCTCCAGCGCGAACAGCCCGAGGACGCCGAGGTTCAGGCCCAGGACCATGCCGAGCATCAGGGCGGGCGTGCTGCCCGAGGTGATCAGCATCATGAGCGGAAAGGCGGCGAGGGCCGTCAGCGAGGTGAGCGCCAGATACATCCGGCGGCGGCCGAAGCGGTCGCCGAGCATCCCGATGGCCGGCACCGTGAGGAAGCCCAGCAGCGACCCGTACACGATGGCGTCGGTGGGTACGGAGCGTTCGGCCGAGAGTTCGGTGGCGATGTAGCCGACGAGGAACGTCTGGATCAGCCCGGAGTTGCCGGCCTGCCCGAAGCGCAGCCCGAGCGCCAGGAAGAACGCCTTGCCCTTGCGCTGCTTCAGGCCCGCCTCCAGCAGCCCGGCGTCGTCGTCCGCCCCCTTCGTGACGGCCGTCTCCACCTCGCGCCGGCTCATCGCCACGCCGTCCACGACGTCGGGCCGCTCCTCGAAGACCGGGCTCTCCTTGAGGTTGCGCCGCAGCCACACCGCGAACAGCAGCAGTCCGAAGCTCAGCAGGAAGGGCAGCCGCCAGCCCCAGGACAGCAGCTGGTCCTCGCTGAGCACGGCGAGCAGCACCGCCCACAGCCCGGAGGCGGCCAGCGTCCCCGAGTTGGTGCCCAGCGACACCAGCGAGGCGACCAGACCGCGCCGTTTCACCGGGGCGTACTCGGCGAGCATCACCGTCGCGCCCGCGATCTCCGCGCCCGCTCCGAAGCCCTGGGCGAGTCGCAGGACGACGAGCAGGACGGGCGCCAGGATGCCTATGGTCGCGTAGGTGGGCAGGACGCCGATGAGGGTGGTCGAGGCGCCCATCAGCAGGATGGTGATCGTCAGGACCTTCTTGCGGCCGAGCCGGTCGCCCATTCTGCCGAAGTAGACCGCGCCGGCGAGCCGGGCGACGTAGCCGACGCCGTAGGTGGCCATCGCGGCGATGAGGCCGATGGCGGGGCTGACGTCCGGGAAGAAGATCTTGTTGAAGACGATCGCGGCTGCCAGCGAGTACAGCTGGAAGTCCATGAACTCCATGGCCGTGCCCAGCCAGCCCGACACGGCGGCCTTGGTCAGGTCACGGGTGGTGCGTCGCACGCCGCCGGCCTGCTCGGCCTTGGTCGTGGTGTCCTTCATCGTGAACTCCGTTGTTCGTGAGCGGGGACGATCCTGTGGGTGCCTAGAGGTCCACGTGTCCGGCACGCAGGGCGGGGAGATGCCGGACCACGGCGGTGACCAGCCCGGAGTCGCCGGCGAGGTCGGGCGCGCCGACGGTGGTGAGGAGCGCGCGGACGGCGGCCGTGTCGTCCGCGCCGGTGTGCCAGCAGGCGGCGAGGGCGTCCCGGGCGGGGTCCGGGATGTCGTGGTCCCGGGTGAGGTTCACCCAGCCCGCCAGGGCGAGTTCGAGGACCGGGGTGGCCGTACCGCGTTCGCGCAGGGCGCGCAGGGCCGGCAGCCAGCGTTCGGTGATCTTGAGCGAGCTGTCCGAGGCGATCTGCCGCAGCAGGTGGCGGACGGCCGGGTTGCGGAAGCGGGTGACCAGGTCGTCGGCGTACCGGGCGGGGTCCGGGCCGCCGTCCGGCAGCGTGGGCGCGACCTCGGCGCACAGGGACCTGACCAGCCGCTCGCCCCAGCCGTCGGCCATCGCGTCGGCGACGGTGGTGCGGCCCGCGGCGATCCCGAGGGCGGCCAGGGCCGAGTGCGCGCCGTTGAGCAGCCGCAGCTTGGTCAGCTGGTAGGGCGCGACATCGGGCACCAGGAGGGCGCCGTCCAGCTCCCACGGGGGACGCGGGGCCGTGAAGCGGTCCTGAAGGACCCACTGCCGATACGGTTCACCGCTCACGGGCAGGGCGTCGTGGACGCCCAGCGCGGCGGCCGTCGCCGTGCGGTCTTCCGCGGCGGTGGCGGGGACGATCCGGTCCACCACGGTGGCGGGGAAGGCCACATGCCGGTCGATCAGTTCCAGGGTCCGGTCCCGGTCCCGCCCGCCCGCCGCGTGCACGGCGTCCTGGATCGCGGTCCGCAGCACGGCGCCGTTGTCCGCCATGTTGTCGCAGGACACGACACTGACCGGGGCGGCACCGGAGCGCATCCGCGCGGCCAGCCCGGCGGCGAGGCGCCCGACGACCGTGTCCGGGCCTGCGGCCCGGTAGCCCTTCTCCGTGATCGTCAGCGTCACCACCGTCACCTCGGGGTCGGCGAGCAGGGCGTCGACGGCCGCCCCGTCCCGCCCGAGCGCGTACGCGCCGGTCAGCGCGCCGACGACCCGGCAGACGCCGTTCTCGGCGCGGCGCTCGGTCACCGAGTACAGGCAGTCCTGGGCGCGCAGGGCGTCGACGGTCGCCGTCGACCGGGGAGCGACGGCGGCGATGCCCCAGGGCTCGCCGGAGTGGGCGACGGCGTTCTCGGTGTAGACGGCCTGATGGGCCCGGTGGAAGGCGCCGATGCCGAAGTGGACGACGCGGGTGCGCAGTCCGGCGGGGTCGACGCGGGGGCGCGAGGCGGCCGGGAGGGCGCCGAGCGCGGCGCGGTTCAGCTGGTTCACGCGGTTCACGCCGCTCACCAGTCGTGCACCGAGCCGTCGAGGCGGCGGGCGACCGGGAGATAGCGCCGCTGGTAGGGGAAGCGTTCGGCGGCCTTCTCGTCGTACTCGACCCCGAGGCCCGGCTCGTCCGAGGGGTGCAGCATGCCGTCGGCGAAGGTGACGCCCGTGCGGAACACCTCGGCGGCCTCGTCGGGGTGGCCCATGTGCTCCTGGATGCCGAAATTGGGCACGGCGAGGTCGAGGTGCACGGCCGCGGCCATGCTGACCGGGGAGAGGTCGGTGGCGCCGTGCGAGCCGGTGCGTACGTGGTAGAGCGCGGCGAGGTCGAAGATCCGGCGCAGGTGGGTGATGCCGCCCGCGTGGACCACGGTGGTGCGCACGTAGTCGATGAGCTGCTCGGTGATCAGGTGCTGGACGTCCCAGATCGAGTTGAACACCTCGCCGACGGCGATCGGCGTCGTGGTGTGCTGCCGTATGAGCCGGAACGCCTCCTGGTTCTCGGCCGGGGTGGGGTCCTCCATCCAGAACAGCCGGCAGGCCTCGACGCTCTTGCCGAAGCGGGCCGCCTCGATCGGGGTCAGCCGGTGGTGCACGTCGTGCAGGAGGTGGAAGCCGAAGCCGAAGCGCTCCCGTACGGCCTCCAGGTAGGACGGCGCGAAGCCGAGGTAGGCCTCGGTGTCCCAGGGCTGCTCGTCGGGCAGATCGGTCGCGGCCGGTTCGTAGACCTTGCCCTTGCGGACGCCGTAGGTGCCGCCGACGTCCGGGACGGCCGCCTGGGCGCGTACCGCCTTGTAGCCGAGCTCCAGATAGCGCTCGACGTCGTCGAGGAGGGAGGGCACGTCCGTGCCGCTGGCGTGCGAGTAGACCAGGACGCCGTCCCGGGAGCGGCCGCCGAGCAGCTCGTACACGGGGAGCCCGGCGGTCTTGCCCTTGATGTCCCACAGGGCCGTGTCGACGGCGGCGATGGCGGTCATGGTGACCGGGCCGCGCCGCCAGTAGGCGCCCTTGTAGAGGTACTGCCAGGTGTCCTCGATGCGCGCCGGGTCGCGGCCGATCAGCAGCGGGGCGAGGTGGTCGCGCAGATAGCTCGCCACGGCCAGCTCGCGCCCGTTGAGCGTGGCGTCGCCGAGGCCGGTCACCCCGTCCGAGGTGGTGACGCGCAGGGTGACGAACGTGCGGCCCGGAGAGGCGACGAAGACCTCGACGCGCTCGATGGTGCTCACTGAGGGCTCTCCTTCCCTGTCGTGGAGTGCTTGTATACAAGCACCTGTCGCACAGGGGAGCAATACCCTCGCTTCGATACGTAGGATGTGCACATGGCCCAGACGAACCGGCGGACCAGCCGGCGCTCCATCTACCTGAAGCTGCGTCAGATGGTGCTGACCCTCGAACTCCCCCCGGGCGCCGCTCTGTCGGAGAACGAGCTGGCCGCGTCCCTGGGCGTGAGCCGGACGCCGGTGCGGGAGAGCCTGATCCTGCTGGCCCAGGACGGGCTGGTGCAGATCTTCCCCAAGATCGGCTCGTTCGTGTCCCGGGTGGACCCGGCGCAGGTCGCGGACGCGCAGTTCCTGCGGGAGGCCGTCGAACTGGCCTCGCTGGACGCCCTGCCGTCCGAGCTGGACGCGTCGGTCGTGGCGGAACTGCGGGACAACCTCGCACGTCAGCAGCGCACACCGCTGGGCCTGGAGGAGTTCTTCGAGCTGGACGAGGCCTTCCACCACGGCCTGATGAGGCTGGGCGGCCACGGCAACGTGTGGACCACGGTAGCCGCGGCCAAGGGCCACCTGGACCGGGCCCGCCGGCTGGGCCTGCACGAGAACGTCTCCCCCGCGGTCTTCGCCGACCAGCACCGGGAGATCTTCGACGCGGTCGTCAGCGGCGACCTCGCACTGGCCCGCGCGGCCATGCGTACGCACCTGCGCGCCGTCTTCAGCGACATCGAGCGCATCCGGGCGCACTCACCCGAGCTCTTCGCGACCGGCTCCTCGTCCGTGCCGGTGCGGCGCAACGTGGTGGTCTGGGAGTAAGCAGCGGAGCGGGACCCTCCCGGCACAGGCCTCGGTGGTGTCCGCACCCGAACTGCGGACACCACCGAGTGTTGTGAGGGGGCCGGGACCGTGAGGGGCGACTCAGCCCACGTTGACCGCGCCCCAGGCGGCGGCCACGGCCTTCTGCTCCGTGCTGCCGCTGCCGTAGAGGTCCTTCGCGGCGTTCAGGGTCGCCTTGCGGGCGGCCGCGTAGTCGGTCGAGGACGTCATGTAGACCGTCAGGGCGCGGTACCAGATCTTGCCCAGCTTGGCCTTGCCGATGCCCTTGACCGTGGTGCCGTCGCAGGTCGGGGAGGAGTGGCTGACGCCGTTGATCGTCTTGGCGCCGCTGCCCTCCGCGAGCAGGTAGGCGAAGTGGTTGCCGACACCCGAGGAGTAGTGCACGTCGAGGTCGGCGACCTTGTCGCTCCAGCAGTCGACGGACTTGCCGTCCTTCGACGGCTTGTCCATGCGGCGCAGGGCCTCCCGGCCGAGCCCGGAGCGGACGACCTTCTCGCCGATGAGCCAGTCACCGGGGTCCTTGGCGTTGCCGGCGTGGAACTCCACCAGCGTGCCGAAGATGTCCGAGGTGGCCTCGTTCAGCCCGCCGGACTCGCCCGAGTACGTCAGCGCCGCCGTCTTCGAGGTGACGCCGTGGGACATCTCGTGCCCGGCCACGTCCAGCGACACCAGCGGACCGAGCTGCTTGCCGTCGCCGTCGCCGTACGTCATGCAGAAGCAGTTGTCGTCCCAGAAGGCGTTGTTGTAGTTCTTGCCGTAGTGGACGCGGTTGAACGAGCCCTTGCCGTCGCCGGCTATGCCGCTGCGGCCGTGGACGTTCTTGTAGTAGTCCCAGGTGACGTCCGTGCCGTACTGCGCGTCCACCGCCACCGTGGCGCGGTCGGAGGTCGTGCCCGTGGCCCAGTGGTTGTCCGCGTCGGTGAAGAGCGTCGCGGGGGCGCGGGCCACGCAGACCGTCAGCAGGCACCGGTCCGTCTTGTTCTCCGCGTCGCCGGTGTACGTGCCGCCGCGTGTCGCGTCCTTCAGACCGTACGACGACCCGGACTTCGTCGTCTCCAGCGCAACCGTGCCGCCGTAGAGGGACTTGCCGTCGCCCGACACCGTCTCCATGGTGTCCCAGGCGTCTATTCGGTCACCGGTCGTCGCGTCGGTCAGCACCGTGCGCCCGACGGGGTTGCCGAGTCCGTCGTGCGCGACCGCGTCGGTCTGCCAGGCCAGCTTCGGGGCGCCGTGCAGGGCGTCGACGACCAGGCGCGGCTTGGCGGTCAGCTTCTTCAGGGTCTCGCCGAGGTGTGCGGCGCGCAGCAGGCTCGCGGCCAGGTCGGCGGCCTTCGGGGCGGTCACCTTGGGGGTGACGCTGGTTATGGAGAGCGCGGACTTCGTCGCGCGGTTCGCGCCGCGGTACGTGCCGTCCGGGTTCAGGTGGAGCACGAAGTCGCCGCCGAGGACCGGGAGTCGGTGGTAGGTGCGGTCGTAGCGGACGTGCTGGGTACCGTCCTCGTCGACGACCACGTCCCGGACCTTCGTCTCCTGGGCGGCTCCCAGGCCCAGTTCCGCGGCCCGGTCGGTGAGGACCGTCTCCGCGCTCTCGATCGCGTCGGACCGGGTCGGCCGTTCGTCCGCCTGGGCGGTGGGGGAAAGTACGGCGGCTACCAGGGCGCCGACGCCGGTGGCGGCCACGCCTGCGGTGGCGAGACGGGAACCTCGGACGGGACGTATCCGACTCATCGGTCTCCTCATACGGGCGCACCCGGTCGCGTGGGGTCGACCGGGGGCGGCGTTGATGTTGACCGCGAGTTAATTCGGCCCTGACCTGGCGTGTCCATAGGCCCGTTGTGCAGGTGTGTGAGGGTGCAGAATCGTTCCTGTGACCCTCCCTTTCTTCGTCTACGGAACGCTCCGCCCCGGCGAGGTCAACCACGACCTCTTCCTGCGGGGCCGCATCCGCTCCGAGGCCCCGGGACGGCTCGATGACGCGGTGCTGTACGCCGGCCCCGGCTACCCCTACGCCGTCGACGAACCAGGTGGCGGCACGGTGAACGGCGAGCTGATCACCGCGCTGCCGGACTCGTACGAGACACTGCTCGAGGAGCTGGACCGGCTGGAGGACTACGTACCGGGCGATCCGCGCAGCCTGTACGAGCGCGTCGAGCGCAAGGTCGTGCGGGCCGCGGACGGGGCGACGGTCCGGGCCTGGGTGTATGTCGCCGGCCCGGCTGTGGCCTCGCGGCTACGGGCCGGGGGGAGGCGGATTGCGGGTGGGGATTGGCGGGGGTGAGGAGTGCGCGCGGGCGCCGGGGCGGGTGCACTCCCTCGGTCAGTAGCTGAGCGCGCGGAACGGGGCGCCCAGATGCGAGGGCGCCTGGCGGGTCGTGACCGCAGCGCCCGGGGTCATTAGCGGGCCGACGCAGGCGGCGTCGGCCCGGCGGGCCGCACACGGGTACGGGCACCAGGACGGGCCGAGACCCGCGATGCCCCCGGCCGGCAGGAAGACGGACGCATGCAGCGCAGGCACCGAAACGCGTCCCCGACACGCCACCCGAGGCCCGTAGCGACACACGCAGCCCGCTCAGGCCAGACCCGGAGCGCGGGCGGACCCCGAGGGCGGCCGGAAGCATGGCTCGCTCCTCAGCGGCAGGGCGGACGCCGATGGCTGGACAGCGGTCTGCCGGACAGTCGGCTGCCAGTCTGCCGGTCCGCAGGACAGTCGCCCAGCCGGTCCGCCGGTCTGCTGGTCCGCCGGCCGGTCGCCCAGCCGGTCCGCCGGTCAGACCGACGGTTTGTCGCCCTGCCGGTCAGCAGGTCCGCAGGTCCGCAGGTCCGCAGGTCCGCAGGACAGTCGCCCAGCCGGTCCGCTGGTCAGCCGGACAGTCGCCCAGCCGGCCTGCCGGACCGACGGACCGCCGGCCTGCCGGACCGCCGGTCAGCCCCCGTACGGTCGGGTCTTCCTCGCGTCCCGCAACGCCTCGCCCCACCACACCAGTTGGTCCAGCATGGTCTTCGCCGCGGCGTCCGGGGCCGTGGGGTCGAGCAGGGTTCCCTCGTCGTCGAAGGACGCGCCCGCGTTGTGGAAGGAGACGGTGTCGCGGACCGTCACGGCGTGGAGTTCGGCGAAGACCTGGCGGAGGTGCTCCACCGCGCGCAGGCCGCCGGACAGTCCGCCGTAGGAGACGAGGGCGACCGGCTTGGCCCGCCACTCGGCGAAGTGCCAGTCGACGAGGTTCTTCAGGCCGGCCGGGTAGGAGTGGTTGTACTCGGGGGTGAGGACGACGAAGGCGTCCGCGCGGGCCAGTTTCGGGGTGATGCCGGAGAGGGCGGCGGTCGCCCCGGGGGTCGGTTCGAAGGACATCGGCAGCTCGGCCTCGGCGACGTCCACGACCTCGGCGACCAGGTCGTCCCGGTCCCGGAGATGATCGAGGAGCCAGTCGGCCACGACGGGACCGAAGCGGCCGTGGCGGTTGCTGCCGACGACGAGGGTCACCTGGAGGGGCTCGGTCGCGGAACGGACGGCGGTGGGTGCGTGCGTAACGGCTGAGTTCATACGGCACAGCCTCATACCTCAACCTTTGTTGAGGTCAAGCCCGGATGCACTCCCTGACCGGGTCACCCGTTCACACGCGCTGCTCAGGCTTTTCCGGCCCCCGCACGCGGCAGCACCCTTGACCTGCCGAAATACCCTCCGGCGGGCCGTCGGGTCCAGCACCCCCGACACCCATTCACCCCAATTCTGACGCCCCCTCAGAAAGCGCGGCCGCCGCGCTGCCCGTTACCTCGGAAGGGCAGGTGCACGAACGAACCGCTCGAAGGAGCACCGATGCGACGTACCGCCCGGCCGCTGGCCGGCACCGCGCTCGCCGTCGCCGCCGCGGCCCTCGCCGCCGCTCCCGCGTACGGCGCCGCCGGCGGTCTGGAGGTCTCCCCCTCCTCGGTGGTCCCGGGCGGGCAGGTCACCGTGCGCACGGCGGCCTGCGGCGACGGCGGCACGGCGACGGGTGACGCCAGCGCGGTCGGGGCCGGTTCCCTCAGCCTGGCACCGGGCCCGGACGACCAGGACGCGACCGGCCGGTTCAGGGTGCCGCCGAGCGCGCAGCCGGGGACGTACGAGATCACCGCGACGTGCACCGGCAGCGGCCGGGTGGTCACGGGGGACCTGGTGGTCACGCTGACGTCCGTGCGCCAGCAGGTACATCCCAGGGGGAGTGTGAAGACGGGGGTCGGCGGCGCCCTGGGCCCCGATCCCGTGCAGACCGCGGCCGGTGTGGCGGCCCTCGCCGTCGCCGCCGCGGGCGGTACCTGGCTCCTGCATCGCCGGGCGAGAGGCGACGGGATCTGACGGACACCCTCCGCTGTCCGTCGCCGGTACCGCATGTCCCCTCCCCCTCCGGGTCCGACGCCCCTCGCGGCCCGGAGGGGGGTACGGGGCCCGCAGGGCTCCTGGAACGCAGAGGGCAGATCAGGAAAGGGCCGGCCATGCGCAGATTCCCCAGGTACGGCAGCACGTTCGGCAATCCGGCCAACGCCGCCATGGCGGCCGTCACGCTGTTCGCCCTGTGCTCCGGCGCTTGGCTGCTGCGCAACGGCGCCGAGACACACGCCCCGCCCGAGCCGTCCCTCACACAGGCCCGCACGGGTCAGGACGGGCAGGACAGCCAGGACGGGCAGGAACTCCGGCCCGGCCAGGCCGGCCGGGCCGGTGAGCGGCATGCCGCGCCAGCGCTGCCGCCGTCGCCGCCGGATCGCATCCGCATCCCGGCGATCCGCGTGAACGCGCCCCTGACCGGGCTCGGTCTGACGAAGACCGGCAGCCTGGCCGCGCCGCCCGCCGAGCGCGGGAATCTCGCCGGCTGGTACGAGGCCGGCACCACCCCCGGCGAGCGGGGCACCGCGATCGTCGCCGGCCATGTCGACAACGCCGACGGCCCCGCCGTCTTCTACGGCCTGGGCGCCCTGACCAAGGGCAGCACGATCGAGGTGGACCGGCGCGACGGCACGGTAGCCGTGTTCACCGTGGACGCCGTCGAGGCGTACGCCGCGAAGGACTTCCCCGACGAGAGGGTCTACGGCCCCGCCCGCCGCCCCGAGCTGCGGGTCATCACCTGCGGCGGCGGCTACTCACGGGCCACCGGCTATCAGGGCAACGTGGTCGTCTTCGCGCACCTGACCGGGAGCCGGTGACCCTCCCAGGATGTTGGCCCTCCCCCAGGCTCCGAGAGGTTCCAAGGCCTCGTTCAGGGACAGGCCCCGCGGCGTCAGTGAGTACTCCACGCGGGGCGGCACCTCGTCGTACGCCTCGCGGTGCACCAGGCCGTCGGCCTCCATCTCCCGCAGCTGCGAGGCGAGCACCTTCTCGGTGACGCCCGGCAGCTCCCGGCGCAGCTCGCCGAAGCGGCAGGGCCGCTCGTTCAGCGCCCAGAGGATGAGCACCTTCCACTTGCCGCCGATCACGTCCATCGCCGCGTCGATCCCGCAGATGTACGCACCCGGCCGCCGCCCCGTCGTCCCCATGCCCCAGCCCCTTCCCCTGCTGCCTGCACGCTTGCCCCCAGGTAACCACCCACTTCGAAGTACGTACTTGAGCAGGCCGTTCCCTTCGGACGACTCTAAACGCCATGACTGACAACGCCGTTGCTTCCCGCCCACCCCTCACCCTCCTCGGCGCCGGCGCGATGGGCACCGCCCTCGCCCGCGCCTGGCTCGCCGCCGGTCACCCGGTGACCGTCTGGAACCGCACCCCGGCCCGCGCCGAGGCCCTGGCCGCCGAGGGCGCGGCCGTGGCCGCGAGTGCCGCCGAGGCGGTGGCCGCGAACCGCCTGGTGATCGCCTGCCTGCTCGACGACGCCTCCGTGGGCGAAGCCCTGGAAGGGGCCGATCTGGCGGGACGCGACCTGGTGAACCTCACGACCGGAACGCCCACCGAGGGCCGCACCCGCGCCGCCTGGGCCGACGCCCGGGGCGCCCGTTTCCTGGACGGCGGGATCATGGCCGTACCGCCGATGGTGGGGCAGCCGGAAGCAGGCGGCTACGTCTTCTACAGCGGCTCCCCCGAGCTGTTCGAGGAGCACCGCGACACCCTGGCCGTCCCGGTCGGCACCCGCTATGTCGGAGCCGACCCGGGCTTCGCCGCGCTGCACGACGTGGCGCTGCTGAGCGCCATGAGCGGCATGTTCGCGGGCGTCACACACGCCTTCGCGCTGATCCGCCCGGAGGACATCGCGCCGAAGGACTTCGCGCCGCTGCTCATGGACTGGCTGACCGCGATGGCCCCGGCCGTGCACCAGACCGCCGACCAGTTGGAGAGCGGCGACTACACCAGGAACGTCGTCTCCAACCTCGCGATGCAGGTCAAGGGCAACGCCACCTTGCTGCGCACGGCCGAGGAGCAGCGCGTCAGCCCTGAGCTGCTGACCCCGTACATGGCCCTGATGGAGCGCCGCCTCGCCCTGGGGCACGGCGACGAGGACGGCACGGGGATCGTCGAGCTGCTGGCGCAGGGGGGCGCGGCCTCCTCGTAGCGGGTGGCGACGCCTCACCCTGCTCCGGGCGGTGACGCACCGCCAGGGGACCGGCCGGGTTCGCCCGACCGCCGCGCCGCCCCGACGGTCCGACGGTCCGCGTCGGCCGAGCGACGACCTGCCTCAGAAGGCTGCCGCGGCCGCACGGACACGGCTGGTTCGCGATGGCGACAGGGTCGGCCGTCCGGTCCCGCCCCTGCCGGCGGCTCAGGACGCCCCCGGCACCACCCGCTTGAAAAGCCGCCCCGCGAGGTCGATACCCGTGACCGTGCCGTCCTCGTCGCGGGAGAAGTAGCCGCGCTGCCCCTTGAGGCCGCCTTCGGTGACGATGTACTCGTCACCGTCGCCGGGGAGGAAGCCGATGTCCGCGGCCGGGTAGTCCGGCGGCATCTCCTGGTCCGACGCCTCGCGGATCTCCGGCTTGATGCCGACCGCCAGGGTGAGACGGGTGCCGTCGGTGGCGAGGTCGAGGTTCATGGCGTCGATCTCGTAGCGGCCGGCGACCCGCCGGGCCCGTCCCTCCTCGTACGGGACCGGCTCCACCGGCTTCTCGACGACGCCGAGGTAGTGCTCGAGCGCCCACCGCACGACGGACTGGTTGAAGGGGTAGCCGTCCGGGCCGACGTTGGACAGGGAGACCACCGCGAAGTCACGCTCGGGCACGATGAGCAGCTCGGCGAAGTGGCCGTTGCCCGAGCCGCCGTGGCCGATGCCGTGCAGGCCGTCGAAGTCGTGCACGAACCAGCAGATGCCGAAGCCGTCGCCGAGCGTGCTGCCGCGCAGGGCGACCGTCTGCTCCCGCATGCGACGCAGTTCCGCGCCGGGCAGTACGCCGTCGCCGTCGCCGAGCTGGAAGCGCACCCAGCGGAGCAGGTCGCTCACCGAGGAGGCGAGGCCGCCGCCCGGGTTGTCGGCGCGGGCGCCCTCCTTGAAGGCTCCCCAGGGGCGGGCCGCTCGCAGTTCTCCGTCGTCGCCGCGGTTGTAGCCCACGGCGTACTTGCGGACCATCACCTCCGACAGCCCGTACACGGTGTCCGTCAGGCCCACCGGCTCCAGGAGGAGCGAGTCCATGGCCTGCTCGAAGGGCAGGCCCGTGACCTTCTCGACGACGCGGCCGGCCAGGTTGTAGCCGGCCTGGCTGTACGAGGCCCGGGTCCCGGGCGGTGCGATCAGCGGCAGCGCGGGCAGCTTCCGCACGAGCCCGGCCAGGGAGCGGTCGCCCTCACCGTCGTCGATCAGGTTCCAGTCGAGGCCCGCGGTGTGATTGAGCAGGTTGAGGACGGTGATCCGTTCCCCGGCCTGCTCGTCGGCCAGCCGCAGTTCGGGCACGTAACGCCGCACCGGAGCGTCCAGGTCCACCTTCCCCTCGGCGACCAGGCGCATCAGGGCGGTCGCCGTGAAGGTCTTGGACACCGACGCCAGCGGGAACAGCGTCTTCTCGTCGACCGGCAGCGGGTTGCCGACGCTGGTCACGCCGTGCGAGGCGTAGTGCTCCCGGCCGTCCAGGAGCACCCCGACGGCGACACCTGGAACACCGAACTCCATGGCCTGCGTGGCGACGAAATCCGACAGTTTCTCCTGCGACATGGCTCCCCCTCCGGGCACTTGAACTAAGTACGAGTGAGAGCGTAGGCCAGCACTTGAACAAAGTGCAAGCCTCTTCGCGACACTCATGAACTAAGTGCAAGTACAGTGACGGTCATGCCGCGAGACACACTCACCGCAGACCGGATCGTTCAGGCGGCCATCGAGCTGCTCGACGAAGAGGGGCTGGACGGCCTCAACATGCGGAGCCTGGCGAAACGGCTCGGCTCGGCCGCCACGGCCGTCTACTGGCACATCAAGACCAAGGACGACCTGGTCCGGCTCGCCAGCGACACGGTCTGGCACGAGGTCGAACTGCCCGACCTCGACGCCACCGACTGGCGCACAGCCGCCACCGCCCAGGCCGACGGCATGCACGCGATGCTCACCCGGCACCCCTGGCTGGTCCAGGCGTTCAGCAGCCATCTCCTGTACGGCCCCGGCCAGGCCCGGTACAACGACCTCAGCCTGGCCGTCTACGAGAAGGCGGGCTTCGCCGCCGACGACGCGGATCGGGCGGCCGGCTCCGTGTTCACCTTCGTGCTCGGCAGCACGCTCGGCCCGGCCGCCCAGGTCTCACTGAACCGCCGGCTGGGCAGGAACGGCGCGGACGCCGAGCGACTGCTGGCCGACGCCGTGGCACGCGCCACCGAGACCGCCCAGCAGTTCCCGCACCTGCGCGAGCGCCTCGGCACCAAGGCCGCGGTGGAGTACGCCGCGGCGCCCGACAGCACCTTCGAGTTCGGGCTGCGGTCCCTCCTCGACGGCTTCGAGGCCCGCCTCGCCGCCGATCGCGCCGGTCGACGCGAGTGACGCCCGCCCCCGGTCCCCTGTGCCGGGTCCCAGGGGGTGATCCGCGAGGCTGAGGGGGCGAAGCGACCCAGCCGTTCCGGGCCGCGCAGCCCGATGACAGGGCGACCCGGGGCGCAGGCCGGTGCGCATCATGCGCCGCTCACAGCCGTGCGCACCGCACAAGACCCGAGTCCCAGCGCACGAGGGAAAGCGGACCGCCCCTCCCGAGGCCTCTGCCACGCTGGAAGGGTGCAGAAGCCGACCTCCGTCACCCCCGACGCGCCCGCCGCCGTGTCCGCCCCGCTCCTCACCCAGCAGTGGCTCGACCTCGCCTTCATCCACTGGGCCGTCGATCCGGACGCCGTGGCGCCACACCTGCCGGGCGGCACCGTTCCCGATACGCACGACGGGGTCACCTACGTAGGGCTCGTCGCCTTCCGGATGCACCGGGTCGGCTGGCTGCGGCTGCCAGGAGTCCCGTATCTCGGGACGTTTCCGGAGACCAACGTGCGCCTGTACTCGGTGGACGCCGACGGGCGGCGCGGAGTCGTCTTCCGGTCGATGGACGCCTCCCGGCTGATACCGGTTGTGATGGGGCGTGTCGGCTTCCGGCTGCCGTACCTGTGGTCCCGGATGACCGTCCGCCGTGCCGGGGACACCATCACCTACACCAGCTCCCGCCGCTGGCCCGGCCCCCGCGGCGCCTACAGCCGCATCACCGTACGAACCGGTGAACGCATCGAAGAACCCACCGAGCTGGAGCACTTCCTCACCGCCCGCTGGGGCATGCACAACGCGTTCTTCGGCGGAACGGGCTACCTGCCCAACCACCACCCCCGCTGGCCCCTGTACCGCGCCGACCTGATCACGTGCGACGAGAACCTGATCGCGGCATCCGGCCTCCCCACGCCGAACGGCGCCCCGGCCAGCGTGCTGTACTCCCCCGGCGTCCCCGTCCGCCTCGGCCGTCCGGCGCGCCCCGCGGGAATCCCCACGCCGTGAAGGGCCGTACTCCGGCCGTTCGCCCGCTTGCGGAGAGTCAGCGAGGTGATTCTCCGCATACCCTCAGGCCAGCCACTGCTCGTACGCCAGGTTCCCCACCAGGGCGAACACCACCGTCAGCAGCACGACACGGACGAAGCCGCTGCCCTTCTTCAGGGCGGTGTGGGCGCCCAGGGTGCCGCCCGCCAGGTTGAAGACGGCCATCAGGGCGGCCAGTTGCCACAGGACCGCGCCCTGCCAGGCGAAGGTGGCGAGGGCGCCCGCGTTGGTGCAGCAGTTGACGATCTTGGCGGTCGCGGAGGCGGCGACGAGGTCGAGGTGGAGGACCGCGGTCAGGGCGAGGACCAGGAAGGTGCCGGTGCCGGGGCCAATGAGACCGTCGTAGAAGCCGATGCCGAGGCCCGCGAGGCCGATCGCCGCGAGGATCTGGCGGCGGGTGGCCGGGCCGGTCGCGGGGGCCGTGCCGAAGGCCGGCCGCAGGATCACGAAGGCCGCGACACCGAGCAGCACCACCATGATCACCGGCTTGAGGACGTCGGCGCTCATCCCGGCCGCGAAGAAGGCCCCGGCGGAGGAGCCGGCGAGGGCGGCGAGACCGATGCGGACCGCTGTCCTCACGTCCACCGGCGCCTTGCGGGCGTACGTCACCGCCGCGCCCGTCGTGCCGACGATGGCGACCGCCTTGTTGGTGCCGAGCGCGTGCGCGGCGGGCGTGTGCGAGGGCAGGCCCAGGAGCAGCACCGGCAACAGGAGCAGCCCGCCGCCGCCGACCACGGCGTCGATCCATCCGGCGGCGAGCGCCGCCAGGCACAGCAGAACGATCATGGTCAGCGATATGTCGGGCATGATCGAGACCCTATGCGAGGCCCGTGCCCGCCCCTCACAGCCCGCCCTCGCCGCAGTTCAGGAACCCTCACATCCGCCCCCCGCCCCCGCTGAGGGCAGCGTTCCCCGTGGGAAACAGACGTGATGCTGCCGGGTAACACCGGCACCGCACGCTCAAGGACATGACCTCGAATGAGCGTGTGGTGGTGATCGGCACCGGCCTCGCGGGCGTACGGCTCGCCCGGCGGCTCGGTGAGCTCGGCACGCCCGCGCTGCTGATCGGCGAGGAGGAGCACCGGCCCTACAACCGGGTGCTGCTCGCCGAGGTACTGGCCGGACGGTACAGCCCCGAGGTGATCGCCCTGCCGGCGCCCGCGGAGCTGACCCGCGGCCGGGTCACCGGCATCGACCGTGACGCGCGCACCGTCGCGTGCGCGGACGGTTCGGTGATCGCATACGACCGGCTGGTGCTGGCCACCGGCTCCAACCCCGTACTGCCGCCGCTGCGCGGGCTGTTCACCGAGAACCACCAACTGCCCGAGGGCGTGCACGCCTTCCGGACCATGGACGACTGCCTGGGCCTTTCCAAGGCGGTCCGGCCGGGAGCGAAGGCCGTCGTCATCGGCGGCGGGCTCCTCGGGGTCTCCGCGGCCCGCGCGCTCGCCCTGCGCGGCGCCCAGGTCGTGCTCGCCCAGCAGTCCGAGCGGCTCATGGAGCGCCAGCTCGACCCGGCCGCCTCGAAACTCGTCAAGCGGCACCTGACCGAACTGGGCGTCGAGGTGCACACCGAGTGCCGCGTACGGGACGTGCGCTGCGTCGGCGGTGCCGTCCGCTCGGTGGAGATGGCCGACGGGTACGCGCTCGACGCCGACCTGGTGGTCGTCGCCTGCGGTGTGCACCCGCGGGTGGGCCTCGCGCAGGCCGCCGGGCTCGACGTCCGCAAGGGCGTCGTCGTCGACGACGAGCTGCGCACCTCCGACCCGTACATCCACGCGATCGGCGACTGCGCCCAGCACGACGGCGTGCTCTACGGCCTCGCCACCCCGGCGCTCGAACAGGCCGACGCGCTCGCCGAGTTGCTGGCCGGTGACGCGACCACCCGCTACACCGGCACGCGTTCGCTGACCCGGCTCACGCTCACGGGGCAGGACAGCCCCTTCGACCTCGCCGCGTTCGGCGAGACCGAGGCACTCCCGGGCGACGACGTCGTCCAGCTCGCCGACGCCACCCGCGGCACCTACCGCAAGGTCGTCGTCCGCGACGACCGCCTGGTCGGCGGGGTCCTCGTCGGCGAACTCGGCACCGTCGGCGCGCTCGCCCGCGCCTGGGAGGGAGCAGAGCCGCTCCCCTCCGACGGCGGCCCGCTGCTCCACCTGCTCACCAACGATGGAGGCTCCTGATGACCGCCACCCCGGAGGCCACGGAGGCCACCCCCACGATCGTGCTCGTCGGCCACGGCATGGTCGGCCAGCGCTTCCTCGAAGCGCTCGCCGAGCGCGGCCTGACCGCCACGCACCGCGTGGTCGTGCTCTGCGAGGAGCCGCGCCCGGCGTACGACCGCGTGCAGCTCACCTCGTACTTCGCGGGCAGGACGCCCGAGGACCTGTCCATGACGGACATGGAGTTCATCAAGGACCACGGCATCGAGCTGCACGTCGGCGACCCGGCCGAGACGGTCGACCGGGAGGCCCGCAGGGTCACCGCCCGCTCCGGTCTCGTCGTCGACTACGACGTGCTGGTCCTGGCCACCGGCTCCTACCCGTTCGTGCCGCCGGTCCCGGGCAAGGACGCCGAGGGCTGTTTCGTCTACCGCACGATCGAGGACCTGCTCGCGATCGAGGAGTACGCGAAGAACGCCCAGGTGGGTGCCGTGGTCGGCGGCGGTCTGCTCGGGCTCGAGGCGGCCGGTGCCCTCAAGGGTCTCGGACTGACCTCCCACATCGTCGAGTTCGCGCCGCGCCTGATGCCGGTGCAGGTCGACGAGGGCGGCGGCGCGGCCCTGCTGCGCACCATCGAGGAGATGGGCCTGAGCGTCCACACCGGCGTGGGCACACAGGAGGTCGTGGTCGGCGAGGACGGCGCCGTGACCGGCATGAAGCTGTCCGACGGCTCCGAACTCGCCACCGACCTGGTGGTGTTCTCCGCCGGTGTCCGCCCCCGCGACCAGCTGGCCCGCGACTGCGGTCTGACGGTCGGCGAGCGCGGCGGCATCACGGTCGACGAGCAGTGCCGCACCGTGAACGACCCGCACGTGTTCGCGATCGGCGAGTGCGCCCTGGCCTCCGACGGCCGGGTGTACGGCCTGGTGGCGCCCGGTTACGAGCAGGCGGAGACGGCGGCGGCCACCATCGCCGCCGACGAGGCCTCCTTCACCGGCGCCGACCTGTCCACCAAGCTGAAGCTGCTCGGCGTGGACGTGGCGTCCTTCGGTGACGCGCACGGCACCGCCGAGGACTGCCTGGACGTCGTCTACTCCGACTCCCGCTCCGGCCTGTACAAGAAGCTGGTCATCGGCCGCGACGGCACGCTGCTCGGCGGCATCCTGGTCGGCGACGCCGAGGCGTACGGCACGCTGAAGGCGTTCACCGGCTCGGTCCCGCCGGTCTCCCCCGAGTCGCTCGTGCTGCCCGCGGGCGCCGGGGAGTCCGTCCAGCTCGGCCCGTCCGCGCTGCCGGACGAGGCGATCGTCTGCTCCTGCCACAACGTCTCCAAGGGCACGATCCGCGGCGCGGTCACCGACCACCAGTGCACGACCGTGCCCGAGGTGAAGAAGTGCACCAAGGCCGGCACCGGCTGCGGCTCCTGCGTCAAGGTCCTCGGCCAGCTCGTCAACGCCGAGCTGGAGGCCAGTGGCATCGAGGTCGACAAGGGCCTGTGCGGCTGCTTCGGGCAGACCCGCGAGGAGCTCTACGAGATCGTCCACGCCCTGCGCATCAACACCTACCAGGACCTGCTGGACCGCCATGGCCGCGAGGAGGCCCGGGGCGGTGACGGCTGCGAGATCTGCAAGCCGGCCGTCGGCTCGATCATCGCCTCGCTCGCCCCGGCGATCGGCGCGAGCGGCTACGTCCTGGACGGCGAGCAGGCCTCCCTCCAGGACACCAACGACCACTTCCTGGCCAACCTGCAGAAGAACGGCTCCTACTCGGTCGTCCCGCGCATCCCCGGCGGCGAGATCGCCCCGGAGAAGCTGATCGTGATCGGCGAGATCGCCCGCGACTTCGGCCTCTACACGAAGATCACCGGCGGTCAGCGGATCGACATGTTCGGCGCCCGCGTCGAGCAGCTCCCGCTGATCTGGGCCCGCCTGGTCGACGCCGGCTTCGAGTCCGGCCACGCCTACGGCAAGTCGCTGCGCACGGTGAAGTCCTGCGTCGGGCAGACCTGGTGCCGCTACGGCGTCCAGGACTCCGTCCGCATGGCGATCGACCTGGAGCTGCGCTACCGGGGTCTGCGCTCCCCGCACAAGCTGAAGTCTGCGGTCTCCGGCTGCCAGCGCGAGTGCGCCGAGGCCCAGTCGAAGGACTTCGGCGTGATCGCCACCGCCAACGGCTGGAACCTCTACGTCGGCGGCAACGGCGGCGCGACCCCGCGCCACGCGGACCTGCTCGCGCAGGACCTGTCGGACGCCGAACTGGTCCGCCTGATCGACCGGTTCCTGATGTTCTACATCCGCACGGCCGACCGTCTGGAGCGCACCTCGACCTGGCTGGAGCGGATCCCGGGCGGCCTCGACCACGTGAAGGACGTCGTCGTCCACGACTCGCTCGGCATCTGCGACGAGCTGGAGAAGCTGATGCAGGCGCACGTCGCGCACTACCGCGACGAGTGGGCCGAGACCATCAACGACCCCGAGAAGCTCGCCCGGTTCGTGTCCTTCGTGAACGCCCCGGACACCCCGGACCCGGTCGTCGCCTTCGTGCCCGAGCGCGACCAAATGAAGCCCGACCTGCCGCTGCTGTCCATCGGCATGCGACCCGCCGACGTACTGGAAGGAAGCGCCCAGCGATGACCCTGGCACTGGAGACCACCGACCTCAAGGTCGAACTCGCCCTGGACGACGACTGGTTCACGGTCTGCGACCTGAGCACGCTGCTCCCGGGCCGCGGGGTGGCGGCCCTGCTGCCGGACGGCCGGCAGGCCGCGATCTTCCGCGACCGCTCCGGCGAACTGTTCGCCATCGACAACCGCGACCCCTTCACCGGCGCGGCCGTCCTCTCCCGCGGCCTGACCGGCACCCACCAGGGCCGTCCGTTCGTGGCCTCGCCGCTGCTGAAGCAGCGCTTCGACCTGGCGTCCGGGCAGTGCCTGGACGACGAGGAGGTGCGTGTGACGGCGTACAAGGTGCGCACGGCGTAGGAGCGCCGGGCTTCTGTCGGGTTCCTGTCGAGTTCGCCGATCGGGAGCGGTGCACGGGGTGCTTCGCGTTTCATCGAGGCACACCCCCACCTTCCCTCCCACGGAGGCGCGATCATGACCCGGAACCACTTCAAGCCGTCCCGGCGGTCCGTCCTCGGCGGGGCCGTCGCCGCGCTCGCGGCCGCCGGCACGGGTACGGCCCAGGCCTCGCCCGGGGCCTCGGCCTGGCCGAGCGAGTTCCCGCTGCCCGACGGGTGGCTCCCCGAGGGGATCACCACAGGCAGCAGGCCGTACGCGTACATGGGTTCCCGTGCCGACGGCTCGATCTACCGCACCGACCTGCGTACCGGCGAGGGCGGCGTTCTCCACCGGGGCGCCACCGGTCTCGCCTCGATCGGTCTGAAGCTGGACCGCGACGGCCTGCTGTACGTGGCGGGCGGCGCCGGAGGGACCGCGAAAATCGTCGACGCGCGCAGCGGTGAGCTGCTGACCACCTACCAGCTCACCCGGAACGCCGCGCCCTTCATCAACGACGTCGTCCTGCACCGGGACCGCGCCTGGTTCACCGACTCCCGGGACGCCGTCCTCCACGGCGTCCCGCGCGGCCGCGAGGGCGAGGTCCGCGCCCTCCCGCTCACCGGCGAGTGGGTGCAGGCACCGGCCGGGACCAACAGCGCCAACGGCCTGGTCGCCGCCCCCGACGGACGCGGCCTGATCGTCGTCAACGCGGGCCGGTTGTACACCGTCGACCTCAGGAACGGTCACGCCACCGAGGTCGCGCTGTCGGGCGCGACCGATGTGACGGGCGGCGACGGCCTGGTCCGCCTCGGCCGCACCCTGTACGTCGTCCAGAACCGGCTGAACAAGATCACCGTCTGGGACCTCGACCGGAACGCCACCACGGCCACCCTGCGCAGGACGATCACCGACCCCCGCTTCGACGTCCCCACGACCGCCGCCCGCTTCGGCGACCGCCTCTACCTCGTCAACGCCCGTTTCACCAGCCCGCAGACGCCGGAGACGACGTTCAACGCGGTGTCGGTGTCGCTTTGAGGGGTGTGGCTCCGGCAGCCCGTGCGCAGTGCGGCCAGTCGCCGAAGTCACGGTCCCGGCTCCACAGCCGTCTGGCCGCCTGGATGTTCCACTCCGGGTCAAGGGCCTGACGCGGGGTACCGCCCAGTTCGCGCAGCC
Organism: Streptomyces sp. NPDC044719; assembly: GCF_056433405.1. Classification (NCBI taxonomy): domain Bacteria; kingdom Bacillati; phylum Actinomycetota; class Actinomycetes; order Kitasatosporales; family Streptomycetaceae; genus Streptomyces; species Streptomyces sp. NPDC044719. The sequence continues at coordinate 151,658 of NZ_JBWKHE010000006.1, forward strand.
GGGCGTCGGAGATCTGGAACAGGCCCCAGTTCCGGGTGCCGTTGGTGTTGGGCAGGATGTGCAGCGGGTCCAGGAAGGACTGGCAGTCGGCGATGGCCACCGCCTTGTCCGGAACCTCCGGGAACACCTCCCGGACCCGCTGCCGCACCTTCTCCTGCGACCACACGCTCATCCGGACCCGTGAGGCGTACAGCGCCTTCTTGGTGGGTTCCTCGACGACGCCGTTGGGCTGGATCCCGGCCAGCACCTGGAAGGCGGTGACACGGCGCAGGGTCTGCGGCCCGAAGCTGCCGTCGACGCCGATGTCCGCGCCCTTGGCGTGCAGCAGGCGCTGCACCTCCCGTACGCACTCGTCGTGCTCGCCCATGGCGATCACGGGTGGGCAGTTGGCCGAGAACAACGGCCGGTCGTCACCGGAGCCGCGCCCGCCACCGCCGCTGCCGGACGGTGTCCGGGCGCCGCCGTACAGCGCCCAGGCGGAGACGCTGAGGGCCGCGAGGATCGCGGCGGTGACGACGGAGGTGCGGAGGCGGCGCCGGCGTGTGCGGTCGGTGGGCCGGGGCGCGGGGGCCGGTTCTGGGCCGGGGTCTCCGGCGGTGTCACGGGGCGGTCGAGGGTCGGGGTCTCCGGCGGTGCCACGGACCGGTCCAGGGGCAGGCTCCCCGGCAGTGTCACGGGCCGGTCCAGGGGCAGGCTCCCCGGCGGTGCCACGGACCGGTCCGGGGGCGGGCTCCCCGGCGGTGCCACGGACCGGTCCAGGGGCAGGCGCCCCGGCAGTGTCACGGGCCGGTCCAGGGGCGGGATCCCCAACAGTGTCGCGGGCCGGTTCGCCTTCCTTCTCGCCCTCGGCTTCCGGTTGGGTCTCTTCTTCTTCCGCTTCCTGTCCTGTGTCCTGCTCCGCCCGCTCTTCCTCCGCACCGGCCGCCGCGGTTCTCGCCGCGTCCGCCAGGGCCCACAGGCGGTGCAGGGTGCGGAGTTCCTCCGGGGTCGCGCCGCAGACCGTGGCCAGCCGGTGGACGCTGCCGTAGTCCTGGGGCACCGATGTGCCACGGCAGTAGCGGTGCAGTGTCGAACCCGCCAGGCCGGACTTCCTGGCGAGTGCCTCGTAACTCATCCCGGACCGGCTCTTCAGCGCGCGCAGCTGCGCGGCGAACCGTTCCGTTTCCGGGCATACGGACATCGGGTTCCCCCCTCGGATACCCCCACGGACGCTGGTCGGGCGTCTCGGACCGCCACTGTGCCACCAACGGCGTCCCATGGCCGTCCCAACGGTTCCGGAACGCGCCAGTTGACCGGCGTCCCACCCGTCCCGGCATCCCAGCCGCCCCCGCCGCCCTTGCCCGGCGGCGTCGTGCCTTGCCAGCGTCGGGCCGTCCGAACGACCGGCCCTCCGACCCCTCGAGGAGACCAGGCTCATGCGCCTTTCCGTCCGCAGGAACTCCCGCACCACACCGCTGTTCGCGGTCCTCGCCGTCAGCGCCGCGGCGATCACCACGCTGGCCGTGCCGTCCTCCGCTTCGGCCGCCCCGGCCGCTCCCGCGGCGGTGGACTGTGCGAGTGGGCACATCTGTTTCTGGACCGGCGCCAACTTCACCGGCAGCAAGTGCGCGTGGGACGTGGCCGACCCCGACTGGCAGAGCGGCGCCGTCAGGTGTTCCTGGGCCGCCACGACCAACGTGAAGTCGGTGTGGAACGCCGGCACCAGCAGCTCCACCGGTGTCGCCTACTACCGGGGCGCCAACTACAGCGACCGGGTCGGCTGCACCCGGCAGCAGCACGGCGGCAACCTGGCCGGTACGTACAAGGTCCGCTCGCACCGGTGGATCAGCGGCAGCTGCGGCTGACGCACCCGGGGATCCGCACGCGGTGGCGTGCACGCCTGCTCCGGCGTGCACGCCACCGCGGCTTGTCCCGCGCGGGGCTTCAGCCCAGCAGGGACGAGCGGGACTGCTCCTCCGGCAGAGGCCGCGTGTCGAGGTAGAACCACTCGGCGTCGGCGGTGGGCCAGGGCGACGGCTCCCCCGCTTCGGCCGGCTCCTCCCCCATGGCTGCGACCGGGCGCCTGGGCAGCGGCGCCGTGGCCGGGGCTTCCCCGGCGGACGCGGCGGACGCGGCGGTGCGGGAACCGGCCGCCTCGGACTGCTTGGCCTCCCCGGGCATCAGCAGTTCCACCCGGATCCCCAGTCCGCGCTGCTGGGCGGTGAACTCCTCGACCTGGTTGCGGCAGGCATGGTCGAGGTGGGTCACGCCGGTCAGGTCGAGCCGGATCCGCGGCTTTCCGGACGCGGCGGCCGCCTCCAGCGCCTCGATCACCTTCGGCAGGCGCAGGAACGTGGCGTTGCCCGCCATCACGACCTTGGCCGTGTCCTCCTCCAGGTGCTGGCGGATCACGGTCTGCGACATGCGCAGCGCGGCCAGCACGATCCCCGCGGCGACGCCGAACAGCACGCCCTCCAGCAGCGCGGTCGCCACGATGACCAGCGTGGTCAGCGTCATCACCGCGAACTCGCCCCGGTCCTGCCGCCACATCTTCGGGAACTCGGCGGGCGCGAACAGCTTCCAGCCGCTGTGCACGAGGACACCGGCGAGCACGGAGATCGGGATCAGCGCGAGCACCTGCGGCAGCAGCAGCGCGAACGCGAGCAGCCACAGGCCGTGCAGGGTGCGGGAGAGCCGGGTCTTGGCCCCGGCCTGGACGTTCGCCGAACTGCGGGCCACGACCGCGGTGATCGGGAGTGCGCCGAGGATGCCCGCGACGGTGTTGCCGACGCCCTGGGCGACCAGCTCGGTGTTGTAGCGGGTGCGCGGGCCGCTGTGCATCCGGTCCACGGCGGCGGCCGTGAACAGGCTCTCGGCGGACGCGATGACCGTGAAGGTGAGGATGGCGGTGATGATCGCCCCGTCGGTGAGCGCGCCGAACTGCTCCGCTCCCGGGAGGCTCACGGACGCGAGCAGGTTGCCCACCTGAAGCGTCTTCACGTCCACGCCGGGCAGCGCGGCGACGAGCATGCCGATGCCCACGGCGACCAGCGCGGCCGGGATCTTCCCCGCCGGGCCGGGCACCTTCTTCCACACGAAGCTGAGCACGATCGTGACGATGCCGAGCAGGGTGGCGATCATCGCCTGCGGGTCGGTCAGGATGCCGGCCAGCAGCCCGGGGATCCCGGCCATGTTCTCGAGCGCGGTGCCGGGGGCCTTGGCGTCGGCCATCGGGTAGGCCTGGCTGAACATCAGCGGCACGCCGATGCCGGCCAGCATGCCCTGGACGACGGCGACCGAGGTGGCCTGGAACATCCGGCCCAGTTTCACCAGGCCCAGGACGATCTGCAGCAGGCCGGCGAAGAGCACGATCACGCCGAGCATGGCCACGCCGACGTCGGCGACGGTGTCCGCCACGAGCGCGGCGAGCCCGGCGGCCGGTCCGCTGACCTGGAGCGTACTGCCCTTGACCGCGCCGACGACCAGGCCGCCGATCACCCCGGAGATGATCCCGAGCTCGGCCGGGACCCCCGAGGCGACGGCCACACCGATGCACAGCGGCAGTGCGACGAGGAAGACGACGAGCGAGGCGGTGATGTCGGTGACGAGATCCTGTCTGCCCCCGGCCTTGGCGCCCTTCCCCTGCGCGCCACCCGTCACCTTGCGGACGAGCCCGCCCAGCACACCTTCGCCGCCCGGCCCTGCCGGGCCTGCGGCAGAGCCGGCTCCTGCCCGACCTCCGCCAGGACCGCCCTTTGCCATGCCTACGGCAGGGCCGCTCCCTGCCCGGCCTCCGGCAGCTCCACCCACCGTCGGGCCTCCCCCGAAGCCACCCCCCGGCCACCCCCCGGCCGCCCCTCCCGACGGCCCGCCCATCGCACCGGCCCGCCAGTCCGCGTCACCCCCCGACCGCCAATCGCCCCCACCCTCGGACCGACCGCCCGCCCCCCAGTCCGCGAGGACGTCCGAAGACCCGCCCGGCCCCCAACTCCCCGTACCCTCCCCGGGGCTCCCCGGCCCCCAGGCCGCATCGCCCGACCGCCAGTCGCCCCCACCGTCCGAACGACCGCCTGCCCTCCAGTCGTCAACGGCCTCCGCGGCTCCCACCGACCGCCAACTCCCCGTGCCCTCCCCGGGACCACTGGCCCCCCAGTCCGCAGCAGCCCCCGCCGCCGGACCGCTCGCTCCCCGGCTGGTCCCGCCCTCCGAACGACCACCGGCCCCCCAATCCGCAACGGCCTCCGCGGCTCCCGCCGACCCCCAACTCCCCGTGCCCTCCCCGGGACCACTGGCTCCCCAGCCCTCAGCGCCCCCCACCGAATCGTCAGCAGCCCAGTCGGCGACGCGACCCGCGGCACCCGACGACCGCCAACCCCCCGTGTCCTCCACCGGGCCAGTCGCCGCCCACTCCCCGGCATCCCCCGCCGGACCACTCGCCCCCCAGTCAGAGACGCCCCCCTCGGCCCCGGCCGCTCCCGGGTCCGCCATGCCTCCCGCCGGGCCGGCCCCCCGGCCACCGTGTGCGGCAGCACCCCGTGCGGCGCCCCGTCCCCGCGCGTGCGCCCCGCTCATGCGGCATGCACCTGGAACGTGCCGTCGTCGCCGCGTTCGTACACGAACCCCGTGTCGACCTCGTAGTACCAGCCGTGCAGCCGCAGCCGGCCGGCGTCGAGACGCTGCCGCACCACCGGGTAACTCCGCAGTGCGGCCAACTGGTTGACGACGTTGCCCTGGGAGACCTCCGGCAGTGACGGGTCGTCCGGCGCGGTCTCCAGTACGGAGGTCAGCTCCGGGCGGGCGATGCGGAGCCAGGCGTCGACGCCGGGCAGTGCGGAGAGGTCGTCGCCGGACTTCAGCGCGCCCATCGCACCGCAGTGTGAGTGACCGCACACCACGATGTCCTGAACCCCGAGCACCTCCAGTGCGTACTCGATGGTGGCCGCCTCGCCGGAGGCCCCGGGCCGTCCGTAGGGCGGCACGATATTTCCCGCGTTGCGCAGCTCAAATATTTCACCGGGCCGCGCGCCGGTGATCAGCGCGGGTATGACCCGCGAATCCGAACAGGTGATGAACAACACCTCCGGATATTGCCCTTCAGCCAGTTTCCGGTATTCGCCGCTGTCGAAATCGACGCGCGTCCTGAACGTGCGCGCCCGGTCGAGCAGTGCCTTCAACTCCGCCTCCTGAGCTGGGGTTTCTTTCGCTGCACCCCACCGTAGACGGCCGACCTACAGAGGAAGGTTAAGCGAACTCCAGAGCCCGGCCAGGAATTGAACATTCTTTGTCCCGCATATACAGACGAACGGTCATCTTGTAGCGTGTGAACTCCCGGGCGGAGAATGCGAATTCGCGCTGCCCGGATTCATGCCGGCTCACGGAGAGACAGGACGCATGGGCATACGAGTGCTGCTCATCGAGGACGACGAGACGATCGCCGAGCCGCTCACCGAGGGGCTCGGCCACTTCGGACTGACGGTCGATCACGTCGCCACGGGCACGGACGGGCTGAGAGGCCCCTACAACGACGTCGTCCTGCTCGACCTGGGACTGCCGGACATGGACGGCATCGACGTCTGCCGGGGCATCCGGCAGGTCTCGGACGTCCCCATCGTCATCCTCAGCGCACGCGGCGAGGAGGCAGACCGCGTACTGGGCCTGGAACTGGGCGCCGACGACTATCTGGCGAAACCTTTCAGCGTACGAGAGCTGGTGGCCCGCGTCCGGGCGGTGACCCGGCGCACGCAACGCGCCCACCAGGCGTTCCCCGAGGCACCGGCCACACCGGGCACCCCGGCCACCCCCGAGGCACAGCCACCGGCGTCGTACGACCCCGCCCCCGCACCGCCACCCCCGTACGAACCGGCCCCCGCCCTCTCCTACGAGCCTCCCGCGGCAGCCTCGTACGATCCCGCCCCCGATCCCCCGCACGACCCGGGCCCGCTCGTGGTGGACCGCCGTACCCGCCAGGTCTGGGTCGGCGAGGTCCCCGTCCTGCTCACCCCCAAGGAGTTCGACCTGCTGGCGCTCCTCAGCGAGGACCCGGGCGCGGTCTACTCGCGCCAGCAGATCCTGGACCGCGTCTGGGACCCGCACTACGACGGCCCGACCAAGACGCTGGACGTCCATGTGGCCGCGCTGCGCCGCAAGCTGGGTCATCCGGCGTGGATCCGGACGCTGCGGGGCGTCGGTTTCCGGCTGTCCGTGCACACCGGGCCGAACGCCGCGCGGGTGGCCTCTCCGTGACCCGCCGGCTGCTGCTCAGCTACCTCAGCCTCGCCGCGCTGGTGCTGCTCTGCCTGGAGATCCCGCTGGGCTTCGTCTACTCGCGCGGGGAGCGGGAGCGGGTGGTCAACGCGGCGAAGGACGAGGCCGAGTCGGTCTCCGCGTACGCCGCGCTGTCCCTGGCGGCGGGGCGGGCCGAGCGGGACCTGCCCGCGCGGGTGACGCACTGCGCGCAGCGCATCGGCGGGAAGGTGGTGATCGTCGACGCCTCGGGCGCATCGCTCGCCACCTCGCACCCGAAAGACGCCGCGATGTCCGGCAATCTGGCCGCTCGGCCGGGCATCGCGGCCGCACTGCGGGGCACCTCGACGGTGGACGTGCGCACCTCGACCATCGGCGGTGTCGAGTACCTGTCGGTGGCGGCGCCGGTCGGCCAGGAGGCGCGGCCGGTGGGCGCGGTGTGGCTGACGGTGCCCACCCGCATGGTGCACGAGCGCGTCCACCACGTGTGGCTGCTGCTCGCCCTGGGCGGCTTCGCCGTGCTGACGGCGGTCGCCCTGGTCGGCTTCGCCTTCGCCCGGTGGGCGGGGCGCCCCATCCTCGAACTGGAGGACGCGGCACACGAGTTGGCCGAGCGCGGTGGCGGGTTCACCCCGGTGACGATCACCAAGGGACCGCCGGAAGTGCGCAGTCTGGCCGCCGCGTTCAACCACACCGCGGCCCGGTTCGCCCATCTGCTCGCCTCCCAGCGGGCGTTCGCGGGTGAGGCCTCGCACCAGCTGAAGACACCGCTCGCGGCACTGCGGCTGCGACTGGAGAACCTGGAGCCGGACGTGGCCGCCCGGGCCCGGGGCAGCCTCGCCGCCGCGGTGACGGAGACGGACCGGCTCGCCCGGATGGTCGAGCACCTGCTGGCGATGGCCCGGCTGGAGGAGCACGCGGCCATCCCGGCCACCGTCGACCTGGGCGCGGTCTGCGCGGAACGGCACCGCACCTGGCAGCCGATGTTCGCGCGGGAGGATGTCTCCCTCGTGCTCTTCGCGGGAAGTGTGGGCCCGGTGCTCGCGGTGCCGGGAGCCGTCGAGCAGATCATGGACAACCTGCTCTCCAACGCGCTGCGGGCGTCCCCGGCCGGCAGCACCGTCACCATCGAGCTGCGTCTGCAGGCCCCGTCCCGCCGGGCTCTGCGGGACAGCCGCCCGCGCTGGGTCGACCTGCACGTCACCGACGAGGGCCCGGGCATGACGGAGGAGCAGCGCGCCCGCGCCTTCGACCGCTTCTGGCGCGCGCCGGGCGCCCCCAAGGGCGGCACGGGGCTGGGCCTCGCCCTGGTGCAGCGGCTCGCGCACGCCAGCGGCGGCGAGGCGACCCTGCACGCGGCGGCGACGGGCGGTCTGGACGTGGTGATCAGGCTGCCGTCCGTACGGCCGCCGGTCGAGGGGCCCGGGCCGGGCGGCGACCGGTCGAGGAGGCCGAGACGGGAGGCGCCGGCGCTGCCCGCGTAGAGCCGGTCCCGCACGGGACACAGGCGGCACACAGCATGCCGTCCCGCGGCCACGAGGTGTCCATGCCCCGTCAACCCTCTCCCCATAGCGTCCTGTCCGCCCCCCCCACGCACAACCCTGCCGTCGACCGTCGGCAGGGCGGTACGGCACCTCTTGGAGTGAGAGTGGAACGTCGTAGCCTCTTGCGTGCGGCCGTCATCGGCGGCACTTCGGCCGCGTTGGGCGGAACCCTGTGGCGCGGCGCCGCGTACGCGGCCCCGGCCCAGCCCGGCTCGGGCCCCTACGGGGCGCTGGGTTCCCCGGACGCCAACGGCATCAGGCTCCCGGGCGGCTTCACCAGCCGCGTGATCGCCCGCTCCGGCCAGCGGGTCGGGAGCACGTCGTACACCTGGCACAACGCCCCGGACGGCGGCGCCTGTTACGCCGACGGCACGGGCTGGATCTATGTCTCCAACTCCGAGATCAACCCCTCGGGCGGCGCGAGCGCGGTGAAGTTCTCGTCGACGGGCGCGATCACGGCCGCGTACCGCATCCTCTCCTCCACCCGCCAGAACTGCGCGGGCGGCAAGACGCCGTGGAACACCTGGCTGTCCTGCGAGGAGGTGTCCCTCGGCTATGTCTACGAGACCGACCCGTGGGGCACGAACGCGGCGACCCGGCGCGACGCGATGGGCCGCTTCAAGCACGAGGCGGCGGCGGCCGACCCGGTGCGCAAGGTGGTCTACCTGACCGAGGACGAGACCAACGGCCGCTTCTACCGCTTCGTGCCGACGACCTGGGGCAACCTGTCGTCCGGCAAACTCCAGGTGATGGTCGCGGGCAGCGCCACGAGCGGCTCCTTCACCTGGACGGACGTCCCCGACCCGGACGGCTCCCCCACGGCCACCCGCTCCCAGGTCTCCGGCTCCAAGTCCTTCAACGGCGGCGAGGGCTGCCACTACGCGAACGACACGGTCTGGTTCACGACCAAGGGCGACAACCGCGTCTGGCAGCTCAACCTCCTCAACAACACCTACGAACTGGCCTACGACGACTCCCTCGTCAACGGCACGGCCCCTCTCACCGGCGTCGACAACATCACCGGCACCTCCTCCGGCGACCTCTTCGTCGCCGAGGACGGCGGCAACATGGAGATCTGCGTCATCACCCCGGACGATGTCGTCGCCTCGTTCCTGCGCGTAGACGGCCAGTCGGGCTCCGAAATCACAGGCCCGGCATTCTCCCCGGACGGCACCCGCCTCTACTTCTCCAGCCAGCGCGGCACGACCGGCAGCTCGTCGGGAGGCATCACCTACGAGGTGAAGGGCCCGTTCCGCTCGTAACCGCACGGCTCGGCTTCACACAACCATCACAAGATGGTCACCTTGCCCTCATCGAGGGCCCGCCGGTCCTACGGTCATCCCCTCACGTAAGACCTCTGGGGGGATGACCATGACCAATCCGTACGGCAGCCCGCACAACAACCCGTATCCCGCACCGCCCGCGCCGCAGTCCGCACGCCCGGCGCCCCGCTGGGCCAGGAAGCGCTACGTGCTGCCCGCCCTGGGCCTGGCCCTGTTCATAGGCGCGGCCATCGGCGCGGGCGGCGGGGAGACCACCACCGACGCGAAGCCCGCGGCCGCGAAGCCCCAGCCGACCGTCACGGTCACCGCGACGGCCACGGCGACGGCGACACCGCTCGCGAAGAAGCCGGAACCCGCTCCCACGGTCACCGCCACGAAGACCGTCAGGGCCACCGTCACCGTCACCGCCCGGCCGGCGGCGGGCGGCGGCTCCGGCGACAGCGGCTCGGACGACGGCGGTTCCGGTGGCGCGGACGTCTACTACGCCAACTGCACCGCCGTCCGCGCCGCCGGTGCCGCCCCCATCAGTCGTGGTGAACCCGGGTACGCCTCCCACCTGGACCGGGACAACGACGGGGTCGCCTGCGACACGTGACCCGGGCGCGCCGGTGACCATCGGTGCGTCCGGCCGTTCCTCCGGTTGGGCAGCTCGTACGGGCTGCCCGGCCGACGGAAGGAACATCACCGTGGACACGACCGTGCCCGCCCCCGACGCACAGCCCGTGCTGCCGCGCGCCGAATGGGTCAAGACGCTGCCGCAGACCATCGTCGCCTCGTGCGTTCTGCTCCTCGACGCAGAGGACCGGATCCTGCTGCTGCGCTATGCCGGGGGCCAGCCCGCCGCCGGGCTCTGGGGGCTGCCGGGCGGCATGCTCGACCACGGGGAGGACCCCCTCGGGGCCGCGCGCCGGGAGCTGTACGAGGAGACCGGCATCGTCCTCGACCACGATCCCCGGCTCATCGGCTACGACCACCGGGCCGACGTGAACGGCACGGGCCCGGTCATCGACTTCTACTTCCACGGCGGCCGCCTCCCGGACGAGCTGTCCGTCCAGCGCAGCGCCGAGCACGACGACGACGGCCTGTTCGCCCTCAGCGACCTGGAATCCACCCCGCTGACAGACCTGTTGCCCGCCCTGACCGCCCTGCACACGGCCGCGCTGACCGGAACCGTCGTCTGCCTGCGGGAAGGCCTGCCCCAGTGACCGCACCACGCCGCCTGGCGGCGGCCGTCCTGGCCTCCCTCGCGCTGTCCCTGACCCTGACCACGCCCTCGTCCCCGGCCACGACACCCCTCACACCGGACCGGCTGCAAAAGGAGGCGGCGAGGGCCCTGGAAACCACCCGGGCGGTCAGCCTCCACATCCGCGTCCGGGACCGACGGCACACCGTCGAGGCAAGCGCCGGCGAGGCCGCCCTCGGCACCGGCCGTCCCGTGCCGAACGGCGCGCATTTCCGGACCGCCAGCGTCACGAAGTCCTTCGTGGCCGCGACCGTGCTGCACCTGGCCGCCGAGCGGCGGCTGTCCCTGGACGACACGGTGGAGCACTGGCTGCCCGGCCTCGTCCAGGGGCATGGCAACGACGGTGGCCGCATCACCGTCGGACACCTGCTCCAGCACACCAGCGGACTCCACGACTACGACAGCACCGAGCTGACCGGCAGGACGGCCCCCGACTTCGAGCGCCATCGCCTCGACCACATCGACCCCGGGCACCTCGTCGCCGCCGCCCTGCGGCACCCCCCGGACTTCCCCCCTGCCGCCCCCGGCGACCCCGAGCCCCGCTGGAGCTACTCCAACACCGGCTACCACCTCCTGGCCGCCATCATCGAGAAGGCCACGGGACGCCCCTGGGCGGAGGAGGTGCAGGCCCGGATCGTCCGCCGGCTGGGGCTGCGCGGAACCCGTGTCCCGGGAGACGACCCGTACCTGCCGGAGCCGTACGCCCGCACGTACCACCGGTTCGCCGGGTCCGGCGGCTACACCGACACGACCGTCCGGAACATGGCGTGGGCCGGTGCCGCCGGTGCGCTGGTCTCCACGTCCCGCGACCTGGACCGGTTCTTCACGGCCCTGCTCACCGGCGAACTGCTGCCGCCACGCGAGCTCGCCGCGATGCGCACCACCGTCCCGAGCAACGAGGAGCACCAGCGGTTCACGCCCGGGATGCGTTACGGCCTCGGCCTGATGCGACAGCCGCTGCCGTGCGGCGGCAGCCGCTGGGGCCACCACGGCGACCTCGAAGGCACCTTCGTCAGAACGGGCTTCACCGCCGACGGCAGCCGGTCCGTGGTCGTCACGGTCAACGGCAGGACCACCGACGACACCCACCTCATCACCACCGAGAAGACCCTCCAGGGGATCATCGACCGGCTGCTGTGCCGGCCATGACCGGCGTTCAAGCCGTCGGCAGCAGGTCGACGGCCCGCACCCGCTTCAGATGGATCAGCAGGTCGAAGCAGCGGCCCAGCGCGATGTCGAACTCGTTGCGCTCCTCCGGGTAGGCGGTGCCGACGCTGCGCGTGGGCCGGGCCGTGCCCAGCCAGTGACGTGCCGGGCGCGGCACGGCCCGCAGGTCCAGGAGGTAGCGGTCGTGGCGCACCTGGTCCAGGGTGTGCTCGTTGCCGCCGGGCCGGGCGGGGCCGACCGTGTGGGTGAGCATGTGCGTCTCCTCCGGGTCGGTGGCCTTGAACGCGCCACGGCCGAAGGTGAGCCCGATGCTCACATAGCCGCTGCCGAGCCGGTCGCGCAGGAACGCCCCCTGCGTCCTGGGCAGCACCTTCGGGTCCTCGGGTTCGTAGCCGATGTGGTTGTTGTGACCCGCCAGCAGGATCCGGTGCCCGGTGTGCTCGCGCCACCAGACGACATTGTCCGCCATGACCTCGTCCCGCCACCGCATCGCCTCGGCGACCTGCGACGGATCCTCGAAGTCGAAGCCGTAGCCGGTCGCCGTCTGGTGGATGACCGTGGCGTGCCGCAGCACCTCGGCGAACCGGCCCGCCTCCCCGCCCGGCGCCGGCGACTCGAGCAGCTTCAGGGCGCGTTCGGTCCGGGAGGCCATCTCCCGCCGCTCGGCGAGCGGCCGGGTGAGATAGGCCTTCTGGTACTCGCCGGAAGGAACCGTCGGCCGCAGCCCCCGGTACAACTCCGCGAAGCGCGGCGCGAGTTCAGGCCGGACGCGGGCCACGTACTCCGTCACCCGGTCGTACAGCTCAGGCCCCGTGTAGCCCCAGTCGTCGCCCATGAACCGGACCGGGTCCCCGGGGTGCTCGCGGTTGTACGCCCGCATCCACTCCACCAGTGCCAGGTTCTCGGCGGTGTTGTTCAGCGCGTAGGTGTACTGGAAGTCCTCCCGCATGATGCGCCGCGGATCGCCCTTGCCGTGCACGACGTAGTCGTCGAGGCGCACTCCGGTGCTCCAGGCCGTCTCCAGGGCGAAGGTGCGAAAGCCCCGGCTCTCCACCAGGTACCGGAAGACCCGGTCCTTGACCGTGAGGAACTCGTGCGAGCCGTGCGTCGCCTCGCCCATCCCCACCACGGCCGCGCCCCCGACCGCTCCGCCGACCGGCCGGAGGTCGCCGGCGTCCCCACCGGGTTCGGCGGTACGCAGGGGGCTCGCGGCCCGCTCCAGCACGGGCAAGACCGGGTCCCCCGCCGTACCGGGAGCGGCGGCGACCGCGGGGACCGAGGCACAGAGGGACAGCACCACGGCGACGAGGGTCAGTACACGCGAGGGCGGCATACCCGCATACGTGCCCGGCGCCCGGTACCCCACAACCCACCCATACCTGAACGGACCGCGAGAAAACGAGAGAACGGGGACGGCACCCCGCACAAGGTGCCGCCCCCGTTCTCCTCCGTGAGCCGGAGCCGCCGCGATCGGTGAGGGTCGGGGACCGACGACGGCTCCGGGTTCTGGGTGGCCCTGAGGCGGGCCGCCGGTCTAGCGGTGGTCGCTGCCCTGGGACTGGACCGCCGCCCGGCCGGCCTCCAGACGGGCCACCGGGATGCGGAACGGGGAGCAGGAGACGTAGTCGAGTCCGACCTCGTGGAAGAAGTGGACCGACTCCGGGTCACCGCCGTGCTCGCCGCAGACGCCGAGCTTGAGGTCGGGGCGGGTCTCGCGGCCGGCCTTGGCGGCGAGCTTCACCAGGGAGCCCACGCCGTCCCTGTCGATCGTCTCGAACGGGGAGACGCCGAAGATGCCCTTCTCCAGGTACGCCGTGAAGAACGAGGCCTCCACGTCGTCCCGGCTGAAGCCCCACACCGTCTGGGTCAGGTCGTTCGTGCCGAAGGAGAAGAACTGGGCCGCCTCGGCGATCTGACCGGCGGTCAGGGCGGCGCGCGGCAGCTCGATCATCGTGCCGATGGACAGCTTGAGCTGCGCGCCCGAGGCCGCCTCCACCTCGGCGATGACCTTGTCGGCCTCCTCGCGCACGATCTCCAGCTCCTGCACCGTGCCGACGAGCGGGATCATGATCTCGGCGCGCGGGTCGCCCTTGGCGGCCTTGCGCTCGGCCGCGGCCTCGGCGATGGCCCGGACCTGCATGGTGAACAGGCCGGGGATGACCAGGCCGAGGCGTACGCCGCGCAGACCCAGCATCGGGTTCTGCTCGTGCAGGCGGTGGACCGCCTGGAGGAGGCGCAGTTCGTTCTCGTGCGGCTCCTGGCGGGACTCGGCGAGGGCCACGCGGACGGACAGCTCGGTGATGTCCGGGAGGAACTCGTGCAGCGGCGGGTCCAGGAGGCGGATGGTGACCGGTAGGCCGTCCATCGACTCGAAGAGCTGGACGAAGTCCTGCTTCTGGAGCGGGAGCAGCTCCTTGAGGGACTCCTCGCGCTCGTTCTGGGTGTCGGCCAGGATCAGCCGCTCCACCAGCTCGCGCCGGTCACCGAGGAACATGTGCTCGGTGCGGCACAGGCCGATGCCCTGGGCGCCGAAGCGGCGGGCCCGCAGCGCGTCCTCGGCGTTGTCGGCGTTGGCGCGCACCCGCAGCCGGCGCTTGCGGTCGGCGAAGGCCATCATCCGGTGGACGGCCTCGACCAGCTCGTCGGCGTCGTCGGCACCCGGGTGCATCCGGCCCTCGAAGTACTCCACGACCGGCGAGGGCACGACCGGCACCTCGCCGAGGTAGACCTTGCCCGAGGAGCCGTCGATGGAGACGACGTCGCCCTCCTCGACGACCTGCCCGCCCGGGACGGTCATCCGGCGGCGCTTGGTGTCGACCTCCAGCTCCTCGGCGCCGCAGACACAGGTCTTGCCCATGCCGCGCGCGACGACGGCCGCGTGGGAGGTCTTGCCACCGCGGGAGGTCAGGATGCCCTCGGCGGCGATCATGCCGTCCAGGTCGTCGGGGTTGGTCTCGCGGCGGATCAGGATGACCTTCTCGCCGGAACGGGACCACTTGACGGCCGTGTAGGAGTCGAAGACGGCCTTGCCGACGGCCGCGCCCGGGGAGGCGGCGATGCCCCGGCCGACCTGCGAGACCTTCGCGTCCTCGTCGAAGCGCGGGAACATCAGCTGCGCGAGCTGGGCGCCGTTGACGCGGGTGAGCGCCTCGGCCTCGTCGATCAGGCCCTGGTCCACCAGCTGCGTCGCGATCCGGAAGGCCGCGCCCGCGGTGCGCTTGCCGACGCGGGTCTGGAGCATCCACAGCACACCGCGCTCGATGGTGAACTCGATGTCGCAGAGGTCCTTGTAGTGGTTCTCCAGCGTCTCCATGATCTGCATCAGCTGGTCGTACGACTTCTTGTCGATCTGCTCCAGATCGGCGAGCGGCACGGTGTTGCGGATGCCCGCGACCACGTCCTCGCCCTGCGCGTTCTGCAGGTAGTCGCCGTAGACGCCCTGGTGGCCGGATGCGGGGTCGCGGGTGAAGGCGACGCCGGTGCCGGAGTCGGGGCCGAGGTTGCCGAAGACCATGGAGCAGACGTTGACGGCCGTGCCCAGGTCGTGCGGGATGCGCTCCTGGCGGCGGTAGAGCTTGGCCCGGTCGGTGTTCCAGGAGTCGAAGACCGCGTGGATGGCGAGGTCCATCTGCTCGCGGGGGCTCTGCGGGAAGTCCCGGCCGGCCTCGGTCTTGACGATCTTCTTGAACTTGGTGACGAGCTTCTTGAGGTCGGCCGCCTCCAGCTCGGTGTCGACCGTGACCTTCTTGGCCGCCTTCGCCGCCTCCAGCGCGTCCTCGAAGAGCTCCCCGTCGACGCCGAGGACGGTCTTGCCGAACATCTGGATGAGGCGGCGGTAGGAGTCCCAGGCGAAGCGGTCGTCGCCGGCCTGCTTGGCGAGGCCCTGCACCGACTTGTCGGAGAGGCCGATGTTGAGGACGGTGTCCATCATGCCGGGCATGGAGAACTTGGCACCCGAGCGCACCGACACCAGCAGCGGGTCGTCCGCCTGGCCGAGCTTCTTGCCCATACGGGCCTCGAGGGCGTCGAGGTGCGCACTCACCTCGTCACGCAGTGCCGCCGGCTCCTCGCCGCTGTCGAGGTAGACCTTGCAGGCCTCGGTGGTGATCGTGAAGCCGGGCGGGACCGGAAGGCCGAGGTTGGTCATCTCGGCGAGGTTCGCGCCCTTGCCACCGAGGAGGTCCTTGAGGTCCTTGTTGCCCTCGGTGAAGTCGTAAACGAACTTCACGCCCTCAACGCTCGCGGCCTGCTCGGCTACCGGGAGATCTTTGTTTTCCGACACGGGTCTCGACTCCTCGAGGACGCGGTGGCTGCCCTGACGGCGAGGAACATACCCAGATCGAAGGCGTCTGGGTACGTCCATGCGCGCGTCATGCGCCTGTAACCACTCGTCCGCCAGCGGATCGAAAGTCAAGGCTTGGCAAGCAATCACAGCCGCATGTGTTCACTTCTTGAACGCACAAACCTCCATCGAGCTCACTGAGCGCTCACCTGAGCGGCCTGCGCCACGCTTGAGTTCGATCGATGAACGATCAAAGGGTGGCACTCAGTGCCACCCCTTGGAGAAGTGCAGCCGCTCATGATCCGCTCATCTGAGCGCAACCCTTATCAGAGGTGGCGAGAATCACGCTGCCACAGCCAGCCGGATTTCACCATGCGGACGCGTAGCGGGGGCGAAATGCCCCTGTCACACCCCGAGCGCCCGCAGCCGCTCCTCGACCCGCTCGGGGGCGTACAGATGCTCGACGACCATCGCACCCGCTCCCACCAGCCCCGCACGCTCGCCCAGCCGTGAGGTCACCACGTCCAGGTGGGCCGTGGAGCGGGGCAGCGCCCGCTGGTAGAGCAGTTCGCGCACACCTGTCAGGAAGGCAGTTCCGGCCAGATCCCCGGCGATCATCAGCACCCCGGGGTTCAGCAGGGTCACCACGGTCGCCAGCACGTCCCCGACCCGGCGCCCGGCCTCCCGCGCGAGGCCGACCGCCTCGGGGTGCCCGGAGGCCAGCAGGTCCCGCACATCCGAGCCGGAGGCCGCCGGCACCCCGGCCTCCGCCAGCCGCCGCGCCACGGCCCCACCGCTCGCGACGGCGGCCAGACAGCCGTACGAACCGCACCGGCACAGCGCCTGGGCACCCTCCGGCACCCGGATGTGCCCGATGTCCCCGGCGCCCCCGTCGATGCCCCGGAACACCGAGCCGTCCACCACGACCCCGGCGCCGATGCCCGTGGAGACCTTGACCAGCACGAAGGCGGAGCAGTCGGGGTAGCCGGTGCGCTGTTCGCCGTACGCCATGAGGTTGGCGTCGTTGTCCACCAGCACGGGCACGGCGGCGGCGCCGGTGTGCTCGGTGAGCGCCCGGGCCAGCCGGCCCCTTATGCCGTAGCCGTCCCAGCCGGGCATGATCGGCGGCTGGACGACGCGGCCGGTCTCGCTGTCGACCGGGCCGGGCACCGCGAGCCCGACCCCGCACACCGACTCGGCCGGGCAGCCCGCCTTCTCCAGCAGCTCGGCGAACCAGCGGCCGAGTTCGCCGAGCACGGTGTCCGGCCCGTCCTCGACGACCAGGGTGCCGGAGTGCTCGGCGAGGATCTCACCGCTCAGCGACAGCACGGCCGCCCGCGCGTGCCGGGTGTCGAGGTCGGCGGCCAGGACCACCGCGTGCTCGTCGTCGAATTCCAGAGTGATGGAGGGGCGTCCGCCCAGCGGGGAGTCCACCGGCCCGCCGGCGCCCTCGCGCAGCCAGCCCGCGCGGAACAGCCGGTCCAGCCGCTGCCCGACGGTGGCCCGGGACAGTCCCGTCGCCTGCTGCAGGGCACCCCGGGTCACGGCGCGGCGACTGCGCACCAGTTCGAGCAGTTCCCCGGCGCTCGCCTGGCCGGCACCTCGTCCCGTTCTCCCGGGCTGTCCGGTCATGCACACCCCCTTGTGTTTCCCAACCTTGCCTTACATAGTGGGTTTTGCGTGTTAAATAGACGTAACCCCACGGTAGCCGCAGCCTAACCGGCCGGCCGGACGTCTTTTCGGAGAGCCCCGAGTGGACCGCACCGCCCAACGCGCCCCCCGCCCCACGGGACGCACCGTTGCATACGATCCGTCCAGCACCGCCTCACCCCTGCACCTCAGGGCCGCCGCCGTGCTGGACGCCGGCTGGACGGGGACGTCCACCGTGCCCTCGCGCAGCCTGTATCCGCACCAGTGGTCTTGGGACTCGGCGTTCATCGCGATCGGCCTGCGGCACGTCTCGCCGTTACGCGCCCAGACGGAACTGGACACGCTGCTGGCGGCCCAGTGGGCGGACGGGCGGATCCCGCACATCGTCTTCAACCCCTCCGTCCCCCTCGACGCGTACTTCCCGAGCCCCGACTTCTGGCGCTCCTCGACCGCGGGACGTACCGCGGGCGCCCCGCGCACCGTACAGACCTCCGGGATCGTGCAACCACCGGTCCACGCGCTGGCGGCGTGGCTGGTGCACCTCGCCGACCCGGGCTTGTCGCGGGCGCGCGGCTTCCTCACCCGGGTGTATCCCCGCCTCGCTGCCTGGCACCGTTATCTGCTGCACCGGCGCGACCTGGGCGGGGGCGGGCTGGTGTCCGTCGTGCACCCCTGGGAACAGGGTATGGACAACAGCCCCTGCTGGGACCGTCCGCTCTCCCGGGTCACCCCGGCCCCGGCCCGCTCCTTCCGCCGCGCCGACCTCGACCACGGCTCGCCCGAGGACCGTCCGACGGACCTGGACTACGGGCGGTACGTGGCGCTGGCGAGCAGCTACCGGGACCGTGGATACGCCGACGGGTCAGGGGAGTTCGCCGTGGAGGACCCGGCGTTCAACGCGCTGCTCATCGCCTCCGAGTACGCCCTGGCCAGGATCGCCCACGAGCTGGGCGCGGCGGGCTCGGCCCGGCAGGCCCGCGCCGAGCGGCTGACGGCGGCCCTGGTGGAGCGGCTGTGGGAGCCCGCGGCGGGGATGTTCCTGTGCCGGGACGTGCGCGCCGGGGAGCTGATCCCCGAGCGCGGGGTGTCCGGGCTGGTCCCGCTGCTGCTGCCGTCCCTGCCCCGCGACCTCGCGGCCACCCTGGTCCGCACGATGTGCGGCCCGCACTTCGGCCTCGGCGGCACCACCCGCCTGGTGCCCAGCTACGACCTGCTCGGCGAGGCCTTCGACCCGCACCGCTACTGGCGCGGCCCGGCCTGGTTCAACACCAACTGGCTGCTGGAGGGCGGGCTGCGGCTGCACGGCGAGCGCGGCCGGGCCGACGCCCTGCGCAAGGGCATCCTGCACACCGCCGGCGCCTCCGATTTCGCGGAGTACGTCGATCCGTACACGGCACAGCCCTGCGGCGCCACCGGCTTCGGCTGGACCGCCGCGCTCACGCTCGACCTGCTGCACGACCGGCCCGCAGGGGACAGAAACGGCGTCACGGCGATCACAGGAGGGGACCGGGGATGACGGACCGGCATCATCTGCTCGTGCACGGCGGGACGTTCGCCGCCGTGGGGGACCGCGGCGACATCAGCGGCTACCGGGGTGGCAGCGCCCCGGACGGCATGTTCGTACGGGACGCACGGCACCTCAGCCGATGGCAGCTCACCGTGGACGGGGCCGTGCCCGACACGCTGACGCCGGTGGCCGACGGGGACACCGCGCGCTGTGTCCTCGTGCCGCGCGGCGGCCGCGACGAGCCGCCCGCCTGCACTCTCTTCCGTGAACAGGCCGTCGGCGACGCCTCGTTCGTGGAGTCCCTGCGCATCACCAGCAACCGCCCGGCGCCGACGACGGTCCGCCTCGCGGTCACCGCCGACGCCGACTTCACCGACCAGTTCGAGCTGCGCTCCGACCACCGCACCTACACGAAGGCCGGTGCGGTCCGCTCCCGACAGGTCCTCGGCCACGGCGTGGAGTTCACCTACCGGCGCGGCGAGTGGCGCTCGTGCACGACGGTGACGGCCGAGCCCCAGCCGGACGCCGTGGAGGAGACCGGCACCGGCGCCCGCCGCCTGGTGTGGACCCTGGAGCTCGCACCGCACGGCACCGCCGAGCTGATCCTGCGGGTCATGGCCCGCCCGCACGGCGAGAAGCGGGCCCTGCGCGTCCCCCGCTCCCCCGCCGCCGTGCGGGAGCGACTGCTCGCCCGGGAGGGCGAGTTCGTGGAGGGCCTGGCCTTCCCGGCCGGCTGGCCCGAGCTGGCCGCCGCCTGCTCCCGGGGTCTCGCCGACCTCGCCGCGCTCCAGGTCCCGGCGAGGGGCCCGGACGGCGAGGAACTGCGCGTCCCGGCCGCGGGCGCCCCCTGGTTCCTGACCCTGCTGGGCCGGGACGCCCTGCTCACCTCGCTGTTCGCGCTGCCCTACCGGCCCCGGCTGGCCGCCGCCACCCTGCCCGCGCTCGCCGCGACCCAGGCCACGGACACCGGCACGAGCGAGGTCGCCCAGCCCGGAAAGATCGTCCACGAGGTGCGGCACGGCGAACTGGCCCACTTCGGCCAGGTCCCCTACGGCCGCTACTACGGCTCCGTCGACGCCACGCCGCTGTTCCTCGTCCTGCTCGGCGCCTACGCGGAACAGACCGGCGACACCGTCCTGGCCCGCCGCCTCGAGCCGCACGCCCGGGCCGCGGTCGGCTGGATGCTGGACCACGGCGGCCTGACCTCGCGCGGCTACCTCGTCTACCGCGCCGACCAGGGCGGCCTCGCCAACCAGAACTGGAAGGACTCCCCCGGCGCCATCTGCTCCGCCGAGGGAACCCGCCCCCACGGGCCGGTGACGGCCGCGGGCGCCCAGGGCTATGCCTACGACGCGCTGCGCCGCACGGCGTGGCTCGCGCGCACGGTGTGGCAGGACGGGACGTACGCGGACCTGCTGGAGCAGGCGGCCGGTGACCTGCGCGACCGTTTCCAGCGGGACTTCTGGATGGAGGAGCACTCCTTCCCCGCGCTCGCGCTCGACGGCCGCGGCGACCAGGTCGACGCCCTCGCCTCCGACGCCGGGCATCTGCTGTGGTCGGGCCTGCTGGACAAGGAGTACGGCGAACTGGTCGGCCGGCGCCTCCTCGAACCGGACTTCTTCTCCGGCTGGGGCGTGCGCACCCTGGCCGCCGGTCAGCCGGCCTTCCACCCGCTCTCCTACCACCGCGGTTCGGTCTGGCCGCACGACAACGCGCTGATCGCGCTGGGCCTGGCCCGCTACGGACTGCACGACGAGGCCCGCGCGATCGCCCGCGGCCTGGTCGACGCGGCGACCGCGACCGGCCACCGCCTCCCGGAGGTCCTCGCGGGCTACGGCCGCGACACCCACCCGGAGCCGGTGCCGTACCCGCACGCCTGCGTACGCGAATCCCGCTCGGCCTCGGCCCCGTTGGCACTGCTCACGGCGGTCGGGGGCGTCTGAAGGGCGGTTGGCCGGGCGTTTGCCGGGTGTTTGCCGAGCGCTGGCCCGGCGGGCTGAACGCACCTGGTGGGCGCCCCGTACGGAACTGAGGCGGACCCGTACCCCCACGCGGGTCCGCCACCTCGCCGGGTTTCGTACGGGAAGGACCTCCGGGTGCCTGTCTTCACACGCCTCCGCCAGTCATCGCAGCCGGGTGTCTCGGGAGCCGAGTCCGAGACGGTGCGGGCGGGGAAGGAAGGGGGCGTCACCGAGGAGGTGGAGAGTCCCACCCTCAGATCCCGCCTCACTCGCCTCCGCACCTGGCGCACCCGCCACCCCGGCGCCTCCCGCGCCCTCTCCTGGATCACCACCGCCCTCGCCGCCGCCCTGGTCCTCGGCGCCCTGCTGCTGCCCAACACCCTCCCCGCCGTGGGGCCGAAGAGCTTCACGCGCATACCGGCCGAGGCCGTCGTCGGGGCCGTCGTGATGCTGTGGCTGCCGCGTCGGCCCCGGCTGGCCGCGGCGACGCTGTACGGGCTGGGCCTGACCGCGCTGACCGCCGTGAACCTGCTCGACATGGGGTTCAACGAGTATCTGGGCCGGGGCTTCAACGCCGCGCTGGACTGGGACCTGCTGCCCGACGCCCAGGCGTACGTCGGGGACACCCTGGGCGGTGGTGTCGCGACCGCCGCAGCCGTCGGCGCGATCGTGCTGGTCCTGCTGCTGGCGGCCGTCATGGTCGCGGCGACGATCCGGCTCAGCGACCTGCTCGTCCGCCACCGGCCCCGGGCGGCCCGGGGCGCGCTCATCGCCGGCGTTATCTGGGTGACCTGCTCGGCGATGGGCCTGACGCTCCTCGGCGGGCCGATCGCCTCCGAACGCGGCGCCGGCGCGCTCAGGGTCCACGCCCAGCGGACGGTGGAGTCCCTGCGCGACGAGGCGGCCTTCGCGAAGCAGGCCCAGGCGGACACCTTCGGCAACACGCCGCCCGACCAGCTGCTGCCCGATCTGCGCGGCAAGGACGTCATCTTCACGTTCATCGAGAGCTACGGCCGCAGCGCCGTCGAGGACCCGATCATGGCACCCGGCGTCGACCGCACCCTCGACACCGGCACCAAGGCCCTGGAGAAGGCCGGCTTCGCCGCCCGCAGCGGCTGGCTGACCTCGGCGACCTACGGCGGCAGCAGCTGGCTCGGCCACTCCACGACCATGTCCGGCCTGTGGATCGACAACCAGCGCCGCTACCGCACGGTCACCGCGGGCGGCCACCTCACCCTCACCAAGGCGTTCCAGAAGACCGGCGCCTGGGACACCGTCGGTGTCATGCCGGGCGTGCAGAAGGGCTGGCCGGAGGAGAAGTGGTACGGCCTCGACAAGCTCTACGACTCACGGGACCTGGGCTACCGGGGCCCGAAGTTCAGCTGGTCGACCATGCCCGACCAGTACGCGCTGGAGGCGTTCCAGCGCCAGGTGCACGGCAAGAAGCGCGACAAGCCGCTGATGTCGTTCGTCATCCTGACCTCCAGTCACCAGCCCTGGGCGCCCCTCCCCAAGATGGTCGACTGGGACGAACTGGGCGACGGCTCACGCTTCGACGCCGTCCAGAAGGCAGGCAAGAAGGCGTCGGACGTCCTCACCGACACCACCGAGTCCCGGCAGGAGTACGGCAAGTCCATCCAGTACTCGGTCACCAGCCTCACCCAGTGGCTGGAGCGCTACGGCACCGACGACACCGTCCTGGTCTTCCTGGGCGACCACCAGCCCATGGCCCGGGTCAGCGGCATCCGCGCCAGCCGGGACGTGCCGATCTCGATCGTCGCGAAGGACCCGAAGGTCCTCGACAAGGTCGCCGACTGGAACTGGACGGAGGGCCTCAAGCCCGACCCCGACGCCCCGGTGTGGAAGATGAGCTCCTTCCGCGACCGCTTCCTCAAGGCGTACGGCTCCACGCCGCACCGCTCGGAGGGCTGATCAGCCGCCGGAGGTGTCGAGCTCGGCGTCCTCGCCGACCCCGGCGCAGTCGTAGGGATCCTTCAGCCAGCCGTCCGGCAGCACCACCCGGTTGTTGCCGGACGTACGGCCCCGGGGCCCGTCGGCGCCGGCGGGCCAGGGCTGGTCGAGGTCCAGCTCGTCCAGGCCGGACCGCAGCTCCTCCAGCGAGGAGGTGATCGCGAGGCGCTTGCGCATCTCGGAGCCGACCGCGAAGCCCTTCAGGTACCAGGCGACGTGCTTGCGGAAGTCGATGACCCCGCGCGCCTCGTCCCCGATCCACTCACCGAGCAGGGTGGCGTGCCGGACCATGACGTCGGCGACCTCGCGCAGGGCGGGGCGGGCGATGTCCTGGGTGCGGCCCTCGAAGGCGGCCACCAAATCGGCGAACAGCCACGGCCGCCCGAGGCAACCACGCCCGACGACCACACCGTCACACCCGGTCTCGCGCACCATGCGCAGGGCGTCCTCGGCCGACCAGATGTCGCCGTTGCCGAGCACCGGGATCTCCGGCACGTGCTCCTTCAGCCGGGCGATGGCGTCCCAGTCGGCGGTGCCGCCGTAGTGCTGGGCGGCGGTGCGGCCGTGCAGCGCGATGGCGGTGACGCCCTCCTCGACGGCGATCCGGCCGGCGTCCAGGAAGGTGATGTGGTCGTCGTCGATGCCCTTGCGCATCTTCATCGTCACGGGCAGGTCCCCGGCGCCGCTGACGGCCTCGCGCAGGATGGCCCGCAGCAGGTTCCGCTTGTACGGCAGCGCGGAGCCGCCGCCCTTGCGTGTGACCTTGGGCACCGGGCAGCCGAAGTTGAGGTCGATGTGGTCGGCGAGGTCCTCTTCCGCGATCATGCGGACGGCCTTGCCGACGGTGGCCGGGTCCACGCCGTAGAGCTGGATCGACCGGGGCCGCTCCGTCTCGTCGAAGTGGATGAGCTGCATGGTCTTCTCGTTGCGTTCGACCAGCGCCCGGGTGGTGATCATCTCGCTGACGAACAGGCCCTTGCCTGCGCTGAACTCCCTGCACAGGGTGCGGAAGGGCGCGTTGGTGATCCCGGCCATGGGGGCCAGGACGACAGGTGGCTGGACGGTGTGCGGGCCGATCTGGAGGGGCGTGGACATGCATCCATTGTGCCGTGCAATGAGACGGTAAAATTCATTAGTTAGCCACACTATTGAAATCGGCGTACGATGGCACGCATGCCCGAGCTCAGCCCCCGCCGCCGCATGCTGGTGCTCGCGATCTGCTGTATGAGCCTGCTGATCGTGAGCCTCGACAACACGGTCCTGAACGTGGCGCTGCCGTCCATGCAGCAGGACCTGCACGCGAGCACGTCCGGCCTGCAGTGGACGATCGACGCCTACACCCTGGTCCTGGCCTCGCTGCTGATGCTCGCGGGCTCGACGGCCGACCGGATCGGCCGCAAGCGGGTCTTCATGGCGGGCCTGGTGGTCTTCACCATCGGCTCGGTCCTCTGTTCCCTCGCACCGAACCTGGAGGCGCTGGTCGCCTTCCGGATGATCCAGGCGGTGGGTGGCTCGATGCTGAACCCGGTCGCCATGTCGATCATCACCAACACCTTCACCGACCCGCGTGAGCGCGCCCGTGCGATCGGTGTGTGGGGCGCGGTCGTCGGCATATCGATGGCCGCCGGTCCGCTGGTCGGCGGCCTCCTCGTCGAGTCGGTCGGCTGGCGCTCCATCTTCTGGATCAACCTGCCGGTGGGCCTCGCCGCCCTGCTCCTCACCCTGCGCTTCGTCCCCGAGTCCCGCGCCGGCAAGGCCCGCCGCCCCGACCCGGTCGGCCAGCTCCTGGTGATCGCCCTCTTCGGCTCCCTGACGTACGCGATCATCGAGGCGCCGACCACGCCGTTCGCCTCGACGGCCCCGCTGGCCGCGGTCGCCCTGGCCGCGCTCCTCGGCCTGCTCTGGTACGAGCCGCGCCGCACGGAACCCTTGATCGATCTGCGGTTCTTCCGCTCTGCGCCGTTCAGCGGGGCCACGGTCATCGCGGTCAGCGCGTTCGCCGCGCTCGGCGGGTTCCTCTTCCTGTCCACGCTGTACCTCCAGAACGTCCGCGGTCTGACCGCCCTGGAGGCTGGCCTGTGGATGCTGCCGATGGCGGCCCCGACGTTCCTGTGCGCCCCACTCTCCGGCCGCCTGGTCGGCACTCGCGGGCCACGCCTCCCGCTTGTGATCGCCGGCTTCGCGATGACCGCGAGCGGCGTGCTCTTCGCCGCGTTCGAGGCCGAGACCTCCGACGTCACGCTCTTCGCCGGATACGTCCTCTTCGGCATCGGTTTCGGTTTCGTCAACGCGCCCATCACCAACACGGCGGTGTCCGGCATGCCGCGTGCGCAGGCGGGTGTCGCCGCGGCGGTGGCCTCGACGAGCCGGCAGCTCGGGCAGACGCTCGGTGTCGCGGTGGTGGGGGCGGTGCTCGCCTCCGGTGTGGGCTCGTCGTCGTACCGCGAGACGTTCGTGTCGGCGGCCCGGCCGGGGTGGTGGATCCTCGCGGTGTGCGGCTTCGCCGTGCTGATGCTGGGGGCGGTGACGAGTGGACGATGGGCTCGGGGGACCGCCGAGCGGGCCGCCGAAAGGCTGGAGGCGGCTGAGGTGCGGGACGTGATGGTGACCGCGGACCGTGCCTCGTAGCCGTGGTTCGCTGCCCTCCGGCAGCCCCGGACGAGACCTTGCCGATCAGACGGGTTTCCGCACCCCATAAGCTCGTCCGTCAACGGCCGACGTAGATGGAGAGGGACGGGGCGCATGGCGGTGGACAGGAAGATCCGCGGGCCGGCGGCAGGAGACGGCCGAGCGACCCAGCCTGCCGAGAACGCTTCTTCCCCACGCCTTACGGGCCCCCTTCGCTGGGTTCTTTGGTTTCTGTTCCACAGCGCATGCACTGTGGCTTCGGTGGCACTGATGTGGTTCTCGCCGGTGGCACCACTGCCGGCCCTGCTGCGCGGTCCGGCCTGGTTCACTTCCACGCTGCTGATACCCGCGGCGCTCGTCCTGGTGCCGGCCCTCTTGCTCCGCCACATCACTCACAAGAAGAAGACGCCGCTGTCGGCCGTCTGCGCGCTCGTCGTTGCCGTCCTGGCCGCAATCGGGCTGTCGGTCATCACCGCTTTGGCCGGCGATGAGCGGACACTGCAGACTCGCGGCCGGTGGACCGAGGCCGTCGTGGCCGAGGTCGAGAACGGCAAGACCGACGAGTGCACGCTCCGCACCCGCGACGGCCGGGACATCTCCCCTGAGATGACGGACGGCTGCGACCCGGCAACGGTTGAGGCAGGCGACGAACTGCACGTGCTGTACGACCCCAAGGGCGCGGCCGCTCCGTTGGAGGACGACACGGCAGTGGAGCTGGACCCCGGCTCCTACCGAGGGACGATCGGCGGCCTGGCAGCGCTGATCGTCGTGACAGGCACGTGGGGCTGCGTACGACTGAGTCGAGGGGACAACTAGCACGACGGGGCGGCCGTGCCGCCTAGGCCCCGCGCTAGCCGTGCCGTCCCGCGGCGATCGCCTGCAGCCTCTCCAGCCGCTCCCGGGACTCCTCGTCCGCCGGTACGTACGTCACGATCCGCGGCCCCGCCCCGGGCGTCAGCCACAGGTCCGTGTGATCGACGGCGATGCGGCCGACGTGGCGGTTGAGGAACTCCTTGCGTTTGGTGCGGTGGGCCACGACCTCGTGGCGGTCCCAGGCCGTGCGGAACTCGGGGGACTCGGTGCGCAGGCGCTTGAGCAGCATCTTCCAGGCGGGCTCGGTGAGATGGCCGGCCATCGCCGCGCGGAAGCGGGCCGCCATCAGGCGCTGGGTCTCCTCCAGGTGCACGATCGACGACTGCCACTCGGCGTGCGTGTAGGACAGGACCATGCAGTTGCGGTTCTCGGGCGGCACCGTGTCCAGGTCGCACAGCAGCAGCCCGTATGTGCGGTTGTAGGCGAGGATGTCGTACCGGCTGTTCTGCAGGCACGCCGGGAACGGCTCGACCTGCTCCAGCAGCGCCCGCATGGCCGGCGTGACCGACGGGCACGTGGTCGCGGGCGTCGGGTCGGCCGCGCCGGCCAGCTGGAAGAGGTGGGCGCGCTCGCCGGGGTCGAGCAGCAGCGCGCGGGCGAGCGCGTCGAGGACCTGGACGGAGACCTGGATGTCCCGGGCCTGCTCCAGCCACGTGTACCAGGTGACGCCCACGGCCGAGAGCTGGGCGACCTCCTCACGGCGCAGACCCGGCGTACGGCGTCGGCGGCCCCGGGGCAGGCCGACCTGCTCGGGGGCGATCCGCTCCCGGCGGCTGCGCAGGAACGCCGCCAGCTCGTGCCGCCGGACATCCCCGTCGCGGGGCGCCCCAGGCGCGCGGACCGCCGTCTCCTCGGCCATGGTCGTCATACCCTCCAGCCTGCCGCCGCCCGGACCCTGTTTCCAGGTGGTGCGGCTACCAGGATAAGGACACTCTGGTACCAGCCTGACTGAGGCAGCAGGCTCGTCACCGTGACCACGGAATCCCTCACCTCACGCCCCGTCCGCTCGCCCGCCTCCCCGGCCCCCGTGCTCGGCGGGCTCGGACTGTTCGCGGTGCTGCTGGCCGCGGCCCTGCCCCTCGTCGACTTCTTCATCGTCAACGTCGCCCTGCCCACCATCGGCACCGACCTGGCCGCGAGCGAGGCGGTCCTCGAACTCGTCGTGGCCGGGTACGGGGTGTCGTACGCCGTCCTGCTGGTCCTCGGGGGCCGGCTCGGTGACCTGTTCGGCCGACGGCGGCTGTTCCTCGGCGGTATGGCGGCCTTCGGTCTGACCTCGCTGGCGTGCGGGCTGGCGCCGGACGCCTGGTCGCTGGTCGCGGCCCGGGTCGCGCAGGGCGCGTCGGCCGCCGCGATGCTGCCGCAGGTACTGGCCACCATCCAGGCCACCACGACCGGCCCCCGGCGCGCCAGGGCCATGGGTCTGTACGGCGCGACTGCCGGGCTGTCCATGGTCGCCGGACAGATCCTGGGCGGGGTCCTCGTCGCGGCCGACATCGCCGGTACCGGCTGGCGCTCGGTGTTCCTCGTCAATGTGCCGGTCGTCCTGGCCGGCCTGGTGCTGGCCGTCCGGGTGGTGCCGGAGACCCGCTCGCCGCGGCCGGAGCCGGTCGACGTCCCCGGCACGTTCCTCCTCGCGGCCTCGCTGCTCACCCTGCTCGTCCCGCTCACCGAAGGCCGGGCGGCGGGCTGGCCGTTGTGGACCTGGCTGTCGCTGGCCGCGTTCCCGTTCGTGGCGGCGGCGTTCTACGCGGTGGAGCGCAGGGCCGACCGCGAGGGCCGTACGCCGCTGGTCCCGCCGAGCCTGTTCGCACTCACCTCACTGCGCCGCGGGCTGCTGCTGGTGCTGCCCTTCTCCATCGGCTTCAGCGGCTTCATGTTCGTGATCGCGGTGGCCCTGCAGGAGGGCGCCGGACTCGATCCGGTCGCCGCGGGCCTGGCCCTCCTGCCTCTGGCGGTGGTGTTCTTCGTCTTCTCCTTG
Organism: Streptomyces sp. NPDC044719; assembly: GCF_056433405.1. Lineage (NCBI taxonomy): Bacteria > Bacillati > Actinomycetota > Actinomycetes > Kitasatosporales > Streptomycetaceae > Streptomyces > Streptomyces sp. NPDC044719. The sequence continues at coordinate 179,970 of NZ_JBWKHE010000006.1, forward strand.
CTGGGCCCCCGGCTGGTCGCCCGGTACGGCACACGTGTGGTGACGGCCGGTGCCGTCCTCCAGGGCGTGGGCCTGGTGCTGATGGCACTGTCCGCCTGGCGCTTCTGGCCGCACCTGGGTTTCGTCGAGCTGCTCCCGGGCGCGGCGGTCGCCGGCGCGGGCCAGGCCCTGCAACTCCCCGTCATCTTCCGGGTCGTCCTCTCCGAGGTGCCGCCCGCCCGCGCCGGTGTCGGCAGCGGCGTGATGATCACCACCCAGCAGTCGGCACTGGCCCTCGGTGTGGCCACCCTGGGCACGCTGTTCCTGTCCCTGGTCCCGGCGATGGGCATGCGGGACGCCCTGGTCACAACGCTGCTGGTGCAGCTCGCCGGGGTGGTGCTGACGGGCCTGCTGAGCCTCAGGCTGCCGCGCGAAATCGTCTGAGCGAGCTCACGGCCTGATAACTCGCATCCGGGGAAACCCTGTTGATGTTGGTCTTGCCGCACACTCCTTACTGCGAGCGGACCGGACGGGCCGGATTCCTGGACGCGGGAGGCGTCATGGCGCAGATCGACACGAGCAAGGTGAGCCGCTGGGACCAGCACGGCCGTGAGCACGTGGTGCGGGTACGGCGCACGGGCATGCAGCGCACGATCAGATGCGACACCTGCGGCTGGCGCAGAGGAGCGCAGTTCCTGCCGTGGCTGAAGGCCGAGGAGCACCTGGCGGAGGCCCATCAGGCGACGGTGGACCCGACGGCGGCGTGAACGGCCGGGCGTGTGGCCCTAGTAGAGGATCGAGGGCAGGTACGCCCCGTCGGGCTGGTTGTACAGGCCGATGGTCATCAGGCTCAACAGCTGCACGACCTTGAGGCCGTTGGACAGGCACCACCTGAGCAGCGCGCTGTCGCCCGCCGGTACCAGGATGCCCGGGCCTCCGAACTGCTGGGCCGACGCGATCAGCGCCTGGAGGTCCGGCGTGGTCTCGCCCACCGCGTGGGAGAAGAACGCCAGGTCGGTGGCGTACCCGGTGACGTGTCCCCCGCGCTCGACGACTCGGGCGGTGCCCTGTTTGAGCGCGTCGGCGACCTCACCGCCACGGTCGACGCCGTGGACCTGCCGGCACACGTCGTTGCAGGCGCCGAGGTCCGCGTCCGTGGCCTCCCGCACCGCGTACCCCGGCATCGCACGCTGGATCGGCGGGCCCTGCACGCACGCCATCGTGGCCCGGTGGGCGAAGCCCAGGCTCACGTACAGCGAGAACGATCTGTTGTGGTAGCCGCTCTGCAACAGCCGGATGCCCGGCGCCCCGCGCTCGTCGGCACGCTCCATCACGTCGCGCATCAGGCGGCGGCCCACGCCCGCGTTCTGCACGGTGGGGTCGACGGTGACCGGCCCGACCCCGACGACGGTCGAGCGCTCGTCGAGGAAGTTGCTGCCCACGATCCGCCCGTCGAGTTCGGCGACGACGCTGTGGAAGCCCGGGTGCGTCAGGGCTCCCTCGATCAGCGCGACACCCACTTCGGGGCTCGGGACGTCGGGCGGGAAAGCGTGCTCCTCGGCGATGCCGGCGAAGGCCTCGTAGCAGATCCTTCCGCACTCTGCGGCATCGCCCGAAGTGCCCGGGCGCAGTATGAGATCCACGATCGCCATCCCCTTCTCAGCGCCCCCCGCGCGGCGACCCACCCCTCCCTTTCCATCCTGTGCCCCTTCCGGCCGGCGCGCACCCGGTGGGGCGATCCCGTCAGGGCCGCAACCCCCGCACCACCAGCTCCACCACCGCCTCGAACTCCCCCTCCACGCCGGGCTGCTCCCATTCCCGCGCGTAGCAGGGGTCGTGGAAGCGCCCCGTCGCCTGGAAGACCGCCCGGGCCGAGGCCTCCGGGTCGGTGGCGGTGAAGCTGCCGGTCTCCACGCCGGACCAGATGATGCGGGCCAGTTGGGCGGTGAGGTCGGTGATGTGCTCGCCGACCGCTGTACCGGCCTCGTCGGTGAGGACCATGTACGTGGCGAACAGCTCGGGGTCCTCGCCCGCCTTGCGGCGCTTCGCGGCGAACAGCGCGGCGAGCCAGTCCCGCAGCCGGGCCTCCGGAGCACTGCCCTCGGCGACGATGCCGGACAGCTCCCCGGACGTGCGATCCAGCCAGCGTTTGGTGACCGCCTCGCGCAGGGCCGCCTTGGTCCGGAAGTGGCGGTAGACGCTGCCGTGGCTGACACCGAGCGCCCGGGCGACGTCCACGACGGTGGCCTTGGCCGGGCCGTGGCGCCGCAGCACCTCCTCGGTGGCCTCGAGGATGCGCTCGGCGGTCAGGGTTTCGCTGGTCGGTGCCATGTCCTGACCGTACCCAAAGCCCGGTTCAGCTCTCGAGGTGCGCCATCTGGGCCGCCGGGTAGCGGTCGCCGGCGGCGGCACCGGCCGGCACGGCCTCCTCGATCGCGGCCAGGTCGGCCGCGTCCAGCGTCAGGTCCAGCGCGCCCAGCGCCTCCGTGAGCCGGTCGCGGCGGCGGGCGCCGACCAGCGGCACGATGTCCTCACCGCGCGAGAGCACCCAGGCGATGGCCGTCTGCGCGACGCTGGCGCCCTTCTGCTCGGCGATCTTCCGCAGCGCCTCGACCAGGTCCAGGTTGTGCCGGAGGTTCTCGCCCTGGAAGCGCGGCGACATCGCCCGGAAGTCTTCCGCGCCGAGCTGCCGGTCCGCGGTGAAGTGGCCCGATATCAGGCCCCGCGAGAGCACCCCGTACGCCGTGATCCCTATGCCCAGCTCACGCGTGGTCGGCAGGATCTCGTCCTCGATGCCGCGCGATATGAGGGAGTACTCGATCTGGAGGTCGGAGATCGGCGCGGTGGCGGCGGCCCGGCGGATGGTCTCGGCGCCGACCTCGCTCAGGCCGATGTGCCGCACGTATCCCTTCTCGACGAGTTCCGCGATCGCGCCGACCGTCTCCTCGATCGGCACGTCCGGGTCGAGGCGGGCGATGCGGTAGACGTCGATGTGGTCGACGCCGAGCCGCTGCAGGGAGTACGCGGCGAAGCTCTTCACGGCGGCGGGCCGGCCGTCATAGCCCAGCCAGCTGCCGTCCGGGCCGCGCAGGGCGCCGAACTTCACGCTGACCAGCGCCTGTTCACGCCGGGGCGCGGGGGCCGCGCGGAGGGCCTCGCCGATCAGCAGTTCGTTGTGGCCCATGCCGTAGAAGTCGCCGGTGTCCAGCAGCGTGACGCCCGCTTCGAGCGCCGCGTGGAGGGTCGCGATGGATTCGGCCCGGTCCGCCTCGCCGTACAGCGCGGACATGCCCATGCAGCCGAGACCGAGGGCGGAGACCTGGGGGCCGGTGTTTCCGAGAGGGCGGGTTTGCATCGTCATGCCAACCACCATGCCATGACAGCTGACAGATTTCAATATCTGTCACTCCATAGTTGTCACCGCCCCCTCCATGTCACCGCGCCGTGAACGCCAGCTTCGCCCCCAGCGCCACGAACGACCCCGCGAACCCCCGCCGCAGCCACGCCATCACCCGCGGCCGCCCGATGACGTGACTGCGCACCGACGCGGCCAGCACGCCGTACAGGGCGAACACCAAGAAGGTCGCCAGCATGAACACCCCGCCCAGCACCAGCATCCGAACCACCGCATGCGGCTCCCCCGGGCTCACGAACTGCGGCAGGAACGCGAAGAAGAAGATCGTCAGCTTCGGATTGAGGATGTTGATCAGCACACCCCGCACGATCACCCGCCGCGCCGACACCGGCTCCGGCGTCGCCGCCCGCTCCTCCACCACGAGGGCCTCTTTGTCCCGCACGGTCGCCCAGGCCATGTACAGCAGATAGGCCACCCCTGCGTACTTCAGCACCTCGAAGGCGGTCGCGCTGGCGTGCAGCAGCGCGGCGACGCCGGTGACCGTGGCCAGCAGGTGGGGCACGATCCCGAGCGTGCAGCCGACGGCCGCGACGACACTCGCGCGGCGGCCACGGGAGAGCGCCGCGGCGAGGGTGTAGACGACGCCGGTGCCGGGCGTCGCGACGACGACAAGGGTGGTCAGCAGAAACGCGATGGTCATGCGCTCACCCTGGCGCGGCGCCACCCCGGGATACAGGTCCAATCGACCATGGCGCTGGAGGACCACTCCCCGGTACCGCAGGACCACGAACGCGACGGTGCCGGGCCCCTCCGAAGAGGAACCCGGCACCGTCGTGCACGCGAAGGGCGATCAGCAGCCGATCAGGCGGGCCGCCAGGTACCCCTCGATCTGGTCGAGGGAGACGCGCTCCTGCTTCATCGAGTCACGCTCGCGGACGGTGACCGCGTTGTCCTCGAGGGTGTCGAAGTCGACGGTCACACAGAACGGCGTACCGATCTCGTCCTGGCGGCGGTAGCGGCGGCCGATGGCGCCGGCGTCGTCGAAGTCGATGTTCCAGTTCTGGCGCAGCGCCTGGGCGAGGCCCTTGGCCTTCGGGGACAGCTCCGGGTTCCGGGACAGCGGGAGCACCGCGACCTTCACCGGGGCGAGACGGTGGTCGAGGCGCAGTACGGTGCGCTTCTCCATCTTGCCCTTGGCGTTGGGCGCCTCGTCCTCGACGTAGGCGTCGAGGAGGAACGCCAGCATCGCGCGGCCGACACCGGCCGCGGGCTCGATGACGTACGGCGTCCAGCGCTCGCCGGCTTCCTGGTCGAAGTAGGTGAGGTCCTGGCCGGAGGCCTTGGAGTGGGCACCGAGGTCGTAGTCGGTGCGGTTGGCGACGCCCTCGAGCTCGCCCCACTCACTGCCGCCGAACTGGAAGCGGTACTCGATGTCGGCGGTGCGCTTGGAGTAGTGGGAGAGCTTCTCCTTGGGGTGCTCGTACCACCGCATGTTCTCCTCGCTCATGCCGAGGCCGGTGTACCAGTTCCAGCGCTGCTCCATCCAGTACTCCTGCCACTTCTCGTCCTCGCCCGGCTTGACGAAGAACTCCATCTCCATCTGCTCGAACTCGCGGGTGCGGAAGATGAAGTTGCCGGGCGTGATCTCGTTGCGGAAGGACTTGCCCATCTGGGCGATGCCGAACGGCGGCTTGCGGCGCGAAGTGGTCTGCACCTGGGAGAAGTTGGTGAAGATGCCCTGCGCGGTCTCGGGCCGCAGGTAGGCGACGGAGCCGGAGTCCTGCGTCGGGCCGAGGTGGGTGGACAGCAGGCCGGAGAACTGCTTGGGCTCGGTGAAGGTGCCCTTGTTTCCGCAGTTGGGGCAGTTGAGGTCCGCGAGCCCGTTCTCCGGGGCGCGGCCCTTCTTCTCCTCGTAGGCCTCCTCCAGGTGGTCCGCGCGGAACCGCTTGTGGCAGGAGGTGCACTCGGTGAGGGGGTCCGTGAACGTGGCGACGTGGCCGGAGGCGACCCAGACCTCGGGGGCCAGGATGACGGACGAGTCGATACCGACCACGTCCTCGCGCGACGTCACCATGTAGCGCCACCACTGGCGCTTGAGGTTCTCCTTGAGCTCGACACCCAGCGGGCCGTAGTCCCAGGCGGCGCGCTGACCGCCGTAGATCTCACTACAGGGGAATACGAAGCCACGGCGCTTGCTCAGGCTGACGATGGTGTCGATCTTGTCGGCGGCCACGGTGCTCTCTTCATTACGACGACGGGCGACGAAGCGAGTTGCTTCCAGCGAATGATTCAGGTTACCGGCGGGGACGCCCCTCCAATCAAATCGCTCCCCCCTCAGCGACCGCCAGAGGGCTGCGAGCCCTGTTTCCAAGCCCAGTTCAGGACGTTTGTTGACAACGGTTTCCATATTTGTTGAAAATGAGTGTCATGAACGTACGACGACGCCTCATACCCGCCGCCGCGGCCGCCTCTCTCGGCCTCGGCGCTCTGACCGCCTGCTCCAGCGACAGCGCGGCGACGGGCAACACGGAGAAGTTCGACGTCGTCGCGTCGTTCTACCCGATGGCCTTCCTCGCCGAGCAGATAGGCGGCGACCACGCGAACGTCACCAGTCTGACCGAGCCCGGCCAGGAGCCGCACGACCTGGAGATCAGCACCAAGCAGCGCGCCCAGCTCGAGGAGGCCGACGCGGCGCTCTTCCTCAAGGGCCTCCAGCCCGCCGTCGACGAGGCCGTCTCGCAGACCGGCATCGAGACGAAGATAGACGCGGCCTCGCTGACCCACCTCGAGGACCACGGCGGCGCCGGGCACAGCCACGAGGGTGAGGAAGGGCACTCCGAGGAAGGTGATTCCGAGGAGGAGCACGGCCGCGACCCGCACGTCTGGCTGGATCCCGTGAAGTACGCCGAGATCGCCCAGGGCGTCGGCAAGGCCTTCGAGAAGGCCGACCCGGACCACGCGGCCGACTACAAGAAGAACACCGCGGCCCTGGTCAAGAAGCTGGGCGGCCTGAACAGCGACTTCGAGAACGGCCTGAAGGACAGCAAGTCCAAGGTCTTCTTCACCAACCACGCCGCCTTCGGCTACCTCGCCGAGCGCTACGGCCTCACCCAGGAGGCCATCTCCGGAATCGACCCCGAGAGCGAGCCCAGCGCCGCCCGGGTCAAGGAGCTCCAGCAGGAGGCCAAGGCCGACGGCGTCACCACCGTCTTCTACGAGACGCTGGTCTCCGACCGGACCGCGAAGACCCTGGCCCGGGACGCGAACCTGAAGACGGACGTCCTCGACCCGCTCGAGGGCATCACCGACAAGTCCCGCGGCGACGACTACTTCCAGGTCATGGAAGCCAACCTCAAGGCCCTGCGGACGGCCCTGGGAGCCAAGTGACTCACTCATCGGAGGACGGCATGACCGAGCCCGTCGTTTCCCTGCGCGGCGTCCGCGCGGACCTGGGCTCGCGCCCCGTCCTGCGCGGCATCGACCTCACCGTGCACCGCGGTGAGGTCGTCGCGCTGCTCGGCGCGAACGGCTCCGGCAAGTCCACGGCCGTACGCAGCATCATCGGCCAGGTGCAGACCGGCGCCGGCGAGATCGAACTGTTCGGCACACCTCGCGCGCGGTTCCGCGACTGGCGGCGCGTGGGCTACGTCCCGCAGCGCACCACGGCCGCGGGCGGCGTGCCCGCCACGGTGACCGAGGTGGTCTCCTCCGGCCGCCTGTCCCGGGCCCGCTTCGGCGTGCTGCGCAAGGCCGACCACAAGGCCGTACGGCAGGCACTGGACCTGGTCGGCATGGCGGACCGGGCCAAGGACTCCGTCGACGCCCTCTCGGGCGGCCAGCACCAGCGGGTCCTGATCGCCCGCGCCCTCGCCTCCGAGCCCGAGCTGCTGATCATGGACGAGCCGATGGCGGGCGTCGACCTGGCCAGCCAGGAGGTGCTCGCGCACACGCTGCGCGAGCAGGTCGCCCAGGGCACCACCGTGCTGCTCGTCCTGCACGAACTGGGCCCCCTGGAGCCCCTCATCGACCGGGCTGTCGTCCTGCGCGACGGCTGCGTCGTGCACGACGGACCGCCCCCGAAGGCGGTCGGGCAGCACGCCCTCCCCGGCCACGACCACGTACACCCGCACGCCCCCGCGGGCGCCGAACCGATCCGTACGGGACTGCTGAGCTGATGGACTTCCTCGACTACGCCTTCATGCAGCGGGCCCTGCTCGCCGCCGTCCTGGTCGGCATCACCGCCCCTGCGGTCGGGATCTACCTGGTCCAGCGCCGCCAGGCCCTGATGGGCGACGGCATCGGCCACGTGGCGATGACCGGTGTCGGCCTCGGCTTCCTGCTGACCTGGTCCCCGGTGTGGATGGCGACCCTCGTCTCCGTCCTCGGCGCGGTCCTCATGGAGCTGATCCGCTGGTACGGCAAGACCCGCGGCGACATCGCCCTCGCGATGCTCTTCTACGGCGGCATGGCCGGCGGTGTGATGTTCATCAACCTCGCACCGACGGGCTCCAACGCCAATCTGACGTCGTACCTGTTCGGCTCCCTGTCGACGGTGTCCGAGTCGGACGTCACGGCGATCTGTGTCCTGGCCGCCTTCGTCGTCCTGGTCACGCTCGGCCTGCGCCGGCAGCTGTTCGCGGTCAGCCAGGACGAGGAGTTCGCCCGGGTCACGGGCCTTCCGGTGCGCGTCCTGAACCTGCTGACGGCGATCACCGCGGCCGTCACCGTGACGGTGGCGATGCGCGTGGTCGGCCTGCTGCTGGTCAGCGCGCTGATGGTGGTGCCCGTCGCGGCGGCCCAGCAGATCAGCCGCAGCTTCGCCGCCACGTTCGCGATCGCCGTCGCCATCGGCGTGAGCGTGACGATCGGCGGCACGGTCACCTCGTACTACCAGGACGTCCCGCCCGGTGCGACGATCGTGTTGCTGACCATCGGCGCGTTCATCGTGCTGACGGCGCTCGCGGCTCCGCTGGCCCGCCGCCGCGCCCGCGCCCGGGCTGCCGCGCAATCCGCCCATGACCCCGGCGAGTGCGCGATTCCGGGTACCCGGGGGGCGGCCGACGAAGTCGGCGTCTGACCGCCCCCACCCCGGGCTGGCACAATGACCCGGGCAAGGCAGACGTGAGGAGGCAACGGTGACGACCGCTGGACCGTCCGTGAAGGGCCGCGCCACCCGGCAGCGGGCCGCCGTGTCGGCGGCCCTGGAAGAGGTCGACGAGTTCCGCAGTGCGCAGGACCTGCACGACATGCTCAAGCACAAGGGCGACTCGGTCGGGCTCACCACGGTCTACCGCACGCTCCAGTCCCTCGCCGACGCCGGTGAGGTCGACGTCCTGCGCACCGCCGACGGCGAGTCCGTCTACCGCCGTTGCTCCACGGACGACCATCACCACCACCTGGTGTGCCGGGGGTGCGGCAAGGCCGTCGAGGTGGAGGGGCCGGCCGTGGAGAAGTGGGCGGAGGCCGTCGCCTCGGAGCACGGGTTTGTGAACGTGGCTCATACGGTGGAGATTTTCGGGACCTGTGCGGACTGCGCGAGGGCCTCCGGCGGTTGAGCCGGTCCTTCATCCGGGGGTGCGGTTGCGGGCGATCGTGACGGCTCGCCCGCTGCTGCCACTACTGAAGAACTGGGGCAGTGGGAGGTTCTGGTCGTGAAGCCGCCGGCGCAGCTCTTCGTAGAGTGAATCCATGGAGATGGTCTCCTCGCCCGATGCCACGCCGCCTTCCAGGACCTTGATGAGTTCACCGGTGAACGGCGTGTGCCTCTCGCCCGACGGAGCCAGGGCGCGTTCCACGGACGCTGAGGCCGCCAGCACGAAGGTGTTCTCGGTGGCGAGACGCATCCGGCCATCGCTGTGGAAGGGGCCGCTCATGGCATCCCGCACGGCGCGGCCGCTGTAGCAGCAGTCGAGGATGACCACCTTGTGGCGGGCCCTGCTCGTGTTCAGGATGTAGCGGATGTCTCGGTACGCCACGGCCGTATGCGGCGATGCCGGACGGGTGGCGCTCACCGCCAGACTCAGCTCTCCGGTTTCCGGGAGAAGCAGGCTGTGCCCGGCGAAATACACCAGCACGGTGTCCTCGGCGGAACTGGCGGCGTGCTCGACGGCGTCCAGGACCTCGCCGGGGTACTCCGGATCCGCCAGTACGGCGGTGCGTGACGGGGTGAAGGCTCCCGTCGACGGTTCGGTCAGCAGGGCGGTCAGATCAGCGAGTCCGTCGCGCACCGCCGGCAGGGCGGACAGTTCCCGGTAGTCGCTGGATCCGATCAGGACCGCGTTCGAGTGGCTCGGGTCGGGGAGCCCCTCGGGGCGGCCGGCCATGACCGGGTACGACCAGGCCCATGCCCGGTAGCCCTTGAGATCCACCCGCACGCGCTGGAGACGTCCGTGCAGCGCCGGCACGCTTGCGTGGAGTTGCTCGGACACGATGAGTCCGTAGGACGCTCGCGGCTGCGCCGCCATCGCTTCCCGCAGAACGGCGGAGTCGAGGAGACGGCTGACGCGGACGGCGTCGTCGCCCATCGCGATGCGCACGCGCGTGGGCCAATCCCGCCTGCGCATGTTCGCCAGCCCGTCGTCCACCGCTTCGATGAAGGCGGGGACGACGCTCGCCTGGTCCGGCTCGGGAGGCAGCAGGAAGGTGAGGCCGTCGCCACGACGCTGGATCCGGCACGCGTCAAGGCGGAGGCCTGCCGTCCGCAGCGCGGCCTCGGTGATCGCCGCCAGGGTCTCCATCTCCTCAAGTTGTGCGGCATCGTTCAGTCGTGTCGGTCGTACGGTCTCCATGGCGACCCACACCGCGTCCGCCGGTGCCGGCCGCGGGCCGGACCGGGCCGCCGTGGTCCGCAGGCGCAGCCCGATGACGGGCCCACCGGCGGGCGACTCCAGGAGTTTCACGCACTCGTCGTGGGAGGACGGCTCCTCGGTGAGCTCAGCGCTCTCGTCCACGATCAGGAGGAGGAGCACAGAGCTGTCCCGGCGCACCGGAAGGGGCGGCCACGTGAAGAAGAGTGATCTGCTGCGCCGGACATCCAGCGTGTAGGTCTCGGGGTCGATTCCCCTTTCCTCCAGGAACCGCCCCAGGTCCAGAACCACGTCGTCGTCCCTCGCCCCGGGCGACACAGGAGTCCGTGCGTGGACGTACAGAAGGAGGTGTGCGAGCAACAGCTCGGCGTGCTTCGGAACCGCCCGTCGCCGCATGGCGTCACGCACGCGGCGAAACGATGCCCGGAGTTCCGGGGGGACGGAGGACAGCACGGTGTCGACGTCCTGCGCCTGCGGGGCCCTGGGCTGCGACGGCGACAGGAGAACCACCTCGGGCGGCAACTCGGCCGACAGCCCGAGTCGCGCCTGCAACGCGGCCCCCAAATACGCGAACGGCTTCGAGCCCCCGGGATCGTCCCTGCCCGTGGGCCAGGCGGGGAAGTCCGACGAGCCGCCGCCCAGGGATTCGATACGTTGCCCCACCCGACGGCCGCAGTCGATCAGCTCAGCCGTGGGAACGGCGTCGAGCAGCAGGTCCTTCGCCTCCGCCGTGAAGTCGAACAGGCGGTGACGCCCCGCCGGTGACTCCCCCGAGGACGACGGAAGCGGCTGGACCAGCCCCCCGAGCAGGACCTCGGCCAGCGGCACGGCGCCCTGCCCCTGGTCGAGGCAGGAGTGGACGAGTTGCATCACCGGCACGGTGACCGGGGCCATGGCCGCCAGATGAGCCGCCAGGCGCAGGGCCTCCGGGGACGCGGCCCGGCTGAACTCCGTGGCGGACACCCGGAGTGGCTCGACGGCACGCCCCGAGGCCCGCTGGGGTGTCCACAGGCGCATCGTGAGGGGCCGCCCGACGACGGTGTTCACGGCTGCCCAGGTGGCGAGACCGGCGGGGGCCAGCTCCAGGACGGGGACGGCGACAGCCGGGGCCGGGGCGACGGCCGACGGGAGTACCGAGTGCGTCACGCTCCAGGCGGTGTTCGACACCCCCGGCCTGGGTGAGGCGACCTGCCAAGTGTCCCAACGCACACCGGACCCCGCCCACAGCCGACGGGGCAGCGTGTGGACCACGGCCGTGGGGCCTTTGCGCGCCCACCCCTCGATCACGGGGATCATCCGTCCGTCGCGCCAGGCCGCCGCCGCGCCGTCGGTCACGACCAGCACCATGGTCTGCCCGGAGGCGTCCGCGAGGGAGTTGGCCGGCCGGGTCGCCGAGTTGTCACTGCTCCACGGGCGCCCGAGGCGAACGTCGCCGCCGGGCCCGTATCGGATCTGGTACGTCTCGACCTGCCGGAACGCGCCGCTGCGTTCGAAGATCGCCTTCAGCTCGGCGCACTGACGCTCCCACAGCAGCATGGACATGCCGCCGTCGATGACCAGGGCGAGCCGCAGCCACCGCTCCGGCTTGGGCCGCAGAACCATCTGCGGGGTCCGGGTGTCCGCCTGAAGGGCGGCCGTCGCTGCTTCGTCGAACTCTGTACGGTGACGGCTCCGAACGCGCCGCTTGAGCGGCCGCAGGGACCGGCCGAGGGGCAGTCCCGAACCCAGTGCCCTGGCGCCGGGGGTCCACAGGGCGTCGGCCGGGGCCGAGTCCGTGGGACCGGAGATCACGCCGACGTGGTGTTCCTGCTCCTGCCTGTGCTCCGCGTCCGGAAGGCCTTCCCCGTCGGGGACGGCGTCGCCCGCGGCGGACCCGTCCTGCGCTGCGCGAAGGCCCGGCGGCGGAGGACCGTCATCCAGAGCCTGTACGGCGGTTCCCCGGAGAGCTCCGGCGAGCGGCGCGGCAGCCCCCGCCGGAATGCGTGCCGCAAGCCAGAGGAGGTCGAGAAGATCGTCCCCCTCCATCGGCATGGCCGCGGCCCCCAGAACGTCCCGCAGCTCCTGGAACATGCCTACCCGTCCGCGTTGAGCCGGTGCAGCACGGTCTTCAGCAGGCCGTCGGCGTCGAGCCGTGCCCCTCCGTGGCGCAGGAACACCGCGTTGAGGAGCTGGTCGGTGGCCAGTTCGCCCAGGGCGCGCCGGGCCAGGAACGCCTGCACCAGGTCACCCGCCTCGGCGAGGGCCTCCGGACCGAGGTGGCCCTCGACGATCTGGCGCAGGCGGGTCTCGTCCGGGTCGGCGAGGTGCAGGGGCAGGCACCGGCGCCGGAACGCCGGAGGGAAGTCCCGTTCCCCGTTGCTGGTGATGACCACGAGGGGGAACTGGGTGCAGCGCACCATCCCTCTGGTCACCCGCGCCCGCTGGTGCGGATCGGCGGTGAGCACGTCGACGTCCGCCTGGTCCTCGGGGAGCCTGGACAGTTCGGGGATCTCGAAGGTGCCCTCCTCGAAGACGGTGAGGAGGTCGTTCGGCAGGTCGACGTCCCCCTTGTCCAGCTCGTCCACGAGCAGGACCCGGGGTCGCGCGGTAGGGACGAGTGCGGTGCCGACGGGCCCCAGCCGGAGGAACGAACCGATGCCGGGCTGGGGCCCGTCCGCGGACCGGTGGAGGTTGCTCTCCTGGAGCCGCCCGACGGCGTCGTAGCGGTACAGCGCCTCATGGAGCGTGGAGCGGCTGTTGACGGGCCAGTGCAGTACGGGTCCCAGGTCGAGCTCGTGTGCGAGGGCGGCCGCGAGCGAGGACTTGCCGGTGCCCGGGTGCCCGGTGACCAGCAGGGGCCGTCGAAGGTGGATGGCGGCGTTGATGACGTCCGTCTCGGCGCGGCCGATCACGTAGTGGGGCGGGGTGTCGCGGGGAGCCGGAGCTCCGTCGGCCTCGGCGAAGCGTCGCCAGGGCGGGGCCTCGGGAATCGTGACGGAGCGTCGTCGGCCGTCTCCCCGGAAGATCTGCCAGTCGGCGTCTTCGGCGGTGGCGCCGTGCACCGTGGGGGCGTCCGGTTCGGGCTGCTGGGTCATCAGAGGCTCGCTTCTTCGGAGTCGGAGAGTGCGGAACCGGAGCGTCCGGAGTCGGAGGATTCAGCGTCAGAGGATTCAGCGTCGGGGAGTCCGGTCAGCGACAGCACCGGGGGCAGCGGGCGCTCGGCGTCCTCCAGCAGCACGGCTGGGCAGGCGGGATGGGCCACGGGATCCACGCATGCCCTGGCCCGGTAGTCCCGGATGCGCCAGGGAAGCCCCTCGACGGAGGCCTCGGGGCGCAGCGGGGTGAAGTGGGCGTCCGGGGTGGGCCCGGTGGCCTGCCGGTCCCACAGGACGACCGGGTAGCCGAGCAGGAGGGCGGCCTGGACGAGGCGGTCCCGGCCTGGCGGGCCGGCCCGCACCACGGCTCGGGCGGCACCGACGTCCGCCATCAGGGCCCCGTAGGCCGCATGACCTTCGGCGTGCCGGTCGTCCAGGTGAACCACTTCGTCGTTGTGACGTCCGGCCCAGCGGCGCTCCAGCTCCGCCCGGCGCTGCTCCTCGCGCTCGGGCGCGGACAGCGGCGCGCAGCGCAGCACCGTGGCGTGCGCGACGCCAAGCAGCAGGGGCACGGGGTCCGCGTCGTCGGCACCGTTCCAGGAGTCGACGGACAGGTGGAGGGCGTCGGGTTGCAGCAGGATCTCGACGACCGCGGGCGGCGCGGACGGGTCGGCGATCGCGCGCATGTGCGACACCGTTCGCTGGATGCGGCGGACCACGTCCCGTGGGGACAGTGGTGTACCGCTCTGTTCGGCGGCCTGGACGAGTTCACCGGACCCGGTGTCGACCCACATCACGCAGGTGAAGTGCGGTCCGTCGCCGGTCCGGCCCGATGCCTCCGCGTCCAGCTGCGCCACGACCCGGGGTGGTCGTCCGGCCCTGCGGAGCGAGCCCGCCCAGGCTGCGGCATCCGCGCGCCGCTCGGCCACGCCGCCGGCGTCGACCCCCAGCCTGCGGGCCACGCGGTCTCCCCAGGTGTGCAGGGCGTCGCGGGCGCCGGGGGTGACCGCGGCCAGCATCTCGGTGAACCGGACGACCGCGGGAACCAGTTGTCTCCCGGGGCGCACCATGCTCCGGCCGCCGGTGTGCTGTTCGAAGTGCTCCACGCACGCCATCAGCTGACCCGCCGTCGGGCCGTGCGGCTCCCCTGCGGCCGGCGGCAGCCAGCTCCTCTCCAGGGGCAGGGCGGCCCGCACCGCGGCGATCACCTGCGCCATCGGCGGCAGGTCCGGCGTCCGGCCGAGCAACTGTCCCAGCGACGCGTACTCCAGCGGGGACAGCAGTCCCGGCGCTCCCAGCGAGCGGCCCAGGGCGAGGAACCGGTCGGCGGCCTGCCGGTCCCGTTCGTGCAGGGCCTCCACCAGGGCGGCCATCGCCCGTTCCACGGTGAGCAGTGCGTGGGCTGTCTGCTGGTCGGAGGGGCACGGCCCCAGTCGGACCTGTGGGCAGGACGAGGCGAGGTGGTCGATGCACCGGGCGCGCAGATCATCGTCGGTGAGAGTGTTGCGCAGGGCGAGGGCGATCTCGTCACGGTCGGGCGACTGCGGCAGGGAGGGACAGCCTGGCAGCACAGGCCATGCCTCCGAACCACCTAAGGCTCGAATGTAGAGGCTGACCGGGGTTTGCGACGCCGGCATCCCCACCTTGACGTGATCGACGAGAGCGGTCAGGTCCGGCCGCAGATCAGCGGCGTTCCCCTCCAGCCAGTCGAGCAGGGAGTGGGAAAAGATCCCGCTGCCCAGTGCCGCGTCGTTCTCCGCCACCTGGCCGGCCGCGGCGGCACACAGCAGGAACTGTTCGACTTGACGCCGGGAGGGCTTGGGGAAGCTGGCGACCGCGGGTCCGGTCTGCTGGTGGTGATGCTCCAGGAAGGTCGCACAGGCGTCGAAGAAGAGGACCTGCTGTCCAAAGCCCCGCAGGTCGTCCCGCGTGAGGTACTCCCGCAGGTCGTTCGTGTCGATGCAGCGTTTGTCCTTCAGGGAGGCATCCGGACACAGCAGCAGGCGCCGGTTCCCATGGTCCAGGATCCCGTGACTGCCCCAGAAGACGTACAGCAGGTCACCGGTGCGCCGGTCGAGGTCGCTGGTGAAGGCGTCCATGAGCTGGTCCCGCGTCCAGGTCGGGCACCAGGTCAGTTCGGCGGCCCTGGTCTGTGTCTCAAGTCGGCGCCGGCTCTTCTCGCCCGGCGCCAGCAGCAGCTGGATGTTGGCGGCAGGCACGCCTCCTTTGCGCAGCCAGCGGGCGAAGCGCAGGGCGTCTCCCACGGCGCCGGTGAGATCCCAGTCCGGATGCTTCGGGTATTTTTCGATGCCGACGACCACGGCGTGGACGCGCCCCGGGTCGACGACGTTCAGCCCATCCATGTGCCGATGGCGTCCCAGACCTTGCGGTTGGACCAGTAGGCGCTGTGCGCGAAGGGGAACGGCTGACGGTTGTCGACCTCGTGGTCGGTGGCGTGTGCGGGAAAGACCTGGGCGGCGCTGAACGACAGCAGATCGCGTCTGTCGTAGAGGTTGAGCCAGCGTCTCGGGAAGTGTCCGGGCGGTGCCTGCGGGTGCTCGAGGGAGACGAGGGCGCCCGCCTCGTAGAAGAACGGCGCCTGTGAACCGACGGTGATCAGCTGGTCGACCCTCGCGATGCGCTCCCGCACCATCAGGTCGACGCAGGCCACGCCCCCCAGGCTGTGGGCGATCACGGTGACGGCGTCTCCGGGGGCGTGCTCGATGGTGCGCTTGATCAGTTGGCGCATCACCTCTCCCCGGGCCTGGTAGCGCAGGATGTCGCCGACCGCGGGCAGGAAGAGATCATCGTTGAGCGCGCCTCGGCGTCGCCGGGCGTGCCAGGACAGCGCGAGCAGGGCAGGTGTCGCGGCCGCCCGGGAGGCCGCTCCGGCGAGGGAGCGTCCCTGGGTGTGCAGATCGGAACTGACCAGGGAGAGCAGGGCGTCCCTTTGGAGGCCGTCCAAGGCATCGGCTCCCTGCTCGACCGCCGCCGCCAGGGCCACCGCCACCACGGCCCGCGCGAAGGCGTGCCGGTGCTCGTAGCCGCCCTCGTCCGCCGTGGCCGCCGCGTCCCGCAGCTCCGGCGACACGGCGACCGTGCACACCGCGTCGTTGAGGGAGCCGCCCAGCCCGTGGGCCGCGAAGGCGTCCCGCACCCGCGGGGAGGGAGCGTACGCGGACAGCTCGGCGAGCAGCTTCTGCGCCGGGCTCTGCCCCCGGCCCAGTCCCGAGGGAACGGCCGGGCGCAGGCTCAGCAGCCGGAGTTCGTAGCCGGGATCGCGGTAGAGCACACCCCAGACGGCGACCTGCTCGTCCTCATGCCGGCCTCCGCCGGAACCGACGTAGCCGGGGATGCTCGCACCGCCCAGTGCCAGGCGTGCGCCTCCTTCACGCCCCCAGAAGCAGCCCCGCACCTCGGCCTCGGGCCATGTCTCCGCCAGCGAGGCCCGCACGGTCTCCAGGGTCCTGCCGTACGACTCTTCCCGCACACCGGTGCCATGCACGAATACGACCGAGCGCTGCACGTTCCCCCCACGCGACGCAGACGGCCGGGCGTCTTCGCGCGGCCCGTATCCGATGCTAGTCCGGGCCGGCCGGTCAGGGGGCCTGCTTGCCCTCCATGGCCAGCAGCTCCTCGTTCGGGATGGCCCCGCCGAACCGCCGGTCGCGCGAGGCGAACTCCAGGCACGCCCGCCACAGGTCCCGCCGGTCGAAGTCCGGCCACAGCACGTCCTGGAAGACCATCTCGGCGTACGCGCTCTGCCAGATCAGGTAATTGGAGGTGCGCTGCTCACCGCTCGGGCGCAGGAACAGGTCCACGTCCGGCATGTCCGGGTAGTACATGTACTTCGAGAAGGTCTTCTCGTTGACCTTCGACGGGTCGAGCTTCCCGCTCTTCACGTCCTCGGCCAGCGCCTGCGCGGCGTCGGCGATCTCGGCCCGCCCCCCGTAGTTCATGCAGAAGTACAGGGTCAGCCGGTCGTTGTCCTTGGTCTGCTCCTGGGCGATCTGGAGCTCCTTGGCCACGGAACGCCACAGCTTCGGCATCCGGCCCACCCAGCGCACCCGGATGCCCAGCTCGTCGAGCTGGTCGCGGGTCTTGCGGATGAAGTCCCGGTTGAAGTTCATCAGGAAGCGCACCTCGTCCGGCGAGCGCTTCCAGTTCTCGGTGGAGAAGGCGTACAGGGAGATGGCGCCCACGCCCATCTCGATGGCGCCCTGGAGCACGTCCAGCACCCGCTCGGCGCCGACCTTGTGGCCCTCGGTACGCGGCAGGCCCCGGTCCTTGGCCCATCGTCCGTTGCCGTCCATGACGATCGCCACATGCTTCGGTACGAGCTCTCCGAGCTTCGGCGGCCGTGCGCCGGACGGGTGCGGCTCCGGCGTCCTGTACTCCCGGCGCTGGCGCCCCAGGATCCCGCGTACGGCCATGTGTCTCTCGCTCCTCGTGCTTGCTTGCAATACGTCTGTACGGGCGGGCCTACTTCTCCACGTACCGCAGGGAACGCAGCCCGCGCTCCATGTGCCAGTGCAGATACGCGGACACCAGCCCGCTGCCCTCGCGGACGTACCGCGCCTCGCACGCGTCCGCGGTGTCCCAGTCTCCCGTAAGCAGAGCAGCGAGGAGTTCGAGGGCCTGGGGCGAGGGTACGACGCTGCCGGGCACCCGGCAGTCCACGCAGACGGAACCGCCCGAGGCGACCGAGAAGAACCGGTTGGGCCCGGGCATCCCGCACTTCGCGCAGTCCGTGAAGCTCGGGGCGTACCCGTTGACGGCGAGGGAGCGCAGCAGGAAGGCGTCGAGCACGAGATGCGGGGCGTGCTCTCCCCGGGCGAGGGTCCGCAGCCCGCCGACGAGCAGCAGATACTGCTGCACGGCCGGCTCCCCCTCGTGATCGGTGAACCGCTCGGCGGTCTCCAGCATGACGGTCCCGGCCGTGTACCGAGCGTAATCGCTGACGATCCCGCCGCCGTACGGCGCGATGGTCTCACTCTGCGTGCACAGCGGCAGCCCGCGCCCGACGAGCTCGCTCCCCTTGGCGAAGAACTGCACGTCGACGTGCGAGAAGGGTTCGAGGCGCGCACCGAACTTCGACTTCGTCCGGCGCACGCCCCGGGCCACGGCCCGTACCCGTCCGTGACCGCGCGTGAGCAGCGTGATGATCCGGTCCGCCTCACCCAGCTTCTGGGTGCGCAGCACGATGCCGTCGTCGCGGAACAGACTCATGGCGTCATTCTCGCAGGGTCACCGGGTCAAGGGACCTCACCCCTGCTGCGGGCGTTGGCGTACGCCGTCGCCGCGCTCAGCCGCTCGGCCGGGGTGGCGTGCCGGACGGCGCCGGGCTCCGCGTCCCATTCCTTCCCGCCCCCGTACGGCCGCAGCTGCACGTAGGGCCCCTCATGCCCCATGACGATGCCGATGCGTCCACTGCGGGTGTCCACCACATACGAGCCGACTGGGGGCTTCATCGCAGCACCGCCGCGAGCCGCCGGGCGGTCTCCACGGAACACCGGCCCAATTCCACGAGCGGACAGGGTGCTTCCCGCGCAAGACTCACCGGGTCCAGGCCCAGTGACGGCAGGGTAATTCCCGCCTTCGCGAGTTCTGCCCGCAATTCTTTCACCGCGTCCTCCGCTTCTTCGACGCAGTGCGCCGAGTGTCGTGCCTCCACCGTGCTCCCCTTCCTTTGGCGTTTTCACTCTTCGCATCCCTACGGTGACGCTCCGCGCCTACACTCGGGAGGGGTCTGTGCCCTACAACTGCGGGGCAGCACAAAGGGGTTCGGCAATGGCCAACGGTTCTCGTCAGGCGGCATGGGAGTTCTTCGGCACGGAGCTCAAGCGACGGAGGGAGGACGCGGGGATCACCCAGGTGGAGCTGGGGTCGCGGGTTTTCGTCTCCGGCGGATACATCGGCCAGTTCGAACAGGCCATTCGCAAGCCACAGTTGGATGTGGCGCAGCGGATCGACGGGGTGCTGCAAACCGACGGTATTTTCGAGCGGTTGTGCAGGAAGCTGATTGACGATAAGCGGTATGCGGATTATTTCGCGGAGGTTCTGGCGCTGGAGAGGCTGGCGACAGCGATCTGCGAGTTCGAACCGACCGTGGTGCCGGGTCTTCTTCAGACGCCTGCCTACGTGAGGGCACTCACCCTGGCGACGCATCCATTCGCGGCGGACGAGTTCACCGAGGACAGAGTCGCCGCCCGCGTGGAACGCGCCCAGATCCTCGACGACGCTACAAGGCCCGTGTATTGGGCGATCGTGCACGAAACCGTGCTCCGGATCCCGGTCGGCAATCCTGGCGTCGCGGCCCAGGCCCTGGACCACATGGCCGATCTCGCGGGCGCACGCAAGGTGGTGTTGCAGGTGCTCCCGTTCTCGGCCGGGGCGCCGGCCAACAACGGCTCGCTACGGTTCATGGAGTTCGAGGACGCGCCGCCCGTCGCCTATACAGAGACGTCGTTTTCGGGAACGTTGATCGACGACCCGGCCATGGTGAAGCGTGCACAGCGCGCCTACGATCTGCTCAGGGGTGCCGCGCTGTCGCCGGAGGCGTCCCTCGCCCTGGTCCGATCGGCGGCTGAGGATTTCAGACGATGCACTCCTACGACCTGAGCAACGCCCGCTGGCGAAAGAGCAGCTACAGCAACGGCGATGGCGGCAACTGCGTCGAGATCGCCGACGGAGTCCCCGGCACGGTCCCCGTCCGCGACAGCAAGCTGGCCGACGGCCCGGTGGTCCTGATCGGGGCAGCCGCCTGGGGCACGTTCATACGTCACCACCGCCGCTGACGTGCACTGGATCATGCGCCCCGCCGAGCCGGTGGACGTCGAGCCGATCGCGGAGCTGCGGGCGGTCGTGATGCGCCCGGATCTGGAGCGGCTGGGCCGCTACGACGCGCACCGGGTCAGGCAGCGGCTACGCGACGGCTTCGTCCCGCAGCACACCTCGGTCATCGAGGCCGACGGCACCTTCGCGGGCAGCGTCGCACTGCGCCCGGCCGAGGACGGCACCTGGCTGGAGCACTTCTACCTCGATCCCGGCCTCCAGGGCCGGGGACTGGGTTCGGCGGTACTCCGCGCCCTGCTGGCCCGAACCGACGCCGCCGCCGAACCCGTACGCCTGAACGTCCTCCAGGGCAGCCCGGCCCGCCGCCTCTACGAACGCCACGGCTTCACGGTCGAAAGCCAGGACCCGATCGACGTCTTCATGCTGCGCCCGCCGTTCAGTAGGGGGTAAACCCCCTGCGATTCCCTCCAGTTGCCCGGATGGGGCGCGGGTCGGGAAGCCGCCAGGCTCGTGCCATGAAGCAGATCAAGCATGCCTCACTGATCGCGGCCTCCGCCGTCCTGCTAGGACTCGCCGTCCCGCTGACCGCCTCCGCCGCCGGCCCCGCGTCCCTCAAGTGGGGCAAGTGCGAGGGCACCGGCCTCGACCCCCGCCAGCAGTGCGCCACCGTCGACGTGCCCATGGACTACTCCGACCCCGACGGGCGGCAGATCCAGATCGCCGTCTCCCGTATCCCGAGTGAGAAGGCCTCCGCTCGCCGGGGTGCGCTGTTACTCATCCCGGGCGGGCCGGGTGGGGTCAGTCTCGAGGATCCGTCGGGCAAGGGGCGGAAGCTGCCGCAGGAGGTTCGGGACGCCTATGACCTGATCGGGTTCGCGCCGCGCGGGATGGCGCCGTCCAGTACCGCCGCGTGTGGGCTTGAGGACAAGGACCTCGCCCTCGCCAAGCTGCCCTGGCCCGCCCCGGACGGTTCCGTCACGGAGACCATGGCCACTGCCCGGCGTATCGCCGGCGCCTGTGCCCGCAACGGCGGTGAGCTGATACGGCACATCAGCAGCGCCAACGAGGCCCGCGACCTCGACCGCGTCCGGGCCGCCCTGGGCGAGAGCCGGATCTCCGCGTGGGGCGACTCGTACGGCACGTACGTCGGCTCCCTCTACAGCCAGTTGTTCCCGCACCGCACCGACCGCATCGTGCTGGACAGCAACGACGACCCCGACCCCACCCGGGTGGGACGCGCCTGGCTCGCCGCGTTCGAGACCGGCGTGGAGGACAACTTCCCGGAGTTCGCCAAGTGGGCGTCCAGGCCCGGGAATCCGTACCGGGTGGCCCGTAAGGCTGCCGACGTACGCCCCCTCTTCCTGCGGCTGGCCGAACGGCTCGACCACGAGCCCCTCCCCTGGCCCGGAGCCAACCCGCCGGAGCTGAACGGCAACGTCCTGCGCCAGACCATGCTGAACAGCCTCTACGGTCCCGACGAGTACCCCGCGCTGGCGCAGATGATCCTGGCCACGCGCAAGGGCGCCGTGCCGCCCGTGCCCGAGGCCCCGGACGAGTCGATGATGCAGAGCGCTGCCGCCGTCGGCGTCGGCACGCTCTGCAACGACGTCGTCTGGCCCAAGTCCGTCGCCCACTACCAGAAGGGGACCGACGAGAGCCGGGCGAAGTTCCCCCTGACGGCGGGCATGCCGCGCGGTGCCATGCCGTGTGCCGCCTGGCCGTTCACGCAGAAGGAGCCGCCGGTACGGATCACCGACGACGGTCCGTCCAACATCCTGCTCGTGCAGAACGTGCGGGACGTCGCCACCCCGCTGAGCGGGGCCCGCGAACTCCGGCGTGCCTTCGGCGACCGGGCCGTCATGGTGACGGTGAACTCCACGGGCCACGGCTCCTACCTCGCCAACGGCAACGCCTGCGGCGACCGGACCGTCTCCCGCTTCCTGGCGACGGGCGAGCGCCCGGACCGGGACACCTATTGCGCCTAGCGCTGGGCGAGCGGGGCCGGGGCCTCCTGGATCGCCCAGCCGTTTCCGTCGGGGTCCTGGAAGAAGAGGAAGGAGTTCCAGCCCTCCTCGCCCCGGCCCTCCGCCCAGCCGGACGCGCTCACGTGCAGGACCGGTGACACCTCCACCCCGCGTCCCACCAGCTCCGCCCTGGCCTTCTCGATGTCCGTGACACAGAGCTGGAGGCCCTGCAGCGAACCGGGGGTCATGCGCGGCTGCCCCGGTGACTCCGGCATCCCGGACTCCAGCACGATGGAGCAGCGGGAGCCGGGTGGCGTGAGCTGGACGAAGCGGCCCACGCCCTCGAAGAACGACGCGTCGATCTCGGCGCGGAAACCGCACCGGTCCACGTAGAAGGCCTTGGCCCGGTCCAGGTCGGTGACCGGTACGGCGACCACCTCGAGGGTCCATTCCATACGCACACCTCCTCGGCCATGGTCCCCCCGTGACGCGGACCGCGCCCGTCAGCCGTGTCGGCCGTACCGGCGGGCCACCGCGTGGAACGCCTCCTTCGGCTCCCAGTGCCAGCCGGAGGCCGGGTCGTCCGGACGGTCCTTGATCGCCTTGGTGATGGCGTACGTCGCGATGTCGAGGTCGAGCCGGGGCTCGTCCGGGCGGTGCGGGGCGTCCGCGCTGATGAACTCGAAGGTCATCGCCCCGTACAGGCCCATCGAGGCGAAGACGTCCAGCAGCTCGCCCACGTATGCGGCCTGGACGCGCTCGCTGCGGACCAGGTCCCCCTTGATCTCCGGCGGTTCCTTGTCGTAGTCGACGATGTCCCAGCCCATGCCGCCCGCCTCGGGGGCGCCGACGTACGCGCACGTGCCGAACTCGGTGATGGCGAGCGGCTTCCCCCAGCGCAGGTACTGCTTCAGCTCACGGACGTAGTCGGACCGCTTCTCGAAGTACGAGTAGTAGTCGATGCCGACGATGTCGAAGAGGCTCCAGTCCGGATCGTCGATGTCCTGGGCGGCGGCATAGCTGAGGTTGCCGTTGAAGACGGAACGGCCGACCTTCGCGGCCTTCGCCGTGAACTCGGCGAGGCGGCGCAGCGTCCGCGGCCAGTCGACCGTGCCGTTCTGGAGGTGCCTGATGCGTTCCAGGACCGTCTCGCCCGGCAGGATGCCGGGGACGAACAGCCAGAACTCGCAGCCGACGCTGAGGTCGACACTCGCGCCCTGCCGCCGTAACCGCTCCGCGAACCGGCCGGTCTCGGCGAGGTGTTCCAGGATGTCCCGCTGCGGGGCGTCCCCGAGGGTCGGCTGCAACCAGACGTGCAGCCCCCGTTCGGCGGCCTCGGCGGCGGTGGCGGTGAGCCGTTCGACGCCGTCCCCCGTGACGTCGATGGTGTCGGCGTGCAGCTCGTCACGGATGGCCCGCACATCCGCCCGCATCCGGCGCGCGCTCCACGCGGTGCCGGGTGTCTCCCCCTCCCCGACCGTGTAGACGACGCCGTGCCGGCGCAGCCCCCGGCCGGGCCCGGCTTCCGTCGCCCGGGCCTGTCCGGCCGATGCCACCATCCCGGCGGCCCCCACCGCCGCGGTCCCGGCCAGGAACTGCGCCCGGCTGATCCCCTTGCCCTGCCTGCTCCCCTTGGTCTCTTCCATGCCGTTCACTGTGCCGAGCCGGGCCCCGGGCCGCTGTCGGCCGTCGGTCTACGGCAGCGCGACCAAGGTATGAGGTGCCGCGCCGAAGGAGAGACCCCTCAGGCCCAGCAGGCTCATCCCCCGCCGAACCGGCGTACGTACCGCCGCTGCCAGGGCGTCTCCACCGCGTGCCGGTCGTAGTGACGGCGGACGTACGCCACCGCCTCCTCCCCGGGCACGCCGTCCAGGACGGCGAGGCAGGCCAGGGCCGTGCCCGTGCGGCCGCGTCCGCCGCCGCAGGCGATCTCCACGCGCTCCACGGCGGCCCGTTCCCAGACGTCGGCCAGCACCGTACGGGCGATGGCGAGGTCCGACGGCAGCCGGAAGTCGGGCCAGCGGATCCAGGCCGACTCCCAGGGGACCTCGGAGGGCTGCTTGCCGAGCAGGTAGACACCGTAGGAGGGACGGGGCGCGCCGGGATCCAAGGGATGGCGGAGGCCTCGCCCCCGTACCAGCCGGCCGGAAGGCAGTCTCAGGACGCCGGTGTCACTCTCGCTCCACAGATCGCTCACGCCC
Source organism: Streptomyces sp. NPDC044719 (assembly GCF_056433405.1). NCBI lineage: Bacteria > Bacillati > Actinomycetota > Actinomycetes > Kitasatosporales > Streptomycetaceae > Streptomyces > Streptomyces sp. NPDC044719. The sequence goes on from NZ_JBWKHE010000006.1 coordinate 204,144, forward strand.
CTCATCATGCTCCGCGCCCGCCCGCCCGGGAGCGGAATCAGCCCACCCCCCGCGACTCCTCCGCCGCCCGCGCCTCGATCCCCCGGAAGTGGACCGCCATCGCCCGCTGCGCGCCCTCCACGTCGCGGGCGCGCAGGGCGGTGACGATGTCGCGGTGGCGGCGGACCGTGATCTCCGGGGTGGGGTCGTCGGTCCAGCCGCGGGCGCCGGAGACCCGCCGGAAGACGGTCCAGAAGGCGGCGAGGAGCTGGGGGACCAGGGCGTTGCCGAGGGAGGCGTACAGGGCCTCGTGGAACTCGCGGTCGAGGTCGGGGAAGGACCGGGCCATGGCACTGGCCGACTCCATACGGGTCACTACGCCCTCCAGCTTGTCCAGTTCCGCCTCGGTCAGCGTCGCGGCGACCCGGCGGATCAGGCCCTCCTCCAGTACTTCACGGACCTGGAGGATCTCGGCGAGGGCGCCGGTGTCGTCGTCGTGCCGGGCCAGGGTGCGGAAGGTCAGGCCGTCGACCAGCGGGGTGAGGGAGGCCTGGCCGACATAGGTGCCGTAGCCGTGTCTGATCTCGACGATGTCGAGGGCCTGGAGGGCCTTGAGGGCCTCGCGGACGGAGTTGCGGCTGACGCCGAGGGCCTCCATCAGTTCGGCCTCGGTGGGCAGCGGCGCGCCGGCGGTGAGTCTGCGGTCGAGGATGAGCTGGACGACCTGGCGCTGTATCCGGCTGGTCCTGGGCTCCTCGGACATGCGCCGCATCGTACGCGCCCCGGACGTCCCACGTCCCACCTCTGGCGGTACCGAGTGCCGGGCCGACCCTGATAGGCCGTCAACTCGCGCCATTTCACAGTGCCATTGGTGCGACCTCTGGCAGATACGCCATTCGTGTGCGCCCTCTTGACCGCCCTCACGCCCCCTCCTATGGTCGCGCTGACCGCCAGGACGTAGGACGTCGTATCTCCCGCCCCTTCACTCCCTTTCCAGACCTCACCGCTGGAGGACCCGTGCGCGACGTGACCCCCGACGTACCGGCGCCGCACCGCCGGACCTTCCTGAAGTACACCGGCGCACTGGGCGCGGCCGCCGCCGTCTCCGCGTCGCTGTCGGCCTGTTCGTCCGGGCCGGAGTCCACCAACGAGACCGGCGGGGGCGACGGCGAGGACCGGACGCTCACCGCGGTGATCGGCTACGGCAACGACGGCAGCTGGGACCCGACCCAGACGGCGTCCGCGTTCTGCATGGCCGCCAACAACCACATCTACGAGGGCCTGCTGGACACCGACCCGATCTCCCGCGAGCCGTACGCGGCCCTGGCGACCGAGGTGCCGAAGGACCCGGACAGCACGTCCTGGAAGTTCACGCTGCGGGCCGGTGCGAAGTTCCACGACGGCAAGCCCGTGACCGCCGACGACGTGGTGTTCGTCTTCGAGCGGATCCTCGACCCGGACACCCAGACGCTCGCCAAGGGCTTCTTCGCGAGCTGGCTGAAGGAGGTCCGGAAGATCGACGCGCAGAACGTGGAGCTGGTGCTCAAGTTCCCGTTCCCGGACGGGCTGTCCCGGCTGACGCTCGCGAAGATCATGCCGAAGCACGTGTTCTCCAAGCCGGGCGGCTGGGACGACGCCATCAAGGGGCTGGCCGTCGGGTCGGGGCCGTACCGGCAGACCGCGCACCACCCCAAGTCGAACACCACCTTCGAGGCGTTCGCCGACTACAACGGGCCGCGCAAGCCCGCCTTCCGGAAGATGAACTGGCTGACGATCGTGGACGCCGCGCCCCGCGTCGCGAAGATCTCGGGGTCGAGCGCGGGGGCACAGATCGCGGACAACATCCCGTACGCCAACATCGGCCAGTTGGAGAGCGGCGGTCTCACGGTCGCCGGCGGGGCCGGGATGAACAACCTGTTCCTGATGTTCAACACCCAGCACAAGCCCTTCGACGACGTGCGCGTGCGCCAGGCCCTGCACTACGCCATCGACACCGGGAAGATGGTGGAGGTCGCGCTCAAGGGGCGCGGGAAGCCGTCGAGCTCCTTCCTCGACGAGAGCAACCCGTCCTACCGCCGGGCCAAGACCGTCTACGACTACGACCCGGACAAGGCGAAAGCGCTGCTCAAGGCCGCCGGGGTCAAGGGGCTGAGCATCGAGATCCTCGCGGTGAACGTCAGCTGGATCGTGGACTGCCTGCCGACCATCAAGTCCTCCTGGGACGCGATCGGGGTGAAGACGACCCTCTCCCCGCAGGAGACGACCGCCGTCTTCACGAAGATGGACCAGAAGCAGGACTACCAGGTCGTCGCCGCCGCCTCGAACCCCAACCAGTTCGGCCTCGACGCCGATCTGATCATGCATTACAACTACGGGCCCGAGAACCTGTGGATGCAGTACACGCGGTGGGCGGGCAACTCCGTCGCCAAGGCGCTCTTCAGGGACATGGACCGGGCCACCCGGGAGCCGGACGCCGGGAAGAAGAAGACGATGGTCCAGGACTACATCGACGTCGTCGCCGAACAGGCCGTGCTCTACCCGGTCGTCCACAACGAGCTGATGACGGCCTGGGACCCCAAGCGGCTCAGCGGGATAAGGCCGCAGCCGTACCCCGGTATCAACCTCCTCCAGGCCAAGTGGGCCTAGCCGTGTCGTTCGGACAGGGGGCCTTCGCCACGTGATCGCCGTCGTACGGATCCTGCTCCGCCGCATCGCCCTGCTCGTGCCGCTGATGCTCGGCATCGTGCTGTTCGTGTTCCTGGTGATGCGGTTCTCGGACGTCGACCCGGCGTCCGCGTTCTTCCAGGGCGCCAACCCGACACCCCAGCAACTGCACGACTTCCGGGAGGAACACGGCCTGCTCGACCCACTGCCCGTGCGCTACGTGGACTTCGTCGCCGACGTGCTGCACGGCGACATGGGCACCAGCGCGCTGACCCGGGCGCCGGTGATCGACCAGGTCACCACCGCGCTGCCGCTCACCCTCCAGCTGACCTTCCTGGGCCTGGGCATCGCGGTCGTGCTGTCCCTGCTGGGCGGGGTGACCGCGGCGATCTACCGGGACCGGCTGCCCGACCAGATCATCCGGGTCGTGTCGCTGACCGGCGTCGCCGCGCCCGGCTTCTGGCTGGCGCTGCTGATGATCCAGTACCTGGCGGTCGACCTGGGCTGGTTCCCGACCGGCGGCTACATCAACCCGGCCGACTCCTTCACCGGCTGGCTGAAGACCATGACCCTGCCGGCCTTCGCGCTGTCGCTGCCGGTGGCGGCGCAGCTGACCCGGATCGTGCGGACGGCCGTGGTGGAGGAGCTGGACAAGGACTACGTACGGACGGCGATCGGCAGCGGGCTGCCGCCCCGGGTCGTGGTCGGGCGGAACGTCCTGCGGAACGCCCTGATCAATCCGCTCACCGTGCTCGGCCTGCGCGTCGGTTATCTCCTCGGTGGCGCGGTCGTCATCGAGACGATCTTCTCGCTGCCGGGCATGGGCAAGCTGATGATCGACGCGGTGAAGAACGGCGATCCGGCCGTCGTCCAGGGCGTCGTCCTGACCACGGCGGCCGGGTTCGTCGTCGTGAACCTCGTCATCGACGTCCTCTACCTGCTGGTCAACCCGCGACTGAGGGATGCGACCACATGATGACCCGCAAGAGCCTCACCGAGACGTTGTCCCGGCCCGGCCTGCGGCTGCGCGGCTGGCGCCGGCTGCCGCTGCTGTCGAAGGTCGCCGTCTGCTTCCTGGCGGTCGTCGTGCTGATGGCGCTGCTCGCGCCGGTCCTCGCCCCGCACGACCCGCTCGACCAGCAGCCGCCGGTCGACGGCACCGGGCATCCCTCAGCCGAGCACTGGATGGGCCAGGACAGCCTCGGCCGGGACATCCTGAGCCGGCTGATGTACGGGGCGCGCTGGTCGCTCGCGATCGGGCTCGGCGCGACGGGCCTGGCGCTGGTGGCCGGCGCGCTGCTCGGGGCGATCGCGGCCACCTCGCGCAAGGCGGTCGACGAGACGCTGATGCGCTGTCTGGACGTCGTGATGGCGTTCCCGGGCATCGCGCTGGCCGCCGTGCTCGTGGCGGTGTTCGGCGGTGGCATCACGGTGCTGATCTGCGCGATCGCGTTCCTGTTCACGCCACCGGTGGCGCGGGTCGTCCGGGCGAACGTCCTCGACCAGTACGGCGAGGACTATGTGACGGCGGAACGGGTGATCGGCGCCCGGACCCCGCACATCGTGCTCAAGCACGTGGCGATCAACTGCGCCGCTCCGGTGCTGGTGTTCTGCACGGTCCAGGTCGCCGAGGCGGTGGTCTTCGAGGCGTCGCTGTCCTTCATCGGAGCGGGTGTACGGCCGCCCGACCCGTCCTGGGGCAGTGTCATCGCGGACGGCAAGAACATGGTGCTGACCGGGGGCTGGTGGGCGACGGTGTTCCCCGGGCTGCTGATGCTGGTCACGGTGCTGTCGCTGAACATCCTGTCCGAGGGGGTGTCCGACGCGTGGGCGGCCCCGTCGGCCCGGGAGGTGGAGGCGCCCGAGGACGACCGGCTGGAGGCGCCGGAGCCCGGCAGCGGGGAGGTCGTACAACTGCCGGGCCTCGCGGAAGCGGCCCGGAGGCTGCGGGCCCGGGCCCGCCGGCTGCCCCGGGCCGGTCAGCCGGTGCTCGCGGTGGAGAACCTCGCGATCGGCTTCGACCAGCGGCACGGCGGCGTGGACATCGTGGACGGCATCAGCTTCGAGGTGCGTCCCGGTGAGGTGCTGGGCCTGGTCGGCGAGTCGGGCTGCGGCAAGTCGCTGACCGCGCTGGCGGTCATGGGCCTTGAGCCGAAGGGGGCACGCGTCAGCGGACAGGTCCGGTTCCACCAGCGGGATCTGATCGCCGAGCCGATGCGCGTACGCCGCAAGCTCCTCGGCCACGAGATGGCGATGATCTACCAGGACGCGCTGTCGTCACTGAACCCGGCGATGACGATCCGCGCCCAGCTCAAACAGGTCGTCCGGCGCGGCGGGCGGCGCGGTCCGGACGAACTGCTGACGATGGTCGGCCTCGACCCCGAGCGCACCCTGCGCAGCTATCCGCACGAACTGTCCGGCGGGCAGCGCCAGCGCGTCCTGATCGCCATGGCCCTGTCCCGCGACCCGAAGCTGATCGTCGCCGACGAGCCGACGACCGCCCTCGACGTGACCGTGCAGGCCCAGGTCATAGAGCTGCTGCTGCGGCTGCGCGAGGAGCTGGGCTTCGCGCTGATCCTCGTCTCGCACGACCTGGCGCTGATCGCGGACGTCACCGACCGGGTGGTGGTGATGTACGGCGGGCAGATCGTGGAGACGGGCGTGACCGCCGACCTGGTGGAGGCACCGGCCCACCACTACACGCGCGGTCTGCTCGGCAGTGTGCTGTCGCTGGAGTCGGCGCAGGAGCGGATGACGCAGATCAAGGGTGTCGTGCCGTCTCCGGCGGACTTCCCGGCGGGCTGCCGGTTCGCGGACCGGTGCCCGCGCGCGAGCGACATCTGCCGTACGACGGCTCCGGTCCTGGCCGGCCCCGAGGCGCACACGGCGGCCTGCCATCACCCGGCCATAGAGCTGTCGGCCACCGAGACCGAGGCGGTGTCATGAATGCGCTCGTGCAGTTGGCGGATGCTCACGTCGTCCACAAGGCCCGTAGCGGCGGCTTGTTCACCCGGGACCGGGTGTACGCCCTGACCGGCGCGGACCTGGCCATCGCGCCAGGCGAGACCGTCGGCGTGGTCGGCGAGTCGGGCTGCGGGAAGTCGACGCTGGCGAAGGTGCTGGTGGGCGTGCAGCGGCCGACCCAGGGCACGGTGTCGTTCCGGGGCCGGGACCTGTGGGCGATGCCGACCGCGGAGCGCCGGCGGGCCGTCGGCAGCAGTACCGGCATGATCTTCCAGGACCCGTCGACGGCCCTGAACCGCCGGCTGCCCGTCCGGCAGATCCTGCGGGACCCGCTGGACGTGCACGACCGGGGCACCAGGAGCCAACGCGAGGACCGGGTGAGGGAGTTGATGTCGCTCGTAGGCCTCCCCCGGGCCCTCGCCGACGCCCTGCCGGGACAGCTGTCGGGCGGGCAGCGGCAGCGCGTGGCGATCGCCCGGGCGCTGGCGCTGGACCCGGACCTGGTCGTGGCGGACGAGCCGACGAGCGCCCTGGACGTGTCCGTCCGGGCCCAGATCCTCAATCTCCTGCTGGATCTGAAGGAACGCCTGGGCCTGGCGCTGGTGTTCGTCTCGCACGACATCCAGACGGTGCGGCGGATGAGCGACCGTGTGATCACCATGTACCTGGGCCGGATCGTGGAGGAGTCCCCGGCCGCCCTGGTCACCGACCGGGCCCGGCACCCGTACACCCGCGCCCTGTTCTCCGCCACCCCCGGCCTGCTCGACCCGATCGACCCGATCCCGCTGGTCGGCCCGGTTCCGTCGGCGACCCGCCCGCCGAGCGGCTGCCCGTTCCGGACGCGCTGCTGGAAGGCGGACGGGACGTGCGCGGAGGCGATGCCGGACTTCTCGGCCGCGTCGGCCCCCGCGCACCGCTTCCGCTGCCACCATCCTGTCCAGGAGGACGAGTCGACCCGCGACCTCGCCCACCGACGCGCCCCGATGGAGGCTCCATGACCCTCACCCCGCTGACCGGTGTCATCCCGCCCGTGTGCACGCCCCTGACACCGGACCGCGAGGTGGACGTCCCCTCGCTGCTCAGGCTCGTCGACCATCTGCTGGCCGGCGGGGTGAGCGGACTGTTCGTGCTCGGCTCGACATCGGAGGCGGCGTATCTGCCGGACCGGCAGCGCAGGCTGGTCGTCGAGTCGGTCGCGGCCCATGTGAGCGGGCAGCTCCCGGTGCTGGCCGGGGCGATCGACATGACGACGGCCCGGGTCCTGGACCATGTCGCGTCGGTGACGGCGGCCGGAGCGGACGCGGTCGTCGTCACCGCCCCGTTCTACGCCCGCACCCACCCGGCGGAGATCGCCCGCCACTACCGCGCGGTCGCGGCCGGCAGCCCGGTCCCGGTCATCGCCTACGACCTTCCCGCCGCCGTCCACACGAAGCTGTCCACGGACGTGGTCCTGGAACTGGCCGCCGACGGTGTCCTGGCCGGACTCAAGGACTCCAGCGGTGACCTGGCCGCCTTCCGCCAGGTCCTGACCGGCGCCCGGGACCGCCAGGGCATCACCGGCTTCAGCGTGCTGACCGGCTCCGAGCTGATCGTCGACGCGGCGCTCGCGCTTGGCGCGGACGGGACGGTGCCCGGCCTCGGCAACGTCGACCCGCACGGCTACGTCCGCCTGGAGCGTCTGTGCCGTTCCGGCAAGTGGGAGGAGGCCCGTGCCGAACAGGAGCGGCTGTGCGCCCTGTTCGGCATGGTGAGCGTCGGCGACCCGGCCCGAATGGGCCCTGGTTCCTCGGCGATCGGCGCCTTCAAGGCCGCGCTGCACCTGCGGGGCGTGATCGACTGCCCGGCGACGGCGGAGCCGCAGGTGCCGCTGTCGCCGGACGAGGTGGAGCGGGTCGGGAAGTACCTGGCGGCGGCCGGGTTGCTCTAGAGCCGGTCGGCCCTCAGACGGCGGAACTCGATCGTCTCGTAGGTCCCCCGCTCCCCCGTCTCGTAGAGGATCCCCACCGTCTTCCGGCCGAGCGGCACCAGGTCGGAGTAGGCCGCGGGCTGCTGGGAGAGCGTCAGCGCCTTGGTGAACGTGCCGCCGCCGTCGGTGCTGCGCCAGAGGGCCATCGCCCGGCGGGCGGTGGGGACGGACGGGCCGGAGAACAGCAACGGCGCGTGTTTCCCAGCGAGTTGCAGGACGCTGCCCTGGACGATGGGGACCTCGTTCAGGGTGGGCTGCACGGTGTAGGGCCGGTCGAGGGACCCGCCACCGTCACGCGAATGGCTGTCGAGGCGGTTGCCGGGGCTCGTGCCGTGCTGGTCGCGTGCGTTGAAGTAGACCCTGCCGTCGGGGAGCTGTGCGGCGATCGACTCGTTGGCGTTGTTCACCCCGTCGTAGGAGTCGTCGACGAAGCCCGTCCGCCAGGTCCTGCCGCCGTCGTCGCTGAGGAGCGCGTGGGCGCCGTAGTAGCGGGGTTCCTGGCCGGTGTCCGGGGAGCCGGCGGGCGGGGCCGCCGAGTGGTTGGCGGGGACGACCAGCCGGCCCGCGTGCGGACCCCGGGTGAGGGCGAGCGCGTGGCCGGGGCCGGTCGCGTACCAGCGCCAGGTCGGGCGCTTGACCTGCGCGGTGATCTCACGGGGTGCGGTGAAGTGCCGGCCGTCGTCCCTGCTGTGCTGCACGAACACGCGGCGGCTCTGCTCCGGTGTGACCTCGCCCCGCATGATCTGGGCCTCCGTCACCTTGCCGCTGTTGTAGGAGGTGAGGAGCACGACCGCGCCGGTGCGCGGGTCGACGACGGGGGCCGGGTTGCCCCGGGTGTCGCCCTTCCCGGCGGCGACGACGGTGAGCGGGCCCCAGGTACAGCCGCCGTCCGCCGAGCGTCTGAGGACGACGTCGATGGCGCCGGTGTCCCCCGCGCCGCCGCGTCTGCCCTCGGCGAAGGCGAGGACGGTGTGCTTGCCCGTGGTGACGGTGGCGGGGATGCGGTACGTGTCGTAGCCGCCCTCGCCCGAGACGTACGGGACGGAGGACGTACAGCCGGGGGTGGCCGAGGCGGGGGTCGTCGCGGTGGTCGTCGCGGTGACGGCGGTGAGGAGGACCGTCGTGACGAGGAGGGTGCGGCTGAGGAGTCTCATCCTGCTCCTGAAGCGGGGGCGTCGGATGGTGCCTGTCCGTCAGATGTTCCCCGGTGTCACGATCCCCGACTCGTACGCCACGATGACCAACTGCGCCCGGTCCCGCGCCGCCAGCTTGCCCATGATGCGGCTGACGTGAGTCTTCGCGGTCAGCGGGCTCAGGCCCAACGCCTCGGCTATCTCCGTGTTGTTCAGGCCGCGTGCGACCAGCCCGAGCACCTCCCGCTCACGGTCGGACAGGCACTCCGGCCCGCCGGTCGCCGGTGCCGAGGGGCTGCGCAGGAACCGCTCGATCAGCCGTGCAGTGGGCCCGGGCGACAGCAGGGAGTCCCCGGCCGCGACCGTGCGGATGGCGTCGAGGAGTTCGGCCGGCCTGGTGTCCTTGACCAGGAACCCGGAGGCGCCGGCGCGCAGGGCGTCCACGATGTGCTCGTCGGTGTCGTAGGTGGTGAGGACCAGGACGCGGACGCCCGCGAGGTCGTCGTCGGAGGCGATGAGCCGGGTCGCCTCGATGCCGTCCAGGTCGGGCATGCGGATGTCCATCACGACGAGGTCGGCGCGCGCGCCGCGGGCCAGTTCCACGGCCTGCCTGCCGGTGGCGGCCTGGCCGACGACCTCCATGTCGGGGGCCGACTCCACGAGCATCGCGAACGCCTCCCGCACCAGGGTCTGGTCGTCCGCGAGCAGTACGCGGATGGTCATCCGGTCCTCTTCCCCGTCGTGGTCAGCGGCAGGACCGCGGCCACCTCGAAGCCGCCCCCGGGGCGTGGTCCGGCGTCGAGTGTGCCACCCACGCTGCGGGCCCGCTCCCGCATTCCGACGAGTCCGAAGCCCGGGGTGCCGCCCGGGTCCGGTCCGGTGCCGTCGTCGCTGACCGAAAGGTGCAGGGCGCCCTGCCGCTCGTCCAGCTCCACACGGACCGAGACGCCGGGTCCCGCGTGCCGCACCGCGTTTGTCAGGGCCTCCTGCACGATGCGGTAGGCGGCTGCGCCGACGGCGGGCGGTGCCTGCCGTATCCGTACGGTCTGCTCGACCCGGGCGCCGGCCAGCCGCGCGGCCTCAGCCAGGTCGGGCAGGCCGTCGAGGCCGGGCAGCGGGCCGCGGGTCTCCGGCGGGTCGTGCTCACGCAGCACCTCCAGCGTCGTACGGAGTTCACCGCGGGCGCTGCGGCAGGTCTCGGCGATGTCGTCGAGGGCCTTGGCGACGGTCTCCCGGTCGAGCCGCTCGGGATCCGCGGACAGCACATGGGCGGCGACGGAGGTCTGCACACCGATAAGGGTGATGCTGTGCGCGAGCAGGTCGTGCAGATCCCGGGCGATCCGCAGCCGCTCCTCGGCGACCCGCCGCCGGGCCTCCTCCTCCCTTGTCCGTTCGGCCCGTTCGGCACGCTCCACGATCGAGGCGACGTACTGGCGGTAGAACCGCACGTCGACACCGCAGAACAGCACGGCGACGACCCAGCCCGAGATCTGGAGCATCCTCAGGGCCTCATGGGCGTTGATGGTGAGCATCACGCTGGTCGAGAGGGTGAGGACACCGGCCCCGACCAGGGCGGCACGCAGCGGGCGGCCGGTGACGGCGACCGTGTAGAGCGCGATGTACGTGGCCGGGATCGGGGCGGAATGCGGGTTGTCGAGGGCGTGGTAGGGGGCGACACAGGCCACGACCCCGAGCAGCACGAGCAATGGCCGACGCCGCCGCCACACGATCGGCACGTTGCAAGCGACCAGCAGCACCCAGCCCACCGCATCGGGCCCACGCCCGCTGCCGCCCAGCAGCCCGAGGACAACGGCGACCGCGGCGGCGGCGACCGAGAGCACGGCGTCGTTCCGGAGCGCGTGCGGGGCGGTGAGGGGGTCGCGGTTGATCGCCGCGATGATCCGGTTACCGATGCTGGGTGCCTGCACGATCACATCCTCAACTAGCTGCGGGCATGTGTGCGCACCCGCCCCGCCTCAGCCTCGACAAGCAGCTCCGGCGCACGCGAGAGCCGCCCCGGCCACCAAACCCTCCGCCGCAACAGCACACTCGCCGTGGTCACCAAGTACGTACGCACGAGGAACGTATCCAGCAACACCCCCACCGCGATGACGAACCCGAGTTCCACCAGCCCGACCATCGGCAAGGTCGTCAGCACAGCGAACGTCGCCGCGAGGACAACCCCCGCAGAGGCGATCACCCCACCCGTCGTCCGCAACGCGGTCAACGCGGCCACCTCCGGCTCGGCCCCCCGTACGGACTCCTCCCGCATCCGGTGCATCAGGAAGATGCCGTAGTCCACCCCGAGAGCGACCAGGAACACGAAGGACAGCAACCCCAGCCCCGGATCCGTACCGCCGAACCCGAACACCGGCTCGAACACCAGCCCGCCGATGCCCAGCGCCGCACCCCACACCGCGACCACCGCCGCCAGCAGCAGCAACGGCGCGACAAGGCTGCGCAACAGGCCCACCAGGATGACGAACACCGCGACGAGCACCAACGGCACGACCACCCTGCGGTCGCGGGACTCGCTCTCGGCCAGATCGATCTGCTGGGCACTGGGCCCGCCGACGTACGCACCCGCATCGTCGATCCCGGCACGCAGCGCCTCGATGGTCCGGGTCTCACCCGCGGTCTCCGGCGCGGCGGTGGTGAAGACGGCGAGCTCGGTCCAGCCCGAGCCACTGCGCCCCGGCGCCACGTCGGCGACACCCCGCGTCGTACGAGCCAGATCCGCGACTTCGTCGGCCCGGCCGGCGGGCGCGATGACGGTCACGGGCCGGCTGCTGCGCTCGGGGTACTCCCGGGCCAGCGTCCGCATCGCGGTGATCGACTCGGGCCGCTCCGTGAAGGAGTCCTCCTGCTTGATGCTGCCGGACAGATTGAGCGTGCCGAGCGCGAGGGCGCCGAGCAGCACGGCCCCACCGGCCAGCACCGTGGCGGGCCGCCGCGTCGCCGAGGTGCCCATCGCGGCGAACAGCGACCGCCGGGCCTTCGGCTCACTCCCGAACGCGGGGATGAGCGGCCAGAAGACCCGCCGTCCGAGCAGCACCAGCACCGCGGGCAGCAGGGTCGTCATGGCGACCAGCGCGGCGAGCACCCCGACCATGCCGACCGGCCCCATGCCGCTGCTGCTGTTGAGGTCCGCCGCGAGCAGGCACAGCAGCCCGGCCGCGACGGTCCCCGAGGAGGCCAGGATCGCCGGTCCGCAGCCGCGCAGTGCGGTGCCCATGGCGTCGTACGGCCGCTCGTGGCGGCGCAGTTCCTCGCGGTAGCGGGAGACGATCAGCAGCGCGTAGTCGGTGCCGGCGCCGAGGACCAGCACGGTCATCACACCGCCGCTCTGGCCGGTGACGGTGACGTCGAACAGTTCGTGCAGCCCGTACCCGGCGGCCATCGCCGTGGCAGCGGCGACGCCCGCGACGGCGAGCGGGACCAGCCACAGGAAGGGGCTGCGGTAGATGAGGACGAGCAGCACGGTGACGACACCGAGCGTGGCGAGCAGCAGCGTGGCGTCGAGCGTCCCGAACACCTTGTTCATGTCGGTGTTCAGCGCCCCGGGGCCGCCGACCTCGACGCTCAGTCCGCCGCCGCCCTCGGCGATGTCGCGCACCCCGTCGACGAAGGCGTCCCGGGCCTCCTCGTCCTGGCCCGGCTGGGTGCTGGAGACCGGGTACATCAGGGTGGAGCCGTCCTTGGACGGAACGCCCCGCACCTCGCCGCCCGTCAGGTCGTAGGCACCGCTCACCTCGGCGGCCTGCTCGGCGGCGGTGCGCCGGTCGGCGTCGGTCAGCCCGCCCTCCCGGTGGTACACGAGCACCAGGTCGGTCGACTCCCCGCCGGGCAAGCGGTCCTGGACGCGGGCCACCTGGGTCGAGTCGGCGCTGTCGGGCAGGTAGTCGACGGCGCGGTTCTGCTGGATGTCGGCGAACTTCCCGGCGAGCGGCCCGAGCAGTACGAGCGCGGCCAGCCACAGCCCGACCACCACCCAGGGCACGGCCCGCCGTCGCCCCGTACGTGTTTTCACAGCCCCCATCTGTCCGGCTCCCTCCGGTCGGGTGTCTGGAACGCTCTCCAGACTCCCGGCGCACGGGGGCCGATTCGTCGGGCGTGAGGTCGAGCCGGGGGATACCGCCAGGGGCGGTCCGGGCGGCGGGTTACTCCCCGGGGAGTAGCGCGCGTTTCACGACGGCGTACGCGCGGCCGCCGCCAGCAAGCGCGTCACGTCGTCGGAGCAGATGGTGAGCGCCGCCCCCACGGTCGCCAGGACGTCCCGTTCGGCCGGGGTGTACGGCCCGTCCGCCAGGGCGATGCGGGCGCCCTGGAGCAGGATCGATTCGCGGCCGACGGTGGCGAGGTGCGGGGCGAGCGGGTCCAGTGCCTCGTGGAGCTCTATGGCCAGCCCGGCACCGCAGGGCTCGCCGGAGATCCGGCCGGTGTCCGCCTCCAGTGCCTCGACGAGGGCGGCCAGCTGCTCCTCCGTGCAGTCGTCGAAGCCGGCCGCGCGCACGGCGAGCACAGCCGCCTCCAAGGCCGTACGGGAACCGGCGCCGCCCGCTGCCAGTACCGCGAGGGCGACGGTGTGCACGGCGTCGCGGAGCATCGCGGAGAAGCGGATGGTCGTCGGATGGTCGAGGACGTCCGTGCCGAAGTGGCGGCGGCAGGCGGCGCACTCCACGACCGGTCCGGTCTCGCCGCGCGGCAGCACGGGCAGGCCGAGCAGGGTGAAGCGGCGCTGTCCGGTCAGCCGCTGGTAGTTGCGGTCGCCGCCGCAGCCGGGGCAGAAGAACTCCCCGTCACCGGCGGCCGTCCATGCGATACGGGTGCCCAGGATGCTGGAAAACCTGGCGGCATGGCCGTTTCGTCCCCGTCCTGGCAGCACGTCGCACCTCCGTCACGCCGCACGGCAGCGTCGCCGCGCTTGCGTGATGTTAGCCACATCCATGAGGAGGAGTCAGCACCCCGGAGGAGACCTTTCCGTGACCCTCACAGGGATTGGCCGGTATGTGACGGGGCTCCACCCGCCGGACAACGGCGGGCAGAGCCCCACAATCCCCGTTACGACTGGTCAGCGAGTCGCGCGGTTGACGGCCGAGACGACCGCCTTCAGCGAGGCGCGCGTCGTGTTCGCGTCGATTCCGATCCCCCACAGAACCTTGTCGTCGATGGCGCATTCGATGTAGGAGGCGGCCTGCGCGGAGGCGCCCTCGCTCATCGTGTGCTCCTGGTAGTCCAGCAGCCGTACGTCGATGCCGACGGACTGCAGCGCGTCGAAGAAGGCCGAGATCGGGCCGTTGCCCGAGCCGGTCAGCACGGTGTCCTGGCCGTCGACCGTGGCCTCCACCTTCAGCGTGTCCACGCCGTCGGTGTCGGTGGTCGACTGGTTGTTCTTGACCTGGATCCGGCCCCACGGGTTCTCGGGGTTGGGCAGGTACTCGTCCTCGAAGGCCCCCCAGATGGCCTTCGGCGTGACCTCGCCGCCCTCGGCGTCCGTCTTCGCCTGGATGAGCTTGGAGAACTCGATCTGCATCCGGCGCGGCAGTTCCAGCTTGTGGTCGTTCTTCAGGACGTACGCGATACCGCCCTTGCCGGACTGCGAATTGACCCGGATGACCGCCTCGTAGGAGCGGCCGACGTCCTTGGGGTCGATCGGCAGGTAGGGCACCGCCCACTCGATGTCGTCGACGGTGACGCCCTTGGCGGCGGCGTCGGCCTCCATGGCGTCGAAGCCCTTCTTGATGGCGTCCTGGTGGGAGCCGGAGAAGGACGTGTAGACCAGGTCGCCCACGTACGGGTGGCGCGGGTGGACCTCCATCTGGTTGCAGTACTCCCACGTACGACGGATCTCGTCGATGTCGGAGAAGTCGATCTGCGGGTCGACGCCCTGCGAGAACAGGTTCATGCCCAGGGTGACCAGGTCGACGTTGCCGGTGCGCTCGCCCTGCCCGAACAGGCAGCCCTCGACGCGGTCGGCGCCGGCCATCAGGGCCAGCTCGGCGGCGGCGACGGCCGTGCCGCGGTCGTTGTGCGGGTGGATGGACAGGCAGACGTGCTCGCGGCGGGAGAGGTTGCGGCCCATCCACTCGAAGCGGTCGGCGTGGGTGGAGGGCGTGGAGCGCTCGACGGTCGCCGGCAGGTTGAGGATGATCTCGCGGCCCGGACCGGGCTGCCAGACGTCCATGACCGCCTCGCAGACCTCCAGCGCGAAGTCCAGCTCGGTGTCCGTGAAGATCTCGGGGCTGTACTGGTAGCCGAACTCCGTCTCCGGGCCCAGCAGCTTCTCCGCGTACTCCATGACCAGCCGCGTGCCGTCGATCGCGATCTGCTTGATGTCGTCCTTGGAGCCGCGGAAGACGACCCGGCGGAAGACGGGGGCCGTGGCGTTGTACAGGTGGACCGTGGCGCGCTTGGCGCCCTTCAGGGACTCCACGGTCCGCTCGATCAGGTCCTCGCGGGCCTGGGTCAGTACGGAGATGGTGACGTCGTCGGGGATGGCCCCGGGCTCCTCGATGATGGAGCGCACGAAGTCGAAGTCGGTCTGGCCGGAGGCCGGGAAGCCGACCTCGATCTCCTTGTAGCCCATCTTGACCAGCAGGTCGAACATGGCGCGCTTGCGGGCCGGCGACATGGGGTCGATCAGGGCCTGGTTGCCGTCGCGCAGGTCGGTGGAGAGCCAGCGGGGGGCGGTGGTGATCCGGTTGGCCGGCCAGGTGCGGTCCGGGATGTCGACCTGCTCGTAGCGGCCGTACTTGTGGATCGGCATGGAACTGGGCTGCTGGCGGTTCGCCATGATGCGGGGGCTCCTCAGGATGTCCGGATGGACGGCCGACGACGCAGCACCAAGCTCCGCGGGGAGGGAGTCGGCCTCGACTACAGGCCCTCGCCGCGGCAGCTAAGGAGAAGCAGCCCGAAACGCATGATGCGCAGCATGCTAGCCGAGGCCCTCCAGGTGTGCGGATCCGTATCAGTATGCGGGACCGGGCGCGCATACAGGACAAAAAGTGCGCTATGCCACTTCGCCATACCACTCAGCCACGGAGCGTGAAGTCGCTTGTCCGCGTATTTCACCAATCATGGTGGCGACCAGTGACACGCTCGTCACGCAGTGCAAGGGTGCCAGGCATGACGACTCACGGGGGCTTCGAGCCCGTCTTCTGCACCATCGTTCCGCCCCATGTCCTCGACAAGCTCTCCCAGGCCGAGGACCCCGCGCTGGCCGGCCCGGCCCGCCGCACCCTCCAGCGCGACGCCTTCGAGCGCACCCAGCGCCGCCTCACCACGGTCATCGGCGCGAGCGCCGTCGCGTCGGTCGCCGACGGCAAGCCGCAGCGCACGGTCCACGACGCCCGGCACGGCACCGACCTGCCCGGGCACAAGGTCCGCGGCGAGGGCGACAAGCCCGGCAAGGACGCCACGGTCAACCGCGCCTACGCCGGCCTCGGCGCCACCTTCGAGCTGCTCCTCACGGCGTACCAGCGCGACTCGATCGACGGCAACGGCCTTCCGCTGGACGCGACGGTGCACTACGACCGGGACTACAACAACGCCTTCTGGAACGGCGAGCAGATGGTCTTCGGGGACGGCGACGGGGAGATCTTCCTCGACTTCACCATCCCGATCGACGTCATCGGCCACGAACTCGTCCACGGCGTCACGCAGTACACGGCGAACCTCACCTATTTCGGCCAGCCCGGTGCGCTGAACGAGTCGGTGTCGGACGTCTTCGGCGCGCTGATCAAGCAGTACACGCTCGGCCAGACCGCCGCCGAGGCCGACTGGCTGATCGGCGCGGGCCTGCTCGCCCCGCGGGTGACGGGCGTGGCGCTGCGCTCCATGAAGGAGCCGGGCACGGCGTACGACGACGACGTCCTCGGCAAGGACCCGCAGCCCGCGACGATGGACGACTTCGTCCGCACCGGCCGTGACAACGGCGGTGTCCACATCAACTCGGGCATCCCCAACCACGCCTTCTACCTCGCGGCCACGGCCCTCGGCGGCCACGCCTGGGAGCGCGCGGGACAGGTCTGGTACGACGTGCTGACCGGCGGGGAGCTGAAGGAGCAGGCGATGTTCACCGACTTCGCCACGCTCACCGTCAAGGCCGCGCGGGAGCGCTTCGGCGACGGTGAGGAGCTGGACGCCGTCTCGAAGGCCTGGGAGCAGGTCGGGGTGCGGACCCTGTAGTTCCGTACTAGACAGGTGCCATGCGTATTCAGGTGAGGCGCACGGGCGGGTTCGCGGGCATCGAGCGGTTCGCCGAGGTGGACACCTCGGGCCGCTCCGATGCCGCCGAGTGGCACGCCCTGGCCGAGCGGGCCGTGGCCGCCGGCCGGGGCACTCCGCCGATCGGGGTGCCGGACGGTTTCAGCTACCAGATCACGGTGGACGGCAGGACGGTCTACTGCTCGGATCCCCGGCTGACGGACGAGCAGCGCAAGCTGATCTCGCGGGTCCTCAAGGAGGGGGCGTAACAGGTCCTGGGCGGCGGCCTGTTGACTTGAGTTACCGCCGGTACGGATGATCCGCGCATGGCGACTGACGCAGGCAACCCGATTCCCCGTTTCCCGGCCGGTTTCCTCTGGGGCGTGTCGACCTCGGCGCACCAGATCGAGGGGGCGGCGGACGCGCGCGAGCCGTCCGTGTGGGACGCCTTCACGGCCGAGCCGGGACGGGTGAAGGACGGCTCGACGGCGGCGGTGGCCTGCGACCACTTCCACCGCCACCGGGAGGACGTGGCGCTGCTGGCGGGGCTGGGCGTGAACGCGTACCGCTTCTCGGTCTCCTGGCCGCGGGTGCGCTCCGAGAAGGGCCTGGACTTCTACGACCGGCTGGTGGACGACCTGTGCGCTGCGGGGATCCGCCCGGTGCCGACCCTGTTCCACTGGGACCTGCCGGCGGACCTGGACTGGCTGGAGCGGGACACGGCCGCCCGCTTCGCCGAGTACGTGTCCCTGGTCGCCGACCGCCTCGGTGACCGGGTGACGAAGTGGATCACTCTGAACGAGCCGGCCGAGCACACCCTGCTGGGCCACGCCCTGGGCGTGCACGCACCGGGCAGGAAGCTGCTGTTCGACGCGCTGCCGGTCGCGCACCACCAGCTGCTGGCCCACGGGCTGGCCGTCCGGGCGCTGCGCGCCTCGGGTGCCACGGACATCGGCGTCGCCAACTCGCACGGCCCGACCTGGGCGGCGTCGACCGAGGCGGCGGACGTGGAGGCGGCCGAGTTCTACGACCTGCTGCTGAACCGCCTCTTCGCGGACCCGCTGCTGCTGGGCCGGTACCCGGACGGCATCGGCGAGCTGATGCCCGGGGACGTCGAGGCCGACCTGAAGGTGATCGCCGAGCCGGTCGACTGGTACGGCGTCAACTACTACGCGCCGACCCGGGTGGGCGCCCCGCAGGGCACGGAGATCGAGTTCGGCGGCGTCTCCATGCCCGCCGAACTGCCCTTCTCCGTACGGGAGATCGCGGGCCACCCCGTCACGGACTTCGGCTGGCCGGTCGTACCCGAGGGCCTCACCGAACTCCTCACCACGTTCCGCGAGCGCTACGGCGACCGGCTCCCGCCCGTCGTCATCACCGAGAACGGCTGCTCGTACCCGGGCGTCGACGACCAGGACCGCATCACCTACCTGGACGGCCATGTCCGGGCCCTGCACCGGGCGCTGGAGGCGGGCGTCGACGTGCGCGGCTACTTCGTCTGGTCCCTGCTCGACAACTTCGAGTGGGCGGAGGGCTACGCACGCCGCTTCGGCCTGGTCCACGTCGACTTCGAGACCCAGGAGCGGACCCCGAAGTCGTCGTACCGCTGGTACCGGGAGCTGCTGAAGGCCCAGGGCGCTACGGCTTGATGCCCACGCCGGTCCACAGGCTGACCTCGGCGTCCGTCGGGGTGTCGCCGTCGGTGGGGTCCGGGCGCCAGCGGTGGCCCACCGTGACGCCCGGCTCCAGCAGGTCCAGGCCCTCGAAGAAGCGGGTGACGTCCGCCTGCGAGCGGAACCGCACCGGCGTCCCGGCGGATGTGTAGATGTCGGTGACCTTCTGCCAGGTCGACGGGTCGAAGTCGGGCGTGCAGTGGCTCAGCGCCAGGGCGCTGCCCGAGGGCAGGACGTCCAGCAGGCGGCGCACGATGCCATAGGGGTCCTGGGCGTCGGTGACGAAGTGCATCAGGGCGTTGAGGGACAGCGCGACCGGGCGGCTCAGGTCCAGGATCTCGGCCAGCGCGGGCGCGTTCAGCAGCGTCTGGGGATCGTTGACGTCCGCCTCGATGTACGTCGTACGGCCCTCGGCGGAGCTGCGCATCAGGCGCTCGGCGTACTTCAGGACGAGGGGGTCGTTGTCGGCGTAGACCACCCGGGCGTCGGGGACCACGGACTGGGCCACCTGGTGCAGGTTGGGCTCGGTGGGGATGCCGGTGCCTATGTCCAGCCACTGGCGGATGCCGTGCTCGCGTGCGAGGACCCGGGTGGCCCGGTGCATGAAGGCCCGGTTCTCACGGGCGCACACGAAGATGGCGGGGTAGGCCTCGGCGACCCGCTCGGCGGCCTGCTTGTCGACCTCGAAGTGGTCCTTGCCGCCGAGGTAGTAGTCGTACATGCGGGCGGAGTGCGGCCTGCTGGTGTCGATGTCCCGCGCGGCCTGCGAGTTGCTCATGTGGGGGGGTGCCTCTCGGTGGGGGGTGGTGGTGCGAGTCCGGCTCGGTGGGGCTTCAGTGAGCCGTCAGATGGTCGGCCAGGCCCTGCTTGACCCCCGCGACGAACGCGGTGATCTCCTCGGGCGTGTAGATCAGCGCGGGACCGGCCGGGTCCGTGGACTGCCGGACCGCCACGCGGCCGTCGGCGAGTTGCTTGGCCTCCACGCACTGCCCCCCGTTCGGACCGCTCCAGGGCCGTTCCCAGCCCTGCTCCCCCAGGTCCGACGCGGGCATCCCGTTGTAGACGGTGCCCTCGGCGATGGTCATGCGTACTCCTTCCGCATGCGGTTCAACAGCGCCTTGCTGTCCGCGGACGAGGTCTTCAGAGACAGCCGGTTGTGCGCCTCCAGATGGGCCACGACGTCGGCCCGCTGGTCGAGGTAGACGGAGGCGGAGAGGAGTTCGCTGTAGACGATGTCGGGCAGCTCCCGCTCCTCGAACCGGAAGTAGGTGAACGGCGCGCACGCCCCGACGTGGGCGCCCGCGGAGAACGGGACGATGTCGACACTGACGTGCTCCAGCTCGGACACCTCCAGGAGCCGGTCGATCTGCTCCCGCATCACCTCGGGGCCGCCCACCACGCGGTGCAGTACGGCCTCCTCCATCACGACCCAGAGCGTGGGCGTGTCCTGTCTGGTGAGCAGGCTCTGGCGGCGCAGCCGCAGCTCCACGCGCCGCTGGAGGTCCTCCTCGTCGTCGTTCGGGAACCCACCGCCCAGCACGGCACGCGCGTACCCGGGCGTCTGGAGCAGTCCGGTGACGTACTGCGGCTCATAGGTGCGCAGCGTTCTGGCACCGGTCTCCAGGCTCACATAGGCGGTGAACCAGGACGGCATCACATCGCGGTACGGGTGCCACCAGCCGGGCTCGTTGGCCCGCTCGGCCAGGGTGACGAACTCCTCGATCTCCTGCCGGCCGGCGCCGTAGGTCTCCAGCAGTTTCTCGACGTAGAGGATCTTCAGGCCGACCTCGGCCTTCTCCAGGCGGCGGATGGTCAGCGGTGTCACGCGCAGGGCCTTGGCCGCGTCGTCGAGCGAGAGGCCCGCGCCCTGCCGGGCCTCCTGGAGCCGACGGCCGAGGATCATGCGGAGAACGGTGGGTGCGCCGGCGCCGGTGCCTGATCGCGCGTCGTTCACGCCGTACCTCCTGAGGGATCGTCATCGGCGCAAGGTAAGCAGGGACTTGAGCGTGCTGCCGGACCACCGAGCGGTGCGATGCGTTCCGTTTGAAATTATCAGGGAGATGGTTGCAGCGTGAACTGCTCTGCGAGCATAGTTACTTGTGTGACCAGGACACCGGAACCCCCCACTCCCCTTTTCCGGCCGGTCCGCTGTCCGCCTCGCCCCTTCCCACCCCCCACGGAAGGCGACCGCCGTGTCCCCCCACACGACCTCCCCCCGTTTCCTGGACGCGGTGCGCCCGGGCCGCACCCACTGGCTTGAACTGCCGCCGCACCGGACCAGCGTGAGAAGCGCCCGTCATGCCACGCGCGCGCGACTGGACTCGTGGCAGGTGCCCGACGAGGTGTGCGCGAACGCCGTCCTGCTCGTGTCCGAGCTGGTGACCAACGCCGTGCTGCACACGCTCAGTGAGCGCATACTCTGCGGGGTCGCACGGGTGGCGAACGACCGCTTCCGGCTGGAGGTGCACGACGGCGACCTGACGGGCCGCGGCATCCCCGGCTGCCGCCCCGGCCCCGACGACGAGCACGGGCGCGGGCTCCTGCTCGTCCGCGAGATAGCCGACAGCTGGGGAATCGTCCGCTCGCCCCTCACGGGCGGCAACGCGGTCTGGGCGAGCCTGGCGACGGCGTTATGACGCGGCGTGCTCGATCCTGAATGTTGAATCAACGACAGAGCTGGACATTTTGGTCATTTGGTAGCACTGGTGCCTATTGTGGAGTAGATACCCGATAGCGACGCGCGCAGTTCAGGAGGTGCAACGACATGCGCACCTACGAGCGTCCGACGCTGACCGCGGTCGGCTCATTCCGCAAGACCGGTCTTGGCTTCAGGGCCGGACCGGAACGGTTCTGGTTCTTCCGGAGGAGGTTCTTCTGATCCGCCGGTTGTTCCACCGGCGCGAGATCTCCAGGTGGCGGTGGGGCGTCAGTCCTGCCGCCCAGATCAGGAAAGGACCGGCATGGTCGATTTTCCTGATTCCGGCGAGGGGCCCGGCTGGTTGGTCGTCCTTCCGGACTGTGCTGCGGCGGCCCGGGTGGCTGCCGCGCTCCGCACCCGCGGGATCCAGGAGGTCAGCCACCCATCGGGACGGCCGTGGCTGCTCGGCCGCTGGTCCACCGGTGCCCTGACCGTCGGTGAGGCGGGCCGGACGAAGATCGCGGTCCTCGGTGAACACGCCATCACCACCGACCGGCTCGGCCCGGCGGCCGGCCGCGTCGGCACCCTCTCCGGCCTGGACGCGCTGGCCCGTGGCATGGCCGGGAGTTCCCATCTGATCGCCTCGGTCGCCGGACGGGGGCGTGTCCAGGGGAGTCTCACCGGCTTTCGCCGGGTGTTCCACGCCAGGATCGGTGACGCCACCGTGGCCGCGGACCGGGCCGACGTGCTGGCCGCCCTGCTCGACGCGGACGTCGACGAGCAGCGATTGGCGGCCCGCCTGCTGAATCCGTGCGCCCCCCACCCGCTGGCCGGCGAGCCGGTGTGGCGCGAGGTGGGCGCCGTGGGAATCGGCCACTACCTGGCGCTCGACGCCGACGGCCGGGGACGGCCCGTGGCGTGGTGGGCGCCTCCCGAGCCGGTGGTGCCGATGCCCGAGGGCGCGCCGGCGTTGCGGGAGGCGCTCTCGACGGCGGTGGAGGTCCGCGTCCGCGGACGGGACCTGGTGAGCTGCGACCTGGGCGGGCTGGATTCGACCTCGGTGTGTGCTCTGGCCGCACGCGGCACGGCGAAGGTCATCGCCTACACCGCCGACGGCCTCGACCCCCTGTGCGACGACGTGACCTGGGCCCGCCGGACGGTCGCGGGACTGGGCGGCGTCGGACACCACGTCATCGCCGGAGACCGGTTGCCGATGGTGTTCGAGGGCCTTCGGGAGGTGGACGAGCGCTTCGACGAGCCGTGCCCGGCGATGATGCATCCCAGCCGCTGTCTGGTCATTCCACGGCTGGCCGCCGCACAGGGCTCGCGCATGCACTTGACGGGCTTCGGCGGGGACGAGTTGCTCGCCGGTTCGCCCGCGCATCTGCACACGCTGATACGAACCCACCCCAGGACCGCGTGGCAGCGCCTGCGTGGCTTCGCCGCCCAGGGCCCGTGGCCGTATCGGGAGACGCTCCGGCAGCTGTGGGACAACAGTTCCTACCGCGCCTGGCTCGCCCGGGCCGGCGAGTTGCTCACCGACGTTCCGCCCCCCTTGGAGACGCCCGCGCTGGACTGGGGGACGCCACCGCGGCTCCCCCCATGGGCGACACCGGACGCCGTCGAGGCCGTACGAGAGCTGATCCGCACCGCGGCGCACACCACCGAACCACTGGCCGAGGGGCGCGGACAGCACATCGAGCTGGAGGCCATGGGAAACAACGCCCGCATGGTCCGGCAGGTGGGGCAGCTGGCCACCCGCGCCGGGCTCACCCTCGCCGCCCCCTACTACGACGACCGCGTGATCGAAGCGGGCCTGGCGGTACGGCCGCAGGACAGGATCACCCCCTGGCAGTACAAGCCGCTCATCGTCGAGGCGATGCGCGGCATCGTTCCCGACGAGAGCCTGACCCGCCACACCAAGGACGAGGGTTCGTACGAGGCGGAGGCCGGGATGCGGGAGCAGCGCGGCGAATTGCTGGCTCTGTGCGAGGACTCCCGGCTGGCCCGGTCCGGCCTGATCGACGCGGAGGTGCTGCGCGAGATGTGCGGTCGGCCGCTGCCCCCGGACCTGCCGTTCGACGCGCTGTACCAGACCGTGGTGTGCGAGCTGTGGCTCCGCACGCTGGAGCTGGAGAGGGCCGATGGCATTCAAGCTGCGTGAGGGTGTGTTCACGGCGGAGACGGACTACGGAATCACGCTCCTCGACGAGGACCGCGACCAGTACTGGACGCTCAATCCCAGCGCCGCCCTCACCTTGCGGACCTTGCTGGACGGCGGCACCGAAGCAGATGCCGCGCGGATGCTCAGCGAGGAGTACGCGGTGGACATCGGCACCGCGCACCGGGACGTCCGGGAGCTGGTCGGCGAACTGCGTTCGGCGGGCTTGGGCGAGGACGACTCCGGCCCTGGGGAGCACGGCCGACGGCCCCACGGACTCGGCCGGCTGGCGGGGAGGAGGCGGCGATGACCTCACCGGAGGCGATCTTCCACGACCCGCGTTCGGTGCCCCTGCGGCGCCGGATCCCGGTCCGGCTCGCCGTCGGCGCCGCGCGGCTGCTGGCCCGCCGACGCCCACGGCGCATCAGGACCGTGCTGGAGTGGCTGCGCCGGGGCGCCCGTCCGGCCACCCTCGAACGGACCCGCGCCGCCCGGGACTCCGTCGTCGCGGTCAGCCTGGCGTGCGGAGGGCGGGAAGGGTGCCTGCCCCGGTCCCTGGCCACGATCCTGCTGTGCCGCCTGCACGGCCAGTGGCCCACCTGGTGCGTGGGCGCGCGGCGCCTGCCGCCCTTCGGTGCGCACGCCTGGGTGGAGGCGGAAGGGGTGCCGGTGGGAGAGAACCACCCGCCCGACTACTTCCGCCCCCTGTTCACCGTGCCCTGCGCTCCTGGTTCCGTCAGCCGCGAGGCCGTGGTCCATGAAGCCCGAAGCGACGGATGAGACCGCCGAGCGGAGCCGGACCGCCCCGTGGGACTTTCTGCGCCTGCTGCACGGCCACCGGCGGTGGGTCGCGCTCGCCGTCCTGCTGACGCTGGGGGCATCGGCTCTGAGCCTGGCCCAGCCGCTGCTGGTCAGGCAGGTGATCGAGGCGACCGGGTCCAAAACCGCGATCGGGCCCGCCCTGGCCCTGCTCGTCGCCCTCTTCCTCGCCCAGGCACTGGTGCAGGGCCTCGCCCAGTTCGTCCTGGCCCGCACCGGCGAAGGGATCGTCCTGGGAATCCGGCTCGGCCTGATCAAGCAGGTACTGCGACTGCCCATGGCCGTCTACGACCGCCACCGCATCGGCGACCTGA
Organism: Streptomyces sp. NPDC044719; assembly: GCF_056433405.1. Taxonomy (NCBI): domain Bacteria; kingdom Bacillati; phylum Actinomycetota; class Actinomycetes; order Kitasatosporales; family Streptomycetaceae; genus Streptomyces; species Streptomyces sp. NPDC044719. The sequence continues at coordinate 228,660 of NZ_JBWKHE010000006.1, forward strand.
TCTCGCGCACCAGCACCGACAGCACCACCTTGCGGCTGCTCGTCGCGGAGGGCTTCACCGAAGCGATCACCGGTGTCATCGGGCTGATCGGCGTCGTGGCGCTGATGATCTGGCTCGACTGGCTGATGTTCCTCGTCGTGCTGGGCATGGTGGCGATCGCCGCCGTGATCGTGGTCTCGGTGCTGCACGGCATCGAGGTGGCGTCGCTGTTCACGCAGCGGGCCACGGGGGCGATGACCGCTGATCTGGAGCGCGCGCTCGGCGCCATCCGCACCGTCCGGGCCAGCCGCGCCGAGCAGCGCGAGACCGATCGCATCGCGGACGGCGCCAGGTCGGCCTATGCGGGAAGCGTGCGGATGGCGAAGCTGGACGCCGTGGTGGCACCGGCGATCCAGCTGGCCGTCAAGGGATCGTTCGTCGTCGTGCTGCTCATCGGCGGCATGCGCGTCGCCGACCGGCAGGGGTCGATCGCCGATCTCGCCGCCTTCCTGCTGTACATGATCTACCTGGTGGAGCCGATCGGCATGCTGTTCCAGTCGCTCAGCACCATGGAGCAGGGCGTGGGCGCGTACCGCAGGGTCACGGAGGTGATGGAGCTGCCCACGGAGCAGGACGCCGTGTCAGGAGCCGGGGCTCCGGCGGCCGGCCCGGCGGACGGCGACAGCGGCCGGCCGCGAGCGCCCGCGCTGGAGTTCCGTGACGTGTGGTTCGGCTACGAACCGCGACGCCCCGTCCTGCGCGGCGTGACCTTCGAGGCACCGGAGCACTCCCATGTCGCCCTGATCGGCAGCTCGGGAGTCGGAAAGTCCACTGTTTTCGCCCTGATCGAGCGGTTCTACGACCCGGACCGCGGCCACATCCTCTTCGGCGGCCGTGACATACGGGACACCGGCCGAGCCGAACACCGGGCCCAGGTGGGTCTGGTGGAACAGCATGCCCCGGTGCTGTACGGCACGCTGCGGGAGAACCTCACCTACGCCGTCCCGGACGCCGGGCCTGAAGAGCTCGACCGGGTGGTCGGGCTGGCGCACCTCACGGACCTGATCGAACGTCTGCCGGAGGGTCTGGACACCGACGCCGGTGAGCACGGTATGGCGCTCTCGGGTGGCGAACGCCAGCGGATCGCGATCGCCCGGGCTCTGCTGGCCCGGCCTCGCCTGCTCCTGCTGGACGAGCCGACCGCCCATCTGGACGCGGTCAGCGAAGCGGCGCTGCGCGGGTCGATGCGGGAAACGGCGCGCGAGTGCACGCTGCTCGTGATCGCGCACCGCATGTCGACCATCCGCGCCGCGGACCTGATCGTCGTCCTCGACGCCGGCCGGGTCGTCGCCACGGGCAGCCATGGGGAGCTCCTCGACAGCAGTGAGCACTACAGGTCGCTCCTGCGCGCCCAGCAGCCCGGGGACCTCCGCGTGCCGCGCACGGCAGATCTGAAGGGCGGAGCCGGGTGACCGTGAAGCGGCCTCTCAGAACCCCAGCTTGCGCAACTGCCTGGGGTCCCGCTGCCAGTCCTTCGCGACCTTCACGTGGAGGTCCAGGAAGACCGGCGTGCCCAGGAGCGCCTCGATCTGCTTGCGGGACTTGATGCCGACCTCCTTCAGACGCTTGCCCTTGGGGCCGATGATGATGCCCTTCTGGCTGGGGCGCTCGATGTAGACGAAGGCGTGGATGTCGAGGAGAGGCTTGTCGGCGGGGCGGTCCTCGCGGGGCAGCATCTCCTCGACGACGACGGCGATGGAGTGCGGCAGCTCGTCGCGGACGCCCTCCAGCGCGGCCTCGCGGATCAGCTCCGCGATCATGACCTGCTCGGGCTCGTCGGTCAGGTCGCCCTCGGGGTAGAGCGCCGGGCCCTCCGGCAGGAACGGGACGATCAGGTCGGCCAGCAGGCTCACCTGCTTGTCGCCGACCGCCGACACCGGGACGATCTCCGCCCACTCGAAGCCGAGCTCCTTGCCGAGCTGGTCGATCGCGATGAGCTGCTCGGCGAGCGCCTTGCCGTCCACCAGGTCGGTCTTCGTGACGATCGCGATCTTCGGCGTCTTCTTGATGGACGCCAGTTCCTTCGCGATGAAGCGGTCGCCGGGGCCGAGCTTCTCGTTCGCCGGCAGGCAGAAGCCGATCACGTCCACCTCGGCCCACGTCGTGCGCACGACGTCGTTCAGCCGCTCGCCCAGCAGCGTGCGCGGCTTGTGCAGCCCCGGGGTGTCGACCAGGATCAACTGGGCGTCCGGGCGGTGCACGATGCCCCGCACGGTGTGCCGCGTCGTCTGCGGCTGGTTCGCCGTGATCGCCACCTTCTGGCCGACCAGAGCATTCGTGAGGGTGGACTTGCCCGCGTTGGGACGGCCCACGAAGCAGGCGAAGCCAGCCCTGTGGACCGCTTCGGCCGACTCTTCGGATGACTGGGTACGAACGCTCATGGCGCCCATTCTCCCTGATCCCCGGAGCCGCCCTGTACCGGACGTGCGTCGTGAGCTTCCCGAAACCCTCACGCAACGAAACGTCACGGAAACATACCCGTACGCAACCGGAAACGCGCTCCGGTGAACCTCTGACGAGCCCCCGCACCGTTGGAGACAACCGTGACCCTCGCCGCCGCAAGCGCCGACACAGGCGACACCGCCTGGCTGCTCGCCGCCACCGCCCTCGTCCTGCTGATGACTCCCGGCCTGGCCCTCTTCTACGGCGGCATGGTCCGCACGAAGAGCGTGCTCAACATGCTGATGATGAGCTTCGTGTCGATCGCCCTGGTGACGGTGGTGTGGCTGGCGGCCGGGTTCTCCCTCGCCTTCGGCGAGGACGCCGCGGGCGGCCTGATCGGCGGCCTCGAGCACGTCGGCATGAGTGGCCTCGGCCCGGACAGTGTCCAGGGGACCGTCCCCACCCTCCTCTTCGCCACCTTCCAGCTCACCTTCGCGATCATCACGGCCGCGCTGGTCAGCGGCGCGGTGGCCGACCGGGCGAAGTTCGGGGCGTGGCTGGTCTTCGTGCCGGTGTGGGCGCTGCTCGTATACGTTCCGGTCGCGCACTGGGTGTGGGGCCCCGGTGGCTGGATCCTGGAGAGGCTCGGCGCCCTCGACTTCGCCGGGGGCCTGCCCGTCGAGATCGTCTCCGGCGCCTCGGGGCTCGCGTTGTGCCTGGTCCTGGGCCCCCGTCTGGGCTTCAAGAAGGACTCCATGCGCCCGCACAACCTGCCCATGGTGATGCTGGGCGCCGGTCTGCTCTGGTTCGGCTGGTTCGGCTTCAACGCCGGGTCCGCCCTCGGCGCCAACGGCCTCGCGGCCGCCGCGTTCCTCAACACCCTCGCCGCGGGCTGCACCGGCCTGCTCGGCTGGCTCTTCGTCGAGCAGAAGCGCGACGGCCACCCCACGACCCTGGGCGCCGCGTCCGGCGCGGTCGCCGGCCTGGTCGCCATCACCCCGTCCTGCGGCTCGGTCTCCCTGCTCGGCGCCCTGGTCGTCGGCCTCACCGCGGGTGCCGTCTGCAGTTACGCCGTGGGCTGGAAGTTCAAGCTGAACTACGACGACTCCCTGGACGTCGTCGGCGTCCACCTGGTCGGCGGTGTCATCGGCACGCTCCTCATCGGCGTCTTCGCCGTCGACTCGATGACCGGCGGCGCCGAGGGCCTCCTCTACGGCGGCGGCCTCGCCCAGCTCGGCAAGCAGGTGGTGGCCGTGGCCGTGGTGGCGGTGTACGCGTTCGCCGTGACGTACGGCATCGGCAAGCTGATCGACGTCACCCTGGGCTTCCGCGCCGACGAGGAGCAGGAGCGGACCGGCCTGGACCTTACGGTGCACGCCGAGACGGCCTACGATCACGGGGTCCTGGGCCACGGCGCCCCGGTCTCCTCCTCCGTCGTCCCCCACGCCCAGAAGGTCACCCCCCAGGCATGAAGCTCATCACCGCGATCGTCAAGCCGTACCGCCTCGACGAGGTCAAGAACGCCCTGCAGGAACTCGGTGTGCACGGCCTGACCGTGACGGAGGCCAGCGGCTACGGCCGGCAGCGCGGCCACACCGAGGTGTACCGCGGCGCCGAGTACCAGGTCGACCTGGTGCCGAAGGTCCGTATCGAGGTCGTCGTCGAGGACGCGGACGCCGAGGCCGTCATCGACGCGGTGGTGAAGGCCGCGCACACCGGCAAGATCGGCGACGGGAAGGTGTGGGCGCTGCCCGTCGACACCGTCGTACGGGTGCGGACGGGCGAGCGCGGCCCCGACGCGCTCTGACACCCGGGGGCCGCGCCGCTTCGGTCTCAGGATCCTCAGTCGAACACGAACGGGCCCGGCGACTGCGGTCCGGTCGCCGTGCAGGTGATGGTGATGCCGAAGACGGTCATCTTCAGCGAGCCGCCGAAGGCCTCCAGGCTGTCGCCGGAGGCCACGGTGCCGTTGAGGGGGCCGACCTCGACGGGGGCGCCGGCGGCCATCGCCGGGTTCTTGGTACCGGCGAAGACGACGGTACCGCCGCCTGACTTCACCAGGGTGAGCGTGGACGCGATCGAGTCCGCGCCCAGGGCGATCGGCGCGGTGATCGCCGAGGACTTGACGGTGACGGTGGCGGCGGTGCCGTTCTGCGTGGCCGTGAGGGTGGCCTGGCCACTGCCGAAGGTGCCGCAGTCCGCGCTGATCGTCGCCGTCTGGGGGGTGACGGCGAGGGCCGCGGGGGCGAAGGCGAGCCCGCTGACCGCGAGGGCCCCGGCAGCCAGCGCCGCACCTGCTCCGATTCGCTTGCGTCTCATGGGATTCCGGCTCCGTTTCCGTGGGGGGGGGTGGACCGCTCGGCACGTGGATGCGGACACACTGCCGAGAGTCGAACCTGACGGTCCGTCGGAACTGACGGTTCCATTGATGCGCGTGGGGCAGGCGGCGGCAAGGTTGAAATCTGGCCTAATTACCGCCGGTTACACCGAAGTTCGGCCAACACGTCACCCAGCGGCCAACACGTCAACCAGCGGTCACGGTGGTCCTGACCGACCCGTCGGGCCCGGCCACCAGCACCGGCGTCCCCGCGCCGCCGAGGTCCCGTACCGCCGCACGGTCCTCCGCGGACGCGGTCTCCGCCTCGGTCACGACCGCCGCCGCCTCCAAGGACGTCGCCCCCGAGGCCACCGCCATCGCCACCGCCGTCTGCAGGGCACTGAGCTTCAGGGAGTCGAGGGCCACGGTCCCCGCGACATACGTACGTCCGGTCTCGTCCCGTACGGCCGCCCCCTCGGGCACACCGTTGCGGGCCCGCGCGGAACGGGCCAGGGTGACGATCTTGCGGTCCTCGGGGTCGAGCGCGCTGCTGTCGGTCATGATCCGAGCATACGTAGCGACCGCCCCGGCCCCGTCTCAGGGCCGGTCGAGGCGCAGGCGGTCCGCCCGCGGCAGGCCCGCGACCACGAGGTCGTACGAGTCCTCGATGAGCTCCCGGACGAGCTGGTCCGGGAGGTCGCCGTCGGCCGTGACCGTGTTCCAGTGCCGCTTGTTCATGTGCCAGCCGGGGACGATCAGGCCCTCGTGCTCGCCGCGCAGCCGGATCGCGTCGTCCGGGTCGCACTTGAGGTTGACCTTCAGGGGGCACGCGTCGAGATGCGACAGGGCGAAGAGCTTGCCCTGGACCTTGAAGACCGAGATCTCCGGACTGAACGGGAAGTCCTCCACCGCCGCGTTGAACGACAGACAGAACGCGCGCAGCTCCTGCGGGGTCATTCCGGCGTCTCCTCCTGAGCGGCGTCCGCCGGCTCCACCGGCTCCGCGAGCACCGTCACGATCTTGTTGCGGCGGCCGGCCGCGGCCTCCGCGGTCAGGCGCAGTTTCCGGCCGTCGGGCAGGTCGACCACGGACGACGCACCCGCGATGGGGACCCGGCCCAGCGCCTTCGCCAGCAGGCCGCCGACCGTCTCGACGTCCTCGTCGTCGAACTCCTCCAGGCCGTACAGGTCGCCCAGGTCGCCGATGTCGAGGCGGGCGGTGACCCGGAAGCGGTCCTTGCCGAGGTCCTCCACCGGCGGCAGCTCACGGTCGTACTCGTCGGTGATCTCGCCGACGATCTCCTCGAGGATGTCCTCGATGGTGACGATGCCGGCCGTGCCCCCGTACTCGTCGACGGCGACGGCGACGTGGTTGCGCTCCTTCTGCATCTCGCGCAGCAGGTCGCCCGCGTTCTTGGTGTCGGGCACGAAGAACGCCGGGCGCATCGCCGTGGACACCTGCTCGGACTCGGCCTCGCGGCTGATGTGCGTCTTGCGGACCAGGTCCTTCAGATACACGATCCCGACGATGTCGTCCTCGCTCTCGCCGGTCACCGGAATGCGGGAGAAGCCGGAGCGCAGGGCGAGGGTGAGGGCCTGGCGGATGGTCTTGAAACGCTCGATGACCACCAGGTCCGTGCGCGGGACCATGACCTCACGGACGAGGGTGTCGCCCAGCTCGAAGACCGAGTGCACCATGCGGCGCTCCTCGTCCTCGATGAGGGACTCCTTCTCGGCGAGGTCGACCAGCGCGCGCAGCTCCGCCTCGGAGGCGAAGGGACCGCGGCGGAAGCCCTTGCCGGGGGTGAGCGCGTTGCCGATGAGGATCAGCAGCGAGGGGACCGGGCCCATGATCCTGGCCAGAGGCACCAGGACGTACGCCGAGACCGTCGCCGTGTTCAGCGGGTGCTGGCGCCCGATGGTGCGCGGGGACACGCCGACGGCGACGTACGACACGAGGACCATGACCGCGATGGCGACCAGGAGGGCCTCGGTGGTGTTGTCGAACTCCATCAGGCAGCCGTAGGTGATCAGCGCGGCCGCGGCCATCTCGCAGGCGACGCGCACCAGCAGCGCCACGTTCAGATAGCGGGTCGGGTCGGCGGCGACCTGGGAGAGCTTGGCGCTGCCGCGGCGCCCGGAGCGCACGGCCTCCTCGGCGCGGAAGCTGGAGACCCGCGCCAGGCCCGCCTCCGCGCAGGCGGCGAGCCAGGCCACGACGACCAGGGCGACCGCGCCCAGGGCGATTTGCGGATTCATCGGCAGGCTCTACGAGACCGTCGGCGCCGGGGACGGGCCGGTCAGGCCCCGCTCCGAGCGCCAGCCGTCCACGATGGCCGCCTGGAGGCCGAACATCTCGGCCTTCTCGTCCGGCTCCTCGTGGTCGTAGCCCAGCAGGTGCAGCACCCCGTGGACGGTGAGCAACTGGAGCTCCTCGTCCATGGAGTGCTGCGTGTCGGCCTCGGCTCCCTGCTTGGTGGCGACCTCGGGGCAGAGCACGATGTCGCCGAGCAGCCCCTGCGGCGGCTCGTCCTCGTCCTTGGACGGCGGGCGCAGCTCGTCCATCGGGAAGGACATGACATCCGTGGGGCCGGGGAGGTCCATCCACTGGATGTGGAGCTGCTCCATGGCGTCGGCGTCCACGACGATCACCGAGAGCTCGGAGAGCGGGTGGATGCGCATCCGTGCGAGCGCGTAGCGGGCGATGTCGAGGATCGCCTGCTCGTCGACCTCGGTGCCGGACTCGTTGTTGACGTCGATCGACATGGTGTTGTGCTTGTCTACTTCCCCTTGTGCACGGACTTGCCGCGGCTCTTGTGCCCGCCGTTCTGGGTGCCGTGCTTGGTGTCGTACTGCTCGTACGCGTCGACGATACGGCCCACCAGCTTGTGCCGGACCACGTCGCGCGACGACAGCCGGGAGAAGTGGACGTCGTCCAGGCCTTCCAGGATGTCCTGCACCTGCCGCAGACCGCTCTTGGTGCCGTCCGGGAGGTCGACCTGCGTCACATCACCCGTGATCACGATCTTCGAGTCGAAGCCGAGGCGGGTGAGGAACATCTTCATCTGCTCGGGGGAGGTGTTCTGGGCCTCGTCGAGGATGATGAAGGCGTCATTGAGCGTACGGCCACGCATGTACGCCAGCGGCGCGACCTCGATGGTCCCCGCGGCCATCAGCCGGGGGATCGAGTCCGGGTCGAGCATGTCGTGCAGCGCGTCGTAGAGCGGGCGCAGATACGGGTCGATCTTCTCGTAGAGCGTCCCGGGCAGGAAGCCGAGGCGCTCTCCGGCCTCGACCGCCGGGCGGGTCAGGATGATGCGGTTGACCTGCTTGGACTGCAGGGCCTGCACGGCCTTGGCCATCGCCAGGTACGTCTTGCCGGTACCGGCGGGGCCGATGCCGAAGACGACGGTGTGCTTGTCGATCGCGTCCACGTAGCGCTTCTGGTTGAGCGTCTTGGGGCGGATCGTGCGGCCTCGCGAGGACAGGATGTTCTGCGTGAGCACCTCGGCCGGGGTCTCCTGGCCGTCGCTCTCCCCGTTCTCGCTCGCCTTCAGCATGGCGATCGAGCGTTCCACTGCGTCCTCCGTCATCGGCTGCCCGGTGCGGAGCACCAGCATCATCTCGTCGAACACGCGCGAAATGAGGGCGACGTCCGCTGGGTCGCCGACCGCGCTGATCTCATTGCCCCGGACGTGGATGTCGGCCGCCGGGAAGGCCTTCTCGATCACGCGCAGGAGGCTGTCGCCGGACCCCAGCACGGTCACCATGGGGTGCTGGGCGGGGACGGTGAACTGCGCTCTCGCCTGCTCCTGCGCGGGGGTGTGAGCTGTAGGTGTCTGAGTCATGGGCCGGCGCTTAAGGCCTGCGGTTCCTCCTCGTCACGGCCGCGTAGCTGAGGGCGGCCTCGCGATTCCAAGGGTACGACGGAGCACTGACAACGCCGTAGGGCTTTTAGGGGTGGGGTTGGAAACGAGGTCGGCAATTCCCTTGACCGGCCGCTTCCCAACCGACCGCTTCGCTGGATCACGCCGAGCGCCGGAACCCGATCGTGGGAACCGCCCTCCGCAACGGCCAGGGTCTGACCAGCTTCTCCGGTACCAGCCCCGCGAGGAACCCGTACCGCCGCAACGCCGCCTGCGACTGCCCCTCCACCGACTGCACCTTCCGCCACCACCCCGCGATCTCCGACCACCCAGGCGCGGACAGCGATCCGCCGAACTCCTGCACCGACAGCGCCGCGGTCAGCCCGGCGAAGGCCAGCCGGTCCGCGAGCGGCCAGTCCGCCAGCGTGCCGGTGACGAACCCGGCGACGAACACATCACCGGCCCCCGTGGGGTCGAGGGCTTCGACCTCGATGGCCGGTACCTCCGCCGTCTCGCCCGTACGCCGGTCCACCGCGTACGCCCCGTCCGCCCCGAGTGTGACCACCGCGAGCGGCACGTACTCGGTCAGGGCGTGCGCCGCGGCCCGTGGGCAGTCGGCGCCCGTGTAGCGCATGGCCTCCTGGGCGTTCGGCAGGAACGCCTCGCAGTGCCGCAGGTCGGGCAGTGCCGCCAGGTCCCACGCGCCGGTGTCGTCCCAGCCGACGTCGCCGAAGACCCGGGTGCCCTTGCTCGCGGCCTGGGCGATCCAGGGCGCGCTCACGCCCGGAGCGAGGGAGGCGACGGCGGCACGGGCGCGGGGCGGGCACTCGGGGGCCGGTTCCTCCGGGGGCGGCTCATGGCCGTGCGAGACCATCGTGCGCTCCCCCTCGTAGGCCATGGAGACGGTCACCGGGGAGTGCCAGCCGGGCACCGTGCGCGACGGGGAGAGGTCGATGCCCTCGCCGTGCTCCAGGGCGTCCCAGCAGTAGTCGCCGTAGTGGTCGTCGCCGAAGGCCGCCGCGAGGGACGTCCTGAGGCCGAGGCGGGCCAGCGCGGTCGCCATGTTGGCGACGCCGCCGGGGCTCGACCCCATCCCGCGCGCCCAGGACTCGGTCCCGCGCACCGGGGCGGAGTCGAGCCCGGTGAAGATGATGTCGAGGAAGACGGTGCCGGTGAGATAGACGTCCCAGGGCGGGTCGTCCGGCACGCGCAGCGGGGCGAGGGGATCGACCTGGGTCTGGCGGTGCGATCCCTTTCTCGGGCCCTTTCCGGCCGGGGCGGTGGACGCGATCACGGTGCGCTCCCTGACGTGGTGCGGATCAGGCCAGTCTGCACCACACCACCGACAACGTGACGCCGATCACGCAGTCATGTCCTACCAGCGCGGCATCGAGGGCGTCACCCACTCGGGGTCTGCGATCCGCATGGCCGCCGCGTCGTCACGGTCCCGCAGCGCGCCGTCGTCGTCCAGCCACCGCCGGTGCAGTACGGCGAGGCGCTCGCGGTCGAGCTCCACGCCGAGGCCGGGCGCGTCCGACACCGCGACCTTGCCGCCCTCGAAGGTCAGCCGCTCGGTGAGGACGTCCTCCGACTGCCAGGGGTAGTGGGAGTCGCAGGCGTGGTGGAGGTTGGGGACGGTGGCCGCCACGTGGGTCATCGCGGCGAGCGAGATGCCCAGGTGGGTGTTGGAGTGCATCGAAACGCCGACGCCGAAGGTGCGGCAGATCGCGGCGAGCTGCTGGGTGTTGCGCAGGCCGCCCCAGTAGTGGTGGTCGGAGAGCACGACCTGGACAGCGCCCTTGGTGAACGCCTCCTTGATCTCGGCGAACGTCGTCACGCACATGTTGGTGGCCAGCGGCACCCCGGTCCGCTCGGCGACCTCGGCCATGGCGGGAGTGCCGAGCGCGGGGTCCTCCAGGTACTCCAGGACCTCCCCGAGCTCCTGGGCCACCTCGACCGACGTCTCGACGGACCAGGCGCCGTTGGGGTCCAGCCGCAGCGGATGCCCCGGGAACGCCTCGGCCAGTGCCCGTACGGCCGCGATCTCCTCGTCCGGCGGGAAGACGCCGCCCTTGAGCTTGAAGGAGGTGAAGCCGTAGCGCTCCTTGAACCGGCGGGCCTGTTCCACCACGCCCGCAGGGTCGACGGCGGCGCCCCAGTCGTCCTTCTCGGCGGGTACGCCCTCCGGGTGGCCGGCCCACTTGTAGAACAGGTAGGCGCTGTACTCGACGGCGTCGCGCACCTTGCCGCCGAGCAGCGCGTGCACGGGCAGTCCGAGCGCCTTGCCGAGGGCGTCGAGGCAGGCGACCTCGAAGCCGGAGACGACGGACAGCCGCAGCTTGTCGGCGGTCTGGACACCGCGCAGCCCGCCGACGTCGACGGCGTTCTCGACCCGGGAGCGGTCCACGGCGACCTGGTCCGCGAGCGTGAACAGGCCGTTCAGATCGCTGACCTGGTGCCCCTTCAGCCGCTCGGCGAAGGGGCGGGCCAGCTCCAGGTACTTGGCGTCGCCGTAGGTCTCCCCCACGCCCGTGATCCCGTCGGCTGTGACGACCTCGACGATCAGCCGGGGCGTGTACGGCTGGTGGACGCCCTGCGTGTTCAGCAGCGGCGGGTCCGCGACCAGGATCGGCGTCAGCCGTACGTCCGTGACGGCGAGGTTCACAGGGCGGCTCCTACGAGGTCGAGACCGGTGCTGAGGACGGTGGTGAGGGTCGCCAGGTCGGCGGGCGAGGGGTCGGTGAGCGGGGCGCGCACCGGCCCGACCCGGTGGCCGCACAGCCGGGCCGCCGCCTTCACCAGCGACACGGCGTACCCGGGGACGCGGTCGCGCAGTTCGACGAGCGGGACGTAGAAGTCGCGCAGCAGCTTGTCGACCGTGCCGTGGTCGCCGTCGCGCAGGGCGGCGAAGAAGGCGTCGGCGATCTCCGGGGCGAAGGCGTGCACGGCGGAGGAGTAGGCGGGGACGCCGACGGTGGCGTAGGCGCGGGCCTGGATCTCGGCGGTGGAGGCGCCGTTGAAGAACAGGAAGTCCTCGGGGGCGGCGAACGTGAGCCGTTGCAGCCGGTCGAGGTCGCTGTGGCCGTCCTTGAGGCCGATGACGTTCGGCAGGGCCGCGATGCGCTTGAGCGACTCGGCGGTGAAGGCGACCTGGCCGCGCTGGTAGGCGATCAGCGGCAGCCGGGTGCGGGCGGCGATCTGTTCCAGCTGGGCGACCAGGCCGTCCTGCGGGGCGGCGACGAGGTAGTGCGGCAGCACGAGGAGCGCGTCGGCGCCCGCCTCCTCGGCGATGCGCGCGAACCGCACGGCCTGCGCCCAGCCGTATCCGATGCCGGCCACGACGGGGACGCGGCCCGCCGCCTCCTCGACGGTGACGGTGACGACCTGGCGGTACTCGTCCTCGTCCAGCGAGAAGAACTCGCCGGTGCCGCAGGCGGGGAAGACGGCGCCGGGCGAGGCGGCGAGCCGCTCCGCGACGTAGGCGCGGAAGCCGTCCGGGTCGAGGGTGCCGTCGTCGCGGAAGCTGGTCAGCGGGAACGACAGCACGCCACCGGCCATGCCGTCCCGCAGCCGCTGCGCGACCGCTTCCGGTCCAGCGCCAGCGCTCACGGTCATCTCCTTATGTAGACGTCATCTATATATGAGAATGGCGGTTGGATACGCGAACGTCAACCGCCCGAGGCCGCCCGATTACGATCGGGTCATGCCAGACACAGGGGGCGTCCGCGAAGTGAAGTCCGCGGCGCGTACGGTCGAGCTGCTGGAACTCCTCGCGGCACGCGGCGACCGCCCGGCCCGGCTGCAGGAGCTGGCCGATGAACTCGGCGTGCCGCGCAGCTCGATGTACGCGTTGCTCCAGACCCTGATCTCGCGCGGCTGGGTCCGCACCGACGTCACCGGCTCCCTGTACGGCATCGGCATCCACGCCCTGCTCACCGGCACCAGCTACCTCGACTCGGACCCCCGGGTGCGGACCGTACGGCCGTATCTCGACGAGGCGTCCGAGACACTCGGCGAGACCATCCACCTGGGGCGCCTGGACGGCCGGGACGTGACCTATCTGGCGACGCGGGAGTCGCACGAGTACCTGCGCACGATCAGCCGAGTGGGGCGCCGGCTGCCCGCCCACGCGGGCGCGCTGGGCAAGGCACTGCTGGCGGAACGCCCGGACGAGGAGCTGCCCGAAGGGCCGTACGAGGCACTGACCCCGAACTCGCACACCAGCCGGGAGTCCCTGGCGGCCGACCTCGCGCGGGTCCGGGCCCGCGGCCACTCCGTGGACCGGGAGGAGGGCGTGAGCGGGATCGTCGGCTTCGGTTTCGCGCTGCGCTACGACTCCCCCGCGCTGGACGCGATCAGCTGCTCGGTGCCGGTCGCCCGGCTCACCCCGGAGCACGAGGAGCGGATCGTCGCCGTGATGCGGGAGATCCGGGCGAAGGCCGAGGCGACGGTACCGGCGGGGCCTGGATCGGTGCACTGGCGCTAGCGAGAACACCCGCGCCACCTGGCGAAAGGCGCTCGTTTACCCGAGCTTCACCACACCAAACACAACGTGATCCAGATCACGCTCTCTCAGTTCACGCGTTCGACTGCTTGCTTGATACAAATTGCCCGCGCGTTCCTGTCCGTCGACGGTCGTCGCCCCTCCCCCCCTCTTCCCGCTCCTTTCGCATGCCCTGGGAACGCCCGTGTTCGCCCCCCGCACCACACCCTGGCCCCTCGTCGCCCTTTTCACGGCCGGGTACCTCGCTCCGTATCTGCTGCCGACCACCGTCGGCAGGCTCGACTCGGACCTTCCGCTCTCCGCCACGCAGGCCGGTGCCGTCGGCAGTGCGCTGCTGCTGAGTTCGGCCGCCGCCGGATTCGTCCTGGCCTCCCGGGTCGAACGGATCGGAGCCCGCACTCTCGCCCGGATCGGGCTCGCCCTGGCCGTGTTCGGCTACGGCGGTGCCGCGCTCACCACCGCCGTCCCGGCCGTCGTCGCCGGGGCCGTCCTCGGCGGGTTCGGCTCCGGCACGGCCACCACCGTCGCCGCCACGCTCATCGCCGGGCAGCGGGATCCGCACCGGGCCTCCACCGCCGGGCTGCTCACCGTCTCCGCCCTCGCGGGTGCCGTGTATCTGACGGTCCCTCGCCTCGGCCCGGGGCACGGCCTGCCGCTGGCCGCGATCGCCCTCACGGCCCTGGTCGTGTGGCCGCTGACCGGCCGCCTCCCGGTCGGTACGCCCGCCACACCCACCACCCGGCACGACAAGGCCCGGTTGCCGCACGCCCGTTCGGGACTGGTGCTGGCCGCCGCCATGCTGTGCTGGTCGCTCGCCCAGAACTCCCTGTGGGGCGTGAGCGGACGGATCGGTCTTGACCAGGCCCGCCTCAGCGAGGCCACCGTCGGGGCCGTGTTCGCCCTGGGACTGGGCGCCGGACTGACCGGGGTCCTGGCGGCGGGCGCGCTCGGCGCCCGGCTGGGACGTGCCGTTCCCATCGGGGCGGGCACGGTCCTCATCGCCGGCTGTATCGCGCTCAGCGCCTCCTCGACCGACCTGACGACTTTCGCGACCGGCGAGATCGCCTGGAACACCCTGTACCCGGTGGTGCTGTCGTATCTGATCGGGCTCGCCGCCTCGCTCGACCCGCGCGGCCGCTGGGCGGTGCTGGTCGGCTCGGCGTCCTCGCTGGGCACGGCCGCCGGGCCGCTCACCGGCAGTGTGCTGTCGGCGCAGGCCGGGTTCCCGGCCATGGGCGCGGTCCTCGGCGCCGGTCTGCTGGTGATCGCCCTGCCGATGACGGCCGTCGCCCTGCACACCGGCGGGCGCCCGCTGCTGCCCGGCGCGATCCGCCGCCGCGGCGGCCACCCGGCCGCCCTGGTCGCCGCCGCAACCGGCACGCCCTCCGGGGCGATCCCCGAGATCGGCGCCCCGGAACAGCCGGTCGTGGAGATCGCCGTGGAGGCCGCGGCCGTTCCGGCCCAGCGGGCCTACGACCAGGCAGGACCCCGGCAGGCGGGTGCCTCACCGGGGTCCGGGGCCCGGTAGGTCAGCCGCGGATGCCGCCCGCGCGGGCGCGCCGGTGCGCGAACCAGCCCGTCGCCGTGAGGGCCACCGCCAGCGCTGCCACCGTCAGGACGGTGACGCCGGTGGAGGCGAGACTGCCGGAGGCGCCGGCGGCCGACGTCCCGGTGCCGCCACCGGCACCACTGCCGCCACTGGTCCCACCGGTGCCGCCCGTCGTACCGGTGCCGCCGCCGGTGCCACCACCCGTGCCGCCACCGTCTCCGCCGTCGGTGTCCACCGGGTCCTGGCCGGCGAAGGCCACCGGGACCTTGACGTCCTGGGATCGGTCGCCGGAGAGGGTGTGGTCGGCACGGGTGGCCAGGACGCAGGTGGCCTTGAAGCAGTCCGTGTACTCGTCCTTGGCGTCCACCGTCAGCTCGACCTCGAAGGTGCCGCCCTCGCCGTACGGGATCGCCAACTCCTCCCCGTAGTCGGGCGGGTCGGAGGAGATCCACGCCGAGGAGTGCGAGGTGCCGGACATGTCGACGCCGCCGATGCACGGGGTGGGCAGTTCGCCCGCGCCGTTGTCGACGCACAGGGCGACGTAGACGCCCTTCTTCACGTCGTAGCCGGAGCCGGTGATCTCGAGGGTCTGGTCCTCGGTGGAGAGGTGGTTGACCGGGGTGACGGTGAGCTTCTGCCCCTCCGGGCCGGTCACGGTCTTCGTGCCGGACGGCTCGGTGTCCTCGCCGCCGTCGCCGCCCCCGGGGCCGCCGCCCCCGGCCTCCCTGACCGTCAGAGTGACCGGGGAGGAGCGGGTGGTGCCGGCGGTGTTCTCGAACTCGGCGCGGTACCGGTGGCCGTTCTGCCCCGTCTGCGCCGTGAAGGAGTAGGAGGTGCGCGTCGCGCCCTCGATCGCGGACCAGGTCCGGCCGCCGTCGGTGCTGACCTGCCAGCTCACGGCCGGTTCCGGGGTGCCCTCGGCCGCCGCCACGAAGGTGACCTTGTCGCCCGGAGCCACGGTCTGGTCGGTCGGGGACCGGGTGACCTCGGGCGAGACACGGCGGTCCAACCGGAGGACCGAACTCTCCGCCTGGTGCGTCAGATAGACGGAACCGGCGCCCGGAGTCACGGCCACACCGCCGAATCCACCCGCCCGGCTGCCGGGCAGGGCGAGGGGCACGGCCGCCCGCTCGAAGGCAGTGCTGTCGTACACCTCCAGGGCGCCGTTGTTGTCCGCGCCGTCCTCCGCGCTGCCGTAGTCCTCACGGAGGACGAAGGCCTCACCCGTGGCCTTGTCGAAGGCCACCGCGGTGGGCCGGTCCTTGCCCTTGAGGGTCGTCAAAAGTTTCGCGTCCTTGTCGAAGACGAGCACCGAAGAGCCCGTCCCCACCCAGACGTTGCCGGTCCCGGGGTCCACCTCGAGGAAGGCGAGGATCTGCGCGGGCAGGGCCGCCTCGGCGGTCACGGTGAGGGACCCGGCGTCGATACGGCGGAGCTTGCCGCCGGTCGTCTCGGCGGACCAGAGGGTCCCGCGGGCGGTATCGGCCGCGAGGTCGCCGCCACCGT
Source organism: Streptomyces sp. NPDC044719 (assembly GCF_056433405.1). Classification (NCBI taxonomy): domain Bacteria; kingdom Bacillati; phylum Actinomycetota; class Actinomycetes; order Kitasatosporales; family Streptomycetaceae; genus Streptomyces; species Streptomyces sp. NPDC044719. The sequence continues at coordinate 244,822 of NZ_JBWKHE010000006.1, forward strand.
CGAGGGTGACGGTCCGCCTGACGGCCCCGGTGGCGGTCTCCACCTCGGACAGGGCTGCGCCCTGGGAGATCAGGACGGTGTCCGCGCCGTTGCCCGGAGCGGCCCCGGTGACCGCGCCGCCGGGCGGCCAGACGCCCTTCGCCGCCGTGTCGCCGTCCTTGGCGGTGCCGATGCCGCGCACCGGGTACTGGAAGACGACCCCGTCACCGGCGAGCGGGGCGATGATCCGCTGCACCGCGCGGGGCTGCATCGTGCCGGTGGAGCCGGGGGCCTGGGCGACATGGCTGAGCAGCTTGCCGTCCTCGGGGTTCAGGACGTACAGGCCCGCCTCGTTGACGTCCGCCGTGTCGGGGATGTTGTCGGAGCCGACGTACAGCTTCCCGGAGTCGGGGTGCAGCAGCAGGGCGTTGGGCCGGCCGACGGTGGTGATCTCGGCGGAGCGCGCGTAACTGACGGTGCCGGCCGGGACGTCCACGCCGTCGCCGTCGCCGCCACCGGGCTCCTGGCCCTGGAAGGTGATCGGGATCCGGACGTCCTGGGAGCGGTCGCCGGCGGCCCGGTGATCGACGCGGGTGACGACCGAGCAGCGGACCTGGGCGCAGTCGAGGCCGCCGTCCTTGGCCGTGGCCTCGATCTCGACGTCGAAGGTGCCGCCGTCGCCGAAGGTCTCGGTGAGCGGGCCCTCGTTGGCATCGCCCTCGGGGACGATCCACTTCGAGGCGCCGCTGCCGCCGCTCTGGTCGGCGCCGCCCAGGCAGGGGGTGGGGATGCGGTTGTCGCCGTTGTCCTTGCACACGGCGACGTAGATGCCCTTGGCGGTGCCGTAGCCGGAGCCGGTGACGCGCAGGGTCTCCCCGTCCGGGTCGAGGTTCGCGGAGGCGGAGACGGAGAGTTTCTGGCCGTTCTTGCCGAGGCCCGTCCTCGGGGTGTCGGCGGCCTGCGCGGCGGTGCCGGCGCCGACGGCGACCGACGCGGCCACCAGGGCGGCGGCGCCGAGCAGCGCCGCCGGGCGTCTGTGATGCATGAGCGGTTCCTCACATGGTCGGGTGGGCCCGTGCGGACACCGAGGGCCGGGCCTCGGAATGCCTCCGGGCCCGGCCTGGCGGTGCGTCAGCCGGCCGTCACCGGAAGGTGACCGGGACGTGGACGTCGTACTTGCGGTCGCCGCTGTCGAAGTGGTCGGCGCGGGTCACGATCGCGCAGGTGACGTCGTCGCCGCAGACCTGGCCGTTGTCGAGGGTGGCCTTGACGAAGATGTTCACGTCGAAAGTGCCGCCGGTGCCGAACTTGGAGCTGTTGGCGAACATGCCGCCGAAGGTGTTGTTCACCCAGTGCGAGGCACCGGTGGAGCCGCTCTCGTCCTGGCCGCCCAGGCAGGGGGTCGGCTTGGCGGCCCCCTGAGCGCCCGAGACCACGCACAGGCCTACGTAGATGCCCTGGCCCGGGTTGAAGCCGGAGCCGGTGACGTTGATGACCTGGCCGGCCGCCGAGGCCGTGTTCGGTGCGGTCACCGACAGGTTGTAGGTGGTGCCGCCGTCGGTGATCGTACGGGTCGAGGTGGCGGCGGAGGCCGAGCCGGCCAGGCCCAGGGTGAGGGCGGCGGATGCGGCGACGGCCACGCCGGCACGGGCGGCGGTACGGGCGGAGAAGGCGGATCTCATGGGGGTACGAGCCCTTTCTCGTCGGTCGGCCTCGTTGGCCGACAGCGAGCAAAGATTAGGTAAGGCTTACCTAACTAAGCAAGGGTCAGTTCGCGGCACGCACGGTGAACTGCGCTACAGCGGCGCCCTGTTGCCCCGTCACGGCGGACAACTCGACCATGTGCTCGCCCTCGACAGCCGTGACGTAGACCGGGAAGGCCCGGGCGACACGGCCCTCCTCGTCGGCCACCGCCTGGTACCGGGTGTCGCCGTCGATCGCGACGAGCACGACCGCGCCGGGCGCGAAGCCCTCTCCACTGACCCGCTGTTCCTCGCCGGCGGCGAGGAAGGAGCGCGCGACGGAGGCCATGGGCGCGCTCACCCGCTCCCGCCGCGGTTCGGGCGTGGATGCACCCGGGACAGTAGGAGTCGGCGACGGCGGCGACGGCGGCGACGGTACGTCACCGGAAGCGCCGCCCCCTGCTCCGGTACCGGCCGTCACGTCCAGCACCCCCAGCGCGTCCCCCGGCGCGAACCGCTCCCCGCTCCAGTCGGACAGCAGCCCCGCACCCTCGTCCGTGAGGGCCGCCCGCAGCCCGGTCCAGGTCATCCCGCCGGCGCGTAGGGTGGGTTCGGCAGCGCCCGCCCCGAACTCGGCCAGCGTCACCTCCCGCACACGGCCGTCGCCTACGGCCCGGGCGTGCAGCGTGCCGCCGCCTCCGTCGCCCGTCAGCTCCAGCCGCAGGCCGCCCAGGACGAGCGGGTCACCCGGGGCTGCGGACCGTTGGAGACGGGCCGTGCCACCCAACTCGACGTCCGCCGCACCGGTTTCGGGATCCGCGCCGCCTCCCGTCGCCGGGAACCAGGACCGATCGGCCGCCCCCTGTACGGCCGGCCGGTCCGTGGTCAGCGCGATGCCTCTGCCGGTGAGGCCGGGTGCGACTGTGTTCCAGCTCGCGTACCCTCCGGACACCGCGCGCGGAAGGTCCTCCCCGTCCTGCGCGGCCGCCGCGCCCGGCGACAGCACCGCGAACAGGGCGGTACCGATGGCCAGGGCGACGGCGCCGGGACTTTTCGCCATCTTCGTACCCCTCTCCCTATGAGGTTGTGGTCAGCTGAGGTTGTGGTCAGCTCGCGTCGGTGCGCCCGGCCCTGCGCCCGCGTGCCCAGAACCAGGTACCGGCGCCGGCGGCGACCAGCCCGGCGGCGGTGAGCCCGAGCGGCAGCACGGCCGAGCCGGTACTGGCCAACGGGCCGCCGGAGTCCTTGTCGCCACCGCCGCTGGAACTCACCACTCCACCCCCGCCGGTCGCGCTCGCCCCGGCCGTCGCGCTCGGCGCGGCCGAGGGGCCGCCGTCCCCGGACGAAGCACCGCCGAAGGTCACCGGCACCCGGACCGTCTGGCTCTGGTCGCCACCGCGCGTGTGGTCATTACGCGTGATGACGGCGCAGGTCACCCCGGCCTTCGTGCAGTCGGTGTTGGCGTCCTTGGCGCGCACCGTGAGCTTCACGCTGAAGGCGCCGCCGTGCCCGCTGCCGCCGTACGGCTTCGCCAGCCCGTCCCCGTACGAGGGCGGGTCGGAGGAGATCCACGCCGAAGCACCGGACTCGCCGGACATGTCGACGCCGCCGACACAGGGAGTGGGGGTCTCGCCCGGGCCGTTGTCCACGCAGAAGGCGACGTAGATGCCCTTCTCCGTGTTGTAGCCGGAGCCGGTGACGGTCACCGTCTCGCCTGCCGATTTCAGGCCGGAGGACTTGGAGACGGTGAGTTTCTGCCCCTCGGGCCCGGTCGCCGAACCACCGGCGGCAACGGCCGGAGCGGTGGCCGGGGCGAGCAGAGCCGCGACAGCCGCCACGATCCCCCAAGCTCCCCGGTATCCAGCAACTCCCTTGCGGCGTAGGCCAGTTGACGATGGCATGAAACACCCCCACCAAGGTTTATTAAGGTGAGCCTAACCTAAACTAACCGTCAATTGTGCGTCGCGAGAGAGGGAAAGTGGAGCCATGCTCAACTCAGCGAGATGCCGTCCCCCCGCCCGCAGGCGCGCCCTCGCCGCACTCGCCCTCACCCTCGGACTGCTGGCCGGCGCCTGCGGCTCCGGAGGCGGCTCGTCGTCCTCCGGCGGCTCGGACGCCGCACCGGCATCGGCGAACGCCCGTGCCACGGCGGCCAAGAAGCAGCTCGCGAAGAACACGATCGTGCCCCTGAAGGGCAAGTCCCCCACCCCGAAGCTGCCGGTGACCGTCGACTCCTCCGACGGCCGGAAGGTCACCGTGAAGGACGCCTCCCGCATCCTGCCGCTCAACGGCGGCGTGGCGGAGACCGTGTTCACCCTGGGGCTCGGCGACCGCGTCGTAGGCCGCGACATCACCGCCACGTTCGCCGAGGCGAAGAAACTCCCCCAGGTCACCAAGGCGCACGACGTGAGCGCGGAGAGCGTACTGTCACTGCGGCCGACCGTGGTGCTCGCCGACACCGACACCAGCCCCGACGAGGCGCTCGACCAGATCCGGGACGCCGGCGTCCCCGTCGTCGTCCTCGATCCGGCGACGAAGCTGTCCGACGTCACCTCGCGCACGACCCGTATCGCGGAGGCCCTCGGCGTCCCGGGCGCGGGCAAGGCGCTCAACGCGCGGATGAGCGACGAACTCGCCGCCGCCCGGGACGCCGTGCCCGAGGGCAGCAGGCCCAAGGTCGCGTTCCTCTACCTGCGCGGCAGCGCGGCCGTCTACTTGATCGGCGGCAAGGGCTCCGGCGCCGACTCCCTCATCGAGGCCGCGGGCGCGGTGGACGCGGGCACCGCCGCCGGCCTGGACAAGCCGTTCACCCCGATCACCACCGAGGCCCTCGCCCAGGCCCAGCCGGACGTCATCCTGATGATGTCGAAGGGCCTGGAGTCCGTCGGCGGCATCGACGGACTCGTCAAGATCCCCGGCATCGCCCAGATCCCCGCCGGGATGAACCGCCGCGTCGTCGACGTGGAGGACGGCGTGCTGCTCGGCTACGGCCCGCGCACGCCGCTGGTCATCGACATCCTGGTGGACCGCATCCACGCGAAGTGAAGCGGGTGGGCCTACGGGAAGGTGTAGGCCTCCACCTCGGCGAGATACCGCGCCCGCAGCTCCTCGTCGTCCTCCAGGAAGGACGCGAGGAAGGAGTTGCGGGCGAGCTCCCGCAGCCGCTCCTCGCCCAGGCCGAGGGTGGCGCGCACGGCGTCGAAGTTCTCACCGGCGTAGCCGCCGAAGTAGGCCGGGTCGTCCGAGTTCACCGTGCACATGAGCCCGGCGTCCAGCATGGCGGGCAGGGGGTGGTCGGCGAGGGTGTCGACGGTCCGCAGCCGGACGTTCGACAGCGGGCACAGCGTCAGCGGCACCCGGTCCCGCACCAGCCGCTCCACCAGCGCCGGGTCCTCCACACAGCGCAGCCCGTGGTCGACCCGCTCCACGCCGAGGATGTCCAGCGCCTCGGTGATGTACTCCGGCGGCCCCTCCTCACCGGCGTGCGCGACCCGCCGCAGCCCGAGCGCGGCGGCGGCCTCGTAGACCTCGCGGAACTTCACCGGCGGGTGCCCGACCTCGGCCGAGTCGAGGCCCACACCGGTGATCCGGTCCAGGTACGGCTTCGCCGCGTCCAGGGTCGCCAGGGCCGACTCGGCGGACTCGTCGCGCAGGAAGCACAGGATCAGCCGGGTCGAGACACCGTGGTTCGCCTCGCTGCCGCTCAGCGCCCGCCACAGCCCCTCGACGACCGTGCCGATCTCCAGCCCCCGGCTGGTGTGGGCCTGCGGGTCGAAGAAGATCTCCGCGTGCCGCACACCCTGGGCGGCGGCGCGGGCGAGGTAGGCGTTGGCCAGGTCCTCGAAGTCCCGCTCGGTGCGCAGGACGGCCATGAGCTCGTAGTACAGGTTCAGGAAGGACTGCAGGTCCTCGAACCGGTACGCCTCGCGCAGCTCGTCCGTGTCGGCGTACGGCAGCGTGACGCCGTTGCGCGCGGCGAGCTCGAAGGCGAGTTCCGGTTCCAGGGTGCCTTCGATGTGAAGGTGCAGTTCGGCTTTGGGGAGGGACATCAATTCATCGTACGGCTGATTCACCGACGCTTCGGAACCGGCACTCTCAGTAGATCGTGCGCCACGGTCAGCTCACCCTCGTACCCGGCGGCCCGCGCCTGCCGCTCGAACTCTTCCGAGTCGGTGTAACGCTGACTGAAGTGCGTCAGCACGAGATGGCGCACACCGCCGTCCCGGGCCACCCGCGCGGCCTGTCCCGCCGTCAGATGGCCGTGCTCCACGGCGAGTTGCTCGTCCTCGTCGAGGAACGTCGACTCGATGACGAGCATGTCGCAGCCCTCGGCGAGCGTGTACACCCCGTCGCACAGCCGGGTGTCCATGACGAACGCGAACCGCTGCCCGCGACGCGTCTCGCTGACGGCGTCGAGGGGAACCCCGCCGAGCGAACCCTCGCGCTGGATCCGGCCGACGTCCGGGCCCTTGATGCCGTGCGCGGCAAGCCGCTCGGGCAGCATGCGGCGCCCGTCGGGCTCGACGAGCCGGTAGCCGTACGACTCCACGGGGTGCGAGAGCTTCCGGGCGTCCAGCGTGTAGTCGCCGGTACGGGCGAGGGGCCCGTCGCCGGAGACGGGTGCCTCGGTGATCTCGACGGTCTCGCGGTAGGCGGTGGCGTACCGGAGACGGTCGAAGAAGCGCTGCCCTGAGCGGGGGTAGTGCGCGGTGATCTCGTGCGGCACCTTGTCGAGGTTGATGCGCTGGATGACACCGGCGAGGCCGAGGCTGTGGTCGCCGTGGAAGTGCGTGACGCAGATCCGGTTCAGGTCGTGCGCGGCGACCCCGGCCCGCAGCATCTGCCGCTGCGTGCCCTCGCCTGGGTCGAACAGGATGCCCTCGCCGTCCCAGCGCAGCAGGTAGCCGTTGTGGTTGCGGTGCCGGGTCGGCACCTGGCTGGCGGTGCCGAGGACCACGAGTTCACGTACGGACAAGGCGGACTACCCGGGGGGCCATTCGAGGCCGCGGCCGCCGAGCACATGGCCGTGCACGTGCCAGACGGTCTGGCCGGCGCCGCTGCCGGTGTTGAAGACGAGACGGTGGCTGTCGAGCTTCTCCTCGTCGGCGACGGCCTGGGCCTCGCGGACCACGTCCGCGGTGAGGGCGGGGTCGGCGGCGGCGAGGGCGGCGGCGTTCTCGTAGTGCGCCTTGGGGATGATCAGGACGTGGGTGGGGGCCTGCGGGTTGATGTCGCGGAACGCGACGGTGGTGTCTGTCTGGCGGACGATGGTCGCCGGGATGGTGCCGGCGACGATCTTGCAGAACAGGCAGTCTTCCTGGGGCTCCCCTGCCATGTCTCCTCCGAGGGTTGGGCCGTGTGGTCCGACTTGGGCATCGTATCGTCGTCGGGTGCGGGTACGTTTGGGCTGGTCGCGCAGTTCCCCGCGCCCCTAAAGGGTTGGCAAGGCCGGCGGCGTTTTCGCCGGTACTGCCTCCAGGGCCTCCAGTGCCAGTCGGATGGCCTCGTCCAGTTGGGTGTCTCTGCCGGCCACGTGATCCTGCGGGCGCTGCACGACTTCCACGTCCGGGTCCACCCCGTGATTCTCGACGTCCCACTCGTAGCCCTCCAGCCAGAAGGCGTACTTGGGCTGGGTGACGAGGGTGCCGTCCACGAGCCGGTACCGGCTGTCGATCCCGATGACTCCGCCCCAGGTGCGGGTGCCGACGACGGGGCCGAGCCCCAAGGCCTTGATGGCCGCATTGACGATGTCGCCGTCGGAGCCGGAGAACTCGTTGGCGACGGCCACGACGGGGCCGCGGGGGGCGTCCTCGGGGTAGCTGTAGGGGCGCATGCCGCGCGGAACCGCCCAGCCGACGATGCGCCGGGCGAGTTTCTCGATGACCAGCTGCGAGGTGTGGCCGCCGCGGTTCTCGCGGACGTCGACGACCAGGCCCTCGCGGGCGACCTCGACGCGCAGGTCACGGTGGATCTGGGCCCAGCCGGGCGCCTGCATGTCCGGGACGTGCAGATAGCCGAGGCGGCCGCCGGACTTCTCGTGCACGTAGGCGCGCCGGTCGGCGACCCAGGCGTGGTAGCGCAGCGGCTCCTCGTCCGCGACCGGAACGACGACGGCGTGCCGGGGGTCGCCGCCGCCGGACGGGGAGATGGTCAGCTCCACCGGCTTGCCCGCCGTGCCGATCAGCAGCGGGCCGGGCCCGGCGACGGGGTCGACCGGCTGTCCCGCGATCGCGAGGATCGCGTCCCCGGGGCGTACGGCGACACCGGGTGCGGCGAGCGGGCTGCGCGCCTCCGGGTCGGAGGTCTCCGAGGGCAGGATGCGGTCGACACGCCAACTGCCGTCCTCGTGGCGGGAGATGTCCGCGCCGAGCAGGCCCTGGCGGGCACCGCGGCCGTAGCCGCCGCGCGGGGTGACGTAGGCGTGCGAGGTGCCGAGTTCGCCCTGGACCTCCCACAGGAGGTCGACCAGGTCGTCGTGGGTGGCGCACCGCTCCACGACCGGGCGGTAGCGGTCGAGGACGCCGTTCCAGTCGACGCCGCTCATGTCCGGCCGCCAGAAGTGGTCCCGCATGATGCGGCCGTTCTCGTCGAACATCTGCCGCCACTCGGCGGCCGGGTCGACGAACTGGCGTACGCGGCCGAGGTCGACGGTGATGTTGGAGTCGCTGTCGTCGTCGTTCGAGGCGCGCCGGTCGCTGGGGACGACCTTCAGCCGCCCGTCGGTCCACAGCAGCACCCGCTTGCCGTCGCCGCTGACCTCGAAGTGGTCGGCGTCGACGGCGAGATGCTCGACCCGCTGCTGGGCGAGGTCGTAGCGCTCCAGCTCGGACTTGGGCTCGGGATCGTCCGGGGTGGCCCGGGACGCGCCGAGCACTCCGGAGACCGGGTGGCGCAGCCACAGGACGCCGTCCTTCGCGGCCCTCAGGTTGGAGTAGCGGGCGGCCTCGACCGGGAAGGGCACGATGCGGTCGGCGAGGCCCTCGATGTCGATGCGGGTGGTGGGGGTGCCCTCGCTGTCGGGGGTCTCCTCCCGGTCGGGCGTCTCGAAGGACCGGCCGTGCCGCTGCGGCCCGAACGGGGAGGGCGTGGTCGCCGCGAGGGTGATCAGGTGCGGCCTGGCACCCTCCACGAAGGCCAGGTCGAAGACGTGCTCGTCGTACACCGGGTCGAAGGAGCGGGTCGACAGGAACGCGAGGTGCTTGCCGTCCACCGTGAACGCCGGCGCGTAGTCCTGGAAGCGCAGCGGGGTCGCCTCGGTGACCGACAGGTCGGTGGTGTTGGCGAGCTTCAACTGGCACAGGGGCCGCGGCCCGGGATGGGACCAGGCGAGCCATCCCGAATCGGGCGAGAAGACGAGCCCCGACACATCGCCGTCCTCGCTCCGGTCCACCTCCCGCACCTCACCCGTCTCCCGCTCGACGAGCAGCAGCCGTCCGTCGTGCGAGGCGACGGCCGCACGGCTGCCGTCGGGCGCCATGGCGAGGTCCAGCACCCGGCCGAGCTGCCCGGCGGCGAGCCGGCGCGGCGTCGCTCCCGGGGCGAGCCCGGTGGCGGGCGCGAACTCCAGGGCGTCGTCACCCTCGGCGTCCGTCACCCACACCACCCATTCCTCACCGTCGGCGCGGAAGGCGCGCGGCTGCCGGGCCCGCACGCCGGGCGTCGCGGCGAGGGCGCGGGCGGGGCCGGAGCGGTGGGTGACCCAGTGGATGGAGCCGCGTACGGAGACGGCGCTGCCGCGCGCGGTGTGGTCCGGGGACGCCGACCCGAACGACCGGGAGGCCTGCAGCGGAAACGGCTGAAGATCGACGCGCTGCCCGCCCAGCCGCACGTCCAGCCGACGCGGCTCGGCCCCGTCCAGATCATCGAGCACCCACAGCTCACCGGCGCTGGAGTACACAACCCTGGTGCCGTCGGTCGCCGCATGCCGGGCGTAGAAGCCGTCGAGCGGCGTGTGCCGCCGCAGATCCGCCCCGTCGGCGAGGGAGGAGTAGAGCGCCCCGGTGCCCTCGTGATCGGACAGAAAGGCGATGCGCTCACCGACCCACAGCGGATACTCGACGTTCCCGTCGACCTCCTCATGCAGCCGTACGAACTCCCCGTCCCCCTCCCGGTCGATCCACAACTTGCCCGCGGTTCCGCCCCGGTACCGCTTCCACCAGGCGGCCTCGCGCCCCATCGGCGCGGACAGCAGGACCACACTCGGCCCGTAGGCGATGTCGCCGACGGGCCCGTACGGCAGGGTGGTGGCCGGACCGCCGTCGAGCGGAACGGCACGCGCCCAGGTGCGGCGCAGGCTCGTCTGCCCCTGGGTACTGATGGCCAGGACCTCACCGTCCGGCGTCCAACCGCGCACCTGGGTCTTCGAACTTCCCCAGTACGTCAGCCGCTTGGCGGGTCCGCCGTCGGCCGGGGCGATGTGCACCTCGGGAGCGCCGTCGCGGGTGGAGGTCCACGCGACGGTGGTGCCGTCGGGCGAGATACGGGGCTGGGTCACCGGCACGTTGTCGGCGCTGACCCGCCAGGCCCGGCCGCCGTCGAGAGGGGCGAGCCACACGTCGTCCTCGGCGGTGAAGGCGACCAGGTCGCCGCGCACGTGGGGGAACCGGAGGTAAGCAGGCGATGCGGACTGAGTCACCCGATCACCCTATGCAGGGACGGCGCCACGCGGACAGACTTCGGATCACTTGCCCTCGACAGGGCGGCAGTCCGGATAGCGCTCGCACCAGATGGTCTGTGTGACGGTCACGGTGACGGTGGGCCCGGGCTGCCCGTTCGTCGGGCCGCCTCCCACGGGCGACGGAGTGGCATCACAGTTGCCCAGCCCGTCCACCTCGAACCAGACCTTGCCGTCGACCTTGGCAGTGATCTTCCCGCGCACACATGCGCCGTCCACGGCGTGAGTGACCTTGCCGGTGACGGTGATGTCCTTCCCGTCCTCGGTCTCCCCCTCACAGTCGACGGTCGCCACGGTCTTCTCACGCGCCGAGGGCGACGCGTTGCCACCCTTGCCGGAGTCCCCGTACGACGCGGTACACGTCAGCCAACGCACGTCGGCCTTCTGCCGGTTGAGCTCCTTGGTGACGGTTTCGTCAGTGGTATAGGCGACAGCGGCCGAACTGATCCCACCCCCGGGTTCACAGGCGACAGCACCACCCACGCCGACCACCGCGAACACCGCCACGGCCGCGACCCTCCTCAATGCCCCCATGAAGGGCAGCCTCCCACCGAAGCGGGCGGGACGGTAGAGCGCAACTGGCCACCAGGGCGTCGCTGCCGGGGCGAGGTGGGCCCGCAGCCCAGCAGAACGGGGTACCCCTGCGCCCACCCGTGCCGCCCTGGGGGCACCTCCCAGGCCCTTAAGGCACTGGGGGAGGCACGCATGCCCACAGCTGAAGCGGATAGCGGGAGCCACGACGCGCCCGCACCCGCCGGACGACGCAAGGGGACGTGTCGGGGGGTGTCCGCCCGCAGCGGTTGTCGCGTCAACGGACAGTCAGTCGGCGTCCAACCCCATCGCGACGTTCCGAGGACGGACACCCCCCGGCGCGGCCCCGACCCACCACCGGCGAGTAGGCGCTACGCACACCCCCACCAAGCCCCGCAGGCCGCCGCAGGCACACGGCCACACAAGCTCAGGACCAGCGACCGGTCCGAGCCAGAAGCACGGCGGCAGCCGCCGTCCCGGCGGTCGACGTGCGCAGCACACTCCGCCCGAGCCGGTACGCCTTCGCCCCCGCCTCCTCGAACTGCGCCAACTCCTCGGGCGCCACGCCCCCTTCGGGCCCCACGACCAGCACGATCTCACCGGACGACGGCAGTTCGGCGGTCGCCAGCGGCTCGTCCCCGCTCTCATGGAGCACGCCGGCGAACGCGGCCCCGGCCAGCAACGAAGCGACCTGCTTGGTCGTAGCCGCCTCCGCGACCTCAGGAAAGCGCACCCGGCGCGACTGCTTACCGGCCTCCCGAGCCGTCGCCCGCCACTTGCCCAGCGCCTTCAGCCCTCGCTCGCCCTTCCACTGCGTGATGCACCGCGCCGCCGCCCACGGAACGATCGCGTCGACACCCACCTCGGTCATCGTCTCGACGGCCAGCTCACCCCGGTCGCCCTTGGGCAGCGCCTGGACGACGGTGACCCGGGGCCACTCCTCCGGCTCCTCCGTCACCGAGTCCAGCCGGACGATCAGCCTGTCCTTGCCCTCCGTGTCGAGCACGACGCAGTCCGCCCACCGTCCGGCCCCGTCCGTGAGGACGATGTCCTCGCCGGGCCGCAGCCGCTTCACGGAGACGGCGTGCCGCCCCTCCGGGCCGTCGAGGACGTACCGGCCGCCGCCGCCCGCGTCGAAGTGCTCGACGACGAATACCGGCGCGGTCACAGGACGCCGCCCCCACCCGCCAGCACCGCGCGCGCCGTGGCGAGTTCCCCGGCCAGCACCTCCACCAGCTGCCCGGCGGGCAGCTCCCGCGCCATCCGGTGGCCCTGCCCGGCCCAGAGTGCCATCCCCTGCGCGTCCCCCGCCTTGGCGGCGGCCTTGCGCAGCGGCGAGGTCAGGTGGTGGACCTCGGGGTAGGCGGGCGGCGCGTACGGGCCGTGTTCGCGCAGGAACCGGTTGACGAGGCCGCGCGCCGGCCGCCCGGAGAAGGCGCGGGTCAACTCGGTACGCACGAACAGGGGGTTGGTCAGCGCCTGCTTGTGCAGGGCGTTCGCTCCCGACTCGTGCGTGGCGAGGAACGCGGTGCCGAGCTGGGCCGCGCTCGCCCCGGCCGCGAGCACCCCGGCGATCTGGCCGCCTCGCATGATGCCGCCGGCGGCGACGATCGGGATGCTCACGGTTTCCCGGATCTGCGCGACCAGCGACAGCAGCCCGATGCCGGACCCGTCCAGCTCCGGGATGTCCCGGTGCGTGCCCTGGTGGCCGCCGGCCTCGACGCCCTGCGCGATGACCCCGTCCGCGCCCGCCCGCTCGACGGCCCGGGCCTCGTCGGGGGTGGTCGCGGCGGCGAGGACGAAGGTGCCGACGCGGTGCAGGCTGTCGATGACCTCCCGGCTCGGCACGCCGAAGTGGAACGACACCACCGGCACGGGGTTGTCGCGCAGCACCGCGAGCTTGGTCTCGTAGCCGTCGTCGCGGCCGCTGTCGGGATCACCGAGCTCGGCCTCGTACCAGGTGGCCTCGCCGGCCAGCTGATGGGCGTAGACGTCGATCGCGGCGGGGTCGGCGTACTCGGGCTGCGGCATGAAGACGTTCACGCCGAACGGCCTGCTCGTGAGGCTCCGGAGCTGCTTGATCTCCTGGTACACCCCGTCGGCGGTCTTGTACCCGGCGGCGAGGAATCCGAGCCCGCCCGCCTCGCACACGGCGGCGGCGAGCTGCGGTACGGAGACGCCACCCGCCATGGGGGCCTGCACGATCGGGTGCGGGAAGAGATCGGTCAGCGCGGAGGACATGACCGCATGTTGTCACGTCCTCCGAACAACTCCGAAACCGGCCTGCCCTGTGGCATAGACCAGAGGAAAGGCCCTCCGAAAACCGCTCAGCGCCCGTTGAAGGCGTCCTTCAACCGCGAGAACAACCCCTGCTGCCCCGGCTGACTGTGCCAGCCCGGGGGCCGACCCCCGGACCCCCAGCAGCGGCCGGACCGCCCAAGTCAGCGCCCGTTGAACGCGTCCTTGAGCCGCGAGAACAACCCCTGCTGCCCCGGCTGGAACTGCCCCGTGGGCCGCTCCTCGCCCCGCAGCTTGGACAGCTCGCGCAGCAACCGCTCCTGCTCGGGGTCGAGCTTCGTCGGGGTCTGGACCTCGACGTGGACGATGAGGTCACCGCGTCCGCCGCCCCGCAGGTGCGTGACGCCCCGGCCGTGCAGCGGGATCGACTGGCCGGACTGGGTGCCCGGGCGGATGTCGACCTCCTCCATGCCGTCCAGCGTCTCCAGCGGCACCTTCGTGCCGAGGGACGCCGCCGTCATGGGGATCGTCACCGTGCAGTGCAGGTCGTCGCCGCGCCGCTGGAACGTGGAGTGCGGGAGCTCGTGGATCTCGACGTAGAGGTCACCGGCGGGACCGCCACCGGGCCCGACCTCGCCCTCGCCGGCGAGCTGGATGCGCGTGCCGTTGTCGACACCGGCGGGGATCTTCACGGTCAGGGTCCGCCGGGAGCGGACGCGGCCGTCACCGGCGCACTCCGGGCACGGCGTCGGCACCACGGTCCCGAAGCCCTGGCACTGGGGGCAGGGCCGGGACGTCATGACCTGGCCGAGGAAGGACCGGGTGACCTGCGAGACCTCACCGCGGCCGCGGCACATGTCACACGTCTGCGCACTCGTCCCCGGCGCGGCGCCCTCGCCGCTGCAGGTGTTGCACACGACGGCCGTGTCGACCTGGATGTCCTTGGTCGTACCGAAGGCGGCCTCGTCGAGCTCGACCTCGATACGGATCATGGCGTCCTGGCCGCGGCGGGTGCGCGAGCGCGGGCCGCGCTGCGACGCCGTGCCGAAGAACGCGTCCATGATGTCGGAGAAGTTCCCGAAGCCACCGGCTCCGAAGCCGCCCGCGCCGCCGCCCGCGGCCTGCGAGAGCGGATCTCCGCCGAGGTCGTAGACCTGCTTCTTCTGCGGGTCCGACAACACCTCGTAAGCGGCGTTGATCTCCTTGAACCGCTCCTGGGTCTTCGGATCGGGGTTGACGTCCGGGTGCAGCTCGCGTGCGAGCCGCCGGAAGGCCTTCTTGATCTCTTCCTGCGACGCGTCGCGGCGCACGCCGAGTACGGCGTAGTAGTCCGTGGCCACTACGACTCCGCCAGGATCTGTCCGACGTACCGTGCCACTGCGCGTACCGCTCCCATCGTTCCCGGGTAGTCCATGCGGGTCGGTCCGACCACGCCGAGCTTGGCGAGTGCCTCGCCGCCCGAACCGTAGCCGACCGACACGACGGACGTGGAGTTGAGTCCTTCGTGGGCGTTCTCATGACCGATACGTACGGTCACGCCCGGATCCTTCGCCTCGCCGAGCAGCTTGAGGAGCACGACCTGCTCCTCGAGCGCCTCCAGCACCGGCCGGATCACCAGGGGAAAGTCATGCCCGAAACGGGTGAGATTGGCGGTGCCGCCGATCATCAGCCGCTCCTCGTTCTCCTCGACGAGCGTCTCCAGAAGCGTGGAGAGCACCGTGGAAACCGTACCCCGGTCCTCGTGCTCGAACGCCTCCGGCAGATCCTCCACCAAACTCGGCACATCCGCGAAACGGCGGTTCGCGACACGGCTGTTGAGCCGTGCGCGCAGATCCGCGAGCGAGGCCTCGCCGAAGGGCGCCACGCAGTCGACCACACGCTGCTCGACCCGCCCGGTGTCCGTGATCAGCACGAGCATCAGACGCGCGGGCGCGAGGGAGAGCAACTCCACATGCCGCACGGTCGACCGGGTCAGCGACGGGTACTGCACGACGGCCACCTGGCGCGTGAGCTGCGCCAGCAGCCGCACCGTACGCGCCACCACGTCGTCGAGGTCGACGGCGCCCTCGAGGAAGTTCTGGATCGCGCGCCGCTCGGGCGCGGTCATCGGCTTGACGCCGGCCAGCTTGTCCACGAACAGCCGGTAGCCCTTGTCGGTGGGGATGCGCCCGGCACTTGTGTGCGGCTGGGCGATGTATCCCTCGTCCTCGAGGGCCGCCATGTCGTTGCGGACGGTGGCCGGGGAGACGCCGAGGCTGTGCCGCTCGGTGAGGGCCTTGGAGCCGACGGGCTCCTCGGTGCCGACGTAGTCCTGGACGATGGCGCGCAGCACCTGAAGCCTGCGTTCACTGAGCATCGCGCACACCTCCAGAAGTCTTCCGCTCGCTGCCCTGCCTGTCGTGGCCTGGCACTCTGCGCGTGCGAGTGCCAGCATTCCCCGGCCCAGTGTACGGCGGTGGGGTGCACCCCCGGCAAGGCTGGTCGTGCGCTGTGGTGCCCGCGACGGGTGTCACCGCTAGCGTCGCCGTATGACGGTGACTTGGGAAGAGCTCGGGTGGGAGCGGGTGGCCGCCGGGGTGGGGCGGTGCCGGCTCCCGGTGTGGGACTGCACGGCGGGACTGGTCGCCGGTGAGGGCGCGGTCCTCATGATCGACGCGGGGTCGAGCATGGCCGAGGGCACGCGGTTGCGCACGCAGGCGCAGTCACTCACCGGTCATGGTGTGACGCATCTCGCGCTGACCCACCCCCACTTCGACCATGTCTTCGGCGCGGCGGCGTTCCCGGAGGCGGAGGTGTTCGGCGCGGTGGGCGTGGATTCGGTCCTCACGCGCGTCCGGGACCGCGAGGAGCTGCGCGCGGACGCCGTACGCAACGGCCTGGCGGAGCCTGTCGCCCAGGAGTCGGCGGACCGGCTGGTCCCGCCCCGCCATCTGGTCTCCGGCGAGTGGACGCTCGACCTGGGCGGCGGCCGCCAGGTGCTGCTGGCGAACGTGGGCCCGGGGCACACCGCGCACGACCTGGCGGTGCTGGTGCCGGGTGATCCGGAGGTGGTGTTCTGCGGGGACCTGGTCGAGGAGTCCGGCGAGCCCCAGGCCGGCCCCGACGCCGTGCCGTCGCACTGGCCGGCCGCCCTGGACCGGCTGCTGGATCTGGGCGGCGATGACGCACTGTACGTGCCCGGTCACGGAACGGTGGTGGACGCGGCGTTCGTCCGGGCTCAGCGGGACGCGCTGGCGGCGCGTTTCGGCGTGTCGCGGTGATCGCCGTGCGCCTTCTCCTATCGTCATTCGAATGCGCCAGTACTCCGCCGACCTGACCCCGCCGTGGAAGAAGCCGAAACCAGTGCCCGAGGTTCCGGCGGATCCGGGCCTGGTGGTCGAGGAGCCCGGGTCGGGCTTCTGCGGAGCGGTGATCGGGTGCGAGGCGGGCACGGTGACGCTGGAGGACCGCTTCGGCAAGCACCGCGTGTTCCCGATGGAGCCGCGCGGCTTCCTGCTGGAGGGCAGGGTGGTGACGCTGGTCCGCCCGCCGTCGGGCCCGGCCCGCCCCACACGCACCGCATCCGGTTCGGTGGCCGTCCCCGGCGCACGCGCGCGTGTCGCCCGCGCCGGCCGCATCTACGTCGAGGGCCGGCACGACGCCGAGCTGGTCGAGAAGGTGTGGGGCGACGACCTGCGCATCGAGGGCGTGGTCGTGGAGTACCTGGAGGGCGTCGACGACCTGCCGTCGATCGTCTCCGACTTCGCCCCCGGCCCGGACGCCCGCCTCGGCGTCCTGGTGGACCACCTGGTCCCGGGCAGCAAGGAGTGGCGCATCGCCGAGTCGGTGACGAGCGAGCACGCCCTGGTGGTGGGCCACCCGTACATCGACATCTGGGAAGCGGTGAAACCGACGTCCCTGGGCATCGAGTCCTGGCCCCGCGTCCCCCGCGGCCAGGACTGGAAGACGGGCGTCTGCCGCACCCTGGGCTGGCCGGAAAACACCGGCGCGGCCTGGCAACGCATCCTCTCGGGCGTGCGCTCCTACAAGGACCTGGAACCGGAGCTGCTGGGCCGAGTGGAAGAACTGATCGACTTCGTGACTACGTAGCTGCGGGCATGCGTGCCGCCCCAGCTGCGGGCATGCGTGGCGCTAGGGGCGGCACGGGTGGGCGCAGCGGCACCCCGCTACGCCGGGCTGTGCAACGCCCCGCCCCCAGCACCGACGCCGAGCACCTCAGTCCACCAGATCCCGAACCACCCCATCCGCCAGCAGCCTTCCCCGCAGCGTGAGCACGGCCCGGCCTTCGCCGTACGGGCCCTTCTCCAGGAGCCCGTCCGCCAGCGCCGCCCGCGAGGCGGCCATCCCCTCCGGCCTGAGCAAGGACAGCGGCACGCCCTCCCTGAGCCGCAGCTCCAGCAGGATCCGCTCGACCCGCCGGTCCTCGTCGCTCAGGAGTTCCCGTCCGGCCCCGGGCGACCGCCCCGCCGCCAGCGCCCCCGCATAAGCCCCCGGATGCTTGACGTTCCACCACCGAACGCCCCCCACATGGCTGTGCGCCCCCGGCCCGGCCCCCCACCAGTCGGCCCCTCGCCAGTACAGCTCGTTGTGCAGACAGCGCCCCGCCTCCGAGGTCGCCCAGTTGGACACCTCGTACCACTCGAAGCCCGCCGAGGACAGCGCCTCCTCGGCGATCAGATAGCGGTCGGCATGGACATCGTCGTCCGTCATCGGGACCTCGCCCCGGCGGATACGCCGAGCCAGCTGCGTACCCTCCTCGACGATCAGCGCGTACGCGCTGACGTGGTCCGGCCCCGCGCCCAGCGCGGCGCTCAGCGTGGCCCGCCAGTCGTCGTCGCTCTCCCCCGGCGTGCCGTAGATCAGGTCGAGATTGACGTGCTCGAACCCGGCCGCCCGGGCCTCCGTCACACACGCTTCCGGCCGCCCCGGCGTGTGCGTACGGTCCAGCACCTTCAGCACATGCTGCCGCGCGCTCTGCATGCCGAACGAGATCCGGTTGAAGCCGCCCTCCCGCAGCGCGGCCAGATACGCCGGATCCACCGACTCCGGATTCGCCTCCGTAGTGATCTCGGCATCGGGATCCAGCCCGAACTCGTCACGGATCGCGCCCAGCATCCGTACGAGATCACCGGCGGCCAGCAGCGTGGGCGTCCCCCCGCCCACGAACACCGTGCGTACGGGCCGCGGATCATCACCCAGCACCTTGCGCGCCAGGCGGACCTCCTCGACCAGCGTCTCGGCGTAGTTGTCGCGGGAGGCCAGCACACCGCCCGTGCCGCGCAGCTCGGTCGCCGTGTAGGTGTTGAAGTCGCAGTAGCCGCAGCGGGTCGCGCAGTACGGGACGTGCAGGTAGAACCCGAGCGGACGGCCGGCGGCCCCTGCGAGCGCGGACAGGGGCAGCGCGCCGTCGTCGGGGACGGGCTCGCCGTCGGGAAGTGCGGAAGGCATGCCTTCCATTGTCCAGCACCGGCGCGCTCACTCCGCCTGGAGCACCAGCAGCGCGAGATCGTCGGCCGGGGGCCGCGCCCCGAACTCGTGCACCAGCCGCTTGATCCGCTCGGCTATCAGCTCGGCGTCCAGCCCCGCGCACCCGGCCAGCGCCGCCGCGAGCCCGTCCTCGTCGTCGAACTGGCGGGAGCCGGAGCGGCGCTCGGTCACGCCGTCGGTGACGCACAGCAGCGTGTCGCCGGACCGCAGCTCGAAGGTGTCGCTGGTGTACGTGGCGTCCTCGACGACCCCCAGGAGGGTCCCCGGCCGCGCTGTCGCGTGGACCTCGCCGCCCGCCCCGAGCAGCAGCGGGAGCGGGTGGCCGGCGGAGGCGACGGTGCAGCGGACCCCGCCGTCGAAGGGGACCAGTTCGCCGTACAACAGGGACAGGAAGCGCGTCTGGGGGCCGTCGCCGGGCGGGGTCGGCCGGGCGCCGGCGGCCACCAGCGCCCGGGCCGCCGCGTCGGCGGCCTCCGTGGCGTCGTCGAGCAGGAGCTGGTTGAGGCGGTCGAGGACGTCGGCGACCCGGTAGCCCTCGCGGGCCAGCAGCCGCAGCCAGGGCCGGGCCAGTCCGATCACGACGGCCGCCTCCGGGCCCTTGCCCTGGACGTCGCCCAGGGCGAAGCACCAGCGGCCGTCGCCGGCCGGGAACAGGTCGTAGAAGTCGCCGCTGGGCCCGCCCTTGTCGTACGGCTCGTAGACGAGCGCACTGCGCATCCCCGGGATCTCGGCCACGGCTCCGGGCAGCAGTCCGCGCTGGAGTACGGCGCTGATGGTGGCCTGGCGGGCGTACTGGCGGGCGGCACCGATGGCGAGGGCGACGCGGCGGCTGAGGTCCTCGACGAGGCCGGTGATCTCGTCCGGGAAGCCGGCGGCCCCGGACCGGCCGATGACCAGGGTGCCCAGCGGGCGTCCCCCGGCGACCAGCCGGTACGCGAGCGCCGAACCCGGCTCGCCCGGCATCTCACCGAGCGCCTCGCCCGGCCAGGGGTAGTCGACGGGCCCGGACCCGGGCGGGTCGGACGGATGCGGCGGGTCCTTCTCCAGGGCCCGGCGCAGCTCCTCGATGCGGTTCTCGCTGCCGTGCCAGACCCGGGCCAGGCGCGCCCCGCCCGCTCCGGCCCCGGCGCTCCAGCCGCCGCCGGTGGCCTCGTCCTCCAGCCACACCGCGCACCAGTCGGCCAGCCTCGGCACGATCAGCTGCCCGGCGAGGGCGGCGACCAGGTCCTCGTCGAGCTGTCCGGCGAGCAGGTCGGAGGCCTCGGCGAGGAAGGAGAGGGCGCCACGGCCCAGCCAGGCGCCGTCGCGTCCGTCACCTCCGCCCTCGTAACGGTCCCGCCAGTCCCGTACGTCGTCCCAGTCACGCCAGTCCCGCAGACCGCGGGAGTCCCGCGGATCCTGCCAGTCGCCGAGCCCGCCGGAGTCCTGCCGGTCCCGCAGACCGCGGGAGTCCCGCGGGTCCTGCCAGTCGCGGAGCCCGCCGGAGTCCTGCCGGTCCCGTAGACCGCGGGAGTCCCGCGGGTGCTCCCTGTCCCACCCGTCGCGCCTGCGCCACCCGGCCTCCCCCGCTTCTCCCTTGCCCCTGCCGGCGCCGGCGGGGGCAACCCCCGGCTCCGGCTCGGGCGCCAGGATCTCCGCCACCCGCAGCCCGCGCGCCAGCGCCTGCTCCTCGGCGTACGCCTCGATCTGATCGCCCGCCGCGCACCCCCCGGCGGGCAACCGCGCCCACACGGTCTTCCGGCCCGTGCGGTACGTGATGCCCCAGGCCTCGGAGAGCGCGCCGACGAGCCGCAGGCCGCGCCCGTACTCGGGCATGTCGTGCGGTGTCTCCGGCTCGCCGCCGCGCGGGGCGCGCGAGGGGTGGTGGTCGCAGACCTCGACGACGAGCGCGGCCGTCTCCTTGTCGTCGGTCTCGCCGCCGTCGCCGCCGTCGCTTTCCAGCCGGCACTCCAGCTCGACGTCGGTGCCGGCGTGCACGACGGCGTTGGTGACGAGTTCGCTGACCACAAGCGTGGCGTCGTCGGTGAGCCGGTCGGTGAGGTGCTCCGTGCCGGGCAGGCCGAGCCGGGTCCACTCAGCGAGCGCCGAGCGCACAAGGGCGCGTGCGGCGCCTGGCGCGTGCGAGCTGCCGGACAGGGTCGCGTGCGCCCGCGCGCGCTCCTGTGCGGGCGCCTCGGATATGGGCGCGGGCGCCGGGCAGGCCGGGGCGCACGCGTCGGGCGCGAGCGTCTCGGCAGTCGGTGCGGGCTCCACGGAAACGGGCTCGTCCTCACCGGACGCGGGCGTCTCCGAAGCGTGTGCAGGCGCCTGCGAGGCACGGGAGGCGGTCTCCCGTTGCGTCGGAATGGCCCCCATGGACAGCTCCCCGGGCAGTTCGTACGAATACGCCACAGTCGATGCCGACAGAGTGACAGACTGACCACGCCCATAAGCGCCGAGTTACCGAAGTGGGCCGCCATGAGTGAGAACAGTGCTACTCCTGTGGTCGAAGATGGGTACGAAGACGGTCAGATTCGTACATCCGATCTGCGTCCACTGCTCGCCGCGATGACCGCCGCACGTGACGGCGACTTCGCCAAGGTGCCGGAATCCGGCCACGGGATGGTGGCCGAACTCACCGCGGTCTTCAACCAGATCATGGACCGCAGCATCCACTTCACCACCGAGACACGGCGGGTGAGACGGGAACTGGTGCGGCACGGCCGGCTCGACGAGCGCCTCTCGGCGAGTCCGGGCCAGGGTCTGTGGACATCCCGCGTCAACGACGTGAACCAGTTGCTCGACGCCCTGGTCGCCCCGGCGGCGAACGCCACGCGGGTGCTGGACGCGGTGGCCGGCGGCGATCTGACCCAGCGGGTCGATCTGCACGACGGGACCCGGCAGTTACGCGGCGACCTGCGCCGTCTCGGCCGGGCCGTCAACACGATGGTGGACCAGCTGTCCCTGTTCACGGGCGAGGTGACGCGGGTCGCGCGCGAGGTCGGCACCGAGGGCCGGCTCGGCGGCCGGGCCAATGTGCGGGGCCTGTCGGGCAGTTGGCGGGACGTGACCGAGGCGGTCAACACCATGGCGTCCCGGCTGACGGCCCAGGTGCGGGACATCGCGGCGGTGACGACGGCGGTGGCGCGGGGCGACCTGACCCGCACGGTCACGGTGGAGGCGACCGGCGAGCTGCTGGAACTCAAGCTGACCGTGAACACGATGGTGGACCAGCTCTCCGCCTTCGCCGACGAGGTGACGAGGGTCGCCCGCGAGGTCGGCACCGAGGGCCAGCTGGGCGGCCGGGCCCAGGTGCGGGGCGTGTCGGGGGTCTGGAAGGACCTCACCGACAACGTCAACTTCATGGCGTCGAACCTGACCTCGCAGGTCCGCAACATCGCCCAGGTGACGACAGCCGTGGCCAACGGCGATCTGTCGCAGAAGATCACGGTCGCCGCGCAGGGCGAGATCCTGGAGCTGAAGTCGACCATCAACACGATGGTCGACCAGCTCTCCGCCTTCGCCGACGAGGTGACCAGGGTCGCCCGCGAGGTCGGCACCGAGGGCAATCTCGGCGGCAGGGCTCAGGTCCGGGGCGTCTCCGGCGTCTGGAAGGACCTCACCGACAACGTCAACTTCATGGCGGACAACCTCACCTCCCAGGTGCGGAACATCGCCCTCGTCTCCACCGCCGTCGCCCAGGGCGACCTCGGCAAGAAGATCACGGTGGAGGCCAAGGGCGAGATCCTGGAGCTCAAGTCCACGATCAACACGATGGTCGACCAGCTCTCCGCCTTCGCCGACGAGGTGACCAGGGTCGCCCGCGAGGTCGGCACGGAAGGCAACCTCGGCGGCCAGGCCCAGGTCCGGGGCGTCTCCGGCGTCTGGAAGGACCTCACCGACAACGTCAACTTCATGGCGCTGAACCTGACGTCCCAGGTCCGCAACATCGCCCAGGTCACCACCGCCGTCGCCAACGGCGACCTGTCGAAGAAGATCACGGTCGACGCCCGCGGCGAGATCCTGGAGCTGAAGGACACCGTCAACACGATGGTGGAGCAGCTGCGCGCCTTCGCCGACGAGGTCACCCGCGTGGCCCGCGAGGTCGGCACCGACGGCCGGCTCGGCGGCCGGGCCCAGGTGCTGGGCGTCTCCGGCGTCTGGCGGGACCTGACGGACAACGTCAACTACATGGCCGACAACCTCACCTCCCAGGTGCGCAACATCGCCCAAGTGGCGACGGCCGTGGCCCAGGGCGACCTGTCCCGGAAGATCGACGTGGACGCGCGCGGCGAGATCCTGGAGCTGAAGACCACGATCAACACGATGGTCGACACCCTGTCCTCCTTCGCCTCCGAGGTCACCCGTGTGGCCCGCGAGGTCGGCAGCGAGGGCCAACTGGGCGGCCAGGCCCGCGTCGAGGGCGTCTACGGCACCTGGAAGCGCCTGACGACGAACGTCAACGAGCTCGCGCTCAACCTCACCACCCAGGTCCGCGCCATCGCCGAGGTCGCCTCCGCGGTGGCCCAGGGCGACATGTCCCGCTCGATCACGGTCGAGACGCGCGGCGAGGTAGCCGAGCTGAAGGACAACATCAACCTGATGGTGGCCAACCTCCGCGAGACGACCCGCGCGAAGGACTGGCTGGAATCGAACCTGGCCCGCCTGGCCGCCCTGATGCAGGGCCACCGCGACCTGATGGAGGTCGCCGACCTGATACTCCGTGAGCTGACGCCGCTGGTGAACGCCCAGTACGGCGCGTTCTACCTGGCCGACCCGGAGCAGGACGGTGCGACGGTTCCCACCAAGGGACTCGCCTTCATCGCCGGCTACGGCGCCGCCCAGGACGCGACCGTCGAGACCGGCGGCCTGCCCGTGCACGGTCTGGTCGCGCAGGCGGCCCGGGAGAAGAAGCGGATCCTGGTGGAGGGCGCCCCGCCGGACTACATCAAGATCAACAGCGGCCTCGGCGAGGCGGCCCCCACCACGATCGTCATCATCCCGATCCTCTTCGAGGACAAGCTCCTCGGTGTCATCGAGCTCGCCTCCTTCTCCCGCTTCTCCGATGTGCACCTGGCGTTCTTCGACCAGTTCGTCAACACCATCGGCGTCGCCATCAACACGATCATCGCCAACTCCCGCACGGAATCCCTGCTCGGCGAGTCCCAGCGCCTCGCCATGCAGCTCCAGGAGCGCTCGGACGAACTCCAGAAACAGCAGGGCGAGCTGCAGCGCTCCAACGCCGAACTGGAGGAGAAGGCCGCCCTGCTGGCCACGTCCTCCCAGTACAAGTCGGAGTTCCTGGCGAACATGTCGCACGAGCTGCGCACACCGCTGAACTCCCTGCTGATCCTGGCCCGGCTGCTCTCCGACAACCCGGACGGCCGCCTCTCCGACCAGGAGGTGCAGTTCGCGACGACGATCCACCGCTCGGGCTCGGACCTGCTCCAGCTGATCAACGACATCCTGGACCTGTCGAAGATCGAGGCCGGCCGGATGGACGTACGCCCCAAGCGGCTCCCGCTCATCAAGCTGCTCGACTACGTCCACGCCACGTTCCGTCCCCTCACCCTGGACCGGGGGCTCGCCTTCGAGGTGGCGGTCGGCGAGGACGTACCGCGCGAGATGTACTCGGACGAGCAGCGGCTCCAGCAGATCCTGCGCAATCTCCTGTCCAACGCGATCAAGTTCACCGCGTCGGGCAAGGTCGAGCTGCGGGTCGACCGGGTGCAGGACGCCGAGCACCGCCATCTCCGGGACGCCGACGACGTCATCGCCTTCGCCGTGTCCGACACGGGCATCGGCATAGCGCCGGAGAAGCTCCCGGTGATCTTCGAGGCGTTCCAGCAGGCCGACGGCACCACCAACCGCAAGTACGGCGGCACCGGCCTCGGCCTGTCGATCAGCCGGGAGATCGCGGGCCTGCTCGGCGGCCGGATCGTCGCCGAGAGCGAGCCCGGCAAGGGTTCCAGGTTCACCCTGTACGTCCCGGTCGTCAGCCCCGGCCACACCGCGCCGGTCCCGGCCCTCGAGGAGCACGCGGCCCTGCCCCTGCCCCTCCAGCCGACGGCGGGACCGTACCCGGCCGCGCACGAGACGGACGACGCCTGGCCGGCGCCGACGAAGCTGGAGGCGTGGACGTCCGGCAGGCCGGGCCGGATCCTGGCCGGGCGCCGGGTGCTGATCGTCGACGACGACATCCGCAACGTGTTCGCCCTGACCCATGTCCTGGGCCGGGTCGGCATGACCGTGCTGTACGCGGAGAACGGCCGCGAGGGCATCGAGACCCTGGAGCGCAGCGCGGACGTCGAACTGGTCCTGATGGACATCATGATGCCGGAGATGGACGGCTACGAGACCATCTCCGCCATCCGCCGGGCACCCCGCTGGACGGGCCTGCCGATCGTGGCACTGACCGCCAAGGCGATGCCGGGCGACCGGGAGAAGTCCATCGCCCGCGGCGCCAACGACTACGTGCCCAAGCCGGTGGACATCGACCGGCTGCTGACGGTCGTGTGCGAGTTGCTGGAGCCGGGGCACGCGGAGGACGCAGAGGACCCGGCGGAGGAGGCCCGACCGTCATGAGCACCGACCGCGCCGGAATCCTCCTGGTCGACGACATGGAGGACAACCTGACCGCCCTTGAGGCCGTCCTCGCCTCCCTCAACGAGCCCCTGATACGCGCCCGTTCGGGCGAAGAGGCGATGAAGGCCCTGCTGAGGCGGCCCATCGCCCTGGTCCTGCTCGACATCCGCATGCCCGGCATGGACGGCTTCGAGACAGCCGCCCACATCAAACGCCTCGACCAGACCCGCGACGTCCCGATCATCTTCCTGACGGGCGCGGACGACGACTCGGGCTACGCCTTCCGCGGCTACGCGACCGGCGCAGCCGACTACCTGACCAAGCCCTTCGACCCCTGGGTCCTCAGGGCAAAGGTCAGCGTCTTCCTGGACCTCTACCGCAAGGGCAGAGAGGTGGAACGCCTACGCACACAGGTCCAGGACCTGCGGCGCAGGGTGGGTGACGTCCCCTAGGGGCGCGGGGAACTGCGCGAGCAACCACGGACAACCCGCAGTCGCCCGCGCTCCCGCACGCCCCCTACGCCTCGCGAGAGCCCTCGTACATCTCCTCGATCAGATGCTTGTACTCCCGCTCCACCACCGGCCGCTTCAACTTCAGACTCGGCGTGATCTCACCATGCTCCACATCGAGATCCCGGGGCAGCAACCGGAACTTCTTGATGGTCTGCCACTTCTGAAGCCCCTCGTTGAGCTGCTTCACATACCCGTCGACCATCTCCACCGTCGCGGGCGCAGCCACGATCTCGGCGTACGGCTTCCCCCCGAGACCGTTCTCCTTCGCCCACTCCACGATGGCCAACTCGTCGAGAGCGATCAGCGCCGTGCAGAAGTTCCGGTCGGCCCCGTGCACCAGAATGTTGGACACGTACGGGCACACCGCCTTGAACTGCCCCTCGACCTCCGCCGGCGCGATGTACTTGCCGCCCGAGGTCTTGATGAGGTCCTTCTTGCGGTCGGTGATCCGCAGGTACCCGTCGGCCGACAGCTCCCCGATGTCCCCGGTGTGGAACCAGCCGTCCGACTCCAGCACCTCGGCGGTCTTCTCGGGCAGCCCGTGGTAGCCCTCCATGATGCCGGGGCCGCGCAGCAGGATCTCCCCGTCGTCGGCGATCCGCACCTCCGTACCGGGCAGCGGCTTGCCGACCGTACCCGTGCGGTAGGCCTCGCCCGGGTTCACGAACGAAGCCGCCGAGGACTCGGTCAGGCCGTAGCCCTCGAGGATGTGGATGCCGGCGCCGGAGAAGAAGTACCCGATCTCCGGGGCGAGAGCGGCCGACCCCGAGACACAGGCCCGCAGGTTGCCGCCGAAGGCCTCACGGATCTTGGCGAACACCAGCGCGTCGGCGACCTTGTGCTTCGCGCCCAGCCCGAACGGCACCGACATGGTTCCGGTGCGCCGGAAGTTGTCCTGCGCGACCTTGGCGTACTCGCGAGAGACCTCGGCCGCCCACTGGAAGATCTTGTACTTGGCCCCGCCGCCCGCACGGGCCTTGGCGGCGACGCCGTTGTAGACCTTCTCGAAGATGCGCGGCACGGCAGCCATGTACGTGGGCTGCACGATCGGCAGATTCTCGATGATCTTGTCGACGCGGCCGTCCACGGCGGTGACGTGCCCGACCTCGATCTGGCCGGAGGTGAGCACCTTGCCGAAGACATGCGCGAGGGGCAGCCACAGGTACTGCACGTCCTCGCTGCTGACCAGGCCGGTCGCGGCGATCGCCTTCGCCATGTACGACCAGTTGTCGTGCGGGAGGCGTACACCCTTGGGGCGGCCGGTGGTGCCGGAGGTGTAGATGAGGGTGGCGAGCTGGTCCTTCGTGATCGCGCCGACCCGCTCCTTGATCAGGTCGGGGTCCTTCTCCAGGCGGGCCGCGCCGCGCTTCTCCAGCTCGTCGAGGGTGAGGATCCAGTCGGCGCTCTCCTCGTTCGCCAGCCCCGCCGGGTCGACGACCACGACATGGGTCAGCTCGGGAAGCTCGGCGCGCTTCTCCTTCGCCTTGGCCAGCTGCTCCACGTTCTCCGCGATGAGCACCCGGCTCTCGGAGTCCGACAGGATGTAGGCGGACTCCTCGGCGTTGGTCTGCGGATACACCGTGGTGGTCGCGGCGCCGGCGCACATGATGCCGAGGTCGGCGAGGATCCACTCGATCCGGGTGCTGGAGGCGAGCGCGACGCGCTGCTCGGCCCGCACGCCCAGCTCGATGAGTCCCGCCGCGATGGCGTAGACCCGTTCGGCGGCCTGCGCCCAGCTCAGGGACTTCCACTCGTCCGGTCCCTGACCGGAGGACGCTGGGACCGGATACCGATAGGCCTCGGCGTCCGGCGTGGCCGCCACGCGCTCCAGGAAAAGGCCCGCCACCGACGGCGGACGGTTCTCGATCAGGGTCTGTGTGTCGCTCACGACATCCTCCGGGGCCCGCGTCAGGCGGCTGGCTCAGGTGCGGCTGGGTCTACTCGCGAGCCGTTGTTTAACTCGCGAGTAACTATCGAGCAGGGATCAGAGTAAAGGCCGACCGGCCCCTGCGTAAGAGTCCGCGGCCTGTCTCTTCGTACAGACAGCTACCCCTCATACGCACAGGGGCCCGCCGCGCTTTCGCGCGACGGACCCCTGTTCTACCGGTTTGGGGCGTAACCCACGGTAATCCGTGATTACTTCTTGCCCTTGCCCGACCCCGCGCTGTCATCACTGGACAGGACCGCGATGAAGGCCTCCTGCGGAACCTCTACGGAACCCACCATCTTCATCCGCTTCTTGCCCTCCTTCTGCTTCTCCAGCAGCTTCCGCTTACGGGAGATGTCACCGCCGTAGCACTTGGCGAGGACGTCCTTGCGGATGGCGCGGATGGTCTCGCGGGCGATCACCCGGGAGCCGATGGCGGCCTGGACCGGCACCTCGAACGCCTGGCGCGGGATGAGCTCGCGCAGCTTGGCGACGAGCCGTACGCCGTACGCGTACGCCTGGTCCTTGTGGGTGATCGCCGAGAAGGCGTCCACCTTGTCGCCGTGCAGCAGGATGTCGACCTTGACCAGGCTGGAGGTCTGCTCGCCCGTGGGCTCGTAGTCGAGCGAGGCGTAGCCGCGGGTCTTGGACTTCAGCTGGTCGAAGAAGTCGAAGACGATCTCGGCGAGCGGCAGGGTGTAGCGGATCTCGACCCGGTCCTCGGAGAGGTAGTCCATGCCGAGCAGCGTGCCGCGCCGGGTCTGGCACAGCTCCATGATCGAGCCGATGAACTCGCTGGGCGCCAGGATGGTGGCCCGCACGACCGGCTCGTAGACCTCCGAGATCTTGCCCTCGGGGAACTCGCTCGGGTTGGTGACCGTGTGCTCGGTGCCGTCCTCCATGAGGACGCGGTAGACCACGTTCGGGGCCGTGGCGATCAGGTCGAGCCCGAACTCGCGCTCCAGCCGCTCACGGATCACGTCCAGGTGCAGCAGGCCGAGGAAGCCGACGCGGAATCCGAAGCCGAGAGCGGCGGAGGTCTCCGGCTCGTAGACCAGCGCGGCGTCGTTGAGCTGGAGCTTGTCGAGCGCCTCGCGCAGATCGGGGTAGTCCGAGCCGTCCAGCGGGTACAGCCCGGAGAAGACCATGGGCTTGGGGTCCTTGTAGCCGCCGAGCGCCTCCTCGGCCCCCTTCTGCTGGCTGGTGACGGTGTCACCGACCTTGGACTGGCGGACGTCCTTCACGCCGGTGATCAGGTAGCCCACCTCGCCGACACCGAGACCGTCGGCCGCCTTCATCTCCGGCGAGTTCGTGCCGATCTCCAGCAGCTCGTGCGTGGCGCCGGTGGACATCATCCGGATCCGCTCGCGCTTGTTGAGCTGGCCGTCGATGACACGGACGTACGTCACGACACCGCGGTAGGAGTCGTAGACGGAGTCGAAGATCATGGCGCGCGCGGGCGCGTCCTTGACCCCGACCGGGGCCGGGACCTCCCTGACGACCCGGTCGAGCAGCGCCTCGACGCCCATGCCCGTCTTGGCGGACACCTTGAGCACGTCGTCCGGGTCGCAGCCGATGAGGTTGGCCAGCTCCTCGGAGAACTTCTCGGGCTGCGCCGCCGGCAGGTCGATCTTGTTGAGGACAGGGATGATCTTGAGGTCGTTCTCCATCGCCAGGTAGAGGTTGGCGAGAGTCTGGGCCTCGATGCCCTGGGCGGCGTCGACCAGGAGGATGGTGCCCTCGCAGGCGGCGAGCGACCGCGAGACCTCGTAGGTGAAGTCGACGTGCCCCGGGGTGTCGATCATGTTGAGGATGTGCGTGTTGCCTGGCTCCTCGGTGGGAGCCCAGGGCAGACGCACCGCCTGGGACTTGATCGTGATGCCGCGCTCACGCTCGATGTCCATGCGGTCGAGGTACTGAGCGCGCATCTGCCGCTGCTCGACCACTCCGGTCAGCTGGAGCATCCGGTCGGCAAGCGTGGACTTGCCGTGGTCGATGTGCGCGATGATGCAGAAGTTGCGGATCAGAGCCGGGTCGGTACGGCTCGGTTCGGGCACATGGCTAGGGATCGCGGGCACGCAGGGTCCTGATTCTTGAGGCGTCCGCAGTGTCTGCGGTCTCGGGTCGGATCGATACGTAGCCTCCATGGTCCCACGGGTGGGGACCATGGACGGGTTTGGGCCGTGGATGGGCCCGCTGGTACCGTGGGGGGCTGTGCCTCATGCCCTCTCAGCAGGAGGCGCTACCTCAAGAAATCATCGGTACGGGTCCCGCGCGGTCCCGTGCCTGAACCTGAAAAGGCTCATTCGTGGCGAACATCAAGTCCCAGATCAAGCGGATCAAGACCAACGAGAAGGCGCGGCTGCGCAACAAGGCCGTCAAGTCCTCCCTCAAGACCGCGATCCGCAAGGCCCGTGAGGCTGCTGCCGCGGGTGACGTCGAGAAGGCCAACGAGTACCAGCGCGTCGCCGCGCGTCAGCTCGACAAGGCCGTCTCCAAGGGCGTCATCCACAAGAACCAGGCCGCCAACAAGAAGTCGGCGCTGGCTCAGAAGGTCGGCGCGCTCAAGGGCTGACATCTGATGTGACGCCGGAGGGAATCGAGCGGGCCCTCTCTCATCCGCTCCCTTCCGGCACCCCTCGGATCCGCGCGCGGCCTGCGTTCGCCACGCGGGCGCGGATCCAGCAGCTCGTATCGAAGGCCGGGCGCCTCTCCTGTTCCCCATGGGAGGGCTCCCGGCCTTCGGCCTGTTCAGGACCAGAACTCGTTGTTCTTGTCGATGTCCTCGACGCATTCGTCGAGGTCAGTGACCTTGTCGCCGACGATCCGGAAGATGATGCAGCCGGTGTCGTCGAGGTGCTTGCCGTTGCGCTCGGCGGTGAAGCGGGTCATCCCGACGGCATGGCCGCGGCCGTCGACACAGATGCCGATCATCTCGGCGTTCATCGTCCCCTTGGTCTCCATGCCGAGCCGCTCGTACATCTCGATGATCGCGTTCACTCCCTTGAAGTCACCCGACAACGGGTGATCTCCGGGTACGTGGTGCGTGGCGTCCGACGCGATCAAACCGCGCAGAGTGTCCATGTCACCGCGCGAGAATGCCTCGAATCCCTTGCGGACCAGCGCTGCGTGCGGGTGTTCAGCCATGGCCTTCGCCACCTCTCCGTCATTCGGCGACGTACGGCTGACACTCCCGATTCTCCCTCCGGCCGTCGCTCGCGGCACAGTGGAGAGATGAACGGTGACAACAGGGACGTGCTGGCCCGGGCCCGGGTGGCGACCAGGCTTCCCGCCCAGGACCTGGACCGGGCGCGGCGCTTCTACGCCGAGAAACTCGGCCTGGAGCCCGTCGACGAACGGCCCGGAGGGCTGCTCTACCGGTGCGGCGGCGGGGAGTTCGTGCTGTTCCGCTCGACGGGCGCCTCAGCCGGCACCTTCACCCAGATGGCGCTGGAGGTCGACGACATCGACACCGCCGTGGCGGAGCTGAAGCGGCGCGGTGTGGTGTTCGAGGAGGTCGACCTGCCCGGGTTCCGCACCCGGGACGGAATCGCCGAGATCGAGGGGAACTACCCGAGCAAGGGCGCCCGGGGTGAACGCGGCGCCTGGTTCCGCGACAGCGAGGGAAACCTGTTGGGCATCGGCGAGCCCGTCCGCTGAGGAGCGGCCCTCAGGGCCTGTCGTTTGGATCAGGTCGCAGGGAATTGGCGGCACCTTGTCAGCGCCGGTGAGCGGGGCCTGGTGCGTGCAGCTGCAAGGCGGAGGAGGGCGTCGACGCGATGGGGGTCCCTCCCGCGCGAGCGAAGCCGAGCGTGGGGGAGTCGGCAACCGACGACAACGCCGCAGATGTGCGTGCCAGGCCCCGCGTCTGCGGCGTGATCCAAACGACAGGCCCTAGCCTCGTCCCCTGGACCGGGCCGCCCGGGCGATGGCGACCACCGCCTTCTCCAGGGCGTACGCCGGGTCGTCCCCGCCGCCCTTCACTCCCGCGTCCGCCTCGGCCACCGCCCGCAGCGCCACCGACACGCCGTCCGGGGTCCACCCGCGCATCTGCTGCCTGACCCGGTCGATCTTCCACGGCGGCATCCCCAGCTCGCGCGCGAGATCGGCCGGCCGGCCTCCGCGCGCCGAGGACAGCTTCCCGATCGCCCGGACGCCCTGCGCCAGCGCGCTGGTGATCATCACCGGCGCCACGCCGGTCGCCAGCGACCAGCGCAACGCCTCCAGCGCCTCCGCCGCCCGCCCCTCGACCGCCCGGTCGGCGACCGTGAAGCTCGACGCCTCGGCCCGGCCCGTGTAGTACCGCCCGACGACCGCCTCGTCGATCGTCCCCTCGACATCCGCGACCAGCTGCGAAACCGCCGACGCCAGCTCCCGCAGATCGCTCCCGATCGCGTCGACGAGCGCCTGGCACGCCTCCGGGGTGGCGGACCTCCCCGTCCCCCGGAACTCCCCC
The DNA here is from genome assembly GCF_056433405.1 of Streptomyces sp. NPDC044719. NCBI lineage: Bacteria > Bacillati > Actinomycetota > Actinomycetes > Kitasatosporales > Streptomycetaceae > Streptomyces > Streptomyces sp. NPDC044719. Next base: position 276,872 of record NZ_JBWKHE010000006.1, read on the forward strand.
CGCACGAACGCCAGCCGGTCCGCCGGCTTCGTCATCTTCGGACAGGCCACCTCGCGCGCCCCGGCCTTGCGCGCCGCGTCGAGCAGCCCTTTGCCCTTGGCCCCTCCGGCGTGCAGCAGCACGAGGGTGATCTCCTCGGCGGGCGTCCCGAGGTAGGCCTTGACGTCCTTGATCGTGTCGGCCGAGAGATCCTGCGCGTTGCGTACGACCACGACCTTGCGCTCCGCGAAGAGGGACGGACTCGTCAGCTCGGCGAGCGTGCCGGGCTGCAACTGGTCCGAAGTCAGGTCCCGTACGTCCGTGTCGGCGTCGGCGGCCTTCGCCGCGGCGACCACCTCCTGCACGGCACGATCGAGCAGCAGCTCCTCCTGGCCCACGGCGAGCGTCACCGGGGCGAGAGGGTCGTCATTCGCAGTCTTCCTGGCCATCGCGACAAGCATCCCACGGGGCACTGACAACAAGGCCGGACGGACCGAGGTGTGCCCGGTCCCCTACGGCTCTTCCCGCCAGCCGTCCCACTCGCCGGCGAACCGGTCCAGGTCCCCGGCGTCCAGCCGCCCACCCTCGTCCCTCAGGACGACCAGCCACTGCGCGTCCTCGGCGTCGTCCTCACCGGCCAGCGCGTCCCGCACCAGCTGCGGCTCCTCGACGACCCCGAACCGCTCCCCGAGCGCCTCGACCACCTCTTCCGCTGCATCACGGTCGGGCAGCACCAGCACATGTCGCACATCACTCACGCCTGACATTGTCCGACACCCCGTCGCGGCCCGAGCGGCCGGATCCGCCTGCTCAGCCCTTGCGGACGACCTGCACATCGAGGTCGATCTTGATGCTCGGCCCGACCACCGCGATGCCGCGCGCCAGCATCGTCTGCCAGCTCACGGTGAAGTCGTCCCGGTGCAGCTCGGTCGTGGCCCGGCAGGCCGCCCGCAGCTCGCCCTCCATGCCGTTGCCCAGCCCCAGGTACTCCGTGTCCAGCGTGACCGTCCGCGTGACGCCGTGCAGCGACAGCGCCCCCGTGACGGCCCACCGGTTCGCACCCTTGTGCACGAACCGGTCGCTGTAGAACTCCAGCGTCGGGAACTTCGCGACGTCCAGGAAGTCCGCCGACCGCAGATGGTCGTCACGCATCTTCACGTTGGTGTCGATGGACGCCGCGTCGATCACCACATGCATCGCCGACCGCTCCAGCGGGTCGGTGACCCTTATGACACCCGCGAACGACTTGAACTGCCCGTGGATCCGCGCCAGTCCGATGTGCCGCGCGGTGAAGGCGAGCGAGGAGTGCGCCGACTCGATCTCCCAGTCGCCGGGCGCGGGCAACTCCGGCGGCTGAGCCACCTGCAGCGTCACGTCCCCGAGCGACGCGAGCGTGTTCTCGGCGACCTGCGTGGTCGCCCGGTACGGCGTGTACCCCTCCGCCGACACCGCGAGCCGGTACTCCCCCGCCGGCACCGTCGTCACGAACGACCCGAACGGATCCGCGCCCCCACTGACCACCGCACGCCCCATGGCGTCGGTGACCGCGAACTCAGCGTGTCTGACCGGCTCGTTGACCGGGTCGAGCACCCGGCAGCTCAGCACCCCCGCACTCGGCGGCGTCGGCACCGCCGCCAGAGGACTCGTCCGGTGCACCCGGTTGGTTCGGCTTCCCAGCCAGCGGCCGATCATCTGGACACCTCGTGCGACTTGAAATCAGCGGTTTGATCACTGTTCACCGAGGACGCATTCGACCACCGATGAGGCTTTCGAGGCAACACGCGACCACATCACGGGAATCCAGCACATGTGATGGGACTGCGCACGAGTAGAACCGACTGGAACCATGTGAACCATGTGTGGACGGTGTGTACCTTCTGGACCGAATCGGCCTTCTCGGCAGGCCCGCATCAGCTCTCCCGACCGGCCCGCATCAGGCCTCCCGGCCGGTGTCCCGGACCACTGGCACCGCATCGAGTTCGATCCCGAACCGCTCCCGGTACACCCCGAGCACCTCCTCGTCCGTCTCCAGCGCCCGCTCCTCCCGTGTCCCGTCGGCCGCCGTCACCGTGTACTTGCGTCCGCTGAGCGTGATCCTCCCTCCGTCCTCCGTCACCCGTGAACAGACCAGCGACCGCGTGAAGTGCGACGCCGGCGACGTGCTGTGCCACCACGCCCCGGCCACGAAGTCACCCAGCGCCCGCGGCCGTACCTCAAGGCGGTACTGCGGTCTGCCGTCACGGAGCACCCGCAGGTCCGCCGCCTCCACCGTGTCGTGTCCGCCGCGCACCCCGGCCGCGTCCGGACCCGCCTCCACGATCCGGAACGTGCCCCCCGGGTCCTCCTGCTCTCCCCGCTCCCCGAACGCCAGCGGAAGGTGGCTGTGCGCCCCGAACCCGACGTCGGCCAGCCAGTCGCCCCCGTCCACCGTCCGCACCCGCAGCGCGAGATGGTCGTACGGGATCCCGAGCCGCTCCTCGTCCCCGTACACCCGCCCGGCGAGCAGCGCCACCTCGTAGCCCAGCGCGGCGAGCAACGCCCCGAAGGATCCGTTGAGTTCGTAGCAGAACCCGCCCCGCCGGGCACCCACCACCTTGTCCAGCAGCCGCTTCTCCTCCAGCACGATCTCCTCGCCGAGATGGATGGAGAGATTCTCGAAGGGCACGGTCCGCAGATGCCGCAGGTGCAGCTCGCGCAGCGCGTCGACGGTGGGCCACGCCGGGGGCTCGACCCCAAGGCGGCGGAGATAGGCATCAACCTGTGCTGAGTTCATGCCCTCAGTCTCGCGCCACCCTCAGCTCTCCGCCTTCTCCTACGACCGCCAGTGCGCCGTCCCGGTCCGTCCGCAGCACCGTCGCACCCCCGGCGCGCAGCGCCGCCACCGTGCCGGGCGCCGGATGTCCGTAGGTGTTGTCGGCGCCGCAGCTGATGAGGGCCAGCCGCGGGGCCGCCCGGCGTATGAGTCCCGGGTCCTGGTAGGCCGAGCCGTGGTGGGCGACCTTCAGCACGTCCACGCCCGCCAGCGCCTCGGCCGCAGGTGACCTGGCCAGCGCCCGCTGGGCCGGGGGTTCGAGGTCCCCGAGGAGCAGCAGCCGCAGCCCCGCCGTCCGGACCAGCATGGCCACACTGGCGTCGTTCGGCCCCTCCGGCACCGGGTGGGCCGGGAGCACCTGCGGACGCCAACCAGGCGGCGAGCCGGCTGACGGCGGTGGCGGGCTCGGTGGCGGCCACACCACCTGCCAGGACAACCCGCCCGCGCGGCGCTGCTCGCCGGCGGCGGCGCTCGTCACGGGCACCCGCCGGGCCGCCGCCTGTCTCCGGACGAAAGCGGCTTGGTCCGCGGGCTCCTGGAAGCCCGTCGTCTCGATCGCGCCCACGGCCCGTCCGCGCAGCACACCGGGCAGCCCCGCCACATGATCGGCGTGGAAGTGGGTGAGCACGACCAGCGGGATCCTGGTGATGCCGAGTGCGCGCAGGCAGTGGTCGACGAGCTGCGGATCGGGCCCCGCGTCCACCACCACTCCGGCGCCCTCGCCCGCCGCGAGCACCATGGCGTCGCCCTGTCCCACGTCACACATGACCAGCCGCCAGCCCGGCGGGGGCCACCCCGTGATCACCCGGGTCAGCGGCGGTGGCTGCACCACCGCCAGTGCCAGCAGCAGCCCGCAGACCCCGCACCACCACGGATGCCCGAGCAGCCGCCGCCCCACGAGCAGCACCACCAGGGTCACGGCCGCGAGCAGCGCCGCGCCCGCCCAGCTGCCCGGCCAGTCCACGCCCGCGCCGGGCAGTGCCGCCCCGGTCCGGGCGATTTCGGCGATCCACTCGGCGGGCCAATGCGCGCACCACGCCAGGGCCTTGGCCACGGGCATCGCCACCGGTGCCGTTGCCAGGGCCGCGAAGCCCATTACGGTGGCGGGCGCGATCGCGAACTCGGCCAGCAGATTGCACGGCACCGCGACCAGGCTCACCCGCGCCGAGAGCACGGTGACCACGGGTGCGCACAGAGCCTGCGCGGCGGCTGCGGCGGCCAGCGCCTCGGCGAGCCTGGGCGGCACCCCGCGCCGCCGCAGCCCGGCGCTCCACCGCGGCGCGAGCGTGAGCAGCGCCCCGGTGGCCACGACGGACAGCAGGAACCCGTAACTCCGCGCCAGCCACGGGTCGTACAGCACCAGCAGCAGAACCGCGGTCGCCAGCGCCGGGATCAGTGACCTCCGGCGGCCGGTCGCGAGGGCGAGCAGGGCGACGGCTCCGCAGGCCGCGGCCCGCACGACGCTCGGGTCGGGTCTGCACACCACGACGAACCCGAGGGAGAGCGCGCCCCCGAGCACCGCCGTCCCGCGCAGGGAGATACCGAGGCGAGGCGCGATGCCCCGCCGCTCGACATGTTGCGCCAGGCCCGGCGGCCCGAGCAGCAGGGCGAGCAGAATGGTGAAGTTTGCACCAGAAACAGCCAAGGTATGCGTGAGGTCGGTCTCCTTGAAGGCCTCCTCCAGCTCCGGGGTGATGCGCGAGGTGTCGCCCACCACCAGCCCGGGCAACAGGGCCCGGGCATCCGTCGGCAGCCCGCTGGTCGCCTCCCGCAGCCCGGCACGCAACCGCCCCGCGAGCCGCTGAGCCCCCGAGGGCTCTCCCACCACCTGCGGTACGCCCCGGTCCCGCACCCGCAGCACGGCCGCGACCCGGTCACCGCCCGTCATCGCAGGCGCCAGCCGCCCGCTGACCCGCAGCCGCGTCGACGGCAGCAGCCCGAGCCACGGCGACCGCACCCGCTCACCGGCCGCCGACTGCGGCTGCGGCTGCGGCTGCGGCTGCGGCTGCCGGCCCCCGGCACCTCGGTCGGCCGACCTCACATCGACGATCATCAGCACCGGTGTCCGCGTCACTGCCGTCGTGCCACCCGCCTCGTGGACCCGCCGCACCTCGGCATCCACCAGCACGGCGGTCGGAGCCACGTGATCGCCCCGGACCTTGGGACGAGTCAGACGGGTGTCGGAGGTGAGCTCCACCTCGGCGGTCACCGTCGCGTACTCCCGCGCCAGGCCGGGCACGGGTCCCCGGCGCAGATCCGCCCCGTGCAGCCCGGCCGAGGCGGCGGCAGCGGCGACGCAGAGCAGCACGGCGGCCGCCGACGCGCGCGGCCATGACGCCGTCGCGGATCTCCGGGCCAGCGGCAGCAGCCCGACGGCGAGCAGACAGCCGGCCACGATGCCCGCGGCCCACCCCGGCGATGCGCTCAGCACCAGCGCCGCCGTGCCCCAGGCCGCGAGGGCGGGTGGCACGAGCCGTAGGTCGGTGGGCCCTTCCTGGCGCGGGCGGGCGGTGCCGAGCCGCCGCCCGGACGAGGCGTGCACGGACGACCGGGCGGGCTCGGGCGCGGCCCCGAGAGCGGCCCCGGGAGTGCCCCCAGGAGCGGCCTCGTCCCGCCGCACCGGCGAGTCAGGGGCCGTCCTCATGGCCGTACGAGATTCCGCAGGTCGGCGAAGCGGCGGTCGCCGATGCCGTTCACCTCGCGCAGTTCGTCGACGGAACGGAAACCACCGTGCTGCGTGCGATAGTCGATGATGTGCTGCGCCAGCACCGGGCCCACACCAGGCAAGGTGTCGAGCTGGTCGGCGGTGGCCGTGTTGAGGGAGACCGGGGCCGTCGGCATCGCGCCGCCCGCCGCCGCACCGGCCGGGCCTCCGGCGGCCGTACCGCCCGCCCCGGCTCCCGTGGCGGGGGCCAGTCCTCCGACGACCACCTGTTCGCCGTCCACGAGGAAGCGGGCACGGTTGAGACCGTCGGTGTTCGTCCCGGGCTTCACGCCGCCCGCCGCGCGCAGTGCGTCCGCGACGCGTGAACCGCTCGGCAGCCGATGGATACCGGGTTCACGGACCTTGCCGCCGACGTCCACGACGATCTCGGGCGGCCCCGCGGCGCCTGTTGCCTTCGCCGCCCCCGCGGGCACGCCCGGTCCTCGCTCCCGCTCGGTCTGCCCGCCCTGCCCCTGCTCCCCGTACGGCGCCGCCGCCCGCACCACCTCGGGCGGCCGCACGGACTGGGTGCGGCCGGTCCAGAAGTGCTGCACGGCGAACGCCGCGGCCACGACGAGCACCAGGCTCAGGGCGAGCACGCTCCGCCGCTCCAGCCCGCACCTGGCCTGCAACCACAGCGGCATGCGCTCCCGCAGGGCGAGCCCGGCCCGCTCCCGCCAGGCTCCCTCCGCGACGCGGCCGTCCCCGCTGTCCGACTCGACGGGGGCGGTGCCGGGTTCCAGACCTGGCTCCCAGCCTGGCTCCCCATCGGCTTCGTGCCGATCCCGTCCTCGCGGAGCGCGGTCCCCGTCAGGCGTCTCCGCGACAGCCCAGGAAGGCCGCCCCCGAACCGGCGGCCCCTGCCCCGACTCCCGCCGCTCCCCGACCCGTTCAGCGGGCCCGGCCCATTCGCCATGCTCGGCGAACAGCACCTCCGCCCGCCGCCGCAGTTCCTCCGCCGAAGCGTGCCGCTGCCGGGCCCGGCCGCGCACAACGGGCGGGCGTCGACTGTGGCGGACGCGGCCGTCGGACGCGGGTCCACGGCCCGGGCCGCTGGTCGCAGTCGTTGTACGTGAACGTGATCGAAGTGCCATGCGACGAGGATCGGCCACCTCGGCCCACCCGCGATGATCTTGGTCAATTCCCGGGGACAACCGCCCGGCTGTGGACAACTCCGCCACTCACACGGGTGATCGGAGCCGGTGCTCGATGCCCCACAGCAACGTTCACCGGGGCGAAACCACAACTCCCAGCAGCCCGGGCCCCGTATGCGCCCCGATCACCGCCCCGACCTCGCTGACATGCAGATCGGCCAGCCCGGTCAGCCGCGTCCGCAGCCGGTCGGCGAGGGCCGACGCCCGGTCCGGGGCGGCGAGATGGTGGACGGCGGCATCGACCTGCGCGCCGCCCGCCCGGTCGGCCGCGATCTCCTCGAGGCGGGCGATCGCCTTGGACGCGGTCCGCACCTTCTCCAGCGGTTCGATACGGCCGTCGGCCAGTTGCAGCAGCGGCTTCACCGCGAGCGCCGACCCCAGCAGGGCCTGCGCGGCCCCGATACGGCCGCCGCGGCGCAGGTAGTCGAGGGTGTCGACGTAGAAATAGGCGGAGGTGCCGGCGGCCCTCTTCTCCGCGGCCGTGACGGCCTCGTCCACCGTGCCGCCCGACTCCGCCGTCTCCGCGGCGGAGAGAGCGCAGAACCCGAGCGCCATCGCGATCATGCCGGTGTCCACCACCCGCACGGGCACCGGCGCCTGCCGGGCGGCCACGACGGCCGCGTCGTAGGTGCCGGAGAGTTCGGCGGAGAGGTGGAGGGAGACGATGCCGGTGGCGCCGGACTCGGCGACCTTGCGGTACGTCTCCTCGAAGACGGCGGGGCTGGGCCGCGAGGTCGTCACGGGACGCCGCTTCTGCAAAGCCTGGGCGAGAGCACGGGTCGAGATCTCGGTGCCCTCTTCGAGCGCCCGGTCACCGAGGACCACCGTCAGGGGCACCGCTGTGATGCCGTGGCGCTCCATCGTCCGGGCCGGCAGGTAGGCCGTTGAATCGGTGACGATCGCGACATGGCGGGACATGAGCTGGAGGTTACCTGCCGTAGTGCCCGTGCGGCAGCCCGGCCCCGGTGCCCCGTGGCGCGAGTGGCCGGATCAAGTGGTGCTCTCGGGGCGGGCCTTCTTCTGCCAGGGGTAGGTGGGACGCGGTCCCGGCGGGGTGATGGCGGGCCGTGCCGGCTCCTGCTCAGGGCTCGGCTGCGGGGCTTCCGGCCAGGTCTGCCCGGCCTCGGTGGCGTCGGCGGCGGGCGCTTCGGGCCAGGGCCGCGAGGTGGGCTCGGACTCCGGCGCCGTCCAGTGCCGCAGCGCCCCGGCCTCCACGTCGATCTGGGCACTGAGCGTGTCCAGGTCGTCCTCGGCGAAGCGGCGGGCCCGGTCGCGTGCCGCCCAGCGCAGGGCGTCCGCGGACTGCGTGACGCGCTCGGTGCGCTCGCGCAGCTCGGGCAGCCGCTGGGTCAGCGCGCCGCGGTCCGGCTCGGCCTCCAGGCGCTTCAGCTCGTCGTCCAGCTCATGGCCGTGTGCGCTGAGCCGTTCGAAGAGGCCGATGGACTCCTTCAGGGAGACGTCCTCGGCGACGGCCGCGTGCAGCGCGTCCTGGGTGGCACGCATCGAGGTGCGCAGTCTCAGCCGAAGCTGGGCGAGTTCACCGGCGGCGCCGGGCTGGGCGAAGGACTTGGCCCGCAGGGTGTGGTCCTCGACGGTGCGGCGGGCCTGGGTGAGGCCGCGGTCCACACCGCGCTTGGCGGCACCGACGACCTTCACGGTCGCGTAGACGCCCAGCCCCAGAAAGAGCACGAAGAGCAGGGCGAACACTGCGATCACTGCTTCCACCGGCTCCTCCTCCAGACGTCGCGGCTCACCTCAGGCCGCTCTTCAACGGTAAACGCAACAGGCAGGTCCGGAGTTCCGGAAGAACCCCGAACCTGCCCGTAGGGGAGCACCCCGATGAAGGCCTCTCGGCTCCCGCCTCTACGCCGGGACGATGTTCACCAGCTTCGGTGCCCGCACGATCACCTTCCGGATCCCGGCCCCGCCCAGTGCGGCGACGACCTTCTCGTCCGCCAGCGCGACCTTCTCCAGCTCGTCGTCGGAGATGGCCGGCGAGACCTCCAGCCGGGCCTTGACCTTGCCCTTGATCTGCACGACGCAGGTCACGGTCTCGTCGACCACGTACTCCGGGTCGGCCACCGGGAAGTCGTGGTGCACCACCGAGTCCGTGTGCCCCAGCCTGCGCCACAGCTCCTCGGCGACGTGCGGGGCCAGCGGGGCGATCATCAGCACCAGGGCCTCGGCGACCGGACGCGAGACCGCACCGCCCGCCTTGGTCAGGTGGTTGTTCAGCTCGGTGACCTTGGCGATGGCGGTGTTGAACCGCATGCCCTCCAGGTCACCGCGCACCCCGTCGATCGCCTTGTGCAGGGCGCGCAGCGTCTCGACATCCGGCTCGGTGTCGACGACGGTCACCTCGCCGGTCGCCTCGTCGACGATGTTGCGCCACAGCCGCTGCAGCAGCCGGAACTGGCCGACCACCGCGCGCGTGTCCCACGGCCGGGAGACGTCCAGCGGGCCCATCGCCATCTCGTACAGGCGCAGCGTGTCGGCTCCGTACTCGGCGCAGATCTCGTCCGGAGTGACGGCGTTCTTCAGGGACTTGCCCATCTTGCCCAGCAGCCGGGAGACCTTCTCGCCCTGGTGGTAGTAGGCGCCGTCGCGCTCCTCCACCTCGGCGGCCGGTACCGCGATGCCCCGGCTGTCGCGGTAGACGTAGGCCTGGATCATGCCCTGGTTGAACAGCTTGTGGAACGGCTCGGCCGAGGAGACGTGCCCCAGGTCGTACAGCACCTTGGACCAGAAGCGGGCGTACAGCAGGTGCAGCACGGCGTGCTCGGCGCCGCCGACGTACAGGTCGACACCGCCGTGCGGCTGCCCCTCACGCGGGCCCATCCAGTACTGCTCGATCTCCGGGTCGACCAGCTTCTCGTTGTTGTGCGGGTCCAGGTAGCGCAGCTCGTACCAGCAGGAACCGGCCCAGTTGGGCATGGTGTTGGTCTCGCGCCGGAACTTGCGCGGGCCGCGGCCGTCGCCCAGGTCCAGCGTGACGTTGACCCAGTCCTCGTTGCGGGACAGCGGCGTCTCGGGCTGGGTGTCGGCGTCGTCCGGGTCGAACGTGCGGGGCGAGTAGTCCTCGACCTCGGGCAGTTCCAGGGGCAGCATCGACTCGGGCAGCGCGTGGGCGATGCCGTCCTCGTCGTAGGCGATCGGGAAGGGCTCGCCCCAGTAGCGCTGGCGGCTGAACAGCCAGTCGCGCAGCCGGAAGTTGACGGTGCCCTCGCCGACGCCGGACCGCTCCAGCCACTCGGTGATGCGCGCCTTGGCCTCGGCGACGCCCAGGCCGTCCAGGGAGACACCCTCACCAGAGGAGTTGATGATCTTCGCGTCGTAGGACGAGAAGGCGTCCTCCCACGTCGAGGTGTCCGTACCTCGCCCGTCCGTCGGCTCGACGATGCAGTGGATCGGCAGCTCGAAGGCGCGCGCGAACTCGAAGTCGCGCTGGTCGCCGGCCGGGACGGCCATGATCGCGCCGGTGCCGTAGCCCATCAGCACGTAGTCGGCGATGAAGACCGGGACCTGCTCGCCGTTGACCGGGTTCGTGGCGTACGCGCCGATGAAGACGCCGGTCTTGTCCTTGGCCTCGGCCTGGCGCTCCACGTCGGACTTCGAGGCGGCCTGGGCGCGGTAGGCGGCGACGGCCTCGCCGGGGGTCGCGTGGCCGCCGGTCCAGACCTCGTGCGTGCCCTCGGGCCAGGCGGCCGGGGTGAACTTCTCCACCAGCGGGTGCTCGGGCGCCAGCACCATGTAGGTGGCGCCGAACAGGGTGTCCGGGCGGGTGGTGAAGACGGTGATGCGCTCGCCGTCGATCGGGAAGTCGACGCGGGCGCCCTCGGAGCGGCCGATCCAGTTGCGCTGCTGCAGCTTGATGGCCTCGGGCCAGTCCAGCTCCTCCAGGTCCTCCAGCAGCCGGTCGGCGTAGGCGGTGATGCGCATGTTCCACTGGCGCAGCTTGGCCTTGAAGACCGGGAAGTTGCCGCGCTCGGAGCGGCCCTCGGCGGTGACCTCCTCGTTGGCCAGCACGGTGCCCAGTCCGGGGCACCAGTTGACCGGCGCGTCGGAGGCGTAGGCCAGCCGGAACTCGCCCAGGACGTCGGCCTGCTCGGCGGCGCTCAGCTCGCTCCACGCGCGCGTGTGGCCCGGAACGGGCCGCTCACCGGAGGCGAACAGCTCGATCAGCTCGGCGATCGGACGGGCCCGCCTGGCGTCGTGGTCGTACCAGGAGTTGAAGATCTGCAGGAAGATCCACTGGGTCCACTTGTAGTAGTCCGGGTCGATCGTGGCGAACGACCGGCGCTTGTCGTGGCCCAGGCCCAGCCGGCGCAGCTGGGACTTCATGTTCTCCATGTTGGCTTCGGTGGACACGCGCGGGTGCGTGCCGGTCTGCACGGCGTACTGCTCGGCGGGCAGGCCGAAGGCGTCGAAGCCCAGGGTGTGCAGGACGTTGTGGCCGGTCATCCGCTGGAAGCGGGCGAACACGTCCGTGGCGATGTAGCCCAGGGGGTGGCCGACATGCAGGCCCGCGCCGGAGGGGTACGGGAACATGTCCATGATGAACTTCTTGGGCTTGGCGACGGCCTCGGGATCGCCCGCCAGGTCACCCTTCGGGTTGGGCGCGCCGTAGGTGTTGTCGGCGTCCCAGAAGTCCTGCCAGCGTGCCTCGATGTCGGCTGCCATGGCGGCCGTGTAGCGGTGCGGCGCCGCCACCTCGGCGGCGGCAGCGGGGTTCGTCTCGCTCATGATCCTCAAAGCTCCATCGATCGTCTCTGCCTGCGGCTGTGGGTTCGAGAAACGAAAAATCCCCTCGCACAGGAGGGGACGCCGCGCCGATTCCGGCCACTCGACTCGTCCGGTGGCCGGGACTGATCAGCGCGGCCCGCTAAGCAGAAGGCGTACGGCACGCATGGCGTTAGGGTACCGCAGGCCCCCAGCGCGCCGCGACGCGCTTCCGGAGGGCCGCTCGGTGCCCAAAAAGCTGAACCAGGGTCAAAGGTTACTTCGCGTAATAGTCACTAAGGGACATCAGAACATCCATATTGTCCTTTGATAACAACGCAATAACTCAAACCTCGTACCCATCGGTATGGCTCCGCTTAGAGTGCGGCAGCGGGACCGCTTTCCCGAACCGCTCGGAGTTGCCCCCATGAACCCTCATCGCAGTAACCCCTCGCTACCCCCGGTCGCCGGGATGTGGGGAGGCAGGCCGTGAACCCCTACGACTCCACGGCGGACGACTCGTTCGCCGAGTTCCTCAACTTCGGCGCCGGCGTGCTGTCCCTCGTATGCCTCTCCTGCTCGGTGATCTGGGGACTCGTCGCACAGGACCGGATCCTGCTGGACACGCGCAGGCGCATCCTGGCGCAGGCCGTGCACCGGACCACTGCGGTCGCCTCGATCGCCTTCCTCCTGGTCCACATCGGGGTGAAGCTGGCGCTGGAGCACACCTCGTGGGTCGCCGCCGTGATCCCCTTCGGGCTGTTCCTGACCGGCGAGGAGGCCGTCACGGGCAGGGCGTTCCTCATCGGCCTCGGCACCCTGGCCAGCATGCTCATGATCTTCGTGGGCGTCACCGGCGTACTGCGCAACCGCTTCGCCTCCCCCGCACCCGTCGCCGCCCGCTGGCGGGCCATGCACATGCTGGCCTACCCGGCCTGGTGCGCCGCCCTGGTCCACGGGCTCTACGCGGGTCGCGCGGCCAAGCCGATCTTCGTCATCCTGTACGGCCTGTCCCTGCTCGGAGTGGCCGCCGCCCTCGCCCTGCGCGCCGCCCCGCGCCCGGTCAAGCGCAAGATCGCCGACAAGTTCGTCTCCCTCATAGGCCCCGGGGAGCCCGCGGCCCGCAGGGATCTGGAGGAGAGCCGGGCCCGGGCGACCGGCGGCTCCACGCTGCCCGGCTACGAGAGCCGCGACGCGCCCCGGGGGGCCACCGCGTCCCCGTCGGGCCCGCTGTACGAGAAGGCGGAACGCCCCGCGGCCAAGGAGCCCGCGGGCGGATTCGCGGCCGCCTACCGGGCCGTCTCGGGCCCTCCCCCGGGCCAGCAGGCCTTCGCCCCGGGACCGAGCACCCGCACGGAGCTGCCGCTGGACATGCAGCCCACCCAGAACATGCCGCTCGTCGACGGCCCCTCCAGCACCTCGGGCAACTGGCCGATCCCGTCCCCGCCCCCGGTCGGCGAGGCCCCGCCGTCGGCCTACGACCCGCTCCAGGACACGGGCTTCAACATCCCGCCCTACGACCCCCTGCAAGACACCGGACAAAACATCCCGGCCTATGGCAATCCAGGCGCCGCCGGCTATGGATCGAGTGACGTGTACGACACGGGTGAGTCGAACGCCGCCTTCGACACGTACTACCCGAACGACACGTACAACAGCGGTCCCGCCACTGAAACACTGCCCGGTGCGTCCTACGACTTCGACGCACCGGGATCGGGCGAACCTTGGAACACGCCTTCCGGAGGCTTTAAGTGAACGAGGCCCTGCCCGACGTACCCGAAGTCCGCGTGGTCGGGCTTCCTCAGCTCACGTCGGGCTTCGACCTTGTCGATCGGCTCGATCTGCCCATGCATCTGAAGGTGCACGGGCCGCTCGAGCCGATGGGCGGCGAGCAGCTCGCGCAACTCGCCGAACGCATCAACCTGAAGGGCCGCGGCGGCGCGGGCTTCCCCTTCCACAAGAAGCTGCGCTCGGTCGCCGAATCGGCGATCAAGCGCGGCATCCGGCCGGTCGTCGTGGTGAACGGAAGCGAGGACGAGCCTGCCTGCCGCAAGGACACGGTGCTGATCAACCGTGCCCCGCACCTGATCCTGGACGGCGCGCTGCTGTGCGCCGAGGCTCTGGGTGCCCGCACGCTCGTGGTGGGGGTCACCCGTGAGTCGACACAGCGCTCCATGGAGGCGGCGCTCGCCGAACGCGGCCTCAACAACGGCCGCCGGTCGGCACTGCGCGCGCGTGTGCAGCGCAATCCGGTCCGTATGGTCACCGGCGCCGCCGCGTCGCTGATCCGTTCGATCGACGGCGGCCCCGCCGTCCCTCCGGGCCGCAAGGTGAGCGCCTCGCAGAACGGCGTGGGCGGCGCCCCCACGCTGCTGTCCAACGCCGAGACCTTCGCCCAGCTGGCCATCGCCGCCCGCATCGGCCCGGAGCGCTACGGCAACACCGGCCTGTACGACGAGCCGGGCACCGTCATGCTCACGGTCTCCGGTGCGGTGGCCCGCCCGATGGTGATCGAGGTCCCGACGGGCGTGCCGCTGCGCTACGTCCTGCAGCTCGCCGGCGCGCCGCCGGTGCCGCAGGGTGTGCTCACCGGCGGCTACCACGGCAAGTGGATCGACGCGGCGACGGTCAACGAGGCGATCGTCTCCCGCAACTCGCTGGACGCGGTGGGCGGCGCGCTCGGCGCCGGAGCGATCCTGCCGATCACTCAGGACACCTGCCCGCTGGGCGAGTCGCTGCGGGTCGCCCAGTGGCTGGCCGAGGAGAGCGCGGGCCAGTGCGGCCCCTGCTACCTCGGCCTGCCGGCCGCCGCACGCGGCCTGGAGGACATCCTCAACGGCGGCGGACCGGCCGCACTGGAGGCGGTCAAGCAGGTCGCCAAGAACGTGAAGCGGCGCGGGGCGTGCTCGCACCCGGACGGCTCCGCGATGTTCCTCGAGTCGACCATCAAGGCGTTCACGGACGACCTGGCCGCCCATGTCCTCGGCAACGGTTGCGGCAGGCCCGTGGAGGGCGTTCTGCCGCTCTTCGAGGGCGGCAGGGCCCCGACGGGCATCCCGGGCGGCGGCGAGTCCGAGGAGAACGGCCCCAGCCGCCAGAAGATCTACGTCGACTGGACGCTGTGCCGGGGCCACGGCCTGTGCGCGGACATCCTCCCCGAAGTGTTCCAGCTCGGCGCCGACGGCTTCCCCACCGTGGCGCAGGCCCAGGTGCCGCGGTACGCCGAGGCCAAGGCTCTACGCGCGGTGCGCCGCTGCCCGGCGCTGGCCCTGCGCCTGGAGGAGGACACGCGCTCCCAGGGCGCGCCGTCGTCCCGCAACCTCCCGGTCCTCTCCCAGGGCCGCGGACGGCGCGCTCTCGGCCGCTGAGCAGACGTACGGCGGGCTTCCCTTCGGGGGAGCCCGCCGCACGCATACGCACAACAAGAAGGCGGGCCATCCGATCGGATGACCCGCCTTCTCAACTTCTGTGGAGCTAAGGAGAATTGAACTCCTGACCTCCTGCATGCCATGCAGGCGCTCTACCAACTGAGCTATAGCCCCGTGTGACGTTTCCGCCGGGTTTCCCTGGCGGCGACGCCAACATTACTGGGCCATCGGGCCCAACACCAAATCGGTTTCGCCTTGCCTGAAATGACCGTTTTGTCGATCCTCAGGCCGTGACGAACGAATAGAACCGCTTGAGCGTGCAGTGCTCCTCCAGAAGCCGGCCGTAGATCGGCTCGCCCTCCAACTCGCGGTACGTCTCGATCGGGTCGCCTTTTATGATCAGCGCCCGCGCGCACTCCTCGCACCAGTACTGGTAGTCGGGATTGATCGGTTCCATGTCACGGACGATCGGAGTCCCGCTGCCGCACCAGTCGCATTTCCGCCTGTGTGCACCCATCGATCAGCTCCAGCTGTGGCCGCAGGCCGTGCACACGTAGGAGATCCCGCCGTTGTCGCCGAGCATCTGGGCCACATGCCCGGAACCGCAGGAAGGGCAGCTGAGGCGGGTGGACATCTGACGTGTCAACGCTGCTCCGAGGAGGTGGTCGACCTCCTCGAGGATGCTCGCAGGCATCGCTACTCCTCCCGTCGGGCCGCGCTCCCTTCCGGCCGTTTGATTCTGCCACGGCCGGACCAATACGGTCAGCGACGCCTCAGCACCAGTCCGGACACGGCACGCGTCGTGACCGTAGAGGTATACGCCTCAGCAGGCCCGAGTGACTCAACCCGGGGCACGAAAAATCCCGCCCCCAGGACGGGAACGGGATCTTGACGTGGAGCTAAGGAGAATTGAACTCCTGACCTCCTGCATGCCATGCAGGCGCTCTACCAACTGAGCTATAGCCCCTCATGTTCCTTCCCCGCTGGCGGGGCGAACAAGAAGAACTTTAGCCTGCGACCTGCCAGAAAGTGAAATCCGAGGTCAGTCGTCGTCACCGAGCACCGGTTCGGGCAGGGTGCCGGCGTTGTGCTCCAGCAGGCGCCAGCCGCGGGCGCCTTCGCCGAGGACGGACCAGGAGCAGTTGGAGAGCCCGCCGAGGCTCTCCCAGTCGCGGGGATCCAGGCCGAGGAGACGGCCGATGGTGGTGCGGATCGTGCCGCCGTGGCTGACCACGACGAGCGTGCCGCCCTCGGGGAGCTTCTCGGCGTTCCGGAGCACCACGGGAGCCGCGCGGTCGGCGACCTCGGTCTCCAGTTCGCCTCCGCCGCGGCGCACCGGCTCGCCGCGCTTCCACGCGGCGTACTCGTCGCCGTAGCGGCTGATGATCTCCTCGTGCGTCAGGCCCTGCCAGACGCCCGCGTAGGTCTCGCGCAGGGCCTCGTCGTGGGTCACGTCGAGGCCGGTGAGCGCGGCGAGCTCGGCGGCCGTGTACGCGGCCCGCTTCAGGTCGGAGGCGACGATCGTGTCCGGCTTCAGGGCGACCAGCAGCCGGGCGGCGCGGCGGGCCTGGGCGAGGCCCGTCTCGGTGAGCTCGACGTCCGTGGTGCCCTGGAAGCGGCGCTCCACGTTCCACGAGGTCTGGCCGTGCCGCCAGAGGATGACGCGGCGTCCCCGGCCCGGCCTGCCGGCCTCGCTGAAGCTCACCGCCAGTCTCCGTCCAGCTCCGCCGCCTCCTCCGCCGCCTGCAGCTTGGCGTGCTCCTCGGCCTTGCCCCGGGTGGCCTTGGCGTCCTCGGGCAGTTCGAGCTCGGGGCAGTCCTTCCACAGCCGCTCCAGGGCGTAGAAGACGCGCTCCTCGCTGTGCTGGACGTGGACGACGATGTCGACGTAGTCGAGCAGGACCCAGCGGGCCTCGCGGTCGCCCTCGCGGCGCACCGGCTTGGCGCCGAGTTCCTTCTGGAGCCGCTCCTCGATCTCGTCGACGATCGACTTGACCTGGCGGTCGTTGGGAGCCGAGGCCAGCAGGAAGGCGTCCGTGATGGACAGCACGTCACTGACGTCGTAGGCGACGATGTCGTGCGCCAGCTTGTCGGCGGCCGCCTGGGCGGCGGTGATGATGAGCTCGTGAGAGCGGTCGGTCGCGGTCACTACAAGGCTTTCGATCGGCGGACACTTGCCACCAAGGGTCTCACGGACCGCCGTGGGCCCCCCACGTGATGACCGGCATCACGTGGGGAGCGGACACCGCCTCCCGGCCGGGCTAGGGCTTGTAGTCCTGGCCGAGGACCACGGCGACGTCGGCGTTCGCGGAGATCTTGCCCTTGCCGACGGAGCTCGCGGGCAGGCCCAGCGTCTTGGCGACCTCGGCGGCGTTCGCCTTGTCGCCGGCGTCGGCGTAGACGACCTCGGACGTGGCCCGGGCACCGGCCGTGCCGCCCTCCAGGAAGGTGAAGCCGCCGTTGAGGAGCACGACGCGGGCCTTTTCCGTGTTGTCCTTCACGCCGGTGGCGTTCCGGACGGAGACGCTGACGGCGGCGTCCTTGTCGGGGCTCTTGGCGGTGCCGCCGAGGACGTTCCTCACGACGCCCGCGCTCGCCTGGGCGCTGAGCGTGCCGTCGGTCTGGACGGGCAGCAGGTCCGTCTTGAAGTCGCCGCCCTTGGCGAGGTCGGAGAGCCCGGCGAGGAAGGAGCCGAGGTCCTTGTCGGTCAGGGAGGGGTCCAGGATCTGGGCCAGGGTCTGGATCGTGGTCGTCGCGGCCTGCGGGTCGGAGGACACCTTGCGCAGGACGCCCTGCATGACCTGCCCGAAGCGCTCCAGCTGGGCGTTCTGGGCCTCGCCGGGGGCTCGGTAGGTGGCGTAGGCGACGGCCATCTTGCCGCTGAGGGTCTGGTCCCGGCCCTTGTTGACCAGGGGGGCCGTGCCCTTCTTCTTGGCGGCGGGGTCGGGGACGTCGGTGTCGGTGTCGACGTCGATGTTGCCGACGAGGTCGACGAGGTTCTGCAGATAGGGGGTGTCCAGGCGCCAGGTGCCCTGGATGTCGGTGCCGAGGGCCGAGTCGAGCGCGTCGCGGGTGCCGTCGGAGCCGTCGTCCTCGACCGACTTGGCGAGCGTCGTCGTGGTGCCGTCGTCGCTGGTCAGAGCCAGGGAGTTGGGCACGAGGACGGAGGTGCCCCGCTTGGTGGTGGTGTTGTCGACGAGGAGGGCCGTGGAGGTGCCGCCGCCCTTGGTGTCGTGCAGGTGGACGACGATCACGTCGCGCTTCTGGGCGCCGGCCGTCGTCGCGCTTCCCGTCGTGGGGTCGTCGGACGACAGGCCGGGCAGCTTCCCCGCGTACGCCAGGTAGCCCACGCCGCCGGCCGCGGCGAGCGCGAGGACGACGACCAGGGCGACGATCCGGCTGCGGGCGCGGCGCCGGGCCTCCTCGCGGCGCTCGGTGCGGTTCTCGGTGAACTTCAGCCAGTCGATGACGTCTTCGGAGTTGGCGTCGGGCTCCTCGACGAAGGCGAACTGCTCGGTGTGGTAGTCCGGTTCCGGCCGGCCGGGGGCTTCCTCGTCGGCCGGGCCCGCCTGCTGGGGGATGTGCGGGGTCTGTTCGGCGACGCGGGGCTGCCGGTCCGTGCCGGCGCCGGCCGCGTGCCGGCCGTAGGGATCGTGGGGCGCGGGGCCGCCCTGGTGGGTGCCGGTGGCATACGGGTCGTAGGACCCGTAGGAGGGGTCCGGCTGCTGCGGGCCGGTCCCGTAGTCGTACGACGGAGGCTGCTGCCCTGCGGTCGCGTACGGGTCGTAGCCGTAGCCCTGCTGCTGTCCCTGCTGCCCTTGCTGGGCATACGGGTCGTAGGTCTGGGTCGGTCGCGCCGGGACCTGGCGGTAGACAGGTTGGCCGTACTCGTCGTAGCCGACGAGTTCGTACGGGTCGGCGCCGTAGCCTGCGGCCCCCGCGTCGTATCGGTCGTTCACCGGTGCCCCTCTCGGCTCACTCGCCGCGGTACAGCTCGCGCTTGTCGATATAGCGCACGACTCCGTCCGGCACCAGATACCAGATCGGGTCGCCCTTGGCGACTCTCGCACGGCAGTCGGTGGAGGAGATGGCGAGGGCGGGGACCTCGACGAGGGAGACGCCGCCCTCCGGGAGTCCGGGGTCGTTCAGATGGTGGCCCGGCCGGGTGACCCCGATGAAGTGCGCGAGGGAGATCAGCTCCTCGCTGTCCCGCCAGGTGAGGATCTGGGAGAGCGCGTCGGCGCCGGTGATGAAGAAGAGGTCCGTGTCCGGGTTGAGCGCGCGCAGGTCACGCAGGGTGTCCACGGTGTAGGTGGCACCGCCGCGGTCGATGTCGATACGGCTCACGGAGAACTGCGGGTTCTCGGCGGTCGCGATGACCGTCATCAGATAGCGGTCCTCGGCCGGGGAGACGCTGCGGTGGCTCTTCTGCCAGGGCTGGCCGGTCGGGACGAAGACCACCTCGTCGAGGTGGAACGCGGCGGCGACCTCGCTGGCCGCGACCAGGTGCCCGTGGTGGATCGGGTCGAAGGTGCCGCCCATGACGCCGAGGCGGCGCTTGCCCGGCCGCGACGGGCCGTTTCCCGGCCCCTCGGCGCCGCGTGGCTCCGAGGCGGCCTGGCGGGACTCCGTGGGCTCCGTGGCGGCACGGCGGGACTCCGAGTGTCGCTCGGTGCCGCTCGCCGTGTCCTGTGCCGGGTCGTGCGGCGTCTCGTTCGCCGGACCGGTAGGCATGTCCTGCTCTCCCATGCGTGCAGACCCTACCGGCCCTGCCTGAGGGGTCCTTGCCCTGTGAGCGTCCGATCAGGTCGCGTGGTCTGGTGCCGTGCATCGCAAGGCGCCGGAAAGCCCTCGTAGCGGAGCTACTAGGGCTTTTCGGCAACGCGGCGAGGTGCGGTGCCAGGCCGCGCGACCCGGGCGCTCACAGGGCAAGGACCCCTGAGGGCTCCGGCCGCCCCCGTGATCCCCGGGACGCCCCGCGCGGGGCTCTCAGCCGGGCTCAGCGGTCGCGGTTGAAGCGGGTGGTGATCCACAGCAGGAGCAGCAGGATGAAGAGGGCGGCGCCGCCGGTGATGTACGGGCTGAGGCTCTCGTGGTTTCCGCCGTGCTCTTCGCCCTCTGCGGCGAGGGTGACCAACTGGGCAGCGGTGCTGTGGAAGCTCATCTTCGGCAGGACCTATCGCGTGTGGGCGGTATAAAGACGTCGGCTCATCGTAAGCGGGCGCCCCGGGCGCGATCACCCCGACTCCGCATGTTCGCGACTCGGAGGCGACGCGTGCCGTCGCCGGACCCGGTCCCAGGGCCCGGCGGGGAACCTTCCCCGTGCCTCAGTCGTCCTTCCGTCTGTAGCCACGCAGCAGGAACCACGCGGTCAGCACACAGCCCAGGATCATCACGATGAGGACGACCCGGAGCATCCCCGGCCCCTGCCGCTCGGCGGCGCTCGCGGCCTCGGTGAGCCAGGCGGACGCGGGGTGGTGCTCCATGACGGTGGTTCCCTTCGCTGTACTGCCCGACCACCGTAACTCCGCCTAGGCTGGGCTCTGCCTCGGGGAAGCAAAAGGCCGCACAAGGGGCCGCAAAGGTCACACAGACGCATGGGGGAAGAGATGTCCGACGGCCACGAGCACAGCGGGCACGAGCACGTGCCCAGCAGGCAGCGCAGGCGCTTCCCCGGAATCTCCTCGCGTACGTACGAGCACCCGGCCGACCGCTCCGCCCTGGTGGCGCTGCGCAAGCTGAGCGGTTTCGACACGGTGTTCAAGGCGCTCAGCGGTCTGCTGCCCGAGCGCAGTCTGAGGCTGCTGTTCCTGTCCGACTCGGTGCGCGTCTCGGACCAGCAGTTCGCCCATCTGAACGTGATGCTGCGGGACGCCTGCTACATCCTGGACCTGGAGAAGGTCCCGCCGATGTACGTGAACCAGGACCCGGTGCCGAACGCGATGTGCATCGGCCTCGACGAGCCGATCATCGTCGTCACGACGGGGCTGGTCGAGCTGCTCGACGAGGAGGAGATGCGGGCGGTCGTCGGGCACGAGGTGGGGCACGCGCTCTCGGGCCACTCGGTCTACCGGACGATCCTGCTGTTCCTGACCAGCCTCGCCGTCCGGGTCGCCTGGATCCCGCTGGGCAACCTCGCGATCATGGCGATCGTGACCGGGCTGCGGGAGTGGTTCCGCAAGTCGGAGCTGTCGGCGGACCGGGCGGGGCTGCTGGTCGGGCAGGATCTGACGGCGTCCATGCGGGGTCTGATGAAGATCGCGGGCGGTAACCACCTGCACGAGATGAACGTGGACGCGTTCCTCGCACAGGCCGAGGAGTACGAGGCCGGGGGCGACCTGCGGGACTCCGTGCTGAAGATCCTGAACGTGCTGCCCCGCTCCCACCCCTTCACCACCGTGCGGGCGGCCGAGCTGAAGAAGTGGGCCGAGTCGCGGGACTACCAGCGGATCATGGACGGCCACTACCCGCGGCGCGACGAGGACAAGGACACCTCGGTCCGGGACTCCTGGCGGGACTCGGCGAACCACTACTCGACCCATGTGAAGAGCTCCAAGGACCCGCTGATGAAGCTGGTCACGGACCTCGCGGGCGGCGCCGGCGACCTGGGCGACCGCGTCCGCCGCGGCTTCGGCGGATTCACGAACTCGGCCCCGAAGCCGCCCCAGGACCCGGACGCACCGGGTACGGACGCTCCGGGTACCGACTCTCCGGGGGACGACGGGCCGCCGCGCGGCAACGGCTGAGGGCCTGAGGCCCTTCTCACACCTTCGGTTGCGCGCTCGTCGCCAAGGACCCGCACAGGGCCGTCGCGCTGCCCGTGGCATAGGGGTCCGTGCCGGCGGGGCCGCCCTCCTTGGCCGTCTGGCCGGCCAGGAGGGGGCGGAGGTGGTTCGTGGAGTCCTCGGCGCAGGAGAGCGGTCCGGCCTGGACGTAGGAGACGACGAGCCGGCCCTGGTGCATGCGCAGATCGTCGCGGTCGAAGCGGAAGTGCAGCTCGCGCCGGACGGTGAACAGGGACACCTCGGCCTTGTCGTCGGCCCCGGCCGGGCGCAGCGCGTACACGAACGTGTGATCGGCGGTGACCTCGAGCGTGGAGGAGTCGGCCTCGGCGGCCTGCAGCGTGCCCTGGACCCGCACCTTGCGGTCGGCCAGCTCCGCGCGGGTGGGGTCGAAGCGGACGAGCCAGCCGGTGGGCGCGTGGCGTCCGTCCGCGGTGGGGCGGGAGAAGCTCTGGTCGAACTGGCCCAGTTGATCGGGGTCGAGCAGAACGCGGACCGCGCGGACCTCGCCGCCCGTGAGCACGTCCGGGTCGAGGGCCGACCGGACGATGTAGTCCTTGGCGGTGGACAGGGCGGAGACGACCTGACTGTCCGAGAAGTGCGCGGTGCGCCGCGAGGCGGGCAGCGGCACGCCCTCAGCGCCGCTCTTGAACTGTGCGGCGGGGCTGTGCTCGTACAGGTAGGCCGGGTCGGCCGTGCCGGGCACCTTGCCCTCGGGGGCGAGCGGGATGACGGTCATCCGCAGGGGCTCGGCGGGCTCCTGGGCTGCGGGTGTCTGGTAGGGGTGGCGCACGCCCATGTAGATCGCGGTGCCGAAGGCGATGGCGATCAGCAGGACCAGGACCAGCGCCTGCCGGGACAGGCCCCGGCGCAGGGGCGGGCGGCGGCGCACCGCGGGGGCGTGGTCGGCGATGCGCTCCTGGGCGGAGAATTCCTGGAGCCGGGCAGCACGAATGAACGATTCGTCGAAAACGACGGATCGATACTCGTCCTCGCCACCTCCGGGAGCCCCTTCGGGCGCCCCCTCAGGTGGGTCTCCAGGCCCGCCCATATCTTCAGGGTAGGTCTCCGGAAGGTCAGGTAAACGCCCCGCTCCATGACAAGTTCTGACAGGTTCTCACCAGGACAGGCGGGTTCCGGTCAGGGGGTGCGGGGGATCACCGAGACGGCCGGACCGGTGTAGTCGGCGGACGCCGAGGGGGTCGCGCCACCGCTCTGTTCAAGACCGGTCGACGTGGGTGCCGGCAGGGGCTCCTGGCGGTTCGAGGACGCGCCCCGGTAGACCGCCGTGAAGGCCAGCGCGACCATGCCGATGCCCATCACGAGGGCGAGCAGCCAGGCGACGGGGCGGTGCCAGCGGACCTGCTTGCCGTACGGGCCCGTGCCGCCGTACTGGTCCTCGAGGATGTCGGGGTCGTCCAGCTCGTCGAGGTCGGGATCATGGCCGAAATCGCCGTGCCCCTCGGGGCCGTACTGGTCGTCGTAGCGCTCGCCTCTGGTGTGGGTGCGGCGCGCCTCCGCTTCGGAGGCCTCGGCTCTCGCTTGTGCGGCGGCAAGGAGGCGCTCCACGGCGGTCGGCTCGTGCACCACGGCCGCGCGTACGAAGGCCTCGTCGAAGACCACGGAGGCGAACTCTTCGTCCGACACCCCGCGGTCGTGGTCGTCGTCGGGCTCCCAGCCGTCCGGAAACGGCGTGCCCCCCACGTCCTCCGGCACGGATCCAGAGTAGACCTGGGGGGTCAATTTGGGCAGACGGTATGGAAATTCATCCGCCGGTTGAGACGGCGTTCACGGGGCGCCGCACGGCGCACGCCCGGCCGGTCCGCCCCTGCCACACGCATATGCGCCGCTTCACATACTCACGCGGCGGGCGCTCAGCGGCGCACGTGCCCGTCCCCGGTCACGATGTACTTGGTGCTGGTCAGCTCCGGCAGGCCCATCGGGCCGCGGGCGTGCAGCTTCTGCGTGGAGATGCCGATCTCCGCGCCGAAGCCGAACTGGCCGCCGTCGGTGAAGCGGGTGGAGGTGTTCACGGCGACGGTGGTCGAGTCGACCAGCTGGGTGAAGCGGCGGGCGGCCTGCTGGGAGGTCGTGACGATGGCCTCGGTGTGGCCGGAGGTCCACAGCCGGATGTGCTCGACGGCCTTGTCCAGGGAGTCCACGACGGCCGCGGCGATGTCGTACGACAGGTACTCCGTCTCCCAGTCCTCGGCCGTGGCCTCGACGACGGTCGCCTTGGAGTCCTTGGCGTAGGCCTGCACACGCTCGTCGGCGTGCACGGTCACCCCGGCGCCGGCCAGGGCCTCCAGGGCGCGGGGCAGGAACTCTGCGGCGATGTCCTGGTGGACCAGGAGGGTCTCGGCGGCGTTGCAGACGCCGACCCGCTGGGCCTTGGAGTTGATCAGGATGTCGACGGCCATGCCGAGGTCGGCGGCGGCGTCGACGTAGACGTGGCAGTTGCCGGTGCCGGTCTCGATGACCGGGACGGTCGACTCCTGCACGACCGTGTTGATCAGGGAGGCGCCGCCACGCGGGATGAGCACGTCGACCAGGCCGCGGGCGCGCATCAGCTCGCGCACGCTGTCGCGGCTCTCGCCGGGGACGAGCTGGATGGCGTCGGCGGGCAGCCCGGCCCCGCCCACGGCGTCGCGCAGGACGCGCACGAGGGCGGTGTTCGACTGGTAGGCCGAGGAGGAGCCGCGCAGCAGGACCGCGTTGCCGGACTTCAGGCAGAGGGCGGCGGCGTCGACGGTGACGTTCGGCCGGCCCTCGTAGATGATCCCGACGACGCCGAGCGGCACGCGGACCTGGCGCAGGTCGATGCCGTTGGGCAGCGTGGAGCCGCGGACGACCTCGCCGACCGGGTCGGGCAGCGCGGCGACGTCGCGCACGTCGGAGGCGATGGCGCGGACCCGCTCGGGGGTGAGCGTGAGCCGGTCGATCATGCCCTCGCTGATGCCGGCCTCGCGGGCCTTGGCGACGTCCTTGGCGTTGGCCTCGACGATCTCGCTCGTACGGACCTCCAGCGCGTCCGCGATGGCGAGGAGCGCGTCGTCCTTGTCGGCCCGTGGCAGCGGCGCGAGGCTCGCGGCTGCGGCCTTGGCGCGGTAGGCGGCCTCGGTGACCGGGGACATCGAGTCGTACGGCGAAAGCGTGGTCATGAGGGAAGCGTAGTGCGCCGGGCGGATCCGTTCATCGTTCGTTTCACACCCCGAGACACCGCTGAGACACCGCCGAGACGTCCACCGGACCGGGTCAGAACGGGTGAACTCCGACCGGGGACGCCGGTGGCGGTCCGTACCCCTCGGCGATGCGCTGGTGGTAGGTCGCGCGGTCGATGACCTCCAGGCCGACGATCTCCCAGGGCGGCAGCCCGGCGGTCTGCCGGTGCTCGCCCCACAGGCGCAGGGCGACGGCGGCCGCGTCGTGCAGGTCACGGGCCTCCTCCCAGTAGCGGATCTCCGCGTGGTCGACCGCGTAGCGGCTGGTCAGGAGGAAGGGGTGGTCGTGGGCGAGTTGTTCCAGGGCGCGCCGGACCTCGGTGAGCGGGGCCTCCCGGCCGGAGACGCTGAGGGTGACGTGCCACAGGCGCGGGACGTCCCCGGGGTCCTCGCCCTGGAACCGGTCCCCCGCCGCCACACTGGTGAGGGCGCGCTCGTCACCGGCCGCGCGGGAGCCGGCACCACCACGGGACGCCGTGGCCCCAGGGCGCACTCGTCTCACGACGGCCTCCTTTGCACAGTGGTGCTCCTGCGGAATATTGCCCTGGGACAAAGTTCAGCAGGCCGCAAGGGATCGCGTGGCGATTTTGCGGAACGTCCACCACCGGGGGCGGATGTTTCGGCCCATTACGGGTGGAGGACCACCAGGTCGTCCCTGTGTACGACCTCGCGTTCGTACGCGGCCCCGAGTTCGCGGGCCAGTTCCCGGGTCGAGCGGCCGATCAGCCGGGGGATCTCCTTGGCGTCGAAATTGACGAGCCCGCGGGCCACCGCCCGTCCCGCGCCGTCCCGCAGCTCGACCGGGTCGCCTGCGCTGAACTCGCCCTCGACGGCGGCGATCCCGGCCGGCAGCAGCGACTTGCGGCGGTCCACGACGGCCTGGACGGCGCCGTCGTCCAGGGTCAGCGCGCCCTGCGGGGTGGAGGCGTGCTGGAGCCACAGCAGCCGGTCGGCGGAGCGCTTGCCCGTGGGGTGGAAGAAGGTGCCGGTGTCCTGGCCGGTCAGGGCGTCGGCCGCGTGGATGGCGCTGGTGAGCACGACGGGGACACCGGCGCCGGTCGCGATCCGGGCGGCCTCGACCTTGGTGACCATGCCGCCGGTGCCGACGCCGGCCTTGCCCGCGCTGCCGATCTCGACGTGCGCGAGGTCGGACGGCTCGCGCACCTCGGCGATGCGGGAGGTGCCGGGCCTCGCCGGGTCGCCGTCGTAGACGCCGTCCACGTCGGACAGCAGGACCAGCAGGTCGGCGTGGACGAGGTGGGCGACCAGGGCGGCGAGGCGGTCGTTGTCGCCGAAGCGGATCTCGTCCGTGGCGACGGTGTCGTTCTCGTTGACGATCGGGAAGGCGCCCATCGCGAGCAGCTTGTCGAGGGTGCGCGAGGCGTTGCGGTGGTGGGCGCGGCGGCTCATGTCGTCGGAGGTCAGCAGCACCTGGCCGACACGGACGCCGTAGCGGGCGAAGGAGGCGGTGTAGCGGGCGACCAGCAGGCCCTGGCCGACGCTGGCGGCGGCCTGCTGCCGGGCCAGGTCCTTGGGGCGGCGGCGCAGGCCCAGCGGGGCGAGACCGGCGGCGATGGCGCCGGAGGAGACGAGGACGATCTCGCGCTCCCCTCCGCTGCGCACCTTGGCCAGCACGTCGACCAGCGCGTCCACACGGTCCGCGTCCAGGCCGCCCGAGGCGGTGGTCAGCGAGGAGGAACCGACCTTGACGACGATTCTGCGGGCCTCGCCCACGGCCTGCCTTGCCCCTGCCACGTCCCCGTCCGCCCCTCGCGTCGATTCGGTCCCTCACCAGGAAATCTACGGGACGGTGAGGCATGACGCGGTGCCGGTCCACGCTACGGACGGTGCCGCCCGTGTCACGGACGACGGTCGGGGGCAGTTCCGTCCCACCCGAAGACAGGAATGCGATCTTCCGCTACGGTCCGACGACACAGCGGGCCGACAGGCCCTCTACGCTCCGGCGACACGCGCGTGTCGTCAGGAGGTCGCCGCGCGTTAACCCGGACGGCCGACCTGCGCCGACACCCGACGCTCCTGGAGTGACCGCAGTGCCCCTACCTCTTCCCCGTCCACCGGCCCTGCTGAAGGGGCTGGTCACCGTCGTCCTGGCCGCCGCGTTCGCCGCTCAGGCGGTCGCGGCGCTGCTGCCCCACGTACCGCTGCTGCTCGCCGCGACCGCCGTCTCCCTGGTGACGGAGGGCGTCCTGTACCGGTGGCAGCGGGGGGTGCTGTCGCTGTTCGCCAAGTCGCACGCGGACATCACCGTGCGGCACGTCCTGCGCGACCTGCTGCTGGTCGTGGGCCTGCTGCGGCTCGGCGAGCAGGACCGGGAGAGCGCGTACGCGCCGCTGGTGGCCGGACTGCTCGCCTTCTACGTGCTGCACTGCGCGATCCAGGCGTTCTCCGTACTGGTCCGCCGTACCCGCACCCTGCCGGTGGTGACGCGGAACATCGACGCCTCGGCGCTGCGGCTGTCCCCGGCCCCGGCCCTGCTGCTGCGCCGCCCCGGCCACCGGCTGCTGGTGTTCGGCCTGCCCGCGACGGCCGGGCTGCTGGCCGCCGCGCCGGGTGACGAGCCGGAGTACGCGGCGGCAGGCATCGGGCTCTCCCTCCTCCTCGCGCTGACCGGCCTCGGCGCGCTGCTGCTCCGGCTGCTGCCGGGCCGCCGCCCGGCCGGTGAGCAGGAGGTGCTCGAGTGGTTCGACGCGTGGCTGGCCGCGTACCGGCCGACCGTCGGCCTGTACTTCTCCGGCGGTGCCGCCTCGGCCTACCAGGCGAACATGTGGCTGGAGCCGCTCGCGCGGGTGGAGGGCAGGCCGGTCATCGTGCTGCGTGAGCGGTTCATGGTGCAGAAGCTCGCGGCGACGGACATCCCGGTCGTCTGCCTGCCGAAGGTGTCGACGCTGATGCGTCTTGAGCACTCCACGCTCCAGGTCCTCATCCACCCGTCGAACTCCGGCAAGACCTCCCAGGTGCTGCGCATCCCCACGATCAAGCACACCTTCGTCAACCACGGCGAGAGCGACAAGCTGTCCTCGTGCAACCCGTACGCGAAGGCCTACGACGAGGTGTGGGTGGCCGGGCCCGCGGCGCGCGAGCGGTACGCCCTGGCCGAGGTGGGCGTCGAGGACAAGGACGTGGTGGAGACCGGCCGCCCGCAGCTGGACGCCGTACGGCCGTACGCGGGCCCGCCGGCCGGTGCGTGGACGACGGTCCTGTACGCGCCGACCTGGGAGGGCTGGGACGGCAACCCCGGCAACACCTCGGTGATCGCGGCCGGCGAGAACCTGGTGCGGGCGCTGCTCGCCGACCCGGGCGTGCGGCTGCTGTACAAGCCGCATCCGCTGACGGGGTCGGTGGACCCGCGCGCGGGCGCGGCCGATCTGCGGATCCGGGAGCTGATCCGGGTGGCGAACCGGGAGCGAACGGGGACACGTCCCCCGGGGGATGCGGAACTCGACCGTCTCACCAGGGAGCTGGACCGCCTCACCACGACCGACTTCCGCGCCGGGGCCGACACCGTGGAGCGCATGCGGGTGCAGTCGGCGCCGGAGCCGGGCCGGGCCGAGGCGGTGGCCCGGGCGACGGCGGCCTGGGAGGAGGCGTACTGGGCCTCGCTGCCGGAGGGCGAGCACCAGATCATCACGGACGTCCGGCCCGCGTTGTTCTCCTGCTTCGATGTGGCCGACCTGCTGGTCAGTGATGTGTCCAGCGTGATCAGCGACTTCCTGGCGAGCGAGAAGCCGTACGCGGTGGCGAACACCAGCGGGCTGAGCGAGGAGGCGTTCCGTACGGCGTTCCCGACGGTCGTGGCGGCGACGGTGCTGTCGCCGGACGCGGGCGGCGTGCCGGCCCTGCTGGAGGCGGTCCGGCACCCGGAGAAGGACGAACTGGCCGAGGCGCGGGCCGCGTTGAAGCTGCGTCTGCTGGGCCCGGCCGAGCCGCCGTCACAGGAGCGCTTCAACGCGGCCGTACGAGAGCTGTGCCGGTCGGCCGGGGAACACCGGGCCCGGGTGGCGGAACGGCTGACGGCGCTACCCAGCCAGCGCACCGGGACAGCGGTCCCGACCGCGCCCCGCTGAGCGGCGACAGCAGCGAACGAGAGGTGAACGCGGGGGCCGTGCGAAAGCCGGCCCCCGCAGCCGTGTTCACGCCGCCGGCCGCACCTCACGCGACGTCAGCACCCGCCGCGCCTTGCGTACCGCCCGGCGTACGAACGTGTGGGCTCCGCCCTCGCGGTAGCCCGGGAAGGCGCGGGCCTCGCG
Organism: Streptomyces sp. NPDC044719; assembly: GCF_056433405.1. NCBI lineage: Bacteria > Bacillati > Actinomycetota > Actinomycetes > Kitasatosporales > Streptomycetaceae > Streptomyces > Streptomyces sp. NPDC044719. Next base: position 305,878 of record NZ_JBWKHE010000006.1, read on the forward strand.
CGGCTCGGCGAGGTACACCGAGTCGGGGATGCCGGCGGCGCGGTCGCGGAAGTGCGGGTAGGCCAGGTAGACGCGGCGGCCCTTGCGCTCCAGAAGCGCCGCGGCCTGCTTCTTGGCCTTGACGAACTTCACGACCTCGATGAGCAGCTCGGGCCGCTGCTCGGCGACCAGGTGCAGCCGCAGCCGCTCGTGGACCTTGAGGCGCTGGGACAGGCCCTCGGTCCAGTAGGTGTCCATCAGGGGCTTGGCCAGCTCGAACTTGTGCCGGCGGATCTCCTCGCTGTCCGTGAGGTACTTGGGCCCGAACTGCGGCAGCAGGGTCACGGTGAAGGGCCGGACCATCAGCTGGTCGCGCCGGCCGCCCGCGGGGACGAGTGCAGCGATGAGGTCCATCAGGGCCCGCGCGGAGTCGAACCGCAGTTTGTAGCCGCCGCTCTTCGTCACGTGCTTGCCGTCGTCGCGGCCGACCAGGTAGTAGCAGGTGTGGTCGGCGACCACGGAGACGCCGTCCGCCCGCAGATACGCCTCCATCGTGAACAGCGCGTCCTCGCCGGTGTACAGCGACTCGTCGAACCGCATGCCGTGCCGGTCCAGCAACTCGCGGCGGAACAGCTTCTGCGCGCTGAGCGTGAACTTGATGTTGGAGGAGAAGACGTCGGTCCGCTCCACCGTCCTGCCCCACATGGACTTCGGCGCGGAGCGGTTGACGCCCTCGACCTTGCCGAGGACGACGTCCGTGCCGGCGCGGTCGGCCATGCCGACCATCCGCTCCAGGGCCTCGGGGCCCAGCCGGTCGTCGGCGTCGAGGAAGAAGACGTACCGTCCGGTCGCCTTGGCCAGGCCGACGTTGCGCGGGCCGCTGGGGCCTCCGGAGTTCTCCTGCCGGATCACCAGCACGTTCATGGGAGCGCGCTCGGCGAACTCCTCCAGATACTCCCCCGTACCGTCCGTCGATCCGTCGTCCACCGCGATGACCTCGACGCGCTCTGGATCGATGGTCTGTGCCTCGACGGACGAGAGGCACTCGATCAGATACGGCATCGCTTCGTACGCCCCGATGATCACACTCACATCAGGCTGCGCAACGGTCACGTTTCCCCCTAGTCAATGGGATATTCCCCCCGTATCGCCTCATTCGCTACTTGGTAGACGGGTGATCGAGGCAAGCGGTTGCCTCGCACGCACGTGTTAGTGGGACACGTCACATGGTGAACGGACAGGGAACGGGAAACAGAAAGGGTTCGGCCCCGAGGAGAACTCCTCGGGGCCGAACCCTTCTACGGTCAGGGGCAGTTCAGCCCGTGCCGACACCGTCCGTGTCATCGGCCGCGGACAGCCGCTGCCCGGGCACGGCGTTCGCCAGCTCGGCGTCCGCGTCGACCTCGGCCTCCGCCAGGGCGGCCGCCACCCGCGACTCCTGACCGACGTTGCGCGTCTCGGCCTTGAGCGCGAGGTCCGCGACCGCGGCGTTGAACTGGGCGAGGGAGGTCGGCTCGTCCGGGCCCAGCAGGTACTGCTTGAGCTCCTTGCGGTCCTCGGCCAGCGGATCGGCGGCCGGGTCGCGGACGGCGCCGAGCAGCTCGCCCAACTCGGCCGCGCTGTTGGACAGGATCACCGCGGCGCGCACCGCCGTGTTGTTCCGCTTGAACTCCTCGACGCCCACCTCGGCGGAGTCCGTGACCGCGTACGGCTTGCCGCTCGCGATGAAGTCGGAGACCACGCTGGAGATGTCGGAGACCATCGCGTCGGAGACGTTGAAGCAGTCGTACAGCCGCGGGTCGGCGCCGGTGATGACGCGGTGCTCCCAGGCGGGGAAGGAACGCCAGTAGGCGTCGTTCCACTCGGCGCGCAGCCGGGCGACCTCCTCGTGCCGGGCGACGTCGACCAGCCCGTCACGGGTGGCCTCCGCCTCGTCGCGCCGCTCGCCGCCGGAGCCGGACAGCTGCGCGAGCCGGGCCTCGATACGAGCCAGCTCGGCCTTGGCGTCGGCCTGTACGGCCGTGTCGGCGACGAAGCGCGTGTCGATGGCGCGCTCGGCGGCGGCCTTGCGCACCAGGGCGGTGATGCGCTGGTGGGCGGCGCCGGCCTCCTTGCTGACGTTGCCGGTGAACGGGTGCGGCTTGTACAGGACGCGGACCGGCGGGTCGGCCTGCACCAGCTGCTTCACGATGTTCTCGCCGGCCAGCACGACCGAGGTGTTGCCCGGGTTGCCGTCCCAGCCCTCCCAGGTGGGGGCGTACAGGACGGTCGGGATTCGGTCGTCGGGCACGCCCTGCCAGGTCTGGATCGGGGCGAGCTGCGGGCGGCCGACCTCGACGATGTCGTCGTCGCGGACACCGACGTCGGCGATGGCGTAGCGGTCGCGGCCCGCGCGGCCGGCCGTCCACACCTCGTCGTAGACCTTGCTGTACGGGTTGACGCTGGCGAGCTTGTCGCTGTCGCCGTGGCCGATGAAGACGTGCTTGATGGTGGGCACGCGCAGCATGTGGATGTTCTTGCCGACGTTGGCCGCGTAGAGCGCGACACGCACCGTGGACAGGTCCAGGTTCATCAGGTGCACCCCTCCGGGCACGCAGATGACGGGGACCGTGGTGGGCGCCAGATTGTTCAGGATGGCCCGCTCACGCAGGATGATCAGCGGCTTGGAGTCCAGGTTCTCCATGGTGTCCAGCCACATGTTGACCTGGTAGGCGGAGTCCTTCGAACCGGAGAAGTACAGGACCGTCTCCGGCTTGTACTCGCCGAGCCAGTCGTCGACGGCGGCCAGGACCCGCTCCGCGTTCGGCGGGATCTTCCGGCCGCGCACGTACGGCACGAGCGCCAGCACGTACAGCGTGCCGAGGGCCACCGTGATGCCGATGCCGACGAAGCCGACGAGGGCGGACTTCACCTGCGAGGCGAGCAGGATGCCGGCGACCGCGAAGAGGTCGAGGTGGAGCATCTTCTCGGCGGAGCGGTGCAGCAGCTTGCGCGGCGGGGCGTCCGGGATGCGGATGCGGGACTTGAGGTCGACGTTGCGGGTGGCGACCGGCATACGGCGGCGGTTGCGGATCAGCTGCACCAGTGCGCCGTGCGGGGCCTGGAGACCGTAGAAGGCGATGAAGCAGGCGATCGCCCCGTAGTAGATCAGGTTGTCCGCGAGGGACAGCCGGGCCAGCAGCAGGACGAGGAGCAGCTGCCGGATCAGGAAGCGGATCGACAGGCCGGCCCGCACCTTGCTGAGGCGGTTGATCAGATAGCTGCCCTTGCGGTGCAGATAGTGGTCCGCCAGGTACGTCACGGCGGCCGCTGCCGCGAAGGCGGGGACGCTCGGGACGAGCGCGGCCAGCATGAGGGCGGGGTAGCCCGCCATCATGAGGACCGCCGCGGCCAGCTGGGCCGCACTGCCCACCCGGGCGACGCGAATAGCGGTGGATATCACGGAGAAACCTGCTCTTGGGAGGGGTGTGCCGGTCTGGTTCGGAAATGCGGCTGGTCTGTGAATATTCGCGGGACGGTATGGATTCAGGCCCCTGCGAACACTCCTGTCGACGAACTTCGTTAACAGGAGAGCGCAGAGGCCTGAATTACCGGAGTCTATTTGGCGCCAATTATTACACGCCGTCCTGCCGGTCCAGCACCGAGGCGAGCGCCCCCTCGAAGCCGGACGCCCGGGCCGCGTCGGCCGTCGGGTCCTGCTGGCGGACGTCGATGACGTGGCCGGTCAGCTCGGACAGCAGCACGTCGAGCGAGGTGCGGGCCACGGCCTCGGAGGACAGCAGGGAACCCGCGGGCTCCTGGCCGAAGGCCTTGGTGCGCATGGGGGTGGCGGTGCGCTCCGGGTTGATGCAGTTGACGCGGACGCCGTCGCCGGCCCACTCGTCGGACAGGGCCTGGGTGAGGTTCACCATGGCGGCCTTGGTCGAGGAGTACAGGCTGTACTCGGCGCGACCGCGGGTGTAGCTGCTGGAGGTGTACAGCAGCAGCTGGCCCTTGGTCTCGGACAGGTACTTGTACGACGACCGGGCGATCTGCACCGGGGCCAGGTAGTTGACCTTCAGCGCCTCCTCGATGGTGGCGTTGTCGGTCTCGGCGAGCTTGCCTATGCGCAGCACGCCCGCGGTGTTGACCACGTAGTCGATGCGGCCGGTCTCGGCGTACGCCTTGGACAGGGCGTCGTCGACCTCCTCCGGGTTCTCCACGTGGGTGCCGGTGGTGGAGCGGCCCAGCGCGTAGACCTTGGCGCCGTAGGACTCGGCGAGCTCGCCGATGTCCTTGCCGATGCCGTAGGAGCCGCCGAAGACGACCATCGTCTTGCCGGTGAGGAGCTCGCGGTAGGCCTCCTCGGAGACCTGCTCCGGCGCGGCGGTCGAGGCGAGCTGGAAGAGCTTGTCGGCGATGAAGACGTCGACGGGCTGCGTGACCTTCATGTTGTACTCGTCACCCGCGACGACGTGGATCGGCACGTCCGGCAGGTACTTGAGCACGACGGAGCAGTCGTCGGTGGCCTGGAAGTTGGGGTCGCTGGAGGCGACCTCGTAGGCCCGCTTGATCGTGGACAGCTTGAAGGCCTGCGGGGTCTGGCCGCGGCGCAGCCGGGAGCGGTCCGGGATCTCGGTGATGAACTCGCCGTCCTCGCCGTGCGTGCGCGTGACGATGATGGTGTCGGCGGAGGGGATGGCCACGTCGACCGCCTGGTAGCGCTCCAGCGCGACGACGCAGTCGTCGATGACGCGCTGGGACAGCAGGGGGCGCACGGCGTCGTGGAAGAGGACGTTGGCGTCCTCGCCCTCGGCCAGGCCCTCGCCCAGCGCGGCGATGGCGCGCTCGGTGGTCTCGTTCCGCGTGGAGCCGCCCTCGATGATCTTCGAGACCTTCTTGAACCCGGCCTTCGCCACGATCTTCTCGACGTCGGGCACGTAGCCCTGCGCCATCAGCACGATGACGTCGTCGATCGAGTCGGCGTTCTCGAAGGTGGTCAGCGTGTGCTCGATGACGGCCTTGCCGGCGATCTTCAGCAGCTGCTTGGGGATCGACAGACCAACGCGCTGACCGGTACCACCAGCCAGGATCACTGCGGTGGTACGGGGCTTGGCTATGTGCTGGGACACAGGTGACCTACCTCGGGGCGACAGGGAACTCGGAAATGGTCCCACTTGTGGTTACCGCAGTGCAAGGTGAGCGACCTTCGCCACATATGTGCGCGCAACCTGCCATTCACCTGGGGGTGCCGGTGATTGGTGAGACGACTCCGTGATGCCTTCACGAGTTCCTTGGACGGTGTCTGGTGCACGGTACGCGCCGTGGCGGTGTCGTACGGCATCCGAGCGCCGTGGCAGTCGTCACGGACCGGGGGCCGCGGGGACTGCCTTCACCTTCCAGGGCACGGGACGGCACGCGTTCTCCATAAGCGTCGCCGCGCCGTCGCGGGCAAGCCCCGAATACCGCTTGCCCAGCCGCCCATTGCCGCGCAATTCCCGGTAAAGATTCCGCAGCATTTCGATCTCGGTCGGGGTAAGGCAAGAACCGGAAGAGCCCGGGACTCCGATGAGTCCCGGGCTCCCGTTCACTCCGTGGTGGAAGGGCCGTCAGACCACCTCGACGCCCGGCCGGCCCGCCTCGACCCGCAGCCTCGCCTGCGTCCTCGGTGTCGAGGTCGGCTGCCGCACGGTGTCGACCACCCTCACCTGCGCGTCGATGCCGTCCCGGCGGACGTCGAAGAGGTGGTAGCCGCGGTGCGCGTCGAGCAGCTTCCAGTGCGGGTTGTCCGGGCGCCGCGGGTCCCACTCCTTGCGGAACGCCTCCTGGTCCTGGTCGCCGTTGCTGGAGATGGAGGTGCCCACGAACTCGGCGCCGACGACCCTGGAGTCCGGGTCGGCGTAGTCCTCCTTGAGGTCGCTGATCATCGTCAGGTGCCGGTCGCCGGAGAGCACCACCGGGTTGCGGACCTGCTTGAACTCCTGGAGGAACCCGTTGCGTTCGGCCTGGTAGCCGTCCCAGGCGTCGTAGAACCAGAGCTTGCCCTCGCCGACCTTGAGGTCCGTCTCGGCCATCATGATCTGGGAGGCGATCAGGTTCCAGCGGGCGGGCGAGTTCTTGAGCCCGTCCAGCAGCCACCGCTTCTGCTGCGCGCCCAGCATGGTCAGCGACGGGTCCTGGGCCCCGGCCTGGCTGGTGGCCTGGTCGCTGCGGTACTGCCGGGTGTCCAGGACGTTGAGCCGGGCCAGGCGGCCGAACTCCAGGCGGCGGTGCATCCGGATGTGCGGTCCGTTCGGGACGGCGGTGGCACGGACCGGCATGTGCTCGTAGAACGCCTGGTAGGCCGCGGTCAGCCGGGCCACGAACGCGTCGTGCGGCTGCTTGTCGGGGTCCTGCGGGATCTCGCTCGCGAAGTCGTTGTCCACCTCGTGGTCGTCGAAGCTCACCACGAAGGGCGCGTTCGCGTGCATCGCCGCGAGGTCCGGGTCGGTGCGGTACTGGGCGTACCGGTTGCGGTACTGGGCGAGGCTGAACGGCTCACCGGTGCCCTCGTGCCGTCGCACGCCCGTCGCGGACGGCGTGGACTCGTAGATGTAGTCGCCGACGAACACCACGACGTCGGGATCCTGATCAAGCATGTCCGCGTATGGCGTGAAATAGCCGTGCTGCCAGTTCTGGCAGGAGGCGAGGGCCATGCGCAGGGAGCCACCGGAGCTGTAGGGGTGGGGCGCGGTGCGGGTGCGGCCGACGGGCGAGAGCTGCCCGCTGGTGCGGAAGCGGTAGTAGTACACACGGTCCGAGCGGAGCCCACGTACGTCCACGTGAACGCTGTGCCCGTACTCGGGCCGGGCCTGGGCGGTGCCCCGGCGGACGAGCTTTCTGAACCGGGGGTCCTCCGCGAGCTGCCACTCCACCGGCACCACCCGGTCGGGCATACCGCCGCCGTTCAGCGGGTCGGGGGCGAGCCTGGTCCACAGCACGATGCCGTCAGGCAGCGGGTCACCTGAGGAGACGCCGAGGCTGAACACACCGTCGGGCAGCGGCGTCTCGGCCGCGCGGGCGGCGGCCGGCAGCCACAGCTGGGCGGAGGCGGCGGCGCCGAGCACCGCGGCGCCGGCGGTCAGAAAGCGGCGTCGGTCGGGCGATCCTGCTGTCATCGGCTGACTCCCTTACCTCGCTGGCCACTTGGACACTGAGAAGGTTCACGCTCGCGGGCGGTCCGCCCGCTGAACGCCGGGGTTCACGTACATGACAACTAAGCAGACAAAAAGAGACTCGCCGCCAGCACCGGAACAAGCCGTTGCTGGGGCGAGTCTGACAGGTGATCAGCCGGCGAAGCCCGTGCCGAGCCGGGCGTCCGTGGCGGTCGTGCCGAGGAGGGTGTTTCCGAAGGTCGTGGTGCCGTTCGGGCTCACGACGCTCGTCGGACCGGACCGGAAGTACCAGACGGACCCGGCGTTGCCGTTCTCCCCCGGCGCGCCGGCGGCCAGGTCGGCCAGGCCGTCGCCGTTCGCGTCGGCGAGGTGGACGGCCCTGCCGAAGCTGTCGCCCTTCTCGGCGGCGCCCGGCACGTTGGGCGTGTCCTGCGTGACCACCTGGGCGCCGGTGCCGGTGAGCCCCTTCGCGGTACCGCGCAGCACGACGACCGAGCCCGCGTCGGCCACACTGCCCAGGTTTTCACCGGGCAGCCCGGTCGCCACGTCCGGGTATCCGTCGCCGTTGACGTCGCCGACCCGGACATCGGTACCGAAGCCGTCGCCCGCCTCCGCGCTGCCGGGCACGCCGGGGCTGTCCTGGTTGAGGTGGGTGACCCTGGTGCCGTCCGGCCCGTTCGAGGTGCCCGGGATCCAGGTGACCCTGCCGCCCTTGGCGGCGGGGGTGTCGAGGTCGCTGTCGTATCCGGTGACGGCCCGGCCGACCACGATGTCGTCGACGCCGTCCTGGTCGAGGTCCCCGATGTCGAGGTTCTCGCCGCCCTGGATCCGGTAGCCGTCGGCGCCCTCCACCGTGAGGTACGGCTTCAGTCCCTGCCGGGAGCCCGGCCAGTACACGACCCGCCGGGCGTCGAACTCGTCGCCGTCGTTCTGGGTGGCGGCGACGTCCTTGACACCGTCGCCGTTGACGTCGCCGGTGGCCAGGTCGAGGACGCGGGTGTCGAACTCGTCCCGCAGGATCTGCTCGTCGCGGGACGTGGAGCCGTCCCGGGCGAACGGGCCGCCCAGCACGCGCAGGTTGAACTGGTTCTCCACGGTCACCAGGTCCTCGGCACCGTCGCCGTCGACGTCACCGAGGGCCAGACGCCCCTGGGCGCCGAGCCCGTCGTGCTCCTTCCCGGTGGCCAGTACGGCACCGCCGGACAGACCCTGCGGGCCGCCCCACAGCACCTCGGCAAGACCGGAGTCGACACCGCCGTCGGCCGTGTCCTCGCGGCCCGCGCCGACGACCAGGTCCGCGTACCCGTCGCGGTCGACGTCGGCGGTGGCGAGGGTGCTGCCGAACGCGTCGTCCGTCTCGGCGCTGCCGGGCACCCCGGCGGTGTTCTGGCTGAACACCTGCCGCTTCGTCGTGTTCAGCCCGTTCGCCGTGCCGTAGAGCACGGCGACGTAGCCGGCGCCCTTCTTGCCTCCGACGGTCGCGGTCGGGGCGGCCACGGCGAGATCGGCGTAGCCGTCACCGTTGAAGTCGTCGCGCGGACGCTCGGCGGCAGCGGGTGCGGCGCTCGCGGGAGCGGCGGGGACGGCCAGGGCGCCCGCCAGGAGGGCAACGCCGGTGGCGAGCACGAGTCGTCCGCGGTGGGACCGGTACCGGGCGGTCATCGGGCGAAGCCCGAGCCGAGGGCGGAGCCGTCCGCGACGGTGCCGAGGGTGCCCGCGCCGAAGCTGACCGAGCCCGTGGCGGTGGGCGCGTTGACGGGGTTCTGGAACGCCCAGACTCCCCCGTCCCGGTTCTCGCCGGTCGCACCGGCGAACAGGTCGGCCCGGCCGTCGCCGTTGACGTCGAGCAGCTTGGTGTCGGCGCCGAAGAAGTCGTTCTGCTCCGCGTCGCCCGGGACGTTCTTGGTGTTCTGGCTCATGCTGTAGGAGCCGTCACCGGTCAGGCCGGACCTGCCGCCCTTCAGAACGGTGATCTGGCCGGCCGCGTACACCTCGCCGATGCTCTCGCTCGGGCTGCCGGTGGAGACGTCCGCGTAACCGTCGTTGTTGACGTCGGCGACCGAGATGCCCCGGCCGAAGCCGTCGCCCCACTCCGAAGCGCCGGGCACGTACGTGGTGTCCTGCGTGACGATCGTCGTACGGGAGGTGTCGGGGCCGTCGGCCGAGCCGTGCACGACGCCGATCTGACCGCCCTTCAGCTGCGGGTCGACCTCGACCTCACCGGAGCCGTCGACGGCCCGGCCGATGACGAGGTCGCCGTACCCGTCCTTGTTCACATCGCCGATGCCGAGGCTCTCGCCGCCGCGCATGCGCGTGCCGTCGGCGTTCTTCAGCGGGGCCGGGGCGCTCAGGCCGTCCGGGGTGCCCTTCAGGTAGACGGCGCGGCGGTGCTTGGCGTCCGGGTCGTGCGAGTCGTCGTCGCTGTTGTCGTGGATGAGGGCGACCAGGTCCGTGATGCCGTCGTGGTCGACATCGCCGGCGGCCACGTCGTCCGTGACGGACTCGTCCTCGAGGGCGAGGGTCTGGCTCTTCGCCGCGCCGGTGGCGCGGTCGAACGGCCCGGACAGCAGGCGGTTGCCGGTGGCCAGGTCCAGGTTCCCGTCGCCGTCGAAGTCGCCGAGCGCCGGGGTCTTTGGGTCGACCCGGTCCTCTTCGGTGCCGGTGGCGACGGCCGTGCCGCCGGACAGGCCCTGCTTCCCGCCCCACAGGACGGCGAGCGTGCCGGCGGCGGTGACCTCACCGACGTCCTCGCCCGGCGCGCCCACGACCAGGTCGGCGTAGCCGTCGCCGTCGAGGTCGCCGGCGGCGATGCCCTCGCCGTAGTAGTCGCCGGTCTCCGCCGCACCCGGTATGCCCGGGGTGTTCTGGCTGATGACCTGCTTGTGGCCGAGGTCGAGGCCCTTGGCCGAGCCGTACACGACGGCCACGTACCCGGCCTGGGCCTTCCCGTCGACCTTGCCGTACGGGGCGGCGACTGCCAGGTCCTGGTAGCCGTCGCCGTTGAAGTCGTCGTGGAGCTTCGAGGCGGCGGCCGGGACGGCGTCGGCCGCCGGGGCGGCCTGGGCGGCCACCGGGGCGGTGACGGCGGCGGCGACGGCGATCGCCGCCGCGACTCCGATGCCTCGGCCGGTCCTGCGCTTGCTCGTGGACTGGGGCACGTACGTCAACTCCGTTGATCGCATGGGCAGTTGCTACACGGCGAGGAACAAGATCCTCATCCGCTCTGCCCAGTACGACACCCCGGAGAACGACTTGGTTGCACCAGAATCAGTCGCAAATTTGCTTTCTGTTAACTCAGAACGGCTCGAAGTCGTCGAACTCCTGCTGCGCCTCGTCCCTCTCGGCCTGCCGGTCCCTACGGCGCTGCGCGGCCGGGCGCTCCCCCTCGAACCGGTGGTCCTCACCCCGTCGGCCCAGCATCTCCGCCCCGGCCGTCAGGGACGGCTCCCAGTCGAAGACGACCGCGTTGTCCTCGGGTCCGATGGCGACGCCGTCGCCACCCCGGGCACCCGCCTTCACCAGCGACTCTTCGACACCGAGCCGGTTGAGCCGGTCCGCCAGGTACCCGACCGCCTCGTCGTTGTTGAAGTCGGTCTGCCGCACCCACCGCTCGGGCTTCTCGCCGCGCACCCGGAACAGGCCGTCGGCCTCGCGCGTCACGGTGAAGCCCGTGTCGTCCACGGCCTTGGGCCGGATCACGATCCGGGTGGCCTCTTCCTTCGGCTTCGCCGCCCGGGACTTGGCCACGAGCTCGGCGAGTGCGAAGGACAGCTCCTTCAGCCCCAGATGCGCCACGGCCGACACCTCGAACACGCGGTACCCGCGCGCCTCCAGGTCGGGCCGCACCATTTCGGCCAGGTCCTTGCCGTCCGGTACGTCGGTCTTGTTCAGGACGACGATCCGCGGGCGATTGTCCAGCCCGCCGTACTGCCGCAGCTCCTCCTCGATGATGTCGAGGTCGGAGGCCGGGTCGCGGTCCGACTCCAGCGTGGCGGTGTCCAGGACGTGCACGAGCACACTGCACCGCTCCACGTGCCGCAGGAACTCCAGGCCCAGGCCCTTGCCCTGGCTGGCCCCGGGGATCAGCCCGGGCACGTCGGCGATCGTGTACACGGTCGAACCGGCCGTGACGACACCGAGGTTCGGGACGAGCGTGGTGAAGGGGTAGTCGGCGATCTTCGGCCTGGCGGCGCTCAGCACCGAGATCAGGGACGACTTGCCGGCGCTCGGATACCCGACGAGCGCCACGTCGGCGACCGTCTTCAGCTCCAGGACGACGTCCTGGAGGTCCCCCGGCTCGCCGAGCAGCGCAAAGCCGGGCGCCTTGCGCCGTGCGGAGGCCAGCGCCGCGTTGCCGAGCCCGCCCCGGCCGCCCTGCGCGGCGACGAAGGACGTGCCGTGCCCGACCAGGTCGGCGAGGACGTTGCCCGCCTTGTCCAGGACCACCGTGCCGTCCGGCACCGCGAGCACCAGGTCCTGCCCGTCCTTGCCGGAGCGGTTGCCGCCCTCGCCGGGCTTGCCGTTGGTGGCCTTGCGGTGCGGGGAGTGGTGGTAGTCGAGAAGCGTGGTGATCGACTGGTCGACGGTGAGGATCACGTCCCCGCCGCGACCGCCGTTGCCGCCGTCCGGCCCGCCCAGGGGCTTGAACTTCTCGCGGTGGACGGAGGCACAGCCGTGGCCTCCGTTACCCGCGGCGACATGCAGCTCGACGCGGTCCACGAAGGTGGTCATGGGATGTGCCTCCAGTTACTGCGGGAATGTCTTGGGGTAACACGCGAAAGGCGGACCCGCTTCCCGTGAGGGAAGTGAGGTCCGCCTCGCGAAAGCTTCCGGTCAGGCGACCGGAACGATGTTCACGACCTTGCGGCCACGGTGGGTGCCGAACTGCACCGAACCGGCGGCCAGGGCGAACAGCGTGTCGTCGCCGCCACGGCCGACGCCGGAGCCCGGGTGGAAGTGGGTGCCACGCTGACGGACCAGGATCTCACCAGCGTTGACGACCTGACCGCCGAAGCGCTTCACGCCGAGCCGCTGGGCATTGGAGTCGCGACCGTTCCGAGTGGACGATGCGCCCTTCTTGTGTGCCATTTCTCCTCAGTCCCTTACTTCGCAGCCGCGGGGATCTCAGTGACCTTGATCGCCGTGTACTGCTGGCGGTGGCCCTGGCGACGGCGGTAACCGGTCTTGTTCTTGTAGCGCAGAATGTCGATCTTCTGGCCCTTGTGGTGGTCCACGATCTCGGCCTGGACCTTGATACCGGCCAGCACCCACGGGTCGCTGGTCACGGAGTCGCCGTCGACCACGAGCAGGGTCGAGAGCTCGACCGTGTCGCCAACCTTGGCAGTGGAAATCTTGTCAACCTCAACGATGTCGCCGACAGCAACCTTGTGCTGGCGACCACCGCTGCGCACGATGGCGTACACGCGGAACTCTCTCTCGCTCGGGAAACGGCACCCCCGCAGGCCAGCCGCCCGACTCAGCGAGCAGCCTCTCCTGGGCGCCCGGCGCCCGGAGGGTGAGGTTTACGGGGATGTGACGTGTCAGTCGACACGCCGACGGTCAAGGTTACGGGGCCCCGGCCGAGGGGGTCAAACCGAGGCCGGTCCGCCGCCTGTGCGACCGGTCACGCCGGTCGCACAGGGGCGGGATGTCAGCCCTCGTCGGTGGAGGCGGAGACGGAGGCCGCGGAGGACACCGTCTGCTCCGCCGCCACGGTCTTCTTCGACGCGGTCTTCTTCGCGGCGGTCTTGGTGGTCGCCGCCTTCTTGGCCGTCGTCTTCTTGGCCGCGGTCTTCTTCGCCGCGGTCTTCTTGGTGGCGGCCTTCTTCGCCGTGGCCTTCTTGGCCGTCTTGCGGGCCGTCTTCTTGGCCGGAGCCGCCTCCTCGGCGGTCCCGGCGGCCTCCGCGGTCGCCTCGGTGGCGCCCTCGGCCGACGGGGCCCCGTCGGCCGGTGCCTCCTGAGCCGTCTCCTCCGCGGCCGACGACACGACCACGACGGCCGCCTCCTCCGACGCGGTGGACGCGGTGGGCTTGCGCACGGCACGGCGCCGCGGACGGGCCGGGGCGGCGCTCTCGGCGGGCGCCTCGGCGGCCGGCTCGGGCTGTTCGGCCTGGTCGGGCGCCTCAGCGACCTCGGACGCCGCGGGAGCGGCCTCGGAGACCGTCACCACGGTCGCCTCCGCCCCCGCCGGAGAACCGGCCGGGGCCGACACCTTGCGCGTCGCCCGCCGACGGCCACGGCCCTTGGGCGCGGCCTCCTCGGCGGCCGGGACCTCGGCGGCCGGAACCTCGACGACCGGGTCCTCGACGGCCATCGGCTCGGCCTGCGCCTCGGCGGCCGGCTCCGGCTGCACCGGACGGGCGACCTCCTCGGCGGCGGTCACGTCCTGAGCCGTCGGCACCTCGGCCTCGGCCTGCTCGGCCCTGCCCCTGCCCCTCCTGGCCTTCGGCTCTGCCGTCTCACCGCGCGGCGAACCCGCCGGAGCGGACGCCCGCCGGCTCGCCCGGCGCCGGGTACGCCCGCGCGAGGCCGCGGCCTCCGCCTCGGCGGCGCTGCTGTACAGCTCCTCGTCGGGCACGAAGGACGGCTCGGGCAGGGCGATCGGCTCGGCGATCTCCGCACCGACCTCCGCCTCGGTCTCCGCCTCTTCCTCGGCCGTCTCGACGGCGGCCTCCTCGTGGACGTGCGGCTGCTCGGCGGCACCGGCACGCGCGCGCTTCTTGCGCTTACCGCCTCCGCCGCCCGTGCCGGCCGGCTGCTCCATGTGCACGATGACACCGCGGCCGTTGCAGTGGACGCAGGTCTCGGAGAAGGACTCCAGCAGCCCCTGCCCGACCCGCTTACGGGTCATCTGGACGAGGCCGAGCGAGGTCACCTCCGCCACCTGGTGCTTGGTCCGGTCCCGGCCCAGGCACTCCAGCAGGCGCCGGAGCACCAGGTCCCGGTTGGACTCCAGCACCATGTCGATGAAGTCGATGACGATGATGCCGCCGAGGTCGCGCAGCCGCAGCTGGCGCACGATCTCCTCGGCCGCCTCCAGGTTGTTCCTGGTGACGGTCTCCTCGAGGTTGCCGCCCTGACCGGTGAACTTGCCGGTGTTGACGTCGACGACGACCATCGCCTCGGTCCGGTCGATCACCAGCGAGCCGCCGCTGGGCAGCCAGACCTTGCGGTCGAGGGCCTTGGCGAGCTGCTCGTCGATCCGGTACGTGGCGAAGACGTCGACCTCGGAGGTCCACTTCGACAGCCGCTCGGCCAGGTCGGGGGCGACGTGCGAGACGTACCCGTGGATGGTCGACCAGGCGTCGTCACCGCTGACGACGACCTTGGAGAAGTCCTCGTTGAAGATGTCGCGCACGACCCGGACGGTCATGTCCGGCTCGCCGTACAGCAGCGTCGGCGCGTTGCCGCTCTTCGCCTTCTTCTGGATGTCCTCCCACTGCGCCTGCAGCCGCTCGACGTCCCGGCGCAGCTCGTCCTCGCTCGCGCCCTCGGCGGCGGTGCGCACGATGACGCCCGCGTCCTCGGGGACGATCTTCTTGAGGATGGTCTTCAGCCGCGACCGCTCGGTGTCGGGCAGCTTGCGGCTGATGCCGGTCATGGAGCCCTCGGGGACGTACACGAGGTAGCGGCCCGGGAGGGAGACCTGGCTGGTCAGCCGCGCGCCCTTGTGCCCGATGGGGTCCTTCGTCACCTGGACGAGCACGGACTGCCCGGACTTCAGGGCGGACTCGATGCGCCGCGGCCCGTTGGCCATGCCCAGGGCCTCGAAGTTGACCTCACCGGCGTACAGCACCGCGTTGCGGCCCTTGCCGATGTCGATGAAGGCGGCCTCCATCGACGGCAGCACGTTCTGGACCTTGCCCAGGTACACGTTGCCGACGTACGAGGTCGACTGCTCCTTGTTGACGTAGTGCTCGACGAGCACGTTGTCCTCGAGGACGCCGATCTGCGTGCGGTCGCCGTGCTGGCGGACGACCATCACGCGCTCGACGGCCTCGCGCCGGGCCAGGAACTCGGCCTCGGTGATGATCGGGACGCGCCGGCGGCCCTGCTCACGGCCTTCGCGGCGGCGCTGCTTCTTGGCCTCCAGACGGGTCGAGCCCTTGATGGACTGCACCTCGTCGGACGGTTCGCCACCCTTTTCCCGCGCGGGTCGGGGCTCGCGGACCTTGACGACCGTGCGCTCCGGGTCGTCCTCGGAGGGCTCGGACTCGGTGCCGCTGTCACCGGCACGGCGACGGCGGCGACGGCGACGGCGGCTGCTGGAGCTCCCGCCGGACGACTCGTCACGGTCGGCGGCCTCGTCGGACTCCTCGTCCTCCTCGGCCGTGTCCTCGGCGTCCTGGGCCGCGCCCTGCTCGGACTCGTCGTCCGCGCTCTCGTCGGAGTCGGCGGAGTCGCCACGCCGACGGCGGCGACCGCCCCGGCGACGGCGGCGGCGCGAGCCGCTCCCCTCGGACTCCTCCTGCTCCTCGCCGTCGGCGGAGTCCTCGGCGTCCTCCGGTTCCTCGTCGGCGCTCTGAGCGGCGGCGGCCTCGGCGGCCGGGGCCTCGGACTCGTCGCCGGCACCCCGGCGGCGACGCCTGCGGCGCGACCCGGCGGACTGCTCCTCGCGGGGAGCCTCGGCGGACGCCGGCTCTTCGGTCTCCTCGGGCTCCTCGGCCACGGCCGCCTCGGCGGCGGCAGCGGCGGCGGCCCGCTCCGGCGTCTGGAACTGGGGCTCGGTGAACACGGGCGCCTGGAACACGGCGACGGCCGGACGCGCGGGGCGCACGGCCGGTTCGCCGTCACCGGCAGCGGTGTCGGTGGCCGCGGCGGCGGACTTCGAGGACTTCGACGCCCTCGCGGACTGGGCGGGCTCGGCGAAACCGCCGGCGGCCTTGCGGGCGACCCGACGACGACGCCGCGGAGCGACGTCCTCGGCGGCCTCGGCGGTCTCGGCGGGTTCCGCGGCAGGGGCGGCTTCGGCGACGGGGGCCTCGGGCGCGGGCGCGGCCTCGGAGGCGGGAGCCTCGGAGTCGCGGGCGGCCTCGGCGGCGGGGTTCTCGGTCACAGGTGCCTTCGCCTCCTCGGCGTTGCCTTCCGGCGCTCCGGCAGGCGCGGACACCCGCCGCGAGGCACGGCGACGGGTACGCCGGGGAGCGGCGTCCTCGGCGACCTCGGTGGGTTCCGCGGCGGGGGCGGACGCGACGGCCTCGGTGGACGCGACGGCCTCGGTCTCCTCGGCAGGCCCACCGGTCGCGGCCGCCGGCTCCGGGGCACCGGACGCGGCCTGCGCCGTCTCGGGCGTCTCCGCCGGAGCCGCAGCAGGCGAGGTCACCGTGCGCGTCGCACGACGCCGGGTACGCCGGGGAGCGGCGTCCTCGGACACCGCGGCGGACTCGACGGCGGCGGAGACCTCGGCCTGCTCCGACGCCTCGGAGTCGGCCGGAGCGGCGGCGGTCACCGGGACGACGGTCTCGGCGGCCTCCGTGGCCGCCGGGGTCCCGGCAGGTGCGGACGCACGGCGGACGGCGCGGCGCCGCTTGCGAGGAGCGGCGGGCGCTGCCTCCACGGCGCTCTCGGCGGCTTCGGCCGCCTCAGCGGTCTGCGCGGCCTCGGAGGTCTCGTCCGCCTCGGCGGCGGCTTCCTCGCCGGCCTCTACGACCTCGGTCGCGAGTTCGTCGGGTTCGGCGGCCGGTATGGCCGGCGCGACGGTCTCCACCGGGACGTCGGAGGAGCCGCCGACGGGGGGACCCGCCGGGCGGGACGCGGCACGGCGCCGCCGGCGAGGCGGCAGCGTGTCGCTGGGGGTGTTCTGTTCGGAGCCCGTTGAGGACTCTGTGGGTTCGGTCGGTTCGAGCATGCGGGCTTTTCTCCCGTCAGGCTCCCGGGCGCCGCGCCTGGTCCGGCGATGCCGGTGACGTCCGCGGCGCGCGCTCTGCGCGTTCGCCGCCGTCCGGGGCGCGGGCGCCGCACGGGAGCTCTCCGTGTCCTGTCTCGCCGGTTCCGTATGCCCAATGCGTACGGCCTGGCGAAAGTCTGCTGGTCGGTACGCTGCCCGACCCAGGTGGCTCCCGAGTCCGAGGGCGGCGCTACGACGTCCGTCCCTTCGCGGAACCTTCCTTACGCCGGCGCCGTCGCGGCGGCAGTCGGTTCGGCCGTTGAGTGGGCCTCCGCTGCCTCGCGGTCGGGCGCGAGCGGGTCGGTCACCGTGCCGGTCTCTTCATCGAACAGCCCCTGCGCCAGCCTGGTCACCGCTGCGGGGACCGGCGGCGCCAGGTCGGCCACGGCGCGGAGACCGGACAGGACGTCGTCGGGTCGTACGGCAGGCGTCACGTGCCGAACAACCAGCCGCAGTATCGCACAGGGCTGGTCGGTCGGCCTATCAGCCTGCGAACTGTGCGTTTCAGCGAGGTCTGGGATCTCCAGGCTCACTACGGCGGCGCGGGCGTCGAAGGTGCGGACGCCGTTCTTGGCTTGGCGCTGGACCTCGACGGCCTCGGCCGCGGTGAAGGTGTCCGCCGCGCGGCGGGCCTCCTCCTGCGGCACACCGTCCAGCCGCAGCTCCCACACGGAAGCCGTGAGCCGGTCGGCGAGTCCCGAGGTGCGGGCCTCGACCGCCTCGACGATGTCGAGCCCGGTGGGCATCGACGCGTCGAGAAGGGCCCTGAGCCGCTCCGGATCGCGCGGTGCGGTGAGCGCGATCTCCAGGTATTCCGCCTCACTGCCCGTGCCGGTGGGTGCGGCATTGGCGTACGACACCTTCGGGTGCGGTGTGAAGCCCGCCGAGTAGGCCATCGGCACCTCGGCACGGCGCAACGCACGCTCGAAGGCGCGCTGGAAGTCACGGTGGCTGGTGAACCGGAGGCGGCCGCGCTTGGTGTAGCGCAGTCGGATGCGCTGCACCGCGGGTGCGGGCGGCGGGCCTTCGGGCTGTCGCTTGCCCAGTGTCGTTCAGTCCTTCGTGAGAGCGGTCGTACTGCTACCAAGAGTACGTGTCTCGCGCGCCGAAGGTTCCCCGCGGTCGACCCGCAGCGGCCGCCGCGGCTCGCCGAAGAGCATCCGCCGGAAGTCGGCGCGCGCCTGCCGTACGGAATCCCGGGCGGAGGCCAGGGCCTGCCGGGTGGCACGCCCCACGCTGCGGGCGGCCTCGGCGACGGGCCGCAGGACGGCGTCCCGCACGACGTGTCCGACCGGTGTCAGCACGCTGCGGTACACCCACCGCGCCGGCTCGACGAAGATCCACCGGAAGAGGGTGCCGAGGAATCGCCCGACGGCGAGCGAGATGTGCCCGGCGACGCGCCACGCGTGCCCGAGGGCATCCCATGTTTCCCGTCCGATGACGGCGAGGACCCGTCCGACGGGGGCGAGAACCCAGCGCCAGAGGGCGAGTGCGGGCAGGACGAGCAGGATCCGGGTGATCCAGTGGAGGGCGGTTCCGATGCCGGTGACGATCGTGCTCACCAGCCACACCAGCCCCTTGGCGCACCAGGCGATCGCCCTCCCGACTGGGGCGAGAACCCAGGTGTACAGCCACCGGGCGGGTACGACGACGAGTCCTCTGACCAGCCAGGTCACGGCATGCCCGACGGGCGTGAGCAGGTGCCTGTACACCCAGCCGAGCGCGGCCCCGGCCCCCTTGGCGGCCCACGCGATCGCGTGCCCGGCCGGCGTCAGCACGTGCCGGTACAGCCACACCAGGGGCACGATCACGAGTACGTGCCCGAGCCACCCGAGGGCCCTGCCCACCGGCACGACGACATAGCGCCACAGCCCCACGAACGGCCAGACGAACACCGCCCGCCCGAGCCACAGCAGCGCCCGCCCCACCGGCCGGAACACCGTGTCGTTCAGGAACCGCCCGGCCACGACGAGGGCGTCCCACACCAGCCGCACGGGGACGACCAGCACGAGCACGACGATCCGCACGGGAATCCGGATCGCGACGGCGAGACACCCTTCGGGCGCGGCGCCCTCACGCACGGGCGGCGCGTACGCTTCAGCCGCTGTCTCGCGCGGCTCGACCCGCGCCTCGGAGCCCTCGTGGGCCGCCTTCTCCAGATCCATACCGTCGAAGACGCCTCAACGCGCCCTCCGGATGCGGACCGGCACCATCCCGCGTCTCCCCGAACCCACGGCCTCAGCCCTCCACACCGTCGGATTCCCAGCGCAGCAGGTCCCCCGGCTGGCACTCCAGTACCTCGCAGAGTGCGGCGAGTGTCGAGAAGCGGACCGCCTTGGCGCGGCCGTTCTTGAGGACCGCCAGGTTGGCGGGGGTGATGCCGACGCGTTCCGCGAGCTCGCCCACGGACATCTTCCGCCTGGCCAGCATCACGTCGATGTCGACGGCGATCGCCATCAGATGACCTCTTCCCACTCGGCCCGCATCCGGGCCGCCTCGACGTCGCGTGCGACGGCCTCGCCGGGCGCGAGAACGACCGCGAGGGAGAAGACCAGCTCCTTCGATCGAGCCCGGATGGAAATCTATCGAAACTCGATAGATGACGCAGTGGTGGGCCCGCTCTGGGTAAACGTGACAACGTGGGTGGAGAGGATGCCGAGGCGACGACCTAGGGAGAATCACAGTGGAATGGCGCGTGTTCGCGCAGCAGATGGCCTCCATGGCACGGGACCTGCTCGCCCAGGAGTCGGTCGAGGCCACCCTCGAGCACATCACCGACTCGGCCACGAGGCTCGTGGCGGGATGTGACGCGGCCGGCATCCTCCTGCTGCACGGCAAACGGGCGGAGTCGCTCGCTCCGACGTCCGACCTGGTCGTCAAGAGCGACCAGCTGCAGGAGCGCCTGGCGGAGGGCCCCTGCTTCGACGCGGCCCGCAGCGGCACAGGGGAGCGGGTGTTCCGCATCACCGACTTCACCGACGATCAGCCGCGCTGGCCCGCGTACGCCGAGCAGGCCCGCGACCTGGGGGTGGGCAGCATGATGGGCTTCCTGCTGTACACCGAGGACGAGGAGCTCGGCGCGCTCAATCTCTACTCCGGCCACCCGGGAGCCTTCACGGAGGACAGCGAGACCGCCGGCTGGCTGCTGGCCTCGCACGCGGCCATCGCCTTCGCCAGTGCCCGCAGCCATGCCCAGATGGAGCAGGCCGTCGCCACTCGTCATCTCATCGGCGAGGCCATGGGCATCCTCATGGGCAGCCACCGCCTCACCGAGAAGGAGGCCTTCGACGTGCTGCGCCGCTTCTCCCAGGAGCGGAACATCAAGCTCCGCGAGGTCGCCCGGCGCGTCTGCGAACAGGGCCGCCTGAGCTGACGGCTCCCCCAGCTCGTGGCTGAACCGGGGGAACCTGGGCCGGGCCGGTCCCCCGGGGGAGCGCCACCGACCCCGCCCTCCTCAGCGGGTCCCCCTGAGGACCGACCTCACCCCTCGGTCTTCTCAGTCTTCCCGCGCGTACGGCACGACGGTGATCCGGTCGATCAGCGGCGCGTAGCGGGAGCGGAGCAGCACCCCGGGGAAGGTGTCCGAGGCGTAGGTGGTGCCGTCGTAGTTCGGCAGTTCCTCGGAGCGGAAGCCGATCGTGTTCTTTCCCTTCCCGAGCTGGACCGGGACGGTCAGCTCCCAGAAGTTGTTCTGGTGGAAGCTGTGCGGAAAGCCGACGCGCCGCGGCTCGCCGCCGTTGACGCTGATGTCGGCGTGGCGGGCGAGCGGGTCCGGGTTGTAGTGCGTGGCCTCGGACTGCTCCGGGTTGGAGTAACGGACGCGCAGCGCGTACAGGCCGGGCCTGTCGGCCGTGACGGTGAACGTCGCGGTGTTGCCGTTGCCGGGGGCGCCACCGATGCCCGTGATCGCCGTGCCGTCGGTGGCCAGCGAGAGCGGGGCGAGCGTCGCCGAGCCCGCGAGGTCGGCCTGGCCTGCCTCGTAGGTACGCGTCGGCAGTCTGCCCTCGGTAGGTGTGACCGTCAGACGGTCGACGAGGGTCGTGGCCGGGCCGCCGTTCACGGTCACCTTGTTGACGCCGCCCGAGAGGGACACGGCCACGCTGTTCCGGTTCTTGGCCAGGCGCAGAACGTCGTGCCCGTTGACGGAGAGCCGGGCGCCGGTGCCGCCGAGGGTGTCGACCCTGAGGGTGGCCTCGCGGTCGGCGGGTGAGTAGACCCAGAACGTGGCCGTCTGGCCCTTGGCGAGCCGGACCGCGCCCGCACCCGAGCGCGTCGGCAGGTCGTAGACGGGCCGGGCCCCGCCGGCCGGCCAGGCCAGCTCGCCCTCGTACACCCGGGTGCCCGCCGAGGCGTCCGGCAGGGACAGGGTGAGTCGGTCGACGATGGCGTCACCCTTGGTGGCGCGCTTGCCGTCGAGGCTCTTGGCGGCGAGCGTCAGGGTGTGCCTGCCCTTGGTGAGCTTCACCTCGGTGTCGGTGTGGTCCCAGACCACCCACTTGTAGCCGAGCGGCAGGTGCAGCTCACGCTCGCTGTCCGCCTTGCCGTCCACGCGCAGGAAGACATTGGCCGGGCCCTGCTCCTTCACCTTGTCGAAGGTGTTGAGGGAGTTGGCGAAGACGCTCAGGTCGTAGACGCCGTCCTCGGGCACGTCCACGGTGAAGTCCAGCGTGACGTCCGAGCCGGTGCGCAGACCGCCCACGTCGTAGCCGCCGGAGGTGTAGAACTTCGACACGTCCTTGGGCGAGCCCTCCGGGCCGTTCTTCGACCAGCCGGACCCGGTGTGGGCGGCGTCCTCCGCCTCGTACGAACCCTGCCAGCGCACGGGCGGGGACTGGGTGCTCTTCGCCTTCCCGGCCGGGCTGAGGACGATCTCGTACGCCGAGGACTCCTTCAGCTTCGGCAGGGCGCCGCCGTCGCCGAAGTCGACGACCACCGTGCCGTCGTCACCGACCTTCAGGTTCCGCTCGGTGAGCAGCTTCGGGCCGGAGTTGTCGCCGACCTGGCCGCTCCACTCGATCTCCCTCACCCAGGCGTGCACACGGTCGCCGAACAGCTTCCTCGGGACGCCCGCGAAGGTGATGTGGCCCTTGCCCGTGGAGCCGCCGAAGAGCAGCCGGGCCTGCTTCCGCCGCTCGTCGAGCGTGGCGACGCCCTGCATGGTGTAGTTCTCGCCCGGGAAGGGCGGCGTCACCTCGACGGTGTGACCGCTCATCGACGCGTAGGAGTTCAGCAGCCACCACTGGCCGTTGCCGCGGTTCGACTGCACCGCGGAGTCGGAGAGGTTGCCGTCGATGTTCCAGTACGCGATGTCGGCGTCGACCTTGGACTCCTCGATCGCCGACACCCACTGGATCATCTGGCCGGGCACCGAGGTGTGGTAGTTGAAGGCGTACTCGTTGATGTTGACGGGGAGTTCGGTGCCGGCCTTGTCGGTGCCCTTGAACAGGTCCTTCTCCCACGCCCGGTACTTGGCGACGCTCGCGCGCACCGCCTCCGGGTGGCTCAGCTCGTGCCAGGTGATGACGTCCGGGAGGGTGCCGGCGGCCAGTGTGTGGGTGAGGAAGCCCTTCACCTGGTCGTACAGGACGCTGGTGTTGGGGCCGGCGATACGGGCGTCGGGCATCTTGCCCTTGATGAGCTTGTAGAAGTCGTCCCAGGCGGCGAAGTAGTGCTCGGGCTTGTCGAGCCAGCTGACCTTGTCGTAGCTCCACTCGCCGGTGCCGAACATGTTGCCCTCGGGCTCGTTGAACGGCACGAAGACGATGTTGTCCTGGTACTGCTTCGGCAGCTTCAGGACCTGGTCGACCTGCTGGGCGACCTTCTCCCGGTAGAGCTCGAGCTTCTCCGCCGGGGTGTCGCCCGGCCACTGGTACGGGAAGCCGCGGTGGATGTCGGTCATGTAGATGTACACATCGCCGTCGGTGGAGTCGGCCAGCGGCCTGACCACCTCCAGCGCGTCGGCACCGGGGTGCTGCGGGCCGTCCTGGGCCTTGGTGGAGACCGTGCGCAGGCCCATGCCCTCCATGAGGTTGTTGGTGGGGACGTCCGGTCCGTACACGCCGTAGAGGGTGCCGGAGGCGCCCCCGTGGAACGCGCCGGTGTCCGAGCCGAGGTCGACGGTGAGCTGCCCCTCGCGGACCACGGTGACGGTGGCCTTCACCGCGCGTCCGGCCGCGGTTCCGGCCACGGTGAAGGTGCCCGGCTTCGCGTACTTCCCGGACGGTACGGCGTCCCAGGTGACCGGTACGTCACGGTCGTAGCCGTCGGAGAAGGAGGCGCGGGCGGCGGCCGGGAGGGACGGGGCGGTTCCGGTGGTGGTACGGACCTCGAAGGACGTCTTCGAGAGCTCCTGGACGGTCGGCACGGCACCGACCGTACCGGCCACCTGCTCGGCGCTCAGCGCCGCGTGCCACACGGTGAAGTCGTCGATCGCGCCCTTGAGCAGCGGGTCCGGGTAGAGGGACTTGCCGATGTAGCCGGCGGCGGTGGCCGAACTCTCCAGCAGGTCCTTGGCCTTGATGCCGGTCTCGGCGGAGGAGACCGCCACGCCGTCGAGGTAGGTGGTGAGCCGGCCCGCGGAGGTGTCGAGGGTGACGGTGACGGTCCGCCACTCGTCCGCGGGGAGCGGCGCGTAGCCGCGCACCTGTGCCTCCGCGCCCCCTCCGCCGGTGGTCACGGAGGTCTGGAGCAGTCCGCTGCCGTTGTACGGGGTGCTGAAGAGGTACTTGGTGGTGTTGGTGCCCAGGTCGAAGATCCGCTGCCAGGGCGACTTGTCGCCGCTCCACTTCACGCGTGCGGAGACCGTCAGGTCGGCCGTGTCCCCGACCACTTCGCGGGGCAGGCGGACGTAGGCACCGCTGGAACCGGCCGCGCCGCCGGGCAGGGCGAGGGCCCTGCCCCCGGCCGTGCCCTCGACGGACCGGGCGGTGGAGGCGTTCACCAGGTCTGCCGTCAGGCCGTTGCCGGAACTGTCGGTGATCTTCCCAGACGCCATGTCGTCCTGGTCGAAGGTGTACCGGGCGGCGGGCCGGGGTGGCTCCGCCGCGTGCGCGGGGGCTGCCGGTGCGGCCAGCAGGCCCGCACCGAGGGTCAGCGCCACGGCGGCCGGGGCGCGGCGCCGCGTGGATCTGTCAGCGGATGGCATGGAGGGCGTCCTCATCGTCGGGGTCGTCAAAACGTTCGGGGTCGTCAAAACGTCGGGGGTCGTCGAACCGGTTCGATTGGGGCTGCGCGCAGAGACGCGATGTGGTGACGGTGGCGGGCTCGGAGAGCGGAAGGCAGGTCGGGGGAACGGGATCGCTGTGTCGAACCGGTTCGGGAAGCTAGCACCGGCGCCTCGGGCCAGCAATCCCTTCGACACCGGGATCTTGTCGGCTGCGACACCCGGCCTGCGAAGTTCGGTCGGGGTGTTGACAGGCGTCCGGGCAGTTCCTACGTTCCCTCCATGCGAACCGGTTCGACAACGGCCGGATCGATGTCGAACCGGTTCGGTCTTCGAGCAAGGAGTTGCCGTGAACATCGGTGAGATCGCCCGCCGGGCCGGTGTCTCGCGGAGCACCGTGTCCTACGCGCTGAGCGGCAAGCGCCCGGTGTCGGACGACACCCGCCGGAAGATCCAGCAGGTCGTCGACGAACTCGGGTACCGGCCCAGCGCCAGTGCCCGCGCCCTGGCCAACGGACGGACCAGCACCCTCGGCCTGGTCTTCCCGCCGGCCGGGAACCACTACACGGGAATGCAGCTGGACTTCATCGGCAGCGTCGTCGAGGCCGCCGCGGTCTACGACTACGACGTGCTGCTGTCCCCCAGCGGCGTGGACAGCGACCGCTCCTTCCAGCGGCTGCTGGGTGAGCGGCGGGTCGACGGCGCGATCCTGATGGAGATCAGGCTGGAGGACGACCGGGCCGACCATCTGGCCGCCCTGGACTTCCCCTCCGTCGCCATCGGCCGCACCGCTCATCCCGAGGGCAGCTGGTGGGTGGGCCTGGACCATGTCGCGCTCGTGGAGGCCTGCGTCCATCACCTGGCCGATCTCGGCCACCGCCGGATCGCCTTCGTCAACCGTCCGGAGCAGCTGCTGCGGGCCGGGTACGAGTCCGCGCACCGCGGCCTGGACGGCTTCACCAAGGCCGCGGCCGAGCGCGGACTGACCGTCCGGACCTACTGCTGCGGTGACGACGCCGCCTCCGGCCAGGCCTGTGTGGAACGCATCCTGCACGACGACCCGGCCACCACCGGCCTGGTCACACTGAACGAGGCCGCGCTGGGCGGCCTGTACCGGGGGCTGGCCCAGGCCGGCCGCCATGTCCCGCGCGACTTCTCCGTCACCGGGGTCGTGGCCGCCCGCTGGGCGGAGACGGTGACCCCGCGGCTCACCGCGGCGGACGTGCCCGCGGCCGACCTGGGCCGGCTCGCCGTAGACCTGCTGGTGGAGCGGCTCGACCACCCCGACGCCCCGCCCCGGCACCACCTCCTCACCCCGCCCATCTCCCTGCGGGCCAGCACCGGACCCGCGGGAGCCACGCCCGCCGCGGGCACCGGGGCCGATACGACGCCCTGACCAAGGCCCCCTGGCCTCCTCCTTCACCCCGTCACACGCCCGGACGCTCATCAGTGCTGTTCGGCGTGCCCACTTCCAGCAGCGCCCCCGCCTCGGCACCCGCATGCCCGACACAAAGGACCCCGCGATGAACAGCTTCTCCAGACGGCGCCGCCTGACCGCCGCGGCCCTGACCGCCCTGGCCGTCGCCACGAGCGCCACCGCCTGCGGCTCCGGCTCGGCAGGCACCGGGTCGAAGGCGGCGAACGACGGCACGTACACGATCTGGGACCCGTACCCGCAGTTCGCCAAGGGCTCCGCGTGGGTGAAGCTGCTGGACGCCTGCGGCAGCGAGGCCGGAGTGAAGGTCAAACGGACCGGCTTCGACACCAGCGACCTGGCCAACAAGACGCTGCTCGCCGCCCAGCAGGGCAACTCCCCCGACGTCCTCATCGTCGACAACCCGGTGGTTTCGACCCTCGCCGAGGCGGGCGTGCTCACCACCACCGACGACAGCCAGCTCGACACCTCGGGCGTGGACCCCAACCTGCTCGCGGCCGGCCAGTCGGGCGGCAAGACCTACGGCACCCCGATCGGCGCCAACACCCTCGCCCTCTACTACAACAAGAAGGTCCTGAAGGCAGCCGGGGTGGACATGGCCACCGTCAAGGACTGGCCGTCGCTGACGGCGGCGCTGCGGAAGGTCAAGGAGGCCGGCAAGAAGGGCATCACCTTCTCCGCGATCGGCACCGAGGAGGGCAGCTTCCAGTTCCTGCCGTGGTTCTGGGGCTCCGGCGCGGAGCTGACCGACATCGACTCGCCCGCGGCCGTCTCCGCGCTCTCCCTCTGGAAGGACTGGCTGGACAAGGGCTACGCCCCCAACTCGGTGCTCAACAACACCCAGACCACCAGCTGGCAGGAGTTCGCGACCGGCGACTACGCCTTCGCGGAGAACGGCACCTGGCAGCTCGCGGCCGCCAAGAAGGCCGGCTTCGACTTCGGTGTCCTGCCCATCCCCGCCGCCCGGGGAGGCAGCGCCGCGGCCCCGACCGGCGGCGAGTTCGTCACCGTCCCGGTGCAGGGCGACACCGGCCGCTACGCCACCACACGCAAGCTCGCGACCTGCCTGACCAGCACCAAGAACCTGTACGACACCGACACCACCCTCTCCTACGTCGCACCCACCGCCGAGGTCCAGAAGAAGCAGGTGGCGACCGACCCCGACCTCGAGCCATGGGTGGACGCGGTCAAGTCGGCCAAGGGCCGCACCAGTGACGACCTCGGCACGAAGTACCCGAAGATCTCCGAGCAGTTGTGGAAGGCCGTGCAGTCCGCCCTCAGCGGCTCCAAGTCGCCGAAGGACGCGCTCACCACCGCCCAGTCCGCGGCCAAGTGACCATGGGCCGGGGCCTTCCGACGATCCACACGAGACAGTGGGCCGCCTGGGCCTTCCTCACCCCGGTGACGCTGTACCTCGTCCTCTTCTACGCCTATCCGCTCTACCGCAACCTCGACCTGAGCCTGCGCGACTACACCGTCCGCTCCTTCGTCCAGGGCGACGCGCCCTTCACCGGCATCGCGAACTACCGGACCGTCCTCGACGACCCGACCTTCGCCCCGGCTCTGCTCCACACCATCGTGTTCACCGCCGTGTGCCTGGTCTTCCAGTACGTCATCGGCCTGGCGCTCGCCGTCTTCTTCAACCAGCACTTCCGGCTCTCCGCCACCCTGCGGGCGCTGTTCCTGGTGCCCTGGCTGCTGCCGCTGATCGTGTCGGCCTCCACCTGGTCATGGCTGCTCAACAGCGACTCCGGGCTGGTCAACGCCCTGCTGAGCACCGTCGGCATCGGCCCGGTGAACTGGCTGACCTCGCCGTCCTGGTCACTCACCTCCGTGATCATCGCCAACATCTGGATCGGCATCCCGTTCAACCTGGTCGTGCTCCACAGCGGCCTGCAGTCCATCCCGGCCGGGCTGTACGAGGCCGCCGCCCTCGACGGGGCAGGTCCCTGGCGGCGGTTCTGGAGCATCACCTTCCCGCTGCTGCGGCCGGTGTCCGCGATCACCCTGCTGCTCGGGCTGGTCTACACGCTCAAGGTCTTCGACATCATCTGGATCATGACCAGGGGCGGCCCGGCGGGAGCCTCCACGACCTTCGCCACCTGGTCCTACCAACTCGGCTTCGGCAACCTGCTGCCCGCCTTCGGACCGGGCGCGGCCGTGGGCAACCTGCTGGTGGTGGCCGCCCTGGTGTTCGGCCTGGTCTACGTCCGGGTGCAGAGAAAGCAGGCGCTGTCATGAGCCGGAACGGCACACGCGCCTGGGCGCGCACCTGGGCAAGGACGGCCATCGGCGTCCTGCTGACCGCGATCATGCTCTTCCCGGTCTACTGGATGCTGAACGTGTCCCTCACCCGCGACCAGGACCTGCGCAAGAGTCCGCCGGACCTGTTCCCCGCCCACGGCACCCTGGCCGGCTACCGCGCCGTCCTCGACGAGCAGTTGCCCTACCTCGGCACGAGCCTCGTCATCGGCCTGGGCACCGTCGCCCTGACCGTGGCCCTGTCCGCCCCCGCCGGCTACGCGCTGGCCAAACTGCGCCCACGCGGCGGCGGAGCACTGAGTTTCCTCCTCCTGACCGCCCAGATGATCCCCGGCATCATCATGGCGATGGGCTTCTACGCCATCTACCTCCAGCTCGGCCTGCTCCAGTCCGTCCCCGGCCTGATCGTCGCCGACTCCACCCTGGCCGTCCCCTTCGCGGTACTCATCTTCACCGCCTTCATGTCCGGCATCCCCGACGAACTGCTCCAGGCGGCGCTGACGGACGGCGCCGGTCCCTGGCGCACCTTCCGGTCGATCGTCCTGCCGATGAGCCGCAACGCCGTCGTCACCGTGTCGCTGTTCGCGTTCCTGTGGTCCTGGTCCGACTTCGTCTTCGCGAGCACCCTCGTCAACGGCGGCGCGCGCGAGCCGATCACCCTCGGCATCTACCACTACATCGGCAACAACAACCAGGAGTGGAACGCCATCATGGCCACCGCCGTCGTGGCCTCGCTGCCGGCCGCCGTCATCCTCGTCCTGGCCCAGCGCTATGTCGCTGCCGGTGTGACGGCCGGCGCGGTCAAGGACTGACCCGGTGCGGTCGAGGACCGGCCTCCCGCACGATCCCTGCTCGAGAAACGAGTGCCCCTTCATGACCGCCGACCGCTCCGGCCCGGCCTTCTCCGTCCAGGACATCCCGTTCAGCACGTACGGGTCCTGGTTCGACATCTCCCCCGTGGTGGCGGAGAAGACGTACGCCGACGACCTCCACCTCGTCTCGCACCAGAACGGCATGCACGCCGTCCTGAGCCTGACGCCCCTCGACCGGGTGACGGGCGAGCGGGCCGAGACCCGGGTGGAGGCCAGCCCGGCCCTGCTGAGCTGGATCGGCGTCAGCAGGGCCGGTCGCATCGACCTCACCTACGAGTCGCCGGACACCGTCCGCCTGCGCGGCACGGCACTGCCGCTGCGCGTCTCCGCCTCGGCCCGCACCCTGACCCCCTTCAGCGGCACGTACTTCTTCCGCGACGCGGCCACCGAGGCCTACGTCTTCACGTCGTACGAGACCGGCCGCCGCTACCGCGTCACCGTCCTGTCCGGCACGGTGACCCACACCCACGGCGACCAGACCCTGGGCACCGCCGACCGCGGCCTCACGGTCACCGCCGGCCCGGACGGCTCCTGGGAGATCGCGGTCGAGGAACTCGACACGGCCCGCCCGCCGTACGTACCGGCATCACCCTTCGGCAAGATCCTCGAAGCCGCTCGGAACGCCTTCGCGGACTTCGTCGACGCGGTGGCCCCCTGGCGTACCCCGGCCGCCCCGGCCGCCGAACTCGCCGCCTACGTCCTGTGGTCCGCGACCGTACGCCCGGCCGGACTGGTCCCCCGGCCCGCCGTCCTCATGTCCAAGCACTGGATGGACAAGGTCTGGAGCTGGGACCACTGCTTCAACGCCCTGGCCCTGGCCCCCGGCTGCCCCGAACTCGCCTGGGACCAGTACCAGCTTCCCTTCGACCACCAGGACGAGACCGGGGCGCTCCCCGATTCGGTCACCCACTCCGAGGTCCTGCGCAACTTCGTCAAACCGCCCATCCACGGCTGGACCCTCGGCCACCTGCGCCGCCGCCTGCCCACACCCCCCGACCGCACGGAACTGGCAGGCACCTACGACCGGCTGGAGCGCTGGACGACCTTCTGGCTCACCGCCCGGCGCACCCCCGGCGCGGCACTCCCCCACTACCACCACGGCAACGACAGCGGCTGGGACAACGCCACCACGTTCGACCCCGAACGCGTGGTCGTCACCGCGGACCTGGCCGCCTTCCTCGTCCTCCAGCTGCACGAACTGGCCGCCCTGGCGAACCACTTGGACAGACCCGACGACGCCCACCGCTGGACACGGACCGCCGAGGCGACCCAGGCGGCCCTCCTGGACGAACTCTGGACCGGCGACCGCTTCACGACCCGGGGCGTCCACAGCGGGAACACCTGGACCGGCGCCGGCCTCCTCGACCTGATGCCCATCGTGCTCGGCGAGCACCTCCCCGCCGAGATCAGCACCGTCCTGGCCGACCGCATCGCGGCCCACCTGACCCCGCACGGCCTGGCCACGGAGCTGCCGACCTCACCGCACTACCTCGCCGACGGCTACTGGCGCGGCCCGATCTGGGCCCCCGCCACGGTCCTCATCGAAGACGGCCTGCGCCGCGCCGGCCACCACCGGCTGGCAGCCGACATCAGCACCCGCTTCCGCACCCTGTGCGAAACCCACGGCTTCGCCGAGAACTTCGACGCCTTGACCGGCACGGGCCTACGGGACCGCGCCTACACCTGGACCGCCGCCGGCTACCTCCTCCTCGCGGAGGCAGCCGCCGACGACACACTCAGTGCGCGTGCCCGCTCGACGCAGGCGCCGGACCGGCGTTCTTGACCGTCAACGGCAGCAGCTTCTTCCCGGTCGGGCCGATCTGGATCTCCGTGTCCATCTGCGGACACACCCCGCAGTCGAAGCACGGCGTCCACCGGCAGTCCTCGACCTCCGTCTCGTCGAGGGAGTCCTGCCAGTCCTCCCAGAGCCAGTCCTTGTCCAGGCCGGAGTCGAGGTGGTCCCAGGGGAGGACCTCCTCGTAGGTGCGCTCGCGGGTGGTGTACCAGTCGACGTCGACGCCGAACGGCTCCAGGGCCTTGTCGGCGCACGCCATCCAGCGGTCGTACGAGAAGTGCTCGCGCCAGCCGTCGAAGCGGCCGCCGTCGTCATAGACCGCGCGGATGACCGCGCCGATGCGGCGGTCGCCGCGGGAGAGGAGGCCTTCGACGATGCCGGGCTTGCCGTCGTGGTAGCGGAAGCCGATGGAGCGGCCGTACTTCTTGTCGCCGCGGAT
Source organism: Streptomyces sp. NPDC044719 (assembly GCF_056433405.1). NCBI lineage: Bacteria > Bacillati > Actinomycetota > Actinomycetes > Kitasatosporales > Streptomycetaceae > Streptomyces > Streptomyces sp. NPDC044719. The sequence continues at coordinate 336,841 of NZ_JBWKHE010000006.1, forward strand.
CTTGTCCCGCAGCTTCTGCAGCCGGGCGTCCGTCTCCTCGGCGGAGAGCTGCGGGGCCCACTGGAAGGGCGTGTGCGGCTTGGGGACGAAGCCGCCGATCGAGACCGTGCAGCGGATGTCGTTGGAGCGGGAGACCTCGCGGCCCTTGGCGATGACCTTGGTCGCCATGTCGGCGATCTGGAGGACGTCGTCGTCGGTCTCCGTGGGCAGGCCGCACATGAAGTACAGCTTCACCTGGCGCCAGCCGTTGCCGTACGCGGTGGAGACCGTGCGGATCAGGTCGTCCTCGGAGACCATCTTGTTGATGACCTTGCGGATGCGTTCCGAGCCGCCCTCGGGGGCGAAGGTGAGGCCGGAGCGGCGGCCGTTCCTCGTCAGTTCGTTCGCCAGGTCGATGTTGAAGGCGTCCACGCGGGTGGAGGGGAGGGACAGACCGATCTTGTCCTCCTCGTAGCGGTCCGCCAGGCCCTTGGCGACGTCGGCGATCTCCGTGTGGTCCGCCGAGGACAGGGACAGCAGGCCCACCTCCTCGAAGCCCGTCGCCTTCAGGCCCTTGTCGACCATGTCGCCGATGCCCGTGATGGAGCGCTCGCGGACCGGGCGGGTGATCATGCCGGCCTGGCAGAAGCGGCAGCCGCGGGTGCAGCCGCGGAAGATCTCCACCGACATGCGCTCATGGACCGTCTCGGCCAGCGGGACCAGGGGCTGCTTGGGGTACGGCCACTCGTCGAGGTCCATGACGGTGTGCTTGGAGACCCGCCACGGGACACCGCTGCGCTTGGGTACGACACGGGCGATCCGGCCGTCCGGGAGGTACTCGACGTCGTAGAAGCCGGGGACGTACACCCCGCCCGTCCGGGCGAGGCGGAAGAGGAGCTCCTCGCGGCCGCCGGGGCGGCCCTCCGCCTTCCAGGCGCGGATGATCGCGGTGACCTCGAGGACGGCCTGCTCGCCGTCGCCGATCACCGCGCAGTCGATGAAGTCCGCGATCGGCTCGGGGTTGAACGCGGCGTGCCCGCCGGCCATGACGATCGGGTCGTCCAGGCCGCGGTCCTTGGACTCCAGCGGGATGCCGGACAGGTCCAGGGCGGCCAGCATGTTCGTGTAGCCCAGCTCCGTGGAGAAGGACAGGCCGAACACGTCGAAAGCCTTGACCGGCCGGTGGCTGTCCACCGTGAACTGCGGGACGGCGTGCTCCCGCATGAGCTCCTCGAGGTCCGGCCACACGCTGTAGGTGCGCTCGGCGAGGACGCCCTGCTGCTCGTTGAGGACCTCGTAGAGGATCATGACGCCCTGGTTGGGCAGACCGACCTCGTAGGCGTCCGGGTACATGAGCGCCCAGCGGACGTCGCAGGACTCCCAGTCCTTGACCGTGGAGTTGAGTTCTCCGCCGACGTACTGGATCGGCTTCTGCACATGCGGGAGCAGAGCTTCGAGCTGCGGGAACACCGACGCAGCGACTTCGGCAGGCATGTCGCGCACCTTCGTGAGCTGGACTGTACTGACAGGGGTGACCATCCAGCCTAACGTGACCGCGGGGCGTCCTCGTACGCCCGAGGCTCAGAGGCTCGCCGCCCCGTCCTTGATCCCGTCCCAGAACCCGGGCAGTTCGGCCTCCACGCGCAGGGCCCGCTGCTCCTCGCGCTCGTGGAGCAGGCCGTAGGTGAAGGCGCTCTCCCCCGCCGCGTGGGCGACCGCCGACAGCTCGCGGAGGGTTCCCCGGGCCATCACGCTGTCCTGGTGCTCGCCGAGCAGGTTCTGCAATCCCTTCATGGACTTGACCAGGTTCTTGGCCGGTTTGCCGAGGGACGGTTCGGCCGCCTCCGCCGCGTAGCGGGTGCGCTTGGTCTTCTTGCGGGCGTCGTGGATCGCGATGTCCCGGTCGGTGCCGGGTCCCAGTTCCCGTGCCTGCTGGACCAGCCCGGTGACCTTGCGGAAGTCCTTCTTCACGGCCTTGGCGATCACCTTGCGGGGTTTCTTGCCGGCCGCCTCGCGCAGCGGCGGGTCGGCGATCAGCGCGTCCAGGGTGTCGAGCAGGGCCAGGTAACGGCGGGAGTCCAGGATGCCGAGGAGCCGGCCGCGGGCCCCCTCGTGCTCGGCGCTCGACCAGGTGAGCAGCCGCTCGGACACCGGTCCGCGGGTTAGGCCGGCGGGAAGTTCGTCGAGGGCCGCCGTCAGCCGTTCGGCCAGCACTTCGCGGTCGCGGTCCAGGCCCAGCTCGCCGGCCAGCCATTTCAGCTCGTCGCCGACCGGGTCGGTGACCTTCCGGTCGAGGACGTTGCCGAACGATTTGAAGGTGCTGCGCAGCCGTCGGGTGGCCACGCGCATGCTGTGCACGGAGTCCTCGGCGTCCCGGCGGACGGCCGGGTCGAGCTCGACGATCGCGTCGCGCTGGGTGCGCACATAGGCGAGCACATGGTCCCCGGCGGTCACCGGGTCCCCGGCGGGGGCGGACGGGCGCTTCTTGGCCGGCGCCGTCTCGGCGAGGGCGCGGGCCAGCTTGGACGCCGACGCCGAGGGCCGTACGCCCGCCTTGCGCAGCCGCTTCTCCACCTTGTCGAGCAGGGCCGGGTCGCCGCCGTCGGCGAGTTCCACCTCGATCTCGGTCCACTGCGCCTGGCCGCCGCCGGCCGTGAGCCGCTCGGCGTGTACGGCGTCGACCGCGACCTCGGCGAGGAGCCCTCCGTCGGCGTCGACGAGGTGGCGTACGTCACGGTCGGTGCGCAGCCGGACCACGGGCAGCAGCTCTCCGCCTCGGACGCGGGAGCGGACGAGCCCGGCGAGATCGTCGGGGAGGGTGTCGGAGAGCGGGGCGTGCAGCTCGTCGCGGACGCCCGGGGCGATCGGGAACTTCAGGTGCCAGCCCGCGTCGGAGCCGCCGGTGCGGCGGCGCAGGGTGACGGACGACGCGGCGAGGCGTTCGTCGACGGTGTCGTAGTAGGTGGCGTCGAGGTGGGCGACGCCCTTGTCGGCAACGGCCGCGACCCCGGCGACGCCGGTCAGGTCGGGAAGCCCGCTGTCCTCGGACTCGTATTTCCGCTCGATCTCGCGCTTGCTGTCCGCCATGAACCGAATCTAGTCGGCTCGGCGGCGGGGCGGCAGAGTGCCGCCCCGCCCGTGTCACGCCGACATCGGCCGCTGCACGCGGATCGACTGCAACAACCCGACCGCTATCCACACGGCGAACATCGACGAACCGCCGTACGACACGAAGGGCAGCGGCAGGCCGGTGACCGGCATGATGCCGAGCGTCATGCCGATGTTCTCGAACGTCTGGAAGCCGAACCAGGCGACGATGCCCGCGGCCACGATCGTGCCGTACAGGTCGCTGGTGTCACGGGCGATGGTGCAGGCCCGCCACAGGACGATGCCGAGCAGCAGGATGATCAGGCCGCCGCCGAGGAAGCCCAGCTCCTCGCCCGCCACGGTGAAGACGAAGTCCGTCTGCTGCTCGGGGACGAACTGGCCGGTGGTCTGCGAGCCGTGGAAGAGGCCGGAGCCGGTCAGTCCGCCGGAGCCGATGGCGATCCGGGCCTGGTTGGTGTTGTAGCCGACGCCCGCCGGGTCGAGCTCGGGGTTGGCGAAGGCGGCGAAGCGGGCGATCTGGTAGTCGTCGAGCACCCCGAGCTGCCATACGGTGACCGCCCCGAGGGTGCCCGCGCCGAGCAGGCCGAACACCCACCGGTTGGACGACCCGGAGGCGAGCAGCACGCCGAGCACGATGATGACCATGACCATGACCGACCCGAGGTCGGGCATGAGCATCACGATCAGCATGGGCACGGCGGCCAGGCCCAGGGCCTGCACGACCGTGCGGTGGTCGGGGTACTGCTTGTCGCCCGCGTCGACCCGGGCCGCCAGCAGCATGGCCATGCCCAGGATGATCGTGACCTTCACGAACTCCGAGGGCTGCAGGGAGAAGCCGCCGGGGAGCTTGATCCACGAGTGGGCGCCGTTGATCGTGGAGCCGAGCGGGGTGAGCACCAGCAGGATCAGCAGGACCGAGACGCCGTACAGGATCGGCACGGCCGTGCGCAGGGCGCGGTGGCCGAGCCAGATCGTGCCGGCCATCAAGGCCAGGCCGATGCCGGTGTTCAGCAGGTGCCGGATGAGGAAGTAGTACGGGTCGTCCTGGTTGAGTTCCGTGCGGTTGCGGGTCGCCGAGTAGACGAGGAGCGTGCCGAGCAGCGACAGGACCAGCGCCGACAGCAGGATCGGCCAGTCGAGCCGCCGCACCACGGAGTCACGGGCGAGGAGCCGGGTCCAGCCGGAGCGCTCGGGCCCGTAGCCGGAGACCTGGAAGCTGTTCACACCGCCGGTCATGTCGTCGGCCTCCGGCTTCCCCTGCGGCGCCGCCGCCTTCGGGTGTCACGGTTCTCGGGCGTCGGCGGGGCCGCCGTCGCCGGCTGGAGCGGGTCGGCCGGGGCCTTCGGGTCCTTCTTGCCGGCCTGCTGGTCCTTCGCCGGGTCCTTGGAGACCTTCGGGGAGGAGATGGTGCCGTCGGTCCTGACCTTCGGCAGGGCCTCCTGCGGGGTGGGCAGCAGGGCCTTCTTCTTGTCGATCTTGCCGTCCTCGGAGACGCCGTACAGCGCGTTGTAGATGTTGCGGACGGCGGGGCCCGAGGCGCCGGAGCCCGTACCACCCTGCGCGATCGTCATGACGATCGTGTAGTCCTTGGTGTAGGTGGCGAACCACGAGGTCGTCTGCTTGCCGTAGACCTCGGCCGTACCCGTCTTGGCGTGCATCGGGATCTTGTCCTGCGGCCAGCCGCCGAACCTCCAGGCGGCCGTACCGCGGGTGGCGACTCCCGCGAGGGCATCGTCTATCCGGTCGCGTGTCGTCTTCGACATCGGCAGCTTGCCGTGCGACTTGGGCTTGATCGGCGTGACGGTCTTGCCGTCGGCGCTGATGACGGCCTTGCCGACGGAGGGGTCGTAGAGGGTGCCGCCGTTGGAGATGGCCCCGTAGATGGTGGCCATCTGGATCGGGGTGACGAGGGTGTCGCCCTGTCCGATGGAGTAGTTGACGGAGTCACCGGCGCGCAGACGGTTGCCTTCGAGGCAGTTCTCGTAGGCGATCTTCTCGGCGTAGCTGCCGTTGCGCTTGCCGGTGCGGCACCAGACGTCCTTGTTGGCCTTCCAGTAGTCCAGCTTCCACTGGCGGTCGGGGATGCGGCCGGTGACCTCGTTGGGCAGGTCGATGCCGGTCTCCTTGCCGAGGCCGAACTGGTGGGCGGTCTTGTAGAACCAGTCGTTGGCCTTCTTCTTGGGCTTGGCGCCGCCGTCCTTCTTCCACTCCTCGTGGGAGAGCCGGTAGAAGACGGTGTCGCAGGAGACCTCCAGGGCGCGGCCGAGGCTGATCGGGCCGTATCCCTTGGACTCGAAGTTCTTGAAGACCTGGCCGCCGAGGTTGAACGAGCTGGAGCACTGGTAGGGGCCGTCGAAGGAGTAGCCGGCGTTGATCGCGGCGGCCGTCGGGACGACCTTGAAGATCGAGCCGGGCGCCGACTGGCCCTGGATCGCGCGGTTGAGCAGCGGGTAGTTGGAGCTCTTGCCGGTGAGCCGCGCGTAGTCCTTGGCGGAGATGCCGCCGACCCAGGCGTTCGGGTCGTAGTTCGGGTTGGACGCCATGGCGACGACGCGGCCGGTCTTGGCCTCCATCACCACGACGGCACCGGAGTCGGCCTTGTAGTTGGTGCCGGTGTTCCGGTCGTGCTGCTTGCGGGCTTCCTTCATGGCCTCGTTCAGCTGGTACTCGGCGATCCGCTGGACGCGCGAGTCGATGCTGGTGACGAGGTTGTCGCCCGGGTGGGTGGGGTCGGCCTCGGCCTGGCCGATGACGCGGCCGAGGTTGTCGACCTCGTAGCGGGTGACGCCGGCCTTGCCGCGCAGCGCCTTGTCGTACTGGCGTTCGAGACCGGAGCGGCCGACCTGGTCGGAGCGCAGATACGGCGAGTTGGTGTTCTGCGCCTGCTTGATCTCCTCGTCGGTGACGGGCGAGAGGTAGCCGAGGACCTGGGCGGTGTTGGCCTTGCCTGGGCTCGGGTAGCGGCGCATGGCCTGCGGCTCGGCGGTGATGCCGGGGAAGTCCTCGGCGCGTTCGCGGATCTGCAGGGCCTGCTTGGGCGTGGCCTCGTCGGTGATGGGGATCGGCTGGTACGGCGAGCCGTTCCAGCAGGGCTGGGGCGTCTCGGAGTCGCACAGCCGGACCTTGGCCATGACCTCCTTGGGCTTCATGCCCAGGACCTTGGCGAGCTTGGCGAGGACGTCCTTGCCGTCGTCCGGCATCTTCAGCAGGTCGGTGCGGGAGGCGGAGACGACCAGCCGGGTCTCGTTGTCGGCGAGGGCCACACCGCGCGCGTCCAGGATCGAACCCCGGACGGCGGGCTGGACGACCTGCTGGACGTGGTTCCCGGACGCCTCCTTGGCGTATGCCGCGCCCTCACGGATCTGGAGGTACCACAGGCGTCCGCCGAGCGTGAGCAGGAGGGAGAGGACGAGAACCTGGATGACGACGAGCCGGATCTGGACCCGTGTGTTCCGACCGGTCTCGGGAATGTTGGTCACGGGTGCTGCCTCCCCCTCTCCCTACGCGTACGAGTCCGTGATGACGTCTGTGATGACGGGATGAAGTCCCCTGCGTTCACAGCCGCTTGACCCCCTTGATGCGTCCGGCCCGCGCCATCCGGGCCCGGGCCGCCTTCACCCGCAACCCGTTCCGCTGGCTGCCGATCTTCAGGCCCGTACCACCGGAGAGCCAGCCGGAGGAGATGTCGGTGGCCTTGGAGGACGAGCCGGTGTCGGCGAGCGGATCGTTCTCGGCGCGCCGGGCCAGGGCCATGATCCCCGGCACGACGAACGGGGCGAGCAGCAGGTCGTACAGGGCGGCGGTGAACAGCAGGCTGCCCAGGCCCACATGGCGGGCGGCGGTGTCCCCGACGAGGGCACCGACCCCGGCGTACAGCAGGGTCGCGCCGACGGCCGCGGCGACCACCACGATCATGGGGCCGGTGGCGGACTTCAGCCGGCCCGTCTCCGGCTTCGCCAGGCCGGCGAGATAGCCGATGACGCACAGCACGAGGGCGTACCGCCCGGCGGCGTGGTCGGCGGGCGGGGCGAGGTCGGCCAGCAGGCCCGCGCCGAAGCCGACGAGGGCGCCACCCACATGGCCGTACACCAGGGCGAGGCCGAGGACGGTGAGGAGCATCAGGTCGGGCACGGCGCCCGGCAGGTGCAGACGGGCGAGGACGCTCACCTGGATCACCAGGGCGACGACGACCAGGGCGGAGGAGAGCAGGATCCGGTTGACGCGCATGAGGTGACAGCTCCTACTGCTCTTGCTGGTTCTGGCCGTCTGCGGGTGCCTCGGCGGACGGCGTCACGGTCACCGTCACCGTCGGCCTGGGGGTGGGCTTGGGTTTGGGCGGGAGCACCGTGTCGCGCGGGTCCTTCTTCGGGACCTCGACGACGACACCGACGATGTCGAGCTTGGTGAAGCTCGCGTACGGCGTGACATAGAGCGTGCGGGTCAGTCCGCCGCCGGACGGGTCGACACGCGAGACCACGCCGACGGGCACGCCGGGCACGAACGGCCGGTCGGCCTGCGAGCCGAAGGTGACCAGACGGTCGCCCTTCTTCACCTCCGCCTTGCCGTTGAGGAGTTCCACGCGCAGCGGGCGGTCGCCCTGCCCGGAGGCGAAGCCGAGCTCGTCGCCGGACTCCATCCGGGTGCCGACCGTGAAGTCGGGGTCGCTGGCCAGCAGGACCGTGGCGGTGTTGGGCCCGACGGTGGTGACCCGGCCGACGAGCCCGTCCCCGTTCAGGACGGTCATGTCGCGCTTGATGCCGTCGTTGGCGCCGGCGTCGATGGTGATGGTCCAGGAGAAGCCCTGCGCGGCCCCTATGGCGATGACCTGGGCGCCCTTGATGCCGTACTGGCCGGTGCCCGCGACCTTCAGCATCTTGTCGAGCTGCTTGAGGCGGCTGCGGCTGCGGTCGTCGCTGCCGAGCCGCGCCTTCAGGGCCGCGTTCTCCTCTTCCAGCACGGCGAGCCGGTCGTGCCGTTCGCCGGAGTCGCGGATGGCGGAGACCGCGTTGCCGACCGGGTCGACCGCGGCCGAGACACCGCTCTCGATCGGGCCGAAGACCGTAGCCGCGCCCTGCCGGGCACCGTCGACGGGCGAGTCCTCTCCACCGCGGATGTCCACCGTGATCAAAGCGAACGCGATGGCGATCAGCAGCACCAGGAGCAGCCGGCTCTCTCGTGTGTCCCTCACGTGCGGCGGCCGTGCCCTTCCTCATAGGAATTCGGGGAGCCCCAGGGAAACCCGAGGGGCTGCTTTGTGGGAGCTTATGCCTCTATATCAACGATCCGCCGCACGAGAGGAGATCGTCCCGTACGGCGGAATCGAAGAGTTATGTCATCTGCGCGGCTGGGCGTCCAGCACCTGCTGGAGTGCCTCGAACTCCTCGACGCACTTACCGGAACCGAGCGCCACGCTGTCCAGCGGATCCTCGGCGATATGGATCGGCATGCCGGTCTCCCGGCGCAGCCGCTCATCCAGGCCCCGCAGCAACGCCCCGCCGCCGGTCAGAACGATTCCTCGGTCCATGATGTCGCCGGACAGCTCCGGCGGGCACTTGTCGAGGGTCGTCTTGACTGCGTCGACGATCGCGTTGACCGGTTCCTCGATCGCCTTGCGGACTTCACCGGCGGAGATGACCACGGTCTTCGGCAGCCCGGACACCAGGTCCCGGCCGCGGATTTCGGTGTGCTCGTCGGAGTCGAGGTCGTACGCCGAACCGATCGTGATCTTGATCTGCTCGGCCGTGCGCTCACCCAGCAGGAGGGAGTACTCCTTCTTGATGTGCTGGATGATCGCGTTGTCCAGTTCGTCGCCCGCCACCCGGATGGACTGGGCGGTGACGATGCCGCCGAGGGAGATGACCGCGACCTCCGTGGTGCCGCCGCCGATGTCGACCACCATGTTGCCCGTGGCCTCGTGGACCGGCAGGCCGGAGCCGATGGCCGCGGCCATGGGCTCCTCGATGATGTGCACCTGGCGGGCGCCGGCCTGGGACGACGCCTCGATGACGGCGCGGCGCTCGACGCCGGTGATGCCCGAGGGCACACAGACGACGACCCGCGGACGAGCCAGATACCGCCGCTTGTGGATCTTCAGAATGAAGTAGCGGAGCATCCGCTCGGTGATCTCGAAGTCGGCGATCACGCCGTCCTTCAGAGGACGTACGGCAACGATGTTGCCGGGCGTGCGCCCGATCATCTTCTTCGCTTCGGCCCCGACCGCGAGGATGCCACCGGTGTTGGTGTTGATCGCGACGACGGACGGTTCGTTGAGTACGATCCCGCGACCCCTGACGTACACCAGCGTGTTGGCGGTCCCGAGGTCGACAGCCATGTCACGGCCGATGAACGACATTGAGTTCCCCATCAGGATTCGTCTGGCCTTCCCACTAGCTTTTGAGGGCTTATCAGGTAGGCAAAGGTGGGTGCTGTGACGTGAAGGCTTCCATCGTAGACGCGCCTTCGCGAACACTGCGGGAGGGTCTCCGCCAATGTCAGCAGATGCTGTGCGGGTTCGCTTGTGGAGACGGGCGTTCGGGGGCGATCGTTCCCTCGATCGGCACGTATATGCCAGGAAAGTCCGGGAGCGGCGCTCCCGGACTTTGCTCGCCCTTCGCGCTTTAGGCGCGACCCGGGAAGAAGATCTTCACTTCACGCTCGGCGGACTCCTCCGAGTCCGAGGCGTGGATCAGGTTCTCGCGGACGATGACGCCGTAGTCACCGCGGATGGAACCGGGCGCGGCGGCGATCGGGTCGGTCGGGCCGGCGAGCGCGCGCAGTCCCTCGATGACCCGCTCACCCTCCACGATCAGCGCCACGACCGGGCCGGAGGCCATGAACTCCACCAGCGGCTCGTAGAAGGGCTTGCCCTTGTGCTCGCCGTAGTGCTGCTCCAGCGTGTCCTGGTCCAGGGTGCGCAGCTCCAGCGCGGTGATCCGCCAGCCCGCCTTGCGCTCGATGCGGCCGATGATCTCGCCTGTCAGGCCACGCCGGACGGCGTCGGGCTTGAGCAGGACGAGGGTGCGCTGGGTCACGACGGGCTCCTTATGCGTCAAGGTTTTACGGAAAGACGAGATTACCCGGCGTGTCGGGGCGCTCGTTACGCAGCGTCAGGTGTGGACGAACTCGCCTGGGCCGCGAATCTCGCCTTGGCCTCGTCCACCTTCCGCCCGTAGTGCACGGACGCCCACCACAGGGCCGCGAAGATCGCGCCAAGGAAGAACATGATCGGCACGACGAAGCCCGACGCGACGAGCGCGAGCTGCAGCGCCCAGCCGAGCACGACCCCGCCGGGGCGCGTCAACAGTCCGCACAGCACCAGGCACAGGAACATCGCGACACCGCTGACCGTCCACACCGTCGCCATGGACAGATCGGGATCCTTCATGGCGACCAGACCGGCGAAGCCGATGACGAAGAACTCGCCGATCAGGGTCGAGGAACAGAGGGTACGCACGGGTCTCAGCCCTTCCCCAGGAGCAGTCGGGCCTCGCCGACGGTGATGACGGAACCGGTGACGAGCACACCGCCGCCGGCGAACTCGCCCTCCTCCTCGGCCAGCGTGATCGCGGCCTCCAGCGCGTCGGGCAGCCGCGGCTCGACCTGGACGCGGTCGTCGCCGAACACCTCGACGGCGATACCGGCCAGCTCGTCCGCGTCCATCGCGCGGTGGCTGGAGTTCTGGGTGACCACGACCTCGGCGAACACCGGCTCGAAGGCCTCCAGCAGCCCGCGCACGTTCTTCTCGCCGCTCGCGCCGACGACGCCGATGAGACGGCTGAACTGGAAGGCCTCCCCGATCGCCTCGGCCGCCGCCCGGGCACCCGCCGGGTTGTGGGCCGCGTCGAGCACGACGGTGGGCGAACGCCGCACGACCTCGAGCCGGCCCGGCGAGGCCACAGCCGCGAACGCCTTGCGGACGGCGTCCAGGTCCAGCGACTCGGCCCGCTGCGCGCCGACCCCGAAGAACGCCTCGACGGCGGCGAGCGCGACGGCCGCGTTGTGCGCCTGGTGCGCGCCGTGCAGCGGCAGGTACACCTCCGGGTACTCGCCGCCCAGGCCACGCAGGGTCACCAGCTGCCCGCCGACGGCCACCTGCCGGTCGACGACGCCGAACTCCAGCCCCTCCCGGGCCACGGTCGCGTCCACCTCGACGGCCTTCTTCAGCAGCACCTGCGCCGCGTCGACCGGCTGCTGCGCCATGATGACCGTCGCACCCTGCTTGATGATGCCGGCCTTCTCCGTGGCGATCTCGGCGTGCGTCGAGCCGAGCCGGTCGGTGTGGTCGAGGTCTATGGGCGTGACGACCGCGACGTCACCGTCGATCACGTTCGTGGCGTCCCAGGAGCCGCCCATGCCGACCTCGACGACCGCGACATCCGCGGGCGCGTCGGCGAAGGCCGCGTAGGCCATGCCGGTGAGCACCTCGAAGAAGGACAGCCGGTACTCCTGCTGCGCGTCGACCATCTCGATGTACGGCTTGATGTCCTGGTACGTCTCGATGAACCGCTCGGCGGAGATCGGGGCGCCGTCCAGGCTGATGCGCTCCGTGATCGACTGCACGTGGGGCGAGGTGTAGCGGCCGGTGCGCAGCTCGAAGGCGCCGAGCAGGGCCTCGATCATGCGGGCGGTGGAGGTCTTGCCGTTGGTCCCCGTGATGTGGATCGACGGGTACGACCGCTGCGGCTCGCCCAGCACGTCCATCAGCGCGGCGATCCGGCTGACGGAGGGCTCCAGCTTGGTCTCGCCCCAGCGCGTGGCGAGCTCCGCCTCGACCTCGCGCAGGGCCTTGTCCACCTCGGGGTCGGCGGGCCGGGTGGGGATGTCGGCGTCGGGCGGGCCGCCCTGGGTGCGGAGGGTTCGGCTGCCGGCCTCGATGACCGCGAGGTCGGGGTCGCGGGTGGTCTCCTCCGCGATGATCTCGTCGAAGCTGTCGAGGGGGTCGGGCTGGTCGTCGGCGTTGTGGTCTGGAGGGAGCTCGCTCACGGGGCCCAGTCTACGGAGGGGCAGTGACATTGTTCGCTGTGGGCGGGTGCGGGTCCGTGGGGGCTGGTCGCGCCCACGCGGCGGAGCCGCATATCGATACAGCCCCGCGCCCCTGACCACGTGGAGGCCCCGGCGCCGAGCAGCACCGGGGCCTCCACGACCGTACGAACCCTTACGCCTGCGGCAAGCGATCCAGCTGTGCCTGGATCCGGGCGATGTCCTCCTCCGCCTTGGCGAGGCGGGTGCGGATCTTGTCCACGACGTGGTCGGGTGCCTTTGCCAGGAACGCCTCGTTGCCGAGCTTCCCGGTCGCCTGGGCCTTCTCCTTCTCCGCCGCCGCGAGGTCCTTTGCCAGGCGCTTGCGCTCGGCCGCGACGTCGATCGTGCCGGAGAGGTCGAGGGCGACCTCGGCACCGGCGACCGGGAGGGTCGCCGTGGCCGTGAAGGCGTCGCCCTCCGGCTGGAGCCGGAGCAGCTGCCGGATGGCGGCCTCGTGGGTCGCGAACGGCGTGCCGTCCAGCGTCAGCCGGGCCGGAACCCGCTGGCCGGGCTGGAGGCCCTGGTCGGCGCGGAAGCGGCGGACCTCGGTGATGACCGACTGGAGCGATTCGATCTCCCGTTCGGCAGCCGTGTCCCGGAAGCCGCTGTCCTTCGGCCACTCGGCGATGACGACCGACTCGCCGCCGGTGAGCGTGGTCCACAGGGTCTCGGTGACGAAGGGAACCACCGGGTGCAGCAGCTTCAGCGTCACGTCGAGGACCTCGCCGAGAACGCGCTTGCTGACCTCGGCCGCCTCACCGCCCGCCTGGAACGTCGTCTTGGACAGCTCGACGTACCAGTCGAAGACCTCGTCCCAGGCGAAGTGGAACAGGGCGTCGGACAGCTTCGCGAACTGGTAGTCCTCGTAGAACGCGTCGACTTCGGCGACGACCGAGTTGAGCCGGGACAGGATCCAGCGGTCGGTCGGCGACATCTTCGAGGCGTCCGGCAGCGGGCCGTCCACCGTCGCGCCGTTCATCATCGCGAAGCGCGTCGCGTTCCAGATCTTGTTGGCGAAGTTGCGGGACCCCTGGACCCAGTCCTCGCCGATCGGGACGTCGACGCCGGGGTTGGCGCCCCGGGCCAGGGTGAAGCGCAGGGCGTCGCTGCCGTACTTGTCCATCCAGTCCAGCGGGTTGACCGCGTTGCCGAAGGACTTCGACATCTTCTTGCCGAACTGGTCGCGGACCATGCCGTGCAGGGCGATGGTGTGGAACGGCGGGGTGCCGTCCATCGCGTACAGGCCGAACATCATCATCCGGGCGACCCAGAAGAAGAGGATGTCGTAGCCGGTGACCAGGACGGAGTTCGGGTAGAACTTCGCGAGCGACTCGGTCTGTTCGGGCCAGCCCATCGTGGAGAACGGCCACAGGCCGGAGGAGAACCAGGTGTCGAGGACGTCGGTGTCCTGACGCCAGCCCTCGGCCTCGGTGCCGGGCGGCTCCTCGTCGGGGCCGACACAGACGACCTCGCCGTTCGGCCCGTACCAGACCGGAATCCGGTGACCCCACCACAACTGCCGCGAGATGCACCAGTCGTGGAGGTTGTCGACCCAGTCGAAGTAGCGCTTCTCCATCTCCTGCGGATGGATCTTGACGCGCCCGTCGCGGACCGCGTCACCGGCGGCCTTGGCGAGCGGGCCGACCTTGACCCACCACTGCATGGACAGGCGCGGCTCGATGGTGGTCTTGCAGCGCGAGCAGTGGCCGACGGAGTGGACGTACGGCCGCTTCTCGGCGACGATCCGCCCTTCGGCGCGCAGGGCCGCGACGATCGCCGACCGCGCTTCGAGCCGGTCCAGGCCCTGGAAGGGGCCATGTGCCGTGATGACCGCGTGTTCGTCCATGATCGTCAGCGCCGGGAGGTCGTGGCGCTGGCCGATCTCGAAGTCGTTCGGGTCGTGCGCCGGGGTCACCTTGACGGCACCGGTGCCGAACTCCGGGTCGACGTGCTCGTCGGCGACGACCGGGATGGAGCGGTCGGTCAGCGGCAGCTTGACCAGCTTGCCGATCAGGTGCTTGTACCGCTCGTCCCCGGGGTGAACGGCGACGGCCGTGTCACCGAGCATCGTCTCGGCGCGGGTCGTGGCGACGACGATCGTCTCGTCCCCGTCGCCGTACTTCATGGAGACGAGCTCGCCGTCGTCGTCCTGGTACTCCACCTCGATGTCCGAGATGGCCGTCAGACAGCGCGGGCACCAGTTGATGATGCGCTCGGCACGGTAGATGAGCTCGTCGTCGTAGAGCCGCTTGAAGATGGTCTGGACGGCCTGGGACAGGCCCTCGTCCATGGTGAAGCGCTCACGCGACCAGGCGACGGCGTCACCGAGGCGGCGCATCTGGCCGCTGATCTGGCCGCCGGACTCGCCCTTCCACTGCCAGACCCGCTCGACGAAGGCCTCACGGCCCAGGTCGTGCCGGGACTTGCCCTCCTTGGCGAGCTCCCGCTCGACGACGTTCTGCGTGGCGATACCGGCGTGGTCCATGCCGGGCTGCCAGAGCGTCTCGTGCCCCTGCATGCGCTTACGGCGCGTCAGCGCGTCGATGAGGGTGTGCTCGAAGGCGTGCCCGAGGTGCAGGCTGCCCGTGACGTTCGGCGGCGGGATGACGACGGTGTACGGCGGCTTGTCGCTCTTCTCGTCCGCCTCGAAGTAACCCCGCTCTACCCAGCGCTCGTACAGCGGCCCCTCTACGTCGGCCGGCGCGTACTGGGTCGGCAGGTCGGTGCTGGGCGCTGGTGGCTGCTGCTGAGCGTTCTCGGTCACGGGGGTCAGTTTAGAGGTGTCACTCCCCCGTCCCGAAACGCGTTTCCCTTTGTAACGGTGGCGACCCCGATGCCATGCACACGACGGGTCTGCGCCAGGATGTCTGGAACACATAAGCATCTGGAGGGGAACCCAGAACATGAGTTATAACCAGCCGGGCCCGTACGGCGGGCAGCAGCCTCAGCAGCCCGGTCCGTACGGCCAGCCGGGCCCGTACGGCCAGCCGCCGCAGGCTCCCCAGCCCGGCTACGGCTACCCCCAGCAGGCCCCTCCGCCCCAGCCCGGCTACGGCTACCCGCAGCAGCCCCCGCAGGGCGTCCCGCCCCAGGGCGGCCCCTACGGCCAACAGCCCCCGTACGGCCAGCAGCCGCCCTACGGTCAGCAGCCCCAGTACGGCGTCCCGCAGCCCCCGGCGCCGGGCGGCGGCAAGAAGAAGACGGGCATCATCCTCGGTGCGGTGGCCGTGGTCGCCGCTATTGGTGTGGGCGCGTACTTCGTCATCGGCGGGGGTGGTGGCGGTCTGGAGGACGACGGGCCGCACAAGATCGCGACGCCGGCGAAGGTCCTCAGCGAGTACAAGCGCATCACGAAGGACGGGCAGACGGTCGGCGACGACACGACCAAGGAGCTCGAGAAGAGCGGCGTCAAGAACGGCAAGTCCGTGGTGGGCTCCTACTCCACGGCGGACATGAGCAAGTACGACCCCGACGACCCGTCCTCCGCCGCCCAGATGGCAACGGCCAAGGGCGTCACGTTCGTAGGCGTCTACGGTGAGATCTCCGACCCCGAGGCGGCGCTGGACCTGTTCTTCGCCAACTTCAAGAAGTCGTCCGAGGAGGGTTCCTCCGGCAGCAGCGGCAGCAAGACCGAGCTGCTCGGCGAGCCCGAGGAGGCTGAGCTCGACGGCGCGATCATGAAGTGCCAGGCGGCCAAGGGCCAGGACCTGGCGACCAAGAAGGAGAAGACCGACTGGTTCTGCGCGTGGGCCGACTACAGCACGGTCACCATGGTGTCGCCGGGTGAGGTCAGCGGGAGCATCTCCAAGGACGTCGCGATCGACATCACGACCAAGCTCCGCCCGGAGATCCGCGTCGCGTCCTGACGACGCTCAACGGACAACAGGAAGGGCCCCGGTCGACCGACCGGGGCCCTTCCTTACGTCTGCTGCGTCACGCGGTCTGCTGCGTCACGCGGTCTTCTGCTCCCCCGGCCCCCGCCCCCGCGCATCCCGCGGAATCAGCGTCGGGTTGACGTTCGACTGGACGACGTCCGCCGTGATGACGACGCGGGCGACGTCCTTGCGGGACGGGACCTCGTACATCACGCCCTGGAGGACCTCCTCCATGATGGCGCGCAGGCCGCGCGCGCCGGTCTGGCGGAGGATCGCCTGGTCGGCGATGGCCTCGAGGGCCTCACGCTCGAAGTCCAGCTCCACACCGTCGAGTTCGAAGAGGCGCTGGTACTGCTTGACGAGCGCGTTGCGCGGCTCGACGAGGATCTGCAGCAGGGCCTCGCGGTCGAGGTTGTGAACCGAGGTGATGACCGGGAGCCGGCCGATGAACTCGGGGATCATGCCGAACTTGACCAGGTCCTCCGGCATGACCTCCTGGAACTGGTCCTTGGACTCCATCTCGCGCTTGGAGCGGATCTGCGCGCCGAAGCCGATGCCCTTGGCACCCGCCCGGGACTCGATGATCTTCTCGAGGCCGGCGAAGGCACCGCCCACGATGAACAGCACGTTCGTCGTGTCGATCTGGATGAACTCCTGGTGCGGGTGCTTGCGGCCGCCCTGCGGCGGTACCGAGGCGGTGGTGCCCTCCAGGATCTTCAGCAGGGCCTGCTGTACGCCCTCGCCGCTCACGTCGCGCGTGATCGACGGGTTTTCACTCTTCCTCGCGACCTTGTCGATCTCGTCGATGTAGATGATCCCGGTCTCGGCCTTCTTGACGTCGTAGTCGGCGGCCTGGATCAGCTTGAGGAGGATGTTCTCGACGTCCTCGCCGACGTATCCCGCCTCCGTCAGCGCCGTGGCGTCGGCGATCGCGAAGGGGACGTTCAGCATGCGCGCGAGGGTCTGCGCGAGGAGGGTCTTGCCGGAGCCCGTGGGGCCGAGGAGGAGGATGTTGGACTTCGCCAACTCGATGGCGTCGTCACGGCCGTTCGCCCCGCCGTTCTCACCGGCCTGGACGCGCTTGTAGTGGTTGTACACCGCTACGGAGAGGGCCTTCTTGGCGGCCTCCTGACCGACCACGTACCCCTCGAGGAACTCGTAGATCTCGCGGGGCTTCGGGAGTTCCTCCCAGCGCACCTCGCTGGTCTCCGCGAGCTCTTCCTCGATGATCTCGTTGCAGAGGTCGATGCACTCGTCGCAGATGTACACACCGGGCCCTGCGATGAGCTTCTTGACCTGCTTCTGGCTCTTGCCACAGAACGAGCACTTGAGCAGATCGCCGCCGTCACCGATGCGTGCCACGGTGTGCTTCCCCTTCGCCTGGGAGACGACTGGACGTCCACGTCCAGCGGCTCCTGGTGCAGCCTTATGTCCGACGGTACCTTGCCGGGCCCCTCGTTCGGGCCCCCCTTGGCGCGGTTCACTTTGACGTGGACCGTGCCAAACCGTGCCAAGGGGCGGCAGACGATACAGCCTCTCGCCTCAGCGCAGGCTCGAGTTGTCCATCTTCCGAGTGGTGATGATCTGGTCGATCAGTCCGTAGCTCAGCGCGTCCTCGGCCGTGAGGATCTTGTCGCGCTCGATGTCGTCACGGATCTTCTCGACCGGCGTGGTGGAGTGCTTGGCCAGCATCTCCTCCAGCTGCGAGCGCATCCGGAGGATCTCGTTCGCGGCGATCTCCAGGTCGGACACCTGACCGCGGCCGGTCTCGCTGTACGGCTGGTGGATCAGCACGCGCGCGTTCGGCAGGGCCATGCGCTTGCCCGGCGTACCGGCGGCCAGCAGGACGGCGGCGGCGGAGGCGGCCTGGCCCATGCAGACCGTCTGGATGTCCGGCTTCACGTACTGCATCGTGTCGTAGATCGCGGTGAGCGCCGTGAAGGAGCCGCCGGGGCTGTTGATGTACACCGAGATGTCACGGTCGGGGTCCATCGACTCCAGGCACAGCAGCTGCGCCATGACGTCGTTGGCGGAGGCGTCGTCGATCTGGACGCCGAGGAAGATCACGCGCTCCTCGAAGAGCTTCGCGTACGGGTCGTACTCGCGGATGCCCTGGGAGGTGCGCTCGACGAAGCGGGGGATGACGTAGCGGGACTCGGCCTGCGGGCCGGTGTAGCGGCCCTGTGAGGCGCTCATGTCCTGCACGGCGTGCATACGGTCGTAGATCCCGCTGCCGGGGAACTGGTTCACGGTGTCTCCTGAAAAGGGCTGAGGCGGTCGGCTGGGGCTGTCTGGGGTCGCTGGGGCCCGGGAGGGCTCCGGGGGCCTCACGGGGCGCCACAGGCCCCGTGGGGACCTCTCAGGCCCCGGTGCCGCCGCCGCCCGGCATGCCGGCGGCCGTCGTCATCACGTCGTCGATGAGGCCGTAATCCTTGGCCTCGAAGGCGTCGAACCAGCGGTCGCGGTCCGAGTCGCGGGTGATCTGCTCGATCGTCTGGCCGGTGTGCTGCGAGGTCAGCTCGGCCATGCGCTTCTTGGTGTGCAGCAGTCGCTCGGCGTGGATCTTGATGTCCGAGGCCGAGCCGGCGAGGCCGGCGGAGGGCTGGTGGATCAGGATCTCGGCGTTCGGCAGCGCGAAGCGCTTGCCGGGGGTGCCGGCGCTGAGCAGGAACTGTCCCATCGAGGCCGCGAGGCCCATGGCGATGGTCACCACGTCGTTCTTGATGTACTGCATGGTGTCGTAGATCGCCATACCGGCCGTGATCGAACCGCCGGGGCTGTTGATGTACAGGTAGATGTCCTTGTCCGGGTCGGAGGCAAGGAGCAGCAGCTGTGCGGTGATCTTGTTCGCGATGTCGTCGTCGACCGGCTGGCCGAGGAAGATGATCCGCTCGTTGAGCAGCCGGTTGTAGACCTGGTCACCGAGGCCACCACCGATTGAAGGGTCGCCGGCGGCTGAGGGCATCAGATTCGTCACGTATCCACCTGCTCGTCTTACGACGGCGCCGGGCCGTCTCACGTTTCCCTAGGGGCTAGGAGCCGTTCGGGGACTCCACTGCCCTCGTATTCATGGACCCTAACGCGCGGGTCCCTTCGGGGAATCCCGGAGATGGGAGTGTTCGCCGGGGGCGTAGCGCGACTGGCTCCGCCGGGAGGGCCGTGCGGTCTCGTCGAGGGTGGTGCGGGAATCACCGGGCTGCGGGCGGGTGAGGGCTTGTCGCGCAGTTCCCCGCGCCCCTGAGGGCGCCGCCCCTACGGGTGACAAGAAGGCCCCGGGGTTCACAACCCCAGGGCCTTCCTACGACCTACCCGGTACCGGGGGCTCAGCCCTCGGTCTTCTCCTCGGCCGTCTCGGCGGACTCGGCCGGGGTCTCCTCGGTGGAGGCCTCGGTCTCGTCCTCTTCGTCGTCCAGGTCGACGACCTCGCCGTTGGTGTCCTTGACCGTGGCCTTCTCGACCACGACGGCCAGGGCCTTGCCGCGGGCGACCTCGCCGACCAGGAGCGGAACCTGACCGCCCTCGACGACGGCCTGGGCGAACTGGTCGGGGGACATGCCGGAGGAGGCGGCGCGCCGCATGAGGTGCTCGGTGAGCTCCTCCTGGCTGACGTTCAGCTTCTCCTGCTTGACGAGCTCGTCGAGCACGAACTGCGTCTTGATGCCCTTGACCGCGGCTTCCTTGGTCTCGGCGTCGAACTCCTCGGCCGTCTTGCCCTGGATCTCGAGGTACTTCTCGAGGTCGAGACCCATCTGGCCGAGCTGGTGGTGCTCGAGGTTGTGCTTGCGGGTGTTGACCTCGTCCTCGAGCAGCTTGTCCGGGACCGGCACCTCGACCAGCTCGAGCAGCTTCTCCAGGACGCGCTCCTGGGCCTGCGTGGCCTGGTCGTACTGCTTCATGTTCTCCAGGCGCTTGCGGCTGTCGGCCCGCAGCTCCTCGATGGTGTCGAACTCGGAGGCGAGCTGCGCGAACTCGTCGTCCAGCTCGGGCAGTTCACGCTTGGCGACCTGGGTGACCTTGACGGTGACCTCGGCCTCCTTGCCGGCCGCCGAGCCGCCCTTGAGCTCGGAGGTGAAGGTGGCCTCGCCACCGGCCTCCACGCCCTTCACGGCGTCGTCGATGCCGTCCAGCAGCTCGCCGGAGCCGATGGTGTAGGAGACG
Organism: Streptomyces sp. NPDC044719; assembly: GCF_056433405.1. Taxonomy (NCBI): domain Bacteria; kingdom Bacillati; phylum Actinomycetota; class Actinomycetes; order Kitasatosporales; family Streptomycetaceae; genus Streptomyces; species Streptomyces sp. NPDC044719. The sequence goes on from NZ_JBWKHE010000006.1 coordinate 356,982, forward strand.
CCGTCCGCGACGCCGTCCTCGAGGACCTCGCCCTCGACCTTGGCCTCCAGGTCGATCGTCACGACGTCGCCGTCCTCGGCGGCACGCTCGACCGGGGCGGTGGAGGCGAAGCGCTCGCGCAGCTCCTCGACCGCCTTGTCGACGTCCTCCTCGGTGACCTCGACCGCGTCGACCTCGACCTCGATGCCGGAGTAGTCCGGGATCTCGATGGAGGGACGGATGTCGACCTCGGCGGTGAAGTTCAGCGTCTCGCCGTCCTTCAGCTCCGTGATGTCGACCTCGGGCTGGCCCAGCGGATTCAGCTCGGCCTCGTTGACCGCGTCGGTGTAGAACTTCGGCAGCGCGTCGTTGACGGCCTCCTCCAGCACCGCACCGCGGCCGAACCGCTGGTCGATGACCCGGGCCGGGACCTTGCCCTTGCGGAAGCCCTTCACCGTGACCTGCTGGTTGATCTTCTTGTACGCCGCGTCGAGGCTGTCCTTGAGCTCCTCGAAGGGCACCTCGACAGTGAGCCGAACCCGAGTCGGGTTCAGGGTCTCCACGGCGCTCTTCACGGTTCGGTCTCCTTGTGGCTGACTTCTTGGGTTCTGCCGGGGCCAGAGCGGCCCGGCGGATTTCGCCGCCCGGAGACTTCAGACGCTGAGACACACGGGCGTGCAGCTTGCATAGTAACGGCAGCGACTACACCGCCCAAAAGGCGATCACATGAGTGACCGGAAGGCGATCATCCGAGGTGAGTCGAGATGATCGGGTGGCTGGTCGGGGTGGCGGGATTTGAACCCACGGCCTTCCGCTCCCAAAGCGGACGCGCTACCAAGCTGCGCCACACCCCGTCTGGTGCGACACGTAGGGTACATGGCGCAAGGCCGTGCGGCCGCCGCATTTCCGCTGCGTCGGCGCCGGGGAGGTCCGGTTCCGAATGCGGTGTGCGACGAGGGCGCACGACCCGCTACGATGCTTGCGTGCCGAGGTCACCCGACCTGTGGCGCGCACCGTGCGGGCGTAGCTCAATGGTAGAGCCCTAGTCTTCCAAACTAGCTACGCGGGTTCGATTCCCGTCGCCCGCTCCATACGACTCAGGGCCAGGTCAGAGGATCATTCCTCCGCCTGGCCCTGATCGTTTCCCGGGACCGTGTTCAGTCCCCCGTGTCCCCCGCGTGCCCCTTCGGCTTTCGATCTTGCTTCTTCTTAGCCTTCCGGACCTTCTTCCGGGCCTTGTGGACGAGGCCGCTCAGCGCGTCGGCGATCAGCCGGTCACGGTCGGCGCTCGCGTGCTGATAGATCAGCGCGGCCCGGGCAGTGCTGTGACCCATGCGCGACATCAGCTCCCGCGTGCTGGCCCCGGTCGAAGCGGCGAGGGTGTTGCCTGTGTGCCGTAGATCATGGAAGTGCAGGCCCTTGATCCCGGCGTCCTCGCACGCCGTGCGCCACAGCCGGTTGAAGTGGTTCCGGCGCGGGGTCGCCCCCTTGGCACCGACGAAGACCCGGCCGTCGGCACCCGGCTCGGCGTACCGCTTCAGGTGGTCACGGATGTCCGGGATGATCGCGGCCGGGATGGACACCGTTCGCTTGCCCGCCGCGCTCTTGGGTGCCTTGATCTCGCGCTGCCCGCTGTTCAGCTCGGCGACTGCACGGCGGACGCGCACGGTGCCGTGGTCGAGGTCGATGTCCCGGCGGTGCAAGCCGATCAGCTCGCCCCAGCGCAGGCCGAGGAACCCGGCCATGAGCACGAGCGCCCGGTATCGGGGCTGGATCGCGTCGGCAAGGTCGTAGACCTCTTGCACGGTGGCGGTGGGCCGTTCGGGGGTGTGCACGGTGCTGGCGCCCTTGATGGTGCACGGATTGCGCCTGATCATCTGGTCGGCGACAGCCGTGCCCATGATCGCGCGCAGTAGCGCGTAGGCCTTGGCGACGGTCGTGGGGCCGGTGCCGGACGCGAGCTTGTCAGCGCGCCAGCGTCGCACGAGCGGGGGCGAGATCTCCGCGACGTTGACGCCCCCGAAGGCAGGTTCGAGGTGGTGCCGCAGGAGCGAGCCGTAGAGCTGACGGGTGGTGGAGGTCAGCTCTCGTTCCTTGATCCAGGCAGCGGCGTACTCACCGAACGGCACTTTCCCGGCGTCCGGGTCGTGCCAATCGCCGCGCCGCAGCTCGGTCTGCTTGTCGGCAAGCCAGTCGTCGGCGTCCTTCTTGGTGCGGAACGTGTGGGGCGCGGGGCGGAGCTGACCGTCAGGGCCGAGATAGCGAGCCTGGTAGCGGCCGGACGGGAGCTTGCGGACCCGGCCGAAGTGCCGGCGCTTCTGTGCCATCAGGCAGCCACCCCCCGAAGGGCTGCTCCACGCCGCCGCGGCTGCACGGTGTTGGCGTCGATGAACTCGCGAACCGCGCTCTCGGGTATCCGGACGTGTCGGCCCACCTTCACGTAGGTGATGCGCCGCTCTTCGATCAGACGTCGAGGGAATCGCACCGTCGTGCCGAGCAGCTCGGCAACCTGGTCGACGCTGAGGTACCGCTCATTCATGGTCGTGCTCTCCTTCCTGGCGCAGGTCTGCGAGCGCTTCGCGGGCGGTTTCGCGGTTCTGTTGGATGTCGCGGTGGATGTTGGCGGCGAGCCAGGATTCACCGGGGGTGTGGCCGTGACCGGCGTAGGTCCAGTGGGCGAGGGTGAGCGTGGTCGCGTCCTCGTCATCGGGGTCGGGTAGGCCGAGGGCTTCGCGTTGCTGGGCTGCGCGGTAGTCGGCGCGGGTCTGGCGGAGGGTTCCGAGGGTGGTGGAGTACTGGCGGGACTTGGTGGAGAAGTGGCCTCGGAAGCCGAGCATGTGAGCCCAGTCCCGGAGCTTGCGGTCCGGGTAGAGCGGGTGCAGGTCCAAGCACGCTTCGATGAGGCGGCGGGGGTGGTCGGGCACGCCGAGCAGGATCAGGGCTTCCTTGTTGCCGATGCGGCGGTCGACGGTGCCGGTGGTCTCGGCGGCCTTGGTGGCGTACTTGGCGACGTAGGAGGCGACGGCTTGTTCGGTGATCTCCTTGTCGTCGCCGAAGGCCCGGATCGTGCGAACGTCGACCTGTGTGCCCCAGCGCAGGACGCGAGCCGGTTGGTCTCCAGCCGGACTCACGTCGACCGCTACTCGAGCGGCGGCAGCGTGGATCGAATCGGTGAGCAGGTCGAGGGTCGCCCAGGACGGCGGCGGGTCGTCTGGCCCGTCGGGGCCGTCGAATCGGATCACGGCATGGAAGTGCACGCCCCCGCGCTTCTGGTACTCGGCAACCTTGCCGAAGGAGACGCGGGACTGTTCGCGGGCGTCCTTCTGCGTGAGGCCAGCCCGCTTGGCGATCTCGCGGCGCAGGTAGATCGTGAAGTAGCGCCACAGGTCGGAGGCGTGGTTGTTCCACAGCACCGCGCCCGCGTAGTCGTACGTGTCCGGGTCGAGCGGGGTGCCAAGTTCAGGCGCGTCCTCACCATGGCGGAGGCCGCAACGGCAGGGCCGGTTGCCCAGACGATTGTGGACCCGCCCGAACGACGGGGGTGTCAGGGTCGCGAAGACGCGGGGGTGATCGCGGATCGTGTGCGGCGTGCCCTTTGCGGGGTCACCGACGAGTCCAGCGCGGATGAGGTGGTAGGTGTCTCCGGCGTAGGTCCAGGCGCAGGCCGGGCAGCGGGAGGCACGACGGTTGCCGCAGGCGATCCGAAGCCGTCCGCCGGGCTCGGTGTCGGTGGAGTAGGAGTGCAGGACCTGCCCGGTAGCAGCGTCGCGGGTGACGGTGGCGCCTTGCAGGTGGATGGGGTCGGAGCAGCCGCCGGTGCGGCGGATTTGGTCTTGGATGCGGTCGAAGCCGGGAGACCCGGCCACCCTCAGCACGTCGGCGAGGGTGGCCGGGTCCAGGCCCGCCATGGTGGCGGTGTCGGTCACGCTGTCACCCCTTGGTGTGGGCAGAGCCGTGGTTGGCCTCCCAGCCCTGGACCAGGAGGCGGACCTGGGCGTCACCGGTGGCGGTGGCGCTCGCGCCGCAGTGGCACACGGCGGATCCCTGGGCGGGGGCGTTCGGGGAGGGCTTGCTGATGTGCAGGCCGGGGCGGTCCCGGGTCGGCGTGAGATCGCCCATGCCGGTCACCTCCCGGTCCGCGCGGGGGCGGAGGAGCGGCGGTGGCCGGTGCCCTGGCAGGCCGGGCAGGTGACGCACAGGGTCGCGCGGGTGCCGTCGGCGTGACGGGTGCCGGTGGTGATGGCGGCGGTGGCGAAGCCGTCGCAGTCACGGCAGAGCGGACGGTTCGAGGCGTGAGAAGGCATGATGAGTGGAGCCCTTTCGGGTCGAGAGATCTGGAAGCGGTCAGGGCCGTCCGGGGCGGCGGATACTTGGCGGTAGAGGCCGCCCCGGAGGGCTACTTGAAACGACGGCTCTTGGCCCGGCGAGGCCGGGAGCGGACCGGGTGCTTGGATGCGCGGTTGAGCGTGTAGGTGATGCCGCAGGTCGCCGACAGCACGGTGACGATGGAAGCGGCGATGACCTGGACGACGAAGGCGAGCACGAGCAGCACCACCACGGACCCGGCGGTGACCAGCAGGGTCATGACGATCGGCCCCTTGTAGGAGCGCGGGGCTTCCTGGACGATCACAACCTTGCGCACGTCGGCGCCGGGCGGGATCTGCCGGTACAGCTCGGCCGGGATGTGTCCGGCCCTGATCTGGTCCTCAGGTAACTGCATGGCGTCTCTCCGGCTCAGGCGGTGCAGCGGTGGGTGCGGGCGGCGAGTTCGGCCGCCGAGCGGTCGCCGTATTCATTGGAGAAGCCGCACTTCGGGGCGGTACAGGCGGCGGTGTGCCGGGTCTGGCCCCGGCCGTTGTTGAAGGAGCCGACCTTGACGGGACCGATGCGGATCACGTCGTAGAAGCGGTTCGGACGCATGGGTGAACCTCCTTGTGTCTCAAGCGAGTTGGGCGACAATCGCGCCAGCGAGGTCCTCAGGGACACCGAGCCGGGCGCGCAGGGTGGCGGTGTCGATGTCTGTGCCGGTGCGGGTGCGGTGGTCGGTGGCGAGCTTGCGTGCGTGGTCGATCAGCGCAGGGGGCACCGCCGGGGCGGGTGCTTCGGGCAGGGCCGGTGCGGGCTCCGGTGTGGTGATCTCCGGTGCCGGGTCGGGCTCGGGGTCGTCGACGCGGTGCGTCTCGACTTCCGGCGCGGCCGGTTCGTCCGCAGGCTGTGCAGGTGCGGCCGGTTCGGTGGGCGAGTGGACCAGCAGGGTTCCACCGAGGAAGGCCAGAGCGGGCCAGCCAGCGACGAGGATCCGCAGCCAGGCAGGCACGTCGGTCAGGTCGAGCAGTCCGGCCGTGGCGATGTTGGCGCCGAGCGACGCGGTCAGCGCGATGACGAACCAGGTCCAGGCGGAGCGGTCGCGCCGTGCGGTGCGCAACCTGCGCCAGGCAGCGACAAGGAGCAGGTCGACGGAGACCGGGTAGGCCCAGGCCTTCCATCCGGTCTGACCGGCCGCTTCGGCAAGGTCGTGCAGGTGGGCGAAGGACAGGGCACCGGCGATCACGGCTTGTACGAGGACGGCGTCCGGGCGCAGCGAGCGGGGCACAGTCTTCACCTCCCTTCGGTTCAGAACAGGGGGAGTTGCGCGTGCGGGGCGCCCGGGCTCGTGGCCGGTGCGACGGACCGCGCGGCCTTGAGAAGGACCCCGTCGCGCCAGCCCAAGGCGTAGTCGATGCAGTTGGCACAGTTCTTGTGCGTGTGGTCGGGCAGAGCGGGCCTGCGGCGGGCGTGGGAGCTCCAGGCGGCGGAATCGGCGGAGGCAAGCAGATGGCCGACCTTGGCCAGGCCGAGGGTCTTGAAGCCGAAGCCGTGCAGCTTCAGCCCGTGTGCGGCCATGGCGGTGACTATGGCGGCGCCCTCGCGAGTGGACTGCAACCGGCATACCGAGCCCAGCCCGACCGTTGGTTCCTTGCGCAGGTCGACCCCGGCCCGCTCGAACATCTCCAGGCAGCGTTCGTAGTCCGGGATGGTCCGGCCCTGGAGAACCGGGATGATCCGCAACTCAGGGGCGAGCGAGCGCAGTTCGAGGAAGTTGGCCACGGTGCGGCGCTGGTGCTCGATCACGCTCAGATGGGTGCCGACGAAGTGCTGACCGTTGAAGGTGCCGCCGTGGATGATGGCGTCCTCGCACATCCAGTCCTGCTGTGCGGCCCAGTCATAGGGGCCGACGTGCTCCCAGATGCGGCGCAGGTCATCGACGTACTGCCGGGGCGGGCGGGTCCAGGTGCCCTTGTCTTTCAGTTCCATGAAGCCGCCGGAGTCGACGGCGTAAGGGCCCTGAGCTTCGTCCCACTTGATGGCGCGGTCGAAGTGCTCGGACTTCAGGAACAGCGGCACGCCGGTCAGGCGGAGCCAGTGCCGCTTGTGGGTCGTCAGGTAGAACCGCATCTGGGAGCTCCCTCACGCATCCGGATTGGGGTCGACGCCGGTGCCCAGGCAGGTCAGGCAGAGGGCTTCCTGCCGGTCGTCGCTCACGCGCTTGCTGCGACCGCCGACCTTGAAGGACTCCGAGATCTGGCCCGTCTGGCAGTCGGGGCACGGCTTCTTGGCGGGCTTGCGGCGGGTCTTCCGTTCGGCCATGGCGTCTCCTTCGGGCATGGCTCGGGTAGGGACCTGGCGCGAAGGCGGTCGCGCCGACCGGGGAGAACAGGGGGTTACTCGGTGACGGGCTGCGGCACCCGGGGCGGAGTCGTCGGCATCGGCGGGACGATCCCCGAGCCGACCGGGCGGAACGGTGCCAGGAACGGCAGGTCCGGGGTCAGGTGGGAGAACTGCCGGCACACGGCCGCCGCCTCGTTCGGGGTGACCTTGGGGGTGCGGATGCGGGACCAGCCGCCGGAGGTGTCACCGGCCACCGCCACACCCGGACGATCGGCCTGGATGGACGTGGCCGCCAAGACGGCCTCAGGGGAGATGTCGCCCAGGCCCATGTCAGCACTGGCCTTGTCGTTGACGCGGTGCACGACCCGGCCGGTGAGCTGAGCACGCAGAGCGGTGGCACCCTTGCCCTGGTCCGAGCCGAAGCGCTGTCCGCACACCTCCAGGTAGATGCCGATCGCACGGGCCATCTGCCCAAGGCGGACCAACTGCATGACCACACGGTCACGCTCCGGCTCATCCTTCTTGGAGAGCACGAAGAACAGCTCCGCCACCTCGTCGATCAGCACGACCAGGGGCACGGGCCGGACGCGTGCGGGCAGTTCCCACATGTCCGAGACCCCGTACAGGGAGAGCAGGTCGAAGCGCTCTTCCATCTCCGCGACGAGCGCGTCTATCAGGCGCCCGGCCGAAGGCAGGTCGGTGGCCAGTGCCGACAGGCGCGGCGCGTAGCGGCCGTGCTCGACACCGCGCTTGCAGTCGATGCCGACCAGCGCGACGGGGAGCTGAGCGAGACCCTTGATCAGGTTCCGTTGGTACATGGACTTACCCGACAGCGTGGCCCCCAGCGTCAGCGCCATGGGCACCTGGCGGTAGTCCCGCTCGAACACCGTGCCGTCCTCGCACAGCGCGACCGGAACCACCAGATCACGAGGCTGCGCCTTGCGCGGCAGCGTGACCCGGGCGAGCACGTCATAGCCGGTCATCCGCAGCTCAACAAAGCCGGGCTTGGTCTCGGTGACCCGCACCGACCGGACCCCGAAGGCGTGCCGAAGCCGCTCCGACGATGCGGCGATGTCGGCGGGCTCCAGACCGGCGGGCAGCCGGAGCGTGACCCGCAGACCCGTGGTGATCGGACGGACCCGGCGAACCTTCGGCGGCACCGGGCGCACCTCGCTACGGGCCACGTTGCGCTTGACGAAGGCACGGAAGCCGGACGGCTGCACCGTCAGCCCGCACACCTCCATCGTGTTGCGGTAGGACCACGTGAACCGGCCCCAGGTGACCGGGAGACCGATCAGCGACCAGTACACGCGCGGGGCACGGACCTTGGCGTAGCCAATCCCACCGGCACCAGCCGCCGCCGTTCCCAGCTCCAGCCAGGTAGGCAGGTCAGTCATGATCAGGCCACCGTCGTGATCGCGACCGCACGGAACGAGATGCCGTGGCGCTTCTGGCCGTTGAACTCGTTCTCCCAGTCACGGGCCTTGAGACCGACCACCCGTACCGGCATCCCAGGGGCGAGCCCCTCGGGAAGGCCCGTCTCCGGAACGGTGACCTGGTACAGGTTCCCCTCCCCCTCGTCCGAGACCAGCAGACCCACGGTCGACAGCCCCACGGCGGGGTTGTCCCGGTCCACGGCCCGCTCACCGGTCTTCTTGTTGACCATCTTCGGCTCCGGCGCAGTCGCGACGAATACCACGGCGGTCGACGTGTCGATCTTGAACGACGGCATAGCTGTCCCCTCGTCTCCGAGGCCACCCCCTGTGGGCAACCTCTCTAGAGATGACTCCATGGAACAGCACATCTCTAGAGACGTCAATGCATCTCTAGAGATGTTTCAGCTTGGCTACTGAGGCGAGCCGCAGTTGTGTCGACCGACATGACTCCCCCTAAGGTGTCTAGAGAGGAAAGGAGGGATCAACATGGCCACCCAGGGCAGCGGACGCCAGCCGAAGTACCAGCGCATCGCCGACGAACTGCGGGAAGCGATCCAGGCCGGCGAATACGGCCCAGGCGATCGGCTACCAGGTGAGAACGACCTCATGGCCACGTATGACGTGGCTCGCATGACCGCGAGGCAAGCACTCGGGGTGCTCCAGAACGAGGGCTTGGCCGAGTCCCGCAAGGGCGCGGGCGTGTTCGTGCGCTCCTTCAAACCGCTCAGGCGGCGAGGCATACAACGACTGTCCCGAGACCAGTGGGGCTCTGGGCGCTCGATCTGGTCGGCGGACATTGGGGACCGCGCACTGGTCGTCGACCAGGTGCAGGTCACTGACGAGGCTGCACCCGATCGGATCAATCAGGTACTCGGCATCGAGGCCAGCGCTTCGGCTTGCGTACGGAGCCGCCGCTTCGTGCTGGACGGCAAGCCGGTCCTGCTGTCTACGTCTTACCTGCCTGCCGACCTAGTGGCCGGTTCAGCGATCACGCAGGAGGACACCGGGCCCGGCGGCACCTACGCCCGCTTGGCGGAGCTTGGCTACAAGCCCGTGCACTTCCGTGAGGAAATCCGCTCCCGGATGCCGTCACAGGAGGAAGCCAGCCGACTCCAGCTCTCTACGGGCACTCCCGTGATCATGATCTGCCGTACGGCGTTCGCGGACGAGGGGCGCCCTGTCGAGGTGAACGAGATGATCCTTGACGCCAACGCGTACGTGCTCGAGTACGACTTCGACGCCTGATCAGGCAACCCAGGTCCGAGCATCCCTCGCCACACCGTAGATGTGCGCCACCTGGTCGGCGTCGAGTATCGGCGACAGGCCCGACAAGACCCGGTCGAGATGCTCGACAGCCAGGACCAGCACCGGAGGGTTCGCGTTCTTGACCGTGAGCTTCGCTGCGTGCACCACGGAGATCACGGGGCGAACAGGCACGTCGAATTCGCAGTGTCGGGACAGGGCACGGGACACACGGCGTGCCTCGGACTGACTGACTGCGATGTGACGCTGAACGGCCCCGTTCACCGTGATCGCTGTGTCGCCGTACCAGACTGACTTGGCCCGGTGGCGTTTGGAGTTGATGGAGAAGACGCCAGCCGGGCCGATGGCAAGGTGATCAATGTCCGCGCCGGTCGCCCACTGGATGGCATGGAGGGCGAACCAGCCACGGGCCCGCAGGCTGTTCAGTCGTTTGCCGGTGATTCGCTCGCCTGTGAGGCCATCTGACCAACTACGGATCTCCGACTCAGTGCGCCAGCGATCAAGCAGTCTCAGCAGTGGGTTCGGCTGTAGCTCACGGATCTTGCGGCGCACCGCGTCGCCCGGCCGATTCCGTGCCAAGTCCTCGAATAACGGCTCCACCTTGCCCCCTCGCGCGCGGATCTCTCCCAGATCACCACGGAGGAGTGACCAGCGCCAAGGCCCGTACTGGCCATGAGCTGTTACAGGTTTCTCTACCTCATCAAGCCCCGGCTGCGCTCCGCTCCGCCGGGCGCGCTTCCCGGCTCCGCTCCGGGCGCCGCTCCTGCCTCCGGCCCGCTCCGCCCGCGCTGCGCCGACGCGCGCCCACATGTGGATAGGGCCGGAGGCCATGAGTCGATCACCGCAGAGAGCGGCCCGCGGTCAAGGCAATGCCTCCGGCGGGGGATCGGCCGGCACCGGGATGGAGGGGGCGCCGTTCCCGACCGCGGGCCCGTAGTGGCGTGCGCGGGGAGCTCCCATCCCGTCCACCGCCGACCCAGGCAGAGCCGAGCAGACGCGGCCCATGGCGTCCAGGTCGTTCGTACAGTGGCGCGCTCCACCTGGACGCCATGAACCACGCCCGCTCCATGGTGTGTGGGTCGACGGCGGACGGGATGGGAGCTGGGGAGAGTGGTGGGTGAGGAAGTGGGCGGCTAATTAGTCGCGCTTGGGCCAGATCGGGCCCTGGTCGGTCCAGATGACGCCCTTGTTGCGGCACAGACAGAAGGGGTGGCCGATCGGGTCGGTGTAGACCTGCCAGCCGTAGCCGTTGGGGCCGATGAAGTCCTGCTTTAGCGTCGCGCCGAGGTCGAGGACGCGGCGCTGCTCGGACTCGATCTCGTCCACTTCGAAGTCGAGGTGGAACTGCTTGGGGTGCTCGCTGTCGGGCCACTGCGGCGCGCGGTAGTCGTCCACCCGGATGAATGCCAGCTCGATCTCGCCGAACTGGATGCCAGCCCAGTTCTCGGAGCTGCCTTCCTTGATCGGACGGCCCGTCACCTCGGAGTAGAAAGCCGCCAGCTTCATCGTGTCCGGGCAGTCGATAATGAAATCGGTGAGTCGCAGCATCCCGCGATCTTGGCACAAGCCCACACCCGACTTCGAGACAGGCTCTGCGTTGGGTTTGTCAAGAGCACCCCTCGTCGCTGACATCAACGGCCGACATCAACAGGGGCGAACGGCAGCGGTCAGCGCCGAACACCGACGGTCCGATCCAGCGAGGCCCAGAGCGAGTTGGCCGACGTGCATGACCCCACATGATCGACCTGATAAGGATGAGGCCCGGCCTCAAAGCCTGTATCGAACAGGAGCAACGCCCTCAACCGTTGGACGGAGCGCCCAGGCGGCCGCATGAGCGCCGACTAGGTTCCGATCGGGCAGGAGGGCCCCGCAACCCTTGATGGCCCGGAGAAGGCTGCACGTGCCCTCTGCGTGCCCGATCGAGCAGCGCCCGACGGGGAACAACGGGGAACGCCGGAGACGGCCCGAGGAACACGCAGGTCAGCGTCTCGCCAGCTCAGCCCCGATCCGCATACGCGATCTTCCAAACTAGCTACGCGGGTTCGATTCCCGTCGCCCGCTCTGAACGGCTCGGGCCCGGTTCTTCGGAACCGGGCCCGAGGTGTTTTTTCGGTACTTCAGGGATTCAGAGGGCGCGTACGTCCGCCGTGTAGACGGAGCGGACGCCGTACGGGACGTACAGGGCGTCGCCGACGAGGACGAGCGGGGCGCCCGAGGTGACGAGCATGCTGTCGGTTCTGCCTCCGTCGTCGCGGCCGGGCAGAGTGCCCGTGACCTCGCCGGTGCCGGCGTCCAGGGCGGCCAGGCGGCCGCTGGGAGAGGCGACGTACAGATGGGTGGCGGAGGCGGTCGGCGGCCCCGGCTTCTCCACGGTGGGGTTGGATTCCCACAGTGTCCGGCCGGTACGGGGCGAGACCGCGCGGACGCCGCCGCTGTCGCGCGTGAAGTAGACCGTGCCGCGGACCAGGTACGCCTGCGCGTCATCGGGCCGGGGCTGCGCGAGCGGTCGCACGGTGAGCACGCGCGAGGAGACGTCGATCAGGGTCAGACCGCGGTCCGTGGTGAAGGCGTCCGCGAGGACCAGACGTCCGTCGTGCTGGCCGAGCAGGTACTGGGTGCCCTTCGCCTCGACGGTCCAGCGGGCCTTTCCGGTGGCCGGGTCGATCTGGGAGACGGTGGTGCGGGAGGCTCCTCGTTCCGTCAGACCGATCACGCAGACGAGGTAGGCGTGGTCGGCCGCGGAGCGCAGCAGGCAGTCGGCCGGGGCGTCCGGGGTGTCCGGCTTCGGGCGTTTCCAGCGGACGTCGCCGGTCTCGGCGTCGAGCAGGGCGTACTGGTCGCCCGCGGAGCCGTAGAAGGTGACGACGCCCTCGGGGACGGCCGTGGCGGAGTTCCGCGTGCTGTCGGGGGCGGTGGCCATCTCGCCGGTACCGGTCGGGGTCCGCCAGATTTCCTTGCCGGTGCCTGCCGCCAGGGCGTACACCGTGTAGCCGAGCCGGACGCCGCCCGCCGTCTCCCCCTCCTCGGCCTCGTAGGCGTAGACGCGGCCGTCGTCACTGCCGATGAGCGCGCCCTCGTCGCTGGAGGAACCGCCGGGCGTGGGGTCGACGGACCGGCCCCAGGTGTTGCGGCCGTCGGCGAGGTCGAAGCGGGTCGCCATGAGGTTGGCGCCGGCACACACCAAGGACGACTCGACGGCCGCGCAGCCCGCGAGGGAGCCGCCGGCGCCACCCAGGAGGCGCTCGCTGCCCTTGGGGGCCTTCGCGGCGGTGGCCCAGGGCTTCCAGCCGTCGGGGAGATCGCTGCGGGTGGCGGCCGGGGGGCCGGGCTCGCCGTCGCGGGAGAGGGCGCCGCCGAGGAGGACGGTGGTGGCGGCGAGGACGGCGGCCACGGCCGTCCCGGCCGCCGCGGCGAGGAGGTAGCGGCGTCTTCGGTTGCCTCGCGGCCGGGCGGGCTCGGGCGGCGGGTCGGCGAGCGGGGTGTCGCGGGTCGGCGCGGCCGCGGGGTCACGCCTGGGCGGAACGATCCTCCGCTCCTCGTCGGCCGGGAACAGGGCGGCCGGGTCTCCGTCGCGCAGCAGGGTCAGGAGCTCGTCGGCGGTGACACGGGACTTGGGGTGCTTCTCCAGGCAGAGGCGTACGAAGGGGAGGAGCTCGTCCGGTACGCCCGCGAGGGCCGGTTCGCCCTCGACGACCCGGACGGCCGTCTCGTAGGGGCTCGGGCTGTCGAAGGGGCCGCGGCGAGTGGCGGCGTAGGCGAGGACCGAGCCGAGGGAGAAGATGTCGGCCGCGGGGCCGACGTCCTGCGGGGAGGAGAACTGCTCCGGCGACATGAAGGGCGGCGTGCCCATGACGCGGCCGGTCTGGGTGAGCACGTCGGCGGCGGCGAACTCGGCGGCGCGGGAGATGCCGAAGTCGATGACGCGGGGGCCGTCCTCGGCGAGCATCACGTTGGCCGGCTTCAGATCGCGGTGGACGACTCCGGCGCGGTGGATGTCGCGCAGCGCCTCGGCGAGGCCGGCGGCGAGTTCACGCAGCCGGGGCACGGAGAGCGGGCCGTGCTCGCGGACGTGGGTGCCGAGGTCCGAACCGGGGATGTAGAGCGTGGCCATCCAGGGGCGCGACGCGTCGGCGTCCGCGTCCACGACGGGGGCCGTGAAGGCACCGCTGACCTGGCGGGCCGCGGCCACCTCGCGGCGGAATCGGGCACGGAACTCGTCGTCGTCGGCGTACTGGCCGTGCACCACCTTGACGGCGAGGCGGCGGCCGGAGGCCGAGCGGGCCAGGTAGACCACACCCATGCCGCCGGAGCCGAGGCGGTCCTCGATGCGGTAGCCGCCCACCTCCGCGGGGTCAGAATCGCGCAGCGCCATCCCCGTACGTTCCCCCCGTCACGCACTGTCCCGTCGGGAGGAGGGTATCCGCCCGCCCCGCGGGACCGTGGCACCGGGCCGGGAGGGTGCGACCGCGGCCGGTCAGAAGCTGATGGAGTTGACCGTCTCCGCTATCGAGTTGAGGAACCGGTTGATGGACGGGGCCATGCCGGTCGAGGCGAGGAAGAAGCCGAAGAGGATCGCCACGATCGCGGGGCCCGCCTTGATGGATCCCCCTCTCAGCAACACCACAAGGATGATCGCCAACAGCAGCACCACAGACAGTGAAATGGCCACAACTGATCACACCCTCGGTCGGTCCGCTCTCCCGGCCCGGGGGCGCGCCTCGGCACACCCCCGCCAGAACCATCGTGCCACCAACGCGGCCGGGCTATGCGGCCGGTGACGCATCGACCCTCCTGGTGTCGTCCGGGCCTGTGTACGTCGCGCGCGGGAGGGGACCCGACGGCAGGGACTCGTACGGCAATTCGATGGGCCACCCGCGCAGGGAATTCGGTCGGATCGTTTCCGTCTCCACACAACGCGTTCGCAGCTAATTCGAATTACTACCCAAGGCTCCTCAACAGCCCTGCGGAGAGGTTCCCGGAGAGCGCTGAAGCGGACATTCCGCTGGAGTCGCCTGCTGGTCTTATGCGCCGCTTAGTCCGGAAGTATCCCGACAAGCAGGGCACCTGTGACGAGCGCAACTCGGCGCCGAAGATGTGTTGGTCATCACGCCGACAGTGACGTCAACTACCCGAAATCCGGGGTACCCACAGCGAATAGCCAGGAATCACGTCCGGCGTTTTACGAATAGCCGCAGGGAAGGCTAGGGTGCCTCAGATGTTCCACGCTGCCTCGTCCCCCGCAAGCGCAGCGAGGTCCCGGATCGTCTCCCCGAGTTCCTGGTGGGAGGGTCTGTGACGAACTCGCTGCGACCGAACGGCGACCGCAAGGCGCCACTTCCCCCGGCACAGTCGCCGGCAGGCGGAGTGCCGAGCCCGCGCTCGCCGCAGAGCCCCCAGAAGAAGCAGAACGGCAAGCAGCGCGACGCGTTCTTCGACAACGCGAAGTACCTCGCGATCGTGCTGGTGGCCATGGGCCACGCCTGGGAGCCGCTCAAGGGCGACAGCCGCATACTCGAGGCCGCGTACCAGGTCGTCTACGCGTTCCACATGCCGGCGTTCATCCTCATCTCCGGCTACTTCTCGCGCAGTTTCGACATGCGGCCCGACCGGCTCAAGCGCCTGATCACCGGCGTGGCGGTGCCGTACATCATCTTCGAGACGGCCTACCCGCTCTTCAAGCGGTGGATCGACGACGACCCGGGGCAGGACATCAGCCTCCTCGACCCGTGGTACCTCACCTGGTTCCTGGTCGCGCTGTTCATCTGGCGGCTGACCACCCCCATCTGGAACATGGTGCGCTGGCCGCTGCCGCTCGCGCTCGGTCTCGCGATGCTGGCGACCGTCACCCCGTCGATCGGTGACGACCTGGACCTCCAGCGCGTCCTGCAGTTCCTGCCGTTCTTCGTGCTGGGCCTCGTGATGAAGCCCGAGCACTTCCAGATGGTGCGCCGCCGTTCGGTGCGGATCGCCTCGGTGCCGGTGTTCGCCGCCGCCCTGGCCGTCAGCTGGTGGGCCGTGCCGCGCATGAACACCGCGTGGTTCTACCACCGTGACGCCGCGCAGGAGCTGGGCGCTCCGTGGTGGGCCGGTCCGGTGATGGTGCTCGCGATGTTCGGCTGCTCCCTGGTGCTGACCGCCTGCTTCTTCGCCTGGGTGCCGCGCCGCCACATGTGGTTCACCGCGCTCGGCGCGGGCACGCTCTACGGCTACCTGCTGCACGGCTTCCTCGTGAAGGCCGGCGACTACCAGGGCTGGTTCGAGCCGGACTGGATGCACCACCCGGCCGGGCAGATCGCCGTGACCGCCCTCGCGGCCGCCGTCGTGACGGTGCTGTGCACCAAGCCGGTGCAGCGCATGTTCCGCTTCGCGATGGAGCCGAAGATGGAATGGGCCTTCAAGCGGGACGCGGCCGAGCTGGCCCGCGAGCGCCAGGGCGCCGAGCGGCGCGAGCGCGAGAAGGTCAGCGCCTAGGCGCCTTTCAGATCGCATCTCCCTGACCGAGAAGTGCGCGCATCCGTGCGTACTTCTCGGTCAGTCGTGTGCGGGTGGCCTCGTCGAGGACCGCGAGGCGTTCCGGATCCGCGTTGTGCGCCAGGTCCGCCTCCTTCACCAGCGGCGCGCCCGGGGTGGCGAGGATGCGCGCGGCGTACGCCTCGGGCGGCTCCCCGGCCCGCTTGGTGACCGCGAGGACGATGTCCTTCGTGCGGCTGCTCAGCGCCGCGTCGCGCAGCCATTCGGGCGAGAGGGCGTCGTCCTCGACGGCGTCGTGCAGCCAGGCCGCCGCGATCTGGTCCTCGTCGCCGCCCCGTTCCCGTACTCCCTCGGCCACGGCCAGCAGGTGTTCGGCGTAGGGCCGTCCCGCCTTGTCGGTCTGGCCGGCGTGCGCGGCGCGGGCGGTGGCCTCGACTTGGGCCAGGGTCAGCGGGGTGCGGGGTGTCTCGGTCACCGCTCCAGTGTCTCCCCGCGCAGTGCCGCCCGGGCCGGCAGGGTCGCCGCGGCCACGCCGAGGACGAGGACCGAGGCCGCGAACGAGCCGTACACCAGTGGGGGTATGTACGGTCCCTGGCCCGTCAGTCCTCTCATCATCGGCACGAGCGTGGCCAGGGCGATCGCCGTGCCGAGCGCGATGCCCGCGACGGCGATCAGGAGGGCTTCCCAGCGGACCATGCGCAGCACCTGGCGGCGGGTGGAGCCGAGCAGGCGGAGCGTGCCGAGTTCGCCGCGGCGGTCGAGGACCGTCATCACCAGCGTGTTGACGGCCGCGACGGCCGCGAAGCCGCCGAGCACGGCCGCCATCACCCGGTTCGCCCAGCCGTTGAGCTCGCGGTCGAGGGACGTGGCGGTCGTGTAGTCGGTGCGGGCCCGGACCCGGCCGAGCGGTGCGAGTGCCTTCGCCGTGCCGCCCTTGACCCACAGTTCGGAGTCGAAGGACGAGCTGACGTGGCGGGCCAGGTCGGCGCGGTTCAGGGTGACCTGCGACAGGCCCAGGCCGCGTCCGTACGTCGCGACCACCAGCGGGGTGACCCTGGTGCCGTCGGGCAGGTGGACTCGCACGCGGTCGCCGACCTTGACCTTCGCGTTGCCGGCGACGGAGGCGTCGAGGGCTACCTCGCCCGGTTTCAGGGTCAGTCGTCCTCGCTCGACGTCCAGGTCCTGTACGGCGGTCAGGGCGCGGGCGGAGCCCCTCACGCCCTGTGCGGAGACGGGTGTCAGGACGCCGGAGGACCTGACGAGGACGGATGTCTTCAACAGGCCTACGGCGGCGGTGACTCCGGGAGTCCGCTCGGCCCTCCGCAGGGCCTCCGGGGGCAGGGCGCCCCGCTCGACCGTGACGATGTGGTCGGCGACGATGCCCGCCCGCTGCTGTTCGCCGGTGACCCGGTCCTCGCTGGTGTGCAGGAAGACGAGGACGGAGGAGAACGAAATGGCGAGCACGATCGGGGTGATCGCGGAGGCCAGACGCCGGGCGTTGGTGCGGGAGTTTGCGGCGGCGAGCGCGGCGGGGGCGCCGGCGCCGCGCAGCGGGAGGCCGAACAGGGCGGCGCAGGCGCGGGCCACCAGCGGACCCAGCAGCGCGACCGCCAGCATGAAGAGCATGACGACGCCGAGGGCGGCGTTGGCCGCGTCCTCGCCGGTCGCCGACGCTGCCAGGCCCGCGCACACACAGCCGCCGGCCGCTGCCGCCACGCCGAGCGGGGTGCGGATCCAGCCCGGGCGCAGACGCTCCACGGACGCCTCGCTGAGCGCCTGGCCGGGCTTGATGCGCGAACTGCGGTGCGCGGCGACGTATCCGGCGAGCAGGGCGGTGACGAGGACCGTCCCAGCGGTGACCACGAGCGGGATCCAGGAGACGGCGAGGTCGACGGCGTCCGGGACGGCGCCCTTGTCCTTCAGCCGGCCGAACCACCAGGCGGCCAGGGCGATTCCGGGCAGGCAGCCGAGCGCGCCCGCGACCGGAGCGACGAGCAGGGCCTCGGTGGCGATGGTGCGGCGGACCTGGCGCGGGGTGGTGCCGATGGCGCGCAGCAGGGCGAACTCGCGGGCGCGCCGGCCCACGGCGAGGGCGACGGTACCGGCCGCGGTGAAGACGGCGACCAGGGTGGCGATGCCGCCGAACGAGCCGCCGATCCCGGTGAGGACCTCCCTGGCCTCGGTGAGGAGGGGGTCCTCGACGGCGCCCCGGCCGTCGCCGGTGTGGAGCTCGGCCTTGGCCCCCAGGGCGTGGGCGACCCGGGACTCGAGGGTCCCGGTGCTGATGCCGGGCTCCGGAAGGACGGCGATGCTGTCGACGCGGTGGGGGTGGCCGGAGACACCGACCGCTTCGGCGTCGGCGAACCAGACGGTTTCCTTCGCGGCCTTCGCGGCGGTGGTTCCGGAGACGCGGTAGGCGCGGGGACCGTCCGGAGTGGTGAGGGTGACGGTGTCGCCGACGGAGGCCCGCGGGCCCTGGGCGAGGACGACCTCGCCGGGGCCGGGGGCGCGCCCGGCGGTGAGGCGCTCGCCGGTGAAGGCGGTGGAGCCCCAGCCGTGGGCGGTGAGCGTGGCCTCGGAGGTGAGCACCGGGAAGGTGATGTCGGGGATCGCCGCGCGTACCCCGGGTACGGCGGCGGCCTTCGCGACCAGGGAGCCGTCGAGGCGGGCCCGGTCCGGCACGGCGTCACTCTCGTCCGCGTTCCCCACCCGTTGCTCGGCGGCGGCCACGACGGGGACGTGCGCGTAGCGCCGGGGCGGGACGTCGGCGCGCACTCCCGTCTCCAGGAGGATGCCGCAGGCGGACACGATGGTCGCGGCCAGCACGAGGGCGACGAAGGTGCCGACGAACGCGGCGGGACGGAAGCGGAAGGCCGCCCGGGCGAGGCCGTTGGGGGCGAACATCAGGCCGCCGCTTCCGTGCGCAGGGGTGAGGTGGTCAGGGAGGTCATGCGGGCCGCAATGCGGTCGGCGTGGGCACGGCTGTGGGCAGCGCTGCCCGGGGCCGCGTCACGGTCCAAGTGGTCGACCATCTCGCCGTCCGAAAGGAACAGGACGCGGTCCGCCCAAGCCGCTGCCGCCGGGTCGTGGGTGACCATGACGACCGTGGCGCCGTGGGTGTCCACCGCCTGGCGGAGGAGGGTGAGGATCTCGGTGGCCGTCGTGGTGTCCAGGGCGCCGGTCGGTTCGTCGGCGAAGACGACGTCGGGGCGGGTGACCAGGGCGCGGGCGATGGCCACGCGCTGCTGCTGGCCGCCGGAGAGCTGGCCCGGGCGGCGGCGTGCCTTGTCCGCCAGGCCGACCTGGGCCAGCACCTCGGCGGCGCGGCGGCGGTCGGGGCGGTGCCCGGCCAGGCGCATCGGGAGGACGACGTTCTGCTCGACCGTGAGGGACGGCAGGAGGTTGAAGGCCTGAAAGACGAAGCCGATGCGGGTGCGGCGCAGGGCGGTGAGCTTGTTCTCCTTCATGCCCGTGATCTCCGTGCCGCCCAGGCGGACCGCGCCCGTCGTGGGGCGGTCGAGGCCTGCCGCGCACTGGAGGAACGTGGACTTCCCGGAGCCCGAGGGGCCCATCACCGCGGTGTAACTGCCGTGCCGGAGTGTGAGGTCGATGCCGCGCAGGGCGTGGACGGCGGTGCGGCCGCGGCCGTAGCGCTTGCGGACGCCGTGCAGTTCTACGGCCCAGTCGCCTGCCATGTCTGTCCTTCCGGATCCGAGTCGTTCGCGCACCGTTTCGCCGGTGGTGTGTCGAACGTACGGAGCCGGAGGGGCCGCGGACCATGAGGACCGCCGCCGAACCTTCCTGAGGAAAACCCCACCTCAGCGGGTCGCGGCAGCCGTCGGGCCCTCTCGGCAGATCAGCAGTAGGGCCCGGTCGTCGTTGACGTCCTTGGCCACTGCCTCGATGAGGTGCCAGGCGGCGCCGTGGAAGCCGCCGGCCACATAGCGGTCGGCCTCGCCGGTGAGGCGGTCGATGCCCTCGACGATGTCGCGGTCGGAGGTCTCCACCAGGCCGTCCGTGAACAGCATCAGCACGTCGCCCGAGCGCAGCGAGCCCTTCACGGGGTCGAACTGGGCGCCGTCGTAGACACCGAGGAGCGGCCCCTCGGCCGCCTTCTCCTCCCAGCGTCCGGTGCCCGCGCTGAGCTGCAGGCCCGGCGGATGCCCGGCGGAGTAGAGCTCGTAGTCGCCGGAGTCCAGGTCGAGGACCAGGTGGATGGAGGTCGCGAAGCCCTCGTCCCAGTCCTGGCGGAGCAGATAGCCGTTGGCTGCGGGGAGGAAGGCGTGCGGCGGGAGGGAACCCAGCAGGCCGCCGAAGGCGCCGGACAGGAGCAGGGCGCGGGAGCCCGCGTCCATGCCTTTGCCGGAGACGTCGGTGAGGACGACCTCGAGCGTACGGCCGCCGTTGGTGCGGGCCGCCACCACGAAGTCGCCCGAGAAGGACTGGCCGCCCGCCGGGCGCAGTGCCATCTCCTGGTGCCAGCCGCCCGGCAGGTCCGGCAGCTGGCTCTGCACCCGGATGCGTTCGCGCAGGTCGAAGAGCATGGTGCCGCCGCGCCGCCAGGGCACACCGACCCGGCTGCGGAACTGGGCCAGCAGCAGGCCGAAGAAGCCGCAGGCCGCGACCACGAGCACGATGCCCGGTGTGACTCTGGAGGGCCCCTCCGTGTACGGGCCCAGTTGCACCGACTCCACGATCAGCGCCGTGGCCGCCGCCGCGTACAGGCCGAGCAGGCTGGCCGGGCGCAGCAGCAGGCCGCCCACGACGACGGGCAGGACGAGCGCGGCCGGCGAGAACCACACCGAGTTCGCCAGCGTCGCCGCCGCGATCAGCGGGACGGTCAGGAGCAGGCCGGCCAGGGCGATCCAGTCCGAGCCGTCGCCGCGGAAGT
Organism: Streptomyces sp. NPDC044719; assembly: GCF_056433405.1. Taxonomy (NCBI): domain Bacteria; kingdom Bacillati; phylum Actinomycetota; class Actinomycetes; order Kitasatosporales; family Streptomycetaceae; genus Streptomyces; species Streptomyces sp. NPDC044719. Next base: position 377,670 of record NZ_JBWKHE010000006.1, read on the forward strand.
AGTCCACGGCGGCCCGGCGCACGCCGACGCGGGCCCGGTGCCACTGCTTCTTCAACCGGGCCGTGAACGTGTCGGCTTCCGCGCGCCGCTCTCGTCCTGATGCCATTAGTTCGGGACCCTATCCATCGGACCAGCCGCTTGGCACCTGAGGTCCCACTTGTCCCCCGTCCGAGGGCCGACATCACAGTGAACTTCACGGTGCGCCGCCCTGTCGCCGCCCGGGAGAAATTCCCTCGCTCGTCCCGCATTGTCCTGGTACTCATGGCCCATGGCGACTGACGCGAACGGTTCTTCGATCGACCTGCGGACGCTCCGGAAGGACGATTGGGACAAGTGGTACGACACCCTGATCCGGGGCTTCGGCGGGGTGCCGGAGTCGGCCGAGGAGCGGGGGTTGTACAACTCCCTGACCGAGATCGACCGTTCGCTCGGGGCGTGGGACGGGGACGAGTGCGTGGGGACGACCGGGGCGTTCAGCTTCGGGCTCACCGTGCCGGGCGGCGCGTCGCTGCCGGTGGCGGGCGTCACCATGGTGAGCGTGGCCGCCACGCATCGCCGGCGCGGGGTGCTGACGTCGATGATGCGCCGGCAGCTGGACGATGTGCACGCCCTGGGTGAGCCGCTGGCCGCGCTCACGGCGTCCGAGCCGGCGATCTACGGACGGTTCGGATACGGCAACGCGACCCTGTCGTTGTACGCCGAGATCGACACGACCCAGGTGCGGCTGTCGGTGCCGGACGGTACGGACGACGTACGCGTGCGGTACGCGGCGCCGGCCGATGTCCTCGACGTGTGCGAGGCGGTGTACGCCCGGCTGGTTCCGGCGCGGCCCGGAATGCTGGAGCGGCGACCGGGCTGGGAGCGGCTCGGGCTGCTGGACCCGGAGAGCGATCGTGAGGGCGCGTCGCCTCTTCAGTGCGTGCTCGCCGAGCGGGACGGGGAAACGGTCGGCTACGCGCGGTTCCGCGTCAAGCCCGAGTGGGACCTGTCCGGGCCCAAGGGCACGGTGGCCGTCGCGGACCTGGCGGCGCTGGACCCCGCGGCGGACGCGGCGTTGTGGCGGTTCCTGTTCGGGATCGACCTGACGTCGACGGTGTCCGTGAAGTCGCGTCCGGTCGACGACGCGTGGCAGTACCTGGTGTCCGACATACGGCGGTGTCAGCTGCGGCTGCGGGACTCGCTCTACGTGCGGCCGGTCGAGCTGGGGGCCGCGCTGGAGGCGCGGACGTATCGGGCGCCGGTGGACGTGGTGTTCGAGGTGGAGGACGCGTTCTGTCCCTGGAACGCCGGGCGTTGGCGGCTGAGCGGGGACGCGAAGGGCGCGTCCTGCGAGCGTACGGCGGATGCGGCGGATGTCGCCCTGTCCGTACGGGAGTTGGGTGCGGCCTATCTCGGCGGCGTGTCTCTGACCGCGCTGGCGGCGGCGGGGCGGGTCCGGCAGCTTCGACGGGGGGCGCTGGCGGAGGCGTCGCGGGGGTTCGAGGCCGAGGTCCTGCCCTGGCTGCCGCACGGGTTCTGACGCGGGTGGCGTTCCGGGCCTCTGACGCCGGGCGGAGTCAGGGGAGTTGGCAGGCCGGGCACCAGAAGAGGTTGCGGGCGGCGAGGTCGGCGGTGCGGATCTCGCCGCCGCAGAGGTGGCAGGGCTGGTTGGCCCTGCGGTAGACGTACACCTCGCCGCCGTGGTCGTCCACGCGCGGTGGGCGGCCCATCGCCTCCGGGGTGTGTTCCGGGCGGACGGTGTCGATGCGGTTGTTGCGGACGCCCTCGCGCATGAGCTCGACCAGGTCGGTCCAGATCGCGTGCCACTCGGGCGGGGTGATGTCCTTGCCGGGGCGGTACGGGTCGATGCGGTGCCGGAAGAGGACCTCCGCGCGGTAGACGTTTCCTACGCCCGCGATGACCTTCTGGTCCATGAGGAGGGCGGCGATCGTCGTACGGCTACGGGAGATACGGCGGTACGCGGTGTCCGGGTCGGCGTCCTCGCGGAGGGGGTCGGGGCCGAGGCGGTCGTGTATTGCCTGCTTCTCCGGGGGTGTGATCAGGGCGCAGGTGGTGGGGCCCCGGAGGTCCACGTAGGTGGTGTCGTTCGCCAGGCGGAGGCGGACGGTGTCGGTGGGGGGCGGTTCGGGGGCCGGGCCGAAGGTGACCTTGCCGAAGAGGCCGAGGTGGATGTGGACCCAGTCGGTGTCGCGGAAGCCGAGGAAGAGGTGCTTGCCGTGGGCTTCGGTGTGGGTGAGTTCCGTGCCGGTGAGGAGGGCGGCGGCGTCGGTGAACTTGCCCTGGGGGCTGGTGGTTCGGGGGGTGGTGCCGAGGAAGGCGGCGGCGTAGTCCTGGGCCAGGCGGTGGATGGTGTGGCCTTCTGGCACGGGTTCTCCTGTGATCGTCGCCTTTGCGTCGTGCTCCGCGCCGGACGGGGGTTTCCCACCCACCCACCCGAAGCAGTTCGTCAAGAGGATGAGGTCGAAGGACATCGGGGCTCCGCCCCGAACCCCGGCGGGGACTGCGTCCCCTGCACCCCTCGCCGGGCTCCACCCCGGCACCTCTCTCGGACCCTGCCCCGGACGCCCTCTCCGACTCTGCCCCGGACGCCCTCGGGGCTCTGCCCAGGACCCCTCGGGGCTCTGCCCTGGACACCTCGGGGCTCTGCCCTGGACACCTCCGCGGGCGCTGCCCGGGGCCCCGGCGGGGACTGCGTCCTGCAACCCCTCGCGGGGCTCTGTCCCGGGCCCGGGCGGGGACCGCGTCCTGTACCCCTCGCAGATTCCCGCCCCGGGACCCCAGCATGGACTACGACCCGCAACCCCTCGCGGGCCTCTGCCGTGGGCCCCGGCGGGGACCGCGTCCCCTGCAACCCCTGGCGGGGCTCCAGCTCGGGGCCCCGGCAGTAACTACGTCCTGTACCCCTCGCAGATTCCCGCCCCGGGACCCCAGCATGGGCTACGTCCCGCAACCCCTCGCGGGCCTCTGCCCTGGGCCCCGGCGGGGACCGCGTCCCCTGCAACCCCTGGCGGGGCTCCAGCTCGGGACCCCGGCAGCAACTACGTCCCGTGCCCCTCGCAGAGTTCCGTCCCGGGATTCCAGCAGGGACTAATCCCCTGCAACCTCTTGCGGGGCTCTGCCTCGGGACCCGGCGGGGGCTGCGCCCCGGCACCGTGCCCGGCCCGGGGCCGCCTGCGCCCCTGGGGCGGTCGTCGGCTTCCCGGATCGGGGCCGGTGGCTGGTCTTCGCAGGGCCGGTGTCGGCCCTGGATGGGGGTTTACGGCTGGGGGTGGTGCGGGGGGATCGGGGGGAGTTCGGTCGTCGTTTCGTATGCCTTGAGCATGTCGATTCGGCGGATGTGACGTTCGTCACCCGAGAACGGCGTTGCGAGGAACTTCTCGACGAAGGCCGTCGCCTCGTCCTGTGAGTGCATGCGCGCGCCCACGGCGACGACGTTGGCGTTGTTGTGCTGGCGGCCGAGGGCCGCCGTCTCCTCGCTCCAGGCGAGGGCCGCGCGGACGCCCTTGACCTTGTTCGCCGCGATCTGCTCGCCGTTGCCGGAACCGCCGATGACGACGCCGAGCGCGTCGGGGTCCGCGGCCGTCCGCTCCGCGGCGCGGAGGCAGAAGGGCGGGTAGTCGTCCTGGGCGTCGTAGATGTGCGGGCCACAGTCGACGGGGTCGTGACCCGCCGCCTTCAGCCAGTCGACGAGGTGGTTCTTGAGTTCGTAGCCGGCATGGTCCGAGCCGAGGTACACGCGCATGGGGAGAGTGTGACACGGGTGTTTCGGGGAAGGCGCGCGGGGTGGCGCTCATGAAAACGTGAGGCGAATGTGAGCCGCATTACGGAACCTCAGGAAAACCTCAAGTAACAATCTGGATTCAAAGGTTTTCGAAAACGTTCGCCTCAGATTCACTGGACCGGCTCGTACACCCGCTCGTACGAGGACCCGTACACCGTCATGTCGCGACACACCCCGTTCGTACGGCTGGTGCGGCTCCGTACGGAAGAACAGCTCCCCGGCGCAAAGGAAATCCGTTCCATGACCTCGCAGCCGACACTGAAGACGACCGGAAACGACCCTGGAGGCCCCGGAGAACCCGGCGGCGGCTCCGGGCTGCAGGCCGGGCTCAAGAACCGGCATCTGTCGATGATCGCCATCGGCGGAGTCATCGGGGCCGGGCTCTTCGTGGGGTCCAGCTCCGGTATCGCCACCGCGGGCCCCGGCATTCTCCTGTCGTACGCCCTCGTCGGCACGCTCGTGGTGCTGGTGATGCGGATGCTCGGAGAGATGTCCGCCGCCAACCCGACATCGGGTTCCTTCTCCGCGCACGCCGACCGGGCGCTCGGCCCCTGGGCCGGTTTCTCCATCGGCTGGCTGTACTGGTTCTTCTGGGTCGTGGTGCTCGCGGTCGAGGCGACCGCCGGTGCCGTGATCCTGGAGGGCTGGATCCCGGCCGTGCCGCAGTGGGCCTGGGCCCTGATCGTGATGCTGGTGCTCACCGCCACCAACCTGGTCTCCGTCGGGTCGTACGGCGAGTTCGAGTTCTGGTTCGCCGGCATCAAGGTCGTCGCGATCGCCGCGTTCATCGTCATCGGTGGGCTTGCCGTCTTCGGGCTGCTGCCCGGTGTGGACAGTGAGCAGGCCGGGTTGAGCAACCTCACCGAGCACGGGGGCTTCCTGCCCCATGGGGCAGGCGCGATCCTCACCGGTGTGCTGCTCGTCGTCTTCTCCTTCATGGGCAGCGAGATCGCCACCCTGGCCGCCGGTGAGTCCGAGAACCCGCAGCAGGCCGTCACCAAGGCCACCAACAGCATCATCTGGCGAGTCGCCGTCTTCTACCTCGGCTCGATCTTCGTCGTCGTGGCCCTGCTGCCGTGGGACAGCAAGTCCATCACCGACGACGGCTCCTACGTCGCCGCGCTCGACTCCCTGGGCATTCCGCACGCCGGTCAGATCATGAACTTCATCGTGCTGACCTCGGTGCTGTCCTGTCTCAACTCCGGTCTCTACACCGCCTCCCGCATGGCCTTCTCGCTCGGCCAGCGCGGTGACGCGCCGAAGTCCTTCGCCCGCACGACCGGCAACGGTGTGCCGCGGACGGCGATCCTCGCGTCCGTCGCCTTCGGCTTCGTCGCCGTCTTCTTCAACTACAAGTTCCCGGACTCCGTCTTCCTCTTCCTCGTGAACTCCAGTGGCGCGGTCGCCCTGTTCGTGTGGCTGGTGATCTGCTTCTCCCAGCTGCGGATGCGGAAGATCATTCAGGCGGAGGCGCCGGAGAAGCTCGTGGTCAAGATGTGGCTGTACCCGTATCTGACCTGGGCGACGGCCGCACTGATCGTGTTCATCCTCGGTTACATGCTCACCGACACCGAGCACGACGGGCGCCAGACCATTTTGCTGTCGCTGCTCGTCGCGGCCGTGGTGCTCGTCATCGCCTTCGTGAAGCACCGGGGCAGCGGTCGCCGGGGCGCCGACGCCGCGCGGGTCCAGGTTCCGGACGAGGACCGGGACGAGGTCTCGGCCGGCTGACCGGGCGGGCGCTCGCCTCTTCGCTGTGCGGGGCCTGCGGTGCGTGTTCCTCTCTTCAGGACGCGCGCCGCAGGTCCCTTTTCGTATCCTCTTGTGCCCCTACGGGACCGTCTTGTGTCCCTACAGCACCGTGAAGCTGTCCTTGACCTTCTCGTACGTGCTCAGGGCCTCCTCCTCGATCCCCGACTGGTACCAGGTGTTGATCTGGTACGACTTGCCGCCCACGTTGAAGCCGAGCAGACGGGCGTGCCAGCGGACGCCCTCCAGCGTGAAGGTGTACTCCCAGACCACCGCCGGGTGGCCGCGGAACGTCGTCTCCTCCAGGCGGACCTTGCGGTAGTCCTGGCCCTGGTGGGCGTTGCGTTCCGAGGTCTGCCAGGTCTCCAGGAGATCGCCGCGGGCCAAGGCCGACTTGCCGACCAGTTCCTGCGCCCCGTCCGGGGAGGTGTAGTGCACCTCAGCGCCCGTCTTCACGTCCCGCCGCCAGCCGTCCGGTGTCGCCCAGGCGAACCCGCCCGCCTCCCGGTGCGCGCCCGGCGGCAGGCTCTGCGGCCGGGTTGTGCCCTCGACGGTGGAGGTGGGCGAGGGTGTGGGTGTGGGTGTGGGTGTGGATTTGGGGGTCGGGGCGGTGCCGGTGGTGGGGGGTGCGGAGGCCGAGGAGCCCGCGCGGGTGTCGTTGTCGTCCGGGGGACCGGACGACGTCGCCAGCAGGATTCCCACGACGGCACCCGCGGTCGCGACCGTGGCCGCCGCGGCGGCGAGCATCGTACGGCGATGACCTGCGCGCGGGCGGGACACGGCCGGGGCCGCGGGGCCGGGGAGTTCGCCCGGCGGCATCGGGGAGGGCGGCGGTGTGGGGTGCGGGCGGCACTCGGTGGCCGCCTGTGCGCGGGTGAGGGAGACGGGGCTCGCGCGGTGGGTGGTGGCGGCGCGGCCGTCGGAACGGACCGCGCGCGGCTGCGCTTTGGCGGCGGCTTCCGCGGTGGGAACGGTAGCCGTGGCCGTGGGGTGGTGGTCGGGGCGTTGGCGTGGGGTCGCGTCCAGGACGGGGGCGGGCCGGCGGGGGTCCTGGGGCACGGAGTGGGCGTGGGCGGGGGTGGGGGTGGGTGATTGGGACGCGGTGGGGGCGGTGAGGGGTGGGGGCGGCGCGGTGGTCGGGGCCGGTGTTCGGGGTTCCGGTTCCGGGGTGGGTTGCTGGTCGTGCACAACCTCCGGTTGCGGGGCGGATTGCTGATGTTGGATGGGCTCCGGTCGCGAGGCAGGTCGGTCGTCCCTCCCGGGCTCCAATCGCGAGGCAGCTCGGTCGTCCCTCCCGGGCTCCGGTCGCGAGGCAGGTCGGTGGTCCCTCTCGGACTCCGGTTCTGTGGCGCGTTGCTGGTGCTGCACGGGCTCGGGTTCCGGGGCAGGTCGGTGGTCCTCCCCCGGGTCCGGTTCTGGGATGCGTTCCGGTGCGGGTTCCGGTTCCGTGCCCGCGTCCCGCCTCGCTTCCGGTTCCGGTTCCGGTTCCGTGCCCGGGTCCGGCCTCGCTTCCGGTTCCGTGCCCGCGTCCGGCCTCGCTTCCGGTTCCGTGCCCGGGTCCGGCCTTGCTTCCGGTTCCGTGCCCGGGTCTGGCCTCGCTTCCGGTTCCGTGTCCGTGTCCGGCATCGTCACCTGTTCAGGCCACTCCGGCCCCCGGTCCTGCCCCGGAGCAGCCGCCGCCTGGTCCGGCTCCGGCTCCGGCTCCGTTTCCCGGTGCGGCCGTTGCAGCCCAAGGCCCCCTCCCCCCAAGGTCTCCTCGAGGCCGGCCGGCCCCCACCCCACTGACAGTGTCGGTGTGGGGGCCGGAAACGCCACCGCTTCCAGGGTCGTTTCCAGGTCGTCCAGGGTCGGGCGGGTCGACGGGTCCTTTTCCAGGAGGGCCGTCAGGATGGCGCGCAGCGGGCCGGAGGCAGCGGGGAGTTCGGGTTCCTCGTAGAGGACCGCGTGCAGGGTTGCCAGCGTGGTGTCGCGGGTGAAGGGGGAGCGGCCGCCCAGGGCGGCGCAGAGGGTCGCGCCGAGGGACCAGTTGTCGGAAGGCGGGCCCTGGGGGCGGCCGGAGATGCGCTCGGGGGCCATGTAGTCGGGCGAGCCGACCAGCATCCCGACCATCGTGAGTGCCTTGGCGTCCTGGATCGCGGCGATGCCGAAGTCCGTGAGGACGACGCGCCGTTCATTGGAGCTGTCCACCAGGACGTTCCCGGGCTTGATGTCCCGGTGCAGGACCCCCCGCGCATGCACCTGGCGGAGCGCCGCGACCAGGCCGAGCCCGATCCGGGCCGTCTCGCAGGGGCTCAGGGGGCCGTCCTCCGCGAGGATCCGCTCGAGGGAGCGGCCGGCCACCAACTCCATGACGATCCACAGGCGTTCGCCCTCGTCGACCACGTCGTAGACCCGTACGACGTTGGGGTGGTCGATCCGGGCCGTCGCCCTGGCCTCGCGCAGGGTGCGTTCGCGGCGCGTCCTGTTGTCCTCCGCGTCGAGACCGTCGATCCGCATTTCCTTGACGGCGACCGGCCGGTCGAGTATTTCGTCGGCGGCTCGCCACACCCGCCCCATTCCCCCCTGGCCGATACTTTCGACCAACCGATAGCGCCCCGTCACCAATATCCCTGGAACACCGCCGCTATTCGCATTCCCCGGCAATCCGCTGCACCCCCTCCACGACGCCGCGACCGCATCCAGTGAAACACAACGGTCACACTTCGCGCCGTACCAGGATAGTGCGGCGAAATCTTGTGGTACCTCTTTCAGTGCTGCGAATTCAGGCGCAGCCAGGGGGACACAAGGGGGGCGAACATGAGTTCTCGTCGTACGGCCGTGGTCGTGGGGCCGCTGGTCGCGGCATCATTCTCGGCGGTGCTGATACTTTCCGGCACCGCCGGGGCGGAGGACGGAGGGCCCGCAAGCAGCGAGGGTGGAAAGGTTGTTGACGAAGCGCCGGCGGGGGTGAAGCTCACCACGCTGCTGCCCGAGAAGATCTCCGTCGACAACGGTTCGAAAAAGACCGCGATTACCGCCACCGTGAAGAACACGGGGAGCAAGGACAGCGGGAAGATCAGGCTGCTGGTCGTCGGATTCGACGGGCTTGTGGTCAAGAAGGTCGAGGGCTGTTCCGCGATACCCGAGAACGGACTTCCCGAGGGATCGAACAGCGGTTTCGCCTGCGCCGTCGACAATCTCGCGGCCGGTAAGTCGAAGTCGTACGCCGTCGACGCGACCTACGACCTGAGCAAGGCCGGGAAGATCTGTCTGCCCGTCCAGACCGGCGACGGGAAGAAGACGTACTGGCAGCAGGGCCCGGTGCCGTTCGGCACGACCAACCCGTCGCCGGACGCCCCGGCCACGCCCCTGCTGCTCGGCACCGACAACAAGCCGGTGTCCCCGGGTGGCAAGGAGCCCCCGGGCGGCAAGGAGCTGGCGGAGACCGGTCCGGTACGCGATCTGCTGCCGTTGGGCGCGGCGGGTGCGTCGCTCGTCGCGGCGGGCGTGGCCGGGATGTGGTGGTCGCAGCGGCGGCGGCCGGAGGTGCGGGAGGGCTGAATCAGCCTCTGCCCGCGCTGAGCACGCACGAGAGGCCCGCCGGAGCAGTACGCCCGGCGGGCCTCTCGGCAACGGTCATGGATTCAGCGCTTGTCGACGAGCTTCCAGGCCGTCGGCAGCGCCCCCATCGCCAGCGCCGCCTTCAGCGCGTCGCCGATCAGGAACGGCGTGAGGCCGGCCGCGATCGCGGCGGTGGCGGACATGCCGGTGGAAAGGGCCAGGTAGGGCACGCCGATGGCGTAGATGATCGCCTCGCCCACCAGCATCGTGCCCGCCATGCGCAGCATCGAGCGGTCGGCGCCGCGGCGGGCCAGGGCGCCCACGACGGTGGCGGCGAGGATCATGCCGAGGATGTAGCCGAAGGAGGGGGCGACACCCGAGGTGCCCTGCGCGAACCACGGCACGCCCGCGACGCCCGCGACGGCGTACAGCGCGAGCGCGAGGAGGCCGCGGCCGGCGCCGAGGGACGTGCCGACGAGCAGCGCGGCGAAGGTCTGGCCGGTCACCGGCACCGGGGAGCCCGGCACGGGCACCGAGAGCTGGGCGGCGAGGCCGGTGAGCGCGGCGCCGCCGAGCACGAGGGCCGCGTCCCGGACACGAGAGGAGGGGAGCAGGTCGGCGAGGACCTGTCCGGGGCGGGCGGTTGCGGCGGCGGTGCTCATGGGGACTCCGCGAGGGTGAGGGTCGGTCGGGACACGGCGACGCTATCCCAGCGCGCTCGCCCTGATCACCGTCAGCGCTCGACAAAGGCGCGAACGCACGGTTGGTTGGTTCCGGACAAAAGGTGGGGGTTACACCGAGCGCTACGTGATGCCGGTCACTGAGGCAGCGAGGTTTCGGTCACGGACCCTACGGTGAAGCGGACTGTAGGGTTTCGCCAAACGCCCGCCAGGACGGGTGCCGATGACTTCCGCGACGGGCGTCCACCCTGCGTCCCCGGGTCCTCACGGCGTGCGTTCCAGCTGTCCGCATGCTGGACTCCCCTCCCTCCCAGGTGAGGGGACCACCCAGACTGGCGGCGTTTTTGCCCTCTCTCGCCTCTCACGCATTGGACGAGCCGCGCCCATGCCCAGCACCACCACCGGGACGACGCCGCCCAGCACGGACGACGCCTCCCTCTCCCATGGCCTGAAACAGCGCCACTTGTCGATGATCGCCCTCGGCGGGGTGATCGGCGCCGGTCTGTTCGTCGGCTCCGGTGCGGGCATCGCCGCCGCCGGTCCGTCGATCGTGGTCGCCTACGCCCTCTCCGGTCTCCTCGTGATGCTGGTGATGCGGATGCTCGGCGAGATGTCGGCCGCGTATCCGTCGTCGGGCTCGTTCTCGGCGCACGCGGAGCGGGCGATCGGCCCCTGGGCCGGGTTCACCGTCGGCTGGGCGTTCTGGGTCCTCCTCTGCACGGCCGTCGGCCTGGAGGGCATCGGGACCGCGAAGATCGTCAGCGGCTGGCTGCCGGGCACCCCGGAGTGGGCGTGGGTGGCGCTGTTCATGGTCGTCTTCTGCGGCACGAACCTCGCGGCCGTGAAGAACTTCGGCGAGTTCGAGTTCTGGTTCGCGGCCCTGAAGGTCGGCGCGATCACCCTGTTCCTGGCGCTCGGCGTCCTGGCGATCGCCGGCGTCCTGCCCGGCACGGACTCGCCGGGCACGAGCCACCTCACCGACTTCATGCCGAACGGCGGCGAGGGCCTCGTCATCGGTTTGCTCGCCTCGGTCTTCGCCTACGGCGGCCTGGAGACGGTCACCATCGCGGCGGCCGAGTCGGAGAACCCGGTCAAGGGCGTGGCGAGCGCGGTCCGTACGGCGATGTGGCGTATCGCGCTGTTCTACGTCGGCTCGATGGCCGTCATCGTCACCCTGGTGCCGTGGGACTCCAAGGAGGTCGTCGAGAAGGGCCCGTACGTCGCGGCCCTGGACGAGCTGGGCATCCCCGGCGCCGGGCAGCTGATGAACGTGGTCGTGCTGGTGGCCCTGCTGTCCGCCATGAACGCCAACGTCTACGGCGCCTCGCGCATCGGCTACTCCCTGGTGGAGCGCGGCCAGGGCCCGAAGGTGCTGGGCAAGGTCTCGGGCGGGGTGCCGCGGATCGCCGTACTGGCGTCCTCCGTCTTCGGGTTCCTGTGCGTGCTGTTGAGCTACTGGCGGCCGAACGACGTCTTCGCCTGGCTGCTGAACATGATCGGCGCGGTGATCCTGGTCGTCTGGATCTTCATCGCCGTCTCGCAGCTGCGGCTGCGCCGCCGCCTGGAGCGCGAGACGCCGGAGAAGCTGGTCGTACGGATGTGGGCGTTCCCGTGGCTGACGTGGGTCGCCCTGGCCGGCATGGTCGCGGTCTTCGTCCTGATGGCCCGGGAGCCGGACACGCGGGTGCAGTTGTACTCGACGGGCGCGATGACGCTGGTGCTGGCGGCCGTCGGGTACGCGTGGCAGAAGGCGCGCGCCCGGACCGAGGGCTGATCAGCCCCGGGCCTCGGTCTGCCAGGTGGCGACCCAGGCCCGGTCGGCGGCGGCGAACGGGTGCTCGGGGCCCAGCACCCGCGCCCGGCGTTCGGACAGCTCCTTCATGATCCCGATGGCCTCGTCGATCCTGCCCAGGCCGTGGGCGATGCGGGCGGTGAGGGAGGTGGCCGACAAGGTCAGGGGATGCTCCGGGCCCTGGAGCCGGGTCCGGTCGGCCAGCACCCGTCGTGCCAGCGGCTCGGCCTCCTCGTAGCGGCCGAACTGGAACAGGCCGCCCGCGTAGTCGTGCCGGGCCAGCACCGTCGTGGGATGGTCCGGGCCCAGGGCACGCTCTCCGGCCTCGACCAGCGCGGGGCCCTCCTCCGCGAACTCCCTTTCCTTGCCGAGCTGGGGCAGGATCTCGATCAGCCCGCACCAGATGAACAGTGCCTCCGCGCTCTCCTCGCCCAGCACCCGCCGGTAACCGTCGAGCGCCCGCCTGCCCCAGCTCTCGGCCTCCTCGTCCCGGTCGAGCAGGTCGAGCGACTGGGACAGCGCGGCACAGCTGTGGAGCGTGTCCACATCATCGGCGCCGAGCAGGGTCTCCCGGCGTTCCAGCACCTCGCGGTGTGATGCCTCGGCCTCGGCGAAGCGTCCCATCCGGAACAGCGCCGTGCCCTCCAGGTGCCGGGCGTCCAGGACCAGTCTGCGGTCAGCGCCCAGGACACCCCGGACGGACGCGACGACCGTGGGCGCGAGGGACAGCGCCGCCGCGTAGTCCCCCGAGTCGTAGACCTGGCGCAAAACCCGCACCGCGAGGGAAGCGGTCCGTTCGTCCGCGGCCACCGCGAGCAGTCTCGTCGCGTGGGGTGCCAGCAGCGCGAGCCGGCGCCGGGCCTCGGGAGAGTCGGAGCCCTGGTCGGGCAGCGCGGCCTCCAGGAGCGAGGCCGCCGTGTCCGCGACGATCGCCCGCCGGTCCTGCGGAACTCCCCCGGCCACGCTGTCGAGCAGCACCCCGTGGGCCCGCACGCAGCGCGCCCCGTCCACGGTGACCAACTCGGCCAGCGAGTGGTCGATCAGCCCCTTCAGCGCCGGCTCCAACTGTTCGGCGTGAAGGGCGGGTTCGAGGCCGTCGAGCGTCACCTCTCCCCGGGCCACCGGTACGAGCACGCTCAGCGGCAGGGGATCCGCGGCCAGGAACGACAGCAGCCGCAGCAGCGTCGTCGACTCGGGAAGGCCTTGATCCGCCAGCGTGTCCAGCGACAACTGCCAGGTGCGGCCGACCAGTTGCCGGGACTGGCTGCTCCCGTGCCCGGCCGCGCCGCGGTCGACGATCGCCGTCGACTCCTCACCGAGCTTGCGGTCGTACTCGTCCATGGACCACGTCTCCAGAAGTTGGTGGCCGAGATGGGATCCGGCCAGCGTGAGGGCGAGCGGCAGCCGTCCCAGGCGCTCGGCGACCTTCCGTGCGGACTCCAGGTCCCCCGCGTCCGGCGCCAGGTCGCACAGCACCTGGGCCGCCTCCTCCAACGGCAGGACACCCAACGCGTGCCGGTGTACACCCGGTCCCCGCCACAGCGGCGACGTGGCGTGCCGGGTCGTGACCAGTACCGTGCCGCGGTCGCTGGACCGGAGCCACGCACCGCCCTCCAGGACCGCCGGGTCGTCGGCGTTGTCGAGGACGAGGAGCCAGGGCTCGGTGGAGCGGTCCAGGTGGTGCCAGACGAGGTCGGCGGCGGCGCGCTGCCCCGCTGCCGCGGCGGCGAGCTCGACGGCCGCGGCGCCGCGGTCCCCGGCCACCGCCAGCATCCCGGCGCGCAACGACATCAGTTCGGACGCGTTGACCCAGAACCCGACGCGGCCGTGTTCGCGTACCGCCTCGTTGAACAGCCAGTACGCCAGCGCGGTCTTGCCGCAGCCGCCCATGCCGTGCACGACGTGGACCTCGCCGCCGGGTTTGGCGACGGCCGCGCCGAGCGCCTCGCGGAGTTCCTGGCGGTCGCGGAGGATGCCCGGCGCCCTGCCGACGAGCGGCATCCGCACGGAGTCAGGAGCGGCCGGACCGGCCCCCGCCGGGGACACGACCTGGCGTCCGAAGAGCGGGCCCCCGGCGCCGGTGTCGTAGTGATGGTGGTGTTCCTCTATGTACTGGTCGCCGGAGGTCTGGAAGATCCGCCCCTGTCCCGAGGCCCGGGCGCCGAGTTCGCTCATCGCTCGGTGATGTGCTGGTCGCGTCCGGCCTGGTAGACACGCCCGCTGCCGGAGACCTCGGCACGCAGCCGGACGTCCACCGCCGTATGCGTCTGAGGTGACTCGGGGTTCAACTCGGCCAGGATCCGGCGGAGTTCGTCGGCGACCTCGGGCCGGGCGACCAGGAGCCGGCGCAGCCTCGCCTGCCATTCGGCGGTGAGCTCGGCCTCGGTGTCGGCGTCTCCCGACTCGCGGGCGAGGAGCAGGTCCTCGCGGGTGGCCTCGAGTTCACCGCCCACGGTGTCGGCGCGATCGGGCTGGAAGCGCTGCCACAGAGCGAGAACGCCCTCGCGCGTGGACTCCCAGGCCTGAGTGGCCATCAGCGTCACCATCGTCGTGCCCGCCGTTCTGGCGAGCTCGGCCATCTCCGGACCCACGGCATCCCCCTGTCGCGTACACACCGATGGTAGATCGCGCTCTCGGGCCCTGCCGAACGCATTCACGCAACGCTTGCGACCCTCCCACCTCCACCGCCTTGATGCTGCTAGCCTGCACTTGCAAGCTAATTGCAATAAGAGGTTCGAAGGGATCTTGCCTTGCCCGTCTACACGCTGCCCGAGCTCCCGTACGACTACTCCGCGCTCGCCCCCGTGATCAGCCCCGAGATCATCGAGCTGCACCACGACAAGCACCACGCGGCCTATGTGAAAGGCGCCAACGACACGCTGGAGCAGCTTGCGGAGGCGCGGGACAAGGAGACGTGGGGGTCGATCAACGGGCTCGAGAAGAACCTGGCCTTCCACCTTTCCGGGCACATCCTGCACAGCATCTACTGGCAGAACATGACCGGCCCGAAGGACGGTGGCGGGGAGCCGCTGGCCGCGGACGGCGTGGGTGAACTGGCGGACGCGATCACCGAGTCCTTCGGCTCCTACGCGAACTTCAAGGCACAGCTGACCAAGGCCTCCGCGACCACGCAGGGCTCGGGCTGGGGCGTGCTCGCCTACGAGCCGCTGAGCGGGCGGCTGATCGTGGAGCAGGTCTACGACCACCAGGGCAACGTCGGCCAGGGTGCCACCCCGATCCTCGTCTTCGACGCCTGGGAGCACGCCTTCTACCTGCAGTACAAGAACCAGAAGGTCGACTTCATCGAAGCGATGTGGCAGGTCGTCAACTGGCAGGATGTGGCCCGGCGTTACGAGGCGGCCAAGTCCCGCGCGGACGTGCTGCTGCTGGCGCCCTGAGGTCGCTCTGAAGCGTCCTGCCTCGTGATCGTCTTCTCACCCTTCACGGCGGCAGGCGGAAAGAAGGAAGCCCCCGCGAGGACGTGACTCGCGGGGGCGTTCCCGTGTGAGGGCTACGGCTTGCGGCCCAGACCGCCGTGCTGGCCGATCGCCTCCGTGGACGCGCCCGGCTCGGGGTGCCACAGCGGTACCGAGACCACGCCCGGTTCCACCAGGTCGAGGCCCTCGAAGTACGCCTCGATCTGCTCCACCGGCCGTAGGAAGTACGGGACCGCGCCGGTCTCGTTGTAGGCGTCCTGGGCCCGCTCATAGGCCGGGTCGGTGCCGCGGGAGCCCTCGTTGAGGGAGAGGAAGCTGCCTGCGGGCAGTCCGGCCAGGAGGCGGCGGACGAGGTCGCGGGCCTGGTCGTAGTCGGGCACGTGGCCCAGGATGCCGCTGAGGATCAGGGCGGTGGGGCGGGTGAGGTCGAGTGTCTTCCCGGCCGCCTCGATGATGTGCTCCGGCTCGTAGAGGCTGATGGGCTCGTAGGCCGTCGCGCCCTCGGGCGTGGAGGTGAGCAGGGCGCGGGCGTGCGCGAGGACCAGGGGGTCGTTGTCGACGTAGACGACGCGCGACTCGGGTGCCAGGCGCTGGGCCACCTCGTGCGTGTTGTCGACGGTGGGCAGGCCGGTGCCCACGTCGAGGAACTGCCGTACGCCCGCCTCCTGGACGAGGTGGCGGATGGTGCGGCCGAGGAAGGCGCGGCTGCCGCGGGCGATGGTGACGATGCCGGGGAACACGGCGGTGTAGGCGTCACCGGCCGCCTCGTCCACCGGGTAGTTGTCCTTGCCGCCCAGCCAGTAGTTCCAGATCCGGGCCGAGTGCGGCACCGAGGTGTCGATCTGCGTCATGGGCTCATACTGCTACGGCACATCCGCCTCGCAGGGCACATTGAGTGAGAGGAGTGCGGCGGAACCGTCGGAGTTCATCCGCAGTTCGCTGATCGCCCCGTTCCGCAACCGCGGGAGCACTCTGCGGTACTCCCGGGGCGGGATGGACAGCAGCGTGCACAGCACCAGCCGCAGCAGGGTGTTGTGGGCGACGACCAGGACGCGTCCGCCGGGGTGGGCGGTGGCGATGTCCCGCAGGGCACGGATGCCCCGGGCCGCTGCCGCCAGCGGATCCTCGGCGCCAGGGAAGGAGTGGGCCACCGGGTCGGCACGGTAGGCCGCGGCCCACTCAGGGTCCTCCGCCTCGAACTCGGCGAGTGTGCGGCCCTCCACCACCCCGAAGTCGCATTCGATGAGGCCGGGTTCGCGCTGCGGGGTGAGGCCCAGGGCGCGGCAGGCGGGCTCGGCGGTGGCGCCGGCCCGGGACAGCGGGGACGTCCAGATCGCGTCGACGGGGTGGGCGGCGGCCCACCGGCCGAGGGCCTCGGCCTGGGCGCGTCCGGTGTCGGTCAGCTCGATGTCGCTGACACCGGCGTACCGGTTCTCGGCGTGCCAGACGGTCTGCCCGTGCCGGGCCAGCAGAAGGGTGGTGGTGGTCATGACTTCCCGGTGTCCAGGTGCAGGCGGGTACGGGCGTGTTCCGCGACCGGAGCGGGCAGCCAGCCGCGCTGCTCCAGTGCGTCGACGAGGTGAGCGTACGGGTCGGCGAAGGCCGCCGTGCGGTCGGCGCGGGGTTCGAGGACGGTGCGGACGCGGACCATGCGCTCGGCGACCTCCGCGAGTGTCCCCGCTCGGGACACCCCGTACGCGGCCAACGCCGCCATTCCGAGGGCCGGTTCCGTCTGCTCAGGGACGCGGGCCGGGCGGCCGAGGATGTCGGTGCGCAGCTGGTTCCAGTACGGGCTGCGGGCGCCGCCGCCCGTGAAGGTGAGCGGGCCGTCGAGGGGGGCGCCCAGGTGGTGCAGATAGTCCAGGCACAGGCGTTCCGCGAAGCCCACGCCCTGGAGCAGCGCGGCCCACAGCTCGGCGTCGTCCGCGGGGTCGCCGAGGACGAACCCGATGGCCTCCGGCGCCCGGAACGGGAACCGCTCCCCCGGCGACACCAGCGGGTAGGCGATCGCACGGGCCGGCTCGAAGGCCGCCGCCCGCTCGTCCATCGCGGCCGGGTCGCCCTCCGGGAAGTGCGCCGCCAGGGCCCCGGCGCCCACGCTCGACGCCCCGCCGGGCAGCCAGGTGCCGTCGGGGGCACGGTGGTTGTAGACCACGCCGGTGGGGTCCCGGACCGGGTCCCGGGAGGCTCCCTTGAGCACGAGCGTGGTGCCGAGCACCGAGTTCCAGGAGCCGGGCCGCAGCGCGCCCGAGGCGATCTGGGCCGCGCAGCCGTCGGTCATGCCGGCGAGCACCGGCGTACCGGCGGGGATACCCGTGGCCTCGGCGGCCCGCGCGCAGATCTCGCCGAGGCGGGTGCCCGGGCGTACGACGTCGGGCAACAGGCGTTCCGGTACGCCCAGTTGGGCCAGGGCTGCCTCCGGCCAGGCCTCCCGGTGGAGGTCGTAGCCCGTCTTGAGAGCGTGGCTGGAGTCGGCCGGGGGCGGTTCGCCGGTGAGGCGGGTGACGATCAGGTCCGGCTGGTGGGCGAGGCGGAGGCCGGGACCGTACTCCCCCACCAGCCACAGCGCCTTCGGCAGCGCCCAGGTGTCCTGCACCGCGAGCCCCGCCTCCCGGGCCCGCGCCGCCTCCCCGGCCGCCCGTCCGTCGTCGTACATCAGCGCGGGGCTCACCGGCCGGCCCGAGCCGTCCGTGAGCAGGACCGTGCCGGACGTGCCGCACACCGCGAGTCCGCCGATCGGCAGGCCCGGCGGGGCGGAGCCGAGCGCCGTCCGCGACGCCGTGCACAGGGCCTCCCACCAGCGCTCCGGGTCCTGCTCGTGCCGGACCCCCTCGCGCCGCCCGGCCAGGGGGGCCGAACCGCTGCCGAGGACCGTGCCGTCGGCTGTGACGAGCAGCACGCGGACGCTCTGTGTGCCCAGGTCGATCCCCAGCCAGCCCGCGCCCCTGCCCTCCCCCTCGCCCGCACCCTCGTCCACCATCCGGAACCTCCCAGGCCGTCGCAGCCGGATCTGTGAACTTCTCACTGTGCCCCGATATTTTCCCGTGCGCGAGGGATTGACGCCCAACTTCAGCCGTTCCACCCTCTGTTAACGAGTCGACTCGACGTGTTAACCAGGCTCCACGTGGAGGTACGGATGGACACGCACGTGCACGACCGCCGGCGCTTCCTCGCCCTCGCCGCCGGGGCCGCCGCCGCCCCGCTGCTCACGGCCTGCGGCTCCGGTTTCGGCGGGAACGACAGCAAGAGCGACGGGTCAGCCGCGGACGACATCACCGGTTCCTTCGACTGGAAGCGGGAGAAGGGCACCACCGTCAAGGCGCTGCTCAACAAGCACCCGTACACGGACGCCCTGATAGCCGACCTGAAGTCGTTCACCGCGAAGACCGGCATCAAGGTCGAGTACGACGTCTTCCCCGAGGACAACTACTTCGACAAGCTCACCGTGGACCTGTCCAGCGGACGTGCCTCCTACGACGTGTTCATGCTCGGCGCGTACATGGTGTGGCAGTACGGGCCGCCGAACTGGCTGGAGGACCTCGGTCCCTGGATGCGCAACTCCTCGGCGACCGGGGCCGAGTGGGACCAGGCTGACTTCTTCCCGAACCTGCTCCAGGCCGACCAGTGGTCACTGAAGGCGGGCGCGCCGCTCGGCCAGGGCGGGCAGTACGCACTGCCGTGGGGCTGGGAGACGAACGTCGTCGCCTACAACACCGAGGTGTTCAAGAAGCTCGGCGTGAAACCCGCCGAGTCCTTCGACGAGCTGACCGAACTCGCCGGGACCATCAAGCAGAAGGCGCCGGGCGCCGGTTTCGACGGGATGTACGGGATCGCCGTACGCGGCTCCCGCAGCTGGGCCACCATCCATCCCGGCTTCATGACGATGTACGCGCGCAACGGGCTGAAGGACTTCACGGTCGACGGCGGGAAGCTCACACCCGCCATGAACAGCCCCGAGGCCGTCGCCTTCACCGAGGACTGGGCGCGGATGGTCAAGCGGGGCGGGCCGCCGTCCTGGACGTCGTACACCTGGTACCAGTGCTCCAGCGACCTGGGCGCCAAGAAGGCCGGGATGCTGTTCGACGCCGACACGGCCGCCTACTTCCAGGCGGTGAAGGGTGCCAGCCCCGCCTCCGGGAAGATCGCCTTCCACCCGGGTCCGCAGGGGCCGGACGGGTCGCTGGCCACCAACATGTGGATCTGGTCGCTCGGCATGAACGCCAAGAGCAAGAAGAAGAGCGCCAGTTGGCTGTTCCTGCAGTGGGCGACCGGCAAGGAGCACCTGCGCAAGAGCGCGATCAGGCACAACCACATCGACCCGGTGCGCAAGTCGGTGGCCGACGACGCCGCGTACAAGGACAAGATGCGGCATCTGCCGGGCTTCCTGGAGACCTTCGAGACGGTCGTCGACCAGACGAAGATCCAGTTCACCCCGCAGGCGCAGTTCTTCGACGCGACGACCAGCTGGGCGGCGGCCCTCCAGGAGATCTACGGCGGCAAGGGCGCGAAGCCGGTCCTGGACGGGCTGGCGGACGACCTCGCCGACAAGGTGGGCTAGCGCATGCGCCTGGCCCTGCGCCCGTACTTCCTGATCGTCCCGGCCCTGCTGCTGACCTGCGGGATCCTCTACCCGTTCGGGCTCGGGCTGTACTACACGCTGTTCGACTTCTCGGCGAGCAAACCGCAGCCGGACATGGTGCGGTTCGAGAACTACTCGACCGTCTTCACGCAGGAGGCGTTCTGGAACTCGGCGTGGGTGACGGTGCTGTACGCGGTCGGGGCGGCCCTCGTCGAGACCGTGCTCGGGGTGGCCGTCGCCCTGCTGCTGCACCGCTCGACCCTGCTGGGCCGGGTCCTGGAGAAGATCCTGATCCTGCCGCTGATGATCGCCCCGGTGATCGCGGCGATCATCTGGAAGCTGATGCTCCAGCCGTCGGTCGGGGTGGTCAACTACCTGCTGAGGCCCTTCGGCCTCGGCGGGGTGCAGTGGACCGACACCCCGACGGGCGCGCTGCTGTCGTCGATCGCCGTGGACGTGTGGGTGTACACCCCGTTCGTGGCGATCCTCGCCCTCGCCGGTCTGCGGTCGCTGCCCGCCTCCCCGTTCGAGGCGGCGGCCGTGGACGGCGCGGGGTGGTGGTACACCTTCCGGCGGCTGACGCTGCCGATGCTGTGGCCGTATGTGCTGGTCGCGGTGATCTTCCGGTTCATGGACTCGCTGAAGGTGTTCGACATCATCTACGCCCTGACGGAGGGCGGGCCGGGTGACTCGACGGTGGTGCTCCAGATCCGGGCGTACCTCGAAGCCATCCGCTTCCAGCGGTACTCCTTCGGGATCAGCTACACGATCGTGCTGTGGGCCGTGGTGTATCTGGCCGCGATGGTGCTGGTGAAGCATCTCGGGAAGATCCAGCGGAAGGCCGCGGAGGTGTCCACATGAGGAAACGCCTGGTGGGGTGGCTGTGCGACACCGCCCTCGTCCTCTACTTCGTCTTCGCGCTGTTCCCGATCGCCTGGATGGTGATCCTGTCGCTGAAGCCGACCGACCAGCTCTTCTCCACCTACTTCTCCTTCTCCCCCACCCTCGACGGCTACCGGACGGTCCTCGGCGACAGCGAGGGCATCCCGTTCGTGCGGTTCTTCGTCAACAGCCTGGTGGTGTCGGTCGGGGCGGTCGCGCTGTCGCTCGTCGTCGGCCTGCCGGCGGCGTACGCCTCGGCGCGGTGGCGGTTCAAGGGCTCCGAGAACCTGATGTTCACACTGCTGTCGTTCCGCTTCGCGCCCGAACTGACCGTGATCATCCCGCTGTTCGTGCTGTACCAGAAGCTCGGTCTGTTCGACACGTACGTCGGCATGGTGTGGGTGCTGCAACTGGTCACCCTGCCGCTGATCGTGTGGATCATGCGGTCCTACTTCGCCGATCTGACACCGGAGCTGGAGCAGGCGGCGCTGCTGGACGGCTACACCCGCAAGCAGGCCTTCTTCCGCGTCGCCCTGCCGCTGGTCAAGCCGGGCATCGCGGCCGTGTCGCTGCTGGCCTTCATCTTCGCCTGGAACAACTTCGTCTTCCCGCTGATCCTCACCTCCAACGAGGCCCAGACGGTGACCGTGGGCGCGCTGTCCTTCCTCGGCGGGGACCGGCCCAAGTACAACCTGACGGCCGCCGCCGCGCTGGTGTCCGTCGTACCGCCGCTGCTGCTGGCGCTGACGATCCAGCGGTATCTGGTGCGGGGCCTGTCGTTCGGGGCGGTGAAATCGTGATCACGCTGAGCGGGATACGGAAGGCGTACGGGAAGACCGTCGCGCTCGACGAGCTCGAACTGGAGGTCAGGGAGGGCGAGTTCTTCTGTCTGCTGGGCCCGTCCGGGGCCGGCAAGACGACGACCCTCAAGACGATCGCCGGGCTCGAACAGCCCGACTCCGGCACGGTCGTGCTCGGCGGCAAGGACATGCGGGGCGTGGAGCCCTACGACCGGGGCGTGGCCATGTGCTTCGAGAGCTACGCGCTCTACCCGCACCGCTCGGCCTACGACAACCTGGCCTCGCCGCTGCGCTCCCCCCGGCACCGGCTGCCCGCCGACGAGGCCCGGCAGCGGATCGGCGCGGTCGCCGAACTACTGGGCATCTCCGGGCTGCTGGACCGACCGGTGGGCCAGTTGTCCAACGGCCAGCGGCAGCGGGTCGCCCTCGGGCGGGTGCTGGTGCGGCCCGCCCGGGCCTTCCTGCTCGACGAGCCGCTGTCCCACCTGGACGCCAAGCTGCGCCAGCAGATGCGGGCCGAACTGAAGGCGATCGGGGCCGTGCAGCACACCACCACGCTGTACGTCACGCACGACTCCGTCGAGGCACTGGCGCTCGGCGACCGGATCGGGGTCATCCGTCAGGGGCGGATCGTGCAGACGGGCACCCGGGAGGAGATCTGGTACACGCCGTACGACACGGAGGTCGCGCGGGCCTTCGGGCGGCCCCGGATCAATCTGCTGCCCGGGGTGGTCACGGAGAACGGGGTGCGGGCGGACGGCGGGGTGGAGCTGCCGGTCCGGGCGTCGGCCGCGCCCGGCACGGACGTCCTCGTCGGCCTGCGGCCCCGGGACATCGCCCTGCACGGCGAGGGTCACGAACTCACCGGGACCGTGTACGTCACCGAGGTCCTCGGGCGGTCCGTCGAGGTCACCGTCCGGCTCGGGACCGGGGAACAGCGGGTGTCGCTGGTGGCCCCCCGGGCGGACGCGGCACGCCTTCGTGCGGACGATCCCGTACGGCTCGCGGTCCGGCCTGAGAACCTGCTGCTGTTCGAGGCCGACCGGCCGGAGCGCCCGGGACGACGGATAGAGACACAGTCATGAGCAGCAGCAGTGGTGGACAGCAGGGGCCCGCAGCGCGGCAGGCCGCCATGGCCGAGCAGGTGCTGGCCGACGGCTCGGCGACGGCGGCGGAGCTGGCCGAGCGGTTCAAGGTGAGCCTGATGACCATCCACCGCGACCTCGACGAGCTCGAACGGCAAGGCATCGTACGGAAGTCCCGGGGCGGTGTGACCGCGCAGCCGTCGGGGGTCTTCGAGTCGAACGTGCAGTACCGGCTGAAGACCATGCGGGCCGCGAAGGCCGCCGTCGCCGAGCACGCGCTGCGGATGGTGGAGCCCGGCATGGCGATCCTGCTGGACGACTCCACGTCCACGCTGGAGATAGCCAGGCGGCTGCGCACGGGTGAGGTCACGCCGCTGACGGTCGTCACCAATTTCCTCGAGGCGATCAACCTGCTGTCCGACCAGCGGGGCATCCACCTGATGGCGCTCGGCGGCGACTACGACCCGCTGCACTCCTCCTTCCTGGGGGTGTCCTGCGTGGAGGCGGTCGAGCAGCTGCGCGTGGACGTGTGCTTCGCGTCGACGTCGGCCGTGCACGGGGGTTACGCCTACCACCAGGAGCAGCACATCGTGTCCGTGAAGCGGGCGATGCTCGACGCGGCGGCCCGCAACGTCCTGCTGATCGACCACACCAAGCTCGGCCGGGTCGCCCTGCACCGGGTCGTCCCGCTGTCCCGCTTCGACACGCTCCTGGTGGACGACGGGGCGTCGCCGGAGGCACTGCGGGATCTGGACGAGCACAAGGTCCGTTACGAGGTTTGCGCGACGAAGGGCGGCCATGACGGGAACGGGACTGGAGCTTCGTGAGCTGCGTAAGACGTATCAGTCGCGGGGGCGGCCTTCGGTGGACGCCGTTCGCGGGATCGATCTGAACCTCGGGTCCGGGGAGTTGCTCGGGCTGCTCGGGCCTTCGGGCTGCGGCAAGTCGACCACGCTGCGGATGATCGCCGGGCTTGAGTCCGTGACCGGCGGGGACATCCTGGTCGGCGGCGACTCGGTCGTGGAACGGCCGGCTCAGCGGCGGAACATCGGGGTCGCGTTCGAGAACTACGCGCTGTATCCGCCGCTGTCGGTCGCGGAGAACCTGGCGTTCGGGCTCAAGGCGCGCAAGAAGGCCGCCCGAGGTTCCAGGGGAGACGTCGACCGCAAGGTGAAGGAGATCGCCGAGCGGGTGGGCCTGACCGACCTCCTCGGTGCCCGCCCGGCCGGGCTGTCCAGCGGCCAGAAGCAGCGCGTCTCCCTGGCCCGGGCCCTGATCCGCGAACCCGACGTGCTGCTCCTCGACGAGCCGCTGTCCCATCTGGACGCGGCCCAGCGGGACACCACCCGCCGTGAACTCAAGCGCATCCAGCAGGACCTGGGCCACACCACGATCCTGGTCACCCACGACCAGGAGGAGGCCCTCTCCCTCGCCGACCGGATCGCCGTGATGAAGGACGGCGTGATCCAGCAGCTCGGCACGCCGTACGAGATCTACGACAGCCCGGCCAACGTGTTCGTCGCGGACTTCGTCGGCGAGCCCGCGATCACCCTGCTGCCCGGCATCGCCGGCGGCGACGGCGATGCCCTCCTTTCCGGCTCCGTGCGGATCGCGCTGCCCGTGCCGGTGGAGCAGGGGCGGGAGGTGGTGGTCGGGATCCGCCCCGAGGACGTGTCGCTCACGGCCGAAGGCGGCCTGCCCGCCCGGGTCGTCGCGCACGAACCGCTCCTGGAGGCGGGCCTTGCGACCCTCGCCCTCGAGGGTGTCGAACGGCATCTGGTCGTCCTCACCGACCCCGAGGTACGGCTCGCCCACGACGAGCGGGTCCGGGTCGCCGCCGATCCCCAGCACACCCATGTCTTCGACGCCGAGACGGGAGCCTCACTGCGATGACCTCCGAAGAGAACGTGCGTGTCGTGGCCGCCGGCGACCACTTCGTGCTGCCGTCGCTGATCAGGCGGGCGGTACTGCACGAGGTGGAGCGGGCCGACGTCGGCGAGTTGCGGCTCGGCTGGCCGCTGGAGCCGTTCGGGCCAGTCGCCGAGGTGCAGGAGGCCAGTGACGCCGAGGACGAGATGATCGAGGCGCTGGCCGGGGCGGAGGTCCTGGTCACGCAGATGGGGCCGGTCACCGAGCGGGTGCTCGCCGCCTGCCCGGATCTGAGGCTGGTCGTGGTGTGCCGGGGCGGGCCGGTCAACGTCAACCTGGACGCGGCCAAGAACCGTGACGTGCGGGTGTGCTTCGCGCCGGGCCGCAACGCCGCCGCCACCGCCGAGTTCACCGTCGGCCTGATGCTGTCCGCCCTGCGCCGCATCCCGCAGGCCCATGAGCCGCTGGCCCGGCAGGGCAGCTGGGAGGGCGCGACGTACTACACGTACGAGCAAAGCGGTCTGGAGCTGGAGGACCTGCCCGTCGGTCTGGTCGGATACGGGGCCGTCGGCAGCCGGGTCGCCCGGGTGCTGTGCGCGTTCGGGGCGCGGGTGATGGTCTACGACCCGTATGTGCACGGGGAGATCCACGGCCTGCGCGTGGCATCGCTCGACGAACTCCTGCGCGACTCCCGGGTCATCACCCTGCACGCCCGGCTCACCCCCGAGACCCGGGGGCTGATCGGCGCCCGGGAGCTGGGGCTGCTGCCGCCCGGCGCGGTGGTGGTGAACGTGGCCCGGGGCCCGCTGCTGGACGAGGGCGCGCTGTGCGACGCCCTGGAGAGCGGGCCGCTGTCGGCGGCGGCGCTCGACACCTACGAGCGGGAGCCGCTGCCGGCTCAGTCCCGGCTGCTGGGGCTGGGTGACCGCGTGGTGCTGACCCCGCACCTGGGCGGGGCGTCGCGCGCGGTGGCGGAGAAGGCCGCGCGGATCGCCGCCGAAGAGGTGGGCCGCTGGGTGCGCGGTGAGCCGCTCGCGCACTGCCTGACCTGAGGACCGGGAGGAGAGCCGCATGTACGTCGGTATCGATGTGGGCACGTCCATGGTCAAGGCGGCGGCCTTCGACTCCGCGGGCCGGCAACTGGCCGTGGCGTCCAAGTCGGTGGCCCTGTCGCTGCGGGGCGGGGTCGTCGAGCAGGACATGGAGGAGGTGTACGGGGCGGTCGTGGCCGTCCTCGACGAGGTCACCGAGCGGGTCCCGGAGCCGGTCGAGCTGGCCGGGCTCACCGGGCAGGGCGACGGGGTGTGGCTGGTCGACGGTGAGGGGCGGCCCGTGCGGCCGGCGGCCTCCTGGATGGACGGCCGGGCGCACGAACTGGTCGACCGGTGGCTGGCTGACGGCACGTTCGAGACGGTGTTCCGGCGGACGGGCAGCGCGATGTTCCCCGGGTGCCCGGGGCCGCTGCTGGCCTGGCTGGACAGCAGCGAACCGAAGACGCTGGATGCCGCGAAGGCCGCCCTGTACTGCAAGGACATGGTCTTCCAGCGGCTGACGGGGGCCGGCCCGACAACCGATGTCTCGGACGCCTCGATGCCCTTCCTGGACCCGCGCACCCGGACCTACGACAACCGGGTCGTCGAACTGCTGGGGCTGACCCACCGCCGGGGTCTGCTCGCCCCGGTGAGCGACCCGGTCGCGACGGCCGAGGCGCTCGGCGAGGGCCTGCCGTCCGGCACCCGGATCACGAACGGCCCCTACGATCTGCCGGCCTGTGCGCTGGGCGCCGGGGTGACGTCCCCGGGCGACGGTCTGCTGATCGTCGGCACCTGTCTGGCCAGCCTGGTCGCGACGACCGAGCTGGATCTGACCGGCGAGCCGGCGGGTCTGTACATCTCCACGGACCGGCCCGGTCACTGGCTGCGCGCCATGCCCGCGATGGTGGGCACGGCGGCGCTGGACTGGGTCCTGTCGACGACCGGGGTGGGGCACGACGAGGTGGACGGCCTGCTGGCCGAGACCCCGCCGGGCGCGAACGGCGTCCGGGTGCTGCCGTACTTCGCGCCCTCCGGTGAACGCGCCCCCTTCGTGGAGCCACGCCTGCGGGCCGAACTCCTCGGCGTCTCCCTGGAGTCGACCCGCGGCGATCTGGTCCGCGCGACCTGCGAGGGCATCGGGTACGCGGCCCGGCACTGCCTTCAGGCGGCGGGCCTCGACGGGAACCTGGCCGTCTGCGGCGGCGGCACCCGCAGCCCCGCCTGGATGCGGCTGCTCGCCGATGTGCTCGGCCGGCCGTTGCGGGTCGTCGAGGGCGAGGTGGGCGCGCGGGGCGCGGTCCTGGCGGCGGCGGAGCGGTACGGGGTGCCGCTGGAGGCGGAGGTGTGGACGCGGCCGACGGAGGTCGTCGAGCCGGATCCGGCGCGGGCCGCGTACTACACGAAGGGCTATGAGGAGCACCTGGACCGGCTCGCCGAGGCACGGACCCGCGCGAGGACCTGAACACCCGGATGACGAGAGGGACTTGGATGCACCTGAGACGCCGATCTCTCCTGCTCGCGGCGGCCGCCACACCGGCCGTAGCCGCCGTACCCGCACACGCGGCCCCCGCCGAGAGGCGCCCCGTGGTCATCGGCCATCGCGGCGCGGCCGGCTGGCGCCCCGAGCACACGGCCGCCTCGTACACGTACGCCGTGCAGACGGGCGCGGACTGGATCGAACCGGACCTGGTGCCGACGAAGGACCATGTGCTCGTCGTCCGGCACGAGAACGAGATCTCCCAGACGACCGACGTGGCCCTGCGCCCCGAGTTCTCGGACCGCCGTACGACGAAGACGGTCGACGGCCGGGCCGTGACCGGGTGGTTCACGGAGGACTTCACCCTCGCCGAGCTGAAGACGCTGCGGGCGGTGGAGCGGCTGCCGCAGGTCCGCAACCGCAACACGGTCTTCGACGGACGTGAGGAGGTGATGACCTTCCAGGAGGTCGTGGAGCTGGCGCGGCGGCTGTCGCAGACCCACGGCCGGACGATCGCCGTCTTCCCTGAGACCAAGCACCCGACGTACTTCCGGTCCGTCGGCCTGCCGCTGGAGCCGAAGCTGGCGGCCGCGATCCGCCGCAACCGGCTCGGCCGGCGCGAGTGCGTCGTGCAGTCCTTCGAGCCGACGAGCCTGAAGCGCATGACGGGCCTGGGTGTGCCGCTGTGGCAGGCGCTGGGGACGACGGGCGGGCCGTACGACCTGCCCGGCAGGACCTACAAGGAGATGATGACGCCCGCGGGCCTGGCGGAGATCGCGGAGTACGCGGACTGGATCGGGCCGGACAAGTCGTCGCTCGTCGGCACGTCTCTCCTCGCGGACGCCCATGCCGCGGGGCTGCGCGTGGGCCCGTACACCTTCCGCGCGGAGAACCAGTTCCTGCCGGCACAGTTCCGGCGCGGGAGCGGAGCGAACGATTTCGGGGACGCGTTCGCCGAATACGCGCTGTACTACCGCATGGGAGTCGATGCGGTGGTGACCGACTTCCCTGACCTGGCGGTGATGGCTAGGAGGGGTTGATGTTCTTCAAGGACAAGCACTGCCCGACCTGTGGCGGCAGCGGCACTCAGGTGTTCACGCCGCTCAAGCCCGAGGAGAGAAAGGCGCTCGGGACGGGCCGCACGGACCTGTGGCGCTGCACTGCTCCGGGCTGCCGGTGGTACCAGCCCTGGGGCCATCAGGCCGGCGGGGGCCGGCTCCCGGAGGAGTTGCAGAACCCGGGAGCCGACGCCTCGGTGTGAGTCCTAGAGGTTGGAGAAGTCCGGGCCCTTGGTGCGGGTGCGCTTGATCTCGTAGAAGCCGGGGACCGAGGCCACGGCGAGGGTGCCGTCCCACAGGCGGCCGGCCTCCTCGCCCTGCGGGGCCGGGGTGACGACCGGGCCGAAGAAGGCGATCTGCTCGCCGTCGGCGCCGGGCACGGCGATCACCGGGGTGCCGACGTCCTGGCCGACCTTGTCGATGCCCTCCTTGTGGGAGGCTCGCAGCTCGGCCTCGTACGGGGTGGAGTCCCAGTGCTCCAGGAGGGACTCGGGCAGGCCCACGTCCTTGAGGGCGGCGGCGACGGTCTCCTTGCCGGGGCCCTCCTCCCGGTTGTGGATGCGGGTGCCGAGCGCGGTGTAGAGGTCGCCGAGCACCTCGGGGCCGTGCTCCTGCTGCGCGGCTATGACGACCCGGACGGGGCCCCACGCCTTGGTCTCCAGCAGCTCGCGGTACTCCTCGGGCAGCTCGTCCAGCTTGGGCTCGTTGAGGACGGCGAGGCTCATGAGGTGCCAGCGGACCTTGATGTCCCTGACCTTCTCCACCTCCAGCACCCAGCGGGAGGTCATCCATGCCCAGGGGCACAGCGGGTCGAACCAGAAGTCGACGGGGGTCTTGTCCGACATGTCTCTCCTCATGAGGAAACTGTTTCCTCCGGGAACGCCGGTGCTCGCTCCGGTCATTCCCGGCCCCCGGTGTCAGGGGCACGTGGCAGGATCGGTGCTGTTCAGCCCTGCCCCACGACATCTGAGGAGTGCCGCCCGTGCCCGGTGAGAATCTGTCCCGCGACGAGGCCCGGGAGCGGGCCGCCCTGCTGAGCGTCGACGGGTACGAGGTGTCCCTCGACCTGCGGTCCGCGGTCGGTGAGGACGAAGGCACGGGGCCCCGCACCTTCCGCTCGGTGACCACCCTCCGCTTCCGCTGCAACGAGCCCGGGGCGAGCAGCTTCGCCGACCTGATCGCGCCGAGTGTGACGGCCGTCTCACTCAACGGCCGTGATCTGGACCCCGGTGAGGTCTTCGACGGCTCCCGGATCACCCTGGAGGACCTGGCCGCCGACAACGAGCTGGTCGTCGACGCCCAGTGCGCCTACTCCCGCACCGGCGAGGGCCTGCACCGCTTCGTCGACCCCGAGGACGGCGAGGTGTACCTGTACACGCAGTACGAGCCGGCCGACTCCCGCCGGGTCTTCGCGAACTTCGAGCAGCCCGACCTGAAGGCCCCGTTCCGCTTCGAGGTGCGGGCGCCGGAGGGCTGGACGGTGTGGAGCAACGGCGTCGGCGAACTCGGCGACGGGGTCTGGCGGTTCGCCGAGACCAAGCCGATCTCGACGTACATCACGTGCGTGGTGGCGGGCCCCTACCACTACGTGACGGACAGTTACTCCCGTACGTTCGCGGACGGCACGACGCTGGAGATCCCCCTCGGCGCCCTGTGCCGCAAGGGGCTGGCACCTCACTTCGACTCCGGCGACGTCTTCCTGGTCACCAAGCAGGGCCTGGACTTCTTCCACGACCACTTCGACTACCCGTACCCGTTCGGGAAGTACGACCAGGCGTTCGTGCCCGAGTACAACCTGGGCGCGATGGAGAACCCGGGTCTGGTGACGTTCCGGGAGGAGTTCATCTTCCGCGGGAAGGTGACGCAGGCGTCCTACGAGGGCCGGGCCAACGTCCTCCTGCACGAGATGGCGCACATGTGGTTCGGCGACCTGGTCACCATGGAGTGGTGGGACGACCTGTGGCTGAAGGAATCCTTCGCCGACTTCATGGGCACGTTCTCGCTGGTCGGCGCCACCCGCTTCGAGAACGGCTGGGTCACCTTCGCCAACCGGCGCAAGGCCTGGGCCTACCGCGCCGACCAGTTGCCCTCCACGCACCCGATCACGGCGGACATCCGCGACCTCCAGGACGCCAAGCTGAACTTCGACGGCATCACGTACGCCAAGGGCGCGTCGGTGCTGAAGCAGCTCGTGGCGTACGTCGGGCAGGACGCGTTCCTGGAGGGCGCCCGGCGCTACTTCAAGCGGCACGCGTACGGCAACACGCGCCTGGGTGATCTGCTGTCGGTGCTGGAGGAGACCAGCGGCCGGGACATGAGCGCGTGGGCGCGGTCCTGGCTGCAGACGGCCGGGGTGAACTCGCTGACCCCGCAGGTGCTGTTGAGCCCGGAGGGCCGCGTCGAAGAGCTTGCGGTGGTGCAGGAGGCCGCCGAGTCGCACCCCGAACTGCGGCCGCACCGGGTGGCGGTGGGCCTGTACCGGGTGACGGACGGCGGCACCCTCGAGCGGTACGCGCGCGCCGAGACCGACGTCGACGGCGCGCGGACGGTCGTGGCGGACCTGGCGGGTGCCGACGCCCCCGACCTGGTGCTGGTCAACGACGACGACCTCACGTACTGCAAGATCCGCTTCGACGCGACCTCGCTGGCGACGCTGCGCGAGCACCTGGGTGCGGTGACCGATCCGCTGGCGCGCGCCCTGTGCTGGTCGGCGCTGTGGAACATGACGCGGGACGCGCTGCTCCCGGCGCGGGACTTCGTGGACCTGGTGCTGCGGTTCGCGGGGCGCGAGTCCGGGATCGGCGTGCTCCAGATGCTGCACGCCTGGGCCGAGTCGGCGGTCACGCACTACGCGGCGCCCGGCCGCCGGGAGGAGGCCGGCAAGCTGCTCGCCGAGGGCGCGCGGCGCGAGCTGTACGCGGCCGGGCCGGGCAGCGAGCACCAGCTCGCGTGGGCGCGGTTCTTCGCCCGGGCGGCCGCGGCCGACGCCGACTTCGAGCTGCTGCGGGACCTGCTGACGGGGGCGCTGACGGTCGAGGGCCTCGACCTGGACCAGGAGCTGCGGTGGGTCTTCCTGGAGCCGCTGGCCGCGCACGGGGTGGTGGACGAGAAGGTGCTGGCCGAGGAGCTGGCGCGGGACGACACCGCCTCCGGCAAGCGGCACCAGGTGCGCTGTCTGGCCGCCCGCCCGTCTCAGGCGGTCAAGGCGCAGGCGTGGGCGCAGGTCGTGGAGTCGGACGCGCTGTCCAACGCCATGGTCGAGGCGAGCATCTCCGGTTTCTCCCAGGGCTCGCAGCGGGACCTGCTCGCGCCGTACGCGGCGAAGTACTTCGCGGCGATCGAGCGGGTGTGGGCCGAGCGGTCGATCCAGATCGCGATGCACGTGGTGCAGGGCCTGTTCCCGTCGCTCCAGCAGTCCCAGGAGACCCTCGACGCCACGGACGCCTGGCTGGAGGCCCACCGCCAGGCGGCCCCGGCCCTGCGCCGGCTGGTCCTGGAGGCCCGGGACGATCTGGCGCGGGCCCTGCGGGGGCAGGCGTGCGACGCGGCGGCCGAGTAGGCGGGGACCTGACACCTTTGGCCTGAGATTTCGGGTTCCGTCACCGTTACGGAATACAGGCAATCACAGCCGTAACCTCTGGTCCGCACCCGAACGGACCAGGGGGTTTCGGCATCCGAACATCCGTCCTTTAGTGCCGGATTGTCCGTATGTGTCGACGGGCCTGTAACAGGGGTTAAAAGGCGGGGCCGACACGGGAAATTGCCGGTCATGACGCACAACACCCCGCTCTCCCCCCGCCCCCTGCACGACCTGTCCGGCCGTGGCCGGCTCCGGGTGCTGACCGTCGCGCAGCTCCGCGCCCACGGTGTCTCGACGGCCCAGGTGAACGAGCAGTGCTCCCCCGGCGGCCCCTGGCAG
The DNA here is from genome assembly GCF_056433405.1 of Streptomyces sp. NPDC044719. Lineage (NCBI taxonomy): Bacteria > Bacillati > Actinomycetota > Actinomycetes > Kitasatosporales > Streptomycetaceae > Streptomyces > Streptomyces sp. NPDC044719. Next base: position 409,352 of record NZ_JBWKHE010000006.1, read on the forward strand.
CAGCTCCTCCCCGGCGTCGTCCTGCTCCACCCGGGTCCGCCGACCAGCGAGGAGCGGCTGCACGCGGTGCTGATGTACGCGGCGCGGGAGCGCGGCACGGGTGTTCCCGCCCAGCCCGGCGCGGACGGCTCCGGCGCCCCCGCCCACCCCGAGGCGATGATCACGGGCCTGGCCGCGCTGACGCTGCACGGCTTCTCCTCCACTCCCCCGCTGCCGTCCCTGGACACGATCGACGTCCTGGTCCCGCGGATGCGCCGGCTGCGCTCGACGGGCTGTGCGCGCATCGTCCGGGGTGTCGCACTGCCGGTCCCCGAGCAGGTCACCGGCCTGCCCGTCGCGCCGGTCGCCCGTGCGCTGGCCGACGCGGTGGCGGGCCTCGCGGACGCCGCCATCGTGCGCCGGCTGATGACGGAGGCGGTGCGCGGCGGGTACTGCGAGCCGGCCGCGGTGGTGCGGGAGCTGAACCAGGCCCGGCTGCTGAGCCGCCCGCACGTGGTGGACGCGGTGGATTCCCTGCTCGCCGAGGGCCGGGCGATCGCGGAGGACCGCCTGTACCGGATGGTGCGCGAGTACGGCCTGCCCGACCCGGTGTGGAACGTGGACCTGCGCCTGCCCGGCGGCCCCTACCTCGGCGGTCTGGACGCGTACTGGCCGGACCAGGCGGTGGCGCTGGAGCTGGACACCCGGGCGCCCCGGCAGAACGACGAGGCGCAGTGGTCGGAGTACGCCCGCAAGCGCGAGCACCTGGAGCGGCTCGGCATCACGGTCGTCCACATCACGCCCAGGAAGCTCCGCGACTCGGTGGAGCAGCAGGCGACGGTGGTCCGTACGGCCCTGATGGCGGCGGCCGACCGCGAACCGGCCGCGTATGTCGTGGTGCTGCCCCGGTAGGGACAGGACCCGGAGGCGGGCCCGCCTGATCTTGATCTGCCGGGCCGGCGGCTACGAACCAGCAGTGGGGGGAAACGCACCGCCTCGCCGCGCGTGAGTCCGGCCGGCCGACTGCTGCGGCAGACAGGTGAATCTGTCAGACGGACGGCTTTGGACCGGATGCGACCCGCGGAGAACAGGGCCAGTGTCGTGCTGAGCCGAGGAGGCGCGATGGACCGAGGAGCCGGAGCCCAGAGGGAAGGTGACACGCAAGGGGGACCAACGGGGGCCGGGGACGACCCCGCGCTGAACCAGCTGCTCGTCCGCGCCGCCGACGGCGACGAAGAGGCCTTCGCCGCACTGTACGACGCCCTGGCGCACACGGTGCTGGGACTGACCTGCCGCGTGGTCAGGGACAAGGCCCAGGCGGAGGAGGTGACCCAGGACGTGATGGTGGAGGTGTGGCGGACCGCCGGCCGGTTCCGGCCCGCGCGCGGAGCCGCCCGGAACTGGGTGCTCACCCTCGCGCACCGCCGCGCGGTGGACCGGGTCCGGTCCGTCGCCGCCGGCCGTGCCCGCGAGCTGCGCGCCGCGGTCCGGGAGCAGGAGCGGTCCTTCGACACCGTCGCCGAGGAGGTGGAGACGCGGGAGGAGCAGCGGGTGGTCTTCCGCTGCCTGGCCGAGCTGGCCCGCGAGCTGAGGCTGCCCCTGGTGCTGGCCTACTACGAGGGGTTGACGTACACGGAGGTCGCCGAGGCGCTCTCGATGCCGGCCGGCACCGTCAAGTCGCGGATGCGTCAGGGCTTGCGGCGCCTGCACGACTGTATGGAGGCCGGCTCGTGAACCTCACCGGCGACCCCCACCTCGATGTCGGCGCGTATGTGCTGCACGCGCTGCCGGCCGACGAGGAGGCCGCCTTCGAGGAGCACCTGGCGGGTTGCGCCCCCTGCCGCGCGGAGTTCGACCAGCTGTCCGGGGCCGCCGTCGGGATGGGGGCGGCCGAGACGAACACGCCCTCGGCGGACCTGCGGCGCCGGGTGCTGGAGCGGATCGCGGCCGTACCTCAGGACCGGTCCGTCGCGGCGGAGTCCCGGCGCCGGCGCCGCCGGGAACGGGGTCTTCGGCTGGCGCTCGCGGCGTCCCTGGCGGCGGCCGCGGCTCTCGGAGGCATCGCCTGGTGGCAGAGCTCGGAAGCCGACAGCGAGCGAGAGCAGTCCGCCGAGGAGCGCGCCGAGTACCGGCAGCTCGCCGACGTCCTGACCGCCCCTGATGCCACGATCAGCACCCAGGGTCTCGCGCGCGGAGGGACCGCGAGCGTGGTCGCCTCGCGGGCGGAGAGCCGGGCCGCGGTGTTCTCCGCGGGGTTGCCGCCGCTCACCGACGGCCGGGTCTACCAGCTCTGGTACGCCCAGTCGGGGCAGTTCCGGCCGGCCGGACTGCTGTCCACCGAGGGCGGGGGTCACGCCGATGTCCTGGACGGACGCCTCGGCGGGGCCACCGCCGTGTGTGTCACGGTGGAACCGGCCGGCGGCTCCCGGCAGCCCACCACCCGCCCCGTCGGCGTGATCTCCGTCCCCGCCTGAGGGTCAGCGCTCGGCCACCGCGACGGCGGCCGCGTGCCCCGGGCCCACCGCCACGTCGTCGACCGTCCAGCCCGGCATCCGGCGGGGCCCGCGCGCGGAGGCGCCGAGGTGGTCGGCGCCGAGGTCACGTCCGAGGCCGGTGCCGAGCCCTTTCAGATAGGCCTCCTTGCGTGTCCACACCCGGGCGAAGGCGGCCGGCCGGGCACGCGGCGGGTACGCGGCGAGCTCGGCGGCCTCCCGGGGGTGCAGCGTCGCCGTGAGGGAGGCGACGACGTCCAGGTCGGGCAGCCGCTCGATGTCCGCGCCGACCGCCGTGTCCGCGAACGCGAGCAGGCAGAGCCCGTCGGTGCGGGAGAGGGAGAAGCTCAGGGGCACGCCGGGCACGCCGGGCACGTCGGGACGGCCGTGCGGGCCCTGGCACACCGGGCAGGGTCGCCGTACGAACGTCACGTCCGACGGCTCGACCCCCAAGTAGGCGCCGAGGAGCAGCCGGAGGCACACATGGGCGACCCGGTAGCCGTCCCGGTCCGCCGCCCGGTGCAGTGCCGCGGCGCGTGCCCGTTCCCCGCTGTCCAGCAGCGTGCCGGCGAGCGGGGCCACGGCGCCGCGGAGGTCCTCCACCCGGGCCAGCCACACTCGGGGCCGGCCGGCGCTCGGCGGCACCGGAGGCCGGGCCCAGGCGGCGGACGTCAGCCGCTCGGGACGCAGGGCCGGTCTCGCGGGTCTCGCGGGTCTCACGGGGAGAAGGCACATGGCGCGGCCGTCCCGGGTCAGTCGGAGGACGCTCGCACCGCGCGGGGGTCCGCGACGGAATCGTTCCCGTACAGGGCCTGTACCCAGTTGCTCTGGTAGATGGTGTCGAGATAGCGCTCACCGAGGTCCGGGGCTATCGCGACGGGCGTGAGGCCCGGTGCGCCGTGCCGGTCGAGCCAGTTCGTCGCCCCGCTGACGACCGTGCCGGTCGAGCCGCCGAACAGGAAGCCCTGCCGCGCCATGCTCCGGCAGGTGCGGATGGCATCGGCCTCCTCGACGCGCACCGCCTCGTCGACGTAGCTCTCGTCGAGCAGCGGCGGCCGGACGCTCATGCCGAGGCCGGGGATCATCCGCCGTCCGGGCGGGTCGCCGAAGATGGCGGAGCCGACGCTGTCCACCGCGACGATCCGCACCGGCCGGTGCCAGGAGCGGAACCAGCGGGCGCAGCCCATCAGGGTGCCGGTCGTGCCGACGCCGATGAACAGGACGTCCAGGAGCGGGAACCAGCGGGCGATGGCCGGGGCCGTCCGGAAGTAGTGCGCCTTCCAGTTGTCGGGGTTGGTGTACTGGCTCAGCCACACATAGCGGTCGTCGGCGGCGCACAGCGCGCGCACGTGCGCCAGCCGCGCGCCCAGCAGACCGCCCGTGGCGCTCTCGTCGGAGACGACGTGGACCTGGCTGCCCAGGGCCTCCATCATCAGCCGGGTGGCGAGGTTGCACCGGGAGTCCGTCACACAGACGAAGCGGTAGCCCTTGCTCGCGGCGATCATGCTCAGTGCCACGCCGAGGTTGCCGGAGGAGGACTCGACCAGGATCGAGTCCCGCCTGAGGGTTCCGCCGCGCTCCGCGGACTCCACCATCTCGGTCGCGGCCTTCATCTTGATCGAACCGGCGAAGTTGAAGCCCTCGCACTTGAGGAAGAGCCGGTGTCCCGTCATCGGCTCGAGGTCGACGTACAGGTCCTCCTCGTTGAAGGCGTGGGGTACGGATATGACAGGCACGATGTTCTCCTCGTACACACCGGACGGTGGACGGGTTTCGCCCTCAGCCGTGCCGGCTCAGTTCGTGAAAGAAGTTCTCGATGACCCGCAGTTCGCCGGAGCGGGCCACTTCGTCGTAGACGTAGGAGCCGACCGCGAGATCGAGCACGCCCAGGCCGAACGGTGAGAAGACCACCGGCCGGCCGGCCGGGACCGTCACCCGGCCGGCCATCACGTCGTCGAGCGTGCCGAGCAGGAAGTCGCGGTTGCCGGTGAGGCGTTCGGTGAGGTGCGGTGAGGTGGCGGCCCGCAGGCAGTGGTCGATGTCGTCGACGACGTTGGTGGCGCCGAGCAGCACCTCGGGTGCGAGGTCGCGCAGCGACACGTGCAGCACCACCGGGTTGTGCCGGAACCACGACGGCTCAATGATGTGCGGCCGGTCGGCGACCGTGGCGAAGACGATCAGGTCGCTGAGGCGGATCAGTTCCTCGGCGCTGCCGTGCACGGTGACGCGTCCGACGGCCCCGGACTGCTCCAGGTAGGTCCGGAAGCCGGCGGCGCTGTCGGCGGACAGGTCGTGCACGCCGATGGCGTCGAAGGACCAGCCGGTGCCCTCCAGATAGGTGTGGATGTAACGAGCGATCAGGCCCGCCCCGACGAACCCCAGCCGGGCCGGGCGCGACCGTCCCCTGCTGAGCCGGTCGGCGGCCGACACGGCGGAGGCGGCCGTTCTGGCGGCGCTGATGATCGAACTCTCCATGCAGGCGAAGGGGTAGCCCGTGACGGGGTCGTTGAGGATCAGGACGGCGGACGCCCGCGGGATGCCCGAGGCGACGTTGGCGGGGAAGCTGGAGATCCATTTCAGGCCGTCCACCCCGTCCTCGCCGTCCTCGCCGTCCTCGCCGCCGAGGGACGCGGGCAGGGCGATGATCCGTGCCGTCGGCCGCTCGGGGAAGCGCAGGAAGGAGGACGGCGGATTGACCGTACGTCCGGCGCCGTGCAGGCGGTACGTCGCCTCGACGACCTCCACCACGGTCTTCTCACGGCCCTGGAGCACCTCCATGACCTGGCTTCCGGGGATGACGGCGAAGGGCGGCACCACCGGGGTGTCCGTGTCCGTCAGGGCGGTCCGCGGGACGGTGTGCAGGGTGGTCATGCCGCTTCCCTCCCCGGCCGCGGTCCTGGGAGGCCGGGACGCACGGGGTCGGCCATCGCCACCACGATGTCCCGCGGCCCCTGGTAGGCCTCCCGGCTGTGCGCGGTGCGGATGTTGTCCACGAGCATCAGGTCCCCGCGCTGCCAGGACCGGCGAACGGTGTGGGCCTCGTAGGTCTTGTTGATCTGCTCGACGACGTCCGGGGGCACCGGATCGCCGTTGCCGTAACGGGTGTTGAAGGGCAGGCCGTCGGGGCCGTACTCGTCGGTCAGGAACTCCCTGACCTCGGGTGCCATCGTCCACTCGTTCAGGAACGCGATCTGGTTGAACCAGCAGCTTTGGCCGGAGACCGGGTGCCGTACGACGGCGTGCCGGTGCTGGCGTGTCCGCAGCGAACCGTCCGGCTGCCAGGACCAGTCGATCGCGTGGGCACGGCAGTAGGCCTCGACGGCGCCGCGGTCGTCGGTGCCGAAGGACTGGGCGAGCGTCGCGCCGATCCCCTCGTTGTAGGCCCTGGTGAGCAGCCAGCCCTCACGGTCGAAGCGCTCGACGAGGTCGGCGGGCAGCGCCCGCAGCACGGCGGTCGCGTCGGCCACCGCGGTGGCGCCGCCTTCGACGGGCGGCTCCAGGCACGCGAACAGCATCAGGCCGGGACACTCGACGGCGTAGCTGAGCTCGTGGTGCATGCACATGGGCTGGGTGGGCGGCCAGGCCGACGACGAGTAGACGCCGTCCGCGTGGCGCTCGCGGGCGGCGAAGGCCTCGCGTTCGGTCACGGGGTGCTCGGCCACCCGGCGGAGGACCGACTCGACGTCGGCCGGGGTGCGCAGGCCGAGGCCCCGGACGGTGACCGCCCCGTGCTCGGTGACGAGTTCGCGCAGCGCGGCCCGGACGTCCCCGTCCGGAATGTCTTCCGCGTCGAGTACCGGAAGGCCCTCCGGGGCCGCTGTCGTCTCTGTCGTGGTGGCCTTGTTCTTGCGGAAGAGTGCCGACAGCATGTCGCTCTCTCCTCTCTCACTCCTGTCCGTCACGGTTCTCCGCCGGTGCGGGTGTCGATCAGCTGGGCCAGCTCGGCCAGTACCGGGCGGCGGGCGAGGTCGCGCGGGGAGATCACCCGGTCCAGCGAGACCGCGAGCCTTACCGCCGACAGGGACGTGCCGCCCAGATCGAAGAAGTCGTCGCCCCGGCGGACCCGCCCGGGCGGCAGGCCGAGTTCCGCCTCCCAGCGCTCCGCGAGCCGCCGTTCGGCCGGTGTCCGCGGGGTGCCGCCGGAGTCCCGGGCCGGACCGAGGTCCTCGGCGAGCGCCGTGAGCGCCTTGCGGTCGGTCTTGCCGTTGGCGGTGAGCGGCAGGCGGTCCAGCCGGTGGAAGGACGCCGGAACCATGTACGCGGGGAGCAGGTCCGCGAGCCGCTCGCGCAGGTCCTCGGCGGTCACCGCGCCCTCGCTCACGCAGAAGGCGGCCAGTTGGCGGCCGTGGCCCTTGGCGCCGGTCACCACGACCGCGCAGTCCGTGACGCCGGGCACCCGCAGCAGCGTGTTCTCGACCTCGCCGATCTCGACCCGGAACCCCCGGATCTTGACCTGCGCGTCCCGGCGGCCGAGGAACTCCAGTTTCCCGTCGGGCCGCCAGCGGCCGAAGTCGCCTCCCTTGTACAGCCGTTCGCCCGGGCGGTGAGGGTCGGCCCCGTAGGCGAGCCGGGTGCGTTCGGCGTCGTTGACGTAGCCGCGTCCGACGCACACCCCGGAGAAGACGATGGCGCCGGGCGCGCCGAGCGGCACCGGAAGCAGGTTGTCGTCGACGACGTACTGGCGCACGTTGGCGATGGGCCGCCCGATCGGGATCCGGCCGGTGGCGGGCGCCCGGTCCATCACCTCGTGGTGGGTGTCGTCGGACGTCTCGGTCAGCCCGTAGGCGTTGACCAGGCGCACGGCGGGCCCGGTGGTGAACCACCGCTGGACCAGCTCCCCGCGCAGCGCCTCGCCGGTGACGGACACGCACCGCAGGTCCGGCAGCTCCCGGGGGCCGCGTTCCAGCGCGGACAGGATGACGTCGAGGTAGGACGGCACCACTTGCAGGATGTTGACGCGTTCCTTCGCGATCCGGTCCAGGAACCGGTCCGCGTCGAGGATGGCGTCCTGCTCGACCAGCAGGGTCCGCCCGCCTGTCAGCAGCCCGGCGAGCAACTGCCACAGCGAGATGTCGAAGCACTGCGAGGCCGTCTGCGCCACCACGGTGCCCTCACCGATGCCCAGATCGTGGATCTTGGCGTACAGATGGTTGAGCAGACCGGCGTGCTCGCACAGCGCGCCCTTGGGCTCTCCGGTGGAGCCGGAGGTGAAGAAGACGTACGCGAGCCGGTCCGCCGGGATGTCCAGGCCGGGATCCGTTCCGTCGGCGGCCCGTTCGGTGAGGTCCGGGACGAGCAGCCGCCGGGTTCCGGGGAGCGTCGCGAGCGCCCGGTCCAGCCGGGTGGTGCTGCCCGGTGCGGTGAGGACGTACGAGCAGTCGGCGCGGGTGAGCATCGCGCTGATGCGGCCGGGCGGGTGCTGCGGGTCGACGGGCAGGTACACGCCGCCGGCCTTGAGGACGCCGAGCACGCCGGCCGCCCAGTGGAGGTCGCGTTCGGTCACCACGGCGACCGTGTCCTCGGGGCCGAGCCCTTCGGCCAGCAGGGCCCGGGCCACCCGGTTGGCCCGGGTGTTGAGGTCCGCGTAGGTCCGGCAGCGGCCCTGGTGGACCAGGGCGACGGTGTCCGGGTGCCGGCGCACCCGCTCCTCGAACAGTTCGTGGAACCGGCGGTCCGGCAGCGTGCGGCGCGGCCCCGCCGCCAGCCCGTCGAGCTGGAACCGGAGTTCGTCCGCGGACAGCAGGCTGCCCCGGTCGTGGCGGGCGTCGGGGTCGGCGGCGATCGCCTCCAGCGCGGCACGGTGGTACCCCCCGATCCGGGCGGCACAGTCCGCGTCCAGCAGGTCCGTCCGGTGCCGCAGCCGCAGCACGAGCCGGCCGCGCTCCTCACCCGCCGAGATGCCGAGCAGCACCCCGCCCTCCGGCGGGACGTCGACGTCGCACCCGATGGGGCCGAACACCGCCTCGGGGCCGCCGGACGGGGACGGTGAGCCGGTCCCGGGCGACAGCGCGGCCGTCTCGGCCCGCCGGGCGTCCAGCACCAGTCGGCGCCAGGTGCCGGGTGCGACCGTCAGCTCAAAGAGTCCCGTGCGGCCCGGGGAGAGGTAGCCGCTGCGCACCTCGGGGTCGCCGGAGAGCAGGGCGAGCACCTTCGCGTGGGCCGCGAGGAGGATCGTCGTGAGCGGCACCCCGAGTTCACGGGCCCGCGCCCGCAGGGCCGCCGTCACCTCGCCGGGGACACGGCTGACGTACTCCCCGGTCCCGGGCGTCGGATCCTTCGCCCACCGGGGCACAGCCGTGAAGCCGCTCTCGGCACGCAGGTCGCTTCCGGGGACGCGGGCCTCGGCCGCTGTCGCCGCCATCACCGCGCACCTCCCCTGTCCCTTTCGTCGAGGACCGGGCGGGCCGGGTTTCCCGCCCAGCGGGTGTGTTCGGGGACGGTCTCGCCCTTCATGAGGAAGGAGTCCGCCGCCAGCACGGCGCCGTCCCCGACCGTCACGCCGTAGTGCACGAACGCTCCGACGCCGAGGGTGCAGCCGGCGCCGAGCGCGCTGCGGTCCGATTTGAACGTGCCGTCCTCCTGCGAGTGGCACTGCAGGACGCTGCCCGAGTTGAGGGTGCAGTCGTCCCCGATGCGGGCCATCGGACGCTCGGTCACGGCGCAGCCGTCGTCGAAGACCCGTGCCCCGATCCGGACGCCGAGCAGGCGCCATACGACGCTCTTGAACGGCGTGCCGTCGAGGATGTGCAGATATGTCTCGGAGGGGACCTTCCAGTACCGCTCACGACGCCAGAAGCGGCGGTCGTAGATCGAGCAGAACAGCGGCCCCGGTGGGTGCGCGGCCCTGACGGCCCGTTCGAGGAGGACGTAGTAGACCAGGGTGAACGGCAGCACGACGGCGTTGGCCAGTGCCAGGACCGCCGTGCCCCACACCGGGTACTGGCTCGCGGCGAGTGCGAAGAGCAGGACGACGCAGAAGAAGAACAGCCATCCCGTGAGCAGGTGCCATGCCATGGTGACGGCGTTGTGCCGGTTCTTGGCCGCGAGGCGGCGGCCGAAAGCGTGCCCGTCCTTGAGCTCGTCGAAGGTGCTGTCCCGCGCCACCGACCGCGGGATCTCGAAGCAGGGCGAGCCGAGAAGTCCCACATCGTGCCGGAGCGGCCCGCTGACGGGGACCGCCACCTTGGTACCGAGCAGGCAGTTGTCGCCGGTCCGGCCGCCGACCGGGTAGGCGATGCGGTTTCCGAGGAAGTTGTGCGCCCCGATCGCGGTCTGCGACAGCCGGAAGGAGGTGCTGGAGTACTCGGCGTTCATCAGGGACAGCCCGTCCGCGACCATGGTCCCGGTGCCGACCCTGCTCAGGAAGGGGCTCTCGTGCTTGATCCCGGTGCCGAAGTTGGAGCCGGTCTGCTCCACCGGGGAGAGGCGATAGCCGATCCAGCGCAGGTAGTGCACGATGCAGCTGCTGTCGCCGAACAGTCGGGTCAGGGACTTCCTGTTGGTCATCAGGACGATCGTCCGGTGCACGGTGTGGCGGAAGCCGAAGAGCGGGTACGTCCGGCCGGGCGGGACGAGCCTGCCCAGCAGCCGGGGGACGGTGGCCAGGACCACCAGAGCGGCGAGCAACCCGCCGAAGAAGAGGACGACCGTGACGACCAGCAGGTCGACCCAGAGCACCGTCGCCCCGCCCTTCAGTACGGCGGATCCCTCCAGCATCCGGGAGAGCAGCACGTCCAGACAGCCCACCGCCAGCGGCAGGTACACCAGCAGCGCCATGAGCAGCATCAGGGAACCGTGCACCGCTCGCCGTGCGGCACCGCACCGGGCGGGCTCCACCTCCGGGAAGGCGCCGTCCGCCGGCTGGGCCGGAGAGCCGTGCCAGTACTCGCCGTCGGGGACCGCCTGGCCCGTCTGCAGGGAGGACGCGTGCCCGAGCCGGGATCCGTCGCCGAGCCGGGTCCCGATGTCCAGCACCGTCACCTCGCTGACGACCGCGCCCCGGCCCAGGGTGACCGGCCCTGTCTCGATCACACCGTCGACCGCGTGGTAGCCGCTGATCAGCGCGTCCTTGCGGACGAGAGCACCGTCACCGACGGTCAGCAGATCAGTGCAGACGGGGGCGCTGCGCGACAGGATCGTCACCCCCTTGCCGATCCTCGCGCCCAGTGCCCTCAGGAAGAGCGGGTAGAGCGGCGATCCCACGAACAGGACCAGTGGGCTCGACCGGATCAGTGTCTTGACCAGCCAGAACCGGAAGTAGGTGAGGCTCCAGACGTGGAACCGCCGTGGTGTGAACCGGCCGATCAGCAGCCATTTGGCGATCAAGGGCAGGGCGCAGAGCACGACGAACAGCGCGGCGCCGAAGACGACGCTGCGCAGATAGGCGTCGAGCAGGTGCGTCTGCGCGGAGATCCATTCATAGCCCCGGGCGGCGACGGCCGCGAGGAGGAAGGCGTAGCCGAGGAAGGCCAGAAGCTGCAGTGCCCCGCACAGCACGCGGTGCGGGCGGCCCGTGGGCGGCGCCGGTGCCGTGGCGGGCACCGGCGCCCTGGGCAGTTCCGATGGGCTGGGCGCCTCGGATCCGGGTGGTGGCGCCGGGGCGCTGTCGACCAGTGCGGCCGCCAGTCCGCCGGCGGTGGGATGCCGGTAGACATCGCGCATCGACACCGCCGGCAGGTCCGGCCGCTTCCTCACCTGCGCGCAGAAGTGCGCCATCACCAGGGAGTCGGCACCGAGATCATCGAAGAAGTCGCTGTCGACACCCACCTCGTCCACATGCGCGACCTCGGCCAGCAGCGCGGCGAACCGCTCGGCGACAACGGAGCCCCTGACCATTTCCTGGAGCTGCTGTCCCGCCATGAGAAAACCCCCTCGGCTGCCGGTTCTCTGCTCTGCCTCACCAGTGGTTCGGAGCCGCGCGGCCGAGGTATGGAGGGTCGGGCCTTCTTCTCGAAACGTGAGCGGATGTCTCACCAGCTGGGCGGACGGGACCGCCCTACTTGCCGCAGAACTCCGCCTCGATGATCGTGTCGGTGCTCCCCGACCAGTCCCCGTTGAGGTTGACGGCCAGGGAGTGCCGGCCGTCCTCGGTCGTCACCGCGCTGGAATTCGAGCCGGTGATGCCGCCGTCGTGGCCCCAGACGTGGACGCCGCAGCTGAGTTTGCGGTCGACGAGCCCCAGACCGTAGCGGCTGGTGTCGCGGCTGGAGGGGACCGTGGTCTTCATCTCCTTCAGCTGCTCGGGCGGGAGCAGCCTGCCCCGGAGCAGGGCCGAGTAGAAGCGGTTCAGGTCGGCCGAGCCGGAGACCATCTGGCCGGAGCCGTAGGCCAGGCGCGGGTTCAGCTCCGTGACGTCGTACGTCGGGCCCTCGGCCGTCCTGGCCAGCTTGGAGTAGGCGCGGCTGCTGGGCCGGGGCAGGGTGACCCGGGTGGGGACCGATGTGGAGGCCAGCTTCAGCGGGGCGATGATCCGGCGGTCGATCTCGTCGCCGTAGTCGTCGCTGCCCGTGGCCTTCTCGATCACCCGCGCGGCCAGGATGTAGTTGGTGTTGGAGTACGCGAACGACGTGCCCGGCGTGAAGTACGGCTCGTTCGCCATGGCGACGGCGAGCAGCTCCTCGGGGGACGCCTGGTCGAAGCGGTGTTTCAGGAAACCGTCGGCGGTCATGTACGTCTGCTGGAACCCGGGATCCTCCAGGTAGTCGAAGATGCCGCTGGTGTGGTTCAGGAGCTGGCGCAGGGTGATCTTCCGGCCGTCGTGGCCGTTGCCCCGGACCAGGCCCGGCAGCCACTTCTCCACCGTGTCGTCGAGCGAGAGCTTCCCCTCCGCCTCCAGTTGCAGGACGACAGTCGCGACGAACGTCTTCGAGATGCTGGCGACGCGGTAGTGGTCCGCCGTCGAACGTGGCTTGCCCGTCTTGAGGTTGCCGACTCCGGCGGTGGCCGCCCACGTACCGTGCCCCCGCCGCACGGTCACGGTCACGCCCGGGACGCCGTCGGCGACCGCGGCCCGCACCGCCTGCCGGGTCGCGTCATGGCCGCCGGGCACCCTGCCGGGAGCGGCCGCGAGCGCCGGAGCGGCCAGCGCCGCCGTCAGTGCCACGGCCGTCGCCGCCGTCAGGGCCGTACGCAGGTGTCTCTTCATATCCCCGTTCCCCCATGTCATATCGAGTCGTCCTGTCGAGCTGTCATGCCGAGTCGTCCTGCCGAGCCGGACGTCAGCGGTCGCCGCAGAACTCCGCCTCCACGACCGCCTTGGTCTCCCCCGCCCAGTCCCCGTTGAAGTTGACGGCCAGCGAGTGGCTGCCGTCGCCGGTGGTGACGGCCATGGAGGAGGAGCCGTGGATGTCCCCGCCGTGGCCCCAGACGGTCGTGCCGCAGGTCAGCTCGTACGAACGGAGACCGAGGCCGTAGCCCTCCTTCTCCTTCGTGGTGGGGACCGTGGTCTTCATCTCCTTCAACTGCCGCGGCTGGAGCACCTCGCCGCGCAGGAGCGCCGAGAAGAAGGTGTTCAGGTCGGCGGAGTCGGAGATGATCTCGCCCGAGTAGGCGAAGGAGGGCCGGAACTCCGTGACGTCGTAGGTCGGGCCGCTCGTCGTCCGTGCGAGCTTGCCGTAGGCGCGGCTGCTGGGCCGGGGGACGGTGATCCGGTCGCGCGGGACGGACGTGGCCGTCAGGTTCAGCGGCTCGATGATGCGCCGCTCGACCGCGTCGCCGTACGGGTGGCCCGTGATCTTCTCGATCACCATCGCGGCCAGGATGTAGTTGGTGTTGGAGTACTTCCACGACGTTCCGGGCTTGAAGTCCCGCTGGTTGGCCAGGGCCATCGCGACCAGTTCCCGTGGTGTCGTCCTGTCGAACCGGTGCCGGAAGAAGCCCTCCTTGAGCATGTAGGTCTGCTGGAAGGTCTTGTCGGCCAGCAGGTCGTGGACGCCGCTGGTGAGGTTCAGCAACTGGCGGATCGTGATGCGGCTGCCGTCGTGGCCGTTGCCGTGCACCACACCCGGCAGCCACTTCTCGACCGTGTCGTCGAGCGAGAGTTCTCCCTCCGCCTCCAGTTGCAGGATGACGGTGGCGATGAACGTCTTGCTCGCGCTGCCGATGCGGTAGTGGTCCCGCGTCGAACGCGGCTCGCCCGTCCTCAGGTCGCCCGCACCGGCGGTGGTCGCCCAGGTGCCGCGGTGCCCCTGCGTCACCGTCACGGTCACCCCGGGGACGCCCTCGGCGACCGCGGCCCGCACCGCCTGCCGGGTCGCGTCGTGGCCGCCGGGCGCCTTGCCGGGAGCGGCCGCGAGCGCCGGAGCGGCCAGGGCCGCCGTCAGGGCCACGGCCGTCGCCGCTGTCAGGGCCGTACGTAGGTGTCTCCTCATGTCCCCGCTTCCCCCTGGCACGTCGAACTGTGTCGGGGGGTGGGACCCGGCCCGCGGCGCCCGGGTTGACCGGGCCCGGACGGTTGAGCGGGAATCAGCCCTTCTTCAGCACCAGCTCGGTGTTGCGGTCCTCCGGGTCGCCGCCGAGGTTCGCGTTCGCGCCGGGGGCGTTGAGGGACAGCTCGCGGTAGAGGGCGGCCAGGCCGGTCTGGGAGAGGTCGGAGAAGTCCGTGCGGTGCGGGGCCGAGGACTCCACCAGCGTGGTGAACAGCGAGATCGTGCCGTCCTTGTTGTCGGTCAGCTCGATGACCCGGGCCAGCTGGGGGAAGTCGACGTGGGAGGCGGTGGAGATCTCCCAGAAGGTGCCGCCGCCGGACATCGAGTGCGGGGTGATGACGTTCTTGTGGATGTGGCCGTTCACCCAGGCGAGCACGTTGCGGTGGTTGCCGAGGAGGGCGAGGACCTCCTGGCCGCTGTGCCGGCGCTCGCCCGGCCGGGACGGGTCGTTGCGGAGGTTCGTCATCGTCTTGCTGGTGTGGTGGCTGAAGATCACCGCGTGGGAGTCCTTGTTCTCCCGCAGGGTCTTCTCGAGCCACTTCATCTGGGCCGTGCCGAGGGAGCCCTCGTAGTGGCCGCCCGCGTCGGTGGTGTCCAGGCTGATGCCGATGACGTCGTCGGAGACGCGGAAGGCGTAGTACTGGGTGCCCGTGTCCAGGTTGGCGGAGGAGTAGCCGTGGCCGGCCGGGCCGATACCGCGGTAGGCCGGGTCCAGGTGCGCCTGGAGGTACTCGGCGGTGGTGAAGGGGGCGCGGCTCTCGTCCGGGGTGACCGAGCGCATGGAGCGGGCGTGGGACTTGAGGAAGTCGTGGTAGCGGACGCCCTGGGGGTCCCGGGCCTTCTTGATCTGCGCCTGGAGCTGCTGCGCTTCCGCCGCGGACACGTTCATCAGCTTCTTGCCGCCGACGGCGAGTTCGGTGAGGTAGGGGTCGCTGTGCGAGGCGTAGCAGCCCATCGGCAGGGAGTCGTGGTTGCCGACCGTGGAGTACCAGGGCAGGTTGAGGCCGGGGCTGCGGACCTCCCGGACGGCGGCCTTCAGGAAGCCGTCGAGCTGCGGGAAGCCGACCTGCTTGTCGCTGTCGCGGACCGCGGCGTCGGGCTGCCAGTACTGCTTGAGGCCACTGTTCTGGACGCCCTCGTACTGGCGCGGGTCCCCGGTGTTGGGCGTGATGCGCCCACCGCTCATGATCTTCAGGAACCAGTCCAGCTCGGATTTGGCGTTGTTGTCCGTGTTGTCGCCGGTGGTCATGGCGAAGTGCAGCGGGGATCCGGTGACGGGAGCGCCGCGCAGCGCGTTGATCCGCTCCACCAGCGAGATGGCGCCCTGCACGGTCAGCGCCTCGTGCGGGCGCCAGGCGTGGATGTCTGCCGAGCGGAGGTACTCCAGGCGCAGCGGGTGCTGGGCGTCGATGATGTGCAGGTCGGTGAGCTGCACGAACGCCGCGAGCGCGGTACGGCGCCCGGCGCGGCCGGACTTGGGCGCGGCCAGGTCGGAGCGCACGACGCGCTGCCAGCCGGCTCCGTCGCCCAGGCGCCGGTAGCCGGAGCCGCCGCGCGGGGTGGCGACGGAGGCGAGGGTGGTGCCCTTGGTGTAGGGGGCCAGCGGCGCGGCCGGTGCCTGGCGCGAGGAGGCCGCTACGGCCTCGGTCGCCTCCTTGGCCGTGGCGGCCTGGCTGTCGCTGGGCCGCAGGGCGTAGCCGACGCCCGCGGACAGGGCGACCGCGCCGCCGGCGGCGAGGACGGAACGACGGTGGATGCCCTGGCCGGATCCTGCGACTGAGCGTGTGCGCGACATGCGCTTCTCTCCCCGAGTACGAACGCGTCGGCAGTGGTCGCGGGGCGTTCGTCATACGAACACCCCGCTCACACTGGATCGTTGGCACCGGGAATGACCTGTACGTAAACGAGACGGCAACGGGCAGCGCCGATCACCGTACGTGGATCTTGGCCTACCCTGCGCGTCGACGACCGCTCCGGGAACAGCCCGGAGCCGGTCACTCGGCGTTCATCTTCCGGGGTACTGCACCTATTCCGGGCCGCCGTTGAGCCGTCCGCCGGCCGGGCGCTCCCGCCACAGTCGCAACGCCGTGTCGACCAGCCCGATCCGGACCAGTCCGGGCACCGCGTCCAGGTCCTGCCAGGCGGCGAGGTCGGTGGAGCCACCGACCTCGTTGCGCAGTTCGCCGCCGGTGATACGGCCCTCGTAGACGAACCGGACGCCGTGATGGTCGACGGAGCGTCCGAAGCCGTCGCGGAAGACGCGGTGGGAGGAGTCCACTCCGAGCAGCCCGGTCACTTCTATCCGGTACCCGGTCTCCTCCTCCACCTCCCGTCGCACGGTGTCGTAGGGGTCCTCGCCGTGCTCCATGCCGCCGCCCGGCATGACCCACTCGGGGGTGCCGTCCTGGGCGGGTGAGCGGGCGAGCAGGATCTGTCCGTCACGGACGCATACGGCGTAGGCCGCCACCCTCAACTTCTCTCGCACTCGGGGACGTTAACCGATTTCGCCGTCTTCAGGACTCATGCCCGCAAAACGCATCGCGGGTTTTCCCCATACATCCATCTCGTTTCGGTCAACAGTCCCCAAAGAGCGTGCCCTTACGCAAAGCTGTGCGATCGTCCGGGCTCGCGTTCGGACCGTTGCGACCAGGGCCGATCGGTCCTGGTCGTTCCCGCTCGCTCCTTTACCAACAAGGGATGCCGATGACCCTCACCCCCCAGCGAGACCCGATATCGGGCCCGAGACGTGTGGCGCGCATAGCCGTGGCCGCCGGTCTCGTCGCCGCGCTCTCCGCGGCCGGGCCGATCCCCCTGGCCTTCGCCGCCGACGGTCCGGGCGCCTCCGCCCCCGCCGACCCGGACGTCAAGTCCGCGCCCGACAAGCTCGGTTCGGACGACGCGGACCTCCTCGCGGAGGCCAAGGCCGACGGCGACAAGACCGTCACCATGATGATCGCCACCGCGCCCGGGAAGACCGAGCAGGTCGCCGGGCAGCTGGACGCGGTCGAGGGCGGCACGGTGGGCCGGGCCGACGACAAGCTGGGCTACGTCCGCGCCACGGTCCCGACGTCCCGGGCGGACTCGGCCATCGCCGCCGCCGCCAAGCTCTCCTCCGTGCACGGCATCGACCTGCGCGAGGAGATCCCGCTGGACGACCCGACGCCGAGCGCGGACGCCGCCAAGGGCGCCAAGGCCACCGGGACTTACCCCGCTCCCGGGAAGAAGACCCCGGCCGAGAACCCGTACAACCCGTCCTTCGAGACGGGCGCGGTCGACTTCGTCGAGGACCACCCGAAGGCGGACGGCCGCGGCATCACCATCGGCATCCTGGACTCCGGTGTGGACCTCGGCCACCCGGCGCTGCAGAAGACCACCACCGGCGAGCGGAAGATCGTCGACTGGGTCACCGCGACCGACCCGGTCGTCGACGGCGACCGCACCTGGCGCCCGATGACCGCCTCCGTGTCCGGGCCCACCTTCACCTACGGCGGGAAGACCTGGACGGCCCCGGCGGGCTCCTACAAGGTCAGCACCTTCCTGGAGTCGTACACCACCGGCGGCGACGCGGCGGGCGACGCCAACCGGGACGGCGACACCACCGACGCCTGGGGCGTGCTGTACGACGCGGCGTCCGGCACGGTCCGCGTCGACCTGAACAACAACAACGACTTCGGTGACGACACCGCGATGAAGCCGTACAAGGACGGCTTCCAGATCGGGTACTTCGGCACCGACAACCCGGCCACCGACATCGCCGAGCGGCAGCCGTTCGTCGTCGAGATCCGCAAGGACGTCGTCACCGCCTCGGGCGCGAAGGCCGACTTCGTCAACATCGGCGTCATCGAGTCCGAGCACGGCACGCACGTCGCCGGCATCACCGCAGCCAACGGCCTGTTCGGCGGCAAGATGGACGGTGCCGCTCCGGGCGCCAAGCTGGTCTCCTCGCGCGCCTGCACCTGGTCCGGCGGCTGCACCAACGTCGCCCTCACCGAGGGCATGATCGACCTCGTCACCAAGCGCGGCGTCGACATCGTCAACATGTCCATCGGCGGCCTGCCGGCGCTGAACGACGGCAACAACGCGCGCGCCGAGCTGTACACGCGCCTGATCGACGAGTACGGCGTCCAGCTGGTGATCTCCGCGGGCAACTCCGGCCCCGGCACCAACACCATCGGCGACCCGGCCCTGGCCGAGAAGGTCATCTCGGTCGGCGCGTCCGTCTCCAAGGAGACCTGGGCCGCCAACTACGGCTCGGTCGTGGAGAAGAAGTACGCGCTGATGCCGTTCTCCTCGCGCGGCCCGCGTGAGGACGGCGGCTTCACCCCGACCCTGGTCGCACCGGGTGCCGCGATCAACACCATCCAGACCTGGATGCCGGGAGCCCCGGTCGCCGAGGCGGGCTACACCCTGCCGGCCGGCTACGGCATGCTCCAGGGCACCTCGATGGCCTCCCCGCAGGCCGCCGGCGCCGCCGCGCTGCTGCTGTCCGCCGCGAAGCAGAAGAAGATCGACCTCACGCCGGCGACCCTGCGCACGGCCCTCACCTCCACCGCCGACCACATCAAGGGTGTGCAGGCGTACGAGGAGGGCGCGGGCCTCATGAACATCGAGGACGCCTGGGACTCGATCCGCGACGACGCCACCTCGCACTCCTACACGGTGAAGGCGCCGGTCGACACCGCGATCGACCAGTTCCTCAAGACCCCGGGCTTCGGCACCGGTCTCTACGACCGTGAGGGCGGCCTGAAGGCCGGTCAGAAGAAGACCTACGAGGTCACCGTCACCCGTACGTCCGGTGCCGACAAGGCGATCCGGCACGAGCTGCACTTCGAGAACAACGCGGGCGGCACCTTCCGCATCGTCGGCTCCGACGAGGTGAAGCTGCCGCTGAACCAGCCGGTGACCGTCAAGGTCCAGGCCGCGCCGAAGTCGGCCGGTATCAAGAGCGCGATCCTCGAGGTCGACGACCCCAAGACCGAGGGCATCGACAAGCAGGTCCTGAGCACGGCCGTCGTCTCGGCCCCGCTGAAGTACACCTTCTCCGCCTCCGATTCGGTGCAGCGCAACAGCTCGCGGCACTACTACGTCACCGTGCCCGAGGGCGCGAAGACGCTCGAGGTCGCGATGAGCGGGCTGAAGGACAAGAGCCAGACCCGGTTCATCTCCATCCACCCCTACGGCGTCCCGTCCGACCCGACGTCGACGATCAACTGCTACCCGAACTACGCCAACCCGGCCAACACCTGCCGCCCCGACCTGCGTTCGTACGCGAACCCGCAGCCGGGCGTGTGGGAGATCGAGGTCGAGTCGCGCCGTACGTCGCCGCTGCTCGACAACCCGTACAAGCTGGACGTCGCCGTGCTCGGCGCGGCCTTCGACCCGGAGACCGTGACCGTGCCCGAGGCGAAGGTCGGCACCCCGGCCGCCGCCTCCTGGAAGGTGACGAACGGCTTCGCCGCGCTCGAGGGCAAGCTGGTGGGCGGCCCGCTCGGCTCGGCGAAGACGACCCGTCCGTCGATCAAGCAGGGCGAGACGCAGACCACGACGGTCGAGGTGCCCGCGGGCGCGAAGTCCCTGGATGTCGCCATCGGCGGTGTCTCGGACACGGCCGCCGACCTGGACCTCGCGGTCTACGACGCCGCCGGCACGCAGGTCGGCAGCTCCGCCGACGGCGACTCGGAGGAGTCGGTCTCCGTGCCCTCGCCGGCCGCCGGGAAGTACACCGTCGAGGTCGTCGGCTACTCGGTGCCGGCCGGCACGACCGCCTACGACTACCAGGACGTGTTCTTCTCCGCGTCCCTCGGCAGCGTCGGCGTCGACGGCTCGGCACCGGTGAAGCTCGGCACGGGCGCGTCGGCCACGGTCTCTGGCAGCGTCACCGCCGCGGCGGCCGCTCCCGAGGGGCGTGAGTTCTTCGGGCAGGTCCAGCTGGTCAACGCGCGCGGCACGGTCGCGGGCCTGGGCAGTGTGAAGATCGAGAAGGTCGTGCCGTAACAGCGGTTGACGATCTTTGTGGGCGGGCGTCCGTACGGGCGCCCGCCCTTCTTCATGCGCCTCTACGGGCAGGGGATCGTGCGCGACTCGGGCAGGGCGGCGGTGATCCACGCCCGTTCGCGGGCGATGTCCTTCTCCCCGACACTCCACAGGTCCGGTTCGGCCTGCCCGCCCGTGATCCCGACGAGGACGTGGTCGCCCGGCCGCAGCCTGGGGTCGACGTCCTCGGCCATCGGGAAGACGACCCGCTTCTGGCCCTTGGCGGGCTTGTAGGAGCGCTCCACGTCGAGCGTGACGCGGTCCTGGCCGGCGCCGGGGACCGGTTCGACCTCGGCGACGGTGCCCTCGACGACGATCCGGGCGCAGGCGAGATAACCGGCGTGGCCGAGCTTGGCGTCGGCGCCGCCGTCCTGCGGCCTCGCCGCGGAATCGGCGGCCGAGCTCCCCGCCGAGTCGTCCCCGGCCCCGGCCCCGCCCTGCACGACGAGCCACCCCATGCCCACGACGACAGTGGCGGCCGCGGCGGCGGCGAGACCGCGCAGGGCCAGGGAGAGGGGCCGGGGACGGTTGCGGCGCGACCTCACCGGCAGCACCCTCACCGCCGGGTCGGCGGCCGCCCCCGGCCCGGCGCCGTGCGCGGCAGCCCGCGGGCCTGCTGCCGGCCCTGCCGCCACGGTTCGCCCCGCCGGATCTGCCGCTCCCCCCGGAGCCTCCAGCCGGGCCTCGTCGCCGTGCGCGAGCGTGTCCCCCAGCAGCGTCAGCTGCTCCCGCAGCAGCGCGACGTCACTCGCAGCCGCGCGGTGGTCCGCCATGAAGTCGGCGTCCCGGCGGGCGGCCTCCGGTACGGAGTCGCCGACGATCGCCGCCATCAGCGCGTCCATGCCGTCGTACTCGCCACCGCCACAAACGTCACTACCGTCACTGCGGTCACTGCGGTCACTGCGGTCACTGCCGTCACGCCGGGCGGCATCGTTCTCGTTGTTCTCGTTCCGGGCGGTCACGTCACACCACCTCGTCCTCGTGCAGGCGGGCGCGCAGGGCCCGTACCGCCGTGTGCAGCCTGCTCTTGACGGTGCCCTCCGGTACGCCGAGCTGCTCGGCGATGGAGCGGACCGGCAGATCGGCGTAGAAGCGCAGGACGACGACCTGACGCTGGGCGTCGGGCAGCTCGTCCAGGCCCTGGGCGACGGCGAGGGACAGCACGCTGCTGTCCTCGCCGGAGGGATGCGCCGGCTGGCGCAGGGCGGCCAGCCGCTCCCCGAGCCGCTCCTGGCGGCGCTTGGCCCGGTGCCAGTCCATGGCCAGGTTGGAGGCGACGACCGCCGCCCACGCCGAGACGTCCCGCGGCGCCTCCCGCCCGCTCGCGGCCCGCTCCAGCAGCCGCAGGCGGACCTGCTGCACCCCGTCCGGCAGGTCCGCCTGCGGCACTCCGCCCAGCGCGAGCACCGCCCGCACCCGGCGCTCCTGTGCCGCGTCCAGCGGATCAGCCGCGCTCTGCGGATCGTCGCCGGCACCGGCCTGCGGCGTCTCCCGGCCGCGCCGGGCCCTTCCGCGCAGCAGCACAAGCCACCCCCCTCGCCGTGTTTCTCCTACGACGCCGGCCCGGCCCGGAACGTTCGGTCCTCCTCCGGCGGATTTCCGCCAGGACGACAGAGGTATACGTCACACTCCCGTGTGGCGGAGGGCGGGAGGGGCAGGTGAGCTTGCGGCGCACGCCCCCTGCCGAATGAATTTCTCCAGCTCAGAGCGGTGGAAACCGCAGGTCCGCAACCACACAGCGGGACACCCCGTCCCACTTACCGGACGGTCCGGGGAAAGAAGTGGACAGGTGGGCCGTGGTCGGCCGCATGATGGAAAAGCCTCGGCCAAGCAACGAGCATGTGAAGAGACGCACGAGAGGGAGTCACCGTGAGGGTCGGAATCGTCGGAGCCACCGGACAGGTGGGCACGGTCATGCGCAGGATCCTCAAGGAGCGGAACTTCCCGGTCACCGAGCTGCGCCTGTTCGCCTCGGCCCGCTCGGCGGGCTCCGAGCTGGACGGTGTGACGGTGGAGGACGCGGCGACCGCCGACTACACCGGCCTGGACATCGTGCTGTTCTCCGCGGGCGGCGCCACCTCCAAGGCGCTGGCCGAAAAGGTCGCCTCCCAGGGCGCCGTCGTGATCGACAACTCCTCCGCGTGGCGCAAGCACCCGGAGGTCCCCCTGGTCGTCTCCGAGGTGAACCCGCACGCGATCAAGGACCGCCCCAAGGGCATCATCGCCAACCCGAACTGCACGACGATGGCCGCCATGCCGGTCCTGCGTCCGCTGCACGCCGAGGCGGGTCTGGAAGCCCTGGTCGTCGCCACGTACCAGGCGGTCTCCGGCTCCGGTCTCGCGGGCGTGGCCGAGCTGCACGGCCAGACGCAGAAGGTCGTCGCCGACGCCGACAAGCTCACCCACGACGGTGAAGCGGTCGACTTCCCCGAGCCGGGCGTCTACAAGCGCCCCATCGCCTTCAACGTGCTGCCGCTCGCGGGCAACATCGTCGACGACGGCCTGAACGAGACGGACGAGGAGCAGAAGCTCCGCAACGAGTCCCGCAAGATCCTGGAGATCCCCGAGCTGAAGGTCTCCGGCACCTGCGTGCGCGTCCCGGTCTTCTCCGGCCACTCCCTCCAGGTCAACGCCCGCTTCGCCCGGCCGATCTCCCCCGAGCGGGCGACGGAGCTGCTGGCGGACGCCCCGGGCGTCGTCGTCACCGACATCCCCACCCCTCTCCAGGCCGCCGGCCAGGACCCCTCCTACGTCGGCCGTATCCGCCGTGACGAGACGGTGGACAACGGCCTGGCCCTCTTCCTCTCCAACGACAACCTCCGCAAGGGCGCGGCCCTGAACGCGATCCAGATCGCGGAGCTGGTGGCGGCGGAGCTGAAGGGCTAGTCCCTGCGCACCTCGTAGTAGAAGCAGCCGTACTCGACGGCCCGGACGTGGACGAGCTCCACGGCCGGGTCGTCGAATGCTTCCGTGAAGGCCTCCTCGAAGGCCCCGTCCCCGACCAGCCGACCGCCCAGGATGTGCCCGTCGGCCGAGTAGCGGCGGACCGTGCGGTGGCTGTTGGTGAAGGGGAGGGCGTCGGTCCCCGGCCCCGCGCACTCCTCGGCGTGGATGAAGACCGGGCCCTGTTCGTCGTAGGCGCCGGGGTCGGCGCCCCGCTCGGCCGCCCAGCGGCGCAGTGGAGCGTAGGAGACCAGGGCGAGGCGTTCGCCCGGCTCGGCGCGGCGCAGACAGCAGCGGAGCGGTGCGCCGCCCTCGGCGCTGGTGAACGGGGTGGTGGGGCGGCCCGCGTCGTCCCTCGTGCGGAGGTCCTTCAGGGCGCGCGGGGCGATGGGCAGAGCGCTGTAGGTCGTCGTCATACTCCTCAGGCTCGCTCGCGGCGGCCCGGGGCACCGGCGGATTCCGGACGTCGCGTTCCCGCCGGGCAGCGGCCTGCCGAGGGGTAACCCTAGGAGACGCCCAGATCGTCGATTGATGCCAGGCTGCCGTGGAAAGATGACGCAAGCCACCCATAACGAGGAGATGACCGCGTGCCTGGCACAAACCTGACCCGCGAAGAGGCGCAGCAGCGGGCGCAGCTGCTCGCCGTTGACTCGTACGAGATCGAACTCGATCTCTCCGGCGCGCAGCAGGGCGGCACCTACCGGTCCGTGACCACGGTGCGCTTCGATGTGACCGCCGAGAACGGTGCCGAGTCGTTCATCGACCTCGTCGCCCCGGCCGTGCACGAGGTGACCCTGAACGGGGACTCCCTCGACCCCGCCGAGGTCTTCGCGGACTCCCGGATCGCCCTGTCCGGCCTGCTCCAGGGCCGCAACATCCTCCGGGTGGTCGCCGACTGCGCGTACACCAACACCGGTGAAGGTCTGCACCGATTCGTCGACCCGGTCGACGACCAGGCCTACCTCTACACCCAGTTCGAGGTTCCGGACGCCCGCCGGGTGTTCGCGAGCTTCGAGCAGCCGGACCTCAAGGCGACCTTCCAGTTCACCGTGAGGGCGCCGGAGGGCTGGACCGTCATCTCCAACTCGCCCACTCCGGAGCCCCAGGACAACGTCTGGGTCTTCGAGCCGACGCCGCGCATCTCGTCGTACATCACGGCGCTGATCGTCGGCCCGTACCACTCCGTGCACAGCGTGTACGAGAAGGACGGCCAGTCGGTCCCGCTCGGCATCTACTGCCGTCCCTCGCTCGCGGAGTACCTCGACTCGGACGCCATCTTCGAGGTGACCCGGCAGGGCTTCGAGTGGTTCCAGGAGAAGTTCGACTACACGTACCCCTTCAAGAAGTACGACCAGCTGTTCGTGCCGGAGTTCAACGCGGGCGCGATGGAGAACGCGGGCGCGGTGACGATCCGCGACCAGTACGTGTTCCGGTCGAAGGTGACGGACGCGGCATACGAGGTGCGCGCGGAGACCATCCTGCACGAGCTGGCCCACATGTGGTTCGGCGACCTCGTGACGATGGAGTGGTGGAACGACCTGTGGCTGAACGAGTCGTTCGCCACGTACACGTCGATCGCCTGCCAGGCGGCCCACCCCGAGTCGCGCTGGCCGCACTCCTGGACCACGTTCGCCAACTCCATGAAGACGTGGGCGTACCGCCAGGACCAGCTGCCGTCGACGCACCCGATCATGGCCGAGATCAACGACCTGGACGACGTGCTCGTCAACTTCGACGGCATCACCTACGCGAAGGGGGCTTCCGTCCTGAAGCAGCTCGTCGCGTACGTCGGCGAGGACGAGTTCTTCCGGGGCGTGCAGGCGTACTTCAAGGCGCACGCGTTCGGCAACACGCGCCTGTCCGATCTGCTGGGCGCCCTGGAGGAGACCTCGGGGCGTGATCTGAAGTCGTGGTCGAAGGCCTGGCTGGAGACGGCCGGCATCAACGTGTTGCGCCCGCGGGTCGAGACGGACGCGGACGGCGTCGTCACGTCCTTCGCCATCAGCCAGGAGGCCCCGGCCCTGCCCGCGGGCGCGAAGGGCGAGCCCACGCTGCGGCCGCACCGCATCGCCGTCGGCCTGTACGAGCTGGACGACGAGAGCGGCAAGTTGGTCCGCGACGAGCGCATCGAGCTGGACGTGGACGGCGAGCTGACGGCCGTACCGCAGCTGGTGGGCAAGCGCCGTCCGGCCGTGATCCTGCTCAACGACGACGACCTGTCGTACGCGAAGGTCCGGCTGGACGAGCGGTCCCTGGCCGTCGTCACGGAGCACCTCGGCGACTTCGAGTCGTCCCTGCCGCGCGCCCTGTGCTGGGCGTCCGCCTGGGACATGACCCGCGACGCGGAGCTCGCGACCCGCGACTACCTGGCCCTGGTGCTGTCCGGCATCGGCAAGGAGTCGGACATCGGCGTCGTGCAGTCGCTGCAGCGCCAGGTGAAGCTGGCCATCGACCTGTACGCCGACCCGGCCGCGCGCGAGGCGCTGCTGGCCCGCTGGACCGACGCGACGCTGGCGCACCTGCGGGCGGCGGCGCCGGGCAGCGACCACCAGCTGGCGTGGGCGCGTGCGTTCGCCGCGACGGCCCGGACGCCCGAGCAGCTGGACGTGCTGGACGCGCTGCTGGACGGTTCGCAGACCGTCGAGGGCCTGGTCGTCGACACGGAGCTGCGGTGGTCGTTCGTGCAGCGGCTCGCGGCGGTCGGCCGGTTCGACGAGGCGGAGATCGCGAGCGAGTACGAGCGTGACCGCACGGCCGCCGGTGAGCGCCACGCCGCCACCGCCCGGGCGTCCCGCCCGACGGAGGAGGCCAAGGCGGAGGCGTGGGCGTCGGTCGTCGACTCCGACAAGCTGCCGAACGCCGTGCAGGAGGCGGTCATCGGCGGTTTCGTCCAGACCGACCAGCGTGAGGTGCTCGCCCCGTACGCGGACCGGTACTTCGAGGTGGTCAAGGACATCTGGGAGTCCCGCTCCCACGAGATGGCCCAGCAGATCGCCGTCGGCCTCTACCCGACGGTCCAGGTCTCCCAGGAGACCCTGGACAAGACGGACGCCTGGCTGTCCGCCGCGGCCCCGAACGCGGCCCTGCGACGCCTGGTCTCGGAGTCGCGCGCCGGTGTGGAACGCGCCCTGCGCGCCCAGCGGGCGGACGCGGCGGCCGGCCAGTAGGCAGCGGACACGACTGAGGGGGCGCCCGGCGCTGTGCCGGGCGCCCCTTCGCTGTCCTCACGCACCGGTCGGCGAGCCCGGTGGATCTACCGTCGCAGCGCCCCGTCCGTCAGGTCCGTGCAATCTTTTCGACCGTTCTTTCCGGAGAAGCTGAACGTTCGTGGGGCCGCCTCGCCCCGGCCCCCCATCTGTCCGGCCACCGTCGCCCCGAACGCCAGCGCCATACCCACCAGCTGCACCGGCGTCAGCGCCTGCCCGAGCGCCGCCCAGCCGACGACGGCGGCGGTCAGCGGGGAGAGCGGACCGAGGAAGGTGACCTGGGTGGCGGTCATGCGGCCGATGCCGCGGAACCACAGCCAGTACGCGACCGCCGTGTTCGCGACGGCGAGGTAGAGGTAGCCGCCGGCCGCACGGCCGTCCAGCGCCGGGGGCGCGCCCTCGACCAGGAGGGCGAGCGGCGCGATGAGCAGGCCTCCCGCGGTCAGCTGCCAGCCGGTGAGGGCGAGCGGGCCGACGCCGGCGGGTCGCCCCCACCGCTGGGTGAGGACGGTTCCGGCGGACATCGAGACCGTGGCGGCGAGGGCCGCCAGCAGGCCCAGCGCGTCCAGCGCCCCGGCCGCCCGCAGGACGACGAGGCTGACGCCGAACGCGGCCACGGCCCCGGTCAGCAGCGTGCGCACGGTCGGCCGCTGCCCGAGCAGCAGCGCCGCGAGGCCCGCCACGAAGAGCGGCCCGGCCGAGCCGACGACCGCCGCCATGCCCCCGGGCAGCCGGTACGCCGAGAGGAACAGCAGCGGGAAGAAGGCGCCGATGTTCAGCGCGCCGAGCACCGCCGCCTTCCACCACCAGGCACCGCGCGGCAGCACCCGGGCGAGGGCGAGCAGCAGCAGTCCGGCGGGCAGGGCGCGCATCAGTCCGGTGAACAGGGGGCGGTCGGCCGGGAGGAACTCGGTGGTGACCGCGTAGGTCGTGCCCCAGGAGACGGGGGCGAGGGCGGTGAGGGCGATGAGAGCGGGACGGGAGGAGGCCATGGGTGGCACCCTTCGAAGTAGGTCGGTAGAAAGTAGCTTAGCTCTAAGCAACTTTCCGTCAAGCTACTTTCTTGCGGGTGACCGAGAGGCGGCCGATACTCGTGCCATGAACGAACGCCCCGAGCAGCGCAAGGACCCCGTCGACGCGATCATCGACCAGTGGGGGACGGTCCGGCCCGAGCTCGACACCAGGGCGATGGAGGTCTTCGGCCGGGTCTCCCGGCTCGCACGCGCGATGGCCGACCGTCTGGAGGGCACCTACGGGCGGTTCGGGATCTCGCGCGGCGAGTTCGACGTCCTGGCCACCCTGCGCCGCTCCGGCGAGCCCTACACGCTCTCACCGCGCCGGCTGTCGGAGACGCTCATGCTGACCACGGGCGGGATGACCGGCCGCCTGGACAAGCTGGAGCGGGCCGGGTTCCTGCGCCGCTCTCCCGATCCGCACGACCGGCGGGGCCTTCAGGTGACGCTCACCGAGGAGGGACTGCGCCTCATCGACGAGGCGGCGGTGGCGGGGCTGGCCGTCCAGACGGAGGCCCTGTCCGGCCTGGACGAGAAACAGGCCGGCCAACTGGCCGGCCTGCTGAGGGAACTGCTGGCGGGGACGGAGGGGACAGCCGGGCGGTGACCGCCCCTCCACAACGCCCCTGATCAGGCCTTGGAGTCGGCCTTGACCTCGGCCTTGGCCTTGGTGTCGATGTTGGAGCTGGTCGTGTCCTTCTTCTTGTGCGACTTGTCGCCGATCACCACCAGAGCGTGGATGACCAGGTACAGCACGATGGGGGCCACGACGAAGAGGCCCAGCGTCTCGATGACGCTCAGGCCCGGGCCGGGGTCGTCACCGTCGTCGCGGCTGAGCGCGGAGGCGGGGGACGACATGAGCAGCATCATGAGCGTCGTACCGGCTGCCAGGGCGCCGGCGCGCAGGGCGTTCTTCTTGTCCACGGTGCCAAAAGTATCCAACGCCGGTGAGGGCCGCGCGTCCGGGGTGCCGTAAGAGCACCTTCAGCCGCCGGACGGACCGGCCGGTTCGCGCAACACCTCGATGAGGGCATGCAGTCGGGGCGACGCCGCAAGTTCCTCCAAGGTGACCGGGCGGCCCGTCGCGTCCGCGATCGGCAGCCTCCAGTTCGGGTACTGGTCCCACGTGCCCGGGAGGTTCTGCGGGCGGCGGTCGCCGACCCCGTCCGGGAGCCAGACGCCGACCATGCGGGCCGGGGTGCGCAGCAGGAAGCGGTGGACGGCCTGGATCTCGGCCTCCTCCGAGGAGGTGTCGGTGCCGCCGCCGGTGCCGTGCAGCAGGCCGAGGCGGGCGAGCAGGGACAGCCACTCGCCGGTGTCGGCGGCGGCCTCGGCGCGTTCCTCCTCGAGCGGGCGGGCGAGCAGGCCGAGGCTGTCGCGGAGTTCGACGTGCTCGCCGGTGAGGCGGGCGGCCGTGGAGGGCAGATCGTGGGTGGTGGCGGTGGCCAGGCAGTCGGCGCGCCAGCGGTCGGGGGGCAGGGGGTGGCCGTCGCCGTCCCAGTCGCGTTCGAACCACAGCACGGACGTGCCGAGCACCCCGCGCTCGCGCAGCGCCTCGCGGACGCCGGGCTCCACGGTGCCCAGGTCCTCGCCGATCACCGGCGCTCCGGCCCGGGAGGCCTCCAGGACGAGCACGGCGAGCATGGCCTCGGCGTCGTAGCGGACGTAGGTGCCCTCGGTGGGCGGATGGCCCTGCGGGACCCACCAGAGGCGGAACAGGCCCATGACGTGGTCGATGCGCAGCGCTCCGGCGTAGCGGAACAGGGCGCGCAGCAGCTCGCGGAACGGGGCGTAGCCCGAGTCGGCGAGGCGGTCGGGGCGCCAGGGCGGCAGACCCCAGTCCTGGCCGCGCGCGTTGAAGGCGTCCGGGGGCGCGCCCACCGACATGCCGGCGGCGAAATACTCCTGCTGCGCCCAGGCGTCGGCGCCGCCGGGGTGGACGCCGACGGCGAGGTCGTGCACGATCCCGACCGGCATCCCGGCCTCGCGGCCGGCGCGCTGCGCCGCGGTCAGCTGGGTGTCGGTGAGCCAGGCGAGCCGGGACCAGAAGTCCACCCGGTCCATGAGGCCGCCCCGGGCGCGGACGGTGTCGGCCGAGCGGGGGTCGCGCAGGCCGGTCGGCCAGCGGTGCCAGTCCGGGCCGTGCACCTCGGCGAGGGCGCACCAGGTGGCGTGGTCCTCCAGGGCCTGGCCCTGTTCGGCGAGGAAGTCGCAGTAGGCGGCGCGTCTGCCGGGGCCGAGCGGCACCTCGCCCAGCAGCTCGAGCGCCTCCCTCTTGAGTTCCCACACGGCGTCCCGGTCGATCAGCGCGCCCTGCTCCAGCACCGCTTCGCGCAGCCGGCCGGATCTCTCCAGCAGCGCGCGCAGCCGCTGCGGGTCCTCGACGTGGGCGGCCTCGGGGACGTCCTCGATCCTCAGGTGCACGGGGTCGGGGAAGCGGCGCGAGGAGGGGCGGTACGGGGAGGGGTCGGTGGGGGCGCCGGGCACGGCCGCGTGCAGCGGGTTGACCTGGACGAACCCGGCGCCGAGCGACCGCCCGGCCCAGCCGGCCAGTTCGGCGAGGTCACCGAGGTCGCCCATGCCCCAGGAGCGGCGGGAGAGGAGGGAGTAGAGCTGGACGAGCAGTCCGTACGAGCGTCCGGGCGGCGTGGGCAGGCGGGCCGGGGCGATGATCAGGTGGGCGTCGGCGGCGCGGCCGTCGGGGGCCGTGGCGGTCAGCCGGTGGACGCCGGGCGGGAGCTGCCCGGCCAAGGCGCGGGTCTCGCCCTGCTCGGTCTCGATGCGCAGCCGGGTGCCCTCGGGGAGGGCGGCCAGGGCGGCCGGGGGGTCCGCGCCCCAGCCGACCACCGTGGGCGGCAGCAGTCGTGCGCCCTGTTCCCGCTCCCGGGCGGCGAGCGCGGCGCGGACGGCGCCGGGCGTGCTCGCGTCCACACCGAGAGCGGCCAGGGTCAGGGTGACCGCGGTGGCCGAGGCCGCCACCGTACGGTCCGGGGACGGGCTGTACGAGGTCGCGACGCCGTGCAGATCGGCGAGGCGGGACAGGTCCTCGGAAGGCGGTTCGGCCGGCCTCGGTGCGGTCATCTAGGTCCTCTAGTTCAGCGGGAAGTCCGGGATGAAGGCGGAGGGCTCGCTGGTCAGCGGAACGGATTCGGCGAGCGGCGGCTCGCTGGTGAGGGGCCCGGCGTCGGGCAGCGGCGGCTCGCTGGTCAGCGGGGGCTCGGCGCAGGTGCTCTCGGAGCTGAAGACGCAGTAGTGCGGATCTTCGTAGCGGGGGTCGTCATAGTGGGGGTCGAGGTCGGCGGACGTGTCCGCCACGGGTTTGGACGGGGCCGGGAGCGGAAGGAAAGTCATCGCAGCCACGGGGGCCTCCTAGTCGAGCTTGTCGGGTTCAACTTTCGAAGCCCTACCCAGTCGACGCGATGGCAGACGTCCCAGGCCGAACATCGTGCTCCTGCTCACATTCCACTCCCCTCCACTCTGTCAAGATTCCGGTAAATCGGTCACAACGGCCACTCTCGTTGACACCTTCACCGGGCGGGTGGTGGGCTCGTGGTCCCGGTCGGACACATCTGGAGGGGGCCTGTGGGACTGCGGCGTGGAAAGCGGGCAGTGGCCCTCGCGGTCGCCGTCGTCGCCGGAAGCCTCGGCGCCCCGCCCGTCGCGGTGGCGGATCCGCCCGCCCCCGGCCCGAGCGCGACACCGGCCCCCGACACGGCCGGACCCGGCCTCTCCGTCTGGCCGCGCCCGCAGTCGCTGCGCGCGAACGGCGCCCCGGTGGCGGTCACCGACGAGGTCGCGCTGCTCACGGCCCCCTCGGCGGATCCCCACGCCGTCGACGCCCTGCGCGCGCTGCTGCGGCAGGCCGGTGCCCGCCGTGTCACGGACTCCGCCCGGCCCGGCGCCCTGGTCGTGCGGGCGGTGAGCGAGCCGGCCCGCCGCGGCGACCGCCGCGCCCTCCCCTCCGGGGGGTACGAGCTGGCCGTCGGCCGGGGCGGCGTCGCCCTCACCGGAACCGGCGAGGACGGGCTGTTCCACGCCGTGCAGACGCTGCGGCAGCTGCTGCGTCCCGACGGCACCATCGCGGCGGCCGTCGTACGCGACTGGCCCGGCACCGCCGTACGCGGCATCACCGAGGGTTTCTACGGCACCGCCTGGACGCACCGGCAGCGGATGGCGCAGGTCGGCTTCATGGGGCGCACCAAGCAGAACCGCTACCTGTACGCCCCGGGTGACGATCTCTACCGGCAGGCGCGCTGGCGTGAGCCGTACCCGGCGAAGCAGCGGGCCGAGTTCCGGGAGCTGGCCGAGCGGGCACGCGCCAACCACGTCCAGCTCGGCTGGGCGGTGGCCCCGGGTCAGGCGATGTGCTTCGCGTCGGACGCCGATGTGCGGGCGCTGACCCGCAAGCTCGACGCGATGTGGGCGCTGGGCTTCCGGGCCTTCCAGCTCCAGTTCCAGGACGTCAGCTACAGCGAGTGGCACTGCGAGGCGGACGCCGACCGGTTCGGCTCCGGCCCCGAGGCGGCCGCGCGGGCGCAGTCCCGGGTGGCGAACGCGGTGGCCCGGCACCTGGCGGAACGGCACCCCGGCGCCGCCGGTCTGTCGCTGATGCCGACCGAGTACTACGAGGACGGCACGACCGACTACCGGCGGGCGCTGGCGAGCGAGCTGGACGAGGGTGTCGAGGTGGCGTGGACGGGCGTCGGGGTGGTGCCCCGCACGATCACGGGCGGTGAGCTGGCCGACGCGCGGGAGGCGCTCGGGCACCCGCTGGTCACGATGGACAACTATCCGGTCAACGACTACGACCCGGGCCGTATCTTCCTCGGCCCCTACCAGGGCCGTGAGCCCGCCGTGGCGACCGGCTCCGCCGCCCTGCTCGCCAACGCGATGCAGCAGCCGGAGGCGTCCCGCATCCCGCTGTTCACCGCCGCCGACTACGCGTGGAACCCCCGTGCCTACAGCCCCGGGGAGTCCTGGCGGGCCGCGATCGCCGACCTGGCGGGCGGGGACCGGCGCCGCGAGCAGGCCCTGGCGGCGCTCGCCGGGAACGACGCGTCGTCGGTGCTGAACGACGAGGAGTCGGCGTATCTGCGCCCGCTGACCGAGGCGTACTGGCGGGACCCCGCGGCGGGCGGCGACGCCGCGCGGCGGCTGCGCGAGGCCTTCACCGTGCTGCGCGAACTGCCCCGGCGGCTCTCGGACACCGCCCTCGCCTCCGAGGTCGCCCCCTGGTCGGAGCAGCTGGCCGGCTACGGCGAGGCGGGCACGGCCGCGCTCGACATGCTGGACGCGCAGCGCGCCGGGGACACGGCGGCGGCCTGGACGGCGTACCGCAGGCTGGGCACCCTGCGGGCCGGTCTCGAGTCGGCGCGGGCCGAGGTCGGCACGGACGTCCTGGACCCCTTCCTGCGGCGGGCGCAGAAGGCCTACGCGTCCTGGGCGGGCATCGACCACGAGCCGCCCCGCAACCCCGGCGGCCCCTCGGACGACCGCACCCTGCGCTTCCCCCGCCCCCGCCCGCTGACCGCCGTGACGGTCCTCACCGACCCCGGCACCGAGGGCTCGGTCGAGGCACACGTACCGGGCCGGGGCTGGCAGCCCGTCGGCCGGCTGTCGGGGTCGGGCGCGACCGAGGCGCGGGTCGACTCGCCGGTGGACGCCGTGCGGGTGGCCGGGCCCGCCCCGTCCCGGGTGCGCCACCTCGTCCCCTGGTTCGAGGACTCCCCCGCCACCTCCCTGGAGCTGGAGCGCGACGAGGTGGACGCCGAGACCGGCCGGGTCCTGCGGCTGACGGCCGGGCTGGCCTCGCTGCGGCCCGCCGACGCCCGCGGCAGGCTCACCGTCGAGGCACCCGAGGGCGTACGGGTCCGGGTGCCGAAGGGCGAACTGACCGTGGAGCGGGGCACGCGGGTGGAGGTTCCCGTCGAGGTGACCGTCGAGCGCGGCACGCCGATGCGGTCGTACGACATCCGGCTGGGCTTCGCGGGTGCGACCCGCACGCTCACCGTCCGCGCCGTCCCGCCCACCGGCGGCCCCGACCTGGCCCGCACCGGCACGGCGCGTTCCTCGGGCGACGAGACGCCCGACTTCCCCGCGTCGGCGGCGAACGACGGCGACCCGGAGACGCGCTGGTCGTCCCCGGTCGACGACGGCGCCTGGTGGCAGGTCGAGCTTCCCCGCCCGGCGCGCCTCGGGCTGGTCGTGCTGCGCTGGCAGGACGCCCACCCCTCGGCGTACCGCGTCCAGGTGTCGGCGGACGGCCGCCGCTGGCGCACGGCGGCGACGGTACGGGACGGCCGGGGTGGCCGGGAGAGCGTCCGCGTCGACGAGCGGGACGTGCGTTTCGTGCGGGTGCAGGGCGACAAGCGGGCCACGCGGTTCGGGTATTCGCTGTGGTCGGCGGAGGCGTACGCCATCACCGAGTGAACTCCTCGGGCCCCCGGTCCGGAACCGAATCACCGTTGGCTATTCACTCAGTACATGTACTCAGTACATAATGATCCGCATGAGCACCCGCCACATCCTGCTGGGCCTGCTCGCCTCGGGTCCGAGCCATGGCTACGACCTCAAGCGACGCCACGACGACCGCTTCCCCCAGGCCCGCCCACTGGCCTACGGGCAGGTCTACACGACCCTCCAGCGCCTCGTCCGGGACGGCCTGGCCGAGGTCGAGGGGACCGACTCGGACGGCGGCCCGGAGCGGACGATGTACCGCGCGACCGAGGACGGTACGCGTGAGCTGTCCCGCTGGGCCGGGGAGATCGCGCCGCCCGCCCCCTTCGTGGCGAACGAGATCTTCGCCAAGGTCGTCGTCGCGATCCTCTCGGGCGGCGACCCGGCCGGGTACCTGAGCGCCCAGCGGGCCGCCCACATGGAGCGGATGCGGGAGCTCACGGCGCTCAAGGCCGCCCAGGGCGCCGACCTGGCGACCGTGCTCTCGGCGGACTACGCCGTCACCCACCTCGACGCCGACCTCCGCTGGATGACCACCACGGCGGCCCGGCTCACCACCCTGACCGCGGAGGTCGACGCAGCATGAGCAGACCCGTGCCTCTTCTCACGGCCCGTGGCCTCACCAAGGCGCACGGCAGGACACCCGCCCTGCGCGGCGCGTCGGTCGAACTGCACGCCGGCGAGATCCTCGCCGTGACCGGCGCGAGCGGCAGCGGGAAGTCGACGCTGCTGCACTGCCTCGCCGGAATCGTCCGGCCGGACGAGGGCTCGGTGACGTACGACGGCCGGCGTCTGGAGGACCTGCCCGAGAGGCGGCTGAGCGAGCTGCGCCGTACCGAGTTCGGCGTGGTGTTCCAGTTCGGGCAGCTCATCCCCGAGCTGACGGCCCTGGACAACGTCGCCCTGCCGCTGCTGCTGGCCGGCACCGGCCGCGCCCGTGCGCGGGCCAGGGCCGGTGAGTGGCTGGAGCGGTTCGGGGTGCGCGGTCAGCAGGAGCTGCGGCCGGGCGAGCTGAGCGGCGGCCAGGCCCAGCGGGCCGCGCTGGCCCGGGCTCTGGTCACCGGCCCGAAGGTGGTGTTCGCCGACGAGCCGACGGGCGCGCTGGACTCCCTCGCGGGCGAGCAGGTCATGACGGCCCTGGTGCACACGGCCCGCGAGTCGGGCACCGCGGTCCTGCTGATCACCCACGACGCCCAGGTGGCGGCGTACGCGGATCGGGAGGCGCAGCTGCGGGACGGCAGCGTGGCCACGACGGGGGTGACGGCATGAACCCCGCGCGCTCCCTGCACTCCCTGCACCTCCTGCGGGCCGATCTGCGCCTCGCCTGGGAACTCACCCGCGGTTCCGGCCGCGGGGAGTGGTGGCGGGTCACCCTGACGGCGATGGGCGCGGCGCTCGCGACGGGCTTCTCCCTGGCCGCCGTAGCCCTGGCCTCGCTGCGGGGCTCCTACGACGTGCCTTACGCCGCCGGCCTGCTGGACGAGCCTGGCACCCGGTCCGGTGTGATCGTCAGCCTGCTGCTCCTGCTCGTGCCGGTGCTCGGGTTCCTCGGGCAGTGCGCCCGGATCGGGGCGGTGCACCGCGACCGGCGGCTGGCCGGGCTGCGGCTGGCCGGGGCGACGCCCTGGCAGGTGCGGCGGATCGCCGCGCTGGAGACCGGGCTCGCCTGTCTGCTGGGCTCGGCGGTCGCCACCGTCTTCTCGGTGCTGCTCCTGCTGCGCCTGTGGGACCGGCCGGCCGCCCTGGCCTGGGCGGGGATCGCCCTGGTGGCCGTCGCCGTACCGCTGCTGGGCGCGACGGCGGGCGCGCTGGCGCTGCGCCGGGTGGTGGCCTCGCCGCTCGGCTGGGTGCGCCGGGCCGGACCGCGCGGCGGCCGGGGGCCCGGGCTGCTGTTCCTGGCGGGGGTGCTGATCGTCGGGGTGATGGCGCTGGCGGCCGTGACCACGACGTCCACGAGCGCCTCCAACCGGCCGATCGGCGGGCTGCCGCTGCAGATGATGGGCGTGGTCCTCGCGGTCGGCGCGGGCGCGGTGTCGCTCTCCGGGGCGGTCGCGAAGGCGACCGGGCGGCTCCTCGCGGTCCGGGCCCGGTCGGCGGCGACGCTGATCGCGGCGGAACGGCTGCGCGACGACCCGTGGTCGGCTGCCCGCACCCACGCGGCGGTGCTGCTGGTGACGGTCGTCGGGACGGGCTTCATGGGCATCCGGCAGGTGCTGAGCGATGTGGTCCACACCTCGCGCAATTTCGCCGAGCCCGCGTCCTACTACACCACCGGCCTCGACCTCACCGGCGCCGCCCTCGCGGTCGCCTTCGCGATCACCCTGTCCGGCCTCGCCGTCGGCACCGCCGAGTCCCTGGCCACCCGCCGCCGCGGCCTGGCCGCACAGGTTGCCGCCGGAGTGCCCCGCACGGTGCTGGGCCGGGCCCTGCTGCTGGAGACCGCGCTGCCGCTGGCCCCCGCGGTGCTGCTCGCCGGGCTGGGCGGCCTGGCCATCGGCACCTGGTACGCCCTGCTCTCCGGCCGGCCGGTGCCCTGGGCGATCGCCTTGGTGCCCCTCGCCGTCTACGCCGCCTGCCTGCTGGCCGCGGCCACCTCACTGCCCCTGCTGCGCCGCACGGCGCGCCCGGGGGAGCTGCGGTACGCCTAAGGGCGCGGCTCACGACAGGCCGACCCGGGGGAACGGGGGTTCCCCGGGGCGGTCCGTGCCGCACGCGGCAATACGAAGGCCCGGATCGTCGTCAGGCGGGAATGCCGTCGATCCGGGCCATGGCGTCGTCCGCGCCGTACGGCTGCAAGTACGGCAGCCAGCGCGGGTCCCTGTGTCCGGTCCCGATGATGCGCCAGGCCAGACCGGAGGGCGGAGCGGGTTTGTGGCGCAGCCGCCAGCCGATCTCGAAGAGATGCCGGTCGGCCTTCACGTGGTTGCAGCGGCGGCAGGACGCCACCACGTTGTCCCAGACGTGTTTGCCCCCGCGGCTGCGCGGGATGACGTGGTCGACGCTGGTTGCGACACCACCGCAGTACATGCACCGGCCCCCGTCGCGGGCGAACAGCGCCCGGCGGGTCAGTGGAACGGGCCCCCGATAGGGAACCCGGACGAATCGCTTGAGCCGGACCACGCTGGGTGCGGGGACTGTGACGGTCGCGCTGTGCAGAAAGGCGCCGGACTCCTCGAGGCATACGGCCTTGTTCTCGAGGACGAGGACGAGCGCGCGGCGGAGCGGTACGACACCTAGTGGCTCGTACGACGCGTTGAGGACCAGGACATGCGGCACGGATGCCTCCTTGGACGCCGGCGGCGCGTGGCTCGCGCCGGGACGATTCGTAGTCAGTCTCTCCTCATGCCTGGTGGAAGCGCCACCATGTCCCGGTAACGGGCTGGGAGTGTTTTCGACCACATCTGATTCATCCCCCAGATCATGGCCTGTTCAAGCCCAGGTGAGCACGGTCTCTCCTTCACACATTCCGAGGGAACACACACAATGCCCCGTTAGTGTGGTGGTTCTGCCCCTTCGGTGACCCAGTCGTGACCTTGACTCTCCGTAGACCCCCGAACCACCCCACCGGGGCAGACCGCTGCACCTGGAGGTACCCGCCGTGTCCATGTCCCCCGCGGACGCCGTTCTGATGGCCGCCGACCCCACGCCGTCGCCGACCCCCTCGGATACGCAGAGCCCGAGAGTGCCCTCACTGGAGGACGCCCACGAGAGCGCGACGAACGCCGCCGGCTGGATCGAGCAGAACTGGTCGACATGGCTCGCGATCGGCCTGCGGGTGCTGCTCATCGTGGTCATAGCGGTGGTGCTGAGGGTCGTCGTGCGACGGGCGATCACCAAGCTGATAGACCGCATGAACCGGAACGTCCCGTCCCTGGACGGCGGCGCGATCGGCGGACTGCTGGTCAATGTCGAGCGCCGGCGCCAGCGCTCGCAGGCCATCGGCTCGGTGCTGCGCTCGGTGGCGTCGTTCCTGATCATCGGCACGGCCGCGCTGATGGTCCTGGGCACCTTCCAGATCAACCTCGCCCCGCTGCTGGCCTCGGCCGGTGTCGCCGGTGTGGCGATCGGTTTCGGCGCCCGCAACCTCGTCACGGACTTCCTGTCCGGCGTCTTCATGATCCTGGAGGACCAGTACGGCGTCGGCGACACCATCGACGCGGGCGTCGCCTCCGGCGAGGTGATCGAGGTGGGCCTGCGCGTGACCAAGCTGCGCGGCGACGGCGGCGAGATCTGGTACGTCCGCAACGGCGAGGTCAAGCGCATCGGCAACCTCTCCCAGGGCTGGGCCACCGCCAATGTCGACGTCACGGTCCACTCCGGTGAGGACCTGGACAAGGTCAAGGCCACGCTGGACGAGGTCGCCGAGAAGATGGGCGCCGAGGAGCCCTGGAACGAGCTGCTGTGGGGCCCGATCGAGGTCCTCGGCCTGGACAGCGTCCTGCTGGACTCCATGGTCGTGCGCGTCTCGGCCAAGACGATGCCCGGCAAGTCCCTGACCGTGGAGCGCGAGCTGCGCTGGCGCATCAAGCGGGCCTTCGACGCGGCGGGCATCCGGATCGTCGGCGGCGCCACGGCCCCGGCGGAGGAGCAGCTCGTCGACCCGACGGCGGGGATGGCGGCCCCCTCGGTGTACGCGAACGCCACGTCTCCGCAGTCGGCGGCGGCGTCCCCGCTCGCGCCCGCGGCTCCGACGAGCACCACCAAGTAGACGAGCACCACGAAGTAGCGGCCTCCCGAAAGGGCGGCATCCGGCTCGGCCGGGTGCCGCCCTTTCCTCATGCCCTCTTGACTCCCGAAGGTGCCGGGTTTAGCTTCCTCTCCATCGATAGGAAAGTTTCCTAACAGTGGGCGGGCAGGTCTTGATGGACTTCCCCGCCTGATCATTGAGAAGCTGAGCAGTCGAAGGGCAGGTGTGGACACGCATGGCAGGAACCGCCGGTACGCCGGGCACCCCACGCGTCCTGCGCGCCATGAACGACCGGGCCGCCCTCGACCTGCTGCTGGAACACGGACAGCTGTCCCGTACGCGGATCGGCAAGCTCACCGGCCTGTCCAAGCCGACCGCCTCGCAGCTCCTGGCCCGCCTGGAGGCGGCGGGCCTCGTCCTGGCCACCGGCACCACCGAAGGCCGGCCGGGCCCGAACGCCCAGCTCTACGAGGTCAACCCGGCCGCCGGTCACGCCGCCGGGCTCGACGTCACCCCGCGGCGGATCCTCGCCGCGGTCGCCGACATCACCGGCCGCACGGTCGGCCGGCACGAACTGCCCACCCCCGGCAGGCGCACCGGCACCCCGGTCGTCCAGCAGGTCACCGACGCCCTGGACGGCGCGGTGAAGGCGGCGGGCCTCGCCCGGGACGACATCCACCGCCTCGTGATCGGCACCCCCGGCGCCTTCGACCCCACCACCGGCCGCCTGCGCTACGCCTCCCACCTCCCCGGCTGGCACTCCCCCACCCTCCTGGACGAGCTCGCCGCCGCCCTGCCGATGCCGTTCGAGTACGAGAACGACGTCAACCTGGTCGCCCTGGCCGAACAGCGGCTCGGCGCGGCCCGGGGTCACGCGGACTTCGTGCTGCTGTGGAACCAGGAGGGCCTGGGAGCCGCCCTGGTCCTCGGCGGCCGGCTGCACCGCGGCTGGAGCGGCGGCGCCGGCGAGGTCGGCTTCCTGCCGGTGCCGGGCACCCCCCTGGTCCGCCAGGTCACCAAGGCCAACAGCGGCGGATACCAGGAGCTGGCCGGTTCCCAGGCCGTCCCCAGGCTGGCCCGTGAACTCGGCATCGAGGACGTCCCGCAGGGGCCGTACGCCGAGGCCGCGGCGGAACTGGTGGCCCGGGCGGCGGCGCGAACCGAGGCCACCGCGCACCCGGTGGGCGACAACGAACCCCACCGCCTCCTCCTGCAGACCTACGCGACCCGGCTGGCCACCGGCCTGGCCTCCCTGGTCTCGGTCCTCGACCCCGAGCTCGTCGTGCTGAGCGGCGCGTCCCTCACCTCGGGCGGCGAGCCCCTGCGCGCCCTCGTCCAGGCCGAACTGGAGGAACTGGCCGCGTCACGCCCCCGCCTGGTCGTGGGCGACGTCCGTGAACACCCCGTGCTGCGCGGCGCGCTGGAGAGCGCGCTCGCGACGACGCGCGACGAGGTCTTCGACACCTCCCGCTGACCCCGCCCCCCTCCCCGCTTTTCCCTTCTTCCCCTTCCCCCGTGCCTCAGGGAGCTCTGCCATGCCCGGAATATCCAGAAAAGCAGCCATCGCACTCGCCGCCTCCGCTTCCCTCGCCCTCCTCACCACCGCGTGCACCGGCCAGTCGGACGCCGACGCGAGCGACGACGCCTCGCAGGAGACGACCATCAACTTCTGGCACGCCTGGAGCGCGCCGGGCGAGGTGAAGGCCGTCCGGTCCCTGGTCGCCGGCTTCGAGAAGGCGCACCCCAACATCCACGTCAACGTCGTCGGCAACATGACCGACGACAAGATGAACCAGGCCCTGCGCACCGGCGGCGCCAAGGCCCCGGACGTGATCTCGTCCTTCACCACGAACAGCGTCGGAAAGTTCTGCTCCTCCGGCGCCCTGGTGGACCTGAACCCGTTCTTCGAGAAGTCCGGCATCGCCCCGGAGAAGACCTTCCCGAAGGCGATGAACGAGTACACCCAGTTCGACGGGAACCGCTGCGCGGTCCCCCTCCTCGGCGACGCGTACGGCCTCTACTACAACAAGACGGCCTTCGAGAAGGCCGGCATCGCCGGCCCGCCGAAGACCTGGTCCGAGTTCGAGCGGGTCGCCAAGAAGCTGACGATCACCCAGGGGGACACCTACAAGCAGCTCGGCTTCATGCCGAACTACCACGGCTGGGAGACCACCACCGAGCACTACCTCGGCCAGTTCTCCCCCACGTACTTCGACAAGGACGGCAAGTCGAACGTCGGCAAGGACCCGGCTTTCGAGGCCGCGTTCACGGTCCAGAAGAAGCTGGTCGACGAACTCGGCGGCTACCGCAAGCTGGAGACCTACCGCTCCAAGCTCGGTGACGAGTGGGGCCCCAAGCACCCCTTCCACACCGGCCAGGTCGCCATGCAGCTCGACGGCGAGTGGCGCCTGGGCATGGCCCTGGACACCAAGCCGAAGTTCGACATCGGCGTGGCCCCGCTGCCCGTCCCCGACGACCAGGCCGACCAGTACGGCAAGGGCTACATCACCGGCACCATCGCCGGTATCGCGGCGACCAGCAAGAAGCAGAACGCGGCCTGGGAGCTGGTGAAGTACATGACCACGAACACGGACGCGGTGGTGAACTTCTCCAACGCCATCCACAACGTCCCGTCGACGCTCGCGGCCCTGAAGTCCCCGAAGCTGAAGTACGACCCGCGTTTCAAGACGTTCCTGGAGATCGCCGCGAACCCGCACTCCACCACCGCTCCCGCCTCCGTCAACGGCGGTGTCTACCTCACCACGGTCCAGGAGTTCGGCTACGCCTACGAAAGCGGCAAGGCGACCGACCTCAAGGCCGGCCTGAAGAAGACGGCCGCGCAGATCGACACGGACATCGCGCAGGCGAAGTAGGCGACGAGCACGATGAGCACCTACACACTGCGGGCGAAACACCGCCGCTCGACGCTGCGCACCCTCGCCTTCCTCTCCCCCTGGCTGATCGGCTTCACGGTCTTCTTCGCCTACCCCCTGCTCTCCACCGTCTACTTCTCCTTCATGCAGTACGACGGCTTCAAGCCGCCGTCCTGGACGGGCACGAAGAACTGGACGTACGTCTTCGAGCACTACCCCATGTTCTGGCCCGCCCTGCGCAACACCCTGTGGCTGGTCGTCATCATGGTCACGCTCCGGGTCGCCTTCGGCCTGGGCGTGGGCCTGCTGATCACCAAGATCAAGACAGCGACAGGCGTCTTCCGCACCCTCTTCTACCTGCCCTACCTGGCCCCGCCCGTGGCGGCGACCATGGCCTTCGCCTTCCTGCTCAACCCCGGCACGGGTCCCGTCAACTCCATACTGGAGAGGATCGGGCTCCCCGCCCCCGGCTGGTTCAACGACCCCGCCTGGTCGAAGCCGGCCCTCACCCTCCTGGCCCTGTGGGGCATCGGCGACCTGATGGTCATCTTCATGGCGGCCCTGCTCGACGTACCGAAGGAGCAGTACGAGGCGGCCGAACTGGACGGCGCGACGCCCTGGCAGCGCTTCCGCTACGTCACGCTCCCCAACATCTCGCCGATCGTCATGTTCGCGGTCGTCACCGGCGTCATCCAGACGATGCAGTACTACACACAGCCGCTGATCGCCGGAAAGGTCGCCTCGGGTGTGATCCAGGGCGCGGGCACGCTCTTCGAGCCCGGCTACCCGGACAAGTCCACGCTCACCCTCCCCCAACTCGTCTACAACCTGGGCTTCCAGCGCTTCGACTACGGCTCCGCCTGTGTGGTGGCCCTGGTGCTCTTCGCCCTCTCCATGGCCTTCACCGCACTCCTGATGCGCCGCAAGGGCGGCCTGATCAACGCAGGTGACCGATGACGCAAGTACTGGAAAAGCCGGTGGGGCTGAGAACGGCGCCGCCCACCCCGGCGGAACGCACGGCCCACCGCAGAGCGCTCCTGGAATGGATCGCGATCCACTCCCTGGGCATCGCGGCGGCCCTCTTCTTCACCCTCCCCTTCGTCTTCGTCCTCCTCACCTCGCTCATGAGCGACAGCCAGGCACTCAGCCGCGACCTGATCCCGCACACCTGGGAGTGGGACAACTACCGCAGGGTCTTCGACACCCCCGGCTTCCTCACCTGGTGGCGGAACACCCTCTTCTACGCGTTCCTGGGCACGGCCCTCACGGTGATCTCCTCGATCCCGGTGGCCTACGCCCTGGCCAAGTTCCGCTTCCGGGGCCGCAATCTGGCGTTGATGCTGGTCATCTCGATGATGATGCTGCCGCCGCAGGTCATCATCATCCCGATGTACCTGTTCTGGGCGAAGCAGCTGGACCTGTCCGGCACGCTCTGGCCGCTGATCATCCCCATGGCGTTCGGCGACGCGTTCTCGATCTTCCTGCTGCGCCAGTTCCTCACGACTATCCCCGACGAATATTTGGACGCGGCGAGGGTCGACGGCTGCGGCGACCTGCGCACCCTGCTCAAGGTCGTCCTCCCGATGGCCAAACCGGGCATAGCGGCAGTGGCGCTCTTCCAGTTCTTCTACGCGTGGAACGACTACTTCGGCCCGCAGATCTACGCCTCGGAGAACCCGGGCGCCTGGACGCTCTCCTACGGCCTGGAGTCGTTCAAGGGCGCCCACCACACCGACTGGAACCTCACCATGGCGGCGACCGTTCTGGTCATGGCCCCCGTGATCCTCGTGTTCTTCTTCGCCCAGAAGGCGTTTGTCGAGGGTGTCACGCTCACCGGAGTAAAGGGTTAGACGTACATGAAACTCACCGTGGTCGGCGGAGGCTCGACCTACACCCCCGAACTCGTGGACGGCTTCGCCCGCCTCAGGGACACCCTGCCCATCGAGGAACTGGTCCTGATGGACCCGGCGGAAGACCGCCTGGCCCTGGTCGGCGGCCTGTCCCGCCGGATCTTCGCCCGCCAGGACCACCCCGGCCGCATCACCACCACGACCGACCTCGACCAGGCGGTCGACGGCGCGGACGCGGTCCTCCTCCAACTCCGCGTGGGCGGCCAGGCGGCCCGCGAGCAGGACGAGACCTGGCCCCTCGACTGCGGCTGCGTGGGCCAGGAGACCACGGGCGCCGGCGGCCTCGCCAAGGCCCTGCGCACGGTCCCGGTCGTCCTGGACATCGCGGACCGCGTACGCCGCACCAGCCCCGACGCCTGGATCATCGACTTCACCAATCCGGTCGGCATCGTGACCCGCGCCCTGCTCGAGGCGGGCCACAAGGCGGTCGGCCTGTGCAACGTGGCGATCGGCCTCCAGCGCAAGTTCGCGGCGCTCCTCGGCGTGGCACCCCCCGAGGTCCACCTGGACCACGTGGGCCTCAACCACCTCACCTGGGAGACGGGAGTACGCCTGGGCGGCCCGGAGGCCGACGACGTCCTGCCCAAGCTGCTGGCGGACCACGGCGAGAGGATCGCCGGCGACCTGCGCCTCCCCCGCACTCTGCTGAACACCCTGGGCGTGATCCCGTCGTACTACCTGCGGTACTACTACGCGCACGACGAGGTCGTACGAGAACTGCGGACGAAGCCGTCGAGGGCGGCCGAAGTCGCGGCAATGGAGACGGAACTGCTGACGATGTACGCGGACCCGGCGTTGGACGAGAAGCCGGAGCTGCTCGCCAAGCGGGGCGGAGCGTACTACTCGGAGGCGGCGGTGGACCTGGCGGCGGCGCTGCTGGGCGGTGGCGGTACGCCGTACCAGGTGGTGAACACCTACAACCGGGGCACGCTCCCGTTCCTCCCCGACGACGCGGTGATCGAGGTACAGGCGGCGGTGGGCGCCAAGGGCGCGTCCCCCCTCCCCGTCGCCCCCGTGAACCCCCTCTACGCGGGCCTGATGGCGAACGTGACGGCGTACGAGCACCTGGCCCTGGAGGCGGCCCTGCACGGCGGCCGAAGGCGCGTCTTCCAGGCTCTCCTCTCTCACCCCCTCATCGCCCAGTACGAGTACGCCGAGACACTCACGGATCGATTGATCGCACACAACCGGGAGCACCTCGCGTGGGCCTGACCGCAACCGTCCTCGCCATCGACGCCGGCAACAGCAAGACGGACGTAGCGATCGTGACGGCGGACGGAGAGGTCCTGGCCACGGCGCGTGGGGCCGGCTTCCGCCCGCCGTCGGTCGGCCTGGACAGGGCGATGGACGCGCTCGCCGCCCCCGTCCGCCAGGCCCTCACCACCGCCGGACTCGCCTCCGTGGATCACGTCTCGGCGTGCCTGGCCAACGCCGACTTCCCCGTCGAGGAGGAGCAGTTGGCGGCGGCGCTGCACGCACGCGCGTGGGGCACGACGGTGACGGTCCGCAACGACACGTTCGCGATCCTGCGGGCGGGGGTGACGGAACCCCGGG
This sequence comes from Streptomyces sp. NPDC044719, assembly GCF_056433405.1. NCBI lineage: Bacteria > Bacillati > Actinomycetota > Actinomycetes > Kitasatosporales > Streptomycetaceae > Streptomyces > Streptomyces sp. NPDC044719. The sequence goes on from NZ_JBWKHE010000006.1 coordinate 453,924, forward strand.
GCGTCGCGGTCGTCTGCGGCGCCGGCATCAACTGCGTGGGCATGCGCCCCGACGGCCGCACGGCCCGCTTCCCGGCCCTGGGCAGGGTCTCGGGCGACTGGGGAGGCGGCTGGGGCCTCTCGGAGGAGGCGATGTGGCACGCGTCCCGCGCGGAGGACGGCCGCGGCCCCGCCACGGCCCTGTCCCGGACCCTCCCCGCTCACTTCGGCCTGGCGTCCATGTACGCCCTGATCGAGGCACTGCACCTGGACCGGATCGCGGCGTCCCGACGCCATGAGCTGACTCCGGTCCTCTTCGCGACCGCGGCGACAGGAGACCCGATCTCCCTCACCATTGTCGACCGCCAGGCCGAGGAGGTGGTCTCCATGGCCGTGGTGGCCCTCACCCGCCTCGACCTTGTCAACGAACCGACGCCGGTCCTGCTGGGCGGGAGCGTCCTGGCGGCCGAGCACCCCCAGCTGAACGGCCGGATCAAGGACTTGCTGTCGGACCGGGCCCCGAAGGCGATCCCGCAGACGGTCACGGCCGGCCCGGTCCTCGGCGCGGCTCTGCTGGGGCTGGACAGGGTGGGGGCGAGGGAGGGGGCGCAGGGGCGGTTGAGGGCGCATTTCGGGGTGTGAGGGGCGTGAGACGGGGGCTCGGTGGGCGTGCGTTCGGACAGCGTCCATGGACAGCCGCTGTGACTGGGGTACGCACAGGCGCATACTGAGGCAATGACAAAGCCTTCCGCGAAGCGTCACCTGCCCACCAGCCCCTTCAAACCCCCGGTCGTGCCGGCTCCCAAGCACTTCGCCGTCGGCGACCAGGTCACCCACGACATCTACGGCCTCGGCCGGGTGATCGGTATCGAGGAGGGAATCGCGGCGCTCGTGAACTTCGGCGGCTCGGTGGAACAGCGGATCCTGAGCCCGTACGCGAAGATGACCAAGCTCTAGTCCCGCAGCACCCCTCACCACACGCCAGGCCCCCACGGGCGCCCTGGCTTCAAAGGGAGACCTCTCATCGACCTGACCTCGCCGTTCTCCACCCCGGACGGACCGCCCCGCCGCCCTGCCACAGCATCGCCCCCGCCGGCCACGAACCCCTTCCAGGCCCCGGACTTCGGAGAGGACGAGCCCTTTGTAGCCCCGGGCCAGACGCCCCAAGGGGAGTAGGAGGCCGACGGGCCACGGCCTGCCACGAGGCCGAGTTCGGCCGACGATTCAGACCGGCCGAGCCTCGGGACCTGTGGATCGGCGAGGCTACTGCCTGACATTCCGGCACCAGCGGATCTCACCTTCGAGCCGTTCGCCGGTGGGCCTGAGCCCGGCGGCAGCTGCGACGGCAGCGGAGGCCTGATGTTCGGGGTGGATGTGGGCGATGACGGTCCGCACCGAATGCCGGCTGAGCCAGTCGACGAGCCCTCGGGCTGCTTCGGTGGCGATGCCTCTTCCCTGCCACGCGGCCCCCACCACCCAGGCGATTTCGGCGACGTGGCTGTGGCTGGAGGAGGTGATCGTCGCCTGGACCGTGCCCGTCAGGCAGGCCTCGTCACGCAGCCGGATCACCCAGTTCAGCCAGGAGACGGCCGGATCGGGAGAGCCCGCGGCCATGCGCTGGTAGCGCGAGCGCAGGGCTTGCGGGGTGTCCGGGGTGCCGCCGATGAAGGTGTGCAGCGCCGGATCGGACAGCACCGCGGCCATCTCCTCGGCGTGCTCGACGAGCAGCGGCAGCAGATCCAGCCGCGCGGTTCGGACGGCCTGGGCCGCGATGCCACTCATGCGGCGATCGCCGCGACAAGAACAGCCTGCATGCCCGCAACAAGAACAGCCTGCATACCGGCAAGTCGAACATCCACGGCCCGATCTGACGAGACCGCGAGCCGGCACAGGCGCTGCGCGAGAAGGAGATCCAGGCCCCGCCGGACCCGCAGGAGGGACAAGATCTCAGCCACTCACCCACAAACCTCCAGGTCAGCGCCCCCCGCGCAAACGAGTTACCACCAAGACGTGGCGTTGCGGCAAGATGGGGTGTATCTGCCCACTGCCAGTTTCAAGCTGCCGGACGGTTTCTCTTGGCTGAGTTCATTTACACCATGCGCAAGGCGCGCAAAGCGCACGGCGACAAGGTGATCCTCGACGACGTGACGACGAGCTTCTACCCGGGAGCGAAGATCGGCGTCGTCGGCCCGAACGGCGCCGGCAAGTCGACGATCCTGAAGATCATGGCGGGTCTGGAGCAGCCGTCCAACGGTGACGCCTTCCTCACGCCCGGTTACACCGTCGGCATCCTGCAGCAGGAGCCGCCGCTGACCGAGGACAAGACCGTCCTGGAGAACGTCCAGGAGGGTGTCGCCGGGGTCAAGGGCAAGCTCGACCGGTTCAACGAGATCGCCGAGCAGATGGCGACCGACTACACCGACGAGCTCATGAACGAGATGGGCAAGCTCCAGGAGGACCTCGACCACGCCAACGCGTGGGACCTCGAGGCGCAGCTGGAGCAGGCCATGGACGCGCTGGGCTGCCCGCCCGGCGACTGGCCCGTCACCAACCTGTCCGGTGGTGAGCGCCGCCGCGTCGCGCTGTGCAAGCTGCTGCTCGAGCAGCCCGACCTGCTGCTGCTCGACGAGCCCACCAACCACCTCGACGCCGAGTCGGTGAACTGGCTGGAGCAGCACCTGGCCAAGTACCCGGGCACCGTCGTGGCGGTCACCCACGACCGGTACTTCCTCGACAACGTCGCCCAGTGGATCTGCGAGGTCGACCGCGGCCGCCTCTACCCCTACGAGGGCAACTACTCGAAGTACCTGGAGACCAAGGCCGCCCGCCTCAAGGTCGAGGGCCAGAAGGACGCCAAGCGGCAGAAGCGTCTGAAGGAAGAGCTCGAGTGGGTGCGGTCCAACGCCAAGGGACGTCAGGTCAAGTCCAAGGCGCGTCTGGCCCGCTACGAGGAGATGGCCGCCGAGGCCGAGAAGATGCGGAAGCTGGACTTCGAGGAGATCCAGATCCCGCCGGGCCCGCGTCTGGGCAGTGTCGTCGTCGAGATCAACAACCTCAGCAAGGCCTTCGGCGAGAAGGTCCTCATCGACGACCTCAGCTTCACGCTGCCCCGCAACGGCATCGTCGGCATCATCGGCCCGAACGGCGCCGGTAAGACGACCCTGTTCAAGATGATCCAGGGCCTGGAGGAGCCGGACTCCGGTTCCATCAAGGTCGGCGAGACCGTCAGGATCTCGTACGTCGACCAGAGCCGCGAGAACATCGACCCGAAGAAGACCCTGTGGGCCGTGGTCTCCGACGAGCTCGACTACATCAACGTCGGCCAGGTCGAGATGCCCAGCCGCGCCTACGTCTCCGCCTTCGGCTTCAAGGGCCCGGACCAGCAGAAGCCGGCCGGGGTGCTCTCCGGCGGTGAGCGCAACCGGCTGAACCTCGCGCTCACCCTCAAGCAGGGCGGCAACCTGCTGCTCCTCGACGAGCCGACCAACGACCTCGACGTCGAGACCCTGAGCAGCCTGGAGAACGCGCTGCTCGAGTTCCCCGGCTGCGCCGTGGTCGTCTCCCACGACCGGTGGTTCCTGGACCGCGTCGCCACCCACATCCTCGCCTACGAGGGCGAGTCCAAGTGGTTCTGGTTCGAGGGCAACTTCGAGTCGTACGAGAAGCACAAGATCGAGCGGCTCGGCCCGGACGCCACCCGTCCGCACCGCGCCACCTACAAGAAGCTGACCCGGGGCTGATCGATCTTGCGGCACATCTACCGCTGCCCGCTGCGCTGGTCGGACATGGACGCGTACGGCCATGTCAACAACGCGGTCTTCGTGCGCTACCTGGAGGAAGCCCGCATCGACTTCCTCTTCCGGCCGGAGAAGGATTTCCAGCAGGGGTCCGTGGTGGCACGCCATGAGATCGACTACAAGCGGCAGCTCGTCCACCGGCACCACCCGGTGGACATCGAGCTGTGGATCACCCAGATCCGGGCCGCGTCCTTCACCATCACCTACGAGGTGAAGGACGACGACGTGGTCTACGTCCGGGCCTCGACGGTGGTCGTGCCGTTCGACTTCGAGGCACAGCGGCCGCGCCGGATCACCGCGGAGGAGCGGGAGTTCCTCCAGGAGTACACGGACGACGCCGAGGAGGAGGCCGTCGCCGCATGACGGTCCTGCACCTCGTCGACGAGGGGGAGGCGGCGGATCTCGCGGCCTTCCTCTCCCGGCTGCTCCACTACGACCGTGGAGCCGCGGTGCGCCTGCAAGCGGCTGGCACCGCACTCGCCGTCTTCGGGCGGCCGCCGTCCTTCGAGGTGCTGGCCGTGCGCGCGGTGCGTCTTGCGAAGCCGTACGAGAACGGGCTGGACGTCACGCTCGACGTGACCGTGTCCGCCGGTGAACTGCTGGAGTCGGTGGACGAGAAGGCCGCCACGGCCGTGGTGCCGGGTGCGGTGACCGGGCCGCCGTGGGCCGGTGTGCTGCCGCCGCGCGGCGGCTGGCGGCCCGAGCCGGGGCTGCCCGCGCCGGACGCCCTGCGGTCCCTGGTAGCGGCCGTGGTCGCCGAGTTCCGGTCCCGTACGCAGGAGTTGCCGTCCGAGCGGCGCACCAGGGCCGAGCTGGACCGGATCGGGCGGGACATCTGGTCCCGTACGGTCGGCGACACCGGCCTCCCCGTGCGGGTCGTGCACGCCGCGCAGTCGCTCGGCTTCCTGCGGCCGGGGGTGCCGCTGGGGCTGTTCTCCTCGGGCGCGTGGCTCCGGCTGCGCACGCCGTACGGATCCGTCGCCGTACGGCGTGCCGGGCTCGGGGCGCTGGACGTCAGCGTCCGCTGAGCCGCGCCCCGCAGGGCGGTCAGCCCGGCGCGTTCACCATCGAGGCCGCCGCGTACGTCAGGTAGCTCCACAGCGTGTGCTCGTGCTCCTCGGACAGCCCGAGTTCGTCGACGGCGACCCGCATGTGCTTCAGCCAGGCGTCATGCGCCGCACGGTCGACCGTGAAGGGCGCGTGCCGCATCCGCAGGCGGGGATGGCCGCGGTTGTCGCTGTACGTCGTCGGGCCGCCCCAGTACTGGATGAGGAACAGCACCAGGCGCTCTTCGGCCGGGCCCAGGTCCTCCTCGGGATACATGGGCCGCAGCAGCGGGTCCTCGGCGACTCCCTCGTAGAAACGGTGAACGAGCCGACGGAAGGTCTCCTCCCCGCCGACCTGCTCGTAGAAGGTCTGCTCCTGAAGCGTGCCGCGCCGAATCTCATTCACGCCCTCCATGCTCTCAGACGCGGGGACATAGGACTCAAGGCCTAGGACCCGCCCACTACCCGGCACCGCTGCCCTTACTGTGGGGGTATGGGCGGGCATGCACCCGACAGGGAACCGGACGGGCCGGACGGGCTCGCCGCCTCCGCGCGGGCGGCGCTGGTGCGCCGGATCGAGGCGAGCGGGGCCTGGGCCGCCGACCCGGGTTGGCGCGAGGCGTTCGCGGCGGTCCCGCGCCATCTCTTCGTGCCGTACTACTACGTCGGCGTCGCCGGCGGCTACGAACGACGCTGGGGCGAGAGCCCCGACCCCCGGGCGCGTGAGCGGTGGGTGCGTGGTGCCTACGAGGACACCCCGCTGGCGACGCGGCTGCGCGACGGCGAACTGCTCTCCTCCAGCAGCCAGCCCTCCCTGATGGCGGACATGCTGGCCGCGTTGTGCGTGAGGGACGGGAACGCGGTCCTGGAGATCGGCGCCGGTACCGGCTACAACGCGGCGCTGCTCGCCCACCGGCTGGGCGACGACAAGGTCACCACCGTCGACCTCGACCCGGAGATCACCGAGTCGGCCCGCCGGCACCTGGCCGCGGCCGGGTACCAGCCGGTGGTCGTCACCGGCGACGGTGCCCGGGGCGTGCCCGAGCGTGCGCCGTTCGACCGGATCATCGCCACCTGCGCCCTGAGCACCGTGCCGCGCGCCTGGCTCGCGCAGAGCCGTCCCGGCGGCCGGATCCTCATGCCACTCGGCACCGGCCTGATCGTGCTGACGGTGCGCGACGCCGGGCATGCCGAGGGACGGTTCCTGCACACGCCCGCCTACTTCGTGCCGCTGCGCGGCGGGAGCCGGTCCTGGGGCGAACCCGCCCAACTGGGCGGGGTGCCGCGCCGGGCCAGGGAGGACGACCTGTTCCGCTTCCTGCTGACGCTGACCCGCGGCAGCCTCGATCCGCAGGAGGCGCACGCGCTGTGGGAGCAGGAGGGCATGCCGCAGCGGGAGCGCTACGGCATCACGGTCAGCGGCGACCACGAGTGGGCCTGGCTGGACGACCCGGAGGGGCCGTACGCCTGGCCCCTCCCGTCCTGAGCACGGATGCCCGGCCGCCGTGGTGAGCCCGGTGGGACTCAGCCCCGGCGGATCGTGATCGTCGTCCAGGCGCCGACGTGCACCCGGTCACCGTCCTGCAGCGGAACGGGGACGAACGGCTGGATGGGCTCGTCCGAGCCGTTGACCGTCGTGCCGTTCGTCGAGTTCTGGTCGACGACCGCCCAGCTGCCGTCCGGCTGCTGGACCAGCACCGCGTGCTGGTGCGAGACGCCCGGGTCCTCCGGCGGCACCGCCAGGTCGACGTCGGGGGTGTCGCCGGTGGAGTGCCGGCGGCGGCCGATCGTGATCTGGTTGCCGGTGAGCGTGCGCTGCTGCTCGGGCGAGTACGCGGGCAGGTTCAGGCCTGCGGCCTCGGGGCCGGAGCGCTGCATCATCGCCATGAAGTAGTCGCGGTCCGGGCCGATGGTCGCGGTCCAGGTCGCGGGTCCCTGCGGCGCCTGGGGCTGCTGCGGGAAGCCGCCGGGGCCCGGAGGTGCCTGGGTCGCGCCGGGCTGCGGGTAGCCGTAGCCACCGCCCTGACCGGGAGGGGCCTGGGTGGCGCCGGGCTGGGGGAAGCCGTAGCCACCGCCCTGGCCGGGAGCGGGCGGGGCCTGCGTCGCACCGGGCGGAGGGAAGCCGTAGCCGCCGCCCTGACCGGCACCGGGACCGCCGGGGCCACCAGGGCCGCCCGGGCCGGTGGTCGGCGGGGAGATCACCCAGTCCTCGTCACCGCCGCCGAACGGACCGCCCTGCTGCGGCGGCCGCTGGGTCTCCTGCGGGAATCCGGGCGGAGCCGGCGGGCCGGACTGCTGGAAACCCTGCGGCGCACCGGGCGCACCGGGCGCACCGGGGCCGCCGGGGCCACCAGGTCCGCCGGGGCCGGGCGGCGGCGGGACCGGCCGCGAGGGGTCGGCACCGAATCCGGGCGGGCCGGAAGGACCACCAGGACCGGAGGGACCGCCGGGGCCGGGAGACCCACCAGGCCCCGGAGGGCCGCCGGGACCGGGGTAACCACCGGGGCCGGGCGCACCGCCCGGTCCGGGGAAACCGCCGCCGGGAGGAGGCGGAGGGCCCGAGGGATCGCTGCCGAACGGCGGGATCGGCTCGGCCGGACGATTCATCTGCGACGGGCGGGAGCCCTGGTACTCGTACGAGTCACCGCCGCCGTAGGACGGACCCGACGGGCCGGGGCCGGGCTGGCCCGGAGGCTGGAAACGCACGCCCGGGCCGGGCGCCTGCGGGGGCGGGGCCGCGGGGGTGTACGAGGTCGCCGTGTTCGTCAGGAAGTTCCACCGGCACTCCTCGCAGAACGGTGCGCCGCCCTCACGCGGCGTACGGCACTGCGGGCAGAGCTCCGGCTCGGCGTTCGGCACGGCGGACAGGTGCGGAGGGCGCCCACCGGGACCGCCGGGCGGGCCTCCGGGGCCACCCGGACCACCGGGACCGCCGGGGCCGGGCGGCGGCGGGAAGCCGTAGCCGCCGGGCGGGGGCGGTGGAGGGGGCGGAGGCACGGCACCCGCCATGCGGTGACCGCAGACCTCGCACCAGTCGTCGGAACCCGACTGGTGTCCGTTCGGGCAGGTCGGCATGTCGGCCCGTCCCTCCTTCGATCTCTTCTAGGTCACTTCTTTACACGAACGGTCTTGGTGGACCGGGTCTCGAGCGTCATCTCGTCGGCCTCCTGAACCTTCGCCTTCAGTCGCACAGTACCGGTCGCGGCATCGACCACGTCCACCACCTTCGCAAGCAGTTTCGCAGTATCGGCGTTCCCGGAGGCACTCGCGAGCTGAACGGCCCGGCCCAGTTTGGCCGTTGCTCCATCCATATCCCCGGATTTGCGAAGGTCCAGCCCTTGCTGGATGACCTGTGCCAGTTCGGCCTGGCCGGTGTAGTGGGCCACCTGAGGGTTGATCGACGTCGAGGCGACCATGTCGTCGGTCCACACGGCCCGCACCAGGCCCTGCGCGCCGAGGTTCTGGACGCTGCCGTCGGGCTGCGGAATGACCAGCGAGATCCGCGCCGCCAGCATCTCCTGCCCGAGGTGCGCGGCCGGGACCTCGACACAGACGTGGTAGTCACGGGACTCGTCTCCCCAGGAACCAAGGGGGTAGTCGCCCGCACGGGGGCCCGCCTCGGTGCGCCGGCCGGTCAGTTCCTCGACCGTCGGAGCGACCTGCTTGACGAACTTCACCGTGGTGTCGACCGGGGTCCACAGCCGCAGGGAGACGTCCGCGACCTCCTTGCCCATCGCCGTCTCCATCATGTGTGTGAAGTCGGCGGCGAGCCCGGCCGGATCGGCGACGATATCGGCGGTGCCGAGCAGGGCCGAGGCGATCCCTGTGACTTCTTTCACTTCCCAGTCGGTGCCCACGCCGCGCGCGTCACAGGTGAATCGCCCCGCGCACGCGTCGAGCGCGGCCTTCAGGTCCTCGGGCGATTCGTGCTCATTGCGGCCGTCTGTGAGCAGGATGCCGTGCCGGATGGCGACGTCCGCGGAGGAGAGCAGGCGGTCAGCGAGTTTCAGCCAGGTGCCGATGGCCGTGCCGCCGCCCGCGCTGAGCGAGCGCAGCGCCTGCTTGGCCTGCGCGCGGGTGGTGGAGTCGGCGACCGCGACGCGACCGCCGCCCGGATAGACCTCCTTGGCCACGTGCGTCCCGCCGATCACCGCGAAGTGCACGCCGTCGCGCAGGGTGTCGATCGCGGCGGCCGTGGCGTCCCGGGCGTTGCGCATCTTGGTCGGGGGGTAGTCCATCGACCCCGAGCAGTCGACCATGACCGCCACCGCCGCGGACGGGCCCTGGCCGGGCGAGTAGAGGTGGGGAGCCGCGACCGCGCTGCCGATCGTGCCGCCGCCGGTCGCCGTCACCGTGACGATGGCGTTGACCTCGACGGCGCCCTCCGGCAGGTACTCGTTCTGGTACACGTCCACCGAGAACTGCGGCACGTTCGACTTCGAGAAAATGGCCATGCCTGCTTCGATCCCCCTCGAAAGCCCCCACCGGAGCGGGGTGATGACGGTAGGCGGACCGGTCCCCTCCGGTCCGCCGAGGCGTCCCCGTACGTGGCCTCAGGCCGATCCTGCCCCCTGAGGCACGGCGGGGAACGGCACGAGGGCCACTGTTACGTTGTCGTGGCCCCCGCCGTCCAGGGCGTGGCCGACGAGCACCCGGGCGCTGTGCAGCGGATGCGCGGCGGCGTCGAGCGGGAGGACACGGGCCATCTCCTCGGCCGCCTCCGCGTAGTTCCACAGCCCGTCCGTGCAGACGACCACCACGCCCGGCCGGTCCGGCTTGAACGCGGCGGTGTGCGGTTCCAGCTCGTAGGCGTCCGCGCCGAGCCAGCCGGTGATCGCGTGGGCGCGCTCGTCGGCGTAGGCCTCGGCCTCGTTCATCAGGCCCGCTGCGACCATCTGCGCGGCCCACGAGTCGTCCTCGGTGAGCCGGGCGGGGGGAGCGCTCCGGTCGACCGGGACCCAGTAGGCGCGGCTGTCGCCGACCCAGCCGACGATCAGCAGTCCGGACGTCACCACGGCGCCGACGATGGTGCACGCCGGGGCGTTCTGGTGCGGGGCCTGCTCGCGGGCCGTGGCGGGCTCCTCGGCGAGCGAGTTGACGGCGCGTGAGGCGGCGACGATCGCGTCGTGCATCGCCTGCTGCGGGTGCGCGCCGCGCGGCAGGGTGGCCAGCACCGCCTCGCTCGCGGCCCTCGACGCCGCCTGGGAGGCGTCGTCGGGGCGGGTCGCCGAGGAGACGCCGTCGCAGACGATCGCCACGGAGGCGGGAGTGCCGTCGGGCAGCGCGGTGGTGCCGATGGCGAACGCGTCCTCGTTGCGGTGGTGGCGCAGACCGCGGTCGCTGACCGCGGCCACCGGGCCGGACTCCTGCTCCATGTGGTCCCGTTCACGCGGCTGGGCGTGGCCGCAGTTCTCGCAGTAGCCGTCATCGTCCACACGGCCGGCACGGCAGGCCACGCAGACCTTGCCGCCGGCGCCGGCGGCCGGGGCCGGCGGCTCGGCGGACACCCGTGGGTCCGGTGCCTGGAGGAGGTACTCGTCGGGCTGCATCTGATCGGGGTGGGTCTGACCGGGCTGGGTCTGATACGTCTCCGGCGGCGCGGCATGTCCGTCGGGCCGCCGGTCGAACCGTACGCCGGCGGCCGGGGGCGCCTCCGGTGGCATGGGCCCGACCGGGGCCGGGGCCTGAGGGGCCGCCGACCCTGGCGCCGGCCAGGGCACGCCGGCGGGTGGCGCCGGCGGGCGCTCGGGATACTCACCGGCCGGAGCGCCCTGGGCGGGCACCGAGCCGTTCATGGTGATGGTCGGGTTGTCCTGCGGCCGCTCGGGCACGGCGGACAGGTCATATCCGCACGCGCCGCAGAAACGGTCACCCGATTCGAGGGGTTCCTCGCAACTCGGGCAGGCGGACAACTGGGGCATCTGCGACATCAACTACACCCACGTCCGGGGGCGGTAACGATTGGCACGTTCCACCAGGTCGATCCTCTCCTCGCCGCCCCGCGCCAGCCGGGCCAGCGTGCGGTACGAGCGTTCCAGACCGAAACGCAGGCCCCGCTCGTCCAGGCCGCTGCCGAGCAGCGTCCGTCCCCCGGCGGCGGGAGGGACGGAACCCTGGCCCCCGGAGAGTACCCAGTCCAGCGCACTGCCGAGGACTTCGGCCGACAACTGCTCCCGCCGCGCCGGGTCCAGACCGTACGCCTCCAGCGCCTCGACCTGCGCCGCGGCGGCCGTGAGATCCTCCAGGAACGGTACGTCGGAAGCCGCCGCCGTGCGCTGCCTCAGCCGCGCCCGTACGGCCGCCACGCGCGCGGCCGTGTAGTGGATGGAGGACTCCGGGACCGACTCCAGCGTCCGTACGGCGCTGTGCCGATCACCCGTGGCCAGCTGTACGCGGGCCAGCCCGAACGCGGCGCTCACATAGCTCGGGTCGGTCGACCACACCAGCCGGTAGTACTCGGCGGCGTTGTCGAGCTGGCCCAGAACCTCCGCGCACAGAGCCAGCGCCAGCTTGGGCGCGATCTCGCCGGGGAAGGCGTCGTAGATCGCGTCGAAGGCGAGCGCGGCGCCCTCGTCGTCTCCGGTCACCAGCGCGGCCACGCCCCGGTACCAGACCACCCGCCAGTCGTCGGGCCGCTCGCCTTCCAGCGCGACCAGGGCCTCCAGCGCGGCGGCCGGTTCACCGGTCTCCAGCCAGGCCCGGATCTGCCGCAGCCGTGTCTCGGTCGACGGGGCCGGGGCGGCCGCGAGGGCGCCGAGCAGCTCGGCCGGAGCGGAGGTCATCAGGCCCGCCAGGAAACCGGCGTTGGGGTCGGACGGATCGACCCGGGGAACGGGCAGGGCGAGGGTGGCGGCGGGGGCGTCGACGGCTCTGACCAGGCCGGTGGGAAGCGGGGCGTGGGGGTGCTGCCCGCCAGTGTGAAGCTGAGCCGCGGCCGAGGCGGGAGCGGCGGGCAGCGCCCCAGCGGTCGGCGCCGCAGCGGTCGGCGCGGCGGCGGGCAGCGCGGCGGCGGGCTGGGAACCGCGCCGGGTCCGCACCTCCCGCGCCCCCAGCCGGGACACCTCACCGTCCAGCCTCGGGAACAGCTCCGTGTCCGTGACCCGCAGTTCGGGCCCGAACAGGGTGGACAGGGCGGGCCGGGCGCGGCCCGTCTGGAGGGAGACGACCTCCCGCAGGACGCCGGTCAGCTGCTCGGTCATCTCCTGCGCGGAGGCGAACCGGCGGGCCGGATCGGGGTCGGTGGCGCGGACCAGGAGGCGGTAGAAGGACTCGTACTGCCGGAAGACCTCGATGTGGTCCGGGTCCGGCAGGGAGTCGGCATAGACGTTCGTGTAGCCCTGGAAGTCGAAGGTCAGGACGGCGAGCGTGCGGGCGACGGTGAAGAGGTCGCTCGCCACCGACGGGCCGGCCTCGGCCACCTCCGGCGCCTGGTAGCCCACCGTGCCGTAGATGGCCGACTCCTCGTCGTCCATCCTGCGCACCGCGCCCATGTCGATCAGCTTGAGCTGGTCCTCGGTCTGGATCGCGTTGTCGACCTTGAAGTCGCAGTACAGCAGGTTGCGGCTGTGCAGATGGCCGAGCGCCTCCAGCGCCTCGATGCCGTACGCGCAGGCCTGCTCCACCGGCAGCGGATCGCGTCTGCCCTGCGCTGTGCGACGGCCGTTGGCGATCTCCTTCAGCGATTTGCCGCCGACGTACTCCATGACGATGTAGCCGTCGAGGGAGCCCGTGCGCTGGTCCAGATGCTCCACGAAGTTGTAGATCCGCACGATGTTGGCGTGCTCGATCTCCGCGAGGAAGCGCCGCTCGGAGATCGCCGCGGCCATAGCGTCCTGGTCGCCGGTGTCCAGCAGGCCCTTGAGGACCACCCAGCGGTCCGAGACCGCCCGGTCGACGGCGAGGTAGATCCAGCCCAGGCCGCCGTGCGCGAGGCAGCCGACCACCTCGTACTGGCCGTGCACGACGTCACCGGACTTGAGCTTCGGCACGAACGAGTACGGGTGGCCGCACTTGGTGCAGAACCCCTCCGTGCGCCCCTGCCGGTCACCGCGCGCCCGGCCCACCTGAGCCCCGCAGTCCGAGCGCGAGCAGAACCGCTTCCGCTCGGGCACCTCGGGGTTGTCCAGGACCATCTCACGCGGGTCGGGCCGCGGGATCGGCGGCACCTGCACCAGTCCTGCGCCCAGCCGCCCCCGGGAGGAGGAACCGGCGCCGGAACCGGAGCTGCGCACCGACACCGAGCGGCTCGTCGACTTGCCCGACAGGGAGCGCGAGAGGCGCCCCGACACCGAGCGGCGGGACTTCGACGACTGGGACGACGTACGCGAACTGCGGCTGCTGGAGCGGGAGCTGTTACTGGCGCCCGAGCCGCGCGAGCCGCCCTTGCCGCCGGCGGTGATGCCGGTGGGGGGCGAGGCGACCATGCCGTTCGGTGCGACGACCGGCGCGAGGCCGCAGGTGTCGCAGTACAGCTCGCCGCCGCCCACGTCTTCGTAGGTGCCCGTGCAGGTGGGGCGTTGACAGGTGCGTGCCTCGGTCATGGACTCCCCCTCGTCGCTCATGCGCCCGGCCCCCTCCGGTCGTCCTCGACTGCGCCCTGGTCCGGCACCCGCGGGCCGCCGAGCAGTTCGGCGGCCGCGTGCTGGTAGCGCAGCACGGCCCCTTCGGCGGCGCGCAGATCGCAGGGGGCGCTCCACAGCATGCGGCGCGCCTTCTCGTACCGCTCCACCAGCAGCGCGTCCTCCGCGAAGCCGTGCCGCGCGACCTTCGCCTTGTAGGCGTCGAGCCGGCCGCGCAGCTCGGCCCGGACCGCCAGGGGCGCGGTGACCGCGGTCAACGACTCGCGGGCACGCAGCAGTTCGTCCTCGGCCTTCTGCTCCAGCGACTCCAGCAGCGGGGACAGCCGGTGCCACTGCCCCTGCCTGCGGTACTCGGCGGCCGCCGCCACCTGCTCCTGCAACACCGTCGGCGGTCCGCTGACGACCGGCACCTCCGTCGCCGCGATCTTCGCGAGGACCTCGCCGCGGGCCGTGCGCGCCTCGGCCAGTGTGCGGTCGGCGCGGCTGAGAATGTCCCGGAGCCGGACGATCCGCTTCTCGGCGTCCTGCCGGACCGTCAGGACCGCGTCGATCTCCCGGCGGACGTCCTCCAGGGCACGTGCCTCGCGGTCGTACACCGTCGTGTCCGGCCGTCCGCCGCCCGGTGCCGAACTGCCCTCAGCCGCCAGCCAGAAATCCAGCGGGTCCGAGACGACCTGCTCACGCAGCTTCGTCAGCGTGCGCGTGATGCGCTCCAGATCGTCGCCCGCCGGGTGCTCGCCGGGGCGCACGCCCACGGAGTGCGCGAGTCGGCGGGTGCGCTGGAGTTCGGCAGCCAGCAGGTCGATACGGGCGGGCAGTGCCGACCAGACCGCGTCGGCGGCGACGACCATGTCCAGGCTCGTCGCGTACAGCTCGTTCATCCGGTCGACGAGGGTGGTGAGCGAGTAGCTCTCGCTGAGTTTGTTCGCGGCGCCGTGCAGGGTGGGGGCGTTCGCCGTGGCGGTGGCGCTGCCCGCGACGGTGACGGACTCTCCGTTCAGCAGTTCCGTCAGCTCCACCAGGTCCTCGCGGCTGGACCAGCGGCGGCGCGAGCGGATGTCGCGGGCGGTGCGCAGGGCGTCCGTGTACGCGTCGAAGTACGTCCACAGCAGCGTGATCGACGCCTCGGTGGACGTCCAGCGCTCCTGGGTGACACCGGTGAGCTCCGCGCCCTCCAGGAGTCTGCGGCCCGCGTGGTCCTGCAGGGCGAGGAGCGAGGTCTCGATCGCCTCGTGCTCCGAGCCGAGCCGCGCCAGCGCACGGTCCACCTCGTCCCGGTCCATCACCGGCCCGGTGGATCCCGTGACGCCCATCGATCACCTCTCGCTGCGGTAGTGCCGGTCGGGGTTGTTGGTTGGGGTTGTTGGTTGGGGTTGTTGGTTGGGGTGGTGGTTGGGGTGGTGGTTGGGTTTCGGTCGGCTTGCCGGTCGGGGTTGGCGGTCGGGTTCAGTCGGGGGTGGACGGTCGGGTTCAGTCGGGGGTGGACGGTCGGGTGGTCAGGTGCTGCGGAGGTACTGCGGAGCCGGAGGTTCCGACTTCTTCGCATCCTTGCCCAGTGTCGCCGCCAGCCATTTGTCGTACGACGCCTGCCAGCCGTTCGCGGTGTCCTTGCGGTAGTCCACCAGGATCTGGTTGACCCGGCGTACCAGATCGTCGGCGTCCTTCTTCATCGCCACGCCGTAGTACTCGGCAGTGAAGGCGTCGCCCTTGAGCTGGACCGTCGGATCCTGTGCCGCCTGGCTCGCGGCGAGCGCACCGTCGGTGACCACGGCGTCGACCTCGCCGAGCTGAAGCCTTACCAGGCAGTCGAGTTGATTGGGGACGGTCGTGGAGATGTCGGTGCTGGCGGGGAGTTTGCCGTCCTTCTGGTCAGCCTCCAGCGTGGAGTACGCCGTCGAGCCGGCCGCCGTGCAGACCTTGCGGTCCGCGAGCGTGTCGTCGTAGCCCTTGACGGGCGAGGACTTCGGGGCGAGGACCTGCTGTCCCGTCTTGAAGTAGGGCGCGGAGAAGGCGACGTCCGCGATGCGGTCGCAGTTGATCGTCATCGTGCGGACGACCATGTCCACGCGGCCGTCCTGGATCGCCGGGATGCGCTGGTCGGTGGGGATCGCCTTGAACTGGACGGCGTCCGGGTCGCCGAGTATGTCCTCGGCGATGCGGTGGACCAGGTCGATGTCGAAGCCCTCGAGCTCCGCGGTCTTGCCGCTGTTGGGGTTGCGGTAGCCCCAGCGGTAGCTGTTCTGGTCGACGCCGACGATCAGCTTGCGCTTCTCGCCGTCGCGGTCCTTGATCGCCTTGATGGTGTCGCCGTCGGCGGAGGAGGGGGACAGCGTCTGCTTCTCGGGGGCCTCGCAGTCCTCTTCGGCCTTCTCGACCGTGGCCTGGGAGGCTTGGGTGACGGCCCGGCCGTCACCGATGCCCGGTCCGGACAGCGGGACGCACAGCGCGAAGACCGCCACCAGGGCGCAGGCGACCGCCATCGTGGCCACCCCGCCCCAGCCCTTCAGGCTGGCCCGCAGACGTCGTGCTCGCATGCTCACGCCCCCTTTCACGTCTCCCCTTGTCTCCCGCGCCCCGTTCATCGGTACTCCGACAGCCTGCGGCCGATGCCCAGGACCGCGCCGGCGGCGCCCAGGACCGCGAGGACGGCAGCTCCCGCCGACAGGCCCGTCAGGGCGTCCCGGCCGTCGTCGGCCGCGCGCTCGAACTCGGTCTCCTCGTGTGCGAGCGCCGTGCGCAGGTTCGCGTCGACGCTGTCGAAGCACTCGCCGGTCGCGCCCTTGGTGCCGATGACCCGGTCCAGCGCCTGCTGGTAGTTGCCGTTCTCATCCTGCTCGCGGGCCGCGGTGTGGCGCTTCTTCCACTCCGTCATGTTGCCGACGGCGGCGGTGACGGGCTGTTCGCCCGATGTGTCGTCGGCGAGCTCCGCGGCGTCCGCCAGATACTTGCCGAGGTCGGCGATGTCCGTGCGGAAGTCGTAGTCGTAGGCGTCGTAGGTCTGCGCGCCGACCTTCTTGGTCTCGGCGCCGCGGGCCACCAGGGTCAGGTTCTCGTTGCCGCGTGCCTTGAGGGAGGCGATGCGGGCGTCATGCAGCACGTTCAGGGAGCGGACGCCGTGGTCGTAGGAGTCGTTCAGGCCCGCGCGGGCGATGCTGTGGCCGACAACCAGCCAGAGCAGGACCACCGTCGCGGTGGCGGTGGCGGCGACCAGACCCTGGTTCAGCACCCGGTTCGTACGCCGGTAGCTGCGGTGCTGGGCCCAGGCGAGGGCGGCCAGGGCGGCGACGCCCAGGGCGATGGCCGCCCAGGGGTAGGGCGTGGCGTCCGCGTAGTCCGCGCGCAGGCGCTGGTTCTCCTTCTTGTACAGGTCCTCCGCCGCCGGGAGCATCTGCTGCTGCATCTTCTCGTTGGCGTAGCGGAGGTAGGCGCCGCCGACCGGGAAGCCCTGGCGGTTGTACGTGCGGGCGCGTTCGACCAGGCCCTTGTACTCCGGCAGGAGCTTGTTCAGCTTGGCGATCGTCGCGGTGGACGGGGAGTCCGGGTCGGCGTTGGCGGCGGCGTTGACGAGTTTGTCGGCGGCCGTGCGGATGTCCTGCTCGTAGCGGTCGCGGGAGGCGGCCGATTCCTGGCCGCCGGCGAGGAAGCCGCTGGAGGCGGCCGTGTTGGCGTCCGCGAGGGAACGGTAGATGTCGGCCGCGTCCGAGCTGAGGGGCTGGCTGCTGGTGAGGACGTCGTCGGCGGCGGCCGCGCGGTCGGTCATCTGCCAGGCGGTGACCGCGCCGAAGGCGACGACGAGGAGGGCCAGGAGGGCGCCGATGATGCGCAGGCGGCCGGGCTCGGTGGTGGCGGCGGCGCGGAGTTGGTCGAGCCCCTCCGCGAAGGCGGTGCGGCGGGGCGCCGGGGGTGGGGAGGCGGCGGGGCCGCTACCGGGGGGCCGGGCCGGTGGTGCCGGCTGCGCCGGAACGGCCGGGAGAATGGGCGTGCTGGGGCCCGCTGGTGGTGAACTGCTCTTCGGCAGGTGTGTCACTGTGACCTCCCCCATGGTCATCCGTCACCGCAAGTATCGCTGCCGGCACTGACATCCGCACCGGCCTTGCCTCGATCTTGATCGGATCGCAGCGTGAACCACCACCCCCGCACTGGAACACGTCAGGGCGATCGGTTCGGTTCCCCGCGCGGATGCGCGCGGCTACTCGACGTAGCGGCGAAACCCTTGCGCCAGGGCCTTGAAGCCGCACGCCTCATAAAAGCTGTGGACGTACGCGTCGTCCGCCGCCAGCAACTGCACCTTGTAACAGCCGGCGGCCTCACCCAGCCGTACGGCCGCCTCCATCAGCTGCCGCCCGACGCCACGACGCTGAAACCCACCGGCCACGACGACGTTCTCCACGAACAGGATGGCCCGGCCCCCGCGCGTGAGGTTCGGCATGACGACACAGTCGGCTGTCCCGGCCACGGTGCCATCGGCGTCCGCGACCAGCACGGTCCGCCCGTGCTGCCCGGATATGGCCGCCCAGATGTCATCCGCAGCCGCCTCGGACAGCGACACGTCTTCCGGGTTCAATTCTCGGTAGAGGGCCAACAGTGCCGACAGGTCCGCGTCGGCTGCCGGCCGCACCGTGATCTTCATGGGCTGAGCCTATGGCGAGCACAACTCCGAGCCGCCACAGGCTCGTCCAGGCCGATCAGTCGCTCCTCTGTGCCGGTCAGTCCCTCATCGGGGCCGACTTGCGGCGGAGGACGATCAGGGTTGCCCCGCCGATGACGAGCAAGGTGATGGCGATGCCCGCGATGAGCGGGGTGACGCCGGAGGAGCCGGTTTCGGCGAGGTTGGTGTCGGAGGCCGTGCCGCCCACCGTGGCCGGGCTCGGTTCACTGAGGGTCTGCGTGGCCGTGCCCGTCTCGCTGCTCCGGGTCTGGCAGTCCAGCATGCCCGTGAAGCGCTGGGTGAAGCCGCCTGGGCCGTGGATCGTGAAGTCGTACGCCTGGTCCTCCTGGAGCGGGACCGTCACCGTCCTGGTCTCGCCCGCGGCGATGGTGTGCTCAAGCCCTGCCAGTTCGAAGGTGAACGGCTCGTCGCCCTTGTTGGACGCGATGATGTCCACGCCACCCTTGTCGCAGTTCTTCGCCGCCGAAAGTGCCGGTATCGCACCCTGCTTCGCCCAGGTCGCCCCGGCCGTCGCGGACACCGTCGACTCGCTGGAGCCGGCCAGGATCTGCGTCTGGCTCCGGCTCTCGGAGGCGAAGGCCCGGCCGACCGGCACGGTGGTCGAGGCCTGCACGGTCAGTTCGGCCGTGCCGGCCGCCGCGTCCTCGGGCACGTCGAAGAACACCTGCCCGCCGTCGGCCGCGGACGTGACGGGCCTGCCCTGCTTGTCGACGATCCGTACCCCGCTCGTGGCGGCGTCCGCGGGCGGCGCCACCGACACGCCGCTCGCGTTGGTGTGCACCGTGACCGGGCCGAGCCGCTCGCCCGGCCGGCCGGAGACCGCGGGCGGGTCGAGGGTGAGCGAGGCCCGGGGCTCAGGCAGGTTCCGCGCGTTCTTCTCCAGGTAGTCCGCGAGCTGTTCGGCCTGCGGGTCGAGCGCGTCGACGGCCACGTCGTCCGAGTAGCGCCAGATCGCCACCTGGGTGCCGGACGCCGCGTCCTGCTCGGTCAGCGCACCGCGCACGCCCGCCTTCCGCGCGAGCGCCGCGAGGTCGTTCACCTGCGGGTAGGAGTTCTGCAGGATCCAGCGGATCCGGCCGGCGTCCTTGTTGGCCCCGAGGGACGTGCCGCCCCAAGGCGTCTCGTGGTACCTGGCATCCCGCTGCGTGGGGTTGTGGAGGTCGACGCAGTACGTCTGCAGCATGCCGCCGCCCTCGACGGACATCTCGAACAGGCCTGCGGACACCTGCTGATCCCCGGCGCCGCCGTGTATCACCGCGGTGCCGTACGTCTTGAGTCCGGCTATGGTCGCGGTCGCCCCGCCCTCACCCTGCGTCGTCTCGTCGGCGGACGCCTGGCCGACACCGGCCAGCAAGCCCGCGGCGACGAGCCCGGACATCAGCGTCGCGGCGCCGAGGCGGGCCGCCCCTCGCCTGCGTACGAACACCGCCGAGAACGAAGCAAACACCAAATTTCCTTTCGAGCAGGACCCGTTGACGTGGGGGGGGACGGTCCCACCAGCAGAAATCAGAAGCCTCACGGGCATCGAGAGCCCCGAGAACCATGTCCGGCATCCTAGGGAGGCGTCGGACCTCGCCCGCCGGTCAGACGGTCGGATGAGTGATCCGACTCGGAATCGTTATCGCCAAGATCCCTTACGGGTAGGGCTTATCGACAAATCCACCCCTGGCCGCATGGTGCGCACTCGTCGATAAGCCGCAGTCCGGACAGAGCGGCGGTGACTGACGTCACGTCAAGACAGCTGGCTCCGGCTGTCGTTGATCGGACGCGTCCGAGCGCACCGCTGAATCGTCCGGCGGTGTCTCCCAGTTGGGCTCCGGTGAAGCCGGTGAGGTGGCCGTCTCCGGCTTGCCTCCGCGCCGGAAGGCCGAGGTGCCCCAGGCGAGATCATGGCCGATCGCGACCGCGTCGATGTCCGCCGAGGTCCAGCTCTGTCCCTCGCGCACATCGGTCCGCACCTTCAGCCTGCCCTGCACGATCACGGGCTCGCCCACCGTCAGCGATGCCGCCGTGTTCGTGGCGAGCTGGCGGTTGGCCCACACCGTGAAGAAGTTGGTGTGCCCGTCCGTCCACGTGTTCTTCTCTCGGTCCCAGTAACGCGCGGTCACCGCCAGCCGGAACCTCGCCGACGGGCCGGACGCCATCTCCCGGTACACCGGCTGCGTCGCCACCCTGCCGACCGCGCAGACCATCGTCTCGTTCATCGCGAACCCCTCCCTCGCCCGGACTCCGGCACCGGGCTGCCCCCGTACGGGCCCGTCCCGTACGGCTGTGTCCGCCAGACTGCCGCGCCCGGGCCGAGCCCGCTGAGCGCTGTGGATCACCGTCTGCCTGTGGAAAACGCCGCCACCCCGACGGGTGACGCCAGGCCCCAGGCCAAGCCCGGCCCAGCCCCACGCCAAGCCCGCGGCCCAGCCCCACGCCAAGCCCGCGGCCCAGCCCGACGCTTGGCCACACGCCAAGCCGCCGCCCAGCCGACGCCGAATTACACGCCAAGCCCCGGGACCGAGCCCGACACGGACACGGACCCGCCCTGCACCGAGCCGAACACGGACACGGACCCGCCCGGCACCGAACCGGACACGTACACGGACACGCCCGGCACCGAACCGGACACGGACGCGGCGAGGGCGGCGCCCGACCGGACGCCGCCCTCGCCGTACCCGCGCATGCGGCCCGTCACAGCCGCCACGCCCTCGCCGTCACCGCCCGGCACCCACCACCCTCCCGTACTGCTCCCGCACCTCCAGATACCGCAGCAGCTCCGCCGCCACCGGATCCAGCACCCGGGCCCTTCCGCACCCGGCCGCCGCCTTGCGTAGTCGGCGTTCCGCCTCCAGGCCGTAGCGACGGGCCGGGCCGCGGGCCGCCACCCGGCAGCTCCACTCGATCAGCGGACCGCCGACGATGCCGATCACCATCAGCAGCACCGGCACGCCCAGGTTCGGCGACATGATCTGGAAGATCTGGCCCAGCAGCCACAGGCCGCCCAGGAACTGAAGGATCGTCATGGAGGCCTGGGACAGCACGGCCACCGGCCACCACCCCGGCCGCGGCGGCCGCCCTGTCGGCACTCCCGCGCGCACGGTCAACTCGTCCAGCGCCTCGGGCAGCCCCTGGGAGCCGCGGACGGCCGCCTCGCGGACCGCCTGCGCCCAGGGCGCGGGCAGCCCGGCCGAGGCCCGGTCGGCCACCGTACGGACCGCCTGCTCGACCCGTTGTCTCGCGGTCGCCTCCTCGTCGGCCTGCGTGCGCGAGGGCAGCCGGCCCGTGGTGGCCTCGCCGTGGTCCTGGTACCAGCGCCACAACCGCAGCCAGGGTGTGCCGCACGCGCGGTTGGCGTTGCGCAGCCACGCCCGTTCGGCCGCCTCGCCCGCCGCCGTGGCGCCCACCGCGTCGGCGAGCCGGTCCGCGAACTCCTCCCGGGCCTGCTCGCTGAGCCCCGTCCGCCGCCGGGTGGCGTAGACGGGCCACAGCCGCGCCGCCGCGACGTCCACATCGGCCGAGACACGGCGGCCCGGCGCCCCGCGCTCCCCTACGAACTGGCCGAGCGCCTCGCGCAGGTCCCCGATGCCCTCCCCGGTGAGCGCGGACACCGGGAGCACGGTCGTACCCGGTTCGCCGTACTCCCCCAGGGCGATGCCGTCCTCGTCAAGGAGTCGCCGCAGATCGTCGAGGACCTGATCGGCGGCCTCGCCAGGCAGCCGGTCGATCTGGTTGAGGACCACGAACATGACCTCCGCGTGGGCCGCCATCGGCCGCAGATAGCGCTCGTGGAGGACGGCGTCGGCGTACTTCTCCGGGTCGACGACCCAGATGACCGCGTCGACGAGTGCCAGGATGCGGTCCACGTGCTCGCGGTGCTGTACGGCCGCCGAGTCGTGGTCGGGCAGGTCGATCAGGACCAGCCCGTGCAGCCGGGACTCCGCGTCCCCGGCCGGCAGCGGCCGCCGGCGCAGCCGGGGCGGGATGCCGAGCCGTTCGATGAGGCTCGCCGCCCCGTCGCTCCAACTGCACGCGATGGGCGCCGCGGTGGTGGGACGGCGCACTCCGGTCTCCGAGATGGCCACACCGGCGAGCGCGTTGAACAGCTGTGACTTGCCACTGCCGGTGGCGCCCGCGATGGCGACGACGGTGTGCTGCCCGGAGAGCCTGCGCCGGGCGGACGCCTCGTCGAGCACCCGGCCCGCCTCCGACAGCGTCCTGCTGTCGAGCCGCGTACGGGAGAGCCCCACGAGTTCGCGCAGCGCTTCGAGGCGCGAGCGCAACACCCCGTCGTACACCAGTGGTCTCATCGCGGGCGGGGCGGCGGACCTGCTGTCCGCGACGGCGAACTGTCCTCCGTCCGGCATCTCGTTGACGCGGCGCGCGATGAGCCCGTCGTCCCAGGCACCCGTGGAGTCCGTACGGGCGTCCTGCACGCGCGCGTGGGGGTCGTTGCCCGCGGGCTCCTGCTGGGCGGCCCGAGAGCCCCGTGCGGAGGCACTCCGGGTGCTACCTCCGGTGGATCCTGCCTTGTCCCCGTCGCCCGGCTGATCGGCGTGCTCGGTGTGGTCCTGGTCAGTGACGGCGGTCACCGGTCACCTCTCCTTCTGCAGTAGGGACAGCGCGGCGATGAGTTCGGCCTGGTGTTCGGGGTGGACGTCGAGCGCGTCGAGCGGGGCGAGCCGGCGCTCGCGTTCGGCGTACAGGACGCGGTCGACGTGCTGGGTGAGCAGCCGGCCGGCCCGGTCGCGCAGCCGCAGTGCGCCGTGGGCGCCGATCCGCTCGGCGAGCCCCTCCCCCGCCATCCGGCCCCGGCGGCCGCCCAGCAGGCCGGTGGCGACCAGGGCGGCGACCAGCTCGGGGTCGGGCGCGACGTTGCGCTCGAGTTCGCTCACCTCGTCCTCGGCGTACTCCTCCAGCTCCCGCCGCCACCGCCGTACGGCCAGCCCGATCCGGTGCTCGGCGCTCTCCGCCGCGGAATCGCGCGGCGCGAGCTCCGGCGCGGCCGCGGCCGGTTCACGCCGCCAGGCGTCGTCGACACGCTCGTCGGCTGCGGTGACGGCGCACAGCAGCAGCGCGCTGAGGCTCTCCACGAGCGCGTCGAGGAGTTCACCGGCGGTGCAGTCCAGTGGGAAGGCGCGCCACCGCTTGAGCGCGTCCCCGGCGAGCACCGCCCCGGCCTGCAACCGGCCCCGCACGCGCTTGTGCTCGCTGTCGTACGCCCCTTCGACGGCGCTGGTGAGCCGCAGCGCGGCCGAGTACTGCGCGGCGGCGGCGCCGGCCAGCTCGGGCATCCGGGACTTGAGCGAGTCGAGGACGCCGTACGCCGTACGGGCCAGGACCTGCTGCCGAGCCTGCGGCTCCTGGGCCTGGTGGATCAGCCAGGTGCGCAGCTGGGCGACGGCGGTGACCGGCAGGAGGCCACCGCCGAAGGCCGACTCGGGCAGCTCGGGCACGGTGAAGCGCGGGACGTGTCCGAGACCGGCCTTGGTGAGCAGCGCCCCGTACTGCCGCGACACCTCGGCGACCACCTGGTGGGGCACCCGGTCGAGCACGGTGACGAGGGTGACGTCGTACTCCTTTGCGGTGCGCAGCATGTGCCAGGGCACGGCGTCGGCGTAGCGGGCGGCCGTGGTGACCATGACCCAGATGTCGGCCGCGCAGATGAGCTCGGCGGCCAGGACGCGGTTGTCGGAGACCAGGGAGTCGATGTCGGGCGCGTCGAGCAGGGCGAGGCCGGGCGGCAGCGTGTCGGCGCTCTCGATGCGCAGCACGCGCGCGGGGTCCTCGCCGGGGAGCAGCAGGTCGTCCGTGTCGTTCTGCTGAGGTGCCCACACGCGCGTGAGATCGGGCAGCACCCTCATCCCGCCGAACCAGTGGTGGTCCTCCGGATGGCAGACCAGTACGGGGGTCCGGGTGGTCGGCCGCAGCACGCCCGCCTCGCTGACCCGCCGCCCCACGAGGGAGTTGACCAGCGTCGACTTCCCGGCTCCGGTCGATCCGCCCACGACGGCCAGAAGCGGCGCTTCGGGCTCCCGCAACCGGGGCACCAAGTAGTCGTCGAGCTGCGCGAGCAGTTCGTCGCGGTTGGCACGCGCGCGTGGGGCCCCCGCCAGGGGCAGCGGGAAGCGTGCGGCGGCGACACGGTCGCGCAGGGCGGAGAGTGCGTCGAGCAGCTGAGGCCTTACGTCCAAGGTCACCACATGTGAAGAATGCCCAATTTTAGGGGAATTCTGAAGCATATGAGCATGTCTGCGCGCCGACAGGACACAAGGGATGGAAGGGGCGACTGGGACACAGGCACACTCCAGGCATAACGAGTGCACAACACCCGATGCCTCTGACGCCAAAAGCGGTGCACGATTCGTACCTGCCTGCGATTATCAGGACCGCTTCACCGAACCTCCACATCGAGCCACGGAGGCGAAGCAACAGGGACAAGGACGCGGGAGCCCTATCCTTGTCCCCGGCAACGTCACGGATCAGCCCACACCAGGGCACCACGACAGAGGCCACCACACCCGGCCCCCGTAGCTCAGTGGATAGAGCAGGCGCCTTCTAAGCGCTTGGCCGCAGGTTCGAGTCCTGCCGGGGGCGCAAGTCTCCGCCCTCCCTTTGGGGAGGGCTTTTTGCTGGTCAGGGTGGGTGCGGGGCGGCGCGGCGAAGCCCCGGGCGTCCCCTTGATGATCAAGGGCGTGCTCCGGGGCTGTCCGGCTGTTACCGGGTTTTTGCGGGTGGCCGTGTCGAATACGTGTCGAAGTTTCTGCGGGCCGCGAGGTCAGTCGGCGGACGGCCGCTCAGGAAGATCTCCAGCAGCTTCGAGCCGCCTCTTCAGGTCGGGCAGCTGGCCCTCGATGCAGCGGGCGTAGGTCGCCAGGAGCACGGCAACACTGTTTCCGGCCCACTCGGCCACCTGGGCGGGTGGAATCCCGTCGTTCAGCCACTTCGTCAGGCGCGTGTTCCGGTTGTCGTAGACGCGCCGTCCGGTGGGCGACTCGAAGACGTGCGGGGGCAGGACGGCCTTACGGGCGTTGCGCCAGGCTCGACGTATGACGGAACCGGCGAGGATGCCGCCCGACTCGCCTTGGAACAGCAGGTCACCGGGCTTGAGCTGCTCGTCCTCGATGTGCTGCCGCAGGATGCGCGTCAGGGCGGGATGCCCCGGGACAGTGCGGGTCTCGCCCTCTGCGCGGCCCTTGAGGTCCCGTTGCTCGTGGATCTCCCCCGTGTCTGTCCATTGCTTTCCGACCTCAGGGGTCGCCGTGTGGAACAGCAGCTCACACCACTGGTCGACGGCGTCGGGCTCGGGCAGGGCCACGTCCTCCACACGCATGGCTACGGCTTCCTCGGGTCGTGGCCCGCAGTAGTACAGCGTGGAGAAGAAGGCGTGAAGTCGCTCGCCACCGCGCGGCCGGTGCCGGATTTGGTCGAGGATGGCCGCCGCCTGCTCGGGGTTCAGTAGGGACCGCTTGTCCACGGCGTATGTGGTCTTGGTGGTGGCCGTCGACTCCTTTCCCTTGGGGAGGGGGTTGGACCGGAGGATGCGCCGGCGGATCGCGTGCTTCATGACGACGTTGAGGATCCGCCGGTTGCGCTTCCGGGACCAGGCCGCCGCTTGCTTGCCGTCGAGGCGGGTGTCGATGGCGCGCAGGACCTGGTCGACCTTCTCCGGGTCCTCCCAGGCCGAGACGGGCAGGGAGTTCCGCTCGACCCATCGGAGGATGGCCGCCACGTCTCGGGGTGCGTCGGGGCGTCGGTTGGTGTTGAACGCCCACTCACGTAGAGCGGTGCGCACGGCGGCAGGTGCGAACTGGGTGGGCCTGGCCCGCAACAGCGCGATGGTGGTCGCGGTCAGGGTCTTGGCCATGTTCTTACGGCTGTTGCCGCCGAGTTGAGACCAGCGGGCATCCACGTACTCGACGGCGAACTTGTACCAGCTCATGGCCGCCGACTTGGAGCGATGAGACACCGGGAGTCCGGTGGCGATGACGAACGCCTCGCCCTTTCCAGTGGCCCGGATGAGTTCGGAGCGGAAGCCTTCAGCGAGCGCGACGGTGTCGAAGGGCTCACGCCAGCGCTTCCCCGCGACCACCCAGCGCACTGTGTATGTGGTCTTCCGGGCTCCCTTATAGGTGAGGATCTTGTAGACCTTCACGTCGTACGTCGTCTCCATCAGGCGGCGTCCTCGCGGTCGTCGAGCCAGTGATCGAGGTCGCTCCGCCGGATCCGGAGGTCGCCGTTCGGGAGCTTGATGCAGCGCGGTGCACGGCGCTTGGCTCGCCAGTCGTAGAAGGTCGAGCGCGAGACGGCCAGCTCCTCGCAGACCTCCGTGAGGGTGAGCATGGTGCGTGACCGGATGGCCGTGGTCATTCCGTGCTCCCTTCGGTCAGGAGGGCGTCGCGGGCGGTCTCACGGTTGGTTTGGAGGTCGCGTGCGATGGTCGCGGCGAGGGCGGCTTCGCCTGGTGTGTGGCCGTGGCCGGCGTACACCAGTCCGTGAGGACGAGGACGGTGTCCGGCTCGCGGTCGTCGATGCCGAGGGCGTCTCGCTCTTGGGCGGCGCGGTAGTCGGCGCGTTCCTGGCGGAGGGTGCCGAGGGTGGTGGAGTAGGTGCGCGACTTGGACGAGAAGTGCCCGCGGAAGCCGAGCATGTGCGCCCAGGCCCATAGGCGCCGGTCCGGGTAGAGCGGGTCGAGCTGCTTGCAGGCTTCGATGAGCCGCCGGGTGTGGTCGGGAACCTGGTGGCGGTCGAGTTCGGAGAGTTCGCCGATGCGGCGGTCGAGGGTGCCGGTGTTCTCGGCGGCTTTGGTCGCGTACTTGGCCACGTATGAGGCGACGGCCTGTTCGGTGATGTCAGAGCCGTCACCGAAGGCCCTGACGGGCCGGACGTCGAGTTGCCGACCCCAGCGGAAGGTCCGAGTCGGCTGGTCCTCCGCAGCCGGGACCGAGGCCGACGTGTACGAATGCGCGGCGGCGGCGTGTAGCGCGTCCGTGAGAAGGACGACCGTGGCCCAGGCGGGCGGTGGCGTCCCGGGCCCCTCCGGGCCGTCGAGCCGTACGACGGCATGGAAGTGCAGGGCCCCGCGCTTCTGGAACTCGGCAACCTTGCCGTACGAGACGCGAAGGTGGTCGGGGAGTTCCCGGCGGGGCAGGCCAGCGCGGGCGGCCAGTTCGCGGCGGAGTCGGGTGGTGAAGCGCTGCCAGAGCTGTCCGGCGTGGTTGTTGAACAGCACGGCGCCGGCGTAGTCGTAGGAGTCCGGGTCGAGGGCAGTGCCCAGCTCTGGGGCGTCGGACGCGTGTGAGGTGCCGCAGCGGCAGGTGCCGTGATCGGGACGGTTATGGACCGGGCCGAACGACGGAGCCCTCAGGGTGGCGAAGACCCGCGGGTGGTTGCGGACCATGGCGGGGATGTCGCGTCGGTCGTCTCCGGCGAGTCCGGCGCGGATGAGGTGGTAGGTGTCCCCCGCGTACGTCCAGGCACAGGCCGGGCAACGGGATGCGCGGCGGTTGCCGCAGGCGAGGCGGAGGCGTCCGCCCGGCTCGTTCGCGGTGGAGTAGTGGTGCAGGGTCTCGCCGGTGGTCTTGTCCTTCTGGAGGACCCAGCCGGTGAGGTGGATGGGGTCGGAGCAGCCGCCGGTGCGGCGGATCTGGTCTTCCCAGCGGGTCGTCGGAGTCGTAGCCGTCCGAAAACGTCTCGGGCGGCGGCTCGAGCAGCGAGACGGCGAGGGACAAGCTGACGGCTTCCACGAAGTCGAGGTCGGCGCCAGCCACGTCCGCATACAGGGCGAGTTGGCCGAGCAGGAGCACGGTCCGGGCGAAGTCCTCGCAATCGGGGCACATGGCGGGTTCTCCCTTCTTTGGGCATGACGGGGGTAGGGACTTGGCGCGAAGGCGGTCGCGCCGACCGGTGGGAATCCGAGAGATCAGGCGGTGGCCGGGGAAGGCTTGGCAGGCGGCAAGGGAGCGTCGGCCAAAGCGGAGTGTGCGGGCCGGTACGGAGCCAGCTCGGGCATGTCCGGAGTTCGGTCGGCGTGCCGGTTGCAGATGTTCACGGCCTGCCGCAGCGAGGTGTGCGGGGCACGGATGCGGTGCCACCCTCCGGACGAGTCGCCCGCGATGGCAAGCCCCCGCTTCTCCGCCGGGATCTGGATAGCGGCGAGGACGGCGTCCGGGGCGATGTCGCCGAAGGCCATGTTGGCAGAGGTCTCGTCGTCGACGCGGTGGGCGGTACGGCCGGTGAGCTGGGCGCGGAGCATGGTGATGCCCTTGCCGAGTTCGGCGCCGAAGCGCTGCCCGCAGATTTCGAGATAGATGCCGGCCGCACGGCCGAGCTGGGCGAGGCGGACCAGGTCGGTGATGGTGTGGTCCCGGCTAGCTCCGGAGGGTCGAGGCCTAACGAGACGACTCAAACTTCCTCTTGATTTAGTGCTCAGGAGGAGGAGTCACTTCTCGGCGTCCAGAAGGCCGCACTCGTGACGCACATCCGTCGGACGTACACAGCGACGACGGCGGCCCCGGGGAGACGGCGGACATTGTGGTGCCCGCCGCTCACTGCGAGATCGTCTACGAGATCCCGATCAACCGCCACTAGTGCCACATCAAGCAGCGTTTGCACTGCTGACCACCTCGTTTGCGCCTTCGTCGGCGGCATGCTTGTTCCACGGAACCGTGACATGTGGCACTCCTGAGGGGGCGGATGCCGGGAGAAGTGCGCCGGGGGCGTACCCCTGAAGCATGAACCCGAATTAAAGCACGCGGCTGACAATCAGCCAGGCTCATGGATAGCGTCGCTGTGCGTTACGGGTCGAGGGTGGCAACGGGGGAGGCATGAGCGGCAATCAACGCCGACGGGATGCCGACGGTAATCGGGGAACGGGAAATCGGGCTGTCAATCGGCGAGCGATAAGAGACCGGGCGATCCGGGAGTTCAACGCTGCCGCAGCACGTGGGCTGGGCGGGGTTCCGATCGCTGGTGAGACTCAGCCTACGTATATGCAGTTCTTGGAGGGCGGCCTCTACAGGCTGATGGCGGAGCGAAACCCCGAAGTACGACTTCTTGAGGCCTCGGGCAACCTCGAAGGATTCACCGGAAGCCTGGCAGCTGAGACACGGCGGCGGGGCCTGGGCGCCGTCACCCTGGCCTTGTTCGTCGCGATCAAGGATCGCACCTGTCCTATGTGGCCGTTCTGTTGATGGAAAGCAAACCAATATGGCAGCAGCCGACGAAGCCGCCGCTGCAGCGGAGCGGAGAAAGGCTGCTCTGACGGCTGCGGGCGAAACGAGCAAGCATGTTTTGACGCTGACGACCGCTGTCATCACCATCACCATCAGCTTCGCAAAGGAAATTGTCGGCAAGGCGGCTCCGTCAGAACTCTTGTGGCTCCAGTTGGCCTGGTTGGCCCACACGCTCTCCGTTCTGACTGGAGTTGCGACGCTTCTGGCTTTGGCAGGCACACTAAATGAAGATGGCGACTTGAGATCGATCTATTCGGCAAACATCAGGCTGCCAGCCGCCCTACAGATGACCTTCTTCACCCTTGGGCTGGCTTTCGTGGTCATCTTCGGTGTCCTAGCCGCTTGAATACGACAATTCTTCACATTCCTCCTATTAGGCAGGTCCATTCCTCTCCGAGAGGCCCAACCATGACCGTTGACACCCGTGGTAACGGCGAGAACGAATTCGACATCGCGGCGCTATTCCAAGAAGGCCTCGCGCAGGCACAGCAAGAGGAAGCCATGCTGAACATCATGCTGGCTGGTCGGCCTGGGTCAGGAAAGAGCACCCTCGTCAACGCGATCTTTGGCGAGGTGATCGCTCCGGTGGGGGTCGGAAAGCCCGTGACCCGAGAGATCAAGCGATACCGTAGGCCTCATCTTCCGGTGTCGGTGTATGACACGCCTGGCATCGAGCTGGGCAAGAGTGGCACAGACGTAGCTCATTACTTCCTGAGTCAGATCAAGAAGGAAGTAATTGCCGAAGAGTCTGAAATTCACTTCGCTCTCTTCTGTAACCTCGTCGACAACGGCCGTGTCGAAGACTTCGAGGCCGACCTTGTCCGGGCTCTGGCTCAAGAAGTGCACACGGCTTTTGTTCTGACCAGGTGTCTCGACAAGGATTCGGCAGAAGCAGTGCACCTCCGGACGACTGTCGACGCGATGCGGCTCCCCATTGTGGATTCTCGCGCGTTTCCTGTTCTTGCCCAAGAGAAGCGCATCACCGCCGGCAGTCAAAGCATGTTGGTTCCCCCGCACGGCCTCGGCGAGCTCCTTGGAGCATTGCTTCAGATCCTCCCGGAGGCCCAGAAAAGGACTTTGGCCAGCCGTCAGCGGGTGGACCTGGAGCTGAAAATAAGCGAAGCGAAGGACGTTGTTGCAGTAACGGCTCTCAAGGCGGCCGGTATCGCTGCAATTCCTCTTTCAGTCTATGACATCGGCCCACTGAGTTCGATGCAGATTGACATGTTCGCGCGCATTACGCGAGTAATGGGCTTCAACGTGGAGCCGAAGTCTGTGGCAGCGGCGCTCACGACCGTTGTCGGAGTAGGGACGGCAGCCAGGACGGCAGCCGGCATGTTGCGGCTTGCATTTCCTATCGTGGGAACTCTCGTCAATGCCGCTGTGGCCAGTTCGATGACCTACGCGATGGGAAACGCCTACATCAGGGCACTTGAGGGGTTGGTGCGACTGCAAATTGCCGGAGGAGAAATCGATCAGAACGATGTGGTGGGTGCGCTGATCAGAGAGTGGAAAAAGGCTCAATAATACGGTGACCGTATCGCGCGGCCCACCTGACGTCGGTCAGGCGGGAGATCGTCGGGCCGGAGGCGACCAGCAGCTGACCACCCGTCGGACAGCCTGCATCATGTAGGCGCGAGGCTAGGGCCCGTCTTCAAAGATCATCAGGTGTGGCCTCAACGATGCCGGTCACTGAGCGGCGGCGACGTTTGTCGGTGATCTTGAGCGTGCTCCAGTCGACCATGACGCCCTCCTCGACCAGGCTGCGACCGATGCCGGCGGCGAAGGAACCTTCCACGATGCTCCAGCGCACCCAACTCGACGACCAGGCTCTCTGCCTGCTCCGACTGTGTTAGGCGAAGCAGGTCGGGGGGCAGCCGCACGACGTGCTGCTGTCCCGTCCGAGCCAGCTCATAGAAGGTGTGAGGCACGGTAGTGTCGCCGCGCAGGTTGTGGAACTTCTGCATCACCGTCATGGGCATGGAGCGCACCGCGGCTGCCAGTAGGCGTTCCGTGGGGGCGGTTGGCATCCAACGTCGCGGCGCATTCCTGCTCTGCGCGACTTGGCCCCCATCGCACTGCCAACCGCCACGACGCGCGGGCCAAAGCATCCTGAGCGTAGAACTCCCGCCCCCCCCACCCCCGCACGACCTCCTCGGCGGGCACGTCGAACATGACGCGGTCCATCGGCAGGGCGCCGCGTCGTAGCGAAACGACGAGAAGCCCCGGCGGAGCCAGCAGTGCGGCCAGGCGCTCCATCGCTTGGCCACGTGCCGTCGTCGGCAGGTGCATCCACACCGATGACAACAGCGCCAGCTCATAGGGCCCTCCCAGGCGGGACAACTCAGGCAGCGATTCTTCTACCCAGCGGATGCTTTCGCTCGGGTCCAGGCTCTGTGCGGCTTCCCGTAGCTCGCGCACCGACACCGCCGCCACCACCTGGTAGCCGCGCTGCGCCAGTGCCGCAGCATCCCGCCCAGTGCCAGCCCCGACGTCCAGCACCCTCGCCGGGGCTGACGGCAACAGATCCAACACCCCGCTATGCACCTCCTCAAAGGTGACGCTCCCATACCGCTGCCCAAGGGATCCGGCGTTCTGAGCGTAGTAGGGCTGGCCGCCCGCAGCGGGGCGGCCCACCGCCGACGACTCGCCGGAGTGAGTTGAAGTTCTCGCCCGTACCGACCATGGCCTCAAGCTACGGGAACGCTCTGACAACGTCCGATGCAGCGTTTAGGCAACCGTGTCGCACCTATACCCGACTTCCGGGCGAGGACGCTGCCCCCTCAAAGCCATTGATTGAGGGGGCAGCATGTATCGTCCGGAACTCGCGCGCGCTCTCAGGCGGTTGAAGTCCGATTGCCAATCCATCCCCCGCGAGGATCTGGCATTCGAACTTCCTCTGTGCACTCTCCCAAGCGATGCTCTATGGGAGTGACAAGGCCTCGGTTCAACTCCCCGTTACAGAGATAACCCCACCCCCTTGGACCGAGATGAATTCTCACTCCGCTCCGGCAAGGCTGCGAAGCCTAATCCAGCCAATGCAGCCCAGGCTGCAAAGCATTGAACGATTTGGCTTCCACCGTTGGCCGCGCTGAGCGTGGGTTGCACTAAGGCAGCACCCAGCGCTCCACTCGCGAGGAGCGGTAGTGAAGGTACCGCACACGTGCAGGATTGCAGCGAAGCCGAGTCATTGGTCTCCGAGACGCCGACATCATCGCGGTCGTCCTCGTCTAGCTTGTCCTCCACACGGTCAAGCAATGCTTCCCAGTAGGCGGGATCAATTCCAGCACATCGTCGCCGGACAGCCTCTCGGCTTTCCTCCGCCCAATCGCGGAGTAACTCGTAAGTGTTGAACATCCGGTGTGCCTCCTGCACGTGTGCGTGTGGACGCTTATCGGTTGCCATCCTTTAAGCGCACTTCCTTGTCGTTGTCAGGGTCGCTAGGACCCAACCTGGGCTCACGGGAGGCGACTTGCTGGCCCCTCCCGTGAGCCCGAGTAGCGGCACTAGCTCGTCACGTCGCCCAGCACCTCGTCGTGGATCGTGTCCTTGTAGGGCTCCAGCGCCTCGCGCACCTTTTGGAGGCGACGCGCCACAGTGTGCCGGTCGATGGCGAGAACGTTGGCGATCTGCCCCTGATTGAGTCCCTCAACGATCGCGAGGCGGCCGACGTGATACAGCCTCTCTGGGAGCTTTTCCGCGAGAAACTTTTCGATGGACTGGAGACGATCAGCATGGACGTGCGCACCCTCGTCGGGCGCTACCAAAACCTCGGGAAGAGCGTCCACCGGGGTCGACAAGTCGCGATCCTTGTTCCGCGCTGCGTCAGCGATGACGTTCTGCATCACCTTGCGTGCGAAGGCCCGCCCGCCGTCTTGTCGGTCCAGGACGAAGTCCCTTTTCGACCATGCGCGCACCAACTGGTACACGCAGGTCTGCACTAAGTCCTCCATCAGGTACCCCATACACGCCTGGCGCACCATGCCCTCGAGCAGGGGCTTCAGCCGCTGCAGTTCCCCAACCTGCTCCTCCGTCAGGCGACGGCGGCGCTTGGATTCAGAGGAGGTACGAGCCCCAGGAAGCAGATGCTGCGGCGTACTCGGTAGGTCGTGCGGATCCGTCGGCCCTCGAACCTCGGGGGCGTTGCGCATCTGGACCAATCCTTCCCGTAACTCGACAACTCAACAGTGAGACGTCGTAGTTCGCGACTCTCACCCGCTATGCCGTAAGAATGGGTGCCTGTGGTGCATTTGAACTCTGTAACTTTGAGTGAAGCCCTGGGGCGAGCCTCGTCGACGTGCTTGACGCGGCTCAAGAAGCGGATGTGCCCTTGGTGTACTTGTCAGCCGAAGATCTGATGGATGAACATCGCGACACCGACCCCCACGAGGAGCGCAACCCCGAGCAGCGGGTTAAGGAAGGCCACGTAGGTGACCAACCCCGCAATGATCAAGATCAGCAAGATGCGATAGAACTGCTGGACGGGATCCATGCGACGCACTCCCATGGCGACAGACCGACAGTGGGGCGGTCTTGATGCGGCCGGCTACTTGCCGGTTCACAAGAAGAAGCCGTCTGGCCAGGGCCCCAGGGCACATTCCTTGCTGTGGCCATTGTCACGCCGCGCACCGCACCCACCGCACCGTCAGAAACGTGTTCGATCATCCATGGAGTGCTGGTCGCTATGCACCGGAATGGAGCCTTCCGGTGAATGCGCGGTAGTGACGGCGATCTCGTTTTCACCCGGCCAGCAGGCCTCCCAGCTTGTCCAGGGCAGCCCGGTCGTGGGTTCAATCCCGCCACCCCGGCAGTGAATACCAGGTCGGGTTTTTTGGGGTCGATGGGTGCGTTGTCGGCGGACGATCGCGCCCGCCGCCTATTGCCCCTCGAAGAAGCCGGACCTCAGGTCCCCGATGACGGCGTTGATCGGATGCCCACTGACGATGAACGGTCCACTCCATGGCGCGCTGAGCGCGAAGAGCAACGCCAGGCTCAGCCCGACCACACTCGCAACGCCTACGATGAGCAGCGACGTTCGCAGGCTGCTGCGGAAGACCAGGGCGCCGGAGTTCACGATCAAGGCCAGTCCGCTGACCACAAGCGTGACAACGTAGAGCGACGGAACATCACGCGAGGCGGCCGCGACGCGGGCGCGACGACTACTGGTGACACCGTCCAGGGAAGACAGCAACTCCGTCCCTGCCGCGCTTCCCGCCTCGGGCCGGGCCGCCTCGGCGCGAACGCTCCGCTCCATCCGTGCGATCGCGCGAGCGGTGGCCGGGTCATCACCGGACGCCGCTGCTGTGCCACTCCACTCCCTGGCACGCGTGGTCTGCAGGTAGTCCAGAAGTGCCGCATGGATCGGCTCCGACTGGACTCGCGGGCTTGTCGCCGCCCATGCCAGGCGGGAGGCCGCGGCCGCCTCGTCACTCACCAACCCCTCGGCTGCACGCAGGTAGCCGGCCTCGCTGGCCAGTGAGAGTGCCGCAAAGATCGCGAAGGCAGCACCGAGTGTCGGCATCAGAGGGGTGGCGATCTGCGGTACCCGATCCCGTTCCCCGACGGGTACGAGCATCCGGACGCCGATGCGCGCCGCAGCCGCGACCAGCAGGGCGAGTAAAAGCCCGCCCACAACCAGCACCACCGCCGGCAGCGAGGTCAACCAGTTCATCAGATCACCTACTGCGTGTTCCCGCCTCGTCGATCACTTCAATGAACGCCTCATGATCACAGGTCGAAGTCCTTTGCCGCTCTCGACGCCCGGCACGGCATCTTGTTTCGTTGGCCAAACAGCCGAATGTGGGACTCCCCCTCTTCACCACCGACCCCGACGACTTCAACGGAGATGGCGCCCGGAGCCTCGGTGCCGGCACGCGCCCATACAGTTACCCGATGACGCCGATCAAGAAGTTCCAAGTCACCTTCGACTGCGCAGAACCTGAGCGGCTCGCTCGTTTCTGGTGCGAGGTGCTGGGGTACGTCATACCGCCGCCACCGGCGGGGTTTGCCACTTGGGACGATTTCAAGCGCGCGCAGCCACCTGAGCAGCGGGATTCCTGGTTCGCCTGCGTCGATCCCTCAGGTGTGGGCCCGCGGCTGTACTTCCAGCGCGTCCCCGAAGGGAAGGCCGTCAAGAACCGCGTGCATCTTGATGTGCGGGTCGGCACCGGACTCGTGGGTGAAGAGCGCCTCGCCGCACTCGAGGCGGAACGCGCACGACTGGTCCCACTCGGTGCGGTGCACGTGCGCACTCTGTATGACGGCAATGATTCGTGCATTCCGATGCTGGACATCGAGGGCAACGAGTTCTGCATCGACTGAGAGGCCCCGAACGTGCCTTCGCGCTGCCCCCATGAGCCAGGGCGACGGCACCAGGGGCGCGGACTCGGCGGCGCTCCGGCGGCAGGTGGAGAAGGCCGTCACGGCACTGTACGGCGACGATGCCGGGTCGCTCGTGGTCGCCTCCGGCGCCGAGCGGGCGGACGCGGAGTTCTGGGACGTGCCGTCCCCGGCGGGCGCTCTCTCGTCGCTCGTCGGGACGTTCGGTGTGCTGTCGCTGTTCGTGGCGGGTTTCGTCGTCTCCGGCACTCTGACACTCGCGGTCGCCGGACGGCTGACCGAGATCGGACTGCTGCGGGCCGTCGCGGCCACCAAGGGGCAGATCCGCCGGATGATCGCGGTGGAGGTCCTGCTGGTGACGGTGGCGGCCGCGCTCCTCGGCGTACCGGGCGGGATCGGTGTGGCCATGCTCCTCCACCGCGTGCTGGTGGACGGAGAGGTGCTGCCTCCGTCGTTCGCCCTGTCCGTGGGGCCGGTCGCGCCCTGGGCGACCGTCGGGACGGCCGCTGTGGTGGCGCAGCTCGCGGCGTTCGCCGCCGCGCGGCGCGCGTCGCGGGTGCGGCCGGTGGAGGTGCTTGGCGAGTCGGCCGCTCCGGCGCCGAGACTTGGATGGCAACGGGTGCTGCTCGGGGTGGGCGTGCTCGCCGGGGCGGGCGGCTGTCTGGGCGCGGTGGCGAGCGGTCGGCTGGACGGTGGCGGCGGGACGGCCGAGAGCATGGTGCTCGTCCTGATGATCGGTGTGGCGCTGCTGGCGCCGTTGATCTGCCGGGTCGCCGGCGCCCTGTTCCTGGCGCCGGTGACATGGTTCCTTCCCAGGGACGGCGCGCTGGCGGTCCGTAACCTCCTCAGGCAGAACGCACGGCTGGCCGCCACCGTGACACCGCTCGTGCTCGCCCTCTCCCTCACGGGGACCCTGCTCTGCGTGCCGCTGATCACGTCGCGGGGCGCGTGGCAGGCGGAGCAGGAACGGCTGCTCGCCGATCACGTCGTGTCCTCTGCCGGACCGGGCATCGCACCGGGGTACGCGGAGCGGGCCGCCCGGCTCCCCGGCGTGGCGGCGGCCTCCGGGCGGTTGGCCGTGGACGGCGAACTGAGCCGCGCGGACGCGAGCCAGGACGACGAACCGTCCGTCATCGGCGGCAGCCTCGTCGCGATGCGGGCCGAAGCGGTCCCCGACCTCCTTGACCTCGGTGTCCGCGCGGGCTCGCTCGCCCGCCTCGGTGACTCGTCCATGGCACTCGGCGACCGTGCGGCCCGCAGCCTGGGCGTCACGGTGGGCGACCGCGTCAGGGTGAACTGGGACGACGGCGGCCGGGACACGTACCGCGTCGCGGCCGTCTACTCCCGTGAGCGGGACTTCGCCGACGCGTTGCTGCGCCGCGTCTCGGCGGCCCGGCACGCGGACACCCCGCTGGACGACACCGTTCTCGTACGGACCGCCCCCGGAGCCGATCGGGGCGATGTCGAGCGAGAGCTGAAGGCCCTGGCGGCGGATTTCCCCGGCGCGCGGATCGGTGACGGAGCGACGGAGAGCCGAGCGGAGTCCGGTGCGGCGGCCAACCTGTTCGTCCTCCTGTTGCTGACCATGATCAACGTGTTCACGGCCATCGCCGTCGTCAACACACTGGGCATGGCGACGGCGGGCCGCCGGCGGGAGTTCGCCCTGTGGCGCCCGGCGGGCGCACAGTCCGCGCAGGCCCTGCGCATGCTGGCCTGGGAGGCCATGCTCACCTGCGTGGTCGCGCTGCTGCTGGCCGCTGTGGTCTGTGCGTCGGTGCTGGTGCCGCTCAGCGTCGCGGTCACCGGTTCCGCGGTCCCGGCCCTGGCCGGCGGGCCGTTGGCCGCGCTGGGCTTCGGCGCGGCGGGGGTCGCCGTCGCCACGGTCACGATCGCGGGCCGGCTGGCCATGCGGAGCGCCGCGGCCTCGCCAGGGGGCCTGGCGAGGGCCCTTTCCTGATTTCCCTCGCCGCCCACCCCGCTCCTCAGCCGGCCGCTGCCTCATGTGGAAACCGTGCCGCCTCAGGAGGGGGCTTCCCGCTTCCCCCTCCCAGGCCTGATCATGGTCCTGAAACCTGACCCGGGCCGAGGAAGGGGTGCGACGTGCGGCTGCGCTGTGCTGTGCTGGACGACTTTCAGAGGGTGGCGACCGAGATCGTCGACTGGTCGGCGGTCGCTGGCGAGGTGGAGGTCGTCTCCTTCGACACCCATCTGGACGGCGAGGACGCCCTGGCCGCCGCGCTGGCCGGGTTCGACATCGTGGTGACGCTGCGCGAGCGCGTGTCGTTCCCCGGGTCGTTGATCGCCCGGCTGCCCCGGCTGAAACTGATCGTCGCCTCCGGCATGCGCAACTCGGTGATCGACTATGCGGCCGCCGAGGAGCACGGCGTCACGGTGTGCGGGACGGCCAGTTCCTCCACCCCGCCCGTGGAGCTGACCTGGGCCCTGCTGCTCGGCCTCGCCCGCGGTCTGGTCGAGGAGAGCAACGCCCTGCGCTCCGGCGGCCCCTGGCAGTCCACCGTCGGCGCCGATCTGCACGGCCGCCGGCTCGGGCTCCTCGGCCTCGGGAAGATCGGCGGCCGAGTGGCCCGGGTCGGCCTTGCCTTCGGCATGCGCGTCAGTGCGTGGAGTCAGAACCTCACCAAGGAGCGTGCCGACGAGATCGGCGTCGAACTCGCTCCCTCCCGCGAGGAGCTTCTCGCGAGCAGCGACTTCGTCTCGGTCCATCTCGCGCTGAGCGACCGCACCCGCGGACTGGTCGGGCCCGCCGAACTCGCGCTCCTCAAGCCGACCGCGTATCTGATCAACACCTCGCGCGCGGCCATCGTCGACCAGGAGGCGCTCCTCACCGCCCTGCGTGAGGGCCGGATCGCCGGTGCCGGCATCGACGTCTTCGACACCGAGCCCCTGCCCGCCGACCACCCGATGCGCACCGCCCCCCGCCTCCTCGCCACCCCGCACCTGGGCTACGTCTCCGAGGCCAACTACACGACGTACTACGGCCAGGCGGTGGAGGACATCCGCGCGTTCCTCGCGGGCGAGCCCGTACGACGGCTGCCCTGAGGCCGTCGGGCACGGGAAAGGGCCACGGGCCACGGGCAAGGGCCACGGGCCACCGGCCACGGGCCACGGGCCACCGGCCACCGGCCGCCGGCCACCGGGCACGAGGCACGGGGCACCGGCCACGGGGCACGGGGCACGGGGCACCGGCCACGAGGCACGAGGCACGAGGCACCGGCCACGGGGCACGAGGCACGAGGCACGAGGCACGAGGCACCAGCCACGACAGCAAGACACACCAATGGCCGGGACCCGGATCGGGTCCCGGCCATCCTCCGCTGCGCGGGTGGACTCTCACGAGGGGCGCCGACGTGGACAGGACGGCGCCTCGGACTCGGCGGGAGTCAGGCCCTCTTGCCGGGGACGACGGCACTGCTGGTGCAGGAGACCTGGCTGTGCGACGTCGGGCAGTCCTGCGTCGAGTTGTTGACGACGGTGACCTTGCCGCCCTTGTCGGTGGTGTACGTGTACTGGCTCAGTTCCACGCAGCGAACCTGGCCGTTGCCGTCGTCGACGCACTTGCCGGCGTCGCCGAGGGCGGAGGCCTGGGCGGCACCGACACCGATCAGGGCGAAGCTCCCCAGGATTCCCGCTGCCGCCGCGATCTTCTTC
The DNA here is from genome assembly GCF_056433405.1 of Streptomyces sp. NPDC044719. NCBI lineage: Bacteria > Bacillati > Actinomycetota > Actinomycetes > Kitasatosporales > Streptomycetaceae > Streptomyces > Streptomyces sp. NPDC044719. The sequence goes on from NZ_JBWKHE010000006.1 coordinate 493,220, forward strand.
GAATTGAGCATTTACCTTTTCCTTTGCGGTCGACTCCCCGCCGCTGGGCGAGGGGTCGTTCCGGACGCATCTACCGGCCGAGAGGCCAATACCGGCTGAGAAACCAAGAGGCAGGCCCCGGGGCTCGGACACCTGGTTCGAGCCCCGGGGCCTGCCCGCATCACCTGGTCGGTGATTACTTGCCCAGGGAGAAGGCCTGCGAGCAGGTCACGGACTCGCGCTCGCTGTTGTCCTGGTTGGCGAGACCCAGGATGGCGAGGTTGACGTTCACGTCGTCGATGTTGATGAGACCCTCACGCGAGTCGTTCTGCTCGCACGACTGGGCCTGCTTGTTCTCGAGCTTGAACTGCTCGTCGCCGTCCGCAGCGTGACCAACGCCAGCGCCGAGGAAGCTGACGCTGCCGAGCATGGCCACGACGACTGCGGCCTTCTGGTACTTGCGCATTACTTCTCCGATTTCTCGATTTGACACAGACCGTTATGGGCTGGTCACCGACAGTCGCCAACCTTAGGTGGCGTGTGCGCCTCTTGCTGGGGCGAAACGCCCAATCACGTAATTTTCTGGATAAAACCTGTTGTACGACCGCGCTGCCGACGGAGCGGCCAGCCCCTCTCGTCAGCCCTTCTCGCCAGCCCCGCCCGTCAGCCCCTCTTGACGGGAGCGGTGACGCTGTCGACGCAGCTGACCTGGCTGTGCGCGGTGGGACAGGTCTGCGTCGAGTCGTTGTAGACGGTGACGTTGCCGCTCTTGTCCCTGAGGACCTGATACTCACTCATCTGCACGCAGCGGATGTGGCCCTTGCTGTCCTGGACACACGTGCCGGGACCACCCTGCGCCGAGGCCTGGACGGCACCGGCGCCGATCAGGGCGAAACTCCCCAGGATTCCCGCTGCCGCCGCGATCTTCTTCGAGTTGAACATCTACCTTTTTCCTTCAGCAGGGCGGCAGGCCCCGGGGCTCGGACACATGGTTCGAACCCCGGGGCCTGCCTGAATCAACCTGATCAGTGGCCGCCACGCAGCGAGAAGGACTGCGAGCAGGTCAGCGACTCGCGCTCGCTGTTGTCCTGGTTCGCCAGGCCGAGCAGAGCGGCAACGTTGACGTTCACGTCGTCGACGTTGACCAGACCCTGGGTGCTGTCGTTCTGCTCGCAGGACTGGGCCTGCTCGTTCTCGAGCTTGAACTTGCCGTCCCCGCCCGCAGCGTGACCAACGCCAGCGCCGAGGAAGCTGACGCTGCCGAGCATGGCCACGACGACCGCGGCCTTCTGGTACTTGCGCATTACTTCTCCGATTCTCGAGTCGACACAGACCGTTATGGTCCGGTCACTGACAGTCGCTAAGATAAGCGGCGTTTGCGACTTTTGCCACGCGAAACGCCTTGTTGCGTGGGTTTCTTGTGAAAGTGCACGTCACAGGGCTGCGGCGGTTCCTCCGGGTGGTCCATTCCGGGACGCCACCTCGAACCAACTCCCCTTCGGCAGCCGCTGCTCACGACCCGCGGGACCTGCCCAGCAGCGCGTACAGAGCGGCAGAGCGGTCCCGGCCCGGTAAACGGGGAGACCGCCGGAAACTACGCGGTCGGCCGCCGATGAGCACCCGTTTGGCCGAGCCCCTGTTCAAGATGGGTGATCCGCAGAAGATTTCTCGTGACCGGTCCGGGGCCGCCGCGTTGAACGGGCAGTGCGGTAGCACGTACTGCTGCCGCACTTACCTAGTCAGTAAGGGAGAACGTGATGTCTCGCATCGCGAAGGTTGGCGCTGTTGCTCTCGGCACGAGCGCCGTGGTGCTCAGTGGGGCCGGTCTCGCCGCGGCGGACGCCGGCGCCAAGGGCGCGGCCATCGGCTCGCCCGGTGTGCTGTCCGGCAACGTGGTTCAGGTGCCGGTCCACGTTCCGGTCAACGTGTGCGGCAACACCGTGAACATCATCGGCGCGCTCAACCCGGCCGTCGGCAACGAGTGCAAGAACGACGACGGTCACAAGAAGGACGACAAGAAGCACGGCAAGAAGAGCGGCCACCGCCACTGACGTCCGCTTGACCCGAGAGCCCCGGCCCCCCGAATGCCGGGGCTCTCCCCATGTGTACGGACCTTGTACAGACCTTGTACGGACCCCCGTACGGGCCCCCTGCCCTCCCCCCTCACGCGTAGCGGTAGATCCGGCCGACGTCCTCCAGTTCCTGCGGCGTCACGTCCCACGGCGGCATGCTCTGGCGCCGTGCCACGATCCGGCCGTGCTGCCGGTCGCCCCGGCCGGGCGGCGTCGCGGGGAGGTAGCGGGCACCGCGGTGCCGGCGTTGCCAGCGGTACCACTGCAGGTCGATGAAGGCGTGGTGCAGCCAGAACACGGGATCGTTGACGGAGGCGCCGCCGAGCATGTCCCCGCCGACCCAGCCGTGCACCCGGTTGTGGTTGCGCCAGGACGTGTTGCCCCGGCCGGTGCCCCAGCCCTCCAGTTTGTTGCGGAAGCCCCGTGTGACCGTCGAGTCCCAGGGCGCCACGTCGTAGACGGGGTCCTTCAGCGCCCAGGCCAGCTCGCTCTTCGTGGGCAATTCCATCGGTCCCCGGGGGCGTCCGAGCTCCCGGGTGAGGAACTCCCTGTCGGTCACGTTCACCTTGATGGTCCAGTTGCCGTGCCGGTAGGCGAACGGACCGGTCATCACCTGGTGGTCGGAACGGCGCCCGTCGCCCCCGAGTAGACGGTCCGTCCAGGGCACGGACGTGGTCGTGCGATCGCGTGTCCAGTCCCAGTACGGCACCGTCACCGAGGAGTCCACCCGGCGCAGCGCGCGCTCCAGCTCGAGCAGGAACCGGCGGTGCCAGGGCAGGAAGGAGGGTCCCATGTGCGCGGCGCGCAGCCCGTGCTCGCCGTCCGACGAGAAGTACTCGACGTGCATCCGGACGAACTCGTCGTACTCGCCCCGCCGTTTGACCTCCAGCAGCGCCTTGACGAACCGGCGCTGCTCGGCCCTGGTGAGCGTGGCGGCGTCCCTACGTACGTACGCCACGCCGGTCCTCCGTGTGGTGGACGTGCCCCGCGCTCTGCGGTCCCGGAGCGCGCAGTCGCCGGCCGGGGCCGAGTGCGTCGACGGCGGCGCGGGCGGCCTCGAGCGGTGTCCGGTAGGAGCAGTAGTGGTCGACCATGCTCAGCCAGGTGCCGTCGGCCCGGCGCATCAGATGGAGCGGGCGGCCGTCCACGGTGACGTGCCAACGGCCCTGCCCGGCCGGGCCGTGCGGCGGGGTCCACGCCACGCCGATGCGACGGCCGCGGTAGGTCTCGGCGACGGCGGTGCCGTCCGGGGCACCCCTGCCGAACAGCTGTGGCCACAAGGCCGCGCCCACCGGGGCCGCCAGTGCCGCGGCGAGGGCGCAGGCGCGCAGGCCGCGCGTCACCTCCCGCCGTGTACTGCCTGCGGGCAGGGGGGCCGGCGCCCCGTCCCTCGCCGGTCCTCCGCCGATGCTGACGGCCATGGCCCACTCCTCGTCCGGTTGCGGTGTCGTAGCCGTAACCGCCGGACGTGCCGCGCGGTCACCGCCGCACGGCCAGACAAGTGATCACCGGTGCACATACCCGGACACATACGGAGGGCCGGTCCTCGGACTTTCCGAGGACCGGCCCTCCGCAGGGCGTGATGCCAGCCCTAGAACCACAGGTTGCCGTGCGCCGGCTTGGCGTCGTTGACCGTGGACGCGGCGTTCTTCACCGTGTGGACCAGCGACTCCTTGCCTTCGGCGGTCACGTCCAGGGGGACCTTGGTGCTCACGCCGCCGGTGAGGTCGGTGGACGCCAAGTCGCGGGAGTTCTCGGCGGCCGGGGCAGGCTGAGCGGCCGGGGCGGGCTGCGGAGCAGGCGGAGCGACCGGGGCAGGCTGGGGAGCCGGAGCGGGCTGAGCGACCGGAGCAGGCTGGGGAGCCGGAGCGGGCTGAGCGACCGGGGCGGGCTGCGGAGCAGCCTGGGCGACCGGAGCACTCTGCACAGCCGGAGCGCTCTGAGCGACGGGAGCACTCTGCGCCGGGGCGGCCTGGGCGACCGGGGCGGCCGGGGCGGCCTGGGCAACGGGAGCGGCCTGGGCGGCCGGAGCACTCTGGGCAACCGGGGCACTCTGCACGTCCGGAGCGCTCTGAGCGGCGGGGGCGCTCGGGGCGACCATGGCGTCATGGGCGAACGCCGGGGTGGCGGAACCGGCGGCGATCAAGGACCCGGCAAAGACGGCGGCAGCCTTCAGAGACTTCATCGTGTTCCTTTCTTCGGCAACGCACGTCGCCGGAGTGGTTTCTGTCGCCGTGCCTAACGAGCCCTGGCCTGGGCGGAAACCGGAACTGCCGAAGATTGCCGATACCTCATACGAGATCTATTAAAAGACCGGACTTCGGGCGGTACTTCAGGCTGTGAAAGAACAGCAGTCGTGGCGCCGCTCCCTGAGGCCGGCACCACGACTGGACGAGTTCACGGGGCCGGCGGCAGCAGCGGCGTCAGCACCGAGATCTGGGGCGAGAAGAATTCATCGGGCTCCGCCGCCGGGGTCGTCGAGGTGCTGGACGTCACCGACGTCAAGGCGTCCTCGTCCTGGAGTGCCGGGTCGCCCGAGGTCAGTTCGGCGAGGAGCTCGTCCACCCCGCCCAGCAGGTCGTCGACCAGGGGAAGGACGCCTCCGACACCACCGGTGACCGCATCCAGGAGGCCGTCGACAGCCCCCAGCACGAGGTCCAGCAGGTCGGTCACCGGGTCGGCGGCGCGCCGCTCGGGCACCATGGCGGGCAGGGCGGGCAGGACGGGAGCCGGCAGGATGACCGGCGCGGGGGTCAGGGGCGCCACGGGGGACGGGGGCTGCGCGTCGTCCTCGGCGGCGGCCTCGGCCAGGGCGGCCTTCGCGGCGTCTCCCAGCTTGATGGCCTCGGCCGCGGTCAGCCGGCCGTTGTCCCGGAGTACGGCGTTCAGCAGGTCGGCGACGGGGGTGAGCGTGCCCCAGTTGATTCTCCCGATCTGTACGAGGCGCGCGTCAGCGCCGGGAAGCCGGGCATCGGAGGCCACATGGCCATGCCCGCGGGCCGAGTCGGCCGCCATGGCGACGGGGCCGGTGATCCCGACCAGAAGGGCGGCGCACAGTGCGCTGGACGCGATGCGCCGTGCGGGCAGAGCACGCATGGGGATTCCTTTCGACGGCGATGGATCTTGAGCCCACCGTGAAAGAAACAGGGACTTTCCGCAAGCATTCATAGGCTTTTAGGGAATACATAATTCCCCCTTTCGCCGCGTCCGGCCTGATCAGACGCTTTGTCAGACCGCATGGCCGTCACCCCCTGATGGAGTAATGGCCCTGCCCCCGCCGGGCGGAGGCGCCGCGCGGTGCCGAGGCGGTCACCGGAACCAGCAAACACTTGCGATTTCACGATTCCGACACACTTGTCAGACTTCACCGAATTTCATCGACTATGTCCGATTGATGACTAGAGTTGCGAACCGCCCGACGCACTCCTCAGCGCGGACACATCGCACTCGTGGCGCTGCTGCCACGGCCACCTGTTCCGAAAGGGCAACGACCGGTCATGCGCCATTCCCTGGGCCCGCTGTTTCGCCGCGCGACCGTGGGCGTCCTCGCCCTTGCCGCCGTGTGGGCAGCCAGCAGTTCCCCGGCCGCCGCACCGGCCGCGGCGCCCTCGCCGGAGGCCGAGAGCCTCGCCTTCGCCGAGCGGTACCGCGCGCTCCAGCACGGCGGCATCGTACGCGCTGCCAACGCCTCGATCACCTGCCGCGCGGCGCAGCGGCCCTCGTGCCCGGACGCGCAGGCGGGCGGTGTGGCGGCGAACGGCGACTTCGACATGTTCTACGTCGATGTCGACCGCGACCCCAACACCTACAACTCCTCCCGCTCGCAGGTCCGCCTGCCCAGCGGCTCCCGGGTGACGTACGCGCGCCTCTACTGGGGCGGCAACCTGCGGGTGGGCGAGCAGAAGCCGGCGGAGGACAACGGGCGCGTGCTGATCGCCGAACCCGGCGGGGAGTACAAGCAGTTGCTCGCCGACACGCTGGTCGGCCACCGCGTGCTGGACGGCATGGACGCCTTCCAGGCCTCGGCGGACGTGACGGGGCTGGTGCGGGAGGGCGGATCGGGCCTCTACACCGTGGCGCAGATCAACATCGCCATGGGCAGGTCGACGGCCGGGGCATGGGGCGGCTGGACACTCGTGGTGGCTTACGAGAACCCGTCGGAACCGCTGCGGAACCTCGCGGTCTGGGACGGCTTCACCCCGCTCAGGTCCAATGCCCAGGAGATCCGCGTGACCGGCCTGGGCTTCGCCGCGGGCGCGTGGGGCCGTGCGGGCCTGGTGACGTACAACGGCGACCGCGGCACCGGCGGCGACTCGCTCACCGTGGCGACCGGCCAGTCCGAGGTCGCTCTCACCAACGGCGCCAACCCCCGGGACGACGTCCTCAACTCCACCATCAGCGAGCCCGGGGCGGATGTGTCGCGGGTGCCCGCCCACGCCAACACCCTCGGCTACGACTCTGATGTGTTCGACCTCGGAGACGGTCTGCAGCAGGGCGGCGACCAGGCGACCTTCCGGATCCAGTCCCAGCAGGACGCGGCATGGGCCGGCGTGCTCTTCGTCGCCGTCGACGCACGGCGGTGAGTACGTCGCCACCCGCCCCGAACGCCTTCGCGAGCGAGGAATCCGCGCACATGCATCTGTCATCCACCGCTCCCCACCCCAGAGTCCTGCATCTCACCCAACCGGTGGACGGGGGCGTGGCGCGCGTCGTGACGGACCTGGTCGCGGCGCAACTGTCGGACGGCCTGGACGTCACCGTGGCCTGCCCCGACAGCGTGCTCACCACGAGACTCCGGACGCTCGGCGCGCGCGTACGGCACTGGCACGCGACGCGGTCGCCGGGTACGTCGCTCGTCCGGGAGGTGCGGCATCTGGCCCGGGTCATCGACGAGGTGCGTCCCGATCTGGTGCACGCGCACAGCGCGAAGGCCGGGCTCGTCGGACGGCTCGCGGTACGCGGGCGGATCCCGACGGTCTTCCAGCCGCACGCCTGGTCGTTCGAGGCGGTCGGCGGCCCCACCGCGGCCCTGGCGCTCATGTGGGAGCGCTGGGGCGCGCGTTGGGCCTCACGCACGGTGTGTGTGAGCGAGGCGGAGCGCGCGACCGGCATGGACGCCAGGATCACCGGCCGGTGGACCGTCGTCCCCAACGGCATCGACCCCGAGCGCTTCCACCCGGCCACCGCCGGCCTCGTGCGCTCCGGCCTCGCACCCCTCACCGGCATCCACCCGGCGGCACCGCTCGTGGTGTGCGTGGGGCGGCTGTGCCGGCAGAAGGGGCAGGACGTCCTGCTGCGGGCGTGGCACGACATCGTGCGCAGGGTGCCCGACGCCCGCCTCGTCCTGGTCGGCGACGGGCCGGACCACGACCGGCTGCGCGAGGACGCCCCGGAATCCGTGGTGTTCGCGGGCGCCGTCGCCGACGCCTCCCCCTGGTACCAGGTCGCCGACCTCGTCGTCCTGCCGTCCCGCTGGGAGGGCATGGCCCTGGCGCCGCTGGAGGCGATGGCCTGCGGGCGGCCCGTGGTGGTCACGGACGTCGACGGCGCCCGCGAGAGCCTGCCGCCCGCCTTCTCCGCCCGGTGCCTGGTCCCGCCGGAGGACCCGGCGGCCCTGGCCGGGGCCGTCATTGAGCTGCTGATCGACCCGCTGCTGCGCGAGTCGCTCGGCGAGCAGGGCCGCCGGCACGTGCTGTCGACCCACGACGTGCGGCACACCGCCGAGGCCGTCTCGGACGTCTATCGCGATCTGCTCGGCCCATGGACCGCCGCCAACACCGGCGCTGAGCACGGTCAGCGGCTCGACCCCGGACGTGGCGCCGAGCCGAACCGGACGACACAGCGCGTCGAGCCCACCGAGTACAGGGAGTCCATCCACTCGTGACCGCCGAACGTACCGTGCCCTCCCCCGGCGTACCGCCACGGGAGCACGGATCCTCACCAGTCTCGGTCATGCCGCCGCGCGGCACCGCCCCCGGCTTCCGGCTGTCCACCCCACGGCGCCCGGCCCGGCCTGTCTCGCCCGTGCCGCTGCTCGCCGCGGACGGCGTCGCCGCCCTGGCGGGCGCGCCGGTGCTCGCCGAGGTCCCGCGCCAGCCACTGCTCGTCACCCTGCTGATCGTCCTCTCGCTGCTGCTGCGCCGCCGCGACGGGCGGCCGCCGGTACCGGGGCTGCTGGAGGAACTGCCCGCCGTGTGCGGCCGTGTCGCGGTGGCCTGGCTGGCGCTCGCGGCGCTCCTCGCGGCGTACCGGCCGGAGCACGCGCTGTCCGTGGGTACCGTGCTGGCGGGCCTCGCGCTGCAGGCGACGGCCGGCTGTGTGCTGCGCGGAGCCGTGCACGCGCGGCGGCGCTCGGCGCTGCTGCGCCACCCGCACACCGCACTCGTCCTCGGCCCGGTCGCGACCGCGCAGCGCGTGGCCGCCGCCGTCCTGCGTCAGCCGCGGTGCGGGGTACGGCCGGTGGGCATCGTCGCCGAGCAGCCGGACGGCACCGAGACCCTGCCGGTGCTGACGACCGCCGAGGAGGTCGAGCGGGCGGTCATCCAGAACGGGGTGCGGGCCGTGCTGGCCGTGCACCCCTCGGTACGCGCCGAACAAGGGCCGCTGCTGCGGGCGCTGGCCGAGTCGGGCTGCGTGGTCTGGGAGGTCGACGCCGACTCCCCGTCGTACGCGACGCGGGAACGGCTGGCCGGGTTCTCCTGCCGGCGTCTGGACCTCTCCCCGGCCCGGCACGGCAGCGCGGGCAAGCGGGCCCTCGACATCCTGGTGTCGGGGGCGCTGTTGTTGCTGGCCGGTCCGCTGCTGCTGACCTTCGCCGTGGCGCTGCGTCTCATCGACGGGCCGGGCGTGGTGTTCCGGCAGGAGCGCATCGGCAAGGACGGGGAGCCGTTCACGCTGCTGAAGTTCCGTACGCACCGCCCGGTCGACGAGCACGAGTCGGCAACCCGGTGGAGCGTGGCGAACGAGAACGAGATGCGCTGGTTCTGCCGGATGCTGCGGCGCACCTCGCTCGACGAGCTGCTCCAGCTGTGGAACGTGCTCCGGGGCGACATGAGCCTGGTCGGGCCGCGGCCCGAACGCCCCTACTTCGTCGCGCAGTTCGGCCAGACCTACCCCGGCTACTCGGTCCGCCACCGCATGCGGACCGGCATCACCGGCCTCGCCCAGATCCACGGACTGCGCGGCGACACCTCGATCGAGGACCGCTGCCGGTTCGACAACGCCTACATCGACGACTGGTCCCTGTGGCAGGACGTGTGCATCCTGCTGCGCACCGCGGCCACGGTGGTCCGTCCGACGGGGAGCTGAGAGGTGAGCCTCGCTCTGACACCGCTCCCGCGCCGCCTCGTCGCGCTGACGCCGGCCCTGCCCGTAGTGGCCGTACCCGCCCTGCTGGCCCTGCCCCGGACGACGGACGGCGCGGGGCCCGCCGACGTGCTCTCCGGGCTCGTTGTCGTGTACTGCGTCATCCGTCTCCTGCGCGAACGGCGGCGCCCGCTGTCGCCCGCCGCGGCCGTGGTGCTGGGACTTCCGGTCGTGGGGCTCGCGCTCGCCGCCATGGGGGCGTTCTCGACCCAGGCCGGGCTCACCGGCCTCGGACGCTATCTGCAGACCTTCGTCCTCGTCCCGGCGGCCGTCCTGCTGCTGCTGCGCGAACGGACCGGCTTCCGGCTGGCGGCCTGGTCCTTCGTGGGACTCGGCCTGTGCCAGGGGGCCGTCGGCGTCCACCAGTTCGTGACCCGGACCGGTGCCTCCTACCAGGGCGCGGACATCCGGGCGGTGGGCACCTTCGGGCCGCACGACGTGATGGGCATGGCGACGGCGGTCTCGCTCGGCCTGGTGTGCGCGGTCGGGATCGCGCTGGGCCGGGTCTCCGCACGGCAGCGGCTCGCCGCCGCCGGGTGCGCGCTGGTGCTGATGCTGCCGCTCGCGCTCTCCTTCAGCCGGGGAGCCTGGATCGCGACCGTTCTGACCTGCACCGTGCAGCTGGTGCTGACCGGATGGCGGCGCGCGCTGAAGGTGGCCGCGGCCGCCGTCGCCTCGGGGGTGATCCTGGTGGGCGGGTTCGGCGTGGGCTCGGCGCTTCTGCAGCAGCGGATCGACAGCATCGCCCAGGTCGCCGACGCCCCCGACCAGTCCGTCGTCGACCGGTACACCCTGTGGGCGTCCGCCACGGACATCTGGCGCGGGCACCCGCTGACCGGCGTCGGGCTGAAGGGCTTTCCCGAGTACCGGGACGGGCACGCCACGCTGGCACTGTCGTCGGGCAGCGAGACCGACGGCGCGGGAGTGGCGTACCAGCGGCAGCCGCTGCTGTCGCCGCACAACATGTACCTGCTGGTGCTGAGCGAGCAGGGCCTGATCGGGCTGCTCGCGCTCGCCGGGAGCTGGCTGGCGCTGCTGGTGTGCGGGGTGCGGCGGCTGCTGCGCGTCCGCGACCGCGGCCCGGGACTCGACTGCGGGCTCGTCGCCTGCGGGCTGCTGGTCTGGCTGCTGACCGACTTCATGTACGGAGACATCGGCGGTCCCTCGACCGTGCTGATCGCCGTGGCCATGGGGCTCGTGGCGTGGTGGGCGCTGGCCGGTGAGGCGCGTGCGGAGCAGCCCCGGGCCGTGGTGCGGGAGCGCGCCGAGGAGGCCATGGCGCGATGACGGTGGTGCCTTCGCAGACCCCCGGTCCCGAGACGGACGGCACGGCGACCGTGCCCCCGGCGCGTGCCGCCGTCAAGGCCGGGGACGGTGCCGACCCGGCGGCCTCGGCGTCGGCGTCGGCCTCCGGAAACTTCCTGGCCAGGGCCGCGCTGGTGACGGCGTCGCTGTCCATCGCCGGCTCGCTGCTCGGCCTGGTGCGCGACCAGTCGCTGGCGCGGCTGTTCGGTGCCGGGAGCGACACGGACGCCTTCCTGGTCGCCTGGACCGTGCCGGAGTTCGCCGCCACGCTGCTCATCGAGGACGGGCTGGCGATCGCGCTGATCCCGGCGTTCAGCATGGCGCTGGCCCGCCGTGCCCGGGGCGCCCCGGGCGACCCTGTCCGTGCCCTGGTCGGCGTCACGCTGCCCCGGCTCTGCCTCGCCCTCACCGCGGTGGCAGCGCTGGTCGCCGGCACCGCTCCCTACCTGGTCCAGGCCCTGGCACCCGGCCTGCCCGACCCGCGGCTCGCCGCCGACTGCACCCGGATCACGGCGACCTGTGTGCTGGCCTTCGGGCTCGCCGGGTACTGCAGCGCCGCCCTGCGGGCACACCGTTGCTTCCTCGCGCCCGCGGCGATCTACGTCGCCTACAACACCGGCATCATCGCCGCGATGTTCCTCCTCGGCGAGGGCTGGGGCGTGCGCTCCGCCGCGGTCGGGGTGGCCGCGGGCGGCTGTCTGATGGTGGCGGTGCAGGTGCCGTCGCTGTGGCGGCGACTGGCCTCGCGTACCGAGCCCTTCGCCAAGGCCGGGGCCGATGTCGAGGAGCGGCCGATGCAGGTCGCCCTGGTCGCCGCCGTCCTCCTCTTCGCGCTGTGCCGCCAGTCGCAGGTCCTCGTTGAACGTTTCCTCGCCTCCGGTCTGCCCGCCGGTGCCATCTCGCACCTGAACTACGCGCAGAAGGTCGCCCAGATCCCGATGACGCTGTCGCTGATGGTGTGCACGGTCACCTTCCCGGTGGTGGCGCGGGCGCTCGCGGACGGCGACACCGCACGGGCCCGCCGCCGCGTGGAGCGGGATCTGGCGCTCGCCGCCTGCCTGGTGCTGCTGGGCATGTGCGCGGTGATCGCCTGCGCCCCGCAGATGATCGAACTGCTCTTCCAGCGGGGCGCGTTCACCGCGGGCGACACCGCGGCGACGGCGGACGTCATGCGCGTCTACGCCCTGGGGCTGCTGGGCCAGACCCTGGTGGGAGCCTGCGTACGCGCCTACTTCTCGGCGGGCCGGGCCAGTTGGTATCCCCTGGGCGCGATGACGGCGGGCATCGTCGTGACGTCCTTGGTCGGCGCCGCGACCGTGCACCCCTGGGGCGTGGCGGGGATCGCCGCGGCCAACGCCCTCGGCATCACCGTCACGGCCGCCCTGCTGCTCGCCGGGCTGCGCTCGGGCCGGCCGAACAGTCCGCACAGCGTCTCGGTCCGTGTCCCGCAGGTCCTGGCCGAGCTGAGCAGGCTGGTGGGGGCGGCCGTCGTCGCCACGCTCGCGGGGTCGTTCGCCGCGGGCCGGCCGGACTCCCCGGCGGCGGCCCTCGCGGCCGGCGTCCTGACCGTGACCTTCGTCTTCGTTCCGCTCACCTGGGCCCTCGGTGCCCAGGGCTCCGCGTCCGCTCTGCGCTCCCTACGCGCCGTCACACGAAGGCTCGCACATGGCCGCTTCCGTTGATTCCCTCGACACCGGCAGACCCCCGGCCCCGCACCGGGGCCCCGTCCCCTGGGTGGCGATGTACCACTCGGTGGGCGACTGCTCGGACGACCCGTACCGCATCACGGTCACGCCCGAGCGGCTCGACCGGCAGCTGGCGTGGCTGCGCCGCCGGGGGCTGCGGGGCGTGTCCGTGGCCGAGCTGCTCGCCGCCCGCGCCCGGGGTGAGGCCCGGGGCCTGGTCGGGCTGACCTTCGACGACGGGTACGCCGACTTCGTCACCGAGGCCCTGCCGCTGCTGCGCCGCTACGACTGCCGCGCGACCCTCTTCGTGCTGCCCGGGCGGCTCGGCGGCGACAACGCCTGGGACCCGCTCGGCCCGCGCAAGCCGCTGCTGACCGCTGACGGCATCCGGCACGCGGCCGCCGAGGGCGTGGAGATCGGCTCGCACGGGCTGACGCACGTCGACCTCACCCGGGCGGACAACCTCACCCTCAGGGCGGAGGTAGGCGAGAGCCGGGCGCTGCTCACGGAGCTGACCGGCGCCTGGGTCGACGGCTTCTGCTATCCGTACGGCACGGTCGACGCCCGCGCCGTCGAGGCCGTACGGGAAGCGGGGTACACCTACGCCTGCGCCATCGACCCGGGTCCGCTGACCGGTCCGCACGCCCTGCCGCGTGTGCATGTCGGCCAGAACGACACGGCCGTGCGCCTGCACCTCAAGCACCGTCTGCACCGGCTGCGCCGGCGCCCGGTGGAGGGCCTGTGAGATGAGGGCTCTGCACATCATCACCGGGCTCGGCGTGGGCGGCGCCGAGCAGCAGTTGCGTCTGCTGCTGCGTCATCTGCCCGTCGACTGCGACGTCGTGACGCTCACCAACCCCGGCGCGGTCGCCGAGGGCCTCACCGCCGACGGTGTGCGCGTCACCCACCTCGGCATGGGCGGCAACCGCGACCTGGGCGCGCTGCCCCGGCTGGTCCGGCTGATCCGCTCCGGCGGCTACGACCTGGTGCACACGCACCTGTACCGGGCCTGTGTCTATGGGCGGTTCGCCGCACGCCTCGCCGGGGTGCGGGCGGTCGTCGCCACCGAGCACTCCCTGGGCGACTCGCAGATGGAGGGCCGCAGGCTGACGGCGGGGGTGCGCCGGCTGTACCTCGCCAGCGAGCGGCTGGGTTCGGCGACGGTCGCCGTCTCCCCGACGGTGGCCGGCCGCCTGGAGCGCTGGGGCGTGCCGGCGCCGCGCATCGAGGTCGTCCCGAACGGCATCGACCTGGAGCGGTTCCGCTTCGACGCCGAGCGGCGCGAGCGTACCCGCCGGTACCTCGGCCTGCCGGAGGGCGCGTGGGTCGTCGGCGGCGTCGGCCGGCTCAGCCGGGGGAAGCGGTTCGACGTCCTGGTGCGCGCGCTCACGCTGCTCCCGAAGGACCACTGGCTGCTGCTCGTCGGCGGCGGCCCCGAGGAGCCGGTCCTGCGCCGCACGGCCCAGGAGGCCGGTGTGGCCGGCCGGGTCGTGTTCACCGGGGAACGTCCCTACGTGCCCGACGGTTCGCCGGGCCCCGACCTGCCCTCGCTCACCTCGGCCATGGACCTGCTCGCCTCCCCGTCCACCGAGGAGGCCTTCGGCCTGGCGGCCGTGGAGGCACTGGCCGCCGGCCTGCCCGTGCTCTACGCCTCCTGCCCGGCCATCGAGGACGTACGGCCGCCCGCCTCCGCCGGTGTCCGGCGGGTGAGCGGCGGCCCCGAGGCGTATGCCCGTGCGATCGCCGAGGTCCGGGCGGCCGGTGCCCGGCCGCGCACGGCCTCGGAGGTCGCGCACCACTACAGCATCACCCACTGCGCGGCCCGTCTCACGGACGTGTACGCGGCAGCGGTCTCCAGTTCGACGTCCCCCTCTTCACCGGGAGCCAACTCCTCATGACCGACACTCCGATCCGTCAGCACCGCCTGTCCCTGGCTCGCCTCAGGGAGCTTCCCCTGTGGTCCGTGGTCGCGGCAGGCACCCTCGTCGGGGGCCTGCTCGGCGGTTCGTACGGCCTGCTCACCCCCTCGACGTACACGGCCACCAGCTACGTCATCGCCGTGCCCGCGGGGAAGTCCTCGCCGGACGCCGCCCTCGGGTTCGCCCAGGCGTACGGCCGGGTCGCCACGCAGCTCGCGGTGCTCGGGGACGCGCAGGTGTACGCGGGCGTGCCGGTGCGCACCCTGCAGCGCAGTGTGCGCACGGCGACCTCGCCGGACGCGCCGATGGTCGCCGTTTCGGCCACCTCCTCGCGCCCCGAGCTCGCCGTCGACATGGCCAACGCGGTCACCCGCTCGCTGACCCGGCACGCGGACGACAGCCGGGGCAACACCCATGTGCGGCTCGTGCAGTTCTCGCGGGCGGTGGAGCCGAGCGAGCCGACCTCCACATCAACGGCGGTGACCGGTCTGGTCGGCGCGAGCGCGGGCGGTCTGCTGGGCGGCCTGGCCCTGCTGGCGCGGCCGAGGAAGAACGGCCAGGAGGACGATCCGGCCCCGGCCCCGTCGGTGCCGAGCCCGGCCGCCGCCGCCGATGTCCGCGGACAACGGTGACGACGGCGGGCCGCGTCGGATCAGCCGGACTACCACCAGTCGAAGCGCAGACAGAGCTTCCCGCCGAGCCACTCCTCCACCCAGCTGCCCAGGTCCAGCGGCGTGCAGTCCGCCGGGGGCGGCGGTGTGCCGGGCGGGGTCGGCTTCGGTGTGGGCGTGAGGGGCGGGTTCGCCTGGTCGGTACGGCCGAACAGGGCGGACCGGTAGAGCTGGGCCGACTTCGGGTTGGCCCCGCACTGCCACACACCGTGCGGGCAGTAGTCGGTCAGCGTGTTGTAGAGCGGCTTGTGCTCCTCCATCCAGGCGAGCATGCTCCGCATGTAATCGGCATTGTCACCGTTGCGGAAGAGCCCCCATTCCGGATAGGAAATGGGTTTGCCGTGAGCCTTGGCGAAATCCACATGGTCCTGCAACCCGTAGGGCTCTTTCACCTGTTGTTCGAACGACATCCCGGCAGGCTGGTCATAAGAATCCATGCCAATGATGTCGACCGTGTCGTCCCCCGGATAGCATTTCGTCCAGGGAACGGCGTCACGGCCACGGCTCGGCGTGAAATCGAACCGAAATTCCTGACCTGGCACGGAACGCATGGTGGTGACGATCCTGTTCCAGTACTTCTTCCAGGCCTCCGGGTCCGGCCCACAGCGATGGGTGTACGTGGTGCCGTTCATCTCCCAGCCGAGCACGAGGACCGTGTCCGGCACCTTCAACTCCACCAGCCGCTCGGCGAGGACACGGAAGTGGTGATCGAACTCCCCGGCCGCGCCCCGTTGCAGCAGCCGCCGGACCTCGCTGTCGGAGACGCCCTCCTCGTTGCGCTCCTGCATGGGGACGTTGAGGACGAGCATCCGGTCGGCCTTCTTGTTGCGCCAGTGCGCCCACACGTCCAGGAACCCGGGAGCGCCCTCGATGTCGCGCCAGCGGTGGCCCGGCAGATAGGTGTGGCCGGCGCGCAGCTCCGTACCGCCCAGCCAGTGGCTGAACAGCGGCATCCGGGCCACGCCCCGGGCATCGGACTTGAGGAAGACACCGAAGGCCGGGGCCTCCTCGACCGCCGCCGGGGTGGTGGCGGCCGGGGCCGGTGTCGACGGCTGGGGGACGGCCGGTGGCGTGACGGCCGAGGGCGTGGGCACGGGCGGCGGGGGTGGGGTCGGCGCCGGAGCCCTGGGTTCGGCGGCTCGCGCCACCCCCGCCCCGGCCACGGGGCCGGACGCCAGGGCGGCCGACGCGGCGACCGCCGCCGCCCCCAAGGCCAGCCGGCGGACCCCGGCCCGCTTGTGCTGTGGGGCCATGCCTGCTCCATTCTTCGCTCTCGTCCGGACTACTGCCTTGGCTTTTGTTATTGACGGGCAGTCATATGAAGTCAGTCACAGAAAAGGCAATGGCGCCACTGCCGTTGCGGCTTTCGAGTGCCGGGCTCGCCCGAGCGGGTGAGCCGACCGGAAAAGAAAGAGAGAATTCGTGTCGCTGCTCGACACCCGCGTCCCCGCTGTAGTAATGCGGATCGACCGGAACCCTTTTCACCACGGAACGCTGGGGGCCGCGCGTTCGCTCGGCAGGGCGGGCGTGGAGGTACACGTCGTCGCTGATTCCGCGGGAAGTCCCGTCGGCGCGTCACGCTACGTACGCCATATGCATTCCCCGCCGCTCCCGGGAGCCTCCCCCGACGACATCCTCGCCGTGCTGCGCCGCGTGGCAGAGCACATCGGGCGGCCCGCCGTCCTGGTCCCGATGGACGACGCGAGCGCGATCGCCGTGGGCCGGATGCGGGACGAACTCGCCCCCTCCTATCTGCTGCCGGCGATGCCGGGCACCCTGGCCGAGCGCGTCGCCGACAAAGCCGAACTGGCCGCCGTGTGCGCGGCCGTCGACGTCCCGTACCCGGAGACGCTGGTCCCGGACAGCCCGGCGGAGGTCGCCGACGCCATGCGGCGGCTCGGGCTGCCGGTGGTGGCGAAGTGGAGCCGGCCCTGGCTGCTGCCCGCCGGCAGCGGACTGCGCAGCACGGTGCTGGTGAAGTCCGTGCAGCAGGCCCGGGAGCTGTTCCTGCGCACCGGCGAGGCGGGCAGCCGGCTGCTGCTCCAGGCGTATCTGGCACCGGGACCGGACCGGGACTGGTTCTTCCACGGCTACGCCGACCACGCGGGGACCGTGCGCGCGGGCGGCCCCGGCCGCAAGCAGCTGGCCTGGCCGCGCGGGGCGGGACTGACCGCGGTGGGCTGCTGGACGCCCAACGCACAGGTGCAGGCGCTGGCCGAGCGGCTCACCGACGAACTGGGCTACCGGGGCATCTTCGACCTCGACTTCCGCCGCTGCGGCACGACGGGCCGCTACCACCTGCTCGACTTCAACCCGCGCACCGGCGCCCAGTTCCGGCTCTTCGCGGACAGCGCGGGTCTTGACGTCGTACGAGCCCTGCACCTGGACCTGACGGGCCGTCCGCTGCCGGACGGGTCCCCGCTGGCCGGGCGGACGTTCGTGGTGGAGAACTACGCGCCACTGGCCGCCCTGGGCTCGGTGCCGGGCGGACGCGAACGCGAACTGGCCTGGTACGCCGGGGACGACCGCGCCCCCGGACGGGTCATGTGGGCCCTGTGGTGCCGGCATGTGTCCCGTCGGCTGCGTGAACGGCTGGGCACGACGACGCCGGCGGTGACGGCGCCGGCGCCCCGGCTGATCCCCCGGGCGGCCTCGCCCTCCCTGACCGACAACGAGAAAGCGAGCAGTTGATGTACGACCTTCTGGTGGTGGGCGCAGGCCCGTACGGCCTGTCGATCGCGTCCCATGCCGCGGCCGCCGGGCTGAACCTGCGCGTGTTCGGCCGGCCCATGGCGTCCTGGCGGGACAACATGCCCCGTGGCATGTTCCTGAAGTCGGAGCCGTGGGCGTCCAACCTCTCCGACCCGGCCGGGCGGTGGCGTCTGGACGTCTACTGCGCGGAGCAGGGGCTGACGGCGCGTCACGCGAAGCCGATCCCGGTCGAGGCGTTCGCGCAGTACGGCCTGTGGTTCGCGCGCAACGCCGTGCCGGGGGTGGACGAGCGCACGGTGACCCGCGTGGCGGCCGGACCCGGCGGCTTCACGGCGATCGCCGAGGACGGCGAGGAGGTGCAGGCGCGGGCGGTGGCCCTGGCGGTGGGTGTGATGCCGTTCGTCGAGGTACCGCAGGCCCTGCGCGGACTGCACCCCGCGCTGGTGACGCACAGCAGCCACCACAGCGACCTCGACCGGTTCCGCGGCAAGGACGTCACGGTGATCGGCGGCGGCCAGGCGGCCCTGGAGACGGCGGCGCTGCTCGCCGAACAGGGCACGCGGGTGCGTGTGCTGGCCCGGGCGGAACAGCTGGTGTGGAACGATGTGCCGCCGCCCTGGGAGCGCCCCTGGTGGCAGTCGGCCCGCTCCCCGCACAGCGGCCTCGGCCCCGGCTGGCGGAACTGGTTCTACGCGGAGCGCCCGGGCCTGTTCCGGCGGCTGCCGGAGCCGACCCGGGCACGCATCGCGACCACCGCGCTGGGACCGGCGGGCGCCTGGTGGGTGCGGGACCGGGTGGAGGGTGTGGTGGAGCTTCTGCCGGGCCATGAGGTCGCCGCGGCCTCCGCGGTGCCGGGCGGGGTCCGGCTGGACACGGTGAGCCGTACGGGCGCACCGCGCAGCCTGGAGACCGAGCACGTCATCGCCGCCACGGGGTTCCGGCCGCGCTGCGACCGGCTCGGACTGCTCGCCCCCGAGCTGCGCGGCTCGCTGGCGGCGCTGCCCGACGGCTCCCCGGAGGTCGGGCACAGCTTCGAGTCCTCCCACCCGGGGCTGTTCCTCGCGGGCCTGGTCACGGCCTCGGGCTTCGGCCCGGCGATGCGCTTCGTCCAGGGCGCGGCCTTCACGGCGTCGACGCTCGTCGCGGGAGTACGCCGCCGGCTCGGTGCGATGCCGGCGGCCGGCACCGTCCCCGCGCCGGTGGACGGCAACCGGAGCGAGTCGGTGTCGCCGGTACACCGCTGACGGGGAACCACACGAGGGCCCACGGGCCGCTGACGGCTGCGGAGCCGTCAGCGGCCCCTCCCTGTGCGGGGCCCTGCGGTCGGCAGACGCGGGGACGGGACGGCCGACACCCCCCGGTCGTGATCGACGGGGGGTGCGGGTGGGGCGGAGCGCGGGTGCCGGACGGATCGCGTCCGGCACCCGGGAACAGCTACCGGGACGAGGTGGTGCGACCGCGGCGGTACATGATCACTCCGCCGACGATCAGGGCGGCGCTGGCGGCGGACGCGGCCGCCAGGGCCTCACTGCCGGTCTCGGCCAGCTGGGGCAGCGGGCCCTCCTCCACTTCCTCTTCCTGGGAGGTGGACGAGGTCTCGGTGTCCGGAGTCGTGGAGTCCGGGGTCTCGTGGTCCGGCCTGGAGGGGACCTCCTTGACCGGGGGCGTCTTCTCCTCGTCCGTCGACGGGGTGTCGTGGCCGTGGTCGTGGCCGTGGCCGTAACCGCCGCCGGACGACTCGTTCTCGCAGTCGTTGCCGTACGCCGTGTTGAACAGCGCGCCGCCGTTGACGGAGTTGCCGCACACGTTCGCGGGCACGTCGACCGGCAGCTGAACGTTGTTCCCGGAGCCCACACCGGGAGAACCCTTCACGACCGCCGACGCGTCCGCGCCCGCTCCGTCGTGCTTCGACTTGTGCGAGGTGTTCTTGCAGGAGTTGCCGATCGCCTTGTTGAGCGCCGCGAGTCCGTTGACGGTGTTGCCGCACAGGTTCACCGGCACGTGGACCGGCACCTGCACGCTGTTCCCGGAGAGCACGCCAGGCGAGTCCTTCGCCACGCCCGACGCGTCGGCGTCAGCCAGAGCGGG
Organism: Streptomyces sp. NPDC044719; assembly: GCF_056433405.1. Lineage (NCBI taxonomy): Bacteria > Bacillati > Actinomycetota > Actinomycetes > Kitasatosporales > Streptomycetaceae > Streptomyces > Streptomyces sp. NPDC044719. The sequence goes on from NZ_JBWKHE010000006.1 coordinate 513,016, forward strand.
GCTGCCGTACAGGGACAGAATCCCCGTGGCGGCGGCCGCCGCGAACGCTCCCTTGCTCAGGGTCTGTCGCAATGTAGTTGTCCTCCTGCTTGAAGAATGGGGCAGTGGCGAAAGATCGCAGCGCCGCCCGCTCTACTGCCTCATCAACCCGGCACGGGAGGATTGGTTCCGCAGGTTCACCCGGTTGGCCCGCCGCGCGGGGGAAGGCCGGGAGGCTTCTCAGTCCCGCCCTCGGGCCGCCTGTCCGATCGCCTCGGCGAGGTCGTCCACGGCCCTGTCCCCGGTGCGGTCCGCCAACGCGCGGGCGCGGTCGGCGAGTTCTCCGAATCCGGCCGGGGCTCCCGGGACACCGTCTTCTCCCGAGCGCAGGGCGTCGGCGAAGTAGGCCGCCGTCGCGGTGACCTGGAAGCGGCTCGGGGCGTCCCGCAGGGAGTCGTGCAGGGCGTCGGCCTCGAGGTCGCCCGACTCCTCGTGGGGGGCGCGGGTGTCCGGGTCGAGCCAGCGGACGGTGGCGGTGGCGAGGTGGCCCTCGGCACCCGGCTCGGTGCGAACGGCGTACAGGGCGGTGACGGTGTGGCCGGGGCCGACCTCGCCGCCGTCGACACGGTCGTCACGGAAGTCCTCGTCGGCGACGCGGCGGTTGTCGTAGCCGATCAGACGGAACTCCTCGACGGTCTCCGGGTCGAAGGCGACCTGGGCCTTGGCGTCGCGGGCGGTGAGGTCGACGTGGCGCGGGAGCTGCTCGCAGAAGACCTTGCGGGCCTCGCCCGGGCCGGACACGTACACGGTGTGGCCGTCGCCCTTGTCGGCGAGGTTCTCCATGAGGGCGTCGCCGTAGTCGCTGCCCACGCCGACGCCGAAGAGGGTGATGCCGTGCTCACGGCGTTCGCCGGAGATCCGTTCCAGGATGGCGTCGGCGTCGGTGTCGCCGGTGTTGGCGAGGGCGTCGGAGACGAGGACGACCCGGTTGGTGGCGCCCTCGCGCAGGCCCTCGACGGCCTGTTCGTAGCCGGTCTCGACGCCCGCGCCCAGGTTGGTGGAGTTCTGGATCTCCAGCTCGGCGATGGCGTCGTGGACCTCGTCGCGGTTGCCGTCGAGGCGGGTCATGGGCAGGACGGTCTCGGCCTCGTCGCTGAAGGTGACGAGAGCGACCGAGTCGTCGTCGCGCAGCCGGTCCGTCATCACGGCGAGGGACTCCTGGGCGAGGTCCAGACGGCCCGGTTCGGCCATGGAGCCGGAGACGTCGATGACGAAGGTGAGGGCGGCGGGCGGGCGTTCGCCGGTGCGTTGCGCGGAGCGGGTGGCGAGGCCGACGCGGACCAGGGACCAGTCCTCGTCGTCGGTGCGGGCGCCGTCGACGGTGACCGAGAAGCCGTCGCCGTCCGGGCGTTCGTAGTCCTGGCGGAAGCTGTTGACGAACTCCTCAGGGCGGACCGTGGAGGGGTCGGGGAACCGGCCGTCGGCGAGGGCGCGGCGGGCGTAGTCGTAGGAGGCGGTGTCGACGTCGAGGGCGAAGGTGGAGAGGTGACGGGGGTTCTCCCGGCGGTAGTCCTCCTGCTCGCTGAGTTCGTCGCCGTGCGTGGGTGCGGTCAGGCCCGAGCTGTAGCCGTCGCGGTCGGTCGCCCTGCTGCCCCCGCTGCTGTCGGCGCCTGCGCTGCACGCGGTGAGCAGCAGTCCGCTCGCCGCCGTCAAGGCGAGCACCAGTTTTCGTGTCCGGTACCTCTCCATCGTCCGTGCCCCCTGGGTCCGTTGGTGTCGGCTTCTTGCGACTGTGACGGCGCAGGGGGTCAGAACGTGCGGTACGGGGTGTTGCGGAAGCGTCTCGAAGCGGCCACGGAGACGGCCCTTCGAGACCGGTGGGAGATCCTCCGTTGACCTAGGAGACGACGTCCTTGCGGGCGAAACCGCGGAAGGCCAGGGCGAACAGTACGAGCGCGTACGTTACGGAGATCGACGTGCCCTGGATCATGTCCGACCACTCCAGTTGCGGCCGGACGGCGTCGAGCCAGGCGTACTGCCAGTGCGCGGGCAGGAAGTGGCGCCAGTCGCCGAGGGCCGTCACCTCGTCGAGGACGCTGCCGATGATGGTCAGGAACACCGCGCCGCCGACCGCGCCGAGCGGTGCGTCCGTCCGGGTCGACAGATAGAACGCCAGGGCGGCGGTGACCAGTTGGGACACCATGATGTACGCGACGACGATCAGGATGCGCTGGGCCGCCGTGCCCGTGGACAGACTGCCGCCGGTGGGGAGTTCGAGCGGGCCCCAGCCGTAGGCCGCCGTGCCGACGGCGAGGGCGACGACCGGGAGCAGGACCATTGCCGCGAAGCTCAGGGTGAGTCCGACGGCGAGCTTGGACCACAGCAGCCGGGCCCGGGGCACGGGGGCCGCGAGCAGGTAGCGCAGGGAGGACCAGCTGGCTTCCGAGGCGACGGTGTCCCCGCAGAACAGGGCGACGGGGATGACCAGCAGGAAGCCGGCGGCGGAGAACAGGTTGACCGCGGCGAAGTTCGCCCCGGACGCCGTCGCCGTGTCCATGAGGTTCACGCGGTTGTTGCTGCCGCCCGGGGCGCCGCCGACCTGGAAGGCGATGAGCAGGATGACCGGCAGGGCGAACAGGACGCCGCCCATGACCATCGTGCGGCGCCGCTTCAGCTGCCGGACCAGCTCGACGCGGAAGGGCAGGGTACGGCCCGCGCGGTAGCCGTCGGCGACCTCGACGGGCGGCTCGGCGAGCTTGCTCATGCTTCGGCTCCGATCAGGGTGAGGAAGGCGTCCTCCAGGCGGCGGTGAGGGCCGACCGACCGCACCGGTACGTCGAGCCGTACTAGTTCGGCGACCAGGCGCTGCGGGGAGCCGTCGGCGTCGAGCTGGACCAGGAGACCCTCGTCGGTGCGCACGGCCGAGGCGACGCCCGGCAGGGCGGTGACCTTCTCCACGACGGGCTCGTCCACGGGCGTGGCCGTGCCGACCAGCAGCGTGTTGCCCGAGCCGACGATGTCCTCGACCGGGCCCGCCTGGACGAGCTGTCCGTGGTCCATCACGACCAGGTGGGTGCAGGTCTGCTCCACCTCCGCGAGGAGGTGGCTGGAGACGATGACCGTGCGGCCCGCGGCGGCGTAGCGGATCATCACCTCGCGCATCTCGCGGATCTGGGGCGGGTCCAGGCCGTTGGTCGGTTCGTCGAGGATGAGCAGGTCCGGCATGCCGAGCATGGCCTGGGCGATGGCGAGGCGCTGGCGCATGCCCTGGGAGTAGGTGCGCACCGCGCGGGCGAGCGCGTCGCCCAGGCCCGCGATCTCCAGGGCCTCCTCCATGTGGGCGTCCTCGGCGGGGCGTCCGGTGGCGCGCCAGTACAGCTCCAGGTTCTCGCGGCCGGACAGGTGCGGCAGGAAGCCCGCGCCCTCGACGAAGGCGCCGACCCGGGAGAGGACCGGGGCGCCCGCGCTGATGGCGTGGCCGAAGACGCGGATCTCGCCGCCGTCCGGCTTGATCAGGCCCATCAGCATGCGCAGGGTGGTGGTCTTGCCGGCGCCGTTGGGGCCGAGGAGGCCCAGCACCTGGCCCTTCTCCACGCGGAACGACAGGTCCTTGACCGCGTACCGCTCGGACGACTTCGCGTAGCGCTTGGTCAGGTCCGTGATCTGCAGCGGGACTTCGGCGAGCCCGGGGTCGGGCGGGGCGGGGGCGGCGGTGCGGCGGTGGCCGGTGACCAGCAGGGCCAGGGCGATCACGGCGCCGGCGATCGGCATCCACCACACCCAGGCGGGCAGCCCGCCCTCGGTGTCGCGCTGGCCGAGGGCCGAGGGGACCTTCAGATCACCCTTGAGGGAGACGGTGTACGTCGCCGGGGAAGCCGGGGAGGCGTAGCCGAGGTCCGTCGAGGCGAGGACCAGGCGCAGCCGGTGGCCGTCGTCGACCTCGTGGTCGATCGCCGGGAGGGTGATGGTCACGTCCTTGCCGGCCTTGGCGCCCTCGACCCTGAGTGGCGTGACGAGCTGGGAGGGCAGGACCGGCTGGGAGCCGCCGCCCGGCCCGACGTCGTAGACCTTCGCGAAGAGCACGGCGTCGTCGCTGGTGGACTTCACATGGACGGTGGCGGTGGGCGAGCCGGTGATCTGGACGTCTTCGCTGAAGGGGGCCGACTCGAACGCGGCGAACTGGCCGGGGAAGTCCAGCGAGATGCCGATGCCGAGCGTGGAGAGCTGGCTGAGGCCGCCGGCGCCGCCGAGGCCGGGCAGGGCGGAGACGCCGGGCGGGCTGGCGCCGGGCGGGTTGTCGAAGCGCTGCTCACGGCCGGCCAGGGCGATGGAGCGCTGCTCGGCCTCCAGGCCGGGGTAGCGGTCCGAGGTCACGCCGGTCAGACGGGGTTCGCCGTCGCCGGAGCCCGTGCCGAGGGTGCGGGTGACGCGGAAGGCGGGGCCGGTGTCGGCGGCCTTGTCGTCCTTCAGATAGCGGTCGAACCAGGACGTGACGCGGTCCTGGACGCGGCCGGTCTCCATGTCTCCGCCGTCGTGCCCGCCCGCGATCCAGTCGACGTCGACGGGGGCGCCGCCCGCGCGGATGGCCTTCGCGGCCTGGTCGGCCTGGCCGAGCGGGAAGAGGGAGTCGGACTGGCCCTGCATCAGCAGGGTCGGCACGTCGATGTCCTTGCCCACGGCGGACGGTGAGCGCTCCTCCAGCAGCTTGCGCGCCTCGGCGTCCGGGTTGCCCGACTCGGCGACCCGCTCGTACATCCGGCACAGCGCGGGTTCGAACTTCTCGCAGCCGCCGCCGGAGTTGACGAAGATGCCCGCCCACAGCTTCTTGAACACGCCGTTCGGGAACAGCGCGTCGGCGAGGTTCCAGTACGTGATCGCCGGGGCGATGGCGTCGACCCGGTCGTCGTGTCCCGCCGTCAGCAGCGCGATGGCGCCGCCGTAGGAGCCGCCGGCCATGCCCACGCGTGGATCTCCGGGCTTGTCCAGCTCGACCTGGGGCTGCTTCGCCAGCCAGTCGATGAGTTTCGAGACGTCGGCGACCTCGCCCTTGGGGTCGTTCAGGCCGATCTTCCCGTTCGACTTGCCGAAGCCGCGTGCCGACCAGGTCAGGACCGCGTAGCCGTCTCTGGCGAGGCCCTCGGCCTGCTGCCGTACGTCGTTCTTGCTGCCGCCGAAGCCGTGGCCGAGCAGCACGGCGGGGCGGCGGCGGTCTCCTCCGGAGGTGAAGAACGAGGTGTCGACGCGCACGCCGTCGCCGGTGGCCAGGGTCCGGTCTTCGCGGTGGACCGGGGGCGTCTCGTCGTCGGCGACGGCCGTCCACGTTCCCGCGCCCGCGAGGACGACGACGGCGGCCCCGGCGGCGAGGAGCCTCCGGGGCCTCCGAAGCAGCCCGTGGAGTCCGGGCAGTCGAAGATCCATGCGTCAACGGTACGGGGTCAACCTGTCGAACACTTGTCGACCGGAGACGGAAGTGGCACCCCTCCCAGGGGAGTACGAGCCCCTGCCGCTGTACCGCGTCCGCAGTACGGAGATCGCGGCCGCCTTTACGACAATTACACCGGCGGCCACATGAGCACCGACGTGAGAATGTCCAGAAAGTGCCTGGGGGATAAATTTCCCTGCTGCCATGCTGTGCCGCACCCGAGTGCCCGTTGAGCGAAAGCGGGAAAACCCTATGCCAGGTGGCACCACCCTGCCGGGTTCAGGACATCTCGACGACCGTCAGCATCGAATACACCGAAGCCCGCTCCTCTTCACAGCACCTGTTGTTCTGCTCACCGCACTCGTCGCCATGACCGTCTGGGAGATGGTCATGAGCAACCTGCCTCCGGCCGTCAGGCAGGAGTGGCCCTGGCGGCTCTCCCTACTCGACCAGGAGGCCCTGGGAAGCCTGCTCGCCGTGGCACTCGGCTTCGTCTTCGCACGCGCCCAGTACGCACGGACGGTGCGGCCCGTGATCGGCTGGAGCGGCCAGGTGAGCAGTGCTGCGCAGGGCATGAGCAGCAAGCTCGTATGGGTCGTCGAAATACGCAGCGGAACCACGCACAACGCCGTGGCCGAGAGCGTCGAGTACTACGTCCAGCCACGAGACGCGGAGATCCCTCCCGAGAACGTCCCGTGGCACGGCTACCAGAAGGCCATCGACACACTGGAGACCATGGGCCTGCAGATCGGCAAGGACTTCGATATCAACCCCCTCGGCTCCGGCTTCCCGCTCAGCGCCACCAACGACAAAGGTTTGTACGCAGCTCGCCTGTCCATCCATGCGATCTCGATGCTGGATAATCTGTACATCCGGCTCCGGGTGACCGACGGCGTAGGGGATACCCATGAACGAATTCTGCACTGCCTACGTGGAGCTGAAATCGAAATGCGCAGCGCCCTGGCCGTCGACGAGTCGTGAGCGGGATTCGACCGCTACCGCACAGGGCCGGGTGGAAGCCGAGTGCCCCGTACAGAGAACGGAGTCGGGTGACCATGACCAAGGCTGCTCCGTCACGTTCAGTTCCTGCATCTGACATGCATGCAGCCGGGGCCGGGCCGGCATTACGGCAGTTCGTCGTCAAGGTACACAGTCGCTGCGACTTGGCATGCGACCACTGCTACGTCTACCAGCACGCGGATCACAGCTGGCGAGAACGGCCCCAGGTCATGTCCCGTGACGTCGTCGCCCTGACCGCCGCGAGAATCGCCGAGCACGCGACGGCTCACCGGCTGGACACCGTGCACGTGGTTCTGCACGGCGGCGAACCGCTTCTCGTGGGGCACTCGGGACTGCGCCGGATCGCGCGGGAATTCCGGGCCGCACTCGAGGGCCACTGCCGGCTGGATCTACGGCTCCAGACGAACGCCGTCCGTCTGGACGAGCAGTTCTGTGAGATCTTCCGGGCCTACGACATCAAGGTCGGCGTATCGATGGACGGCGACCGGACCGCGCACGACCGGCATCGCCGCTTCGCGGACGGACGCGGCAGTCACGACCGCGTCCTGAGCGCCTTGCAGCTTTTCCAGGAACCGCGCTACCGAGACTCGTTCGCGGGAATTCTCTGCACGATCGACCCCGAGAACGATCCCCTGCGGACCTACGAGGCCCTGCTCGCACTGAACCCTCCGAAGATCGACTTTCTGCTGCCGCACGCCACATGGGACAACCCGCCTCCGCGGTCGGCCCCGGAAGCGACTCCGTACGCGGATTGGCTGATCACCATCGCCGAACAGTGGTTCGCCACCGAGCGTCCGGTGCCGGTGCGGCTCTTCGATTCAGTGCTGAGCCTCCTGAGAGGCGGCCCTTCGCTCGTCGAGTCGACGGGAACGGACGCGGTCGAACTCGTGGTGATCGAAACCGACGGGACGTTCGAGCAGGCCGATTCCCTCAAGGTGGCGTATCACGGGGCCCCCGCGACAGGGATGGCCGTCTTCTCCCACAGCCTGGACGACGTCGCCGACCATCCGGGTATGCGGAATCGCCGACGCGGCGTCGCGGGCCTCTGCACCACCTGTAGGTCATGTCCCGTGGTGACGACGTGCGGAGGAGGGCTCTACGCCCATCGTTTCGCAGCGGGGAACGGTTTTGACAACCCCTCCGTCTTCTGCCGCGACCTGATGAAACTGATTTCCCGTTTCCAGGACCGGCTCGTGAGCCCATCGCGGCAGGCCGATTCGGAAAGGTCATGATGCAGAGACTCCACGACCGTTCACATCCATCAGCCCTCGATGAAGCCACCATGACCGCTGAACTCCGGGCGGCGGGCATTGGCGCCGGAGACGTTCTCCTCACACACTCGTCGCTGCGCAGCCTCGGCCCGGTGCAGGACGGGAGCCGGGCGGTGGTGCGAGCGCTGCGTACTGCGCTCGGCCCCGAAGGCACGCTCGTGGTGCCCACCTTCACGCCCGAGAACTCGGACACCTCACGGGCCTATCTCCAGCGCGTCCAAGGGTGCACCCGGCAACAGGTGGCGGAACTGCGAAGGAGGATGCCGCCCTACGACCCGCAGCACACACCTGCCCCGTCGATGGGACGCCTGGCCGAAGAGGTGCGGACCCACCCCGACGCGATGCGCAGCGACCATCCCCAGACGTCGTTCGCCGCCCTCGGCCCTCTCGCCCAGAAGGTCGTCTCCGATCACTCCGCCAGTTGCCACCTCGGGGAACTCTCCCCACTGGCCCGGCTGTACGAGGAGCACGCCAAGGTGCTCCTCCTCGGAGTGGGGTTCGCCTTCTGCACCGCGTTCCACCTGGCCGAGTACCGGGTGCCGGACCGGCCTCTGCGGGAGTACCACTGCGTCGTCCGGGCCCGGGGCGAACGCACCTGGTGGAGTTACACGGATGTGGCGCTCGACGACAGCGACTTCGCGGAGCTGGGCTCGTCGTTCGAGCGGAGCGGGGCGTCTGTCACGGCGGGCACGGTCGGACGTGCCGCCGTCAGGGTGTTTCCCCTGCGGGACGCCGTCGATCACGCGGTGGCGTGGTTGCCCGTTCATCGCCCGGGCCAGCGGGCGTAGGGCTGCCGCCAATCCTCAGTCCCGGGCGTCCTCGGGGACCGTCACCAGCCAGCGCGTGTTCTTGCGCGGGCGGAGGTACAACGCCCAGTACAGGGTCGCCGCTGCTGTGATGCCGCCCGTCCAGAGCAGGTACGTCGGGTCCTGCTGGACCAGGATGTACACCAGGACCACGATCAGGAGGACCGGGGCCGCCGGCCACAGGGGCATGCGCCAGGCCTGGGTGTGGCGGTGCGGGTCGCGGCGGGTGCGCAGGGCGGCGATCGCGACCAGCAGGTACATGCCGGTGACCGAGACGCCCGTGACGCCGTACAGGGTGTCCAGGTTCACGAAGCACAGGGCCGCGCCCGGGACGCCCACGGCGAGGGTGGAGACCCAGGGGGAGCCGAAGCGGCCGAGGCGGGAGAGGAGGGTGTTCACCGGGGCGGGCCAGGCCTTGTCGCGGGCCGAGGCGAACAGGACGCGGGAGTTCTGGATGACCATGACGATCCCGGCGTTGATGATCGCCAGGGCCACGCAGAGGCTGACGAACGTGCCGACGGCCGAGTTGGACCAGGCGGTGACCATGGTGCCGATGTCACCGCCGGTCAGGGCGGCGAGGTCGGGCGCGCCCAGGGTGATCGCGGCGACCGGGACCAGGATGATCACGGCGGAGATGGCGAGGGTGGCCAGGACCGTACGGGCGACCGTGCGGCGCGGGTTCTCCAGTTCCTCGGAGAGGTAGACGGCGGTGGAGAAGCCCTGGGTGACGAACAAGGCGATCGCGAGTCCGGAGACCACGAGCAGGGCAGTGACGGTGTCCGGGGCGCCGCTCGGGCCGGCCACCTCCATGGAGACCAGGCTGTCCGGGCCGCGCTCGGCGTGGGCGAAGCCCAGTACCGCCACGACGGCCGCCGCGATGACCTCCAGGACCAGGAAGACGCCGGTGATCCAGGCGTTGGCCCGCAGGTCGAGCAGGCCGGCGAGGGTGGCGAGCAGCATGACCGAGGCGCCCGTCCAGGACGGGTCGAGGTGGGCGACCGGGGCGAGGTAGTCGGCCGTGCCCATCGCGATGACCGGCGGGACGATCATCACGACCAGGAGCGAGAGGACGAAGACGAGCCAGCCGGCGAGGCGCCCGGCCATCATCGAGACCATCGCGTACTCGCCGCCGGCGCTGGGGATGAGCGTGCCCAGCTCCGAGTAACAGAACGCCACCGCGACGCAGAGCAGCGAGCCGACGGCGATGGTGAGGGCCGTGGCGGTGCCGAGCGATCCGAACAGGTCGGGGACCACCACGAACAGCGTGGAGGCGGGGGTCACGCAGGAGAGGGTGAGGAGGGTGCCGCCGACGACTCCGATGGAGCGCTTGAGCTTCCTGGGGTGACTGTCCGGCGCGTGCGCCACGGCTGTCTCGACAGGACGGAGCGTGTCGGTCATGCGGCGATTCCCATCGGCTCGGCGGTGAACGTGCGCAGCATCGAACCCCGACGAAAAGCAGCACGTCAATGCCTCTTTGCCTGCGAAATCCGCAGCAGAAAGGCAATCTGATTGCCCTTTTGAGCACTCTGAGGTCAGCGGGAACAGGTCCGGGGGCGCCTGCGAGAACCGCAGGCGCCCCCGGAGAAAAAACCTCAGTGGTTGCGCGGGAAGCCCAGGTCAACGCCCGCCGGGGCGTCGGCCGGGTCCGGCCAGCGGGTGGTGACGACCTTGCCGCGGGTGTAGAAGTGCGTGCCGTCGTTGCCGTAGATGTGGTGGTCGCCGAAGAGCGAGTCCTTCCAGCCGCCGAAGCTGTGGTAGCCGACGGGGACCGGGATCGGGACGTTGATGCCGACCATGCCGGCCTCGACCTCCAGCTGGAAGCGGCGGGCCGCGCCGCCGTCCCGGGTGAAGATCGCGGTGCCGTTGCCGAACGGGGAGGCGTTGATCAGGTCCAGGGCCTCCTCGTAGGTCTCGGTGCGCAGCACGGTCAGCACCGGGCCGAAGATCTCGTCCTGGTAGGCCTTCGCGGACGTGGGCACCTTGTCGAGCAGCGAGATGCCGATCCAGTGGCCGTCCTCGAAGCCGTCGACCGTGTGGCCGGTGCCGTCCAGGACGACCTCGCAGCCCTCTGCCGCCGCGCCCTCGACGTAGGAGGCGACCTTGTCGCGGTGGACCTTGGTGATGAGCGGGCCCATCTCGGAGGTCGGGTCGTCGCCGGGGCCGATCTTGATCTTCTCGGCGCGCTCGCGGATCTTCTCCACCAGTTCGTCGCCGATCGAGCCGACCGCGACGACGGCGGAGATGGCCATGCAGCGCTCGCCGGCCGAGCCGTAGGCGGCGGACACGGCGGCGTCGGCCGCGGCGTCCAGGTCGGCGTCCGGGAGGACCAGCATGTGGTTCTTGGCGCCGCCCAGGGCCTGGACGCGCTTGCCGTTCGCGGAGGCCGTGGTGTGGATGTAGCGGGCGATCGGGGTCGAGCCGACGAAGGAGACGGCCTTGACGTCCGGGTGCTCCAGGAGGCGGTCGACGGCCACCTTGTCGCCGTGGACGACGTTGAAGACGCCGTCGGGCAGGCCCGCCTCCGACAGCAGCTCGGCGATCTTCAGCGAGGCCGACGGGTCCTTCTCGGACGGCTTCAGCACGAAGGTGTTGCCGCAGGCGATGGCGATGGGGAACATCCACATCGGCACCATCGCCGGGAAGTTGAACGGGGTGATGCCCACTACGACGCCGAGCGGCTGACGGATCGAGGAGACGTCCACGCGGCTCGCGACCTGCGTGGACAGTTCGCCCTTGAGCTGGACGTTGATGCCGCAGGCCAGGTCGACGATCTCCAGGCCGCGGGCCACCTCGCCGAGCGCGTCGCTGTGCACCTTGCCGTGCTCGGCGGTGATCAGCTCGGCGATCGCGTCCCGGTTGGCGTCCAGCAGCGCGCGGAACTTGAACAGGATCGAGGTCCGCTGCGCCAGCGAGGACTGGCCCCAGGTGGCGTAGGCCTCCTTGGCGGCGGCGACCGCCGCGTCCACCTCGTCCACCGAGGCGAAGGCGACCTTCGTCGTCACCGCGCCGGTCGCCGGGTTGGTCACCGGCCCGTGCTTGCCCGAGGCGCCTTCGACGGTCTTGCCGCCGATCCAGTGGTTGACGATCTTCGTCATGGCCGGGAACTCCTTCACAGATGGCGGCGTCGGGTGGAGACGTGCCGTTCGTACAGCTCACGTGCCTTGACCGCGGACGGCCGTGTCGCGGTCTCGGCCACGGGTACATCCCACCAGGCCTGCGCGGGAGGCGCGCCCGACACTGTGTCTGCCGTTTGGGTCTCGACGTAGACACATGTGGGAGTGTCGGCGGCCCGGGCCTCGGCGAGGGCCTCCCGCAGGTCCCGTACGGTCTTCGCGCGCAGGACGCGCATGCCGAGGCTGGCCGCGTTGGCGGCGAGGTCCACCGGCAGCGGCGGCCCCGTGTACGTGCCGTCCTCGGACGGGTAGCGGTAGGCGGTGCCGAACCGCTCGCCGCCGACCGACTCGGACAGTCCGCCGATGGACGCGTAGCCGTGGTTCTGGATGATCAGGACCTTGATCGCGATGCCCTCCTGCACGGCCGTCACGATCTCGGTCGGCATCATCAGATACGTGCCGTCGCCGACCAGCGCCCACACGGGCCGGTCCGGGGCGGCCATCTTCACGCCGATCGCGGCCGGGATCTCGTAGCCCATGCAGGAGTAGCCGTACTCCAGGTGGTATTGGTCGCAGGAGCGCGTCCGCCACAGTTTGTGCAGGTCGCCGGGGAGGGAACCGGCCGCGTTGATGAGGATGTCCGACTCGTCGGCGAGCTCGTCCAGGGCGCCGAGGACCTGCGGCTGACTGGGGCGGGTGTCCGGTTCGTCCACCTCGTAGCAGGCGTCGACGCGCTGCTCCCAGCGCTCCTTGTCCTCGGTGTACTCGGTGGCGTAGGAGTCGGCGACCCGGTACGCGTGCAGGCGGAGGGCGTCGGTGAGTTCCGTGAGGCCGCTGCGGGCGTCGGCGACGAGGGGCTGACCGGCGAGCTTGTGGCCGTCGAAGGACGCGATGTTGAGGTTGAGGAACCGGACGTTCTCGCCGGCGAAGAGGGTGCCGGAGGCGGTGGTGAAGTCGGTGTACCTGGTCCCCACGCCGATCACCAGGTCGGCGGTGCGGGCCAGCTCGTCCGCCGTCGCCGTGCCGGTGTGCCCGACGCCGCCGACGTCCTGGGGGTGGTCGTGGCGCAGGGAGCCCTTGCCCGCCTGGGTGGAGGCGACCGGGATGCCGGTGGTCCCGGCGAACTCGGCGAGGGCCTCCTCGGCGCGGCTGTGGTGGACGCCGCCGCCCGCTACGACCAAGGGCCTGGCGGCCGCGCGGATGATCCGTACCGCCTCGGCGAGTTCCGCCGGGTCGGCGCCGGGACGCCGTACGGTCCAGACGCGCTCGGCGAAGAACTCCTCCGGCCAGTCGTACGCCTCGGCCTGCACGTCCTGGGGCAGCGCGAGGGTGACGGCGCCGGTCTCGACGGGGTCGGTGAGGACGCGCATCGCGTTCAAGGCGGAGGGCATCAGGGCCTCCGGCCGGGTGATCCGGTCGAAGTACTTCGACACCGGGCGCAGACAGTCGTTGACCGACACGTCGCCCGCGTACGGCACTTCGAGCTGCTGCAGGACCGGGTCGGCGGGGCGGGCCGCGAACACGTCGCCGGGCAGGAGCAGCACCGGCAGGTGGTTGACGGTCGCGAGGGCGGCGCCGGTGACCAGGTTGGTGGCGCCCGGGCCGATGGAGGTCGTGACCGCGTGCGTGGACATCCGGTTGGACTGCCGGGCGTAGCCGACCGCGGCGTGCACCATGGCCTGTTCGTTGCGCCCCTGGTGGTACGGCATCGCGTCGGGGTACTCCAGGAGCGCCTGCCCGATACCGGCGACGTTGCCGTGGCCGAAGATGCCCCAGGTGGCGCCGATGAGCCGCTGGCGTACGCCGTCGCGTTGGGTGTACTGGGCGGCGAGGAAACGAACCAGCGCTTGCGCGACGGTCAGCCGGGTCGTCGTCATCGGTACCCCTCCGTATGGTCCGGGTGGAAGCAGATCCGCCACTCCCTCGTGTCACCCGGGCCCGCCATGACATTCAGGTAGTACATGTCGTGGCCGGGCTGGGCGATGGACGGGCCGTGCCATCCGTCGGGGACGAGGACGGCGTCGCCGGAGCGGACCTCCGTGAGGACGTCGGAGCCGCCCTCGCGCGAAGGGAATACGCGCTGATAGCCGAAACCGTTCGGGCCGTCGATCTCGAAGTAGTAGATCTCCTCCAGCTCCGACTCCTCGCCGGGGCGGTGCTCGTCGTGCTTGTGCGGCGGGTACGAGGACCAGTTGCCGCCGGGGGTGACCACCTCGACGGCGATGAGCTTGTCGCAGTCGAAGGCGTCGGCCGAGGCGAAGTTGCGGACGTGCCGCAGGCTGGTGCCGCTGCCACGCCGCTCGACGGGGACCTCCGGCGCGGGGCCGTAGCGGGCGGGGAGTTGTCGCTCGCACTTCGCTCCTGCCAAAGCAAAGCGGCCTCCCGCGCCGGAGGCGATCTGGGCCCGGGCGTCACGGGGCGCGTACGCGAAGTCGGTGGCCGACGCGAACACGCTCCTCCTGCCCGAGAGGTGGAACTCTTCGTCTTCGACGCGCACGGTGCACGCGCCCCGCAGGGGCAGCACGATCCACTCGCTGTCCCCGGTGGTGAAGGTGTGGGTGCCGCCCCGTGCCAGCTCCACGATCCGCAGGCTGCAGTGCGTCCAGCCGGCCCGCTTGGGGTCGATGTCCAGGACGTAGTTCACATCGCCGGTGGTGCCCTTGGGAACGTACAGCTCACTGGTCATGAAGCGGCCCTCACAACAGTCCTACGGCGGTGTCCACGGCGGCGGCCACATCGCCGTCCGCCGGGTACAGCAACGAACGGCCGACCACCAGCCCGCGCACGGTGGGCAGTTGGAGGGCGCCGCGCCACTTCTCGTACGCCCCGTCCTGGTCCTCCCCGACCTCCCCGCCGAGCAGGACGGCGGGCAGTGTGGAAGCCGCCATGACCTCGGCCATGTCGTCGGGGTTCGCGGTGACCGGCACCTTCAGCCAGGTGTAGGCGGAACTGCCGCCCAGGCCGGAGGCGATGGCGATCGACTTGGTGACGGCCTCGGCGGAGAGGTCGTTGCGCAGCCGGCCCGTCTCGTCGCGGCGGGAGATGAACGGCTCGACGAAGACGGGGAGCCGCCGGGCGGCCATGGCGTCGATCGCGCGTGCGGTGGACTCCATCGTGGTGAGGGAGCCCGGGTCGTCGTAGTCGATGCGTAGGAGGAGCTTGCCCGCGTCGAAGCCGAGGCGCTCGATGTCTTCGGGGCGGTGGCCGGTGAAGCGGTCGTCGAGTTCGAAACTCGCGCCCTGGAGGCCGCCGCGGTTCATCGAGCCCAGGACGACCTTGCCGTCGAGGGCGCCGAGCAGCAGCAGGTCGTCGAGGATGTCGGCGGTGGCGAGGACGCCGTCCACGCCGGGGCGGGACAGGGCCAGGCAGAGGCGTTCGAGGAGGCCGGCGCGGTTGGCCATGGCCATGCTGCGGCCGCCGACGCCGAGGGCGCCGCGGGCCGGGTGGTCGGCGGCGACGATCATCAGCCGGCCGTTGTCGTTCAGCAGGGGCCTGCGGGGGCGGCGGGCGGCGGCCTCGGCGATCGCCTCCGGACGGTGGCTGCGCAGGCGGACGAGTTCGGAGACGTCGACGGTCACTTGACGGCCCCCGCGGTGACGGCCGCCTCGATCTCGCCCGGGGTGGGCATCGCGGAGGAGCACTCCAGACGGGAGGCGACGATGGCGCCGGCGGCGTTGGCGTGCCGCATGGTCTTCTCCAAGTCCCAGCCGGCCAGGAGGCCATGGACCAGGGAGCCGCCGAAGGCGTCACCGGCGCCCAGGCCGTTGAGGACGTTCACGGGCAGCGGGGGGACCTCGGCGCTCTCGCCCTCGCGGTTTACGGCCAGGACGCCCTTGGGGCCCTGCTTGACGACGGCCAGTTCCACGCCCGCGTCGAGGAGTGCGCGGGCAGCGGCGTGGGGTTCGCGCACGCCCGTGGCGACCTCCACCTCGTCGAGGTTGCCGACCGCGACGGTGGTGTGGCGCAGGGCCTCCGTGTAGAACGGGCGGGCGGCGTCCGGGTCCGTCCAGAACATCGGGCGCCAGTCGAGGTCGAAGACCGTGGTGCCGGACTTGGCGCGGTGGGCGAGGGCCGCGAGGGTCGCCGTGCGGCTCGGTTCCTCGCTCAGGCCCGTGCCGGTGACCCAGAAGACGCGGGCGTCGCGGAGGGCGTCGAGGTCGAGCTCGTGGGCGTCGATCTCCAGGTCGGGGGCCTTGGGCCGGCGGTAGAAGTACAGCGGGAAGTCGTCCGGCGGGAAGACCTCGCAGAAGGTGACCGGGGTGGGCAGGCCGGGGACCGCGGTGACCCAGCGGTCGTCCACGCCGAAGCCCTTCAGGGCCTCGTGGAGGTAGGTGCCGAAGGGGTCGTCGCCGGTGCGCGTGATCACCGCGGTCCGCCGTCCCAGGCGGGCAGCGGCGACCGCGACGTTCGTCGCCGAGCCGCCGAGGAACTTGCCGAAGGACGTGACCTGCGGCAACGGGACGCCCGTCTGGAGCGGATACAGATCCACTCCGATCCGCCCCATGGTGATCAGGTCGTACGCCATCGGATACCCCTCGGTGTCGGCTCTCCCCGGTGTTGTAGTCCCCTTCCCGAAGCCCTGTCAATGTTTTGTCCGGACATTCGGACCAGATCATGACAGCGCTTTCCGCGTGTCCTGGTCCGGGTCTCACGGATTCGTGCTCTGGTGCCGCGTCAAAGCGCCCCGCCGACGATCCGGTGCGCGCCTTTGCCCCGGCCGTGTCACAAACGCCCGCTTCCTGTCACACATGTCGCGTGTACACAGGTCTTCCGTCACACCCGGCCCACAGGTCCTGCCCCGTGTCACCGAGCGTCGTTGACCGGACACAGGCTTGTTGATCGCCAGCGCAGCGCCCGGCTCCCCCGGACGGCCGTCCCCGGCCGCCGCCGTGGTGCGCGCGGGGAGGTGCACGTCATGACCGACCGAAAGCTCTGGTCGTACAAGGAGATCGCGGCACACATCAAAGTGCAGCCGGACACCGTGCGGTCCTACCGCAAGCACGGGCTGCTGCCGCCGCCCGACCATGTCGAGAGCGGCAAGCCCTACTGGTACGCCGACACGGTCCGGGCCTGGGTCGCCTCCCGGCCCGGCAATCGCAACCGAAGAACCGACTGAGCTCGGCCCTCAGGGGGCGTCAGCTCCACGGCTCGATGACCGTGGCCCCCGCTCCCTGCGCCGTCCCCATCGCCGCCAGCGCGGACGGGACCTCGTCCAGCGTGATCGTGGACGTCACCAGCAGGTCCGGGCGCAGCACACCGCCGCGGACCAGCTCCAGCATCGGCGGGTAGCTGTGCGCGGCCATGCCGTGGCTGCCGAGGAGTTCGAGCTCCAGGGCGACGGCACGGGCCATCGGGACGGGTGTCGTGCCGGTCGGTGAGGGCAGCAGACCGACCTGGACGTGCCGGCCGCGGCGGCGCAGGCCGTTCACCGAGGCGGCGCAGGTGGCGGGTGAGCCGAGGGCGTCGAGCGAGAGGTGGGCGCCACCGCCGGTGAGATCGCGGACCGCCGCCGCGGTGTCCGGTACGTCTGCCGCGTCCAGGCAGTGCGCGGCCCCGAACCTCCCTGCCAGCTCCAGCGCTCGGGCCGACACGTCGACGGCCACGACCCGCGCTCCCGACGCCGCCGCGATCATCACCGCCGAGAGCCCGACCCCGCCACAGCCGTGCACCGCGACCCACTCCCCCGCCGCGACCCGGCCCTGCCGCACCACCGCCCGATACGCCGTGGCGAACCGGCAGCCGAGGGAGGCCGCCGCCGCGAAGGACAGCTCCCCGGGGAGCGCCACGAGGTTCACGTCGGCGTGGTCCAGCGCCACGTACTCGGCGAAGGAGCCCCAGTGGGTGAAGCCGGGCTGGGTCTGGCGCTCGCACACCTGATGGTCGCCCGCCGCGCAGGACGGGCAGGTGCCGCAGGCGCAGATGAACGGCACGGTGACACGGTCGCCGGGCCGCCATCCGGTCACCCGGGCGCCCACCGTCTCGATGACACCGGCCAGTTCGTGCCCGGGCACATGCGGCAGCGCGATGTCGGGGTCGTGGCCCTGCCAGCCGTGCCAGTCGCTGCGGCACAGGCCGGTGGCCTCGACCCGCACGACGACCCCGTGCTCCGCGGGCTCCGGGTCCGAGACCTCCCGTACCTCGGCCGCTTCCCCGTACCGCTCGAACACCACGGCCCGCATGGTCCACCCGCCTTCTCACTCTCACCCGGTTCGCGCATGTCCGGGATTCCGAGGTGCCTTTACCTCCCCGGGCGATCAAGCATGCGACGCTCCGACCTTGTCTCTGGCCTCTTCCGTCTTCTTCTCCGGCTCAGGTTCACCCTCGCTCAGACCGAAGCGCTCGTGGAAGCGGCGCAGCGGGCGGGGGGCCCACCAGGTGGCGCGGCCCGTGAGGCGCATGACCGCGGGGACCAGGAGGCTGCGGACGATCATCGCGTCCATCAGGACCGCCAGCGCGATCCCCAGGCCGAGCATCTTGGTGTTGGTCACCCGGGAGGTGCCGATCGCGACCATGACCACGGCCAGGATGACCGCCGCCGCGGTGATCAGCCCGCCCGTGCGCGCCAGGCCGTGCCGGACGGCCTGGTCGTGGTCGCCGGTGTGGTCGTACTCCTCCTTGACGCGGGAGAGCAGGAACACCCCGTAGTCCATGGACAGGCCGAAGGCCACGCAGAACATCAGGACCGGCAGGGTCGTCTCTATGGAGCCCGGACTGGTGAAGCCGAGCAGGCCGGACAGGTGGCCGTCCTGGAAGACCCAGACGACCGCGCCGAACATGGCCGTCAGGCTGAGCGCGTTGAGCACGACCGCCTGGATCGGTATCAGCACGCTGCCCGTGAGGAGGAAGACCAGGAGCAGGGTGACGATCGTGATGAAGACGGCCGCGAGCGGCAGGCGCTCCCCTATGGCGTCCTTGGAGTCGACCAGGGCGGCCGCGGTGCCGGTCACCTCGGTGTCGAAGGGGGCCCGGACCTCGCGCAGTTCACCCACCAGGCGCTGGGCCGGATCGTCGACCGCCTCGCCCTTCGGCAGCACGGTGAAGTACGCCGAGTCGCCCTTCACCAGCGGTCCTTCGACCCGCTGCACATCGGGCAGGCCGGCGATCCGCTCCTTGTAGGCGCCGTACTGCGCCTCGGTCGCGCGGCCCTGGGCGAGCACTTCGAGGCCGCCGTCGGGGCTGCCGGGGAAGCCCTCCCTGATGTGCTGCTGCACGACATGGGACTCGGAGGTCGAGGGCAGCTGGCGGTCGTCGGCGGTGCCGAACTTCACGCCCAGGAAGGGCAGGCCCAGCAGGACGAGGACGGCTGTGGTGCCCAGGGCGAAGAACGGGGCGCGGCGCATGACGAGCGTCGCCGTACGCGCCCACGTTCTGCCTTCTTCCCCGGCGGGCTTCGGCCGGTGTCCGCGCCGGAACAGGCGGCGCAGGTCCAGGGCGTTGACCCGGTTACCGAGCAGCATCAGCGCCGCCGGGAGCAGGATCAGCGCGGCCGCCGCGGCGAGCAGCACCACGGCGATCCCGGCGTAGGCGAAGGACCGCAGGAAGTACTGCGGGAAGACCAGCATCGCGGCCAGGGACACCGCGACGGTGAGGGCGGAGAACAGCACGGTGCGGCCGGCGGTGCGCAGGGTCGTGCCGATCGCCGTCAAGGGCTCGGCGCCCGTGGACAGTTCCTCGCGGAAGCGGCGGACGATGAACAGCGCGTAGTCGACAGCGAGGCCGAGGCCGAGGGCCGTGGTGAGGTTGATCGCGAACACGGACACGTCGGTGAGCTCGGTCAGGCCGCGCAGGATCGCGTTGGTCCCGAGGATGGCGACGATGCCGATGCCGAGCGGCAGCAGGGCCGCGACCGCGCTGCCGAAGACCATCACCAGCAGCACGAGCGTCACCGGCAGGGCGATGAGCTCGGCCCGGGTCAGGTCTTCCTGGATGATCGTCTGCATCTCGTGCCGCACGGCGACCGGGCCGCCGACGGTGACCTCCACCGGGCCGTGCGCGCCGCGGTAGTGGGGCGCGATGCGCTCCAGGGTCTCGGCGGCGGTCTTCTCGTCGCCGGTGATGCGGGCGGCTATCAGCGCCTCGTGGCCGTCCTCGGCGCGCAGGGCCGGGGTGCCGGACTGCCAGTAGGAGCCGACGCCGGTGATGCCCCGCTCGCTCGCCAGGCGCTGGGTGAGGCGCTTGGCCTCGGCGGCCACGGCCGGATCGTCGACCGGGGCGTGGCCCGCGTCGACCAGGAGCAGCAGGTTGGGCTGGGACCCGGGGAACTCGCGCTCCAGGGCCTTGGTCGCGCGGGTGGACTCGGCGGCCGGGTCCTCCCAGCCGCCGGCGCCGAGCCGGTCGGCGACGCCGCTGCCGGCCAGCACCGCGAGCGCGGTGATCACCAGTGCCACCAGCAGCGACAGTCTGGGCCTTGCGGTGACGAAGCGGGTCCAGCCGCCGGTGCGTGGTGGTGTGTTGACTTCGGTCATCGTGCGGTGTCCCCTTCACCGTGACCCGTGTCCAGGCGCAGCCTGACAGCGCGGGGCTGCCATAGACTGGCAAACACGAGAGCTCGCTCGCATTTCTGCCGACTCCAGAATGCGAGCGACCACTCGCGTTTGTCAATCGCGTGATGAGACCTGGGGATAACGCGTGCCCGAGAAGACCGACAGGACCAGGAAGACCGGCAAGACCGAGAGACACGGAACAGCGGAGACGGAGACGGCGACGGCGGCCGAGGACCGGCCGCGCCGGCGCCAGGCCCGCGGCGAGCGCCGGATCACCCAACTGCTCGAAGCCGCCGCCACGGTGTTCTCCACGACCGGCTACACGGCCGCCAGCACCAACGCCATCGCCCGCGAGGCAGGCGTCTCGCCGGGCACGCTGTACCAGTTCTTCCCGAACAAGGAAGCGATCGCGATCGAGCTGGGCGGGCGGCTCATGCACGAGATGCGGCAGTCGTACGACGAGATCCTCGCTCCGATCGACCCCGCGGCCACCCCGATCGAGGAGGTGATCGCCGGGGCCGTCGACCGCTTCATCGAGTTCAACTGCCGCCACCCGGCCTTCTTCGCCCTCTTGCACGGCCCCGACATCCCGGGTCGCATCACCGAGGAGCACGACGCGCTGCACACGACACTGGTCGCCCGGGTCGAGGCGACCCTTGCCCCGTTCGTGCCCGACGCGCCCGCCCCCGCCGTCACCCGCACCGCCCAGATGTGCGTCGCCATCTACATGGCCGGCCTGGAGCTGGTCCTGGCCCACGAGGGCGCCGAGCGGGAGGCGTACATCCAGGAGCTGAAGGACGTCCTGCTGCGCTACCTGCGACCCCTGGTCGAGGACGTCGTGCGCTGATACCCCCTAGGGGTACAGTGGGAAGTGTGCGGGCCCCTCGTGGGTCCCCACAGCCCCACATGCCTCGACGAGGAGTAACGACATGACCGCCCAGACCGACACCACGGGCCCCGTCACCACCGTCTACAAGGTGAGCGGCATGAGCTGCGGACACTGCGAGGGCGCCGTCTCCGGCGAGATCTCCGAGATCCCCGGCGTCAGTTCGGTGACGGCCGTCGCCAAGACCGGCGAGGTCACCGTCGTCTCCGCGGCCCCGCTCGAGGAAGAGGCCGTACGCGCCGCCGTCGACGAGGCCGGCTTCGAGCTGGCCGGCAGGGCCTGACCCCCGCCTGCGCCGAGAGCCGGGCCGAAAGCCCGGAAGCCAGGCCTGAGACGCTCCAGACCTGGCACTCGTACCGACGTACGGGCCGTACGGCCGCCGCCCCGGCCCGTACGGCCCGTTCCGCTTCCCGGGCACCCCGCCACCTCCTGGAGTGAAGGACATGACCAGCACCACCGCCCAGGCGCCGCCGGACCGTGAGCCGGCGGCCGCCGAGGTCGAGCTGCTCATCGGCGGGATGACCTGCGCCTCCTGCGCGGCCCGCGTCGAGAAGAAGCTCAACCGCATGGACGGCGTCACAGCCACGGTGAACTACGCGACGGAGAAGGCCAGGGTCAGCTACCCCGCGGGCACCGAGGTCGCCGATCTGATCGCCACCGTGGTGAAGACCGGATACACCGCCGAGGAGCCCGCGCCCCCGCGCGAGGAGGAACCCGCCGCCGACGAGGACCGGGAGCTGTCGGCCCTGCGCCGCCGCCTCACCGTCTCGGCCGTGCTCGCCGTGCCCGTGGTCCTGCTCGCGATGGTCCCGGCCCTCCAGTTCGACAACTGGCAGTGGCTCTCGCTCACCCTCGCCGCGCCGGTCGTCGTCTGGGGCGGACTGCCCTTCCACCGGGCCGCCTGGACGAACGCCCGGCACGGCGCCGCCACCATGGACACGCTGGTCTGTCTCGGCACGCTGGCCGCGTTCGGCTGGTCCCTGTGGGCGCTGTTCCTCGGCGACGCGGGCATGCCGGGCATGCGGCACCCCTTCGAGCTCACGGTCTCGCGCGGCGACGGCGCCTCCCAGATCTATCTGGAGGTCGCCTCCGGCGTCACCGCCTTCATCCTGCTGGGCCGCTACCTCGAGGCGCGCTCCAAGCGCCGCGCCGGGGCCGCGCTCAGGGCCCTGATGGAGCTGGGCGCCAAGGACGTGGCCGTCCTGCGGGACGGGCGCGAGGTGCGGATCCCGGCGCAGCGGCTGGCGGTCGGCGACCGGTTCGTCGTACGGCCCGGCGAGAAGATCGCCACCGACGGCACGGTCGTCGAAGGGGCCTCCGCGGTCGATGCCTCGATGCTGACCGGCGAGTCGGTGCCCGTGGACGTGACGGCCGGGGACACGGTCACCGGCGCGACGGTCAACGCGGGCGGCCGGCTGGTCGTCGAGGCGACCCGGGTCGGCGCCGACACCCGGCTCGCGCGGATGGCGAAGCTGGTGGAGGACGCGCAGAACGGCAAGGCCGAGGTGCAGCGGCTCGCCGACCGGATCTCCGGGATCTTCGTGCCGGTGGTCCTGCTGATCGCCGTCGCCACCGCCGGGGCGTGGCTCGGATTGACCGGCGACGGTGTCGCCGCCTTCACGGCGGCCGTCGCGGTGCTGATCATCGCCTGCCCGTGTGCGCTGGGCCTGGCCACCCCGACCGCGCTGATGGTCGGCACGGGCCGCGGCGCCCAGCTCGGCATCCTCATCAAGGGCCCGGAGGTGCTGGAGTCCACGCGCCGGATCGACACGGTCGTCCTGGACAAGACCGGCACGGTCACCACGGGCCGGATGACCCTCCAGGAGGTGTACCTCGCCGAGGGCGCCGACGAGAAGGAGGTGCTGCGGCTCGCGGGCGCCGTCGAGCACGCCTCCGAGCACCCCGTCGCGCGGGCGATCGCACTGGGCGCCGAGAAGAGGGCCGGGCGGCTCCCGGAGGTCGGGGGCTTCCGGAGCGTCCCCGGGCGGGGCGCACGCGGGCGCGTCGAGGGCCGTGAGGTCGCCGTGGGGCGGCTCTTCGACGACGTACCGCCGGAGCTGGCCCGCGCCCGGGACGAGGCCGAGCGGGCCGGGCGTACGGCCGTCGTGGCCGGCTGGGACGGGACCGCGCGGGCCGTGCTGGCCGTGGCGGACGCGGTCAAGGAGACCAGCGCCGAGGCGGTGCGGGAGCTGCGCGCCCTGGGGCTCACTCCGGTGCTGCTGACCGGGGACAACCGGGCGGTGGCCGAGTCGGTGGCGAAGGCCGTGGGGATCGACCAGGTGGTGGCGGAGGTCCTGCCCGAGGACAAGGTCGACGCCGTACGGCGGCTGCGGGCCGAGGGGCGGGTCGTGGCCATGGTGGGTGACGGCGTCAACGACGCGGCCGCGCTCGCCACCGCCGATCTGGGCCTGGCCATGGGCACCGGCACGGACGCGGCGATCGAGGCGGGCGATCTGACGCTGGTGCGCGGTGACCTGCGGGTGGCCGCGGACGCGATCCGGCTGTCGCGCCGGACGCTGGCCACGATCAAGGGCAATCTCGTGTGGGCCTTCGGCTACAACGTGGCCGCGCTGCCGCTGGCCGCCGCGGGGCTGCTGAACCCGATGATCGCGGGGGCCGCGATGGCCTTCTCGTCGGTCTTCGTCGTCACGAACAGCCTCCGTCTCCGGACATTCCGGTGAAGTCCCCCGAATTCGGCCTAAGTTCGCGGCGAACCTGATATGAGCCCCTCTGGAGTCCCGAGCCCGGCTCACATAAGCTCTTCACAAGGCTCGCGCATCATCCTTACGCTTGAGTCCCGGACGGCATTTCCGGGCTCTTGCGCAGCTAACGGACATATGCAAGAGACGCAGATCACAGTGATGTGAACGTAACCATCGAAGGGGTTCGAAGGTCTAAGTTGACGATGTCAGGGAGCGTCTTGGGGGGCGTGATCTGACATCTGGAGATGTCTTGGGGGACTTCTCCAGAGATGCGTTGCCGGGGCACGCACACCGGGAAGCTTTGAGCGGCCCTCCCGGACGTGCGCTGTCCCGGCAGATCGCACACGACAGAGGTACGACGAGTTTTGCTCGTTGTGCTCACAGCGATTCAGGCGCTGTCCTCACAGACGCCCGGCCGGATCCCGTGGGGGGAATCCGCACCGGGACTGGGAAGGCGCCCTGGCCGTCGGCCCGTGGGGGGACCGACGTTCCGGGGCGCCTTCTTCATTGCGTAAGAAATCCCGTAAGCGATCGCGTAAGAGATCACGTAAGAGATCGCGCAGAGCGCGCAGGAGATCGCCCCTCTCAGGGGATACGCACGAGCCCCCGTATCCGGCAGCCGGATACGGGGGCTCGTGCGGTTACCGCGTCTCAGCGGGCCTCGACGGGAACGAAGTCGCGCTCGACCACGCCCGTGTAGATCTGGCGCGGGCGGCCGATGCGGGAGCCCGGCTCCTTGATCATCTCGTGCCACTGGGCGATCCAGCCCGGCAGCCGGCCGAGGGCGAACAGGACCGTGAACATCTCGGTCGGGAAGCCCATGGCCCGGTAGATCAGACCCGTGTAGAAGTCGACGTTCGGGTAGAGGCTGCGCGAGACGAAGTAGTCGTCGGAGAGCGCGTGCTCCTCCAGCTTCAGCGCGATGTCCAGCAGCTCGTCGGACTTGCCGAGCGCGGACAGCACGTCGTGCGCGGCGGCCTTGATGATCTTGGCGCGCGGGTCGAAGTTCTTGTAGACCCGGTGGCCGAAGCCCATCAGGCGGACGCCGTCCTCCTTGTTCTTCACCTTGCGGATGAAGGTGTCGACGTCGCCGCCGGAGTCGCGGATGCCCTCCAGCATCTCCAGCACCGACTGGTTAGCGCCGCCGTGCAGCGGGCCCCACAGGGCGTTGATGCCGGCGGAGATCGAGGCGAACATGTTCGCCTGCGAGGAGCCGACCAGGCGGACCGTGGAGGTCGAACAGTTCTGCTCGTGGTCCGCGTGCAGGATCAGCAGCTTGTCGAGCGCGGAGACCACGACCGGGTCCAGCTCGTACTCCTGCGCCGGGACCGAGAAGGTCATGCGGAGGAAGTTCTCGACGTAGCCGAGGTCGTTGCGCGGGTAGACGAACGGGTGACCGATCGACTTCTTGTACGCGTACGCCGCGATCGTCGGGAGCTTGGCGAGCAGGCGGATCGTGGAGAGGTTGCGCTGGCGCTCGTCGAACGGGTTGTGGCTGTCCTGGTAGAACGTGGACAGCGCCGAGACGACCGAGGACAGCATGGCCATCGGGTGGGCGTCGCGCGGGAAGCCCTTGTAGAAGTTCTTGACGTCCTCGTGCAGCAGGGTGTGCTGCGTGATGTCGTTCTTGAACGTCGAGAGCTCGTCGACGGTCGGCAGCTCGCCGTTGATCAGCAGGTAGGCGACCTCCAGGAAGGTGGAGCGCTCGGCCAGCTGCTCGATCGGGTACCCGCGGTACCGCAGGATGCCCGCTTCGCCGTCCAGGTAGGTAATGGCGGATTTGTACGCGGCGGTGTTGCCGTAACCGCTGTCCAGTGTCACCAGACCGGTCTGGGCGCGGAGCTTTCCGATGTCGAAGCCCTTGTCCCCGACGGTGCTGTCGATCACCGGGTAGGTGTACTCGCCGTCGCCGTACCGCAGTACTACAGAGTTGTCGCTCACGTCTTCCCTCACCGACGTTGTGCCTCATCTTCGAGGTTGCCCTGACTGCTTCTACCATCCCCCACTTGGCTCAGGAGAGTGCACTCGGGGTCGACCATCGGGCCTACTGGCGGCACTGAGTGCCGCCAACTTGCTCATCCTGCCCCCTGTCTTCCCCATCCGGAAGCCTCTGTGACCTTCACGACTCATTTGATCGATCATTTTTTTGAGATCCGTACGATCCGAGCCGGAAATCGAGCGCCGTGCACCGCCGGCCCGCCGACACCGTGCGCACCGCCTGGCCGATCGCCTTGCGCGAACCGACGAGGACGACCAGCTGTTTGGCCCGGGTGACCGCCGTGTAGAGCAGGTTCCGCTGGAGCATCATCCAGGCGCCCGTGGTGACCGGGATGACGACCGCCGGGTATTCGCTGCCCTGGGAGCGGTGGATCGTCACGGCGTACGCGTGCGCCAGCTCGTCGAGCTCGTCGAAGTCGTACGGAACCTCCTCGTCCTCGTCCGTCAGCACGGTCAGCCGCTGGTCGACCGGGTCGATCGAGGTGACCACGCCGACGGTGCCGTTGAAGACGCCGTTCTCGCCCTTCTCGTAATTGTTGCGAATCTGGGTGACCTTGTCCCCGACGCGGAAGACCCGTCCGCCGAACCGCTTTTCCGGCGTGTCAGGGCGGCCGGGGGTGATGGCCTGCTGGAGCAGGCCGTTCAGGGTGCCCGCGCCGGCCGGGCCCCGGTGCATGGGGGCGAGGACCTGCACGTCACGGCGCGGATCGAGCCCGAACTTGGCCGGGATGCGCCGGGCCGCCACATCCACGGTGAGCCGCCCGGCCTCCTCGGTCTCGTCCTCGACGAAGAGGAAGAAGTCCTTCATGCCGTCGGTGACCGGGTGTTGGCCGGCGTTGATCCGGTGGGCGTTCGTCACCACGCCCGACTGCTGGGCCTGCCGGAAGACCCGGGTCAGACGGACGGCGGGGATCGGTCCCCCGGCGGCGAGCAGATCCCGCAGCACCTCCCCCGCGCCCACGCTCGGCAGCTGGTCCACGTCCCCGACGAACAGCAGGTGCGCCCCTGGCGGCACGGCCTTCACCAGCTTGTTGGCGAGCAGCAGGTCCAGCATGGACGCCTCGTCGACCACCACCAGGTCGGCGTCCAGCGGGCGGTCCCGGTCGTAGGCCGCGTCGCCGCCCGGCTTCAGCTCCAGCAGGCGGTGGACCGTGGAGGCCTCGGCGCCGGTGAGCTCGGACAGGCGCTTGGCGGCCCGGCCGGTCGGGGCCGCGAGCACGACCTTCGCCTTCCTGGCGCGGGCCAGCTCCACGATCGAGCGGACCGTGAACGACTTGCCGCAGCCGGGGCCCCCGGTAAGGACGGCGACCTTCTCGGTCAGCGCCAGCTTGACGGCGGCCTCCTGCTCGGGCGCGAGCTCGGTGCCGGTACGGCCCTTGAGCCAGGTGAGGGCCTTGTCCCAGGTCACCGTACGGAAGCCCGGCATCCGGTCCTCCTCGGTGCGCAGGAGGCGCAGCAGCTGGGCGGAGAGGGAGAGTTCGGCGCGGTGGAAGGGCACGAGATAGATGGCGGTGACCGGCTCCCCGCCGTCCGGCCCCGGAACCTTCTCCCGTACGACGCCGGGTTCCTCCCCGTCCTCCCCCGGCTCGGCCAGCTCCGCCAGGCACTCGATGACCAGGCCCGTGTCGACCTGGAGGAGCTTGACCGCGTCCTTGATCAGCTGCTCCTCCGGGAGGAAGCAGTGCCCCTGGTCGGTGGACTGCGACAGCGCGTACTGCAGGCCCGCCTTGACGCGCTCCGGGCTGTCGTGCGGAATGCCGACGGACTGGGCGATCTTGTCTGCGGTCAGGAAGCCGATGCCCCAGACGTCGGCCGCGAGCCGGTAGGGCTGGTTCTTCACGACGGAGATGGAGGCGTCGCCGTACTTCTTGTAGATGCGCACGGCGATGGACGTGGACACCTCGACCGTCTGGAGGAAGAGCATGACCTCCTTGATGGCCTTCTGTTCCTCCCAGGCGTCGGCGATCTTCTTGGTCCGCTTGGGGCCGAGGCCCGGCACCTCGATCAGCCGCTTGGGCTCCTCCTCGATGATCTGGAGGGTGTCCAGCCCGAAGTGCTGCGTGATCCGGTCGGCGAAGACCGGGCCGATGCCCTTGACCAGCCCCGAGCCGAGGTAGCGGCGGATGCCCTGGACGGTGGCCGGCAGCACGGTCGTGTAGTTCTCTACATGGAACTGCTTCCCGTACTGCTGGTGTGAGCCCCAACGCCCTTCCATCCGCAGGGACTCGCCGACCTGGGCGCCGAGCAGCGCGCCGACGACCGTGAGCAGATCACCGCCGCCTCTGCCGGTGTCGACCCGGGCGACCGTGTAGCCGTTCTCCTCGTTGGCATAGGTGATGCGCTCAAGTACGCCTTCCAGCGTGGCCAGTCGCCGCTCTCCCTGATCGGTCATGGTGGGACCGTACCGCCTGGGTAGGACAACGCCCTCGAATAAAGCGACCGATCAGTATGCGGCCGGGCTCTCACATTTCACGCTGAATTCACCCGGAAGCCCGAAGCTTTACAGTTCAAGCATCGGCGTCGTCCCTTTTGAGCTCCTTA
This sequence comes from Streptomyces sp. NPDC044719, assembly GCF_056433405.1. Taxonomy (NCBI): domain Bacteria; kingdom Bacillati; phylum Actinomycetota; class Actinomycetes; order Kitasatosporales; family Streptomycetaceae; genus Streptomyces; species Streptomyces sp. NPDC044719. Next base: position 541,237 of record NZ_JBWKHE010000006.1, read on the forward strand.
CCCGTGGGAGGATCCAGGAGTTCATCAAGGGGGGCGGATTCGATTCCGGAGTGACCGTGATGCCGCTGCGTCCCCCAGGCCCGAGCGCCCTCCGGCGTGCGCACTCCGCAGGAGCCCTTCTCGTCGGCCTGTGCGCTGTCAGCACGTTGACGCTGCTCATGATGGCTCCGGCGATTTCCGGGGACCACGCGATCGTGGCTCCCGAACGTTCCGCGCCGAACGAGAACACCCCCCGGCTCCCCCCGACGGACCGGACACCCACACCGGAATTCCGCCCCCTTCCGAGCCCTGGGCCGGGTTGATTCCGCCCCGCCCAGCGAATTCCCCCCGGACCGAATGACGACGAGGAACGATGTCACCCCAGGCCCAGAGCGTCGCCCTGTGGATCATGTCCCTGGCCATCAACATCACGGCGGCGTGCGCGGGGATCGTGTGGGGCTGGGAGGCCTTCGCACAGTTTCTGCTGCCGGCGTTCGGGTCGGTGGTGGGGGCGTCGCTGGTCAGTTACAGCTTGCGGCGGTGAGGTGGCCGTCCTTGAGAGCGGTGACGAAGGCGGTCCAGCCGGTTGCCGAGAAGGTGAGGGTGGGGCCGGGGGTGTTCTTGCTGTCGCGGACGGGGATGTCGGGGTGGCCGTGGGCGACTTCGAGGCAATCGGCCTGACTGCCGCCGCTGTAGCTGGACTTGAACCACCCGGTGCGCTCACTGCTGATCACGTGTGTGCTCCTCCGCTGCCGACCTGACGAGGGCCAGTGAATCCTGCTGCGACAACGCGTCGCTCAGGGCCAGAGCGTAGGCGGTCTGGCAGGCACTCACCAGCGCCGGATCGTCCATCAGGCGTCCGGTCTCGAACGCGTCGATGTATGCCACCGGGGCGGAGTCCTCGAAGCTCATCAGGATGAGCAGGCTCTCCATGAGCGGATGCGCACCCACGCGGTACGGAACGACGTGCAGCCGAATCCGTCGCGCCTCGGCCAAGTCCGCGATCCTGTGCAGCTGTTCCGCCATCACCTGCGGGCCACCCACACAACGTCGCAGCACGGACTCGTCGAGAAGCGTCCAGACGACCGGAGGGGACGGCCCATCGAGGATCCGGATTCGCTCTGTTCGGATGACAACTTGCCTGTCAAGTTCCTCGTCTGTGGAGTTGGGACGGTAGGCGGCGAACACGGCGCGGGCGTAATCAGGCGTCTGAAGCAGCCCGGGAACCAGCGTGAGCGCGAAGTGCTGGATCAGCTTCGCCTGTCGCTCCAATTCCGCGGCGGCAGCGAAGCGGGGGTCGTACTTGTTCTCCAGATCCTCCAGCCACCGCGCGAAGAACCCGTCCGTCCCCAGCGCCCGGTCGATCCGCAGCGCGTCATCCGGCTTCGGCAGGCGCCTGCCGGCCTCGAAGTGGCTGATCAGCGTGGGTGAACACACGACCTGGTCGCCCAGTTCCTCCTGGGTGAGGCCGACTGCTGTCCGCCTCAGCCGCAGCTCCTCTCCGTACTTCTGACGCGGCGTTCGAAGTGCGCGGCGATCGTCCATGCGGCCAACTCCTCTTCTTGACAAGCGCGATGTCAAGCTCCGACCTCTGGCAGCGTAGCGAGGGCCGACCCCACTCTGTGAGTGATTCAGCACAGAACGCAGTCACCGCAGGTGAGAAGGCAGGCAGACGTGACAGACCTCATCGCCCGGCTCCTCGAGCCGCTCCTCCGTTTCCTGTTCCCGCCTCGCGGGCGACGGCGGCGATCGTCGGCATCGCTTCCGTGCCCGTACGCGTGCCCGTACTGCCACGACGGCGTCGGGGTCGCGACGCCCCGCCGCCCCACGGAGCCTCCGCTGCGCGGTGAGGACAACCGGCTGGTCCGCCCCTATCTGATGGCGGAGACGGGCGCATGACCGGAGGAGCACACGAACGCCTGCTGCCATGGACCGGTACCGACGGGCGGCCGTGTTATCTCGTGGGCGACGGGACCGGTTACGTCTCGCGCCTCGCCGACGACATCGAGGACCTGCAGCTCGCCATGGCGGACGACCTGCTCGGACACGCCGCCGAACTCCTCGCGGAACGCCGGGTGACGAGCGCGGAGCTGCACTACCTGGCCCTGCGGCTCACCGAGTCCCTGCGGGACGTCAAACGGGTCGCGGAAAGCAGAGGGGCACGACTCGGCCGTGGCCCAGGCCATTACCAGGGGAGTAATTGAGGGCCCACGCTCACGGACGGCACGCTCGCTGCCATGTCCTCTGTCTACACAGGCCTCGTCGCACTGTTCTTCCTGGGTATGGGGCTCTTCGGGCTCGTCGCTCCCAGGGCGCTCATCCGCCCTTTCGGTATCGAGCTGTCCGTCCCGGAGGCCCGCGCTGAAGTCAGGGCCGTCTACGGCGGGTTCGGGATCGCGGTCGGTGCCTTGCTCGCCTGGGCCGCGCTCAGTGGCTCCGGTGGTCTGCGGTCGGGGGTGGTCCTCACGGTGGCGGTGTCGCTGGCGGGGATGGCGTTCGGGCGGTTGGTGGCGCGGGTGGTGGAGCGGCGGCCGTCGGCGTTCTACCCCTCCTGGTTCTACTTCTGGGTCGAGACCGTGGGAGCCGTTGTGCTGGTCGGCTGTGCGTAGCCGGCGTGGGAGGGGCTCAGTCGGCGGGGCCGGTCAGGAAGTCGGTGATGCGGCGGCTCGCTTCGGCCGGGGCGGCGTGCGGCAGAGCGTGGTGGGAGACGTTCGGCAGTGTTGCCGTCGTGGCGTGCGGCAGCAGTTTCTCGGCGCGGGCGGCCACCTTGGACGGGTTGTGGGTCCGGGTGTTCTCGGCGAGGAGCACGAGAACCGGCAGGTCAAGGGCGCGCAGCGCGGCCGGTGTCGGGCGTGGTCCCACCACCGGCCGCACGGTGGGGAAGCCGACGGCGGCCTCCTGGAGGGCGAGCCAATCGGGGTCGAGGGGGACGCCCCTCGTCTCCCACTCCAGGAACTCCCGGACGCGGCGGGGCGTCGGCCGCAGCATCGTCGGCACCGCATGCCGCCCGTAGGCCAGCTTCAGCTTGGTGAAGCACTGGGTCGGGTCCATGAGGACCAGGCGGCGTACCCGGTGGGGCGAGTGCAGGGCGAAGCGCAGCGCGATCCAGGCGCCGTACGAGTGCCCGCCCAGGTCGGTCTCCGCGAGGCCGAGGCCCTTGAGGAGGGCGTCCAGCCAGGACACCAGGTCGGTGGTCGTACGGGGGTGGCGGCCGGGGGCCGGTGTGCTGCGACCCGGGGCGCCGATCAGGTCGACGGCGTACAGCCGGTGGGCATGGGACAGTTCGGCGGCTTGCCGGTACCAGGACGCGGAGGTCGGGCCTCCGCCGCCCGGCAGCAGGACGAGCGGGGGCCCGTCGGCCGGGCCGCATATGTTGACGTGCGTCGAGCCGAAGGGCGTGGGCACGGTCGCCGTCTCCCGCGCCGTCGGCCACTTGGCCATGACCTTGTCGTAGGCGGCGAGAAAGTGGTCGGTGTCGTACGTGCTGCGCGCGCTCATGAGCCAGGACCCCTTATTATCTTGCTGAACGAGATACTTGCTCAGCGAGATGGTATCGGAGGCGGCCCGTGTCCGACCAGGAGATGGAGCTCGTCCATCTGCTGCGCGCCGTGGTGGTCGACCTGGGGCGGCACAGCGCCCGGTTCGCCCAGCGCAACGGCATGCATCCCACCGATGTGCGGGCGCTGATCGTCCTGATGGACGCCTACCGCGCGGGTGAGGAGACCACGGCGGGGCGACTCGGCGCCGCGCTCGGGCTGAACTCGGCCGGGACGACGGCACTGGTCGACCGGCTGGAGCGGGCCGGGCATGTGCGGCGGGTGCGCGGCGAGCGGGACCGCCGCAAGGTCACCATCGAGGTGACCGAGGGCGCGATCGCCCTCGGCCGGCAGCACTTCGGCCCTCTGATCGACCGGGCGGTGGGCCTGTTGAGCGGGTACGACGAGCGGGAACTGGCTGCGATCAGGGGCTTTTTGACCGGGGTGCGGGAGGCCTCGGCCGGGGAAGCAGAAGGGGAGGGCGACTAGCCTTACCGCCTCCAGAACAGGTGGTGTGTCACCCCGCTGGGGCTCGGTACGACATCGCGGTGGAAGCGGTCGAGCAGTTCGTCGGGGGACTCCCAGAGCCGTGAACCCGACCCGAGCTTCACGCCCGGCGAGACCGCCACGTGCAGCGTGTCGACCAGGTCCGCGTCGAGGAACTCCCGGATGGTGGCGGCTCCGCCGCCGAGGCGGACGTCCTTGCCCTGCGCCGCCTCCCGCGCCTGCGCGAGGACGTCGGCCGGGTCACCGCCGACGAAGTGGAACGTGGTGTCGGAGAGGGTGAAGGAGGGGCGCTCGTGGTGGGTCATCACGAACACCGGGGTGTGGAACGGGGGCTCGTCGCCCCACCAGCCCTGCCACTCGTGGTCCTGCCAGGGGCCGCGGTGGGGACTGAACTTGTTGCGGCCCATGATCTCGGCGCCGATGTTGTTGGCGAAGTCGCGCGTGAAGTAGTCGTCGAGGCCTCGGCTTCCGCCCGGGTCGGTGCGGTTGGGCCAGCTCGCCGTGGCCCCGGCCCACGCGAACATCGTGCCGGGGTCGGCGTGGCCGAACGGCCGCTCCAGGCTCTGGTTCTCACCGGCGCCGAATCCGTCGCTGGAGACATTGAAGTTCTGCACGCGCAGTAGCTGAGACACGGGGCTCCTCCTGTGGTCGATGAGGGGGTGGACCCCTCCGGCCGGCGAAACTCATCGGTCTTCGGGGGAGCCCCCTGCCTGTCTCACCCGGCCTGCGTCACCACGTGGTCGATCACCCGCTTGAAGTCCGCCTCCGGTGAGAACTCCACGAACTCGGCGTCCTCCAGGACGAGCGGCACATGGCCGGGGGCCCAGTAGTACGCCTGTCCCGCCTCGTACTCCTCCTCCTCGCCGGAGGCCGTGCGCATCCTGATCCGCCCCTTCAGCAGATAGCCCCAGTGCGGGCACTGGCACGCGTCGTCCGGCATGCCTTTGAGGGCCGGGCCCATGTCCGTGCCCTGGGGCAGGCTGATGTAGCCCACCGACATGCCGCCCCCGATCGGCATGCTGCGCAGCTCCACGCCGTCGCCGTCGAGGGCGACGGGTACGTCGTTCCGGGTCGCCGCCGTCATGATTCCTCCGCTCGCGGTGGAAACGGACCTCCTCATTCCACCCTGGACCGCCGGGGAGCCTCCCGCGACATCACGATCCGGTTTCGAGGTGCCGCCGGGGTCTTGATTTACCGGCGTGTAATCGATTCCATCCACCCGTCGATGTAATCGATTCCACGAACCCCTGGCGGGTTCCGGTTCCACAAGGAGGTGGAGCGGCGATGGCGAGCATCAAGGACGTCGCTGCCGAAGCGGGCGTCTCCGTCGCCACGGTCTCGCGCGTCCTGAACGACCACCCGTCGGTCAGCGCCGACGCACGCGCCCGCGTGCTGGCCGCCGTCGGGACCCTGGGCTACCGCCCGAACGCCGTCGCCCGCTCCCTGCGCACCGACCAGACCCACACCCTCGGCCTGGTCATCAGCGACGTGATGAACCCCTACTTCACCGAACTGGCCCGCTCCGTCGAGGAGGAGGCCCGCGCGCTCGGCTACAGCGTCATCATCGGCAACGCCGACGAGCGGCCCGACCTCCAGGACCACCACGTACGCAACCTGCTGGACCGGCGCATCGACGGGCTGCTCGTCTCCCCCACGGACGGCGGCTCGCCGCTGATGCTCGACGCCGCGCGGGCGGGGACGCCCATGGTCTTCGTGGACCGGTGGATCCCGGGCGTGGACGTGCCGGTGGTGCGGGCGGACGGCCGGACCGCCGTACGGGACCTCGTGGCGCATCTGCACGGGCTCGGGCACCGGCGGCTCGCGATCATCGCGGGACCGGCGGCGACCACGACCGGCCGGGAGCGCGTGGAGGCCTTCCGGGAGGCGCTCGGCGAGTACGGCCTCGAACTCCCCGACGCCTACATAGGGCAGGGCGACTTCCAGGCCGAGAGCGGGCGCCGGGTCACCGAGGGGTTCCTCGACCTGGCCGAGCCGCCCGAGGTCGTGTTCGCGGCCGACAACCTGATGGCGCTCGGCGCGCTGGACGCCGTACGCGCGCGTGGACTGCGCGTGCCGGACGACCTCGCGCTGGCCGCGTTCGACGACATCCCGTGGTTCGTGCACACCGATCCGCCGGTCACGGCGATCGCCCAGCCGACCGGTGAGCTGGGGCGTGCCGCCGTGCGCGCGCTGGTCGCCCGGATCGAGGGCCGGCCCGGAAAGTCCGTCACCCTCCCCGCCCGGCTCGTCGTACGCCGCTCGTGCGGCGAGCCGGTGACGGCTTCCCCCGAACCCCGTCCGGCCTCCCCGGGGCCGGACCCTGCACAGGCCCCCGCTGTGCAGTACCCCGCTGAGAACAGGAGCCAGACGTGAGCAACGCGGACGAGTTGCTGCGCATCGAGGGCATACGGAAGACCTTCCCGGGTGTGGTCGCGCTGGACGGCGTGGACTTCGACCTGCGCCGGGGCGAGGTGCATGTGCTGCTCGGTGAGAACGGCGCGGGCAAGAGCACCCTCATCAAGATGCTCTCCGGTGCCTACACGCCCGACGCCGGGCGGATCCTGGTCGGCGGCGAGGAGACGCGCATCCAGGGTGCGCAGGACTCCGAGCGGCTCGGGATCGCCACCATCTACCAGGAGTTCAACCTCGTTCCCGATCTGACGGTCGCCGAGAACATCTTCCTGGGGCGCCAGCCGCGCCGGTTCGGGATGATCGACCGGAAGAGGATGGAGGCCGACGCCGAGGTCCTCCTCGCGCGCGTGGGCGTGAAGGTGTCGCCCCGCGCGCGGGTACGCGAACTCGGTATCGCCCGCCTGCAGATGGTCGAGATCGCCAAGGCGCTCAGCCTGGACGCGCGCGTGCTCATCATGGACGAGCCGACCGCCGTGCTCACCTCCGAGGAGGTCGAGAAGCTCTTCGCGATCGTGCGCAAGCTGCGCGAGGACGGCGTCGGGATCGTGTTCATCACGCACCACCTGGAGGAGATCGCCGCCCTGGGCGACCGGGTCACGGTCATCCGGGACGGCAAGAGCGTCGGGCAGGTCCCGGCCGCCACGCCCGAGGACGAGCTGGTACGGCTCATGGTGGGGCGGTCGATCGAGCAGCAGTACCCGCGCGAGCGGCCCGAGAAGGGCGACGCGCTGCTCACCGTCGAGGGACTGACCCGGGACGGGGTCTTCCACGACGTCAGCTTCGAGGTGCGCGCCGGTGAGGTCGTCGGTATCGCCGGGCTCGTGGGCGCCGGTCGTACCGAGGTCGTGCGGGCGGTCTTCGGGGCCGATCCGTACGACAAGGGAGCCGTGAAGGTCTCCGGGGCCGCTCTGAAGGGTCACGACGTCAACGCCGCGATGACCGCCGGCATCGGTCTCATCCCCGAGGACCGCAAGGGCCAGGGCCTGGTGCTGGACGCCTCGGTGGAGGAGAACCTCGGCCTGGTGACGCTGCGGTCGGCCACGCGCGCGGGGCTCGTCGACCTCAAGGGGCAGCGGGAGGCCGCCGCCCGGATCGCCGAGCAGCTCGGCGTGCGGATGGCCGGACTCGGCCAGCACGTGCGCACGCTGTCCGGCGGCAACCAGCAGAAGGTCGTCATCGGCAAGTGGCTGCTCGCCGACACCAGGGTGCTGATCCTCGACGAGCCGACGCGCGGTATCGATGTCGGCGCCAAGGTCGAGATCTACCAGCTCATCAACGAACTGACGGCGGCCGGTGCCGCCGTACTCATGATCTCCAGCGATCTGCCCGAGGTGCTCGGCATGAGCGACCGGGTGCTGGTGATGGCCCAGGGCCGGATCGCGGGCGAACTCTCCGCCGACGAGGCCACCCAGGACGCCGTGATGGCGCTCGCAGTAAGCAACCCCAGCACTGACAAGGAGGCCTCCCGTGGCCACTGACACGCTCAAGAGCACGACGGGCGCGGGAGCCGCCTCGGGGGGCCTGCGCCGCCTGCTGCTCGACAACGGCGCGCTCACCGCGCTCATCGTCCTGGTCGTCGCGATGTCGGCGCTGTCCGGTGACTTCCTGACGACGGACAACCTGCTCAACGTCGGCGTCCAGGCGGCCGTGACCGCCATCCTCGCCTTCGGCGTGACCTTCGTGATCGTCTCGGCGGGCATCGACCTGTCGGTGGGGTCGGTCGCCGCGCTGTCGGCCACGGTGCTCGCGTGGACCGCGACCTCGGCGGGCGTCCCCGTCTTCGTCGCCGTCCTGCTGGCCATAGCCACCGGTATCGCGTGCGGCCTGGTCAACGGCATCCTGATCTCCTACGGCAAGCTGCCGCCGTTCATCGCCACGCTGGCCATGCTGTCGGTGGCCCGCGGTCTGTCCCTCGTCATTTCCGAGGGTTCCCCGATCGCCCTGCCCGACTCGGTCTCCCACCTCGGGGACACGCTCGGCGGCTGGCTGCCGGTGCCGGTGCTCGTGATGATCGTGATGGGGCTGATCGCCGCCTTCGTGCTCGGCCGTACCTACATCGGCCGCTCGATGTACGCGATCGGCGGCAACGAGGAGGCCGCGCGGCTGTCGGGCCTGCGGGTGAAGAAGCAGAAGCTCGCCATCTACGCCTTCTCCGGTGTCTTCGCCGCCGTCGCCGGTGTCGTGCTCGCCGCCCGGCTGTCCTCGGCGCAGCCGCAGGCAGCCGACGGCTACGAACTGGACGCGATCGCGGCGGTCGTCATCGGCGGCGCGTCTCTGGCCGGTGGCACCGGCAAGGCGTCCGGCACGCTGATCGGCGCGCTGATCCTGGCCGTGCTGCGCAACGGGCTGAACCTGCTGAACGTGTCGGCGTTCTGGCAGCAGGTCGTCATCGGTGTCGTCATCGCGCTGGCGGTGCTGTTCGACACGCTGCGGCGCAAGGCGGGGGCCACTCCGGGGGCCACCGGTACGTCCCAGGGAGGCAAGGGGAAGCAGGCGGCGACGTACGGACTCGCGGCTGTCGTCACCGTCGCGATCGTGGGCGCCACCTCGTTCCTGCACAACGGTTCCTCCGCCGCGAGCACTCCGAAGATGGGCCTGTCGCTGTCCACCCTCAACAACCCCTTCTTCGTGCAGATCCGCGCGGGCGCCCAGGCCGAGGCGAAGAAGCTGGGCGTGGACCTGACCATCACGGACGCCCAGAACGACGCCTCCCAGCAGGCCAACCAGCTGCAGAACTTCACCAGCTCCGGGCTCGGCGCGATCATCGTCAACCCGGTGGACTCGGACGCGGCCAGCAACTCGGTGAAGGCCGCCGACAAGGCGGACATCCCGGTCATCGCCGTGGACCGCGTCGTCAACAACGCCAAGCTGGACACGCTGGTGGCCTCCGACAACGTCGCCGGCGGTGAACTCGCCGCCAAGTCGATCGGCGAGAAGCTCGGCGGCAAGGGCAAGATCGTGATCCTCCAGGGCCAGGCGGGCACCTCCGCCGCCCGCGAGCGCGCGCAGGGCTTCGCCAACGGCCTCAAGGCCTACCCGGGCATCCAGGTCGTCGCCCAGCAGCCCGCCGACTTCGACCGCACCAAGGGCCTCGACGTGATGTCGAACCTGCTCCAGGCCCACCCGGACGTCCAGGGCGTCATCGCCGCGAACGACGAGATGGCGCTCGGCGCGATCAAGGCGCTGGGCTCCAAGGCCGGCAAGTCGGTCTCCGTGGTCGGCTTCGACGGCACGCCTGACGGACTGAAGGCGGTCGAGGGCGGCACGCTGTACGCGTCCGTGGCGCAGCAGCCCTCGCAGCTCGGGAAGATCGCCGTGGACAACGCCCTGAAGGCGCTCCAGAGCAAGAAGGTCGAGGAGACGGTGAAGGTGCCGGTGAAGGTGGTCACGAAGGAGAACGTGGCCGGCTTCAGCGGCTGATATCGCTGTTATCGCTGACATCGGGGAACGGCCGGGCGGCGCCCAGCGCATGGGCCCGCCCGGCCATGTCACTCACGTGGGGAGACAACTCATGTACGACTACGACCTCCTGGTCGTGGGGTCGGCCAACGCCGACCTGGTGATCGGTGTCGAGCGCCGGCCCGGTGCCGGCGAGACCGTGCTCGGCTCCGATCTGGCCATCCACCCCGGCGGCAAGGGCGCGAACCAGGCGGTCGCGGCCGCCCGGCTCGGGGCCCGTACGGCCCTGCTGGCCCGGGTCGGCGACGACGCGCACGGCCGGCTGCTGCTCGACTCGCAGCGGGAGGCCGGCGTCGACACGGTGGGTGTCCTGGTGGGCGGCGCGCCGACCGGCGTCGCGCTGATCACGGTCGACCCGTCCGGGGACAACAGCATCGTCGTCTCGCCGGGCGCCAACGGCCGCCTCACCCCGGAGGACGTCAGCGCCGCCGGGTGCCTTTTCCAGGGCTCCCGGGTGGTGTCGGCGCAGCTGGAGATTCCGCTGGAGACGGTGGTGGCGGTCGTGCGGAACCTGGCTCCGGAGAGCCGTTTCGTACTGAACCCGTCGCCCCCGCGCCCCCTCCCCCCGGAGGTGCTGGCGGCCTGCGACCCGTTGATCGTCAACGAGCACGAAGCGAAGGTGATCCTCGGTTCGGCCGCTGTGGGGGACAGCCCGGAGGACTGGGCCCGGATACTGCTCGCGAAGGGGCCCCGGTCCGTGGTGGTGACGCTGGGCGGGGAAGGCGCGCTGGTGGCGTCGTCGGAGGGTGTCTCCCGGGTCCCGTCCGTGAAGGTGAACGCCGTGGACACGACCGGCGCGGGAGACGCGTTCACCGCCGCGCTGGCCTTCCGGCTGGGGGCGGGCGAGTCCCTCGCGGAGGCGGCTGCGTACGCGGCCCGGGTCGGGGCGGCGACCGTGACGAAGGAGGGCGCGCAGGCGTCCTTCCCGACGGCGGCGGAGGTCGCTGAGCTGTGAAGAAGGCCGGAATACTGAACCGCCACCTCGCCGGTGCGCTGGCCGAACTGGGCCACGGGGACGGGGTGCTGGTGTGCGACGCGGGCATGCCCATTCCCGACGGGCCCCGGGTGGTGGACCTGGCCTTCCGGGCCGGGGTGCCGGCGTTCGCCGAGGTGCTGGAGGGCCTGCTGGCCGAGCTGGTGGTCGAGGGGGCGACGGCGGCGGCGGAGGTGCGGGAAGCGAACGCTGAGGCTTCGCGGCTTCTGGAGAGCCACTTCCCGTCGCTGGACCTCGTCTCGCACGAGCGGCTGAAGGAGCTGTCGGCGGGTGCGCGGCTGATCGTCCGCACGGGCGAGGCACGGCCGTACGCGAACGTGCTGCTGAGGTGCGGCGTCTTCTTCTGAGGTGTCGTGAAAGGTTTCGAGGGGGCCCGGTCCGTCGACCGGGCCCCCTCGGCTTTTCCCCTCCCGTCAGGAACCCCGCGATCCCCCCAGATCTCCCCCCAGAAGTCCTGACACCAAGTACGACAGCCAAGGGCCGCGAAGGGTTGCACGCTCGGGTAAGAATTTCTTGCCGGATTCTTGAGAAGATCACCGCGCCGGTCGGGTCAGCACCTGGGTGAGACCTCCGTCGCCCTCTTCGATGTCCCTGACGTGCGCGAACCCGATCCTGCCGAGGAGGTGCAGCGAGGCCGTGTTCCGCGCGTCCACGGTGGCGTGCACCTCGCTGAGCCCGAGCGTCCGGAACCCGTACCCCACGAGCGCCTCGGCCAGTTCCGTCCCGAGCCCGCCGCCCCAGGCCTCGGGAGCCAGCGCGTAGACGATCTCGTGGCCGTCCACCGCGTCGGTCCGCTTGATCTCGGCGTGCCCGATCAGCCGCCCGTCGCGCCGGACCGCCCACACGTCGAACAGGTCCTGGGCGTAGACCTTGGTGAAGATCCGCCCGAACAGGGCCCGGTCGTCCGCCTCGGGCGAAGGCCCTTCCCCCATCCACCGCGACACCCTCGGGTCCTGGAACAGGGCGACGAAGCTCTCTTCGTCCTGCGGGGTGTAGGGGTCCAGGAGGAGGCGGGGGGTGCGCAGTGTCGGGGGCATGAGCGGGGACGCTAGCGACACGAGGGCCGGGCGGCAATCGGGTTTGCGCGCAAGCGCCCCGTCACGCCGAGTCGTTCAGCAGCCTGCCCAGGTGCTCGCGCCCGGCCTCCAGCAGGTCCGGCAGCGGCTGGGCCGTTTCGTACCAGCGCTTCTCGTACTCCCAGCACAGCCAGCCTTCCCAGCCGTGGCGGGAGAGGACCTCCACGCACTCGGCCAGGGGGAGGACGCCCGCGCCGAGGGGCAGCGGTGTGGTGTCCTCGGCGGAGGCGATGTCCTTGACCTGGACGTAGCCGAGGTGGGGGGAGAGCGCCGCGTAGGTCTCCGAGGGCTGTTCGCCGCCCAGCCAGGTGTGCATGACGTCCCAGAGCGCGCCGACCTGGCGGTGGCCGACGAGGCCGAGGACGCGCATCGCGTCGGCGGCGGTGCGGTGCGAGTCGTGGGTTTCCAGGAGGACGCGCACGCCCAGGTCGTTCGCGTACTCGGCGGCCGTGCCCAGGCGCCGGGCGGCCGTCGCGTCGGCCTCCTCGGGGGTCTGGACGTCCAGGTCGCCGCCGGGGAAGACGCGGATGTACGGGGCGCCGAGGTCGCGGGCCAGGTCGAGGAGGGCGCGGATCTCGGCCAGGACGGGTTCGTCGTCTCCCGGCGCGGCGACGCGCGCGTATCCCGCAAGGCCCAGGATCTCTACGCCCGACCCCTTGAACTCGGCCGCCACCTCGGCCCGCTGAGACGGGTCGAGGCCGGTGTGGACCGGTTCCTCCGGGTGGGTGCGCAGCTCCACGCCGTGGTAGCCGTGCGCGGTCGCGAGCCGCAGGACGTCGGGCAGGGGCATGCCGGGGACACCGAGGGTGGAGAACGCCAGCTTCATGTGATTCCTCCGTGGATACCCCCGCCCGCAGACAGGGGAGGAAACGGACTCCTGCGGCGACAGGGCGAAGAACTGCGATTCGTCGCCAGACAGATCAACAGTGCCCCAACCCGCAGCTTTATTCATCGTCCGCATTCATTACACGTATCCACGCTAGTTTGTGAGCGTGGCCGCGAACCATGTGAAGCGGGCGTTCAGGTACCGCTTCTATCCGACTGATGCGCAGGCAGCCGAGCTGTCGCGCACGTTCGGGTGCGTGCGCAAGGTCTACAACCTCGCCCTGGCCGCCCGCACCGAAGCATGGACACGGCAGGTGCGGGTCAACTACAACGCCACCTCGGCCATGCTGACGGCGTGGAAGAAGACCGAGGAACTGGCATTCCTCAACGACGTCTCTTCGGTGCCGTTGCAGCAGACACTGCGGCACTTGCAGACGGCGTTCACCCACTTCTTCGCCAAGCGGGCCAGGTACCCGCGCTTCAAGTCGCGGAAAAGATCGCGGAAGTCCGCCGAGTACACCACCAGCGGTTTCCGCTTCCACGACGGCAGGGTGACCCTGGCAAAGATGGCTGACCCGCTGGACATCGTGTGGTCCCGGCGGCTTCCCGAAGGCGCCAAACCGTCCACCGTGACCGTGTCGCAGGACGCGGCGGGACGATGGTTCGTGTCCATGCTGTGTGAGGACCCCGCCATCAAGCCGCTTCCCGCCACCGATGAGGCCGTCGGGGTGGATGTCGGCCTGGACCATCTACTGACCCTCTCCACGGGAGAGAAGGTCGCCAATCCGAGGCACGAGCGCCGTGACCGCACCCGTCTGGCCAAGGCCCAGCGGGAGCTGTCCCGCAAGGTCAGGGGAGAGGGCGACAACCGGCGCAAGGCCCGGCGCAAGGTCGCCAAGATCCACGCCCGGATCGCCGACCGGCGCCGTGACCACCTCCACAAGCTCAGCACACGTCTCGTTCGTGAGAACCAAACGATCGTGATCGAGGACCTGACCGTCCGCAACATGGTCAGGAACCGTCCCCGGGCTGGCGGTGTCGGCCTGTGGAGCCGGCGTAAGACCTCAACGGAGCACTCCGGGCGGGCAGCCGGTGACGAAGCAGGAATCCCTACGACGCAAGCCGTAGGAATCCCCCTCGTCACGAGGGGGAGGAAGTCAAGTGGACGGACCCTACCCCGGCACTCCCGCCGAACGACTCCCTTACTTCACTCGGGTGTTGCGTGAAGATCCAGCCGCCAGTCCTGGCCGTTCAGGTCCTGGCCGAAGGAGTGGTGCGGCTTCTCCGCGACCAGCTCGAAGCCGTGGCGCTGGTAGATGCGGCGGGCCGCGCCGAGGATGTCGTTGGTCCACAGGACCACCTCGCGGTAGCCGGCTGCGCGGGCGAAGTCCACGAGTGCCCCCACCAGCCGGTCGCCGATGCCCAGGCCGCGCGCGTCGGGCTCGACGAGCAGCAGCCGGAGCCGGGCGGCCCCGGGTGCGTCGTCCCGTACGCACATCACGCACCCCACCCGCCGGCCGTCCAGCTCGGCGATCCAGGTCCGGTCCAGACGCGGGTCGTGGTCCTCGCCGTAGTCGGCGACGATACGGGCGACGAGGCCCTCGTACTCGAGGTTGAAGCCGTACTCGGCGGCGTACAGCGCGGCGTTGCGCTCCACGATCCAGCCGAGGTCGCCGGGGGTGGGCTCACGCAGGACGACGTCCTCGGGACGCGGGGCACGGCCGTCGCCGAGGAGCGTCCGAACGGTCCGCAGGGCCTCCGCCAGCCGGGGCCGGTCCTCGGCCCGCACTGTGTCCAGCATCGCCCCGACCGTCTCCCGGGCCCGCTCGTCGAGCAGTGCGGCGGCCTCGCGGCCGGACGCGGTGAGGGTGATGCGGCGGCGGCGCGGATCCGTCTCCGACGGGCCGCGCTCGACCAGTCCGTCCTGCTCGAACTTGTTCAGGATGCGGGTCAGGTATCCGGCGTCCAGGTGCAGCTGGGTCCGCAGGTCGGCGGCGTCCGTGCGCGGTGCGTGGGCGAGCTCGTAGAGCACGCGGGATTCGGTGAGGGTGTAGGGGGCGTACATGTGGCGGCCGTAGTCGAGCGCGCCGATGACGTTCGTGTAGAAGCGGTTGAAGGAGCGGATGTCCTGGACGGTCATGACCTCGACCCCCGAATGTTTGACTCAGTCAGAGATACCGACGAGCCGAGCCTAACGGTCCGGGACATGCGAGGCCAGACGCGAGAAGGATCCGGACGAGAGACGGCCGATGAGTTTTTCCGTATGGCGCAGTCAGAAGACGTGTTCGTGCGTCGCGGCCGCGAGTGTCGTGGAAGGCACGCACGGACGAAGTCCGCCGAGAACCCGACATGAGAGACCGAGGAACCCACGATGCGCACCCTGATCAGTACCGCATTCATCTCGCTCGACGGCGTCGTGGAGGCCCCGGGCGGCGAGCCCGGCTACCGGAACACCGGCTGGACCTTCAAGCACGCCGAGTTCCTGCCCGAGGCGTACGAGATCAAGGACCGGGAACAGCGGGAAGCCACCGCGATGATGATGGGCCGCACCAGCTATGAGGCGTTCAGCCCGGTGTGGCCCGGCATGGAGGAGGAATTCGCCGACTACAACGTGATGCCGAAGTACGTCGTCTCCACGACCCTCACCGAGGACGAGCTCGTGAAGAACTGGGGGGAGACGAGGATCCTGCGGTCGCTCGACGACGTCGCCGCGCTGAAGGAGACGGAGGGCGGCCCGATCATCATCCACGGCAGCGCCTCCCTCAACCAGGCCCTTTCCGACGCCGGCCTGATCGACCGCTACCACCTGCTCGTCTTCCCGCTTCTGCTCGGGGCGGGCAAGCGGCTCTTCAGCACCACGGACAAGGACGCCCAGAAGCTGAGACTCGTCGAGCACAAGGCCTACGCCAACGGTCTGCAGAAGAACATCTTCGACGTCGTTCGCTGACGAGGCGCCGCGCGCTCGGCCCGCCCCGCCCCCCTGGGGGGCGGGGCAGCGCGTCTCAGCCCGTCCGGCGATTGAGGACGAGGCCGTTCAGGCCGAAGCGGGGGCCTGGGGGCGGCAGCCCCCAGCAGGGCCGGGGCGGCAACGCCCAGGGCCAGGAAGCCCGCGCCACCCCCAGCACGACCCGGGTGGCGCCGCCCAGCACTACGAAACCCGCGGCACCCCCAGTACGACCCGGGCAGCAACGCCCAGCACTACGAAACCCGCGGCACCCCGGAGGACCCCCGCACCATCAACTCTCCCCGCACCGAGGCGATCCCCCCGGGCGGCGCCTCCTCCCGCCCCATCGCGATCCGCCCGGCCCGCGCCCCGGCCTCCCCCAACGGCAACCGCACCGTCGTGAGCGAAGGCACCGCGTCGATGCTGAACGGCAGATCGTCGAACCCGGCCACCGACACGTCCTCCGGAATCCGCAGCCCCGAGTCGCGCAGCGCCGCGCACGCCCCCAGCGCGACGGAGTCGTTCGCGGCGACGACCGCCGTCAGCGACGGGTCACGCCGCAGCAGCTCCAGCGTCGCCTCGTAGCCGGACCTGCGGTCGTAGCGTCCGTGGACCGTCCACCGGGGGTCCTCCTCGATCCCGTGCGCGGCCAGCGCGGCCCGGTGTCCCTCCAGCCGGTGCCGGGTCGTGGTCCGCTCCTCGGGGCCCGCGATGTAGCCGAGCCGCCGGTGCCCGAGCCCGATCAGGTGCTCGGTCAGCTCCTGCCCGCCGCCGCGGTTGTCGAAGGTCAGCGCGATCGCCCCGGTCTCCGGCGCCGGCGGCCGCCCGCACAGCACCACCCGCGTCCCCGCGTCCGTGAGCTTGCGCACCTTCGCGTCCATCGCCGCCTTGTGCGCCGCGTCCTCTATCGCCCCACCGGTCAGCACCACGGCCGCCGCACGCTGCCGCTGCAACAGCGTGAGATACGTCAGCTCCCGCTCCGGGGAGCCGCCCGTGTTGCAGACCACCGCGAGTCTCTCTCCGCCCGCACGGCCGCCCGGGCCGCCGATCTCGGCCTGGATGGCGCTCGCCATGATCCCGAAGAAGGGGTCGGCGATGTCGTTCACCAGGATCCCGACCAGGTCGGAGGTGGCGGCGGCCAGGGAGCTCGCGGGCCCGTTGAGCACATAGTCCAGCTCGTCCACGGCCTTCAGCACCCGCTCGCGGGTGGAGGCGGCAACGGGGTAGTTCCCGTTCAGCACGCGCGACACCGTCGCGGGCGAGACCTGCGCGCGGGCCGCCACGTCCGCCAGGGTCACCGTCATCTCGTCGTCCTCCGGTCGCGCATCTCGTCGTCGCCCTCGTACACACCCGGAGCCATGACTACGGTTCCGAGCAGGTCGGCAGCCCTGGCCTCACCGAATCCGTGGCCAAGGTTTCCGAGCAGACTTTAAGCCCCCGACCCCCGGTTGTTCGCCCCCTCGAACAACTCGTCCTGGTCACGGTCTTGTCCGGACCACCGTTCAGAGGCTAGCTTCTCCGTATGTAGAAAGCGCTTGCTGCAACGCTCACCAGTGGGCGTACGCGGCGCGACGACCGCGTACGAAGGGAACGACGTGACACGCAAGACGGTGCGTATCGCCATGAACGGCGTGACCGGGCGCATGGGCTACCGCCAGCACCTGGTCCGCTCCATCCTGGCCCTGCGCGAGCAGGGCGGCCTCGACCTCGGCGACGGCACCGTGCTGTGGCCCGAGCCGATCCTGGTCGGCCGCCGTGAGCACGCGCTCAGGGCGCTGGCCGAGCGGCACGGCCTCGAGCACGTCTCGACCGACCTGGACGCGGTCCTCGCCGACGAGACGGTGGACATCTACTTCGACTCCCAGGTCACCTCCGCCCGCGAGGAGGCCCTGAAGAAGGCCATCGCGGCCGGCAAGCACATCTACACCGAGAAGCCGACCGCCACCGGCCTCGCCGGCGCCCTGGACCTCGCCCGGCTGGCGGACGAGGCCGGCATCAAGCACGGCGTCGTCCAGGACAAGCTCTTCCTCCCCGGCCTGCTGAAGCTGAAGCGCCTGATCGACGGCGGCTTCTTCGGCCGGATCCTCTCCGTGCGCGGCGAGTTCGGCTACTGGGTCTTCGAGGGCGACTGGCAGGACGCCCAGCGCCCGTCCTGGAACTACCGTGCCGAGGACGGCGGCGGCATCGTCGTCGACATGTTCCCGCACTGGGAGTACGTGCTGCACGAGCTGTTCGGCCGCGTGAAGTCCGTCCAGGCCCTCACCGCCACCCACATCCCGCAGCGCTGGGACGAGAACGGCAAGCCGTACGACGCCACCGCCGACGACGCCGCCTACGGCGTGTTCGAGCTGGAGGGCGGCGCCATCGCCCAGATCAACTCCTCCTGGGCCGTGCGCGTCAACCGCGACGAGCTGGTGGAGTTCCAGGTGGACGGCACGGAGGGCTCGGCGGTGGCGGGCTTGCGCAACTGCCGCGTCCAGCACCGCTCGGCCACCCCCAAGCCGGTCTGGAACCCGGACATCCCCGCCACGGAGGTCTTCCGCGACCAGTGGCAGGAGGTCCCGGACAACGCCGAGTTCGACAACGGCTTCAAGGCCCAGTGGGAGCTGTTCCTGAAGCACGTCTACGCCGACGCGCCCTACCACTGGGACCTGCTGGCCGGTGCCCGCGGTGTCCAGCTCGCCGAGCTGGGCCTCGCGTCCTCGGCCGAGGGCCGTCGTATCGACGTACCGGAGATCGCGCTGTGACCATCCAGCTCCCGGACGCGAGCGGGTCCCTGAGGGCGTACGAGCCCCGCCAGGAACCGCTCACCCTCACCACCGGTTCCCCGCTCACCTCCCGCACGGTCTTCTCGGCGGCGCACGTCGTCGCCGACCCGTTCGCGGATGTGTCCCCCGACTCGCCCGCCGCCGTCGACTGGGACGCCACCCTCGCCTTCCGCCGCCATCTGTGGGCGCACGGGCTGGGTGTCGCCGAGGCCATGGACACCGCGCAGCGCGGCATGGGCCTGGACTGGGCGGGCGCGGCGGAGCTGATCCGCCGGTCGGCGGCGGAGGCCAAGTCGGTGGGCGGTCGTATCGCCTGCGGCGTGGGCACCGACCAGCTCACCGGCCCGGCGTCCCTCGCCGAGGTCCGCGCGGCCTACGAGGAGCAGCTCGCGGTCGTGGAGGAGTCCGGCGCCCAGGCCATCCTGATGGCGTCCCGGGCGCTCGCGGCGGCCGCCTCAGGGCCCGAGGACTACCTGGAGGTCTACGGCCATCTGCTCCGCCAGTCCGCCGAGCCGGTCGTCCTGCACTGGCTCGGCCCGATGTTCGACCCGGCGCTGGAGGGCTACTGGGGGTCGTCCGACCTGGACGCGGCCACGGACACCTTCCTGGAGGTGATCTCGGCCCACCCCGACAAGGTCGACGGCATCAAGGTCTCCTTGCTGGACGCCCAGCGCGAGGTCGACCTGCGCCGCCGGCTCCCCGACGGGGTCCGCTGCTACACCGGCGACGACTTCAACTACCCCGAGCTGATCGCGGGCGACGAGCGGGGCTTCAGCCACGCCCTGCTCGGCATCTTCGACCCGCTGGGCCCGCTGGCCGCCGAGGCGGTCCGGGTGCTGGACACCGGGGACGTCGCGGGGTTCCGCGCGCTCCTCGACCCGACGGTCGAGCTCTCCCGCCACCTCTTCCAGACGCCGACCCGCTTCTACAAGACGGGCGTGGTGTTCCTGGCCTGGCTGGCGGGCCACCAGTCCCACTTCACGATGGTCGGCGGCCTGCAGTCGGCCCGCTCGCTCCCGCACTTCGCGAGGGCGTACGAACTCGCCGACGGTCTCGGTCTGTTCCCCGACCCGAAGCTGGCGCAGGAGCGGATGAAGAACCTGCTGTCCTTGTACGGGGTGAACCAGTGACGGAGCTCGCGCGTTTCTCCATCAACCAGATGACGGTCAAGCAGCTGTCGATGCCGGAACTGGTCGACAACTGCCGTGAGGTGGGCGTCGTCAACGTAGGCCTGTGGCGTGAGCCGGTCCAGTCGTACGGTCTGGAGGCCACGGCCAAGCTGGTCCGTGACGCGGGCCTGACGGTGACGACGTTGTGCCGGGGCGGCTTCTTCACGGCGATCGACCCGCGGGAGCGGGCCGAGGCCCTGGCCGACAACCGCCGCGCGATCGACGAGGCGGCGACGCTGGGCACGGACACGCTGGTCCTGGTCTCGGGCGGGCTCCCGGCGGGCTCGAAGGATCTGCACGGGGCGCGGGAGCGGATCGCGGACGCGCTGGCGGAACTGGGGCCGTACGCCGAGGAGCACGGCGTCCGCCTGGCCATCGAGCCGCTCCACCCGATGTACGCCTCCGACCGCTGTGTGGTGTCGACGCTGGCCCAGGCCCTGGACCTGGCCGAACGGTTCCCCGCCCAGCAGGTCGGGGTCACCGTCGACACGTACCACATCTGGTGGGACGACACGGCTCCGGCGCAGATCGCCCGCGCGGGCGCGTCCGGCCGCATCCACACCTTCCAGCTCGCCGACTGGACGACTCCCCTCCCGGAGGGCGTGCTGACCGGCCGGGGCCAGATCGGCGACGGCGCGATCGACATGCGGGAGTGGCAGGGGTACGTGGAGGCGGCCGGGTACACCGGCGCCATCGAAGTGGAGCTGTTCAACGACGGCTTGTGGGCACGGGACGGCCGCGAGGTGCTGGCCGAGACGGCGGCGAGGTTCGTCGAGCACACCCGGTGATCCGCTGCTGAACCAGGCTCGCTGCCCCGCCCGTGGAACCGGGCGGGGCAGCGGCCGTATCGAGGTCGTGGCAGCGAAGCGGGTCTGCCACGACTGGCTGCCGCAGACGCTGCGCACGGCCGGGCACGACCGGGGGGAGGTGCCGCTCGATCCCGTGCCGGTGCGGCGGAAGTACGCGCTGTGGCGGACGGGGGCGGCCCGGCGTCCGGCCATCGCGGAAACCGGGCACTCGGCGAGTAGTGGCCAAATGTCGGCTCACACGCCCCGTTGGACCACCGGTTCACCCCGGGTACCGACTTCCGGAAATACGGCCCGCGCCGGGAACCCGGCCCGGACTCCCGTCGTCCAATCGCAGGCCGCCGGAGAGTCACCACGGTGCGGTGTCGGCCCTCGCTGCTGGCTGCGATCGCTGACCTCCCTCTCCGCCGTACCGCGGCCGGCGGCCCCGCCGCCATCGGCGCGTCCCCCTCCAACCGCGCCGGTGGCGGCCCCTGTGCGGTCACCGCGCGCTCCCTTGACTGGCAGAAACTTCCCGGTTATTGGTGACCTCTTGGAAGTTTCCTTCAGCGGATCCGAGAGGATCACCTCCGGAAGGAGCGCACGTGCACGACACCGGCACGGGAAGCACAGGAAGCACCGCACAGCCCTCCAGACGCACCGTTCTCGCCGCCACGGCCGGGGTCACCGCCGCCCTCGCGGCCGCCGGGCCCTCGTACGCCTCCGGCCCACCGGACGACAAGAGACTGCGCGCACTCGTCTCGCGGATGACGCTGGAGGAGAAGGTCGGCCAGCTCTTCGTGATGCGGGTCTACGGCCACTCCGCCACCGCCCCCGACCAGGCCGACATCGACGCCAACCTCAAGGAGATCGGGGTCCGTACGGCCGCCGAGCTGGTCGCGAAGTACCGGGTCGGCGGCATCATCTACTTCGCCTGGGCGCACAACACCCGTGAGCCGCACCAGATCGCCGACCTCTCCGACGGCATCCAGCGGGCCTCCCTGGGACTGCCCCGCGGGCTGCCCGTGCTCATCTCCACCGACCAGGAGCACGGGATCGTGGCCCGGGTCGGGAAGCCCGCGACGCTCTTCCCCGGGGCCATGGCCGTGGGGGCGGGCGGATCCCGGTCCGACGCCCGGGCGCTCGGCCGGATCGCGGGCGCCGAGCTGCGGGCGATGGGCATCCGGCAGGACTACTCCCCCGTGGCCGACGTGAACGTCAACCCGGCCAACCCGGTCATCGGCGTACGCTCCTTCGGTGCCGACCCGCGGGCCGTGGCCGGGCTGGTGGCCGCCGAGGTCGCCGGGTACCAGGGTTCCGGGGTCGCCGCGACCGCCAAGCACTTCCCGGGGCACGGGGACACCAACGTCGACAGCCACACCGGCTTCCCGACCATCACGCACAGCCGGGAGCTGTGGGAGAAGCTGGACGCGCCGCCGTTCCGGGCGGCGATCGCCGCGGGCATCGACTCGATCATGACGGCCCATCTGATGGTCCCGGCCCTCGACGACTCCGGCGACCCCGCCACCCTCTCCCGCCCCATCCTCACCAGCATCCTCCGCGAACAGCTCGGCTACGACGGGGTGGTGGTCACCGACTCCCTCGGCATGGAGGGCGTACGGACCAAGTACGGCGACGCCCGGGTGCCGGTGCTCGCGCTGAAGGCGGGCGTGGACCAGCTGCTCAACCCGCCGGATCTGGACCTGGCCTGGAACGCCGTCCTGACGGCCGTGCGTGCGGGCGAGCTGACGGAGGATCGACTCGACGAATCGATCCTGCGGGTGTTGCGGCTGAAGTCCAGGCTGGGACTTTTCCGGGCACCGTACGTCGGTCAGGACGGTGTCGACCGGACCGTCGGCATCCGCTCGCACCTGAAGGCGGCCGACCGGATCGCCGAGCGGACGACCACCCTGCTCGTCAACGAGGGGCGGCTGCTGCCGCTGTCCCGGCGCCGCCATCCCAAGGTGCTCGTGGTCGGGGCCGATCCGGCCTCGCCGTCGGGGACGACCGGGCCGCCCACGGGCGTGCTCGCGGGCGCGCTGTCGGAACTGGGCTTCACCGCCACTGCCCTGTCGACGGGTACGGCCCCCTCGGCGGCGACCATCGCGAAGGCGGTCGCGGCGGCGCGGGACGCGGACGCGGTGGTGGCCGCCACGTACAACGTCACGGCGGGCAGCAGCCAGAAGACCCTGGTCGAGCAGCTCCTGGCGACCGGGAGGCCGGTCGTGGCGGTCGCCATCCGCAATCCCTACGACGTGGCCCAGCTGCCGTCCGTCCGGGCCTGCCTGGCCGCCTACTCCTGGACGGACGTCGAACTGCGGGCCGCCGCACGGGTGATCGCGGGCCGGGTGGAGCCACGCGGGAAACTGCCGGTCGCCGTACAGCGGGCGGATGATCCAGAACAGGTGCTGTACCCGATCGGGCACGGTCTGTCGTACTAGACGTACGCCACGGACCGGGCGCACCACCCCCAACGTGCGCAAACCGCCCCATGTGCCTGGCGTGCGCCCGCGATGGCGGGTCACGCTGGGGCAGGGCCCCGGGGCCCTGAGCACTTTGGGGGACGGCAATGCGCAAGACGGGTTCGGTCGGGGGGATGGGCGGGCTGCTCGTGCTGGTCGCGCTGCTGGTCGGGTGTCAGAGCCCGTCGGCGGGTGTGGCGGAGGACGGCCGGCTGGGCGAGCCGGTGACGGGGACGAGTGCCGCGGTCTCGCCGTCGGCGACCCGGCCGTCCGGGTACGGGGCGGTGTTCCTCGCGGTCGACGAGTGCAGTTCGTTCGGTACGACGAGCTTCACCGAGGTGCCGTGCGCCGGTGAGCGGGCGGCGGCGCGAGTCGTGGCGCGGCACGACGGCGCGGTGCGTGACGGGCCGCGCTGCCCGCGGACCACGGACTTCGTGCTGCACATCAGCGAGCAGCGGCCCGCGTCCGACGAGGACGGCGACGGGGCGGTGCCGCGCGGCTACGCCTGTATGCGCAACCTCCAGCCGCCGCACCCCGGAGACCCGGGCGGCGGGGGCGGGCCGCGCACCATCGTCGGCGACTGCGTCTACAGCTCCGGCGACGGGCAGGTCCGCGAGACCGCGTGCGACGGGAAGGGCGAACGGCAGCCGGAGTACCGGGTGACCCGGGCGGTCGCCGGGCGGGAGGACTGCCCCGGCTCGACCGCCCTGTACGTGCGGCTCGGCGGCGATCGGCCGGTGGGGTGCGCCCGGCCGCTGTGAGCGGCCGGGCGCGAGGGCGATGTGCGTTACGGGCGCAGCGTCATCTCACGCTGGACGTCCCGCTTGTCGAGCTTGGCGTCGAACTTCGCCAGCGGCTTCGCCGCCTGCGGGTCGGCCTGCACCGCGCCGGAGGCGACACCGGCCCACTCGAGGATGCGGGCGGTGGCGAGGGCCTTCTGCTCGGGCACGAGGCCCACGACGTTGGCCCCGTGGTTCATGCCCGGAGCGGTCATGACGTAGGAGTCCTTCGCGCCCTTGCCGAGGCGGAACGGCTCCGCGCTCCACGGGTCGTTCTGTCCGTTGACGAAGAGCATGTGGCGGGCGTTGTGGCGGACCCAGGTGTCCACGTCCCGCATCGCCGACGGCTGGAACTTCATGGGGATGTCCCGGGGGACGAAGTTGCGCGGCGGCTGGTAGCCGTAGCGGATGTACTGCTTCTCGATGTGCGGGAAGCCGATCGTCGGCGCGCCGAGCTGCGTGCCGGCCTGGTAGTAGTACGGCGTGTAGGTGGTCAGGCCCTGGTCGGCGTAGGCGGAGAAGCCGGCGATCGTGTCGACGGAGGTCCAGATGTCGTCGTCGGTGGCGTTCTTGGCGTCGGCCGGGATCTGGTCGCAGTCCCTCAGCAGGCTGTACTGCCAAAAGCCCCAGACGTAGTCGAGGACGGTCGCCTCGTAGGCCTTGTCGAGGCTGCCGATGGTCTCGAAGGTGAGGCCGTTCTCCTTCGCGTAGGCCGCGTACTTCTTCTCCAGCGGCTCGCGGCGGACCAGCGCCTCGCGCTGCACGGCGTTCAGCCGGTCGCGGCACTCCTTGGTGCCGACGCGGGCGAAGAAGCGGTCGTAGGCCGAGTCCTCCTTGTTCACGACGTCGTTGGGCGCGACGTAGGCGACGACGCCGTCCATGTCGCGGGGGTAGAAGCGCTCGTAGTAGGTGGCGGTCATGCCGCCCTTCGAACCGCCCGTGGAGAGCCAGTTCTTGCCGTAGACGCTCTTCAGGGCCTTGAAGACGCGGTGCTGGTCGCTGGCCGCCTGCCAGATGTCCAGCTTGGACCAGTCGGCCGGGTCGGGGCGGGACGGGGTGAAGAAGCGGTACTCCAGGGAGACCTGGTTGCCGTCCACGATCTGGGTGGGCTCACTGCGGCGGGGCGTCGTGGAGACGTTGTAGCCGCTGGTGAAGAAGACCGTCGGGCGGGCGACGTCCTTGTGCAGCACGGTGATGCGCTGCTGGAACGTGCCCTTGGACGGCTTCCGGTGGTCGACCGGCTGGGTGTAGTTCAGGACGAAGAAGCGGTAGCCGGTGTACGGCTTCTCCTCGACCAGGCTCATGCCCGGTATGGAGAGCAGCCTCTCCTTGATGTCAGTGGTGCTGCCGGTGCCGGTGGCCTCCGGCTCGGCGGCGGTGGCCGCTGTCGCCGTGCCCAGTGTGCCTATGAGCACCGTGAGCGCCAGCAGCCATCTGAGCGCCTTGCGCATGCGCACTCCCCTGTGAGACAGATGTGCGCCGGAAGCTAGCGGACCAACTCACCGGAGCACCAGGGGACATAGGGAAAACCCTGTGCGCGGGCGGGGATTCAGCAAAGGATCCAGCCGGTGCTGACGGACTTGGGGCCGACCTTGCCCTTGAGCCAGACGCAGCGGCGCCCGGCGTGCACCGTGACCGGGCCGGCGAGGTAGGCGTACCGTCCCGCGTCGACGACCGGCCGGTTGCCACGCGCCTGGACGCTCACCGACATCTTCTTCTTCACGCCGGGCTTCTTGGTCACGGTCACGGCGCAGACGTAGCCGCCGCGCTTGTAGACGTACACGGTTCCGGTGGAGAACGGCAGGGTGCGGACCTTGCGGCCGGGGCAGGACGCGGTGCCGGCGGCCTGTGCCTCGCCCGGTGCCGCCACGGCGAGCAAGCCGGAGGCGGTCAGCACGGCCAGGCCGAGCGCGAACCGCCGGCGTATCGCTCCACTGTCCACTGTTGTCCTCCCGTACCGCGTCGTGCGCGACCATCGGCGTACGGCTGTACGGACGCATGACGTATGTCGGACGGTTGCACGGCCGTCACGGACACACCGCGCCGGCCCCGTCAGCGGGACGCCCCGACCGGCTCCTCCGGCTCGGCGCTGCCGATGAACGTCCGCCACAGCTCGGCGTACCGGCCGCCGAGCGCGAGCAGCTCGTCGTGTGTGCCGTCCTCGGCGACTGCGCCGGCGTCCATGACGACGACCCGGTCGGCGCGGGCGGCGGTGGTGAGGCGGTGGGCGACGACGAGGGTCGTGCGGCGCCCTGCCAGGCGGTCGGTGGCCTGGTTGACCTGGGCCTCCGTGGCCAGGTCCAGCGCGGCCGTCGCCTCGTCGAGCAGCAGGACGTCCGGATCGACCAGCTCGGCACGGGCCAGGGCGATCAGCTGGCGCTGCCCGGCGGACAGATTGCGGCCGCGCTCGGCGACCTCGTGGAGGTAGCCGCCGTCCAGGGTGGCGATCATGTCGTGCGCGCCGACCGCGCGGGCCGCCGCCTCGACCTCGGCGTCGGTGGCGTCCGGGCGGCCGTAGGCGATGGCGTCTCGGACGGTGCCCTGGAAGAGGTACGCCTCCTGCGGGACGACCCCCAGACGGTGCCGGTACGAGGTGAGGTCCAGGGAGCGCAGATCGGTGCCGTCGACGGTGACCCGGCCCCCGGTGGGGTCGTAGAAGCGGGCGACGAGCTTGACGAGGGTGGACTTACCCGCGCCGGTCTCACCGACGAAGGCGACGGTCTGCCCGGCGGGAATGCGCAGGTCGACTCCGCCCAGGGCTGCCTCGCCCTCGCCGGCACCGCCGTACGCGAAGTGCACGTCCTCGAAGGCGATCTCGCCGCGCAGGGACAGGACCTCCAGGGGTTCGTCGGCGGACTTCGTCGACGTCGGCTCCTGGAGCAGCTCCTGGATGCGGCCCAGCGAGACGGTCGCCTGCTGGTAGCCGTCGAAGACCTGGGAGAGCTGCTGCACGGGGGCGAAGAAGAGGTCGATGTAGAGCAGGTACGCCACCAGCGAGCCGATCGCCAGCGTGCCGTCGTCGACCCGGGCGCCGCCCACGATCAGCACGGCCGCCGCCGCCACCGACGACAGGAACTGCACGAAGGGGAAGTACACCGAGATCAGCCACTGGCCCCGGATGCGGGCCTCGCGGTAGCTGCGGCTGCGCTCGCTGAACCGCCGCCCGCCGTCCCGCTCGCGCCGGAAGGCCTGCACGATCCGCAGCCCCGACACCGACTCCTGAAGGTCGGCGTTTACCACCGACACCCGCTCACGGGCCAGTTCGTACGCCTTCACACTCGCCCGGCGGAAGAAGAACGTGGCGATGATCAGCGGCACCAGCGTCGCGAAGACGACCAGCGCGAGCTGTACGTCGATCACCAGAAGGGCGACCATGATGCCGAAGAAGGTGACGACCGAGACGAAGGCCGTGACCAGGCCCGTCTGGAGGAACGTCGACAGCGCGTCGACGTCGGTCGTCATCCGGGTCATGATCCGGCCGGTCAGCTCCCGCTCGTAGTAGTCGAGCCCGAGGCGCTGGAGCTGGGCGAAGATCTTCAGGCGGAGCGAGTACAGGACCCGCTCCCCCGTCCGCCCGGTCATCCGGGTCTCGCCGATCTGCGCCGCCCACTGCACGACCACCGTGAGCAGCCCGAGCAGGGCGGCCGCCCAGACGGCGCCGAGGGCGGCCTGCGTGACGCCCGAGTCGATGCCGTGCCGGATCAGCACGGGCAGCAGCAGGCCCATGCCCGCGTCGGTGGCGACCAGGGCGAGGCTGACCAGCAGCGGCAGCCCGAAGCCGCGCAGCAGCCGGCGCAGGCCGTAGGACTCCTCGGGCTGGACGGCCCGCGACTCGTCGATGTCGGGGACGTCGGTGGCCGGGGGCAGCGCCTCGACCTGGGCGAGGAGCTCGGGGGTGGCGGGGCTCTCCGCCAGGGCCAGATCCTTGCGCTCGCGGTCGCCGGTCCACAGCCGTGGGGTGACGCCGCGCTCGGCGTCGAACTCCGCGTCCAGCTCGTCCCGGACGGAGGTGTCCTCCTCGGGACAGACGGGCTGGGTGTGGCCCGGGGAGACCGCGCCCAGCTCGTCGGGGTCGGTGAGCAGCCGCCGGTAGAGGGCGGAGCGCCGCTGGAGCTCGTCGTGGGTGCCGATGTCGGCGAGCCGGCCGCCGTCCAGGACGGCGATGCGGTCGGCGAGGTTCAGGGTGGAGCGGCGGTGCGCGATCAGCAGCGTCGTACGGCCCCGCATGACGCCCTTCAGGGCCTCGTGGATCTCGTGCTCGACCCGGGCGTCCACGGCGGAGGTGGCGTCGTCCAGGACCAGCAGGCGCGGGTCGCTGAGGATCGCGCGGGCGAGGGCGACGCGCTGGCGCTGGCCACCGGAGAGAGTGAGGCCGTGCTCGCCGACGGTGGTGTCGTAGCCGTCGGGCAGCTCGGCGATGAAACGGTCCGCCTGGGCGGCTCGGGCGGCCTTCTCGATCTCCTCCTGGGTGGCGTCCGGGCGGCCGTAGGCGATGTTGTTGCGGACCGTGTCGGAGAAGAGGAACGAGTCCTCCGGGACCAGCCCGATCGCGGACCGCAGCGATTGAAGGGTCAGCTCGCGCACATCGTGGCCGCCGACGAGGACGGCACCGCGGGTGACGTCGTAGAAGCGCGGCAGGAGGAGGGAGACCGTGGATTTGCCGGAGCCGGAGGAGCCGACGACGGCGAGGGTCTCGCCCGGGCGGATCTCGAAGGAGAGCCCGTCGAGGACGGGGCTGGTCTTGCCGTCGGCGCCTTCGTAGCCGAAGGAGACGTCGTCGAACTCGACCGTCGCGGGCGCGTCGGCGGGGAGGGCCTTGGAGCCGTCCTGGAGCGAGGGCTCGGTGTCGATCAGCTCCAGGACGCGCTCGGTGCCGGCGCGGGCCTGCTGGCCCACGGTGAGGACCATGGCGAGCATGCGGACCGGGCCGACGAGCTGCGCGAGGTAGGTCGAGAAGGCGACGAACGTGCCGAGCGTGATGTGCCCGCGTACCGCCAGCCAGCCGCCGAGGGCCAGCATCGCGACCTGGCCGAGGGCGGGGACGGCCTGGAGGGCCGGGGTGTAGACCGAGTTCAGGCGGACGGTGCGCAGCCGGCCGGCGAAGAGCCTGCGGCCGACCTCCCTCAGCTTCCCGGTCTCCTGCTCCTCCTGCCCGAAGCCCTTCACCACGCGTACGCCGCTGACTGCGCCGTCGACCACGCCCGCGACGGCGGCGGCCTGGGCCTGGGCGTACCAGGTGGAGGGGTGCAGCCGGGTGCGGCTGCGCTTGGCGATGTACGCGAGGGCGGGGGCGACGGCCAGGGCGACGAGGGTGAGCGGCCAGGACAGCCAGGCCATGATCACCAGGGAGATCAGGAAGAGCAGGACGTTCCCGATGGTCATCGGGAGCATGAAGAGCAGGCCCTGGATGAGCTGGAGGTCGCTGGTGGCCCGGCCGACGACCTGGCCGGTGGACAGCTCGTCCTGGCGGCGGCCGTCGAGCCGGGTGATCGTGCCGTACATCTCCGTGCGCAGGTCGTGCTGAACGTCCAGGGCGAGGCGGCCGCCGTAGTAGCGGCGGATGTAGGTGAGGACGTAGACGACCAGGGCGGCGGCGATGAGGAGACCGGCCCAGGTGGTCATGTCCCTGGTGTGGTCGCTGATGACGTCGTCGATGATCACCTTGGTGATCAGGGGGACGAGGGCCATGACGGCCATGCCCGCCAGGGAGGAGCCGAGGGCGAGTACGACGTCCTTCGGGTGGCGCCATGCGTAGGCCCACAGTCGTCGTGCCCATCCCCGTCTCGGTGTCACGCCGGTGCCTTCCAGTCGTCCTGAGCTGCCGGAAGGCACCAACGCGATCGGGGGCGGATTTCATCCCGCCGTGCCGCTTGTCCGACCGAAGAACGAGGAATGCCCCGACCTGGGTCGTAGGACCGGGCTAGAGTCTCGCCCACCATGTTCCTGACACTCGTGCAGGCCCGGGGAGCGCGCTTCGCGTCCGCCGAGGCCGTGGTGACCCTGTGTGCCGCCCTGTGCTGGCGCCTGCTCGCCTTCGCGATGTACGCGGAGGGCTACGACCTCGACCCGAGCGCGCCGCGCCAGATGTCGGGCGAGGCGGAGATCGCGGACCTGGCTCTGCTGGTCGCTCTCTCGGTCGCGGTGACCTGGCTGCTGCGCCTGGTGCCCTGGCCCCCGCTGAGCACCGCGGTGGACGCGCTCGCCGTCGTACGCCTCACCGCGGTGCTGCTGCTGTCGGCCGTGCTGGCCCTGGCCCTGCTCACGGGGGTCCGTGTGCCGCTGCTGGGCTGGGAGATGTGAGAACGCGGCGGGACAGAGCTCAGACCCGCACGCGGAGGGAGTAGAACCGGGTCGTCTGGACCGGGTTCTCGTTGTCGTCGCTGGCCAGGA
Source organism: Streptomyces sp. NPDC044719 (assembly GCF_056433405.1). NCBI lineage: Bacteria > Bacillati > Actinomycetota > Actinomycetes > Kitasatosporales > Streptomycetaceae > Streptomyces > Streptomyces sp. NPDC044719. The sequence goes on from NZ_JBWKHE010000006.1 coordinate 571,322, forward strand.
GGACCCTCAGGGTGTTCTTCGTCCGGCCCGTGATCGTCATGGCCTCGATGTTGTCGAGGAGGGGGTTCGGCTGGGGTTGCTTGGCCGTGGCGCCCAGGGGCGGGCAGGTGGCGAGGTCGGTGAGCGGGGTCTTCCGCATCGCGTGGCGGGGGTCGGCCAGGTAAAGGCGGACCGTGTTGCCGACGCCGGAGGTGAAGCCGCGTTCCAGGACCAGGAGGCGGCCGTCGGGGGTGGCCTGGATCTCGGAGACGCCGAGCCCGGGGTCCGTGCGGTAGGCGTATTGGCTCCCGAGCCGGAAGTGGCCCCGGTGGCGGTCCCAGGTCTGGAAGCGGACGGTGTCGGCGCTGTCGCCGGAGAGGGGGTACTCCATGGACGCGACCAGGGTGCGACCGCCGGGCAGCAGGGTCAGGCCCTCGAAGGTGCCGTTGGGCCGGCCGCGGCCCGCGGGGGTCACGCGCAGGTCGTCCGGGACGGGAAGGCGGTCGAGGATCGTGCCGGTGCGGGAGTAGCGGCGGATCGAGGGCTCGGTCTCGGAGGTGACGAGGTACGTGCCGTCGCCGTCTGCGACCAGGCCCTCGGAGTCCAGAGCGATACCGGTCTCGTCGGTGAGCGGGAGGACGGAGCGGGGCTTCAGTGTCCTCGCGTCCAGGCGGAACAGCGACGAGCGGTCGGACAGGGCGGCCAGTGAGCCGTCGCTGTCGACGGCGAGCGCGGAGAAATTGCCGACGAAGGTGTCCTCGTACGTCGTCTTGTCGAGCGCGTCGGAGAAGCGGTCGATGGAGACGGACGGCGAGCAGGCGTGCGAGGTGTATGAGGTGTATGAGGTGTGCGCCTGGGCGGGGCCGGCGGCGGTCAGGCAGGTGGCCGCCGTCAGGCCTGCGGTGAGAAGGGCGAGGCGGGTTCTCAGGGGCATGGGCGTCACCGTAGGACGGGCCGGTGACGCCGGGTAGGCCGTGCGGTGAAGGGTCGGATCGTGGTGAAGGGTCGGATCGTGGTGAAAGGCCGGCTCGTGGTGAAAGGTCAGCTCGCCGCCAGGTCCTTGTGGATGACCTTGGCGACGGCCTGGATGGTGGCGATGCCGTAGTTCATGGTGCTGTTGCCGTGGGTGAGCACGGTCATCACGTAGTCGTGGCCGCCGCCCTTGAACGCGCCGACGCTGTGCACCCGCCAGCCGTTCGTGGAGCGTTGCAGCCAGCCGTTCTTGACGGCCACGGTGACGCCCGAGGGCACCCCGTACGGCGTGCCCCAGCGCTGGGACGAGACGACCTGGCCCATCAACTTCAGGACGTAGGCACGGGAGTTGTCGCTCAGGACCGTGTTCTTGGCGGTGAGGAGCTTCAGCAGCTTCTGCTCGTCGGTGACGGTGATCTGGGTCAGTCCCCAGTAGCCGTTCGCGCCGGGCTTGGTCTGGGTCATGCCGGCGGCGCTGAGGAAGCCCTTGATCTTCGTCATGCCGAGCTGCTTCCACAGGGTGGAGGTCGCCGCGTTGTCCGACTTGGTGATCATGGCCTTGGCGAGGGTGTTCTCGCGGTCGGTGAGATACCGGTTCGTCTTCTTCGCGTCCCAGAGCAGGGTGGCGAGAACTGTCACCTTGACGACGCTGGCCGAGTCGTAGGCGGAACTCGCGCGCAGCGTGCAGGTCGTGTTGGTGCTGCGGTCGTAGAGGCCGACGGCCACCGTACCCTTGCGGCCGGCGAGCGCGGCGTCGATGTCCTTCTTCAGCTTGGCGGCGAGGCCTGCCTTGGCCGAGGTGCAGGTCACGGTCGGTGTGGCAGCGGCGGCGGGCGTGGCGGTGGCGACGAGCGGCACGAGCACACCCGTACCCACGGCCGCCGCCAGCACTCGCGCGCGGCGGGATATCCCAGAAGTCATGCACACTTGACTCGCGGACCGGGGGCAAAGGTTGTAGGCGTTGGTGAAGGCTTGTACGAGTCGTTACCGGAGGCTGTGCGTTTCACAGGCCGCGGCCAGGTTCGGCACAGCGGCCACCAACCAGGGCTGTCCACCATGCCGGGGTGACATCTGCCACCGAAACCCAGCCCCGCACCGCCGAGCCGCCTTCGGCCCCGCCCCGGGACACCGCCGCCGCACCGCGCTGGTCGCTGCCCGTGCTGCTCGCGATCCTCGCCCTGGCCGCGGTGCTCTACTCCTGGAACCTGTCCGGCTCCAGTCTCAACAGCTTCTACAGCGCGGCCGTGCTGAGCGGCACACAGAGCTGGAAGGCGTGGTTCTTCGGCTCGCTGGACGCCGGGAACTTCCTCACCGTCGACAAGCCGCCGCTCGCGCTGATGGTCATGGGCCTGTCGTGCCGGGTCTTCGGGTACGGCACCTGGCAGATGATGGCGCCGATGGTCGTGGCCGCGCTGGCCACGATCTGGATCCTGCACTCCTCCGTGAAGCGGGTGTTCGGGCACGCGGCGGCGGCCGTGGCGGCCCTGGTCCTGGCCCTCACCCCGATCACGGTCGCCATCAACCGGGACAACAACCCCGACACGCTGTTGGTGTTCCTGATGGTGGCGGGCGCCGCGCTCGGCCTGCGGGCCGCGCGGAACGGACGGCTGCTTCCGCTGCTCGGTTCGGCGGCCTGCTTCGGGCTCGCCTTCAACACCAAGATGCTCCAGGGGTACATCGCGCTGCCCGCCGTGTTCGCGGTGTATCTGTACGCGGCCAAGCCCGCGTTGGTGAAGCGCGTGGTGAATCTGGTGGCCGCCGCTGTGGTGCTGGCCGTCTCCAGCCTCTGGTGGGCGGCGGCCGTGTCGCTGGTGCCCGCCTCCGAACGGCCGTACATCGGCGGTTCCACGGACGGCACGGCCTGGAACCTGATCATGGGCTACAACGGCCTCGGCCGGATCCTCGGCGGCGAGGGCAACGGCGGGGGCGGCGGGGGCGGAGGCGGCGGCTTCTCCGGCACCGCGGGCCTCGGCCGGATGTTCAACGACATCCTCGGCGGCCAGATCTCCTGGCTGCTCCCCTTCGCGGCCCTGGCGCTCGTCGGCGGCCTGGTGCTGTGCGGACGCGCGCCGCGTACGGATCTCACCCGGGCCGCGTTCGTGCTGTGGGGCGGCTGGACCGCCCTGCACTATCTGACCTTCGCCCTGGCCGAAGGCACGATGCACCCGTACTACACGACCGCGCTCGCCCCGGGCATCGCGGCGCTGTGCGGAGGCGGCGGCGTGCTGCTGCTGCGCGCCTTCCGGGCCGACCGGCGGTGGGCCTGGGTGCTGCCGCTCGGGCTGGGCGTCACGGCCGTCTGGGCCGCGGTGCTGCTGCGGCGGGCCTCCGGCTGGAACACCTGGCTGTGGCCTGCGGTCCTGGTCGTCATGGCGCTGGCGATCGCGGGGCTGTTCGTCTTCCGCTCCGGCGGCTCGGGCCTTCGGCTGCGGCTGCTGGCCGTGTCGGTGGCGGCCGCGATCGTCGCGGCGGTGGCGGGTCCGGCCGCGTACGCCTGGTCGGTGCCGTCCGGGTCGGGCGGCGGCGGTGGCATGGGCGGTACGAACCCGACCGCCGGGCCGTCGACGGGCAGCGGCTTCGGCGGGCCCGGGGGCGGGGGCGGCCGGGGGTTCCCGGGTGGTGGCTCGGGTGGTCCCGGCGGTGGGGCTCAGCAGGGCGGGAACGCTCAGGCCGGTGGCGGCAACGCCCAGGCCGGCGACGTCAACGCCCAGGCCGGTGGCGGCTTCCCCGGTGGCGGGATGCCGTCCGGCGGGCAGAACGGCCGGAGCGGGCAGGCTCCTGCAGGGGCGGGCGGCGGCGGTATGGGCGGCGGTGGCGCGAGCAGTGCGCTCATCTCGTACCTGAAGAAGCACCAGGACGGCGCCAAGTGGTTGCTGGCCGTGTCCAGTTCGCAGGGCGCCGCCCAGCTGATCGTGAGCAGCGGTGAGCCCGTCATCTCCATGTGGGGCTGGTCCGGCTCCGACAGGGCGATGACCCTGGCCAGGCTCAAGGAGCTGGTGAAGAACGGCGAACTGCACTACGTCCAGCTCGGTGGCGGCATGGGCGGCGGCCCCGGCGGCGGCAGCCGTGTCAGCTCCGAGGTGACGGCGTGGGTGCGGAAGCACGGCACGGCGGTGAAGGAGAGCGAGTACAGCAAGAGCACGAGTTCGGACTCGAACACAGAGTCGGACTCCACCTCCTCGTCGCAGTCGAACCAGTCGAATCAGTCGACCCAGTCGGCGATCTACCGCCTTGACCCGTCCGACGTCAGCTGAATCCCTCGCGACTGCGAACGAACGGCCCCCGACCCCTCGGTCAGGGGCCGTTCCCCTGTCCCCGATCATGGACACCGAGTTCCGTTGGACACCGAGTTCCGGCGAACGGGTGAAGGGAAACGCAGGCGTGGGCCACTGCCTGGAGATGAGCACCGGCGACATGCGGACGGTGGTGCGGCTGCTCACCGCGGTGGAGCGGACCGAGGGGCAGGAGCGCACGCTCGCCCGGGTGCGTACGGAGTGCGAGCGGACCGACGTCCGGTTCCGGGAGCAGGGCATCGACCTCGACGTCTCCATCGCCCAGGCCCTGGAGGAGCTGATCGAGGGCACCCCGAGCGCCGACCTCTGCCCCTCGTACAGCTACGCCTTCTACCAGGCCGTCGCGGCGCACTTCTCCGACCCTACCGACCTCGGGGCATGGCGGCGGCCTTCGTGGTTCTACTCCATGGACGACGAACTGGCCCGGCACGGCGTACCGTCCGATCTGCTCCCCGGCACGTTCCTGTTCAGCGGCCCGCCGCTGCGCCTCCCCGGCCCCGGGGACGCGGTGCCGGCCATCGGGACCCTGCCGGCCCAGCGGGCCGCGGCCCTCGCAGACGCCTACGCGGCCGTGCTCGACCGTCTCGATCCCGGATACCGCGACGCGGCCCGCCGGTTCGCCGAGGTCATGCGGTTCGAGGCGGAGGAGTGGGAGAGTGCGCGGAAGCTCGGGACGAACCCGGACACGCTCCTCTTCTGGTTCCACTGACCACTGCGGGAACTCTTGACGCCGTCTTTCCCATCGGGATACTTGCGGTCGACAGCGCGCCAACTGCCGTGTCAGCGAAGAGAGTTCGGAAGAGAGTTCGTCCATTTCGACCTGATGCCGCCAGCGGTCCCGCATGTCCGAGATCCCGAACGCCGTACGAGGTTTCGCCCCACACGCGTCACGGCCACCCCCACAGGAGGATCCCCCATGAGCCCACGCAAGGCAGTCGTCGCCGCCCTGGCCGCCGCGCTGCTGGCCGGCCCCGGAGTCGTCGCCCAGGCCGCCACCCCGCAGACCACCTCGGCCCCCGCCCCGGCACGCGACCGCGCGGCGGCGGCCACCATCACCTGGTCCCTCGTCCGCGCGAGCAACCCCACCGCGGACCAGCGCACGGCCTACGACCTGATCACCAAGGCCATGAACGCGGCCGTGGCCCGGTACAACAACCTCAGTGACCTGGGCAAGACCCTCACCGTCCGCTACGAGCCGGGCGTCCCCACCGCCGACGGCAACATCAACGGGACGATCCGCTTCGGCAGCAACCGCAGCTACATGAACGAGCGGACGGCCCTGCACGAGATCTCCCACACCATCGGCGTGGGCACGAGCTCGGGCTGGTCCCGCCTCGGCGGCAGCGGCACCTGGACCGGCGGACAGGCCACCGCCCTCGTCAGGCAGTACGACGGCTCCGGCGCCAAGATCTCCACCGGCGGCGGGCACTTCTGGCCCTACGGACTGAACTACGACAACGAGTGGTCGGCCACGGCGGCCGACCGACACGTCCACATCGTCGCCGCGATGGTCCGCGACGGCCTCTAGGCCGCGTTCAAGACCCGGCGCCCGCAGGTCTGTTGCCGCGGGCGCCGGGTACCCGGTCCAGGAACGAGCTGCTGTGCGGTCGAAAACGGGAGGTCGGGGCGGTGGCGGTGAAGGCGATGGGGTGGGCGCACTCGTTTCCCATGTCCGAGGGAGTGCGCGCCGGGCGGCAGTGGACACGCGAGCGGCTCGCGTCCCTGCCCTGGGCCGCTGCCGAGCCGGACACGGTGGACGCCGTCGTGCTGGCCGTGTCCGAGCTGATCACCAACGCTCACATCCACGCGCACAGCGACGCGCACCTGGTCCTCACGTGGGACGGTGACTGCCTCCACGTGAGCGTCCACGACGAGGATCCGACGCTGCCGCGCGGGCGCGAAGCCGAGCCGGGGGATGTCGGCGGCCGTGGAGTGGCCATCGTGCGCAAGCTCGCCGACGAGTGGGGGATGAGGTGCCAGCGGCACGGCAAGACGGTGACCGCGTGCTTCCGCCCCGCCGACACCGGGGCCGGCGCCGGCCCCGGTGAGTGAGTGTCAGCCGGTCCCGGGGTGCTTGCCGGGCCCGTCGGCGCCCGGGGACAGCGGAGTGGGTGACAGTGTCGTGTCCTCCTCGCCGGGCTCCAGAAGGGTGTCGGCGGCGCCGACGATCAGGGGGTCTGGCGTGCCGACCGCCTCGCGGTCCTTGCTGGCGTAGTCGATGCGCGACAGCAGACTGCGCATGGTCTCCAGCCGGGCGCGTCTCTTGTCGTTGCTCTTGACGACGGTCCAGGGGGCGTGCTCGGTGTCCGTGGCGCGGAACATGTCGACCTTCGCCTCGGTGTAGTCGTCCCAGAGGTCCAGCGAGGCCAGGTCGGTGGGCGAGAGCTTCCACTGGCGCACCGGGTCGACCTGCCGGATCGCGAAGCGCGTGCGCTGCTCGGAGCGGGACACGGAGAACCAGAACTTCACCAGCACGATGCCGTCGTCGACCAGCATCCGCTCGAAGGCCGGGCACTGGTCGAGGAACAGCTCGTACTCGTCCTTGGAGCAGAATCCCATCACGCGCTCCACGCCGGCCCGGTTGTACCAGGAGCGGTCGAACAGGACGATCTCCCCGGCCGTCGGCAGCTGCGCGATGTACCGCTGGAAGTACCACTGGCCCGTCTCGCGCTCAGTGGGCTTGTCCAGGGCGACCACACGTGCGCCGCGCGGGTTGAGCCGCTCGGTCAGCCGCTGGATCGTGCCGCCCTTGCCCGCCGCGTCACGCCCCTCGCACACGACGACCACGCGTGCGCCGGTGTCCTTGACCCACCGCTGGAGCTTGAGCAGCTCGATCTGCAGGACGCGCTTGGTCCGCTCGTACTCCTTGCGGCCCACCTTGCGGTCGTACGGATGGTTCTCCTGCCACGTCCGGATGGGACGCCCCTCCGCGTCCAGCACGATGGGCCGCTCCCGCCGGCTGGAATCCACGGTCAGCCCGTCCAGCAGTCTGTCCGCGCCTCGGGTGTCCTCGGTGTCCTCGGTGTCCTCGGTTTCTTCGGTGTCTTCGGTGTCTTCGGTGTTCATCACCGTGCTCCCCGCTCGGCCCCCACCGTCGGTCAGAAGGGCATGCGGCCGCGCGAACGGCGACCCGCGGAACCGCTGCGGCTCACCGCGCGCGAGCTGGTGTGGAAGGGCTTGCTGAAGAGCCGGCCCAGAACGCCGGGCGCCTTGCCACCGGCCCGCGCTCCGGCCCCGAGCGTACGCTGTGTGCCGCGTTCGGGGTGGCGGGAGAGACGGGGCACGAGGAAGGCCAGGACGGCCAGGACCACACACACGGCGATGACGGCGGCGACTACCATGATCGGCTCCCTTCACTGTCGACTGAAGCACAGGTGCCCCGTCCTGTGCGGCTCATGTGAGGAGCGAAGAGACAGGGCCCGGAACCGGCCGGTCAGCCCAGGTGCGTCGGCGCGAACATCCGCAGCACGGCCGGGAGCAGCACCACCGAGGGACCGGGCGAGGCGAGTGCCTTCGCGAGGTCCTGCTCCAGGGTCTGAGGGGTCGTACGGACCCCGGGGACGCCGAAGGACTCCGCCAGTGCCACATAGTCGGGCCGGGTCAGTTCCGTCGCGGTCGCCTCGCCGAACGCGTCGCTCATGTACTCGCGCAGGATGCCGTAGCCGCCGTCGTCGACGATCAGCCAGGTGACGTTCAGGCCGTACTGGCGGGCCGTCGCCAGCTCGGCGATCGAGTACAGGGCGCCGCCGTCGCCGGAGACCGCGAGGACCGGCCGGGTCGGGTCGGCCGCCGCGGCGCCGAGTGCCGCCGGGAATCCGTAGCCGAGGCCGCCAGCGCCCTGGGCGGAGTGCATGTGGTTGGGGCCCTTGGCGTCGAAGGCCGACCAGGCCCAGTACGCGAGGATCGTCATGTCCCAGAAGGACGGGGAGTCAGCGGGGAGCGCCCTGCGGACGGACGCCAGCACGTCCTGTTCAAGGGTCAGTTCCTGGGCGGCGATGCGCTCGGCGACCTTCCCGAGCACCTCGCGTACACGCTCCGGGGCCCCCTGGTCCTGGCGTTCGGACACCGTCTCCAGCAGTGCCTGCAAGGCGAGGCGGGCGTCCGCGTGGATGCCCAGGGCCGGGTGGTTGGACTCCAGCTTGCCGAGGTCGGCCTCGATCTGGACGACCCGGCCGCGCGGCTTGAACGTGTGGTAGTTCGAGGAGAGTTCACCGAGTCCCGAGCCGACCACCAGGAGGACGTCCGCGTCCTCGAGGAAGTCCGTGGTGTGCCGGTCCTCGATCCAGGACTGGAGCGACAGCGGGTGCTTCCAGGGGAAGGCGCCCTTGCCGCCGGGGGTCGTCACGACCGGCGCCTGGAGCCGCTCCGCCAGTTGCTTCAGCTTGCCCGAGGCGTCCGCCCGTACGACTCCGCCGCCGGCGATGATCGCCGGGCGCTCGGCATGGGACAGCAAGTGGGCGGCCAAGGCGGTCAGTTCGGGGCGCGGCGGCAGCTCCTCGGGGAAGGCGTCGCCGCCCGTGACCACCGGGATCGCCGTCTCGGCGAGCAGCACGTCCTGCGGGATCTCCACCCACACCGGGCCGTGCGGGGCCGACAGCGCCGACTTCCAGGCAGCCTCGATCGCGGACGGGATCTGCGACTGGGTGCGGACGGTGTGGACCGACTTCACGACACCCCGGAACGAGGCCGCCTGGTCGGGCAGTTCGTGCAGATAGCCGTGCCGGCCGCCGCCCAGGCCCGCCCTCGGGATCTGGCTGCTGATCGCCAGCACCGGCGCGGAGGCGGCCGCCGCCTCCTGGAGCGCGGCCAGGGAGGTCAGGGCGCCCGGCCCCGTCGACAGCAGCAGGGGCGCGGCCTCGCCCGTGATCCGGCCGTAGGCGTCGGCCGCGAACCCGGCGTTGTTCTCCACGCGCAGGCCGATGTACCTGAGGTCCGAGCGGCGCAGTGCGTCGAACATGCCGAGCGCGTGCTGGCCGGGCAGACCGAAGACGGTCGTCGCGCCCAGCGCGGCCAGCGTCTCCACGACCAGGTCTCCGCCGTTGCGGCCGGGTGGAGGGTTGAGGGCGGCCTCCGTCTGGGCGGGCGTCGCGCGGAGCACCAGGTCGTGGTCGTGAGTCACTTCGCTTCCGAGTCCTTCCGGGCCGCGGCGATCTGGCGGGACATGATCGTGGTCAGTTCGTACGCCGTGTGGGACGCGGCCACCGACGTGATCTCGGCGTGATCGTACGCGGGGGCCACCTCGACGACGTCCGCGGAGACCAGGTTGCAGGAGGCCAGCCCGCGCAGGATCTCCAGCAGTTCGCGCGAGGTCATGCCGCCGGCCTCGGGCGTGCCGGTGCCGGGCGCGTGGGCCGGGTCGAGGCAGTCGATGTCGATGGAGATGTACAGCGGCCGGTCGCCGATGCGCTGGCGGAGCTGGTCGGCGACCTCGTCGGCGCCGCGCCGGTAGACGTCCGCCGAGGTGACGATGCCGAAGCCCATCTTCTCGTCGTCGGTCAGGTCCTGCTTGCCGTAGAGCGGGCCGCGGGTGCCGACGTGGGACAGCGCGGAGGTGTCGAGGATGCCCTCCTCCACCGCGCGCCGGAAAGGGGTGCCGTGGGTGTACTCGGCGCCGAAGTAGGTGTCCCAGGTGTCGAGGTGGGCGTCGAAGTGCAGCAGGGCCACCGGGCCGTGCTTCTTCGCCACCGAGCGCAGCAGGGGCAGCGCGATGGTGTGGTCGCCGCCGAGGGTCATCAGCCGGGCGCCGGTGCCGAGCAGGTCGTCGGCGGCCGCCTCGACGGTCTCGACGGCCTCGTTGATGTTGAACGGGTTCACGGCGATGTCGCCGCCGTCCGCCACCTGCGCGAGGGCGAAGGGTGAGGCGTCCTGCGCCGGGTTGTACGGGCGCAGCAGCCGGGACGCCTCGCGGATCGCGTTGCCGCCGAAGCGGGCGCCCGGCCGGTACGAGACACCCGAGTCGAACGGCACGCCCACCACGGCGACATCGGCCCGTCCGCCGACCTCGTCCAGCCGGGGAAGCCGGGCGAAGGTCGCGGGACCCGCGTACCGCGGCACACGGGAGGAGTCGACGGGCCCGCGGGGAGTCTCGTTGCTGCTCATGAAGAAATGCTCTCTTTCCTACGCTTCATCGCGTATGTACTGCTTGCCTTATGACCTTACCGGGGAGTCGCGGCCGGTTCGGACGCGAGTTCGGGCTCGGTTTCGGGTGCCCGTCCCGCGAGGCGCTCGCGCCAGGCGGCGAGGACGGCGGCGTCGGTGGCCGGGGTGGCGAAGGAGACGGCCAGATAGGCGGCGAGCGAGGCGAGCAGCCCGTAGTAGACGGGCTCGTTGGCGAGGATGCCGTACGTCGCCATCAGGGCGACGACCGCGAGGCCGCCGACCACGACGGAGGCGAGGGCGCCGTAGACCGTGCCCCGCTTCCACACCAGGCCGCCGAGGATCGGCACGAGCAGACCGCCGACGAGGAGGTTGTAGGCGACGGTCAGCGCCTCCACGACGTTGTCGATCGCGATGGCCGTGCAGATGACCGCGAGCCCCATGATCAGGATGAAGGCCCGGTTGCCCTTCACCTCGTCGCGCTCCTCCGCGTTCTCGGCGCTTTCGGCCGGCGCCTTGACGATGCCCCGCAGCCGGGACCAGATGTCGTTGTTGGCGACGGTGGCGCAGGCGATCAGCGCACCGGAGGACGTCGACATCACGGCGGCCAGGGCGGCGGCCAGCACCAGCCCCCGCACTCCGACGGGCAGTTCCTCCTTCACTATGGTCGCGAAGGCGTCGTCCGGGCTGCCGAGCTTCGGGTACAGCACCTTGGCGGCGGTGCCGATGACGGCACCGGCGAGGGCGTACGCGAGGCAGTAGGTGCCGGCGACGGTGCCGCCCCACTTGGCGGTCGTGTCGCTGCGGGCGGTGAAGACGCGCTGCCAGATGTCCTGCCCGATGAGCATGCCGAAGGTGTAGATCAGCACATAGGTGAAGATCGTCTCGCCGCCGATGCCGAGGGGGTCGAAGTACTCGGTGGGCAGCTGGGCCTTCATCTCGCTGAACCCGCCGGCCTTCACCACGGCGATCGGCAGCAGCAGGAGCAGCACGCCGATGGTCTTCACGACGAACTGCACCATGTCCGTCAGGGTGATCGACCACATCCCGCCGAGGGTGGAGTACGCGACGACGATCGAGCCGCCGAGGACGATCGCGAGCGTGCGGTTCATGTCGAACAGGACGTCGAAGATCGTGGCGTACGCGATGGTCGAGGTCACCGCGAGCATCAGGGTGTAGGCCCACATGACGACGCCGGAGATCACTCCGGCCCGGCCGCCGTAGCGCAGATCGAGCATCTCGGAGACGGTGTAGACCTTCAGCCGGGCGATGCGGGCGGAGAAGAAGACGGACAGGGCGAGCAGGCCGAGGCCGATGGTGAAGACCATCCAGGCACCGGAGAGGCCGTACTGGTAGCCGAGCCCCACACCGCCGATGGTGGAGGCGCCGCCGAGGACGATCGCCGCCATGGTGCCGGAGTACATGGCCGGGCCGAGCCGGCGGCCCGCCACCAGGAACTCGCTCTTGGAGCGGGCGCGGCGCATGCCCCACCAGCCCATGGCCAGCATTCCGGCCAGGTAGACGACGATCACGAGGTAGTCGACGGCCATGGGGCCTCCTTCGCGCACGCACAGGGCGCAGGGCTCGGTCGCGGGGGACGAGGTTGACGAGCACTGACACTAGGTGGCCGGAAAGCGACTGCGAAGTGTACGTTTCATCCATCCGAGCGGCACTGGATGGAGGGAACGCACACCATGCCGGACCCGGCGGTCCCCCCGACACCCCCCGTCCTCCTCACGTCCCTCCTGGCCAGGGAGGACCTCTCCCTGCGCCGGATCGCCGGTCCGGAGGACCCCGGGACGGTCGTCCACTGGGTGCACACCTCGGAGATGGCGGACCCGTACCCGTATCTGCTGGGCGGGGAGCTGCTGCTCACGGCGGGCGTGCACATCCCCGAGGCGGCGGGGTCAGGTACATACTTCGACGAGTACGTCTCCCGGATCGTGGCGGCGGGCGGTGCGGCCCTCGGCTTCGGGGTGGCGCCGGTGCACGACACGGTGCCGAGGGCGCTGGTCGCGGCCTGCGAGACACACGGCCTGCCGCTGCTCGAGGTGCCGCCGCAGACCACCTTCTCGGGCGTGGCCCGCGCGGTCTGGCAGCTGATGGCCCAGTCCCGCCTGGCCGAACTCCGCCGCGTCACAGAGGCCCAGCAGAGCCTCACCTCCGCCGCCTCCCGCCCCGACCCGGTCCCCTCGGTCCTCCGCCAGCTCGCCCAGCGGCTGAGCGGATGGGCGGTGCTGTACGGACCGGAGGGCGCGGAGATCGCGGGGGCGGGGCGAAGGCCCGGGGAGGAGGTGGCATCGGCACTGGCGGGACTGGCGGGAGTGGTGCGGCCGGCGCCTCCGGCGGGTGCGGCGTCGCAGACCGGCTCCGCATCGCGCGGGCATTCGGCCGGACCCCGGCCAGGTGAACCCGAGGCGGCAGCCTCCCGCTCACCCCGCGGACCTGCCACACCGGCCGGCCATCAGCCACCCGGCGACACCGGCCGCCCCGCCCCCACCTCCGCCACCGACACCACCGCCGGCACCCACCTCGCCGCCTACACCCTCGGCGCCGGGCACGGATTCGTGCTCGGGGTCGCGACCCCGCAGCGAGCGCCCGGGGATCACACCGTCGTCTCCGTCGCCGCCGTGCTTCTCTCGCTGCTGACGGGCGAGCAGCAGAGCGGCACCGGAGCCGCTCGATCGTCCGCGCTGGTGCGGATGCTGCTGGGCGCGCCGCCCGAGGAGGTCGCGCCGCTGCTCGGCGGTGAGCGGTGGGTCGTCGTGCACGCCCGGCCGGACGGGCAGGGCGCTGTGGACGCCGTCGCGGCCTCCGCGCTGGGGGCCGCGCTCGGTTCCGCCCTGGTCGACCCGGCGGGTGGCGTCGTCAGGGTCCTGGTCCCGGCCAACCGGGCGCCGGACCCGCTGCCCGGCTGGACCCTGGGCGTCAGCGCCGCCGTAGCCCCGCACGACTGGCCCGCCGCCGACACCCAGGCCGCCCGCGCCCTGGCCCGGGCCCGCGCCACCCGGACCCCGCTGCTGCGGCACGCCCCGCGCCCCGCCCTCGCCGACCTGGTCCCGCCCGACGAGGCGACGGCCCACGCCCGCGCCCTCCTCGCCCCCGTCACGGCACACCCCGCGCTCACCGAGACCCTGCGCACCTGGCTGTCCCTGCACGGCAGTTGGGACCGCACGGCCGTCGCCCTGTCCGTGCACCGCAACACCGTGCGCCAGCGCATCACCCGGTGCGCGACACTGCTGGAGACGGACCTCGAGGACCCGGACGTACGGATGGAACTCTGGTTCGCGCTACGGCACATCTGAGTACGTGAGCGGTGTCCCTCTGAGTACGTGACGCACATCCCAGCGTTCGATACGCCAGGGACGCCCACAGGCGGCTGCTCCACAATGGTTGTCATGCCGATACCCGGGACACCCAGCCGCGCCGAACTCGTCGACCACCTCGTCAGGACGCGCATCGCGGGCGACGTCGCCACCCCCCGCGAGAACAACCTCTCCCACTACCGCAAGCTGGCGAACAACGACCGCCACTACTGGCTCGGCCTGGAACTCGGCACCCGCTGGACCGACGAGCAGGACGTCCTCGCGGTGATGGCGGAACGGGTGGGCGTGAACGACGATCCCGAGCACCGGTACGGCCAGGACACCATCGACCCGGAGCTGACCGTCGCCGGGCTCGAGCGCATGGCCGGGCGCCTGCGCAAGGCGGCGGACGGGCAGCAGCGGGTGCTGTTCGCCACCGGCCACCCCGGCGGCCTGCTGGACGTGCACCGCGCGACCGCGTCGGCGCTGCGCGCGGCGGGCTGCGAGATCGTCGTCATCCCGGAGGGGCTGACGACCGAGGAGGGCTACGTCATGCAGTTCGCGGACGTGGCGGTGCTGGAGCACGGCGCCACCCTGTGGCACACCCACTCGGGCGAACCCATGAAGGCGATCCTGACCGCCATGGAACGCGAGGGCCGCCCCCTGCCCGACCTGGTCGTCGCCGACCACGGCTGGGCGGGCTACGCGGGCCAGCACGGCGTCGACTCCGTCGGCTACGCCGACTGCAACGACCCGGCCCTGTTCATCGCCGAGGCCGAGGGCACCGTGCAGGTGACGGTCCCCCTCGACGACCACGTGGTCAGCCCCCGCCACTACGACCCGATGACGGCGTACCTGCTGGCGGAGGCGGGCCTCAGCTAGACGACGGTGCCTGAGCGCCCTGGTCGCGCGGGACGCGGACCACGCCCTCCTGGATCACGGAGATGGCCAGCCGCCCGTCCTGCGTGTAGATACGGGCCTGTCCCAGTCCCCGGCCGCCGTACGCGGACGGGGACTCCTGGTCGTAGAGCAGCCACTCGTCGGCCCGGAACGGCCGGTGGAACCACATCGCGTGGTCCAGCGAGGCCCCGACCACGTCCCCGACGGCCCAGCCGCCGCGCCCGTGCGCGAGCAGCACGGAGTCGAGCAGCGTCATGTCGGAGACATAGGTGGCGAGGACGACGTGCAGCAGCGGCTCGTCGACCACGCCGCCCAGCTTGCCGTTGGTCCGGAACCACACCTGCGAGTGCGGCTCGCGCGGCTCGCCGAACTTCCCGTACGGCGGCTCCTCGACGTACCGCAGATCGACGGCCGCCCGCGCCTCCGCGAACTTCTCCACCACGGCCGGGTCGATATGGCCGTACCCGCGCAGCCGTTCCTCACCGGTGGGCAGCGTGGCGGGATCCGGCGCGGCCGGCATCGGCTCCTGATGGTCCAGGCCGTCCTCGTACACCTGGAACGACGCCGAGAGATGGAAGATCGGCTTGCCATGCTGGACGGCGACCACCCGGCGGGTGGTGAAGGAGCGGCCGTCGCGGATCCGGTCGACGGTGTAGACGATGGGCGCGCCGGGATCCCCGGGGCGCAGGAAGTACGCGTGCAGGGAGTGCGCGGGCCGGTCCGCGGGGACCGTCCGCCCGGCGGCGACCAGCGCCTGCGCCGCGACCTGCCCGCCGAAGACCCGGGGGACGACGGCGGACCGGGACCGGCCGCGGAAGATGTCCTCCTCGATCTGCTCGAGGTCGAGCAGATCGAGGAGGTCCTGTAGTGCCTGACTCATAAGACTGTTGTACCGGCCAATGACTACGGTCGGCTTACAGGCCCATGTCCTTCGCGATGATCGACTTCATGATCTCGCTGGTGCCGCCGTAGATGCGGTTGACGCGGTTGTCCGCGTACAGGCGGGCGATCGGGTACTCGTTCATGTAGCCGTAGCCGCCGTGCAGCTGGAGGCAGCGGTCGATGACGCGGTGGGCGACCTCGGTGCAGAAGAGCTTCGCGGAGGCGGCCTCGGCGGGGGTCAGCTCACCGGCGTCGAGGGCCTCGGTCGCCCGGTCGGCGACGGCCTCGGCCGCGTCCACCTCGGCCTGGCAGGCGGCCAGCTCGAACTTGGTGTTCTGGAAGTGGGAGACCGGCTTGCCGAAGACGGTGCGGTCCTGCACGTACTGCTTGGCGAACCGTACGGCGGCCTTGGCCTGGGCGTAGGCGCCGAAGGCGATGCCCCAGCGCTCGGAGGCCAGGTTGTGGCCGAGGTAGTAGAAGCCCTTGTTCTCCTCGCCGAGGAGGTCCTCGACGGGCACCTTGACGTCGACGAACGCCAGCTCGGCGGTGTCGGAGGTCTTCAGGCCGAGCTTGTCGAGCTTGCGGCCGACGGAGTAGCCCTCGGACTTGGTGTCGACGGCGAAGAGGGAGATGCCGTGGCGGCGGTCCTCGGCGGTCGGGGCGGAGGTGCGGGCGCAGACGATCACGCGGTCGGCGTGGACGCCGCCGGTGATGAAGGTCTTGGCGCCGTTGAGGACGTAGTGCGTGCCGTCCTCGCTCAGCTTGGCGGTGCTCTTCATGCCCGCGAGGTCGGAGCCGGTGCCCGGCTCGGTCATCGCGATGGCCCACATCTCCTCACCGGAGACGAACTTGGGCAGGAACCGCTTCTTCTGCTCGTCGGTGGCGAGCATCTTGATGTAGGGCAGGGCGAGCAGCACGTGCACGCCGGAGCCGCCGAACTGGACACCGGCGCGAGCGGTCTCCTCGTACAGCACGGCCTCGAACTTGTGGCTCTCCAGGCCCGCGCCGCCGAACTCCTCCGGCACGTTGATGCCGAAGATCCCCAGCTCGCCGAGCTTGTAGTAGAAGTCGCGCGGCGCCTGGCCGGCAGCGAACCACTCGTCGTACACCGGCACGACCTCGGCCTCGATGAAGGCGCGGATGGTCTCCCGGAACGCCTCGTGATCCTCGTTGAACACCGTACGGCGCACGCCGCCACCTCCACGGACCTCGGTATGTCTAAGCGCTTGCTCACCCAAAGATACCGGCGAGTATCAACAAGCGTCCAGGGTGGGGGTGGGGTAACGCTCGTCACGCCGACGGGCGGGAGCACCTGGGGGCGCGGACCCTCACTCCCCCGCCGCCGCGAACGCCCCCCGCGCCATCCGGTGCAGCAGCTCCGCCACGGCACCCCGCCCGGCCAGCGCCCCGGCCCTCCCCAGATGCGGCGTCGAGTTCAGCAACCCGAACACCGAATGCACGGCCGACCGCGCCGCGGGCTCCCCCAGGCCGGGATACACCTCCCGCACCACTCCCACCCACAGCTCCACGTACTGCCGCTGCAACTGGCGCACCATCTTCCGGTCGCTGTCCCGGAGGCGATCGAGCTCCCGGTCGTGCAGGGTGATCAGTGGACGGTCGTCGAGCGCGAAGTCGATATGCCCCTCGATCAGCGAGTCGAGGACCGCCTCCGCCCCGACCTCCCCGTCCGCCTCCGCCAGCCTCCGCTTCGCCCCGGTCAGCAACTGCCCGCTGATCCCCACCAGCAGCTCCGCGAGCATCGCGTCCTTGCCCGCGAAGTGCCGGTAGAGACCGGGCCCGCTGATCCCCACCGCGGCACCTATCTCGTCGACTCCGACCCCGTGGAAGCCCCGCTCGGCGAACAGCCGGGCGGCCTCCTTGAGGATCTGCTCGCGGCGGGTGGGTGCGTCGGTCCTGGTTGCCATGAAAACAATTCTAGACAGGGAGGTTAGCGGTCGTTAACCTGAAGGAAATGCGTTAACGCTCATTAACAAGGTGAGGGGACCCGCAGGATGTACGAGGCACCGGAGCTCACGAGCGCGGCGGATCCCGCGTCGGAGCCCTTTCGGGCCAACGAGGAGGCACACCGCGCCCTCGTCGACGAGCTGCGCGCCAAGCTCGCCGGAGCAGCCGGGGGCGGGGGTGAGAGGGCCCGCGCCCGCCACACCGCGCGCGGCAAGCTGCTCCCCCGCGACCGCGTCGACACCCTCCTCGACCCGGGCTCGCCGTTCCTGGAGCTGGCCCCGCTCGCGGCCGACGGGATGTACGAGGACCAGGCCCCGGCCGCCGGTGTCATCGCCGGCATCGGCCGGGTCAGCGGCCGCGAAACGGTGATCATCGCCAACGACGCCACGGTCAAGGGCGGCACGTACTACCCGATGACGGTCAAGAAGCACCTCCGCGCCCAGGAGGTCGCCCTCGACAACCGCCTCCCCTGTGTCTACCTCGTGGACTCCGGCGGCGCCTTCCTCCCCATGCAGGACGAGGTCTTCCCCGACCGGGACCACTTCGGCCGGATCTTCTACAACCAGGCCCGTATGTCCGGTGCCGGCATCCCCCAGATCGCCGCCGTCCTCGGCTCCTGCACGGCCGGCGGGGCGTACGTCCCGGCGATGAGCGACGAGGCGGTGATCGTCCGCGGCCAGGGCACGATCTTCCTGGGCGGCCCGCCCCTGGTGAAGGCGGCCACCGGCGAGGTCGTCACGGCGGAGGAACTGGGCGGCGGCGAGGTCCACTCCCGCGTCTCGGGCGTCACCGACCACCTCGCGGAGAACGACGCGCACGCCCTGCGCATCGTCCGCACCATCGTCTCCACCCTCCCCGCGCGCGGGACGCTCCCCTGGGAGGTCACGGAGGCGACGGAGCCCAAGGTCGACCCGCAGAGCCTCTACGGCGCGGTCCCGGTCGACTCCCGTACCCCCTACGACGTACGCGAGATCATCGCCCGGGTCGTCGACGGCTCCCGGTTCGCCGAGTTCAAGTCCGAGTTCGGCCAGACCCTGGTCACCGGCTTCGCCCGGATCCACGGCCACCCGGTGGGCATCGTCGCCAACAACGGCATCCTGTTCTCCGAGTCCGCCCAGAAGGGCGCCCACTTCATCGAGCTGTGCGACCAGCGCGGCATCCCCCTCGTCTTCCTCCAGAACATCTCCGGCTTCATGGTCGGCAAGGACTACGAGGCGGGCGGCATCGCCAAGCACGGCGCCAAGATGGTCACGGCGGTGGCCTGCACCCGGGTCCCGAAGCTGACGGTCGTGGTGGGCGGCTCCTACGGCGCGGGGAACTACTCCATGTGCGGCAGGGCGTACTCCCCCCGCTTCCTGTGGATGTGGCCGAACGCCAAGATCTCAGTCATGGGCGGCGAGCAGGCCGCCTCGGTCCTCGCGACCGTCAAGCGCGACCAGATGGAGGGGCGTGGCGAGGCCTGGCCCGCGGAGGACGAGGACGCTTTCAAGGCCCCGATCCGCGCCCAGTACGAGCGCCAGGGCAATGCCTACTACGCGACGGCCCGCCTCTGGGACGACGGCGTGATCGACCCGCTGGACACCCGTCAGGTCCTGGGCCTGGCCCTGACCGCGTGCGCCAACGCGCCCCTGGGTGACCCCCAGTTCGGCGTCTTCCGGATGTGAGGGGACGGACGACGATGTTCGAGACAGTGCTTGTGGCCAACCGGGGCGAGATCGCCGTACGCGTCATCCGGACGCTGCGTTCGATGGGCGTGCGCTCGGTGGCCGTCTTCTCCGACGCGGACGCCGACGCCCGGCATGTCCGCGAGGCGGACACGGCGGTCCGGATCGGACCGGCCCCGGCGTCGATGAGCTACCTGTCGGCGGAGCACCTGCTGGAGGCCGCCGCCCGCACGGGCGCCCAGGCCGTCCACCCCGGCTACGGCTTCCTCGCCGAGAACGCCGCCTTCGCGCACGCGTGCGCCGAGGCCGGCCTGGTCTTCATCGGCCCTCCCGCGGACGCGATCTCGCTGATGGGCGACAAGATCCGCGCCAAGGAGACGGTCCAGGCGGCCGGAGTCCCGGTGGTGCCGGGCGGACGGGACCCGGACCTGGCCGAGGCGGCCCGTGAACTGGGTGCGCCCGTGCTGCTGAAGCCGAGCGCGGGCGGCGGCGGCAAGGGCATGCGGCTGGTGCGGGACCTGACCCGGCTGGAGGAGGAGATCGCGTCGGCCCGCCGCGAGGCCCGCGCATCCTTCGGCGACGACACACTCCTCGTCGAGCGCTGGATCGACCGCCCCCGGCACATCGAGATCCAGGTCCTGGCCGACGGCCACGGCCACGTCGTGCACCTCGGGGAGCGCGAGTGCTCCCTCCAGCGCCGTCACCAGAAGATCATCGAGGAGGCGCCGAGCGTCCTCCTCGACGAGGAGACCCGCTCCGCGATGGGCGAGGCGGCGGTCCAGGCGGCCCGCTCCTGCGGCTACCGGGGCGCGGGCACGGTGGAGTTCATCGTCAACGGCGCCGACCCGTCCTCGTACTACTTCATGGAGATGAACACCCGCCTCCAGGTGGAACACCCGGTCACGGAGTTCATCACCGGCCTGGACCTGGTCGAGTGGCAGCTGCGGGTCGCGGCCGGCGAGCCTCTCGGCTTCGCCCAGGAGGACGTGACCCTGACCGGCCACGCGGTGGAGGCCCGCATCTGCGCCGAGGATCCGGCCCGCGGCTTCCTCCCCTCCGGCGGCACGATCCTGCGGCTCCGCGAACCACAGGGCGACGGCGTCCGCACCGACTCGGGCCTCACCGAGGGCACGGAGGTCGGCAGCCTCTACGACCCGATGCTCTCCAAGGTCATCGCGTACGGCCCCGACCGCGCGACCGCCCTGCGCAGACTCCGCTCGGCCCTGGCGGAGACGGTCACCCTCGGCGTGCAGACGAACGCCGGGTTCCTGCGCCGTCTGCTCGCCCACCCGGCGGTCGTCGCGGGCGACATGGACACCGGCCTGGTCGAGCGCGAGGTCGAGGGGCTGATCCCCCCGGACGTACCGGAGGAGGTCTACGAGGCGGCGGCGGCCGTACGCCTGGACGCCCTGACGCCCGAACCGGGCGGCTGGACGGACCCCTTCTCCCAGCCCACCGGCTGGCGGCTCGGCGGGACCCGGAAACCGCCCGCCTTCCCCCTGCGCGTCCAGGACCCCCTGGAGTACACCCCGCGCGGCACCGCCACGGTCACCGGCGACCGGGTCTCCGTCACGCTGGACGGCGTCCGCCACACCTTCCACCGTGCCGCCGACTGGCTCGGCCGGGACGGCGACGCCTGGCACGTGCGCGACCACGACCCGGTGGCGGCGTCGCTCAGCCGCGCGGCCCACGCGGGCGCCGAATCCCTCACCGCGCCCATGCCCGGCACGGTGACGGTGGTGAAGGTCGCCACCGGCGACGAGGTGACGGCGGGCCAGAGCCTGCTGGTCGTCGAGGCGATGAAGATGGAGCACGTCATCTCCGCCCCACACGCCGGCAAGGTCACGGAGCTGGACGTGGCGCCGGGCTCGACGGTCGCCATGGACCAGGTCCTGGCGGTCATCGCACCCCACGAGGAGGCGGAGTGATGACGTCCGACGCTCTGCCGATGACGGTCCCGGCCGTGGACCTCCCCTCCCGCGTCCTCATCCACGAGGTCGGCGCCCGCGACGGCCTGCAGAACGAGAAGGCGACGGTCCCCACGGAGATCAAGGCGGAGTTCATCCACCGCCTGGCCGCCGCGGGCCTGACGACCATCGAGGCGACGAGCTTCGTCCACCCCAAGTGGGTCCCCCAACTGGCGGACGCGGAGCAGCTGTTCCCGATGCTCGGTGACCTCGACGCCGCCCTCCCGGTCCTGGTGCCGAACGAACGCGGCCTGGACCGCGCCCTGGCACTGGGCGCCCGGCGGGTCGCTGTCTTCGCCAGCGCCACGGAGTCCTTCGCCAAGGCCAACCTCAACCGCACGGTGGACGAGGCGCTGGCGATGTTCGACCCGGTCGTCACCCGCGCGAAGGCGGACGGGGCCCATGTCCGCGGCTACCTCTCCATGTGCTTCGGCGACCCCTGGGAGGGCGCGGTCCCGGTCCCCCAGGTGGTGAAGGTCTGCCGGGCCCTGGTGGACATGGGCTGCGACGAGCTGAGCCTGGGCGACACCATCGGCGTCGCGACCCCCGGCCATGTGGTCGCCCTCCTCGCGGCGCTGGACGAGGCGGGCATCCCGCCCACCACCCTCGGCGTCCACTTCCACGACACCTACGGCCAGGCCCTCGCCAACACGCTCGCGGCGCTCCAGCAGGGCGTGACGACGGTCGACGCCTCGGCGGGCGGCCTGGGCGGCTGCCCGTACGCGAAGTCGGCGACCGGCAACCTCGCCACCGAAGACCTCGTGTGGATGCTGCGGGGCCTCGGCATCGACACCGGAATCGACCTCGGCCGCCTCGTCGCCACGAGCGTCTGGATGGCCTCCCACCTGGGCCGACCCAGCCCGTCCCGCACCGTCCGAGCCCTGTCCCACGAGGACATCGTGGACACCGAGGAGCACTGATCACGATGGATTACCGACTCTCCCCCGAACTGGAGGAACTCCGCCGCACGGTCGAGGAGTTCGCCCACGAGGTGGTGGCGCCGAAGATCGGCGACTTCTACGAGCGGCACGAGTTCCCGTACGAGATCGTCCGCGAGATGGGCCGCATGGGCCTGTTCGGCCTGCCGTTCCCCGAGGAGTACGGCGGCATGGGCGGCGACTACCTGGCGCTGGGCGTGGCCCTGGAGGAACTGGCGAGGGTCGACTCCTCGGTCGCGATCACGCTCGAAGCCGGAGTCTCACTGGGCGCGATGCCGGTCTACCGCTACGGCACGGAGGCCCAGAAGCGCGAGTGGCTCCCCCGTCTCTGCTCGGGTGAACTCCTGGGCGCGTTCGGCCTGACGGAACCGGACGGCGGCAGCGACGCGGGCGCGACCCGTACGACGGCCCGCCTGGACTCCGCCACGAACGAGTGGGTGATCAACGGCACGAAGTGCTTCATCACCAACTCGGGCACCGACATCACGGGCCTGGTGACGGTCACGGCGGTCACCGGCCGGTCGGCGGACGGCAAGCCGCACATCTCCTCGATCATCGTCCCGTCCGGCACCCCCGGCTTCACGGTCGCGGCCCCGTACTCGAAGGTCGGCTGGAACGCCTCGGACACCCGCGAGCTGTCCTTCACGGACGTCCGGGTCCCGGCGGCGAACCTCCTGGGCGAAGAGGGCCGCGGCTACGCCCAGTTCCTCCGCATCCTCGACGAGGGCCGTATCGCGATCGCCGCCCTGGCGACGGGCCTGGCGCAGGGCTGCGTGGACGAGTCGGTCAAGTACGCCAAGGAACGCGAGGCCTTCGGCAAGCCCATCGCCGCGAACCAGGCCATCCAGTTCAAGATCGCCGACATGGAGATGAAGGCCCACACGGCCCGCCTCGCCTGGCGCGACGCGGCGGCCCGCCTGGTGTCCGGCGCCCCCTTCAAGAAGGAGGCGGCTCTCGCCAAGCTCCACTCCTCCACCATCGCCGTCGACAACGCCCGCGAAGCCACCCAGATCCACGGCGGCTACGGCTTCATGAACGAGTACCCGGTCGCCCGCATGTGGCGCGACTCCAAGATCCTGGAGATCGGCGAGGGCACGAGCGAGGTCCAACGCATGCTGATCGCCCGGGAATTGGGACTGGCGGGCTGAGAAACCGAAGGGCCTGCGCCGGACACGGCGCAGGCCCTTCGCATGTCGTCACTCACAGCGCCCGCCGCACATGATCTTCACGGCCGTCGCACAAGCGGCACAGGCACCAGGGCCCCCTGGGCGCCTCATGAGGTTAGGCTAGCCTAAGCTTCATTCCAGCCAAGCGGCTCTCAGCCGTGCCCGCATAGCTCCGTACGCACGAAAGCAGACTCAGCCATGTCGAACGCCAGAACCGCCCGCTTCTCCCGACGCGGCATCCTCGCCGCCGGGGGCGCCCTCGGACTCGGCGCCCTCGTGACCGCCTGCGGCAGCGGAGACTCCAAGGACGGCGACTCGGACGCGGCGGCGGGCGCCAAGTCCGGCCCGTGGTCCTTCAAGGACGACCGCGGCAAGAACGTACAGCTGAAGAAGACCCCCGCGAACATCGTCGCCTTCACCGGCGTCGCCGCCGCCCTCCACGACTACGGCGTCTCCGTCAAGGGCGTCTTCGGCCCGACCAAGACCCAGGACGGCAAGCCCGACGTCCAGGCCGGAGACATGGACATCAGCAAGGTGACCATCCTCGGCAACGCCTGGGACCAGTTCAGCGTCGAGAAGTACGCCGCCCTCGCCCCCGACGTTCTGATCAGCACGATGTTCGACGACGCCGGCACGCTCTGGTACGTCCCGGAGGCCTCGAAGGACAAGATCGCCAAGCTTGCCCCGAGCGTCGGCATCTCCGTCTACGACCGCAAGCTCACCGAACCGCTGCAGCGCATGTGGGAACTGGCCGAATCCCTCGGCGGCGACGTGAAGTCCGCCAAGGCCACCGACGCCAAGAAGCGGTTCGAGGAGGCCTCCGAGCGGCTGCGCAAGGCGGCCAAGGCGCACCCCGACATCAAGGTGATGGCCGGTTCCGCGAGCCAGGAGCTCTTCTACGTCTCCGGCACCAACCTCTCCGCCGACCTGGAGTACTTCAAGTCCCTCGGCGTGAACTTCGTCGAACCGCCGGAGAAGGCCAAGGACGAGGGCGGCTGGTTCGAGAGCCTGAGCTGGGAGAACGTCGACAAGTACGCGGCCGACGTCATCGTGATGGACGACCGGTCCTCGGCGATCCAGCCGGCGGACATCTCCGAGGCGACGTGGAAGAAGCTGCCGGCGGTGAAGGCCGGACAGGTCATCTCCCGGTCGCCCGAGCCGATCCTGTCGTACGACAAGTGTGTGCCGTTGGTGGAGAACCTGGCGAAGGCCATCGAGAACGCGAAGAAGGTCGGCTAGGCGTTCAGCGCCGTGGGGGCTGCGCGACGGCTGCGGCTGCGGGCCGCATGTGGCTTGTCGCGCCCGCGCGGCGGAGCCGCATATGGATGCAGCCCGCGCCCCTGAGGGCATTGCCTGACCCCCTGATCACGACTCAGGAGTCTTTATGACCACCGCCGTAGCCGCCCCCTTCCGTTTCTTCTCACTCCAGGTCGTGCGGACGAGGCGGCTCGGTCCGTCTCTGGTCCGTGTCACCTTCGGTGGGCCCGATCTGCACGCCTTCCACTCCGACGGGCGTGACCAGTCGCTGTCGCTGTTCCTGCCGCATCCCGGGCAGCCCGAGCCGGTCGTGCCGCTCGAGCTGGGGGACGGATGGTGGCAGGGCTGGCGTGAACTGCCGGACGACGTACGGGCCGTGATGCGCTCGTACACCCTGCGCGCGCTGCGCCGCGACCCGGACGAGATCGACATCGACTTCGCCCTGCACGGCATCGGGCCGGACGCCTCGGTCCAGGCCGGTCCGGCCTCCCGCTGGGCCGACCGGGCCGCCGCCGGGGACCGGGTCCTGCTGCTCGGCCCGGCCGTCGCCGACAACCGGGCGATCCGCTTCCGGCCGCCCGAGGACACCGACCTCGTGGTCGTCTGGGGCGACGAGACCGCCGTACCGGCCGCCTCGGCCATCGTCGAGGCGCTGCCGGCCGGCACCCGCGCGCGGGTCTGGCTGGAGGTCCCGCACACCGGGGACGTCCAGGACCTGGTGACCGAGGCCGACGCCGAGATCACCTGGCTCGTGAAGGACGAGACCCCGAAGCGCCCCGGGGACCCCAAGGCCGCCGAGGGATCCCCCATGGTCCTCGACACCCTCCGCGACGCCCAGCTCCCGCCCGCCGAGCGGCCGTACGTCTGGATCGCCGGCGAGTCCGGCTGCGTGAAGCAGCTGCGCCGGCACTTCGTGCGGGAGCGCGGGATCGACCGCCGCCGGGTGACGTTCGTCGGCTACTGGCGCCGCGGAGTGAGCGAGGAGCAACTCCGCGCCGAAGGCTGACCGACGGCATCGATGACCCACGCGTGACCGCAGTCACGGCAGAGCCAGCCCTCCCCCCATGCAACTTAGGTTAGGCTTACCTAAGTTAGACCCGCGGCTCAGCCCACCCCTGTCCCGCAACCGGACTGTCCCCACCGGAGGACCCCCACATGCGCTCGCACCTGCTCAACGACACCACCGCGGAGCAGTACCGCCGCTCCGTGACCGACGGAGTCGAGCGGGTGGCCGCCAAACTCGCCGCCACCGACCGGCCCTTCACCGGCGTCAGCGTCGACGCCCTCTCCCCCCGCATCGACGAGATCGACCTCGACCGGCCGCTGCACGACACGACCGCGGTGCTCGACGAACTGGAGGACGTCTACCTCCGGGACGCGATCTACTTCCACCACCCGCGCTACCTCGCCCACCTCAACTGCCCGGTCGTCATCCCGGCCGTGCTCGGCGAGGCGGTCCTGTCCGCCGTCAACTCCTCGCTGGACACCTGGGACCAGTCGGCCGGCGGCACGCTCATCGAGCGGAAACTGATCGACTGGACCAACGAGCGCATCGGCCTCGGCCCCGCCGCCGACGGCGTGTTCACCTCCGGCGGCTCCCAGTCCAACCTCCAGGCGCTGCTGCTCGCCCGCGAGGAGGCCAAGACGGACACGCTGGCCAAACTGCGTATCTTCGCCTCCGAGGTCAGCCACTTCAGCGTGAAGAAGTCCGCGAAGCTCCTCGGGCTCGGCCAGGACGCCGTGGTCTCCATACCCGTCGACCACGACAAGCGCATGCAGACCGTCGCCCTCGCCCGCGAGCTGGAGCGCTGCAAGGAGGCCGGCCTCGTCCCCATGGCCGTCGTCGCCACCGCCGGCACCACCGACTTCGGCTCCATCGACCCGCTGCCCGAGATCGCCGGGCTCTGCGAGCAGTTCGGCACCTGGATGCACGTCGACGCCGCCTACGGCTGCGGTCTGCTCGCCTCCGTGAAGCACCGGGACCGCATCGACGGCATCGAGCGCGCCGACTCGGTCACCGTCGACTACCACAAGTCCTTCTTCCAGCCGGTGAGCTCCTCGGCCGTGCTCGTCAGGGACGCCGCGACGCTGCGCCACGCGACCTACCACGCGGAGTACCTCAACCCGCGCCGGATGGTGCAGGAACGTATCCCCAACCAGGTGGACAAGTCCCTGCAGACCACCCGCCGCTTCGACGCCCTCAAGCTGTGGATGACCCTGCGGACCATGGGCGCCGACGGCATCGGGCAGCTCTTCGACGAGGTGTGCGAGCTGGCCCGGGAGGGCTGGAAGCTGCTCGCCGCCGACCCGCGCTACGACGTGGTCGTGGAGCCGAGCCTGTCCACCCTCGTCTTCCGCTACATCCCGGCGGCCGTCACCGACCCCGCCGAGATCGACCGCGCCAACCTCTACGCCCGCAAGGCCCTGTTCGCCTCCGGCGACGCCATCGTCGCGGGCACCAAGGTCGGCGGCCGTCACTACCTGAAGTTCACCCTGCTCAACCCCGAGACGCAGGCGTCCGACATCGCCGCCGTCCTCGATCTGATCGCCGGCCATGCCGAGCAGTACCTGGGAGAGTCCCTTGACCGCGCGTCCTGAAAACCCCACCACAACCCATGACTTCGTGGGGATCGGGCTCGGCCCGTTCAACCTCGGCCTCGCCTGCCTGACCGAGCCGATCGACGCACTCGACGGCGTCTTCCTGGAGTCGAAGCCCGACTTCGAGTGGCACGCGGGGATGTTCCTCGACGGCGCCCACCTCCAGACGCCGTTCATGTCGGACCTGGTCACCCTCGCCGACCCGACCTCCCCGTACTCCTTCCTGAACTATCTGAAGGAGAAGGGCCGGCTGTACTCGTTCTACATCCGCGAGAACTTCTACCCGCTGCGCGTCGAGTACGACGACTACTGCCGCTGGGCCGCGAACAAGCTGAGCAGCATCCGCTTCGGCACGACGGTGACGGAAGTCCGCTACGAGGACGACCTCTACGTCGTGCACACCGAGGCCGGAGACGTCTACCGCGCCCGCCGGCTCGTCCTCGGCACGGGCACCCCGCCCTACATCCCCGAGGCCTGCCAGGACCTGGGCGGCGACTTCCTGCACAACTCCCGCTACCTGAGCCACAAGGCGGAGCTGCAGAAGAAGGACTCGATCACGCTGGTCGGCTCGGGCCAGTCGGCCGCCGAGATCTACTACGACCTGCTCAGCGAGATCGACGTCCACGGCTACCGGCTGAACTGGGTCACCCGCTCCCCGCGCTTCTTCCCGCTGGAGTACACCAAGCTCACGCTGGAGATGACGTCCCCGGAGTACGTCGACTACTTCCGCGAGCTGCCGGAGGCGACCCGCTACCGCCTCACGACCGAGCAGAAGGGCCTTTTCAAGGGCATCGACGGCGATCTGATCAACGAGATCTTCGACCTGCTCTACCAGAAGAACCTCGGCGGCCCGGTGCCCACGCGGCTGATCACCAACGCCTCGCTGAACAGCGCGGCGTACGAGAACGGCACGTACACGCTGGGCTTCCGCCAGGAGGAGCAGGGCAAGGACTTCGAGCTGAACTCCGAGGGCCTGGTGCTGGCCACGGGTTACCGGTACGCCGAGCCGGAGTTCCTCAAGCCGATCCGCGACCGCCTGGTCTACGACTCCCAGGGCAACTTCGACGTCGCCCGCAACTACGCCGTCGACGTCACCGGCCGGGGCGTCTTCCTGCAGAACGCCGGCGTCCACACCCACAGCATCACCAGCCCCGACCTGGGCATGGGCCCGTACCGGAACGCGTACATCATCCGGGAGCTGCTGGGCAGCGAGTACTACCCGGTGGAGAAGTCCATCGCCTTCCAGGAGTTCGCCGTATGAGCGCCACCACCGGAATCGGCACCCTCGCCGTCCGCCCGCTCGACCCCCTGAAGGACGCCGAGCTGCTGCACTCCTGGGTCACGCACCCCAAGGCGTCCTACTGGATGATGCAGGACGCGAAACTCCAGGACGTCGAGCGCGAGTACATGCGCATCGCGGCGCACGAGTACCACCACGCGTACCTCGGTCTGCACGAGGGCCGCCCGGCGTTCCTGATGGAGTCCTACGACCCCCGGTACGTCGAGCTGGAAGGCCTGTACGACCCGGAGCCCGGCGACGTCGGCATGCACTTCCTGGTCGCGCCGACCGACCGGCCGATCCACGGCTTCACCAAAGCGGTCATCACCGCCGTGATGGACGAGCTGTTCGCCGACCCGCGCACCCGCCGGGTCGTGGTGGAGCCCGACGTGAGCAACAAGGCAGTACACGCGCTCAACGAGGCCGTCGGCTTCGTGCCCGAGCGCGAGATCGACAAGCCGGAGAAGCGCGCGCTGCTGAGCTTCTGCACGCGTGAGCAGTACCTGGCGGCCCGAGGAGTAGCGATATGACCCTGTCCGACGCCGTGGCGCACCTGTCCCCCGAGCGCTGGGACCAGGCGAACCGCCTGCTGATCCGCAAAGCCCTCGCCGAGTTCGCGCACGAACGGCTGCTCTCGCCCGAGGACGACGGGGAGCGCTACGTCGTCCGCAGCGACGACGGCCTCACCCGGTACGCCTTCTCCGCCGACCGCCGGGCCCTGGACCACTGGCAGGTCGACGCCGGCTCGATCACCCGGCACCGGGACGGCGCCGAACTCCCGCTCGCGGCCCTGGACTTCTTCATCGAGCTGAAGGACACCCTGGGCCTGAGCGAGCAGATCCTCCCGGTCTACCTGGAGGAGATCTCCTCCACCCTCTCCGGCACCTGCTACAAGCTCACCAAGCCGAAAAGCACCGCGGCCGAGCTGGCGCGCGGCGACTTCCAGGCCATCGAGACCGGCATGACCGAGGGCCACCCCTGCTTCGTGGCCAACAACGGACGGCTCGGCTTCGGCATCCACGAGTACCTGTCGTACGCGCCGGAGACGGCGAGCCCGGTCCGGCTCGTCTGGCTCGCGGCGCACCGCTCCCGGGCGGCGTTCACCGCCGGTGTCGGCATCGAGTACGAGTCGTTCCTGCGCGAGGAGCTGGGCGAGGAGACCGTCGAGCGTTTCCACGGCACCCTGCGCGACCAAGGCAAGGACCCCGAGGACTACCTCCTCATCCCGGTCCACCCCTGGCAGTGGTGGAACAAGCTCACCGTCACCTTCGCCGCCGAGGTCGCCCGCGGGCACCTGGTGTGCCTGGGCGAGGGCGGCGACGAGTACCTGGCCCAGCAGTCCATCCGGACCTTCTTCAACAGGACGAGCCCGGAGAAGCACTACGTCAAAACCGCGCTGTCGGTCATCAACATGGGCTTCATGCGCGGTCTGTCGGCCGCCTACATGGAGGCCACCCCGGCGATCAACGACTGGCTGGCCCAGCTCATCGAGGGCGACCCGGTGCTGAAGTCCACGGGTCTGTCGATCATCAAGGAGCGCGCGGCGGTCGGCTACCGGCACCTGGAGTACGAGCAGGCGACCGACCGCTACTCGCCGTACCGCAAGATGCTCGCCGCGCTGTGGCGGGAGAGCCCGGTGCCGTCCCTCCAGGAGGGCGAGTCCCTGGCCACCATGGCGTCCCTGGTCCACGTCGACCACGACGGGGCCTCGGTCGCGGGCGCGCTGATCGAACAGTCGGGCCTCACCCCCACGGAGTGGCTGCGCCACTACCTCGAGGCCTACTTCACGCCCCTCCTCCACAGCTTCTACGCCTACGACCTGGTCTTCATGCCGCACGGCGAGAACGTCATCCTGGTGCTGAAGGACGGGGTCGTGCAGCGCGCGATCTACAAGGACATCGCCGAGGAGATCGCCGTCATGGACCCGGACGCGGTGCTGCCGCCGACGGTCGAGCGGCTGCGCGTCGAGGTCCCGGAGGACAAGAAACTCCTGTCGATCTTCACGGACGTCTTCGACTGCTTCTTCCGCTTCCTCGCGGCGAACCTCGCCACCGAGGGGATCCTGGAGGAGGACGACTTCTGGCGCACGGTCGCGGACGTCACCCGCGCCTACCAGGAGTCGATGCCCGAACTGGCCGACAAGTTCAAGCAGTACGACATGTTCGC
Source organism: Streptomyces sp. NPDC044719 (assembly GCF_056433405.1). Lineage (NCBI taxonomy): Bacteria > Bacillati > Actinomycetota > Actinomycetes > Kitasatosporales > Streptomycetaceae > Streptomyces > Streptomyces sp. NPDC044719. The sequence goes on from NZ_JBWKHE010000006.1 coordinate 601,749, forward strand.
CCCCGAGTTCGCCCTCTCCTGCCTCAACCGCCTCCAACTCCGCAACAACGAACAGATGGTCGACCTGTCGGACCCGTCCGGCGCCCTCCAGCTGATCGGCACCCTCAAGAACCCGATCGCCGAGTTCTGACCCACGAGCAGACGGGCACCCCGGAGTACGGTCCTCCGGGGTGCCCGTCATTTGGCTCTCAGGGGGGCGGGGAACTGCGCAATCCTTTAGGGGCGCGGGGAACTGCGCGACCAGCCCCCACCGGCCCGCAGACACATCACCGACCGGCAGACCCCCACGGCACCTGCGGCGACCGATACCACTCGATCCCCAGGGCATTCCACCGCTCAGCCTGCGCAGCAAGCCGCACCTTGTACCGCTCCCAGTCATGCGAAGCCGCCGACGACCACCCCAACTCGGCAACACCGGGCAACCGCGGGAACGCCATGAACTCGATGTGCGCGGAGTTCTCGAGCGTCTCCGACCACATCGGCGCCTCGACCCCCTTCACCGCGCTGCCCGGCACGCCCGGCAGATAAGCCCCGGGATCCCAGTCGTACGACCGCCGCACCTCGACATACCCCGCCCAGGACAACCCCAGCGGCGTCTCCTTCGTGTACTTCATGTCGAGATACACCCGGTCCGCCGGGGACAGAATCAGCCCGGTCCCGTTCTGCGCGGCCTTCACGACCTGCGCCTTCTCCTCGGCACTGGTGCTGTCCAGCCCCCAGTACTGGGCAAGCGCCCCCTTCGCCGCGCTCGCCCCGGTCAGCTGGTGCCAGCCGACGACCGTCTTGCCGTACTTCGCGACGACCGGCTGCACCCGGTCCATGAACGCGACGTAGTCCTCATGGCTGGTGGAGTGCGCCTCGTCGCCGCCGATGTGGAGGTACTTGCCCGGAGTCAGCGCGGCGAGCTCCCGAACGACGTCCTCCACGAAGTCGTACGTGACCTCCTTGCCGACGCACAGCGAGCTGAAGCCCACCTCGGTCCCGGTGTACAGCGGCGGTGCGACGCCGTCGCAGTTGAGCTCGGCATAGGAGGCGAGGGCCGCATTCGTGTGGCCGGGCATGTCTATCTCGGGGACGACCTCGAGGTAGCGGGAGGAGGCGTACCGCACGATCTCCTTGTAGTCGGCCTTGGTGTAGAAGCCGCCGGGGCCGCCGCCGACCTCCGTCGAACCGCCGTAGGTGGCCAGCCGCGGCCAGGAGTCGATGGCGATGCGCCAGCCCTGGTCGTCGCTGAGGTGGAGGTGCAGCTTGTTGATCTTGTAGAGGGCCAACTGGTCGATGTAGCGCTTGACCTGGTCGACGGTGAAGAAGTGCCGGGAGACGTCGAGCATGGCGCCGCGCCAGCCGTAGCGCGGGATGTCCGTGACGGTGCCGCCCGCGACCAGCCAGGGGCCGGGCTGGACGGAGTCCTTCTCGACGGCCGCCGGGAGCAGCTGGCGCAGGGTCTGCACGCCGTGGAAGAGGCCGGCGGGCGTCCCGGCGCTGATCGTCAGGCCGTGACGGCCACTGTTCAGCCGGTAACCCTCGGCCCCGAAGTCGCCCTTCGCGAGCTCCAGCCGGATGCCGCCGCGTCCACGCGCGGTGACCGGGAGGTCATAACCCGTCGAGGGCCGCAGGATGTCCGCGAGGTACTCGGCGACGCGCCGTGCCTCCCGCGAGCCGTCGACGCGGATCTGTGTGCCGCGTGTGATGCGGTACGGGGCGCCGCCCGGGGCGGCGGAAGCGGGTGCCGGTACGACCCGGTCGAGCGGGGTGGGGGCCGCCGCCTGAGCCGTGCCCGCCTCGGTGACGGAGACGCCCATCGCGACGAGCAGCAGGGATCCGAGAAGGCGAAGCGTTCTGTGGTGCTGTCTCACAAAAGCGTCCCTTCGATGAGCCGTTGAGCCCTAAGAGGTCTGGACCACTCTCTCGTGAGACTGGTGGAACAATCCACCCCATGGCGGAAATCATCCAGAAGGACGGAACATGGGCCTTCGACGGCGATGCCCTGCGACTGACTCCCGGACGGGACAAGAACGTCAGCCTGCTGCGCAGGGAGCTGGGTGAACTGATCGTCCCGCTCGGGGCGTTGGCGGGAATCTCGTTCGAGCAGGGCAAGAAGAGCGGGCGTCTGCGGCTGCGCCTGCGCGACGGTGCCGATCCCCTGCTGCACGCGACCGGCGGGCGGCTCACCGAGCCCCATGACCCGTACCAGCTGCTCGTCGAGTCCGACCGCTACGGGGTCGCCGAGTACTTCACGGACGAGGTGCGGAACGCGCTGCTCCTGGACCAGGTCCCGGCCGACCCGGTGACCGCGTACCTGCTGCCCGGGCCCGCCGTGCCGCTCTCGGTCTCCGCCGGGGACGGCACCGCGAGTTTCGACGGCGAGCGCATACGCCTGGAGTGGAACTGGAAGACGGAGGACGCCAAGGCCGCCGCCGGTGCCCGCACGCTCGCCCTCACCGACATCACGGGTGTGGAGTGGCAGCCGGCGGCCGGCCTGGAGAACGGCTACGTCCGCTTCACCGTGCGGAACGCGCCCACCAAGGCCCCGCCCAAGTACGACCCCAACTCCGTGGAGTTGTGGGGCTTCAAGAAGGACCCGCTGATGGCGCTGGTCGCGGCGGCGGTCCAGGCCAGGCTTCCGCACCCGGCCGGGGCCACCGCCGACGTACCGGAGGCGCGACCGGAAACGCCTTCTCTCCCGGTCGCGCCCACGGAGGACGATCACGACGCCTTCCTGCGCCGCCTGCGCGAACTCGGCGAACTGCACCGCACGGGCGTGCTGACGGACGACGAGTTCGCGCTCGCCAAGCAGGCGATCCTCAAGCGGATGTAGCGCTCCTGGGCGCTACTTGGCCCGGCGCGCCACCGTGAAGTGGTCCACCTGCTCACCGCTCTCGGCGATTCCGCGCACCTTCAGCGTGGCCGTACGCCCCTTCGGCGCGGGGGTGACGTCCACGCGCAGGAAGGAGTAGTCGAGGTAGCGCACCCGGGACCAGGCGACGGTCTCGTTCTGCTTGCCGCCCTTGACGTTGACGAACGAGGCCACGGAGTCCACGTCCTGTTCGTTGCCCTCGTAGGACAGCGGGGCGCTGAAGGCGTACAGGCTGCGGCCCGCCGCACCGGCCGTCACGTACACGACGCCGTCGGTCTCGGGGTAGGCCGTGCCGCCGATCGGCAGCTTCTTGGCGACCTTGTTCCCCTTGATGACGTCCGTGCGCTCGTACTGGTGGTTGTGGCCGTTGATGACCAGGTCCACCGTGTACTTCTCGAACAGCGGCACCCACTCCTGGCGCACACCCCCCTCCGAGGCGTGCGAGGTGGAGGTGCAGTAGGCGCAGTGGTGGAAGAAGATCACGATGAAGTCGACGTCCTTCGACGCCCGGTACTTCTTCAGCTGGGCTTCCAGCCACTTGGTCTGGGTGCCGCCGGAGATGCCGAGGTTGGCCGGGATCTCGAAGGAGATGTCGTTGGCGTCGAGCGAGATGACCGCCGTGTTGCCGTAGACGAAGGTGTAGACGCCCGGCAGGTTCTTCTGGTCGGGGCCGTTGCCCGGGAGGTTCCAGCGGGCCTCCTCGCCGCCGTAGCCGTTGGGTGAGTACCAGGCCTCCATGTCGTGGTTGCCGTAGGCGGGCATCCACGGGACGGACTTGGCGACGGACTCGGTCTGGGCGAGGAACTGGTCCCAGATCCGCGAGTCGAAGCCGATGTCGGAGGCTTGGCCCGAGCCGGACGGGTCGGCGTAGGCGATGTCACCGGCGTGCAGATGGAAGGCCGGGTTCTGGCCGAGCAACAGGCTGTTGTTGGCGAGGCCGTGGTAGCTGACGCCCTCGTCGCCGAAGGCCGTGAAGGTGAAGGGCGCCTTGTGCGCGGGGGCGGTGGTGAAGGTGCCGAGGGTGCCCAGCAGGTGCGGCTCGGCCGGGTCGAAGCCCTGGTGGCCGACGCCGTAGTAGTACGTGCGGCCCGGGCGCAGGTGCGCCAGCTCGGCGTGCACGTAGTACTGGGTGTGGTTGCCGCTGGCGCCGACACCGGCGGGCGTGAAGAGGGTGCGGACCTCGGCGTCGATCTTCCGGGAGAGGTCCGTGGGGTGGGCGCCGATCCGGATGAACGGCTTCTTGACGGCGACCGGGACCTGCCAGGAGACGGTCATCTCCGTGCGCGGGTCGGCGCCGTAGGCGAGGTGGCGGCCGAAGGGGGCGACGAGGGCACCGTCGACGGTCTCGGTCGCGGGCGCGGTGCGGGCGGTCGGTACGGCCGCCTGGGCGGTGGCACCCGGAACGAAGGCGCCACCCGCGACGGCGCCGAGCGTGACAGCGCCGCCTCTGATCATCGTGCGCCGGGAGAATCTGGCGCGCAGGTACTCGTGCTGCTCAGCCATGCTCATGCGCTCGGCGAGCCGCTCGGGTACGCCCATACGAGGAATGTCCATGGCGCCACAAGCTGCTCGCCTTACACATCCGCCCGGGGAACAATCGCCCATCAGACTCCCATGGGCGTCCCATAAGTGTTCCAACAGTCATCTGCCCGAAACCGGGCAGATTCCTTGCGAAAGTGCCGCCAGTGCCTCAGGATCTAGCGAGTGCACGACGAACTCGTTGATCATCTGACGCGGTCCAGCCCCCTCAGCCGGGGCGAGGCACTGCGTGTGATCCAGGACGTGCTCGCGTACTTCGACGAGACGACCGAGGAGTACGTCCGTCGCCGCCACCGTGAGCTCCAGGCCCAGGGCCTGGTGAACACGGCGATCTTCGAACGGATCGAGGCGGATCTGCAATATCGCGCGGTGGCACCGCCGGAGCTCTCGCTCCGGCAGCTGCGACGCATCGTCTACGGCTAGGAATACGTATATATGTGCGGAATCGTCGGTTACATCGGCAAGCGTGACGTCGCGCCCCTCCTGCTGGAGGGCCTCCAGCGCCTGGAGTACCGCGGCTACGACTCCGCGGGCATCGTCGTCACGTCCCCGAAGACGTCCGGCCTGAAGATGGTCAAGGCCAAGGGCCGCGTGCGCGACCTGGAGGCCAAGGTCCCGGCCCGCTTCAAGGGCACGACCGGCATCGCCCACACCCGCTGGGCCACCCACGGCGCCCCCTCCGACGTCAACGCCCACCCGCACCTGGACGCCGAGGGCAAGGTCGCCGTCGTCCACAACGGCATCATCGACAACGCCTCCGACCTGCGCCGCAAGCTGGAGGCGGACGGCGTCGAGTTCCTCTCCGAGACCGACACCGAGGTGCTGACCCACCTCATCGCCCGCTCCCAGGCCACCAAGCTGGAGGACAAGGTCCGCGAGACCCTCCGGCTCATCGAGGGCACGTACGGCATCGCCGTCATGCACGCCGACTTCCCCGACCGGATCGTCGTCGCCCGCAACGGCTCCCCGGTCGTCCTCGGCATCGGCGAGAAGGAGATGTTCGTCGCCTCGGACATCGCCGCGCTGGTCGCCCACACCCGCCAGATCGTCACGCTCGACGACGGCGAGATGGCCACCCTGAAGGCCGACGACTTCCGCACCTACACCACCGAGGGCACCCGCACCACGGCCGAGCCCACCACCGTGGAGTGGGAGGCCGCCTCGTACGACATGGGCGGCCACGACACCTACATGCACAAGGAGATCCACGAGCAGGCCGACGCCGTGGACCGCGTGCTGCGCGGCCGCATCGACGACCGCTTCTCCACCGTGCACCTGGGCGGCCTCAACCTGGACGCCCGCGAGGCCCGCCGGATCCGCCGCGTGAAGATCCTCGGCTGCGGCACCTCGTACCACGCGGGCCAGATCGGCGCCCAGATGATCGAGGAACTGGCCCGCATCCCCGCCGACGCCGAGCCCGCCTCCGAGTTCCGCTACCGCAACGCGGTCGTCGACCCCGACACCCTCTACGTCGCGGTCTCCCAGTCCGGCGAGACCTACGACGTCCTCGCCGCCGTGCAGGAGCTCAAGCGCAAGGGCGCACGGGTCCTGGGCGTGGTGAACGTGGTCGGCTCGGCGATCGCCCGCGAGGCCGACGGCGGCATCTACGTCCACGCCGGGCCGGAGGTCTGCGTGGTCTCCACCAAGTGCTTCACCAACACCACGGTCGCCTTCGCCCTGCTCGCCCTGCACCTGGGCCGCACCCGCGACCTCTCGGTGCGCGACGGCAAGCGGATCATCGCGGGCCTGCGGAAGCTGCCCGCCCAGATCGCCGAGATCATGGAGCACGAGGAGGACGTCAAGAAGCTGGCCCTGCAGTTCGCCGAGGCCCGCTCGATGCTCTTCATCGGCCGCGTCCGGGGCTACCCGGTGGCCCGCGAGGCCTCCCTGAAGCTCAAGGAGGTCTCCTACATCCACGCCGAGGCCTACCCCGCCTCCGAGCTCAAGCACGGCCCGCTGGCCCTGATCGAGCCGGCCCTCCCCACGGTCGCGATCGTTCCCGACGACGACCTGCTGGAGAAGAACCGTGCGGCCCTGGAGGAGATCAAGGCCCGCAGCGGCAAGATCCTCGCGGTCGCCCACCAGCACCAGGAGAAGGCCGACGAAACGATCGTCGTCCCGAAGAACGAGGACGAACTCGACCCGATCCTGATGGGCATCCCCCTCCAACTCCTCGCGTACCACACGGCCTTGGCCCTGGGCAGGGACATCGACAAGCCGAGGAACCTCGCCAAGTCTGTGACAGTGGAGTAATCGGCCTTCTTGTCAGGGGCGCGGGGAACTGCGCGACAAGCCCCCACGTACCCGCAGAGGCCAAACAAGAGGACGGACCCCCACGTGCTGCCACCAGCCGCGCAGGGGGTCCGTTTTCAAACGCCGGGGCCGCCCAATACCCCAGCGTCGGCTGCCGAATTCAGCCGGTGGCCGTCACGCCCCGGCCGGCAGCACGCCGCGGAAGCACCGTCGGCCAGTGCGCCAGCACCGCCGTCGCCGCGTACCAGGCCACCGCACCCGAGGCCACGGCAAACCACCCACCCGCCTTGGCGAGCCCGTCGTTACCGGCGAACTCGGCGATCGCCATGAGCATCAGGGCCACGAAGAACAGCCCGTACATCCCCTGACCGAGCTGGTCACCACCCGCGAGGGTCAAAGACAGCGCCACGAGGGCGAACAACAGCAGGAACAGCCCGGCCTCGTTACCGGCGGCGCCGTCCGTCACGGCCCAGGTGAACCACAGCGCCCCGAGCACCGAGAACGCCGTACCACCGGCGGAGTCCCCCTCCCGGAGGGCCATCAGGCCGGCGACGAAGAGGGCGACACCGCCCACGTACTGGGCGATTGACGCGGCGTCAGTGGCTGACACACCGTCGATCACAGCGGTGTGCCCCAGCCCGAAGGCCAACAGGGTGATTCCGAGGGCGAGTCGACCGGCCACGGTCGTGATTCCGCTTCCCGCGGAGACGTCTTTGTCCACGGCGGGCTCCCTTCGTGCATGTGCAGTTGTGCGGTGCTCCCTATATGCCCTTCACAAGGGCACAAACACCTCTACGCGCGAGTAGATTTACGCGTCACACAAGGGGAGCTGAAACTCAGGGAATGACGATGACCGGCCGCTGCGCCCGCTTGGCGAGCCGCCCCGCGACCGAGCCGAAGATGCGCCCCACGATGCCGTGGCTCGACCCGACGACGATCGCGTCGGCCTCGTACTCCCGCCCGACCTCTTCGAGTTCGTGGCAGATGTCCCCGCCGCGCTCCACGAGGATCCAGGGCACCTCGGCGAGATACTCCGCACACGCCAGCTCCAGCCCGAGCACCTCGGTCCGGTGGTCCGGCACGTCCACGAAGACCGGCGGCTCGCAGCCGGCCCACACCGTGGTCGGCAGCCGGTTGGCGACATGGACGATGATCAGGCCCGACCCGGAGCGATGGGCCATCCCGATCGCGTAGGCCAGGGCGCGCTCACTGGACGTGGAGCCGTCGAATCCGACGACGACGCCGTGCTTGAAGGCGGGATCGCAGGAATGGCGTGACTCTTCCGCCGCCAGGGGCTCGGCCGCCGTGGGATCGGCGACGGGCCGCTTGCGGTCCGCTGGTTCGAAGAATTCGTGACCGGCCATGGCTGTCTCGGCGTTGTGATCCTTATATGGGGGACAACAGTGTGCGGCGGAGCTGTGTCCGGGAATGGTCTTCCCAACCCCATACCCCCAAGGGTACGGCGGCACGCCTCCTTAGCCCAGAACCCGCTCGCCGTGCGTGCGGGTTCCAGGGAGCATGCACGAGGCGACGCCCGTAACGCAATGGTTGCTGCGCTGTACAGGCGGTTTGCACAGGATTCACTTACCCGTGGGGGTGATCGGCTCACCCAGTGACCGACGCCCCGGCCACGCGTTGAACCCCGTGAGTCACGCCACAGGGAGCGCCCATGTCCGGACCCAGCATCGCCGCCGAGGCGGACCGCGCGGCCCCGCCGCCGCGGGACACCGCGACGGATGTGGTTCGCTGGGCGGCCTTCAGCTGCCTGCTCGTCCCGGCCGTGCTCCTCGCCTACGGCAGCTCCCTGGCCGGCGCCGCCGGCACGGCCCTCGGGCTCGCCGCCGTCACGGGCGCCTGCCGGGTGCTGCTGCGCCAGTCGGAGCGCGGCGCGGCCCGGCTCGCGGCCGAGGACCGGGCACCCCACCGGGGGCGGCACCACCGCACCGGAACGGGGTCGCACCGGGGCGGACGGCACACTGGAGGAGATACACCGGTCGGCTGACCGGTTTCAGTGCACGTGCACGTTGGTTTTCAGCCAACTTCTCACACCCGTGCATCACCCTGCCGAAGCACCCCCCAACCCCCGTTCGACCTGCACGGAAAGGGCCTCAGGGGGCCTGCGCACCCTACGCGGATTGGCCACTGCGACAAGGCGCACTTCCCTGCACGCCCCACGAGTGCAACGCTTCGTGATCGAATGCTTCACGCCAAGTTGCCAAGTCGACAATGTGCCGAGTGCCGAACCGGCCACCTCGGCACGACGGGACACAGTAGATTCGATCTTGACTGTCTACGGCGGGGGACTCGTGCAGGACCGAGGGGAAACGTGCAGGAGCGACACAACCGAGGAGCCGCGACCACCGAGGGGGGCTTAGCAGTTATGAGCCACGACTCCACTGCCGCGCCGGAAGCCGGCGTCCGGAAGCTTTCCGGGCGACGCCGCAAGGAGATCGTCGCGGTGCTGCTGTTCAGCGGCGGCCCCATCTTCGAGAGTTCCATACCACTGTCGGTGTTCGGGATCGACCGCCAGGACGCCGGCGTGCCGCGCTACCGACTGCTGGTGTGCGGCGGTGAGGACGGCCCGCTGCGGACCACAGGGGGCCTCGAACTCAGCGCACCGCATGGCCTGGAAGCGATCTCAAGGGCGGGCACGGTCGTCGTACCGGCCTGGCGCTCGATCACTTCTCCGCCACCGGACGAGGCGCTCGACGCGCTGCGCCGCGCCCACGAGGAGGGCGCCCGCATCGTCGGGCTGTGCACCGGCGCCTTCGTCCTCGCGGCGGCGGGCCTGCTGGACGGCCGGCCCGCGACGACACACTGGATGTACGCGCCGACGCTGGCGAAGCGCTATCCGTCGGTGCACGTCGATCCGCGCGAGCTGTTCGTCGACGACGGGGACGTGCTGACGTCGGCGGGCACCGCGGCCGGAATCGATCTCTGTCTCCACATCGTGCGGACGGACCACGGCAACGAGGCGGCCGGCGCGCTGGCCCGCCGCCTGGTGGTCCCGCCGCGCCGGTCGGGCGGCCAGGAGCGCTACCTCGACAGGTCTTTACCGGAGGAGATCGGCGCCGACCCCCTCGCGGAGGTCGTCGCCTGGGCGCTGGAGCACCTCCACGAACAGTTCGACGTGGAGACACTGGCGGCACGCGCGTACATGAGCCGGCGTACGTTCGACCGCCGCTTCCGCTCGCTGACCGGGAGCGCCCCGCTGCAGTGGCTGATCACACAGCGGGTGCTCCAGGCGCAGCGCCTGCTGGAGACGTCGGACTACTCGGTGGACGAGGTGGCGGGACGCTGCGGCTTCCGGTCGCCGGTCGCCCTGCGCGGGCACTTCCGCCGCCAGCTGGGCTCGTCCCCGGCCGCGTACCGGGCGGCGTACCGCGCCCGTCGTCCGCAGGCCGAACGGCCCCAGGACGTCGACGGCGGGCCGGGCGGTCCCGGGGGCGGCATGCCGGGTCACCCGGGGCATCCCGGGCAGGCGCCCGCCGCGCTGCACCCGGAGCACCCGGTCCCGCTCCAGTCCCGCCGTACGGCGGCGGCGAGCGCGGTCGGGACGTCCCCGGCCCTGTCGGCGTCGGCCGCGTCCGACAACGGGCGGGAGGCCTACATATCGGCCCGGGCGAGTCTGCCGGGGCAGCGCAGCGCGACGTGAGCCGGTGACCGGGCCCGCGGGGAGGAAGACCTCCCCGCGGGCCCGGCCCCGTTTCCGGAGCCGTTTTCAGAGCGGGCCGATCTTCGACGACAAGGTCACTGCACGGCCGGGCCGAGCTCGGGGCAGTGGGCCGTAAGGTTAGGCACATGAACGATCGCATGGTGTGGATCGACTGCGAGATGACCGGCCTCTCGCTGTCGGACGACGCGCTCATCGAGGTGGCCGCCCTCGTGACCGACTCCGAGCTGAACGTGCTCGGCGAAGGCGTGGACATCGTCATCCGGCCGCCGGACCGGGCGCTGGAGACGATGCCGGACGTGGTGCGTCAGATGCACACCTCGTCCGGGCTGCTCGCCGAACTGCCGGACGGCACGACGCTGAAGGACGCCGAGGAACAGGTCCTGGGTTACGTGAGGGAGTTCGTCAAGGAGCCGGGCAAGGCCCCGCTGTGCGGCAACTCCGTCGGCACGGACCGCGGCTTCCTGCTGCGCGACATGCCGACGCTGGAGGACTACCTCCACTACCGGATCGTCGACGTGTCGTCGATCAAGGAACTGGCCCGTCGCTGGTACCCGCGGGCGTACTTCAACAGCCCGAAGAAGAACGGCAACCACCGCGCGCTCGCCGACATCCGCGAGTCCATCGCGGAGCTGCGCTACTACCGCGAGGCCGTGTTCGTCCCGCAGCCCGGGCCCGACTCGGACACGGCGAAGACGATCGCCGCGAAGCACGTCCTGCCTGCTCAGTAAGGGCATCCGGGGGCCCGGCGAGGGGCGCCGCGAAAGCCGGGCGCGAGCACCCCTTCGGACCCTGTACACTTTTTCTCGGCCGGTCAGGGAAGTCACTGACCTCCAAGCCGGTCATGGTGGGTGTAGCTCAGCTGGTAGAGCACCTGGTTGTGGTCCAGGATGCCGCGGGTTCAAGTCCCGTCACTCACCCTGAGTAATCAGCCGGTGGCTTCGATGAAGCCACCGGCTGAAGCTTTTTGCGCGCCTCTCCGGGGCGGCGCGGCAGGCGGGGCTACCGTCGCGGCATGGACGGTGGACGCCGAGGGTGGCGCGCGTGTGTGCTCAGCGGGGCGGTGTTCGCCGTATGCATGGCCGGCACCACGCTGCCGACCCCCCTCTACCCCCTCTATCAGGACAAGTTCGGGTTCTCCGAGCTGACGGTGACCGTGGTGTACGCCCTGTACGCCTTCGCGGTCATCGGTGTGCTGCTGCTGGTCGGCAACGCCTCGGACGCGGTGGGCAGACGCCCGGTGCTGCTGTGCGGCCTGGGCCTCGCGGCTGCGAGCGCCGTCTGTTTCCTGTGCGCCACCGGGCTCGGCTGGCTGTACACGGGGCGCCTGCTGTCGGGACTGTCCGCCGGGCTGTTCACCGGCGCGGCCACCGCCTACGTGATGGAGCTGGCGCCCGACGGCGGTGCCTCCCGGGCCACGTTCGTGGCGACCGCCGCCAACATGGGCGGACTGGGCTGCGGTCCGCTGCTGTCCGGTGTGCTCGCGCAGTACGCCCCCTGGCCGCTGTATCTGCCGTTCCTCACGCATCTCGCCCTGGTGGCCGTCTCCGCCGCCGTTCTGCTGCGGCTCGCGGAGACCGTGCGGGAGCGGCGGCCGCTGCGCACCGTACGGCCGCGGCGGCCCGCTCTGCCCCCGCAGGTGCGGGCGGTGTTCGGACCGGCGGCGACCGCCTCGTTCGTCGGGTTCGCGCTGTTCGGGGTGTTCACGTCGGTCAGCCCCGAGTTCCTCGCCGAGTCCCTGGGCGTGACCGACCACGCCGTGAGCGGGCTGATCGTCGCGCTGGCCTTCTTCGCCTCGACCGCCGGCCAACTCGCGGTCGGCCGGGTCGGTGTACGGCGCTCCCTCCCCCTGGGCTGCGCCGGGCTCCTCGCCGGTCTCGCCCTGCTCGCGGGCGCGCTGCGGTGGGACCTGATGGCGCTGGTGGTGCTGAGCGCGCTCATCGGCGGGACCGGGCAGGGGCTGGCGTTCCGCGGCGCGCTGTCCGAGGTGGCCGGGGCCTCGCCCGAGCACCAGCGCGCCGCGGTGATCTCGGCCCTGTTCGTGGTGGCCTACGCGGGCATCTCGGTCCCGGTGATCGGCGTCGGCCTGCTGACGGGCCCCATCGGCCTGGAGGGCGCGGGCCTGGTGTTCATCGCGTGCATGGCCGTCCTGGTCTCGACGGCGGCCGCCTACCTGCTCCGGCGGCCGGCACCGGCCAGGACATGACCCCCGCGCCCGTCACGACGACGCCCGGGACACCAGCTCCGTGGCCAGGACCATCTGGCGTCGTTCCAGGCCCCGGGAGGCCGAGGGGCGGCGGTCGGCGATCTCCGTGAGGAGGAGGTCGATCATGCGGTGGCCCATCTCCTCGATGGGCTGGCGGACGCTGGTGAGGGGCGGGTCCATGTGGCGGGCGATGGCGGAGTCGTCGTAGCCGACGAGCGCCACGTCGTCGGGGATGCGGCGGCCCGCCTCGCGCAGGGCCTGGCGGGCACCGGCCGCGGTGACGTCGGAGGCGGCGAACACCGCGTCCAGGGTGGGGCGGCGCTCCAGCAGGGCCGCCATGGCGCGGCGGCCGCCCTCCTCCGTGAAGTCGCCCGCCTCGATCAGTGCCTCGTCCGCCTCGTGACCCGCGTCGCTCAGGGCGTCGCGGTAGCCCTCGATACGGCGCTGGGCGCCGTAGACGTCGAGACGGCCGGTGATGTGGGCTATCCGGCGGCGGCCACCGGACAACAGGTGCTCGACGGCCTGGCGGCCGCCGCCGTAGTTGTCGGAGTCGACCGACGGGAGGGTCTCCGCCGAGGAGCGCGGGCCGCTGATCACCGCGGGTATCTCCAGCTGGGCCAGCAGGTCGGGCAGTGGATCGTCCGCGTGCACGGAGACCAGCAGGACACCGTCCACCCGGTGAGCCGCCAGGTACTGGGCGAGGCGGGCGCGTTCGCGGTCGCTGCCCGCGAAGATCAGCAGCAGCTGCATCTCCGTGTCGGAGAGCGCCGCCCCGACGCCCTTCAGCATGTCCGAGAAGTACGGCTCCGCGAAGAACCGGGTCTCCGGCTCGGGGACGACCAGGGCGATCGCGTCCGTGCGGTTCGCCGCCAGGGCGCGCGCGGCGGTGTTCGGTACGTAGCCGAGCTCCGCGACCGCCGCCTCGACGGCCGCGCGGGTCGCGTCGCTGACCCGGGGCGAGCCGTTGATCACCCGGGAGACGGTGCCGCGGCCGACACCGGCGCGCGCCGCCACCTCTTCGAGGGTGGGCCGGCCACCGCTTCGGCCCCGCGCTCCGTGGCTTGCCATGGGCTCCGCCTTCCCGTCCACACCCGCACTCTGCGGCTGGCCTGGAATTTAACAGGCTCGTCAGCTGTAGTGACCGCCACCGAGGGCCTCGCGCCCCCGGCCTCCGCTCGAGCCTTCACGAGCCGGTCCGGCCGGCTCGACACCGCCGGCCCGGGCCGCAACGGGCCTCGGCCCGGGTCCAGTTAACGGCCCGATAACTGAACGCATCTCTCCCTGTCCGGTCCCTTGACACCCCCGCCCCGACCGGACAACCTTCAACACATCACCGGTGGGAGCGCTCCCACAGTACCTGACACATACACAACCCGCACGTTCCCCGCCCGAGCCGAAGCGAGTAAAAACGGGTCCAACACTGCAGTTGGCCGGGGGGTCGGCACGTCAGGGCAACAGGAGGACGACATGCGAGCACGCATCCGAACCGCCCGCAAGGCGATGGTCGTCGCGGCCGTCGCGTCGCTGGGCGCCGGGCTGCTGGCCGGCTGTGCCGACGACGGCGGCGACGACAGTTCCGGCTCCTCGTCCGGCGACAGCAGCGGCAAGACCACGATCTCGGTGGGGCTCTTCGGCACCATGGGCTTCAAGGAGGCCGGCCTCTACGACGAGTACGAGAAGCTCAACCCGAAGATCAAGATCGAGCAGAACGTCGTCGAGCGGAACGAGAACTACTACCCGGCCCTGCTGAACCACCTCACCACCAACAGTGGTCTGCTGGACGTCCAGGCCGTCGAAGTCGCCAACATCGCCGAGGTCACGGCCACCCAGGCCGACAAGCTCGAGGACATGTCCAAGGCGCCTGGCGTGGACAAGAGCAAGTGGCTGCCCTGGAAGTGGCAGCAGGCCACCACCAAGGACGGCAAGACGATCGGCCTCGGCACCGACGTCGGACCGATGGCGATCTGCTACCGCACGGACCTCTTCAAGCAGGCCGGTCTTCCCACCGACCCGGCCGAGGTCGGCAAGCTGTGGGCCGGTGACTGGGCCAAGCTCGTCGACGTCGGCGAGCGCTACAAGTCGAAGGCTCCCGAGGGCACCTTCTTCATGGACTCCCCCGGCGGTCTGATCAACGCGATCCTGGGCAGCGAGAAGGAGAAGTTCTACGACTCCTCCGGCAAGGTCATCTACAAGACCAACCCTGCCGTCAAGGCCGCCTTCGACCTGACCTCCGAGGCCGCTGAGAAGGGCCTGGTGCAGTCGCAGACGCAGTTCCAGCCGTCCTGGAACTCCACGATCGCCAACAACAAGTTCGCCGCGATCGCCTGCCCGCCGTGGATGCTGGGCACGATCAAGGGCAACGCGAAGCCGGACGCGGCCGGCAAGTGGGCCGTGGCCGAGGCGCCCAAGGGCGGCAACTGGGGCGGCACCTTCCTCACCGTGCCGAAGAGCGGCAAGAACGTGAAGGAAGCCCAGAAGTTCGTGACCTGGCTGACCGCGCCGGAGCAGCAGGCGAAGCTGTTCAAGGTGCAGGCCAGCTTCCCGAGCGCCCCGTCCACCTACACCATGCCCGAAGTGACGGGCGCCACCAACGAGATGACGGGTAAGCAGGAGATCGGCCCGATCTTCGCCGAGGCCGCCAAGGCCGCCCCGGTCCAGGTGATCGGCCCGAAGGACCAGATCATCATGCAGGGTCTGTCGGACAACGGCGTGATCCTGGTGACGAAGGGCAAGTCGGCCAAGGAGGCCTGGGAGTCCGCGGTCAAGACCATCGACAACAAGCTGGATCAGTGACCCGTATGGCCACCCGTCACGACACCGCCGCGCCCCCCGCCGAGGGGGGCGCGGCCCCGGGCCGCCCGCCCGGGGACGCCGCGGGGGCGGAGAAGGAGCGGCGGCGCCGGGACCGGCTGTCCCGGCGCTGGCAGCGGGACATCCGCTGGAGCCCGTACGCCTTCGTGTCCCCGTTCTTCCTGCTGTTCATCGCGTTCGGCCTGTTCCCGCTGATCTACACGGGCTGGGCCTCGCTGCATCAGGTGGAGCTGACCGCGCCGACCGACATGAACTGGGTCGGGCTGCGCAACTACACCCGGATCTTCGACGACGACTTCTTCTGGAACGCGGCGAAGAACACCCTGACCATCGGCATCATCTCCACCGTCCCGCAGCTGCTGATGGCGATGGGCATCGCCCACATCCTCAATTACAAGCTCCGGGCCTCGACCTTCTTCCGGGTCGCGATGCTCGCGCCGTACGCGACGTCGATCGCCGCCGCCTCGCTGGTGTTCGTGCTGCTCTTCGGCCGTGACTACGGCATGATCAACTGGGCGCTGGACTTCGTCGGCGTCGACCCGCTCGACTGGCAGAACGACAAGTGGCCCTCGCAGATCGCCGTCTCGACGATCATCATCTGGCGCTGGACCGGCTACAACGCGCTGATCTACCTGGCCGCGATGCAGGCGATCCCCCATGACCTGTACGAGTCGGCGGCCCTGGACGGGGCCAACCGCTGGCAGCAGTTCATCCATGTGACCCTGCCGGCGCTGCGTCCGACGATCCTGTTCACCTGTGTGGTGTCGACGATCGGGGCGAGCCAGGTGTTCGGTGAGCCGCTGCTGTTCGACGCCAACAAGGGCACGTCCGGCGGTGCGGAGCACCAGTTCCAGACGCTCGGCCTGTATCTGTACGAGCAGGGCTGGGTCGCCCAGCATCTGGGCCGGGCCTCGGCGATCGCCTGGACGATGTTCCTGATCCTGATCGTCATCGGCATCGTCAACTACGTCATCTCGCGCCGGCTGCGCGCCAGTAGTTAAGGAGTGGTGGCCGTGACGACGACTGTGACGCCCCCCGACGCGCCGCCGCCCGGTGCGCCCGTGAAAGAGTCCAAACGCCCGCGTCTGCCCAAGTCCGCACGGGCCGGCGGGCAGCTGCACGGCGGTCCGATCGCCTACGCGATCCTCATCGTGTTCACGATCGTGTCGCTGTTCCCCCTGGTGTGGACGGCGATCGCCGCCTCGCGTGACAACCAGCGGCTCGCGCAGACGCCGCCGCCGTTCTGGTTCGGCTCCGGACTGTTCGACAAGCTGGAGATCGCCTGGAAGGACGCCAATCTCGGTGAGGCGTTCCTCAACACCACGATCGTGGCGGGTGTTTCGGCGGCCACGATCGTCTTCCTCTCGACGATCGCCGGTTTCGCCTTCGCCAAGCTGCGGTTCCGGGGCCGTGGCGCGCTGATGCTGATCGTGATCGGCACGATGATGGTGCCGCCCCAGCTGAGCGTGATCCCGCTGTACATGATGGTCGCCAAGCTCGACTGGACGGACCAGTTGCAGGCGGTGATCTTCCCGTCGCTGGTAAGCGCGTTCGGTGTGTTCTTCATGCGGCAGTACCTGCTCCAGGCACTGCCGGACGAGATCATAGAGGCCGCCCGGGTCGACGGGGCGAGCAGCTGGCGCGTGGTGTGGCACGTGGTGTTCCCGGCTGCGCGGCCCGCGATGGCCGTGCTCGGCATGCTGACGTTCGTGCAGACCTGGAACGACTTCATGTGGCCGTTCCTGGTGCTGACCCAGAT
The DNA here is from genome assembly GCF_056433405.1 of Streptomyces sp. NPDC044719. Lineage (NCBI taxonomy): Bacteria > Bacillati > Actinomycetota > Actinomycetes > Kitasatosporales > Streptomycetaceae > Streptomyces > Streptomyces sp. NPDC044719. Next base: position 618,847 of record NZ_JBWKHE010000006.1, read on the forward strand.
GGGCAACCCGACCGTGCAGGTCGCGGTCGCGGGCCTGGGCCGCGGGTACACCCCCGACCAGTCCCTGATCATGGCGGGCGCGCTGCTGGGCACGCTGCCGCTGCTGCTGGTCTTCGCGATCTTCGGCAAGCAGATCGTGGGCGGCATCATGCAGGGCGCCGTGAAGGGCTGACGCCCCCGCCCGTTCCGCAGGGGGCCGGACCGGTGCCGCTCCGGCCCCTGCTCATGAACTCCCCTTCCCCCTCCACCCGTCGCCTCTCCACGACCCCCTATGGGAGCGCTTCCATGTCTGACTCCGAGAACCCGGCCACTTCGGTGACCTTCCCTCCCGCCTTCGTCTGGGGCGCGGCCACCTCCGCGTACCAGATCGAGGGTGCGGTGCGGGAGGACGGCCGTACGCCGTCGATCTGGGACACCTTCAGCCATACGCCGGGCAAGACCGTCGGCGGCGACCACGGTGACATCGCTGTCGACCACTACCACCGCTACCGCGAGGACGTGGCGATGATGGCGGACCTGGGCCTGGGCGCCTACCGCTTCTCCGTCTCGTGGTCGCGGGTGCAGCCGACCGGCCGGGGCCCGGCCGTCCAGAAGGGACTGGACTTCTACCGCCGGCTGGTCGACGAGCTGCTGTCCAAGGGCATCAAGCCGGCCGTCACGCTCTACCACTGGGATCTGCCGCAGGAGCTGGAGGACGCGGGCGGCTGGCCGGAGCGCGACACGGCGTACCGCTTCGCCGAGTACGCGCAGATCGTCGGTGAGGCGCTGGGCGACCGCGTCGAGCAGTGGATGACGCTCAACGAGCCGTGGTGCAGCGCGTTCCTCGGCTACGCGTCCGGGGTGCACGCCCCGGGCCGTACGGATCCGGCGGCCTCGCTGCGTGCCGCGCACCATCTGAACCTGGCGCACGGGCTGGGCGCGTCGGCGCTGCGGTCGGTGATGCCGGCCCGCAACCAGGTCGCGATCGCCCTCAACTCCGCGACGGTGCGGCCGCTTTCGCAGAGCCCGGCGGACCTGGCGGCGGCCCGGAAGATCGACGACCTGGCCAACGGGGTCTTCCACGGCCCGATCCTGCACGGCGCCTACCCGGAGTCGCTGTACGAGGCGACGGCGAGCCTCACCGACTGGGACCACGTCCTGGACGGCGACCTGGCGCTGATCAACCAGCCGCTGGACGCGCTGGGCCTCAACTACTACACGCCCGCGCTGGTCTCGGCGGCGGACGCGGCGGCGCGGGCGCCGCGTGCCGACGGCCATGGGTCGAGCGACCACTCGCCGTGGCCGGCCGCCGGCGACGTCGCCTTCCACCAGACGCCCGGTGACCGCACCGAGATGGGCTGGACGATCGACCCGACGGGTCTGCACGAGCTGATCATGCGCTACACCCGGGAGGCGCCGGGCCTGCCGCTGTACATCACGGAGAACGGCGCGGCCTACGACGACAAGATCGACTCGGACGGCCGGGTGCACGACCCGGAGCGGGTCTCCTACCTCCACGGCCATCTGTCCGCGGTCCGCCGCGCGATCACCGACGGCGCGGACGTCCGCGGCTACTTCCTGTGGTCCCTGCTGGACAACTTCGAGTGGGCGTACGGCTACGGCAAGCGCTTCGGCGCGGTGTACGTGGACTACGCGACGCTCCAGCGGACGCCGAAGTCCAGCGCGCTGTGGTACGGGCAGGCGGCCCGCACCGGGGCGCTGCCGCCACTGGAGCCGGCCGCGTAGGCCACCCCCTGGGGGAGCGGGGAAGGGGCGCGGCACCCGACGGGGGGTGCCGCGCCCCGCTGTCTTTGGAGTTCTGAATTCCGGCTCCCGCACCCGATCACGTAGCTGGATCAGCCCTTGTTGGCCCCCAGGGTCAGGCCGCTGACGAACTGGCGCTGGAGCACGAAGTAGACGATCAGGGTCGGGATCGCGGTGAGCAGGGCGCCGGCGGCGACCAGGTTGGGGTCGGTGAAGTACTGGCCGGAGAGGTTGTTCAGCGCCGAGGTGATGGGCATGTTCTCGCCGGTGGAGATGAGCACGATGGCCCAGAAGAAGTCGTTGTAGATCCAGATGGAGAGCAGGGTCGCGAGGGCGGCCATCGCGGGCTTGCACAGGGGCAGCACGATCTGCCAGTACAGCCGCCAGACGGAGGCACCGTCGACCAGGGCGGCCTCGGTCAGCTCGTGCGGCAGCGACCGCATGTAGTTGCTGAGCACGAACGCGCAGAAGCCGGACTGGAACGCCACATGGATCAGCACCAGGCCGAGCGCGGAGTCGTACAGCTTGCCGCTCATCGTGATGCCGGGCAGGTCGATCAGCAGGTACAGGCGGTACAGCGGGGTGATGATGACCTGCTGGGGCAGCAGATTGCCCGCCGTGAAGAGCAGCAGCAGCGACAGATTGACCCGGAAGTCGAAGCGGCTGACGTAGAAGGCGACCATCGACGACAGCAGCAGCGTCAGCAGCACCGCCGGGACGGCGATGATCAGGGTGTTCACGAAGTAGTGCGTCATGTCGGACTGCTGATACGCGTTGGTGAAGTTGTCGAGGGTCAGCTTGTCGGGCCAGGAGACATAGCCCTTCTCGCTGGTCTCCGCGTACGGCCGCATCGCCGCGAGCAGCGCCCACACCAGGGGCGCGAGCCAGGCGAGCGCCGTGACGACGAGGAAGGTGTGCAGCAGGATCCGGGCGGGGCGGATCGGGGTGCGCTGCCTGACCGGTGCGCTCACGGTGCTCATGCGCGCCGCTCCTTCCGGAAGGTGGCGATCAGATACGGAATGATCACCGCGAGCGAGATCACCAGCAGGACGACGGCGATGGCGGAGCCGTATCCGACGCGGCTGGACTCGCCGATGATGTTGTTGGTCACCAGGATCGACAGCAGTTCGGTGCCCTGGGCGCCCTTGTTGAAGACGAAGACCAGGTCGAAGGCGCGCAGCGCCTCGATGATGGTGACGACCAGGACGACGGTGTTGGTGGGCCGCAGGGTGGGGAAGACGACGTTCTTGAACGTCTGCCACTCGTTGGCACCGTCCAGGGCGGAGGCCTCGCGCAGGGCGGGGTCGACGCCCTTCAGACCGGCGAGGTACAGGATCATCATGTAGCCGGCGTGCCGCCAGGACGCGGCGATCAGTACGGCCCACAGGTTGAGGTCGGGGTCGCCGATCCAGTCGATGTAGTGGCCGGGCTTGTTGGCGCCGATGACGCTGTTGATCAGGCCCGTGTCGGGGTTGTAGACCAGCTGCCAGACGAACCCGATGACCGCCAGCGACATCACGACCGGCAGGAAGAACGCGGTCTGGTAGACGCGGCTGAAGCGGATCCTCTTGTCCAGCTGCACGGCGAGGAACAGCCCGAAGGGCGTGGGCAGCAGGATGAGCACCACGAACCAGACGACGTTGTGCTCGAGGGCCGGCCAGAACTGCGGGTTGCTGGTGAACAGTTCCCTGAAGTTCTGCAGGCCGACCCACTGGATGGAGTCGAACCCGATGCCGTTCCAGCTGGTGAAGGCCAGCGCGATGGAGGCGAGCGCCGTCAGCCACACCAGGGCGACGTGCAGGATCGTCGGAAGGCCCGCCATCAGACCCAGCGTGATCCGGTCGCGGCGCGTGAGGAGGCGACGGTGGCCCGTCGGGCTCTTGCGGGGAGCGACCGGAGACGGCTCGGCGGCCGCCTCCGGGTTCTCGGTGGTGGTGTCGGTGCTCATGCGGAGGCGAAGATCGTCTTCTTCTGGCGCTCGATCGACGAGAGGATGCTGTCGACGTTCTTGGGGTTGCGGACGAAGTTCTGCAGCGCGGGCTGCATCACCGTGGACGTGAAGTCCGGCCGGGAGTCGCGGTCCATGAACTGCGTCAGACTCTTCGCGCCCGAGATCATCTCGAAGGACTTCTTCTGCAGCGCGGTGTAGGAGGAGGTGTCGGCCTTGGTGGAGGCGGCCACCACGCTGGAGTCGGCCTTGAGGTAGATCTGCTCGGCCTCAGGGGTGCCGAGGTACTCCAGCAGCTTGACCGCTCCCGCCTTGTTCTTCGGTGCCTTGGACAGCATGAAGCCGTCGGTGGGCGCCTCGACCGTGTCCTGCCCGAAGGCCGGGTCGATCTCCGGGAAGGCGAAGAAGTCCAGGTCGTCCAAGTCGGCCTTGTCGGTGAACTGCTGGCCGACGAAGGTGCCCAGCAGATACATGCCCGCCTTCTTCGCCACCAGCGTCTGCGCCGCGTCCTGCCAGGTGCGGCCCACCGCGCCGTCCTGGTGGAAGGGCAGGATCTCCGTCCAGTGGTCGAAGACCTTGCGCACCTTCGCATCGGTCCAGGAGGCCTTGCCCGCCATCAGCTCGACATGGAAGTCGTAGCCGTTGGTGCGGAAGTTGATCTGGTCGAAGGTGCCCATCGCCGGCCAGGCGTCCTTGTCGCCGAAGGCGATCGGGACCAGCCCGTCCTTCTTCATCCGCTTGCACAGGGCGACGAAATCGTCCCAGGTGGTGGGGACCTCGTAGCCGTGCTGGGCGAAGACGCTCTTGCGATAGAAGACCGCCCAGGGGTAGGTGTACAGCGGCACGAAGTAGTACTTGCCGTCCTCGCCCTTGCTGAGCTTCTTCATCGCCTCGGGGAAGTCCCCGCCGATCTTCTGCCACACGTCGTCGATCGGGGTGGCGAGCTTCTTCGACGCGAAGAACTGCATCCGGTACCCCGCGAACCAGGTGAACACGTCGTCCGGCGTGCCCTGCAGATAGGAGTTGATCTGCTCCTGGAACGTGTTGTGGTCCTTGGTGTTCACATCGACCTTGATGCCGGACTGCTTCGTGAAGGCGGCGTAGATCTCCGCGAACGCCTTCTTCGGCACCGCGTCCGAGGAGTTCGATCCGAGACTGACCGTCTTCGGATCGGCAGCCGCGCCACTGCCGCCGCAGGCGCTCAGCAGGGGTATGCCGGCGCCGAGCAGGGCGGCGCCACCGACGCCGCGCAGCAGGGTGCGGCGGCTGGGAGCGGGGAGAGCGAGTCCGGAGGGGGAGAGGTCGTGCATGAACGGCTCCTGGGTGCAGGGTTCGGCCACGAGGGTGTGGCGTGAAACCTGGTCTTAATCGACCAGAAATCAACTTGACCGAACACGGTGGCGCAATGACAGCCGCATGTCTGGTCATGCGTCAAGAGCCGTTGACTTCATTTGTCGAAACGTGACCGACCCGTGAGAGCGGTTCGGTCAGGCGGAGCGGGAGCGCTGGTAGGCGGCGGCCAGCCTGCCCGGCCGCCGGCGTCGCACCGCCCCGCGGTGCCCCCCGCTGACCGGCGCTCTTCCGTCCAGCTGGATCCAGATCCGCACCTCGGTCCCGCCGAGCACGGAGGAGCCGATCCGCACGTCCCCGCCGGTCGACTCGGCGAGCCGGCGCACGATGTCCAGGCCCAGCCCGGTCGAGCCGTCGCTCCCGGAGCCGCGGCCCCGTGCCATCGCGGCCGCCGGGTCGGGTATGCCGGGGCCCGCGTCGGACACGAGGACGATCACCGCGTCCTCGCCGTTGTGCAGGTCCACCGCGAAGGCGGTGCCCTCCGGGGTGTGCCGGAAGACGTTGCCGAGCAGCGCGTCGAGCGCGGCGGCCAGGTCGGCGCGGGCCACGGGTATGCGCACCGGCCGCTCGGCCCCGGCCACCCGCCACTTGCGGCCCTCGTCCTCCGCCAGCGCCGACCAGAACGCCATCCGCTCTCGGACCACCTCGGCCGCGTCGCACCCGGCGCCCGGACCGGCCGCCGCCGTCTGCGGCTTGGCCTCCCGGGCCGTACGGATGATGGTGTCGACCTCACGCTCCAGCTGCTCGACCGCGGTCCGGGTCTGGTCGGCCGCCGGTCCCTCGCCGAGCGAGGCGGTGTTCAGCCGCAGCACGGTCAGGGGCGTACGCAGCCGGTGGGACAGGTCGGCCGCCAGCTCTCGCTCGTTCGCCAGCAGTTGGACGACCTGGTCGGCCATGGAGTTGAACGCGACCGCCGCGAGCCGCAGTTCGGTCGGGCCCTCCTCGGGCACCCGGGCGCCCAGCTTGCCCTCCCCCAGTTCACGCGCCCCCTCGACCAGGCGTTTCGCGGGCCGGACCATCCGCACGCCCAGCCGGTCGGCGACCGCGACCGAGCCGAGGATCAGCGCGACACCGACCGCGGCGAGCACCGCCCAGGCCGTGCCCAGGCCGTTGGTGACCTCGGACTCCGGTACGTACACCTCGACGACCGCGATCTCGCCGGTGCTCAGCGCGACCGGCTGGAGCAGCGTCGAGCCGCCGGCGACGCCGGTGGAGGAGGCGCGGCCCAGCTTCCGCACGGCCGCGATGTCCTGGTCGGCGGCGCGCTGCCGCCCGAGCTCGATGGCGTCCTGGCCGTCGCCCGCCGGCAGGTGCACGGCCATCCCGGCGTCGGAGCCGGCGGAGGCGACGACCCGCTCGAGCTGATCGCGGTCGGTGGTGATGGACAGGGCGGGGGCTACGGCCGCGGCCTCCCGCTCGGCGCCCGAGAAAGCGCGGTCCCGGGCCATCTCCCGGATGACGAGCCCGAGCGGCACCGCGAAGGCGAGCACGACCATGGTGGTCACCGCGAGCGACACCTTGACCAGGGCCCACCTCATCGCGGCACCTCCGCCCCCGGCGGTTCGAGCTTCACACCGACGCCCCTCAGGGTGTGCAGATAGCGCGGGTTGGCGGCCGTCTCGCCCAGTTTCCTGCGCAGCCAGGACAGATGGACGTCGATGGTCTGGTCGTCGCCGTAGGACTGCTGCCACACCTCGGCGAGCAACTCCTTGCGGGGGACGACGACGCCGGGCCGGCGGGCCAGGAAGGCGAGCAGGTCGAACTCGCGGCGGGTGAGGTCGAGCCGGGCGCCGTCCAGCTCGGCCTGGCGCCGCAGCGGGTCGACGGTCAGACCGCCGACCCGGATCACCGGGGACGGCTCCCCCTCGCCGGCTCCGGAGCGGGCGCGGCGCAGCACGGCCGCCATGCGGGCCGACAGGTGCTCGACCGAGAAGGGCTTGGTCAGATAGTCGTCCGCTCCCGCGTTCAACAGCCGGACGATCTCCGTCTCGTCGTCCCGGGCCGTGGCGACGATCACCGGCACGTCCGTGATGCCGCGCAGCATCTTCAGGGCCTCGGACCCGTCGAGATCGGGCAGTCCGAGGTCCAGGATCACCACGTCGAAGCGAACATGGGCGACCTCGCGCAGCGCCTCCAGTGCCGTACCCACGCTGCGCACGGTGTGCGAGGCGTCGGTCAGGTGCCGGATGAGCGCCGAGCGTACGAACTGGTCGTCCTCGACCACGAGTACACGTGCCATGCGCCGCACCGTACGCCATCTCGAACAGCCGGGTACGGGCCTGTGGACAACTCTCGCCTGTGGACAACTCGTGGGACCCGTGGGGCAGTATGGCCCGCGATGCGCAGAGGACTCGTACACGTAATGGCCTGGCTGCTCGCCACGGGCGCGGCGGTCACGCTGTCGTGGTGGGGTGTCCACACGGTGATGGCGGGCACGGCCTACGACCCTCCGCGCGCCCTTCCCATCAAGGCCGCCGACGCGACCGGGCAGAAGCCGGAGCCGTCGGCCACACCGACCCCGGCGCCGAGTCCGCCGCGGCGCACCCCGAGCGCACCGCCCGCCCCGAAGAAGCCGAGCCCGGCCCCCGCCGAACCGTCCAGCCCCTCCCCCAGGGCCCCGGCCTCCGCCTCCGCGCCCGGAGAGGTGAAGAGCTACGACACCGACGGCGGGCGGGTCGTCTTCGACCTCGGGCGGACCTCCGCCTCCCTGGTCTCGGCGACCCCCGGGGCGGGCTGGTCGATGCAGGTGTGGAAGACGGAGTCGTGGATCCGCGTGGAGTTCTCCTCGGGCGCGGACCGGGTGTCGGTGTTCTGCACCTGGCACGACGGACCGCCGCGCGTGGAGATCGGGAACTACTGAGAGAAGTGACTACGGAGAGAAGTACGGAGTGCCGTCGGGGTCACGCGCCGTACGGGGTCATCTGAACACCGATGCCGGCGGCGCGGGGGACGCCACCGCCGCGAGGTCCGTCACGGGCACGGCCCCGCCGGTGAAGTCGGTGAGCGTCCTGCCGTGTTCGACCCGGCCGGGATGCGGGTCGGAGGCGGCGCGGCGGGTCAGTTCGGCGACGGGCAGCGGGTGGTCGGAGGCGACCAGGATGGCGTTCCCGAAGCGCTTGCCGCGCAGCACCGCCGGGTCGGCGACCAGCGCGAGCTGCTCGAAACGGGCGGCGGCGGTGGCGATCTGGCCGCGCAGGTGGGCCAGCGGCGGCCCGTCGGCGAGGTTCGCGGCGTAGACACCGCCGGGTTTGAGGGCCCTGCGCACATCGTCGAGGAACTCGGTCGAGGTCAGGTGGGCCGGTGTCCGGGCCCCGCTGAACACATCGGTGACGACCAGATCGGCCCAGCCGTCCGGCACCTTGGCGAGACCCTCGCGGGCGTCGACGGACCGCACGCGGATCCGGGCGTTCGAATCCAACGGCAGCTCTCGGCGGACCAGTTGCACGAGAGCGGCGTCCCGTTCGACGACCTGCTGGGTGGAGCGGGGCCGGGTGGCGGCGACGTAGCGGGCGAGGGTGAACGCGCCGCCGCCGAGGTGCACGGCGTGCACGGGCCGGCCGGGCGGGGCGGCGAGGTCGACGAGGTGCCCGAGCCGGCGCTGGTACTCGAAGGACAGGTACGCGGGATCGTCCAGGTCGACGTGCGACTGCGGGGCTCCGTCGATCACCAGGGTCCAGGCGCGGGCCCGCTCGCGGTCGGGGATCAGCTCGGCGAGCCCGCCGTCGACGCTCTCGACGACGGCCTCCGCGTCGGCCTGTCTGCGCCGGCCGCTCCTCGACTTTCCCATGGGGTCATTATCGGGGTCCGGTCGGTAAGCAGGGCATACGCTCCCGGGCTGCGGATCCGGCGCCTCAGCGGCAGCTGTCCGCCGCCCTGATCGTCCGGGCCGCCTCCCCGAGGGCCTCGCGCAGCACCGCGGGGTCCGTCGCCAGGTCCGCCTGCCCGGGCGGCAGCAGCCAGTCCGAGCCCTCCACCGGCGGCTCGGGGGCCAGGATCGTGCCGCGCCCGTCGGTACCGGTGCAGGTGCTCCCCGGCATGTCCCACGCCTCGGCCGTCCCCGGCGGCACCAGGAAACCCAGCGTGCCGCCCCCGTCGTCGTGCAGAACGGGACCGACCGCTTCCGCGGTGCCGCGCCGGAGGATGTCGACCGCCTCCAGCCCCTGCCGGGCCGGCACCGTCACGACATCGCAGATGATCTCCATCCCGGCCTCCACCACGAAAACCCCTGCTTGGACGAGCGGTCGGAAGTCGGGGGCCTCCCGGTCCGTGGGGTTCAACGCGGCCGCCCGTCAACGGCTACGGCGGAAGTCAGCCGCAAAGGATGGCAGTTCATGGCAGATCACGTATGAGATATCCGGTTTGTAGCCAAACCCAGCGTGACGGCTCCGGCACAGCAGGTACGTTCTTGCTCGCCGGACACAGGGAATGACCTGACGGACAACACGTACAAGTCTCCCCATTTCCGGCATGGTTCGACGGTTCGCACGAGAGGACCCGGCCATGGCGTCGTCAACAGTGACCTCATCCCGACCCGATCGGCCGCCACGGCCGAACCTCGCCTTCCGGCAGCTGCGCGGACAGCGCTCGCCGGCCGAGTTCGCCGCGGTGATCCGCCGGGCCGCCCTCGAGATCGGCGAGCAGGTCAGCTGTGACGCGCGGTACATCGGCCGCGTCGAGGCGGGCGAGATCCGCTGCCCCAACTACGCGTACGAACGGGTGTTCCTGCATATGTTCCCAGGCCGCACGCTCACCGATCTGGGCTTCGCGCCCCGCTCGTCGGTACGCGGACGCCGGGCGCGCGACACCGAGGACGCGCCCCTGACGTGCACCTCGAACCCGGCGAACGCCACGAGTGAGACCAGCGGGGCGTGCGAGCCGTATGAAACACAGAACCCGTACGACCCGTACCACCCGCACGACACCTACGAGGAGAGCGACGTGCTACGTCGCGCATTCATGACCAGCGGGGGCGCCACCGTGGCCGCCGCCTCGCTGGGACCCGTCGGCCTCGCCCTCGACGCCTCGGCGGCACAGCGCCCCGTGCGCCGCGCCGGGGCGAGTGACGCGGGTGCCCTGGAAGAAGCGGTCCGCCGCATCCGGCTGCTCGACGACCGGCACGGGGCCGACGGCCTCTACCGCCGCGCGGCCGCCCCGCTGCGTGCCGCCTACGCCCTGCTGGACGCCGGCGCGACCCGGCAGACCACCGCGGACCGGCTCTACTCCGGCGCCGGTGAACTGGCCATCTCCGTGGGCTGGCTGGCCCATGACTCCGGACGCTTCGACGACGCCCGCTCCCACTACGCGGAGGCACTGGCGACCGCCCGGATGACCGGCGATCCGGGCCTGGAGGCGCACGCCTTCTGCAATACGGCGTTCCTCGCGCGCGACGCGGGCCGGCCGCGCGAGGCTGTCCGGGCGGCCCAGGCCGCGCAGCGCGTCGCCCGGCCCGTGGCCTCGGCCCGGCTGATGTCGCTGCTCGCGCTGCGCGAGGCGGGCGGCTGGGCGGGACTCGCCGACCGCGTCGGCTGCGAGCAGGCACTGGCCCGGGCGCAGACCCTTTTCGACCGCGGCACCTCGGAGGCCGACCCCGAGTGGATGAGCTTCTACGGAGAGGCCGAGCTGGAGGGCCTGGAGGCGCAGTGCTGGTCCGCGCTCGGCGACTGGCGCCGGGCGGCGCGGCATGCGCGGCGGGCGGCGGACCTGCAGGATCCGCACTTCACGCGGAACATCGCGCTGTACACGGCGGAGCTGGCGGACGACCTCGCGCGGGGCGGGCGGCCCGACGAGGCGGCGGTGGCGGGGATGCGGGTGCTGGATCTGCTGGAGGAGGTCCAGTCGTCCCGGATCCAGACGATGCTGGCGGCCACGGCGCGCGTGCTGTTGCCTCATCGCCGGGCTTCGGGGGTGTCGGCGTTCCTGGAGCGGCATGCGTCGACGCCGAGGATCACCTAGGCCAGGTGCCCGATGTCGTTCCAGCTCTCGATCGCCGGCTCTCCGTACGCCCATCCCAGTACCGACAAGGACGTCGGATTCAGCCGTATTCGTGCCGCGAAGCCGATCGGCAGGCCCAGCCATCGTGCCCCGAGGGTGCGCAGGATGTGCCCATGGGCGAAGACCAGGACGTCACGGTCCTCGGAGCGGGCCCAGGAGACCACCTCGTCCGCCCGGGCCGTCACCTCGGCGAGGGTCTCGCCCTCGGGGACGCCGTCGCGCCAGATCAGCCAGCCGGGCCGGAGGGCCTGGATGTCGGCCGGGGTCATGCCCTCGTAGGCCCCGTAGTCGACCTCCAGCAACGCGTCCCAGGCACGCGCGCGGTCGCCGAAACCGGCCAGTTCACATGTTTCACGCGCGCGTGCCAGCGGGCTGGTGCGCACCTCGACACCGGGCAGGCCGTCGTACGGGGCCCGGTGCAGCCGCTCGCCGAGCAGCTTGGCGCCACGCCTGCCCTCCTCCAGGAGGGGTACATCGGTCCTGCCGGTGTGCTTGCCGGACAGGGACCACTCGGTCTGTCCGTGCCGGGCCAGCAGGATGCGCGGAGCCATGGAGGACCTTTCCGGGAGAAAAACGCGAGCGGAACTCCTCCATCATCGCGCACGCTGGTCGCGGGCAACCCGGGGGGCGATCTCTGCGTCTTTGAGGTCCGGAGGGCGCCCCCAGGGCGCGCACACGCACCGTAAAGTGGCACGACCGACCGGCGGGGAGCCGTGACGACGAAGGGGGAGGGCGATCGGATGCCGCACACCGAGACACCGGGCACCGAGGCGGCCCCTGCGCCCCGGCTGCGCTGGTGGACGGAGCTGCCGCTCATCCTGCTGGTGTACGCGTGCTACTCGGCGGGCCGGCTCCTCGTGCGGGGCGACGTGTCCGGGGCGGTCGACAACGGTCTGGCGATCCTGCGAATAGAGAAGGCGCTGTTCCTCAACGCCGAGCACCCGCTCAACCGCCTCTTCACGAACGAGGCGTGGATAGGCATACCGGCGGACTTCTGGTACGCGTCGCTGCACTACCTGGTCACGCCGGCGATCCTCATATGGCTCTTCCGCTCCCGGACCGTGCGCTACCGCGCCGCCCGCACCTGGCTGTGGACGTCGACGTTCGTCGGCCTGATCGGCTTCACCCTGCTGCCGACCTGCCCGCCCCGGCTGCTCGACGCGAGCCACGGCTTCGTGGACACCATGGCCCAGTACAGCTCGTACGGCTGGTGGGGCGGCGAGGCGAGCGCCCCGCGAGGCCTGGGGGGTATGACCAACCAGTACGCGGCCATGCCGAGTCTGCACGTGGGCTGGGCCCTGTGGTGCGGAGTGATGCTGTGGCGCTACGGCGGTACGCGCACGGCGAAGGCGGCCGCTGTCGCCTACCCGCTGATCACCACGATCGTGGTCATGGGCACCGCCAACCACTACTTCCTCGACGCGGTCGCGGGCGCGGCCGTCATGGGGGTCGGACTGCTGCTGGCGCCCCTGGTGATGCGCACGGCGGACCGGGTCAGGGCACGGTTCATGCCGTCCCTCACGCCGGTCACGGCGGACTCCTCTTCCGCGGCCACTTCCGAGGCCCCTCCCGCCGCCACTCCCGCAGCCACTTCCGTCGCGGGTTCCTCGAATGTCAGTGCCGGATGCCAGACTTCCGCGGGTGAGCGAATTCCACGGCAGCGCGATGCGCGGCTCGGAGCGGGAGCCGAGCCGAGTGCCTCTCCCAAGGACGCGGGGGACGGCGCTCCGGCAGCGGCTCGCTGAGCTGCGCGGGCCCGACGTACCCGCGAAGGCACTGGACGCGCGCGCTCTGGCGGCGCTGGCCGCCAACCCCGGTTGTGCGCGGCGCGCGATCCTCGACGGTGCCGGGGTGAACAAGGCGGAGCTGGCGAGCGCGCTGGGTGCGCCGTCGGTCTTCGGGCAGTCCCAGTTCGCGCTGACGCGCGGCAACGCGTTCGAGTCGCGGGTCAAGGCCGACGGCGGCGCGGAGCTGCTGCGGCTGGTGCATGAGAAGCTGGACCGGGCCGCCGAGCCGCCCGCCGAGGCGCGCGTGCCCGACCTCACCGCGACCGGCCCTCAGGGGCGTACGGCCCGTACGGCGCTGGAGCTGCGCGAGGCCACCGCGCACCCGGGCTCGTGGACCCTGCTCGACCACCCCATGCTCGCGCTGGACGTCGCGGGCTCTCCGGCGTTCCTGGAGCCGGACGCGGTCGTGGTGCACCCGGACGGCAGCTGGACCGTGGTCGAGATCAAGTCCTTCCCGCTGCTGGACGGTTCGGCGGACCCCGCGAAGGTCGGGGCCGCGGCCCGGCAGGCGGCTGTGTACGTGCTGGCGCTGGAGGAGGTCGCCGCGCGGCTGGATCCGTCCCCGCGCGTGCGGCACCGGGTCCTGCTCGTCTGTCCCCGGGACTTCTCGAACCTGGCTGCCGCATCCGCCGTCGACATCCGCAAGCAGCGGGCGGTGACGGCCCGCCAGTTGGCCCGGCTGACCCGTATCGAGGACATCGCCGAGGAGCTCCCCGAGGGCACGTGCTTCTCCCCCGAGCTGCCCGCCGACGAGCTGACGGCCGCCGTGGAGTCGGTCCCGGCGACGTACGCGCCCGAGTGCCTGTCCGCGTGCGAGCTGGCCTTCCACTGCCGGGGCAGGTCCCGGGAGGCGGGCGCGGTGACGACGCTCGGCCGCCCGGCGCGGGCGGAACTGGGCGGCCTCGAGACGGTTGAGGACGTCCTCGCGGCGGCCCGCGGGGAGGCCGGGGATCCCGGCGACCCGGCTGTGGCGGCGCTGCGGCGGGCGGCGGCCCTGCGCGCGGAGGCCCTGGAGGCGGCGTGTCGCTGATCTCCACCCTGGCCCGGCTCGAGGCCGTCAGCACCGGCCGCGCCCAGCCCGCCGCCACCGTCCGGCACCGTCATCTCGGCGACCGCCCGCTGGTGTTCGTGCCGCTCATCACCGCCGGTGAGGCCGGCGCCCCGCTCGGCGCCCTGGTCGGCACCGACCGGGACGCGCCGCGCCTCCTGGTCGTCCCGCAGCCCCGCGACCGCGACCTCAGGTTCGCGTTCCTGGCCGAACTGGCCGATGTGGTGCTGCCGTACGTCGACGCGTTCGCCGAGGTCGTGGAGGCCGCCGAGCGCACCGAGACCGACCCGGAGACCGGCAAGCGCGTCAAGGTCGAGGTCGACCTGTGCGCGGACGCCCCGCAGCTGATCGTGCCGAGCCGCGCGGGCATCGACCTGATGCGGCTGCTCGGGCGCTCCACGCGCTTCCGGCGAACGGCGGAGCAGGATCCGGACGCCCCGTATCCGGCGCCGCCCCGGGTGCCGTTGCTCGGGCGGTGGCTGACCCACTTCGGGGAGCGGGCCCGGGTGCCCGGCTCCTCGCTGCTGCTGGCGATGACCGACGTCCTGGGCAGACACTGGGCGACCGGGCAGTCCGCCCTGGAGGACCAGCACCTGGGGGCGCTGCTCGCCTGGATCGACCCGCCGGAGGGTCTGTCCGGTGCCGAGGCGGCGCTGCGGGCCGAGCTGGAGCGGGACGAGCGGGGCCAGCTGACGTGTCCTCCGGCCGGCCCGGCCACCGACCCGGCGTTCGACAACAAGCTGCTCGCCCCGGCCATCGAGCGCTACGACCGGGCCCGTACCGCCCACGCCGTCGCCGAGGACGGTCTGCAGGCCGACGACCGGCTCGGCTCGCTGACCGCCGCCGAGCGGGAGATCCGCGACCTGGTGCTCAGCCGCACCCGGCCCACCTGGGACGCGGTCTGGCGGGGCCTGGACCTGCTGCGGGAGCTGCCCGAGGGGGCGCATGCCGAGGAGCGGTGGACGCGCGACCGCTGGTCCTTCACCGGCCACCGCGACCGGGTCCTGGCCGGCGAACCCCCGCAGCCGCGCCGCGACGACGCGGTGACCGCGGCGAACAAACTGGCCACGCGCGAGCGCGAACAGGCCCGGCTGGAGGCCCAGGAGGCCCTGGACGATCCGCTGGTGATGGCCGGGCGAAGGCTGTCCGGGGAGGCCTTCGCGGGTGAGGTCACCGATGTCGTGATGACGTACAGCGAGGGCAAGCGGCCCAGCCCGCGCCCCCTGGTCACGGTTCGCACGGACGACCGGCCGCATCTCGGTGAGCGGACGAAGGTGTACCGGTCGCTGGGCGGGAAGCCGCAGTCGGCGGAGTTCGTCGGGGACGAGGAGGACGGCGCGTACGTCGTGCTGCGGGTCCTCGACAAGATGGGCCGCGGCAAGGAGCCCGAGCCGGGCTCGGTGCCGGAGAAGGGCGACCGGGTCTGCTTCACGCTCTTCGAGCACGAGCAGCGGGGCGGCGCGAAGCTGCCCGACCCGGAGGAGACGCCGTGGACGCACGGCGGGCCTCCCGGCGAGCCGGCGCTGGAGCCGGCCGACCCGGTGACCGAGGAGGACGTGCTGTGACGACGGTCTTCGACCCTTCCGCCGCCGCGACACAGGCCACCGACGCGATCCTCCACGACACGCTGCACGGCACCGCGCGGGGTGTGGTCGTCGACTCCCCGCCCGGTGCCGGCAAGTCCACGCTGGTGGTCCGGGCGGCTCTGGAACTCGCCGAGGCCGGACACTCGTTGATGGTCGTCGCGCAGACCAACGCCCAGGTCGACGATCTCGTCCTGAGGCTCGCCGAGAAGAACCCCGAGCTGCCGGTGGGCCGACTGCACAGCAGTGACGCCGACCCGTACGACAAGGCGCTCGACGATCTGCCGAACGTCCGCAAGTCGGCGAAGGCGGGTGACCTCGCGGGGCTGGCCGTGGTGCTCTCGACGGCGGCGAAGTGGGCGCATGTCAAGGTCGACGAACCGTGGCGGCACGCGATCGTCGACGAGGCGTACCAAATGCGCTCGGACGCGCTGCTCGCGGTGGCCGGGCTGTTCGAGCGGGCGCTGTTCGTGGGCGACCCGGGGCAGCTGGACCCGTTCGCGATCGTCGGCAGCGAGCAGTGGGCGGGCCTCGCCTACGACCCGTCGGCCTCGGCCGTGACGACCCTGCTCGCGCACAACCCGGACCTGCCCCAGCACCGGCTGCCGGTCTCCTGGCGGCTCCCGGCCTCCGCGGCTCCCCTGGTCTCAGACGCGTTCTACCCGTACACGCCGTTCCGCAGCGGGACCGGCCCGGGCGACCGCGCCCTGTCCTTCGCCGTCCCCTCCGACGGCTCGGGCCCGGACCGGGTGATCGACGAGGCGGCCGTATCGGGCTGGGGCCTGCTGGAGCTGCCCGCGCGGCACACCCCGCGCACGGACCCGGAGGCGGTACGGGCGGTGGCGACGGTCGTACGGCGCCTGCTGGACCGGGGCGGGGCGGCGACGTCGGAGCGCTCACCGGACCCCGCGCCCCTCACCGCCGACCGCGTCGCCGTCGGCACGGCGCACCGGGACCAGGCGGCGGCGGTACGTGCCGCCCTGGCCGACCTCGGCGTCACCGACGTGGTCGTGGACACGGCGAACCGGCTGCAGGGCCGCGAATACGACGTCACGGTGGTCCTGCACCCCCTCTCCGGCCGCCCCGACGCCACGGCCTTCCACCTGGAAACAGGCCGCCTCTGCGTCCTGGCCTCCCGGCACCGGCACGCGTGCGTCGTGGTGTGCCGGGCGGGAGTGAGCGACCTCCTGGACGACTATCCGTCGACGGAGCCGGTGCAGCTGGGGACGGTGGTGAAGTTTCCCGACGGGTGGGAGGCGAATCACGCCGTGCTGGCGCACCTGGCAGAACACCGCGTGACGTGGCGCCCGTAACCCGCACCAGCAGACCCGCCCGCCTCCCGCCGGCCGGAGGCGGCCGATGCATACAGCCCGGATGGCTGGAGGAGGCGCATCACGCCGTGCGGGCGCATCTGGCGGAGCACCGCGTGGTGTGGCGTTCGTAACGTGGCCGAACATCATGGGTTCCGGGGTCCCCGGCGAACGCCGGGTGGTGTGGCAGCCGTACCCACTCCCGCGATGCCCACTTGCGCGCCCGCGAGACAATGGACGGTGGCCCACTCCACCGGGAGGGCCGTGCGCGACGTACGAGGAGGAGAAGACATGGCGGAGCCCACGCCGCGTCGGAACGAACCGCGGCTACGCCCCGCGCCCCTGCTTTTCGAGCCCGCGGAGGCGGCCTCCGACCCTGAGCACTTCTTCGACCTCGAGTCGATCGACGATCCACGGGCCCTGCTGGCCCGGTCGACGGAGCTGACACTGGCGTTCCGGGCCGCGGCGGACCGGGCCCTGGAGTTCCAGGCGATCGCGGCGGCCCAGCTGGCCGACCCCCGGCGGTTCGACCGGCTGACGACCGCGGACATCGCCGAGCGGGCCGAGTGGACCGAGGACTACGCCAAGAAGATGGTCGAGTTCGGCCGGGACCTGCTGCGGGGCGGCGTCGAGGGCCGGGGGCCCGCCGACCCGGTGTGACAGCGGAAGGCGGAAATCCGCCTCTTCCCGATCTACGTGGCATATGCCAGGCGGGCAAGATACTCCCTCCCCACCCCTCCTGTCCCGGTTTCCGGCAACCCTCGGGAACCACGCGCTCACGGCCGGTAGATGTAGATGTCATGAGCAGCGGATGGAACGCCTCCCATGTCACCCCCGACGGAGCCGCCTGGCTCGCTTCGGCAGGAACGTATCCGCGAAGCACGCTCGCCCTCTGGGATGAGCGGCCGGACGCGCCGGTCGTGCTGCCCTGCGGGGCGGTCTTCGACGTGGTCAGCGCGCCCTCCATGTTCGGGCGGCGGATGCTCGACCGGCTCTGGGACGACGGCCCCGGCTCGGGCCCGGTCGCGGAGTTCCGCGGTCGCATGCTCCTGTTCGCCGCCCCGGGCACGGCCCAGCGGCTGCCGGCGCTGCTGGAGTGGGAGGAGTGGGGCACACACGGCCGCGACGGCGGGGAGACCGGCCGCACGGGCGCCGTACCGCCCCTGCTGTGCCACGGCACGGGCGACGCCGTGACCATTCCCGCACCGGCGGAGGCCACCTCCCCCACCCGCTCCGGCTCCCGCTGGCTCGTCGCCCCCGACACCCGGCAGCCCTGGCTCCCGGGCCCCGAGGTACTGCTGTGGGCGGCCGTGCGGGCGGCCCGTTCGGCGGTGCGGATTTCGATTTTTCCTCCCGCCGACCAGGGTGCTAAGGTCTACGACGTCAGCAGGCGCCGCTAGCTCAGTTGGTTAGAGCAGCTGACTCTTAATCAGCGGGTCCGGGGTTCGAGTCCCTGGCGGCGCACAGACGGTGAAAGACCCCCTCGCGAGAGCGAGGGGGTCTTTCGCATGTCCGCATCACCCTCAGCGGACCATGATCTTCACCGTCCACGCCCCCGAAGCCGTACGCCCCTCCACCTCCACCCGCACCCCCTCCCCCGGCACCGTGAAGCTCTCCCCGAGGGCGATCGGCGCGTCCGCGAGGGGTGGGTACACCGAGTCCTCCCAGCACGCCTCGGTCCGCGGATGGGCGTCGATCACCTCGATGGGACCACCCCCGGACTGCGCCTCGCCTCGCACCCGGTACACCAGCACCCCCTGCCGGCACGCGGCCACGTCGTTGCCCACCGGCCCCCGCGCCTCGAGGGCGAGCACGCTGTCGGGGCCCGTCCGCACCACCGCGAGCTTGGTGCCCCGCCCGAGACCGAAGACCGGCGCCCCGGCGGCACCCGAGACCGGCACCCCGGGCGCCGCCGCCAGCGGTTCCAGGGTCAGCCGGGCGGGCCCGGCGTCCTGCACACATCGCACCTGCCGTGGATTCAGCCAGCCCAGCTTCCACTTGTGCCAGCCGAACAGGTCGGGGGCGAGTCCGAACTGGCTGCCCATCAGGTCCCAGTCGCCGACGTGCGTGTCCCAGTCGCCCTTGCCGTCGGCGGGCCGGTGGTAGAGGTCGGGCAGATCGAAGACGTGCCCGGTCTCGTGGGCGAGGACGAGCCGGTCCGGCGGATGCTGCTCGAACACCGTGACGATCCGGCGCAGGTCGGTGCCGTCGGCCCGCATCGGGCGGGTGAGGTTGACGACCTTGGTCGCGTCGGAGTCCACACCGGGCGCGTCCGGGTCGGCGACGAAGTACACGACGTCGTAGCGCGAGAAGTCGACCTCCGGGTCGGCCGCGGAGAGCGCGTCCCGCAGGTACGCCGCCCGGTGCTCGGCGCTCCAGTCGCGCTGTATGGCGTACGCCGTGGACGGGCGCGGCATCTGGATCCAGTGCCCGAGCGGGTGCGGGCGCAGGGTGAACCGGCCATAGGAAGCCTGTTCGAAGAATCGGGTGGTGTCCGGGAAGTGGTCGCCGGTCAGTTCCTGCGGCGTGGTCAGCGGACGGGCGTCCGGGAAGGACAGGAAGACCATGACCGCGTCCAGCGACCGGGCGGGGCGCGGATAGGCGGCGTTCCAGGTGTCCAGGCCCTCCGAGTGGTGTGCGTCGGTGCGGGTCAGGGCGCAGGGCTCGGCCGAACCGGGCCCGGCGGCCGAGTGGCCGGTGCCGAGGGAGGTCGCGGCGAGCGCCGACATGGTGGTGAACACGGCCGCGGTACTGCGCAGTCGGGCGCGCGAGAACTGACGCGGCACGGATACCTCCGGGTACGGTTCGCGGGACACCGCACCCAGCCTGTGATGATTTGTAGTACTGCGTCCTGTTTGCCTGCACCAGTCGGGTGAAGGAGCCGAAAAATCGCGGAAGCCGACATCCCAGAAGTACTCACGGAACGTCACAACTGGTCGGGGGCCTGAAGAAGCCGTCCAGGCGCGAGCAGAAACGATCTGGCAGAAGGGCCGGTTGGTCGGGAACACTGGACACCGGCTGGAAGGCCCTGGGGCCAGCCTCTATGATCGGCACACTTTCCTGACCTTTCCTGCACGGACAGAGATCGAATACATGCGGGAGCGAGCGGTGAGCGGAACCTCCGAAGGGCCCACACCCGCGGCAGACCTCGACCGGCCGGTCGTCACAGAGAGTGAGATCGATACGCCCCCCCGTACCGAACACCCCTGTACCGAGCACCCTCGTACCGAGCACCCTCGTACCGAGCACCCGTCGCAGCCGCCCTATCGATCCGTCTTCACGGCCGCCCCGCTCGCCATGGCCGTCGTGGACCGCGAGGGCACGGTCGTCAGCGCCAACGACTCACTCGCCACGCTGCTCGGCACCGCTCCGGACGACCTCGCCGGGGCCGTCGCCGCCGATCTGGTCGACCTCACCTCCGACGCCCGCACCTGGCACGCCTACCGCGAGGTGCTGCGCGGCCGGCAGTCCCGGCTGCGCTGCACCCGCCGCCTCAAGCACCCCGACGGGCACTCGCTGTGGGTGCAGGTGACGGTCGCCCCGCTGCCCGCCGAGGACCGGAGCGTGCTCATGTCCGTCGCCGACATCAGCTCCCGCCGTGAACTCCAGGCCCGGCTGCGGCACTTGCAGATGCACGACGCGGTGACCCGGCTGCCCAACCGCACACTGTTCTTCGAACGGTTGTCTGCCGCACTGGAGGCCGAGTCGTACGAGCAGAGCGGCACCGGCCGGATCGGGCTGTGCTACCTGGACCTGGACGGCTTCAAGGCCATCAACGACACCCTCGGCCACCGCGTGGGGGACCGGCTGCTGGCCGCCGTCGCCGAGCGCCTGATGCGCTGCGCGGACGAGACCGGTTTCGCCCGCACCAGCACCCCGCTGGTGGCCCGGCTCGGCGGCGACGAGTTCGCCCTGCTCGTCGAGGACTCCACGGGCACCGAACAACTGGCCGAGCTGGCCGAAGCCGTGCTGCGGGCGATCCAGGACCCCTTCGACATCGCCGGCCAGCGGCTGTCGGTGTCGGCGTCGATCGGGGTGGTGGAGCGGCACGCGGCCGGCACCACCCCGACCGCCCTGGTACAGGCGGCGGACACGACGCTGTACTGGGCGAAGGCCGACGGCAAGGCCCGCTGGACGCTGTTCGACCCGGAGCGCAACGCCCACCGCATGACCCGCCAGGCCCTCGCCTCCACGCTCCGGCCGGCCATCGACCGGGGCGAGTTCCAGCTGGAGTACCAGCCGCTGGTCGGCATGGAGGACGACCGGCTGCACGGGGTCGAGGCGCTCATCCGCTGGAATCATCCTCAGTTCGGCGTACTGACGCCGAATCGGTTCATCGGACTTGCCGAAGAGGACGGTTCGATCGTCCCGCTGGGCCGCTGGGTGCTGCGTACGGCCTGTCGGCAGGCCCGCCGCTGGCAGCGGGAGCATCCGGACGAGCCGCCGATCTTCGTCAGCGTCAACGTGGCGGTCCGCCAGGTCTGGGACTCCGACCTGGTGGCCGACGTGGCCGAGACCCTGGCCGAGACGGGCCTCGCGCCGCACCTGCTCCAGCTGGAGCTCACCGAGTCGGCGGTGATGGGCTCGGGCGGCCGGCCGCTGCAGGCCCTGAAGGCCCTCAGCGACATGGGCGTGCGCATCGCCATCGACGACTTCGGCACGGGCTACTCGAACCTCGCGTATCTGAGCCGGCTGCCGGTTTCGGTGCTGAAGCTGGACGGTTCCTTCGTGCGGGGCTTCCAGTACGACGACCGGGACGCGGCCGCGCGTTCGAACCCCGCCGACGAGGTCGTGGTCGAGGCGATGATCCAGCTCGCGCACCGGCTGGGGCTGACCGTGACGGCCGAGTGCGTGGAGACCTCGGCCCAGGCGGTCCGGCTGCGGCGCATCGGCTGCGACACCGGACAGGGCTGGCTGTACTCCCGCCCGGTGTCGCCGGACCGTATCTCCGAGCTGCTGGGCACGCCGGACGTTCAGGCGGGCGTCGGCAACCCGTAGGCGTCGGCGATCAGTTCGTAGCTGCGGACGCGCACGTCACCGCCGTGCGCGTTGGCCGTGATCATCAGCTCGTCGGCGCCGGTGCGCTTGGCCAGGTCGTCCAGGCCGGAGCGGACCTCGTCCGGGGTGCCGTGGATGACGTTGGCGTTCCAGGAGTCGACGAAGTCGCGCTCCATGGGGCTGAACTCGTAGGCCGCCGCCTCCTCGGGGGTGGGTACGAGGCCGGGGCGGCCGGTACGCAGCCGGACCATGCTGAGGGCCGCGGCCAGCACCTGCCGGCGGGCCTCCTTCTCCTCGTCGGCGGCGAGGGCGGAGACGCCGATGAGGGCGTACGGCCGGTCGAGCACGGCGGACGGCTGGAAGGACTCCCGGTACAGGTCCAGGGCCGGGAGGGTGTTCTGCGCCGAGAAGTGGTGCGCGAAGGCGAAGGGCAGTCCGAGGACGCCGGCGAGGCGGGCGCTGAAGCCGGAGGAGCCGAGCAGCCAGAGGGGCGGCCGGTGCGGGGACTGGACGCCGCCGGGGGACTTGGCCTGGATCGGCCCCGGTACGGCGTGGATACGGCGGTAGCGGTGCCCGTCGGGGAAGTCGTCGTCGAGGAAGCGGGTCAGCTCGGCGAGCTGCTCGGGGAAGTCGTCGGCGCCCTCGTTCAGCCGGTCGGTGCGGCGCAGGGCGGCCGCCGTGGCACCGTCCGTGCCGGGGGCGCGGCCGAGGCCGAGGTCGACCCGCCCCGGCGCCATCGCCTCCAGCGTGCCGAACTGCTCGGCGATCACGAGCGGGGCGTGGTTGGGCAGCATCACACCGCCCGAGCCGAGCCGGATGCGGTCGGTGTGGGCGGCGAGGTGGGCGAGGATCACGGCGGGGGACGAGGAGGCCACGCCCGGCATGGAGTGGTGCTCGGCGACCCAGTAGCGGTGGAAGCCGCGGGCCTCCGCGAGGCGGGCCAGCTCGACGCTGGTGCGCAGCGCGTCGGAGGCGGTGCGGCCGGCCCCCACGGTGACCAGGTCCAGTACGGAGAGGGGGACGGGGGCGCTGCCCTGCGCCGCGCCGCGTATCTCGTCGCCGCGTATCTCGTCTGCCGCCACGGTGGGATGCCTCCTGCTGTGGGCCGTGTGCTGTCGTCCCGGCTCTAACAGGGGACTGTCTCCGGTTATTCCCCGGAGGGCGGGCCCGACAAAGAGGTGTGGCCGATTCCGGCCCTCATGGAAGGTGCGTTCGAGGGCACCGCTCTCTGATGAGAAGGAACGGGCCCGGCTTGCGAGACCGTGGGCGTGGCGCGATCGGGGCGAGCGTCTTCGGATCCGTGGTCGCAGGGCCGCAGGAGCTGTTCGACTCCGGCATCGGCTGGGACTTGCCGTTGGTCATGCTGGTCGGGGCTGCCGCAGGGGCAGCGGTGGGCTTCACGTTCCCTTCCCTGCTGCGCCGTCGCCGGAGACGACGCCCCGTTCCACCACCACCGCCGTATCCTCCGCCTCCGCCCCCCGAACAAAGGACATGAACCCGTGTCGGTTCCGATGGCTCACGACGACGTCACGCTGGCCTACAAAGGCCTGGGGCTGCTGCCCGACTGGGCGGCGATCGCCCTCGCCGTGATCCTCGGTGTCTGGCTGATCGTCGTCCTGGTCCGGCGCAACCGGTCCTAGGCCGTGCCCTCGCCGCCCGGGGCGGTAACCACAGGCGACGAGGACGCGGCTCGCGATCACGCCTGGATGATCGGCTCCCTCGTGAACAGCGCGCCCAGCTCCGGCGCGTTCACCCGGCGGTCGGCCAGGCGCAGGCACTCCCAGACCGTGACCTGGTTGGCGGTGAGGACCGGCTTGCCGAGTTCCTTCTCCAGGGCCGGGATGTGCGCGGCCGTGTGCAGGGCCGTGTCGGGGAGGAGGAGGGCCTCGGCGTCGGGGTGGTCGGAGTTCCGGGCCAGGGCGAGGAGTTCCGCCTCGCCCCAGGTGCCGACCTCGGCGGCCGTGATGATGCCGGAGCTGTTGACCGACACGACCTCGACACCGTCCGACCGCAGGAACTCGGCGAAGAGCCGCGCCACGTCGTCCGGGTACGTCGCGCCGATCGCGACCCGCCGCGCCCCCAGCTCCTTGACCGCGTGCGCGAAGGCGAAGGACGTCGAGGAGGCGGGCATGCCGGCCGTCTGCGCCAGGGAGCGGATCTGCTCCTGGGCGCCGTCCCAGCCGTAGACGAAGCTGCCGCTCGTACAGGCCCACACGACGGCCTCCGCGCCCGCGTGCCGCAGCTCCTGGACACCCGCCGCGAGCCGCCCGGCGGAGCCCATCTCCAGCAGCGCGTCCACCCGGTGCGCGTCCTCACCGATATCGGTGTGCACCAGGTCCACCCGGATGTCGCTGCCCAGCAACTGCTCGATGCGCGGATAGTCGTCCTCGGCGGAGTGTCCCGGGTAGAGAAATCCCAGTGCTGTCATGTCCAGCCTTCCTGCTGCTGTTCTTCTTCCGGCACTACAGGTCCGGGGTCGACCCCCGGCGGTACCAGACCGGCACGCGCCTCCGGATTGATCAGCGCTTGATACGGTCCCACCGCACGGGTACCCAGTCGGCGCAGCGCAGCCCACATCGTCACTTGGTTGGCCGAGATCACCGGGATCCGCAGCTCGGCTTCCAGCTGGGGGATCACGTCGTAGGTGGGCAGGTTGGTACAGCTGATGAACAGGGCGTCGGCGTCGCCGCGTACGGCCTGCCGCGCCATGTCCACCACCTCCCGGTAGGGGACCTTCCAGATGTGCCGGGTCAGGCCCATGAAGGCGCATCCGGAGATCGTGACGCCCGCCTGGGCGACATAGGCCTCCAGCGACCGGGTCACCGAAACGGTGTACGGCGTCACCAGCGCCACCCGCCGTACGTCGAGCTCCACCAGGGCCTCCAGCAGCCCGCCCGAGGTGGTGATCGCGGGTACGGCACCCGCCCGGCTCATCGCCTCGCACATCGCCCGCTCACCCATGACGCCGCCGACGAAGCTGCCCGACGTACAGGCGTAGGCGATGACCTCGGGCGCGATCGCGTTGATGGTGCGGACCGCCTCGCTCAGCGTCTCGTGCTCGCTGACCAGGCGGGCCAGATCGAGGCTCACCTCGACCGGCACGAACGGTGTTCGTGTCATATGGAGGGAGACCTCGTCCGGCACCCAGCGCCACAGCTCGCGGTCGAGTGCGAAGTCGAAGGGGGCGACGACGCCGACCCCGCGCTGCGGGCTGGGCCCGCCGAGAAATGAGACGTCCATGGCAGGCACCGGCCTCACGCTGGGCAACTAGTGTGCAACGGATCGTGGGAACGCCCGTGTTGACGACGGTAGGTTCGGGTGCGAGCGTGGTCAATCCGCCCGGATCACTCCTTGGTCAACACCCGGTTAACTCGTCGTCACCGGCCGGCGCCCGAAACCCGGCCCGCCCCGCCGCACGGCTGGAGAAACGGCTGCTCATGCCCACCCCCACCCTCCTCGTCCTGGACGCCGAACCCCTCCCCCGCCTCGGCCGCCTCACCGGCCGCGCCCGTATCGAACACACCGACGCGGAGGGTCTCGCCGAGCGCCTCCCGCGCGCGGATGTACTGCTGGTGTGGGACTTCACCTCGCGCGCCGTGCGGGACGCCTGGCCGGGCGAGGGCCCGCGGCCACGCTGGGTGCACACCGCGAGCGCCGGTGTGGACCATCTGATGTGTCCGGAACTCGCCGCTTCGGACACGGTGGTGACGAACGCGCGCGGCATCTTCGACCAGCCGATCGCCGAGTACGTCGCCGCGCTCGTGCTGGCGATGGCCAAGGACCTGCCGCGCACACTGGAGTTGCAGCGGGAGCGGACCTGGCGGCACCGCGAGTCGCACAAGGTCGCCGGGGGCAAGGCCGTCGTGGTGGGCTCCGGGCCGATCGGCCGGGCGATCGCCAGCACGCTCGGGGCGCTGGACATCACGACCGCGCTCGTGGGCCGCGCCCCACGCACCGGCGTGCACGGCCCGGAGGACCTGGACCGGCTGCTGGCACGCGCCGACTGGGTGATCGCGGCGGCACCGCTCACCGAGCAGACGCACGGCATGTTCGACGCCCGCCGCTTCGACGTGATGCAGCCGTCCGCCCGGTTCATCAACATCGGCCGGGGCCAGCTGGTCGTCGAGAACGACCTCGCCGACGCCCTGGCCAAGCACTGGATCGCGGGCGCCGCACTGGATGTCTTCGAGGCCGAACCCCTCACCCCCGAGAGCCCGTTGTGGCAGCTCCCGGGCCTGATCGTGTCCCCGCACATGAGCGGCGACATCGTCGGCTGGCGGGACGAACTCGGCGCCCAGTTCGTGGACCTGTACGAACTCTGGGCGAGCGGGGAGCCGCTGAAGAACGTGGTCGACAAGCAGCGTGGGTACGTACCTGGTCACTGACGTTCCTTGGAGGGTGGATGACCGAGCTCACCGACCTGACCGCCGTACGGCTCCTCGACGGGTACCGCAAGGGCGAGTGGAGTCCCGTGGAGGCGACGCGGGCGGCGCTGGAGCGGGCCGAGGCGATCCAGCCGGAGGTGAACGCCTTCGTCCGGCTGACCGGCGAGGAGGCGCTGGAGCGGGCCCGGGAGTCGGAGGAGCGATGGCGGCGCGGTGAGCCGCAGGGGCTGCTCGACGGGGTGCCCGTCACGGTGAAGGACATCCTGCTGCAGCGCGGCGCGCCGACCCTGCGCGGGTCGAAGGCCGTGGATCCGGCGGGCCGCTGGGACGAGGACGCCCCGTCCGTGGCCCGGCTGCGGGAGCACGGGGCGGTCTTCATCGGCAAGACGACGACCCCGGAGTACGGCTGGAAGGGCGTGACGGACTCGCCGCTCAGCGGCGTGACCCGCAACCCGTACGACCCCTCGCGCACCGCCGGCGGGTCGAGCGGCGGCAGCGCGGCGGCCGTGGCGCTCGGCGCGGGACCGCTGTCGCTGGGCACGGACGGCGGCGGCAGTGTCCGTATCCCGGCGTCGTTCTGCGGGATCTTCGCGCTGAAGCCGACGTACGGGCGGGTGCCGCTCTACCCGGCGAGCGCGTTCGGCACGCTGGCGCACATCGGGCCGATGACCCGGGACGCGGCGGACTCGGCGCTGCTGATGGACGTGATCGGCCATCCGGACTCGCGCGACTGGTCGGCGCTGGCCCCGCCGCCGGGTGCGTACACGGACGGTCTGACGGGCGGGGTGCGCGGGCTGCGCGTGGCGTACTCGCCGTCGCTGGGCGGGCAGGTGGCGGTGCGTCCGGAGGTCGCGACGGCGGTGCGGCGGGCGGTGGAGCGGCTGGCGGAACTCGGCGCGTACGTCACGGAGACCGATCCGGATCTCACCGACCCGGTGGAGGCCTTCCACACCCTGTGGTTCAGCGGGGCGGCCCGGGTGACCGAGCATCTGGGCCCGCACCAGCGGGAGTTGCTGGACCCGGGCCTGCGGGAGATCTGCGACCGGGGGGCCCGCTACTCGGCCCTGGACTATCTGGCCGCGGTGGACGTCCGGATGGACCTGGGCCGCCGGATGGGCCGCTTCCACGACACCTACGATCTGCTGCTCACCCCGACCCTGCCGATCACGGCGTTCGAGGCGGGCGCCGAGGCACCGAAGGGATCAGGCCACCGGCGCTGGACGGGCTGGACCCCGTTCACCTACCCGTTCAACATGACGCAGCAGCCCGCGGCGAGCGTGCCGGTCGGCGCGGACGGGGACGGTCTGCCGATCGGTCTGCAGCTCGTGGCCGCCCGGCACCGGGACGATCTGGTGCTGCGGGCGGCCCACGCGCTGTACGAGGCCGGGGTGGCGTCCGCCGGCCGGGTCAGGCTCTCCGGAAGCTGAGCGTCTCCCCCGCCGCTCCCGACCTCCACAGGTCGTTGCACGCCTCGGCCATGTTCTCCAGGCCGTCGACGACCTGGCCCCAGACGATGCCGGGGACCCAGCCGACATCGCCGTTCAGCAGCAGGTTGTTGCGCTCGTAGAACAGGGCCAGGTCGACGAGTGTGGTCCCGGCGCGGACCTCGCGGTCGTAGCCGTAGGCCTTGGTGCCCAGCTCCGCCCCCGCGAAGGTGAAATAGCACAAGTCGCCGGGAATGGGGGTGATGGTCGGGTTTTCCAGGGGTGGTTCGGTTTCGGCGAATGGCGGGAAAAGGGCGTAGATCTCATTGCGTGCGTACTTCGCGTGGTAGACGTCGCCGGCCAGCGGAAGGGAGTCCCAGACGGCGGCGCAGGTGATCGGCGCGCGGTCGTCCAGCAGCTTGGCCGTGCAGGTCACGTCACGCTTGACCAGCGAGAGTTCGATGTAGCGATCAGCCATGCCTCCATGGGAGTGCCCCCCGGCCCTGCGGTCAAGGGCGCACGGGGAGAGTGCGGGGCTTGAAAAGATCGGCATAACTCAGGTGCGGTCGGGTAGCCGCGCGCCCATGGCTCCACCACAGAGAAGCCCCCTCAGAATTCCGGAACCCATACACCGGACCGTGTCCGGGTCCGTGTCCGGTCCCACACGCCGATCGCTGCTCGCGGGGGTCGCGGCGCTCGGCGCGCTGGGCGCCGCCGGATGCAGCCGGGTCGCCACCGCCTCGGACGTCGAGGGCGGTGATCTGCTCGAACGGCTCCGGGCCGCGGGCGTCGTCCGCCTCGGCATCGCCGGCGAGATCCCGTTCGGGTTCATCGACAAGAACGGCAAGCTGACCGGTGAGGCACCGGAGCTGGCCAAGGTGATCTTCAAGGGTCTCGGCGTCGACCGGGTGCAGCCCGTGCCGACCGAGTTCGGCTCGCTCATCCCGGGCCTGAACTCCCAGCAGTTCGACGTCGTCGCGGCCGGGATGTACGTCAACCCGGAGCGCTGCGAGCAGGTCATCTTCTCCGACCCCGACTACCAGATGCTCGACGCGTACATCGTGCGCAAGGGCAACCCGAAGGGGCTGCACAGCTACAAGGACATCGTCGAGAAGAAGGCGAAGTTCGCCACCGGGACCGGCTACGCCGAGATCCAGTACGCCGTGGAAGCGGGGTACAAGGAGAGCGACATCCTCATCGTCCCGGACCAGGTGGCGGGTCTGAACGCCGTCGAGGCGGGACGCGTGGACGTGTTCGCCGGCACGGCGCTCACCGTGCGCGAGGTGGTGAAGAAGTCCGCCAAGGCGGAGGCCACCGAGCCGTTCAAGCCGATCGTGGGCGGCAAGCCGCACGTCGACGGAGGCGCCTTCGCGTTCCGGCCGACCGAGACCAACCTGCGCGACGCCTTCAACGTGGAGCTGCGCAAGCTCAAGAAGAGCGGCGAACTCTTCCGCATCCTGAAGCCCTTCGGTTTCACCGAGGCCGAGATGACGGATCTGACCGCGAAGGAGCTCTGCGGCGGATGACCTCGGGACTCTGGGAACTCGTACTCAAGGGCGTGTGGACCACCGTCCAGCTGCTCGTCTGCAGCGCCCTGCTGGGCGCGGCCGTCTCCTTCGTGGTCGGCATCGCGCGCAGCCACCGGCTGCGGATCGTCCGCTTCCTCGCGGGCTTCTACACCGAGGTGTTCCGCGGCACCTCCGCCCTGGTCATGATCTTCTGGGTGTTCTTCGTGCTGCCGGTCGCCTTCGGCTGGCAGCTCGTACCCCTGTGGGCGGGCACGCTCGCGCTCGGGCTGACCTACGGGGCGTACGGCGCGGAGATCGTGCGCGGCGCGCTGACCGCGGTCGACCCGGCGCAGCAGGAGGGCGGGATCGCCCTCAGCTTCACGCCCTGGCAGCGGATGCGGCTGATCCTGCTGCCGCAGGCCGTGCCGGAGATGATCCCGCCGTTCTCGAACCTGCTGATCGAGCTGCTCAAGGGCACCGCACTGGTGTCGATCACGGGCATGGGCGACCTGACGTTCAGCGCGAACCTGGTGCGCCTCGCGGTGCAGGAGAGCGCGGAGATCTACACGTACATCCTTGTCATCTACTTCGTGATCGCCTTCCTGCTCACCCGGGTCATGCGCGGGCTGGAGAAGAAGCTCAAGGCCGGGGTCGGGAAGAAGCCCGACAGCAAGACCCGGGCGCCTGAGCCGGTCGTGGTGGAGGGGGTCCGATGAACTGGGACTGGAGCGCGGTCTCCGACTTCATGCCGGACTTCTGGGAGGGCCTGCTGGTCACTCTCCAGATCCTGCTGTTCGGCTCGCTGATCTCGTTCGCGCTGGGCCTGGTGTGGGCGCTGCTGATGCGGGTGCCCTCGCGCTGGGTGACCTGGCCGGTCGGGGCGGTCACGGAGTTCGTCCGCAACACCCCGCTGCTGGTGCAGCTGTTCTTCCTCTTCTACGTGCTGCCCGAGTGGGGCCTGACCTTCTCGGCGCTGGCCACCGGTGTCTTCGCGATCGGGCTGCACTACTCGACGTACACGATGCAGGTCTACCGGGCCGGCATCGAGGCCGTGCCGGTCGGCCAGTGGGAGGCGGCGACGGCGCTGAACCTGCCGCTGCGGCGGACGTGGATCGCGGTGATCCTGCCGCAGGCGGTGCGCCGGGTGGTTCCCGCGCTCGGCAACTACGTCATCGCGATGCTCAAGGACACGCCGATGCTGATGGCGATCACCGTCCTGGAGATGCTCGGTCACGCGCGCCTGTTCTCGCAGGAGCACTTCCAGTTCACCGAGCCCCTCACGGTGATCGGCGTGGCCTTCATCGTCATTTCCTACCTGGCCTCCCTTGCCCTGCGAGCCCTGGAGCGACGCCTTGCCCACTGACACTCTCCCCAATCCCGAGAAGAACCCCGCCAAGAGCACCGGCGAGCTGATCCGGCTGGAACAGGTCACCAAGCGGTTCGGCCAGAACACCGTTCTGGACCACCTGGACTTCTCGGTCGACGCCGGCAAGCACGTCACCCTGATCGGGCCGTCCGGCTCCGGCAAGACCACGATCCTGCGGCTGCTGATGACGCTGCTCAAGCCCGACGAGGGCACGATCACGGTCGACGGGCAGAAGCTGTTCCCCGCCTCCGACAAGGAGGTCCGCGAGGTCCGCAAGAAGATCGGGATGGTGTTCCAGCAGTTCAACCTGTTCCCGAACATGACGGTGCTGCGGAACCTCACCGAGGCGCCGGTCACCGTCCTCGGCATGTCGAAGGACGAGGCGGTGGAGCGGGCCAAGGGCCTGCTGGACATGGTGGGCCTGGCCGACCGGTGCGACGCCCACCCCGCACAGCTCTCCGGCGGTCAGCAGCAGCGCGTGGCGATCGCCCGGGCGCTGGCGATGCAGCCCAAGGTGCTGCTGCTGGACGAGGTGACCTCCGCGCTCGACCCGGAGCTGGTCGCGGGCGTGCTGGACCTGCTGCGGGACATCGCCCGCAGCACGGACATCACCATGCTCTGCGTGACCCACGAGATGAATTTCGCCCGGGACATCTCCGACCAGGTACTGATGTTCGACTCGGGCCGGGTCATCGAGTCGGGTCCGCCGGAGAAGATCTTCAGCGACCCGGAGCTGGACCGGACGCGGGAGTTCCTCAGCGCGGTGCTGTGACTACGGCCCGTGAACAGGCCTGACACCGGGCCCTCGGATCGGGGCATGCTCCTGGCATATGCCAGCGGGTCAATGCCCCAGCCCGGGGGCCCGGAATCTTGTCAACCCCCGCTCTGCGCAACCCCTTTGCCGGTTATCGTGGAGGTGATTCGCTGTCCGGATTACGGCCAACAGCAAGCGCAGGGGGAGACCACCGTGGCGCTGAGGAACGAGCCGACCACCCCGTACCACTCGGCCCAGGAAGCCCTGCGCGTCCTGGAGACGGTGGCGCGAAACACTTCCGGCGTCACCGACGCCGAGCTCGCCCGGCGCACCGGCATCGGACCGGAGCGGCTCACCGCGCTGCTGCGCATGCTGCGCCGCGAGGGCTACGTCGAGCAGATCGCCGACGGCGCGTACGTCACGGGCGAGGCCCTGACCCGTCTGGGCTCCGCCCGCCATCGCGAGCAGGCCTTGCGCGACAAGCTCCAGCACACCCTCGACCGGCTGCGCGACTCGGTCGGCGCCGCCGTGTACATGAGCCGCTACGTCGACGGCGAGATCAGCGTCACCCAGTACGCCGACAGCCCGGCCACGCCCAAGGTCAACGAGTGGGTCGACTTCCGCTCCTCGGCCCACGCCACCGCGATAGGCAAGAGCCTGCTGACCCAGCTCGACCACGCCGGCCGCCGTGACCACCTCGCCCGGCACAAGATGGCCCGCCTCACCTCGCGCACCATCACCAGCGACCGGCTGCTGCTGTCCCGACTCGAGGCCCAGCCGGCCACCGTGCCCGTCCTGGACCTCCAGGAGTACGCGGTCGGCACGGTCTGCGCGGCCGTCCCCATCACGGCCGGCTCCTCCGTCGGCTGCCTGGCCCTGTCCCTCCCGGTCGAGCACGCCCACCGCCTCCGCCAGGCCGCGGACGCCCTCAACCGCAACGCGGCACCGGTCCTGCTGTCCATGGCGATCTAGGTGTGCTGTCCCGGGACGTTGGTGACAGGCGACACGCCTTGAGTGGTCCTTGAACGAGGCGAGGGCCTCTGGGTTCGGTGTGGATTGCGAC